>NZ_CP070499.1:1424963-2849927 GCF_016925615.1 Natronosporangium hydrolyticum
GCGGGGCGCGGCTCGGCCGCGGTCGCTTGGTCTGCCGTGGCGGCCTGCTCGGCTGCGGCCGCCTGGTTGATCGCTTCGGTACGGGCGATCGCCGCCTCGAAGAACGCTGGTTTCGGCCACCGGGCCGCGAAGAAGACCATGATCAAAACACCGACCAGGCACCAGAACCCGACCACCATCGGCAGCCGCTGGTTGCCGAAGACGCCCACCAGCGCACCGGCGGCGAGCACCGAAAACCCCTGGATGGCCTGCATGCCCGAGTTCATCACCCCGAAGGCGCGGGCCCGGAAGCCGTTCGGCAGGGCCTGGACGAACATCCCGTTCAGGGTGGGCAACATACCCGCCATCGCCAGGCCACTGACCATGGCCATCAGGAGTACGACGGCGATCTGCGGGTTGAACAGCGCCGGCACCAGCGCCAGCGGGCCGAGCACCGCGAGCAGCGGCACCAGCCGGCGGCGGGTGGTGGGTAGCAGCAACCGGGCCACCAGCAGCACCCCGAGGGCGAACCCGATCGGGTTGGCGACCATGATCAAGCCTTGATAGAACCCCTGCCGGGTCTCTTCGCCCTCGGCGAGTTCGCTGGCCCAGCCGATCGCCAGCCCTTCGGGGATCATCGAGAAGAGCATGGCGGTGAAGACCAACAGCGCGATCACCCGCAGGGCCGGGGTGCCGAAGACGAGCTTGAACCCTTCCCCGGTCTCCCGCAGCAGGTGGCTGCGGTGTTCGGCCCGCATCTGCGGGGGGCGATCCTTTACGCCGAACCGGAGGATGATCGCGGAGAGTATGAAGGCCGCCGCGTTGATCAGCAGCGCCCCGCGGGGGTCGATGATCGCTATCACCGCGCCCGCGAAGTAGCCGAGGACCTGGGTGGCCTGGCCGCTGCTCTGGTTGATCGCCAATCCGAGCACGACCCGCTCGCCGGTGAGCACCAGCGGCAGGGTGGCCGAGCGGGCCGCCTGACCGGGCGGCGCCGCGAGCGCCACCAGGAAGACCAGCAGCAGCATCGCCGGCAGCGGCATCCCCGGCAGGGCGACCAGCGCGATCAGCCCGGCCCGGATCACGTCGCAGACCACCATCACCGAGCGGTATCGATACCGTTCGGCGAGGGTGGCCAGGAACGGGCCGCCGAGCAGCCAGGGGGCGAAGGAGATCGCGAACGCCGCCGCCGACATCGCCACCGAGCCGGTCTGCGCGAAGACCAGCGCCATCACCGCGGCCTTCGCCATGTATTCGCCGAGCCAGGCGAGCTGGGTGGAGGCGAAGAGCGCGCGATACTCGCCGATGGCGAACACTTCGCCGAACGTGACCTTCCGTTCGGACGGACGATCGTCGGACACCCCAGGAACCTTTCACTGATCACTTCGCGTAGTGAAGCGGTTGTGCCAGGGATTCTGCCCGATCGAATGACAACGCGCCAGTGCTAACGGACGTTAGGGTGCCCTAGGTGGATAGCCGAGCATGATCCTATGGTTGATTGCCGGCGCCGCCCGGGTCTCGTGGGTAGACCCTGGCGGCGAGGATCTTCTCCGCCAAGCCCGCTTCCTCCAACGCTTCGGTCTGCCGTCTGCGCAGCTCACGACCGATCTGCCACTGGGCGTCCGGAGTGGTCTTGACGATGGTTCGGACCACCGCGCCCTCTACTGTCACCTGATCGACGCCGAGCACCTCCGGCGGTTCGACCAACTGACCACGCAACTCCACATCGTCGGCGAGGCGCTGTGCGCCCTGCCGCAGCGCCTCGGCGGCCGCCGCCATCGGCGCGAACCCAATCGGCATGTCGACGACGACCGTCGCCGATCCCTGGCTTCGGTTGCCCACTCGGCGAATCTCGCCGTTCGGGACGTACCAGAAGACGCCGTTGAGATCCCGCAGCGTGGTGATCCGTAGCCCGACCGCCTCCACGGTGCCGCTGGCCTCGCCGACATCGACCAGGTCACCCACCCCGTACTGGTCCTCAAGCAGCATGAACAGGCCGGCGAGCAGGTCCTTGACGAGCGACTGGGCACCGAAACCGAGCGCCACCCCGACGATGCCGGCGCCGGCGAGTAGCGGCCCCAGGTGCAGGTCGAGCTCGCTGAGGATCAACAGACCGGCGATGCCGAAGATGGCGATGGTGACCGCGCTGCGCAGCACCGAGCCGATCGCCTCGGCCCGTTGCCGGCGCCGCTCGGGCGAGATCAGGGTGGTCGCCTCATGCACGGTGGTGCGGACCCGTTCGGGCAGTGGTCGCAGCAGCGTCGGCACGTTGCCGTTGCTGGTCCGGCGGACGAGCCGGTTGACCGCGCGGCGCAGCAGCCACCGGAAGATGATCGCCATCAGCACGATCAGCGCGATCCGGAGTGGTAGCACCGCGGCGGTGCCGCCTTCGGCGACCCAGACCTGGCCGCTGAGCTCCCACAGCCATCGGCAGAGGCGGTTGTCCTCCAGGCAGTCCGGCAGCGGGGCCTGGGCGAGCATCGGTTCCACGAGGTGCTCCAGTCTCGGCGGGTTCACCAGTTCGACAGCATAAGTAGGTGCGAAAACTCGTCGGATCGGGGATTATTGCGGTACGGCGGGTGCGCCGCCGAGGAAGGGGCGGACCTGCGATGCCTGAGATACGAAGCCCAGCGCACTCGGCTGCGTTGATCCTCAACGCCACGTACGAGCCGCTGGGAGTCGTGTCAGTGCGGCGGGCCGCCATCCTGATCTTGTCCGCTAAGGCGATCTGTGTCGCCGACGGAGACGGTATCTTGCACTCCGCCCGGCGTGCGATCCCCGTCCCCTCCGTCGTTAAACTGACCCGTTTTGTCCGGGTTCCATACCGTTCGCAGGTGGGGCTGTCGCGCCGGGGGGTATTCGCCCGGGACGGTGGCCGCTGCGCGTACTGCCGGGCAGCCGCCGAGACAGTCGACCACATCATGCCGCGCAGCCGCGGCGGCCGGCACGCCTGGGAGAACGTGGTCGCGGCGTGCGCCAAGTGCAACCACCGCAAGGGCGACCGTACGCCCGCCGAGCTCGGCTGGCGGCTGCACACCGTGCCGTCGGTGCCGCGCGGGGCCGCCTGGCGGGTGCTCGGCCACCGCGCCCCGGACCCCCGGTGGGAAGCGTTCCTCACCCCGCCCGTCCCGGTGCTCTGAGCGCCGATCACTCGACCAGGGTCGCGTAGACCACCAGGTTCTCGGGGTAGCCCAGGCTGTCGTCCCAGCGCCCACCGCAGGTGATCAACCGCAGTTCCGGGGCGCTGAAGTCGCCGTACACCTCCGGCGGCAGCGCGGTCTTGTCGAAGCTGCGCACGTCGGTCACCTCGAAGGCGGCGACGCTGCCGTCCTGCCGCGAGACCTCGATCCGGTCACCGGTGCGGAGCCGTTCCAGCTCATGGAAGACCGCCGGCCCGTAGTTGTCGTCGACGTGGCCCACGATCACCGCCGCACCGTGCTGACCGGGGGTGGGCCCTGCCGCGTACCAGCCGGTCTCGTCGGCCCGGTGCATCGCCGGGGCTTCGATGCCGCCGTGCTCGTCGATGCCCACCGCATGGACCGGCGCCCGCACCGCCAGTGTCGGGATCACCAACCCCACCGGGTCACTGGGGGAGAGCGCGTTGCCCGCCGGTGGGGTGCTGCTGGTGGCCCAGTCGGGCAGCGGCAGGCGCAGCTGACTGAGCGCGATGCCCAGCGTGAACACCCCGATCAGCAGCAGCACCGCCGCCACCATGCCGCGCCGGGACACCGGCGGCTACCCGGTCCGCCGGCGCTGCCGCAGCAGCAGCGCAGCCCCGGCGGCGAGTACGGCGGCGCCAGCGCCGGCGAGCAGCACCGGTGGGGTCAGCTGCTCACCGGCGGCGCCGCCGCCGCCGGTCTCCGGGCCGCGGGTCGGCCGTTTCATCTCCAGCACCACCAGGTCGGTACGGGCGCGGGAGCCATCGCCGCAGCGAAGATCGACCCGGTACTCGCCGGCGCGGGTGCCGGTGGGCACGGTGACGCTGCCGCGGAGTTCGTCCTCATGGTGGGCCGCCAGGGTGATGTCTCCGAAGGCCCGGGAGCGGACGGTGGCGGGTTTCGGGTGGCCGGCGCAGCTGGCTCGGATCTCGATCTGTACCCCCGCCTGCACGGTGCTCGGGTTCAGTTCGATGAAGATCGACGTATGGGCCGGTTCGGCGGCTGCGGGGGTCGCCGGCACCAGCAGCGCGGCGAGCAGTAGTACGGCAGCGCACCCGACCCGTCGTAGTGCCGACATAGGCCGAGTATCTAGCCTCAAAGATGGCGAGAGCCGGAAAATCCTGAAAAAGCCTCGTTCATGGTGGAGCTACGAACGCCCAAGGTTGTATCGTGTGTGTGAACGCTGATGAACAGTGGCGTTCGGATGTCCGCCGTTCAGCCGATGGCGAGCCGCTATAAGCAGGATCTTCTGGGTGAACGCCCGCTGAGGTCTTGTTCACAGAACTCGGGCCTGATAGAACAAGCGAATACCAGTCGACTCTCCGCCTCCCTGGCTACGGAGGACTCTCATGGCTCAGTCAATCTCCTCACATCGCCCGCCGGGCGATTTATCGGGTTTGTCGCGTAGATCGGTTTTGCAGCTAGGCGGCGGCGTGGCGCTGCTGGTCGCGGTCGGCGCGTGCGCCCGCGACGACGCCGACGGCACCGGAGCGGCCGGCGACGGCACTCTCCGGATCGCGGTTCCCAGCTACCCCAGCAGCTGGGACCAGGATTTCGTCGGGTTCGACCCGATCGCGCTGATGCTCTACAAGAATGTCTTTCCATACCTGATCGACTACGGCGTCACCACCGTCGATGGTGCCGAGATCTCCGATACCGAAAACATCATCCCGACCTTCGCGGAGTCGTTCGAACCGGACGCGGAGAACCGGGTGTGGACGCTGCGGCTGCGGGAAGGGGTCACCTTCGCCAGCGGCAACGAGCTGACCGCGCACGATGTCAAGTGGTCCAAGGACCGGGCCTTCGCCGCACAGGCCAACGTGGCCGGTATCTACCGGCTCATCGGGTTGACCGAGCCGGACCAGGTCCGGGTGATCGACGACTATACAGTGGAGTTCCATCAGGCATTCCCGAGCGCGCTGACCCGGGAAATCCAGGCGATCTCGCTCTACGTCTTCGATTCGCAGGAGGCGCAGGAACACGCCACCGACGACGACCCGTGGGCCAGTGACTGGATCGCCGGCAACCCGCCCAGCGGTGGGTACTTCCGGGTCGAGTCGGCCACCCAGGGGCAGGAGGTGTTGCTGAGTCGCAACCCCGACTACCCCGGGCCCGACCCGGCGCAGATCGACCAGATCCGGCTCACCGTGGTCCCCGCCGCGTCGAACCAGCGACTGCAGCTGCAGAACGGCGATATCGACGTCGCGCTCGGCATGAGTCAGCGGGACGTCGCGGACCTTCGGGAACTCGACGGCGTCGCCGTCATCTCGGCGCCCAGCAACGAGCAGGTGGCCATCCAGATGTCGGTGGAGACCGCGCCCTTCGACGATGTCAACGTCCGGAAGGCGCTGGCCTACGCGGTGCCGTACGAGCAGATTATTGCCAATGTGTACGGTGGTGATGCCCGGCCGGTGCAGAGCCTGGTGCCGTTGGACATGCCCGGCTACGACGAGCGCGGCTACCCGTACACCTACGATCTGGACGCCGCCCGGGCCGCGTTGGACGAAGCTGGCCTGGATTCGGTGCAGGCCGAGTTGGTCTTCGAGACCGACAACGAGACCCAGCAACAGCTGGCGGTGCTGGTGCAGAGCGAGGCCGCCAAGGTCGGCATCGAGCTGGAGCTCACCCCGCTCGACCCGGGGACGCTGGCCGAGCGGCGCAATCAGAAGAACATTCCACTGCAGATCACCTCGGGCCAGATGTGGGTCAACGATGTGGAGTATCTGCTCGCCACCAGCCTGACCGAGGGTGCCGCGCTGAACTACTCGAACTACCGCAACTCCGAGATCGAGCAGATCTACGAGGAGTCCCACACGGTAGTGGACGAGGCCGAGCGCAACCAGCTCTGGCTAAGGGTGCAGGAGCTGCTCGCGGAGGACGTGCCATGGGCGATCATCTGCCAGCCGAACTTCAACCTGCCGGTACGCGACCACGTGACGGGCTGGGTGCAGCCCGTGGACGGGTTGGCCCGCCTGCAGCACCTGAGCAGCTCGTCCTGAGCTGGGTACGGAGAGTCGATGCGGCTTCTGCGGTTCGTCGCCCGGCGGCTGTTGCAGCTGGTGCCGGTGTTGTTCGGGGTAGTGATCGTCACCTTCCTGCTGGTGCGGGTACTGCCGGGCGACCCGATCCGCAGCATCCTCGGCCCGGCCGCCACCGAGGCCGACGTGGCGGCGGCGCAGGCCCGGTACGGGCTGGATCAGCCGTTGTGGCGGCAGTTCCTGGACTACCTGCAGGGGCTGGCGACCGGGGACCTGGGCACCTCGATCCAGAGCGGCGGTTCGGTCGGCGCCGAGTTGGCGGTCCGGATCGGGCCGACCTTGGAGCTGGTGATCCTGTCGCTGGCGGTGGCGTTGCTGCTCGCCACGACGTTGGGGATCTGGTCGGCGCGGCGGGCGCACCGGCTGGGGGACCACAGCATCCGGGTGGTGGCGCTGGCCGGCAACTCGCTGCCGGACTTCTGGCTGGGGTTGGTGCTGATCCTGGTGGGTTACAGCATGCTCGGCTGGTTCCCACCGCCGGCTGGCCGAATCGAACCCGGCACCGGGCTCACCACGATCACCGGGGCGGAGCTGGTCGACGCCACGCTGACCGGCAACGGCGAAGCGTTCCTGTCCGCGCTGCGCTATCTGATCCTGCCGGTGGCCACCCTGTCGATCGTGATCACCGCCCCGCTGTTGCGCAGTGTCCGCGCCTCCGCGTTGGAGGTGCTCCACTCGCCGGCGTACACCGCCGCCGCCGCGCATGGGCTGCCGGACCGGCTGCTGCGCCGCGGTTATCTGGTACGCGCCGCACTGGTCCGGCTGCCGCCGCTGGCTGCCCTGGTCTTCGGTTTCGGGATCGGATCGACCGTGTTGGTGGAGTTCGTCTTCTCGTGGCAGGGCTTCGGGCAGTGGGCGCTCCGCGGGCTGCTCTTCCGGGACTACCCGGTGGTGCAGGCGTCGGTGCTGGTGATCGCCGCCTGCTATGTGCTGGTCTTCCTGATCGCCGACGTGGTGCAGGCGATGCTGGACCCGAGGGTGCGAGTCGATGGCTGAGCTGAGCGCCGCGCCGCGCCCCGCCGCCCCGGACGGCCCGGTCGTCCGGGTGCTGGCGGCGCAGCGTGCCCGCCGGTTCTCCACCGGGTTGATCGTCACCGGTGGCACGCTGCTCGGCATCATGGTGGTGTTGGCGGTGGCGGCACCGCTGTTCACCCCGTGGGGGCCGAACGAGATCGATCCGGACGCGTCGCTCGCCCCGCCCGGCGGTGCACACCTGCTCGGCACCGACATCAACGGCATGGACATCTGGAGCCGGGTCCTGCACGCGGCCCGGCTGGACCTGGGGATCGCGGTGGGTGCGGTGGCGGTGGCAGTGGTCGCCGGCAGCGCGCTCGGCCTGGTGGCCGGTTACCTCGGCGGCCGGCTCGACGACGCGCTGATGCGGCTGCTCGACATCTTCCAGGCCTTCCCGACCTTCATCATGGCGCTGGTGGTGGCGGCCCTGCTGGGCGGCGGCGCGTTCAACCTGGTGCTGGTGATCGCCCTGGTCAACGCCCCCGCGTACGCCCGGCTGGTGCGGGCCGAGGCGCGGTCGGTGCGGGAGTTGCCGTTCGTCGCCGCCGCGGTCACCTCGGGCGCGCCGACCTGGGCGGTGTTGTGGCGGCATGTGTTGCCGAACTGCCTCACCCCGGTCCGGGTGATCGCCCCGCTCAACTGTGGCTGGGCGATGCTGACCCTGGCCGGGCTGTCCTTCCTCGGCCTCGGCGTGCCGGTCCCGACCGCCGAGTGGGGCGCCATGATCAGCCTCGGTGCCGGTGATGTGGTGGCGGGCCGCTGGTGGACGTCGGTGCCGCCGGGGCTGTTCCTGCTCGTCAGCGTCCTCGGCTTCAGCCTGCTGGGCGAGGGTCTCCAAGAGCGGGCGGGGGTTCGAGCATGAGCGGATTGTTGGCGGTCGAGGACCTGTCGGTGCTGATCCATCGGCCGGGGCGGCAGGTGGCTGCGCTCAGCGGGGTGTCGTTTACCGTCGCGCCCGGCGAGGTGGTCGGGCTGGTCGGGGAGAGCGGCGGCGGCAAGAGCATGGTCGCGCGGGCAGTGGTAGGCCTGCTCCCGGACGGGGCTGCCGCCAGCGGCCGGGTCGACTTCGATGGTGCGGACGTGCTCCGGATGGATCCGGCGGCGCTGCGGGCGCATCGGGGGCGCGGGGCGGCGTTGTGTTTCCAGCAGCCGTCGGCCGCGTTGAGTCCTACCCGGACCGCCGGCCGGCAGCTGATCGACCGGCTCGTCACCCACCAGGAGATGTCCGCGCGGGCGGCGCGCGGTGCGGCCCAGGAACTCTTCGCGGCGGTGGGTATCCGCAATCCGGCCCGGCGGCTCGACGCGTACCCGCATGAGCTGTCCGGCGGGATGGCGCAACGGGTGATGATTTCGCTGGCTACTGGTTGCGCACCCGGGTTGCTGATCGCCGATGAGCCGACTACCGGGCTTGACGTCACGTTGGCGAAGGAGATCCTGCGCCAGTTCCGGACCGCCGCCGACATCGAGCACCGTGGCGTGTTGCTGATCTCCCACGATCTCGCCTCGGTCGCGCAGGTGTGTGACCGGGTGGTGGTGCTCTACGCCGGCACGGTGGTGGAGAGCGGGCCGGCCGGGCAGGTGCTGCATGACCCGGCCCATCCGTACACCCGAGCGCTGCTGGCTTCGGTGCCGGACTTGGCGGGCGGGCCGGTGGTGGCGACCGCCGGTGGGATGCCGTTGCTGCAGGCGCCCCCGGCTGCGTGCCCGTTCGCCCCCCGCTGCGACCACGCCGACGAGCAGTGCACCGCGAGCCGGCCGGAGCTGGCCGAGCAAGGGCCGGGCTGGCGCGCCGCCTGCTTCCATCCGCAGCACGGTCCGGTGCGGGAGCGCCCCGCCACCAATGACTCCACTCTGGCCGAGCCGGTCCGGACGCGTCCCCCGGCCGGCTCGGCCACCCCCCGGGAGGCGCCGCCGGTGGTGCTCGACGTGGCCGACGCCCATGTGGTCTACCGCAGCCGGTTCGGCGGCGGCGGTCACCACGCGCTCCGGGGTATCAGCCTGCGGGTGCACGCCGGCGAGACCGTCGGCGTCGTCGGCGAGAGCGGTTGCGGCAAGAGCACGCTCGCCAAGCTGATGCTCGGGCTGGTCCGGCCCAGCCGGGGCCGGGTCACCGTCGGCGGGGACGACCTGGCCGGGCTGCGGGGGCGGCGGCTGCGGGAGCTGCGGGCCCGGGCACAGCTGGTCTTTCAGGACCCGGTGGGCTCGCTGAGCCCTCGCCGGACGGTGGCGGATGCGGTCGCCGAACCGTTGCGGGCGCAGGGCGTGCCCGCGCGGCAGCGCGCCGAGCGGGTCGCCGAGGCGATCGACCGGACCGGCCTGGACTCGACGATTCTGCCTCGCCGGCCGCATGAGCTCTCCGGTGGTCAAGCGCAGCGGGTGGGCATCGCCCGGGCGCTGGTGGCCAGCCCGGAGCTGGTGGTCTTCGACGAGCCCACCTCGGCGCTCGATGTCACCGTGCAGGCACAGATTCTGCGGCTGATCGGCGAAGTGACCGGTGACCGGTCTCGCGGGTCGGTCTTCATCTCCCACGACCTGGCCACGGTCCGGGGGTTCTGTGATCGGGTAGTGGTGCTCTACCTCGGACAGGTGGTGGAGGAAGGGCCGGTGGCCGAGGTTTTCAGCAACCCCCGCCACCCGTACACCCGGGCGCTGCTCTCCAGCGTCCCCAGCCTGGGGGCCGGCTTCGCCGGGCCGAAGGTGGTGCTCACCAAGGATCTGGAGGAGAGCGACGCGGACCTGGTCGGGGGGGGCTGTCCGCTGGCCCCCCGGTGTCCGTTCGCGCTTGACCCTTGCCGGACCCAGCCCCAGGAGCTGGTGCCCTACGGCCAGAGCCGGGCCGCCTGTTGGCGGGTTCCGGAGTTGCCTGAGTTGTTGAAGGAGACCCGTGTCTAACTCGAAGTTCCGGCTCGCCGTCGACATCGGCGGGACCTTCGTCGACGCCATGGCGTTCGATCCGCAGACCAGCACGCTGCGGTTCGAGAAGGCGCCCACCACGCCTTCGCGCCCGGCCGAGGGCGTGCTGGACGCGGTCGGCAAACTGGCCGTCGATCTGGCCGATGTCGAACTGTTTATCCACGGCACCACGCTCGGGCTGAACGCGGTCCTGGAGCGGCGCGGGGACACCACCGGGATCATCACCAACGACGGGTTCCGGGATGTCTTTCTGATCGGTCGGGGTGATGTTCCCCCCGAGCACATGTACAACTTCCAGTTTCAGCGACCGCCGAGTCTGGTGCGGCGCCGGCACACCGCGGGCGTCGTCGGCCGGCTCAACCACCGCGGTGAGGTGGTGACCGAGCTGGACCCGGCCAGTGTCCGGGCGGCCGCCCGCACGCTGGTGGAGGAGCAGGGGGTGCGGTCGATCGCCGTCTGCTTCCTGCATTCGTTCATCGACCCGAGCCACGAGCAGCGGGCGGCGCAGCTGATCCGGGAGGCGTACCCGGAGGTGAGCGTCTCGGTCTCTACCGACATCGTGCGCGAATACCGGGAGTACGAGCGGACCAGCACCACCGTCCTCGACGCGTACCTGCGGCCGATCTTCGAACGGTACGTGGACGCGCTCGCCGCCGGCCTGGCCGAGCAGGGCTTCGACTCCCGGTTCTTGATCATGCGTTCCGGCGGGGGCGCGATGACCGCGGCGACCGCGCGGACCTCGCCGACCCACACCGTGCTCTCGGGGCCGGCCGGCGGGATCGCCGGCGCCGCCTACCTCGCGGAGCTGCTCGGCCGGGACGACCTGCTCACCTTCGATGTGGGCGGAACCTCGCTGGACACCTGTGTGATCGAACGGGGCACCGCGGTCGCCGCCTTCCAGTCCCATCTGGAGCAGTTCCCGTTGCTGATCCCGGCCTACGACATCCGCACCATCGGCGCCGGCGGCGGCTCGATCGCCTGGCTCGACCGTGGGCTGTTGAAGGTGGGGCCGCAGAGCGCGGGGGCCGAGCCGGGCCCGGTCTGCTACGGCCGCGGCGGCACCCAGGCCACCGTCACCGACGCCGCGGTGGTGCTCGGATACCTGGATCCGGACCGTTTCTTGAGCGGGCAGATGAGCCTCGACGCGGACGCGGCCCAGGATGCGATCACTCGCCAGGTGGCCGAACCACTCGGCCGGTCGCCGATCGAGGCGGCGGCCGGCATCTACGACGTGGCGCTGGCCCGGACCGTCGGCGCGGTTCGGCAGATCACTGTGGAGCGGGGCCACGACCCGCGGGAGTTCAGCCTGCTCGCCTACGGCGGCGCCGGGCCGCTGCTGGCGCCGTTGCTCGCTCGGGAGATGGGCATCCGGGAGGTGGTGGTGCCGCTGGCGCCGGGCGGCTTCTCGGCGTGGGGCATGCTCAGTGCGGACATCGTCGACGACTTCTCCCGAACCGTGATGGCGCCGCTGACCGAGGATGCGGTGCCGCGGTTGGCTGAGGTCTTCGCCGAGGTCGAGCAGCGCGCCGCGGAGTCGCTGCTGGCGCAGCAGGTGCCGGCGCAGCGGGCGGCGCTGGAACGGTCGCTGGAGCTGCGCTACCAGGGCCAGGAACACTCGATGGTGGTGCCGGTCGGCAGCGATCTCGACGCCGCCGCGATCCGCGGCAGCTTCGAGGAGCTACACCGGGCCCGGTACGGGCACACGATGGACAATCCGTTGCAGGTGCTGCACGTGCGGGTGCGGGCGGTGGGCCGTACCGACCGGCCCGAGTTGGCGAAGCACCCGGCGGGCGACGGCGACCCAGCGCGGGCGCTGCGCGGTCACCGCGACGCCTACGACTTCGGGCGGCGAGCGGTCACCTCGTTCGCGGTCTACGACCGGGGCCGGCTGGCCCCTGGTGACCGGTTCGCCGGGCCGGCGCTGGTCGACGAGGGCACGGCCACCACCGTGGTGGTCAGCGGACAGCAGGTTGCGGTGGATGGCTACGGCCATCTCCTGATCGGGGAGGAGAACCAGTGACGACCCTGGATGGTGCGACCGCCGAAGTGGTGCGGAGCTACCTGTTGTCGGCGGCCGAGGAGATGCGGGCGACCCTCATCCGCACCTCGTTCAACCCAGTCATCTACGAGGTCCACGACTTCGGCATGTCGATGTACGACGCCCAGCTGCGGCTGATCGCCGAAGCCACCGGCTTGGGTATCTTTCTCGGGGCGAACGACTACTCGCTGCGGAAGGGAGTCGAGTACGTCGGCCGGGAGAATCTCTACCCGGGTGATGTGGTGCTGCTGAACTATCCTTACTGGAACGCTGCCCACTCGTACGACGCCACGCTGTTCGCGCCGGTGTTCCAACCCGATCCGGCTGACCCGGGCGGCGATGGTGAGCTGGTGGCGTTCCTATGCATTCGAGCACACTGGATGGACCTGGGCGCGAAGGACCCGGGCTACGTCCTCGACTCCACCGATGTCCACCAGGAGGGGCTACTCTTTCCGGGGACCAAGGTGGTGGAGCGGGGCGAGCCGGTGCGCGCGATCCACGAGCTGATCCGGTTCAACTCGCGGATGCCGGGGGAGACCCTCGGCGATCTGCACGCCCAGATCGCGGCGCTGCGCACCGGCGAGCGGCGGTTCCTGGAGATCCTGGGCAAGTTCGGCAAGCCGGCCGTGGCGTCGGCGATCGAGTGGATGATCGCCGACGGGAAGGCCCGGACCTCGGCGGCGTTGGCGACGCTGCCGCAGGGTAGCTGGACCGCCGTCGACTGGCTCGACGACGACGGGGTCGGCGACGAGCCGGTGCGGATGCAGGCCACCGTCACCATCGCCGACGGCACCTTCACCGTCGACTTCGCCGGCTCCTCGGCGGCGGTGCGGGGGCCGGTCAACATGCCCTTCGGTGCCACCGAGGCGATCTGCAAAGTGGTGTTGAAGTCGCTCACCTCACGGGACCAGCCCTCCAACGAGGGGACCACGGCACCGTTGCGGGTCCGCGCCGAGCCGAGCACGCTGTTCCACGCGGTCTACCCGCAGCCGACCTTCACGCTGTGGACCGGCAACGTCGCACTGGAGCTGATCTACAAGGCGTTGGCCCAGGGCATGGCCGAGCAGCTGCCGGCGAGCTCGGGCGGCGATCTGCCCGGTTTCATGATGGTCGGGGTACACCCCGACACCGGGCAGCTCTTCGCCGTCAGCAACAACGAACCGGTCGGCTGGGGCGGTGCCCCGGAACACGACGGGGCGAACGCCACCAGCCACGTCGCCGCCTGTACCGGCCGGGCCACCCCGGTCGAGGTGATGGAGGCGCGGACCGGCATGTTCATCGAGCGGTGGGAGATCCGGACGGACTCCGGCGGGGCCGGCCAGTTCCGCGGCGGTGCCGGGCTCCGGCGCGATATCACGTTCGTCAGCCCGGGCGAGTTCCTCTCGGTGATCAAGAAGACCCGGACCCGGCCCTGGGCGCTGCTCGGCGGCGAGGAGCCGGAGCCGAACCAGTTCGTTGTGCACCCGGGTACCGACCGGGAGGCGCGGGTCAGCACCACCCGTACCCCGGTACAACCTGGTGACCGGGTCACCGTGCTCACCGCCGGGGGTGGTGGGCACGGTGACCCACGTCAACGCGACCCGGAGTCGGTACGCCGGGATGTCGCGGAGGGCTACGTGTCGGCCGAGGCCGCGCGGGAGATCTACGGAGTGGCGCCGTGACCCGCCCCGGGAAGCCCGCGCCGGTGGTGCTCACCAACTGCACTGTGATCGATGCCCGGGTGCTCGACGGGGTGGCGCCGCTGCCGCAGGCGGCGGTCTGGGTGACCGGTGGCCGGATCGCCGAGGTGGGACCGGCGGAGAAGGTCGTCGACCAGGCCCGCGCCGCCGGCGACGTGACCGAGGTGGACCTGGATGGCGCCTATCTGACCCCCGGCCTGGTCAACATGCACACCCACCTGTCGCTGTCGCTGCCCGGCCGGCGGGGAGACGGGATCCGGGGGTTGAGTCCGCACGAGTTGGCGCTCTACATGGCCGACGGCGCCCGACGCACGCTCGCCGGCGGCGTCACCACCGTGCGCTGTGTCGCGGAGAAGGACCACGCCGACTTCGCGCTGCGGCGCGCGATCAAGACCGGCCGGGCGTACGGTCCGCGGATCTTCACCGCCGGCCAGGCGCTGGTCTGTACCGGTGGCCACGGCCACGGCGGCGGCGAGACGCTGGAGTGCGACGGCCCCACCGGTTTCCGCCGGGGGGTCCGGACCCAGGTCCGGGCCGGCGCCGACCTGATCAAGGTGATGATCTCGGGTGGGATCGCCGGTGAGCATGAGCAGATCGACACTCGACAGCTCTTCCCGGACGAGCTAGCCGCGGTCATCGAGACCGCCCACGCCTGGGGTCGGAAGGTCACCGCGCACGCCGGCCCAGCTTCGGTGATCGCCGACGCGGTGGCGCAAGGGCTGGACTGTGTCGAGCACGGGTATCAGCTCACCGACGAAATCGCCGAGCAGATGGCGGCGCGGGGCACGGCGTTGGTGCCGACGCTGCTAGTGACCCGGTGCAAGGAGTTCTTCGACGAGCTCGGGGTGCCAGAGTGGATGCAGTGCCGCTCACTCGGTGCCGGACCCCGGCATCTGGAGAGCTACCAGGCGGCGTTGCGGGCCGGGGTGGAGATTCTGCTCGGCAGCGACATGCCGCCGTTCTGGCCGTTCGAGGGCACCAACGCCACCGTTCGGGAACTGGAGTATCTCGCCGAAGCCGGCCTTCCCCCGGCGCGGGCGCTCTACGCGGGCACGCTCGGGCCGGTGCGGTGGCTGGCCGCGGAGGCGGATCTAGGCACAGTGGAATCCGGAAAGTACGCGGATCTGATCGCGATGGACGGCGACCCGACCGCGGACACCGGCGCCTTCCGAGGCGTCCGGTGGGTCATGAAGGGTGGCCGGGTCGTCCGTGACGACCGGGCGGGATGGAGTATCTGATGCGACGACTAGTGGCCTACGAGCACGGTGAGCCGGAGCAGGTGCTCACCGTCGCCGACCTACCCGACGACCCGCCACCGGGCGCTGGCGAGGTGCAACTGGCGGTCCACGCGGTAGGGCTGAACTTCCTCGATGTCTCGTTGTGCCGGGGTAACTACCCGATGCTGCCCGATCCGCCCTATACCCCGGGAGTGGAGGTCGCCGGCCGGGTGGTGGCCGCCGGTGCGGGGGCAACGGAGCTGCTGGGCGAGGAGGTCATCGCCTGCCCGACCCTGCCGCGTGGGGCGCTGGGGGAGACCGTGACCGTCGCCGCCGACCTGGTGGTACGCCGGCCCGCCGACGTGCCGGCGATCGAGGCCGCCGGGTTGCCGGTGATCTATCAGACCGGCTGGTTCGCGCTGGAGCGCGCCTGGGTGGGCGCCGGCGACACGGTGCTGATCCACGCTGGTGCCGGCGGCGTCGGGATCGCCACCACCCAACTCGCGGTGGCCCGGGGCGCGACCGTCTTCTGCACCGCCGGTGGTCCGGAGAAGGCCGCGGTCTGCCGTGCCCACGGCGCCGCCCTCGCCATCGACTATCAGCGGGAAGATTTCGTGGCCGCGGTGCAGGAGGCGACCGGTGGCCGGGGCGTCGACGTCGTCGTCGACCCGGTCGGCGGCGAAGTCTTTACCCGTTCGATCGAGTGCCTCGCCTTCGAGGGCCGGATGGTGCCGGTCGGCACCGCCGCCGCGCCGCCACCCAAGGTGGATCCGATGGAGCTGGTCGGGGCCAACCTGTCGCTCATCGGTGTGGCGTGGGGATCGGCCTACCCGTGGCACGCGCCGGCCGCGGTCGCCAAGGCGTACCAGGAGCTGTTCTCGTTGTACCGCAGTGGAGACATCCGACCGCCGGTGTCGCGGGTGGTGCCGCTGGCGCAGACCCCGCAGGTGCTCGCCGACCTCGGCGCCCGGCGTACCACCGGCAAGCTGGTGGTCCAGGTAGGAGCGGACGATGGCTGACGAAGCGGACGTGACTGAGGTGTACGACCTGCGGGTCACTGTGGACCGGATCGACGGCCGGTCGGCCTGCGGCATGGCGGTCGGCGACTGCTTTGAGCTGGTGGAGAGCGCGCACCTGCGCCTGCCCGACGGCAAACCGTTCTGCGTCTGGGCGCTCGCCGCGGTGCTGCCGTTTCTCGCCGCCAAACAGCGGGAGCTGCCGGCCGGCGACTGGCTGGCGCAGGATGCCCACTTCTGCTGCCCCGACCCGGAAGAAGGGTTGGTCATGAAGGTAGAGCGGACCGGCCGGCGGCGGCTACCGACCTCGGAGCTCACATGAGCGAGATCGGGCTGGGGGTGCAGAGCGACAAACGCCCCGGCGAGTACGCCGCCCTGGCCGCCCTGGCCGAAGGGTACGGCTTCGACGTGGTCAGTGTCTACGGCGACCTGATGTACCAGCCGCCGCTCGGGCCGCTGCTGGAGATGGCCGGTGCCACCGACCGGATCCGGCTCGGACCGGCCTGCCTGAACCCGTACTCGTTGGCGCCGTACGAGATCGCCGGCCAGATCGCCACCCTGGACGCGGTCTCGGGCGGCCGGGCGTACCTGGGTCTGGCCCGCGGCAGTTGGCTCGACGCGGTCGGTATCGACCAGGCGCGGCCGGTGACCCGGCTGGCTGAGGCGGTCGACGTGATTTACCGGCTGCTCGGCGGCGACACCACCGGTGTCGACGGTCGGGTGTTCCGGCTGGCCCCGGGCACCGCCCTGCGCTTCCCCATCCACCGACCCGATCCGCCGCTGCTGTTGGGTGCCTGGGGGCCGCGGGGGGCGGCGTTGGCGGGCCGGCTCGCCCAGGAGATCAAGGTGGGCGGTAGCGCCAACCCCGAGCTGGTGCCGGTGATCCGGGAGCGAATCCGACCGGGCGCGGAGCGGGCCGGCCGGAGCCTGGACGAGGTCGGCCTGGTCTTCGGCGCGGTAACCGTGGTGGATCTCGACGGTGATGCGGCCCGCGCCACCGCGCGTACCGAGGTGGCGATGTACCTCGCGGTGGTGGCGGAGCTGGACCCGACCGTGGCGCTGCCACCAGGGCTGCTGGCGCAGGTGCAACAGGCGCTGGCGGCCGGCGACGACGCGGCGGCCGGCGCGTTGATCCCGGACGATGTGCTGCACCGGTTTGCCTTCGCGGGCACCCCGGCGGAGGTGGCGGCGCACGCCCGGGCGCTCTTCGACGCCGGGGTCCGGCGGGTCGAGTTCGGAACCCCGCACGGGCTGACCGGCCCGCACGGGGTGGACCTGCTGGGGACCCGGGTGCTGCCACTACTGCGGCCATGACCACCCGCCCCACCAAGCGGGGCGGGCGGGGCGGGGGCGGGGCACGATCGGAGGATGATGAGTGACCTGACAGTGACGGTGATCGTCGGACCCGGGCTGCGGGCCGACCCCGACCTGCTCCGGGAGACCGCCGAGGCAGAGTTTCCGCAGCTTGGAGTGGTCGGGCGGGTCGAGATCGCGGCGGACGCGGCGGCGGTCGCGGCGTCGCTGGAGCAGATCCCCGGGGCCCTGGTGGTGCTGCCCGGAGACGATCCGGCGACCCGGGAGCTGCTGATCAGCGACGGGCCGCACGCCGCGCGTACGGTCTGGTACGACTTGACCCGCACCGGCCCGGTGCCGGTCGCCGGTGACGCCGTCCACCTGTACGGGCGGGGCGTCTGGGGCCTGTGCTGGGCGATCCGGCATGCGGTGCACCGGCTCCGCCGGCCGGCGCGGCGGTTCCGCTACGGGCCGGACCCGGAGCAGTGGGCCGAGCTGCGGCTACCCCGACCGCGGCCCGGGGGCGACCCGCCCCCGGTGGCGGTGCTGCTCCACGGCGGCTTCTGGCGATCGCAGTGGGCGGCCGACCTGATGGACGCGCTCGCCATCGACCTCGCGGACCGGGGCTACGCCGCCTGGAACCTGGAGTACCGGCGACCGGACCAGCACGGCTGGGCGGCCACCGCCGCCGATGTGGCGGCCGGGATCGCGGCGCTCTCCGCGCTGCCCGAGTTCCCCGACCGCCCGGACCGGCTCGACCTGGACCGGGTCGCGGTGCTGGGGCACTCCGCCGGTGGGCAGCTGGCGCTGCGGGCGGCGGCCGACAGCGCCACCGATGGGCCGGTGCGGGTGGCGGTGGCGGTGTCGCTGGCCGGGGTGGTCGATCTGGTCGAGGCGCAGCGCCGGTGGCTGGGCACCGGGGCGGTGGCGGCCGCACTGGGAGGCACCCCGGAGCAGGTCCCGGCGCAGTACGCGGCGGCGGACCCGGCGGCGCGGCTGCCGCTGCGGGTACCGCAGCTGATCGTGCAGGGGCGGCAGGACGATCCGGACCTGGTGGACCTGAACCGTCGGTACGCGGAGTCGGCGCGGTCGGCCGGGGACCGGGTGACGGTGTTGGAGTCCGCCGGCGACCACTTCTCGGTGATCGACCCGGCGGCGCCGATCTGGCATACGACCTTTGCCCGGCTCGCCGAGCAGCTGGAAGTTAAGTCTCAGTGAACAGGTTCAGAAGAGTCGCGGGGTCACCACGGAGACCACGGTGGTGACCTGATCGGTGTCGTTGTAGAGCCGGTGCGACACCGTCGAACGCAGATGCAGGCTGTCTCCCGGGTAGAGCCGGTGCTCGACGCCCTCCACCTCGTAGAGCAGCTCGCCCTCGACCACGTAGGCGAACTCCTCGCCCGGGTGGCCGTACGCGTCCTCCTTGCGGCCGCCCGGGGCGATGTGCACCAGCATCGGTTCCAACACCAGGTTGCGGCCGCGGTCGGAGAGCATCCGGTAGGTCTGCTGGCCCGAGACGTACTGGCTGCCGGCGACCTCCCGGCGGGTCAGGGTGAAGTGGACCGGCAGGTCTTCGGCCTGGTGATTGCTTTGTGGCCGGCTGGGGGGCTGCCCGCCGGCCCCGCCGGTGGGCGTCGAGTCGTCGTGGAAGAACTCGGCGACGCTGTGCCCGAGCGCGCTGGCCACGCTGCCGAGGGCGGTCAGGCCGATCGAGGAGATGCCCCGCTCGACCTGGGAGAGGAAACCGATCGAGAGCCCGGAACGGGCGGCGAGCCCGCGCAGGGTGAGGCCCTGCTCGGTGCGGAACTGCCGCATCCGGGCACCGATCAGGTCAGGGCTGGCTGCCTCGGTGTGAGGGCGGTGGTCCGACGAACTGCGCACCGGGGGAGACCTCCTGCTGGTCTTGGTCGCTGGCGCTTCACTCGTGTTCGATGGTATCTAAACTTTCCGGATCCGCGGAGGTCACGGGCCGCCAATTCAGCGGTGTCGAGAGCACCATGGTGCTGGAGGGGCGGCCGTAGGGCGCCAGTTGGTCGATCACCCGCTCGAACGCGTCCATCGACCCGGCCGCAACCTTCAACAGGCTGCAGGCGTCGCCGGTGATCCGGTAGATCTCCAGGATTTCCGGCCACTGCGCGACCTGCGGGTCGCGCAGCACGCAGCGGGGGCCATAACAGGACATCCGGATCATCGCCAGCACCGACCAACCGGTCTTGGCCCGGTCCACGTGGGCGTGGTACCCGGTGATCACCCCGGTCTGCTCCAGCCGGCGTACCCGTTCGGCGACCGCCGGCGGCGAGAGGTGCACCCGGCGGGAGAGCTCGCTGTACGACAATCGGGCGTCGGCCTGCAATTCGGTTAGTAGCGCCCAGTCGGTCGAATCCATCATTCGGTTTCCGTTCCAAAAGTCCACCAGCGTCACCGGCCTCGGATGACAAGCCACCAGGCTATCCGACCGTTGATCCGTACTTCCGTTTCCCGGTCGCCGACGAGATCATGAAGGGCATGGCGAGCGGTGTACGCAACGGGGGGCCCAAGGTCGAGTTCGACCAGCAGGTGCCGTATGACCAGTACGTCAGGGCCACCACGCTGCACTCGTTGCAGCGGCCGGTCACCTCCGATCCGGGCGAGATGTCGTTCCTGATGATCAGCCAGGTGATGGAGCTCTACTTCGGGCTGATCCGCTTCGAGCTCCAGCAGATCCAGGATCGGCTACGCGCCGACGACGTCTGGGGGGCGCTGGCCCCGATCCGTCGCGCCAGCCTCCACCTGGACGGGCTGAACGCCGCCTGGCGCGGGCTGGGCTGGATGACCCCGGTCGACTTCCAACGGTTCCGGGAGCAGCTGGGCGAGGCCTCCGGCTTCCAGTCCGCGATGTACCGGCACCTGGAGATGCTGCTGGGGCTCAAGTCGGCGACCCTGATCCGGCCGTTCAAGCGACAACGCGATGTCTACCAGGCGCTGACCGATGGGCTGGCCGCGCCGAGCCTGTGGGACGACGTGGTGGCGCTGCTCGGCCGGCGCGGCTACGCCATCCCCCAGGAGTTGGTCGACCGCGACTTCGCCGCCGAGTATGAACCGTCCGCCGAGGTCGAAGCGGCCTGGGTGAAGATCTACCACGACGACCGGCCCGACAACGAACTCCGGCTGCTCGGCGAGGCGCTCACCGACCTGGTCGAGAAGTACGGGCACTGGCGCGACCAGCACGTCACCGCGGTACGCCGGACCATGGGAGCCAAGGCCGGCAGCGGCGGCTCTTCCGGTCTAGCCTGGCTGCAGAACCGCGCGGCGCAGCCGGTCTTCCCGGAGCTGTGGTCCGCGCGTACCGAGATGTGACCGGCGGAGGCGCGATGGACCAGCCCGAGAGCGAATCCCAGCAACGGGACGAGGCCGACCCGGGCCACCGCCCCTGGTTCCACATCCCGCCGGCCGAGGGCGGCGACTATCCGGAGGCCGCCTACCTGGCGGGTAACTCACTCGGCCTGCCGCCTCGCGCCACCCGCGCCGAACTACTGGCCGATGTGGACGCGTGGGCGCAGCTCGGGGTGGAGGGGCACCTGGTGGGTGAACGGCCCTGGCTTCCCTACCACGAGCAGCTCACCGAGCCGGCCGCGCGGCTGGTCGGCGCGCTGCCCGCCGAGACCGTGGTGATGAATTCGCTGACGGTCAACCTGCACCTGCTGATGGTCTCCTTCTACCGGCCGGCCGGGCAGCGTAACCGGATCCTGATCGAGGACACCGCCTTCCCCTCGGACAGCTACGCGGTGCGTAGCCAGGTCCGTTACCACGGGCTCGATCCGGAGCAGACGGTCCGCCGGCTCACCCCCCGCGCCGGCGAAGCCCACCTGCGCACTGAAGACATTGTGGAGCTGTTGCGCCGCGAAGGGGAGACGGTCGCGCTGGTGCTGCTCGGCGGCGTCAACTACCTGACCGGCGAACTGCTCGACCTGCCGGCGATCACCACGGCCGGGCGGGAGGCGGGCGCGGTGGTCGGATGGGACCTCGCCCACGCCGCCGGCAATGTGCCGCTGCGGCTACACGACTGGGGCGTCGACTTCGCCGCCTGGTGCTCGTACAAATACCTCAACGCCGGCCCCGGCGCGCTGGGCGGCGTCTTTATCCACCAACGCCACCTCGGCCGCGACGACCTGCCCCGGTTCGAAGGGTGGTGGAGCACCGACCCGGCGACCCGGTTCGAGATGGCCCCGGTGTCGCGCCCACCCGCCGCGGCCGACGCCTGGCAGATCTCCAACCCGCCGATCTTCGCGATGGGCCCGGTCCGCACCTCCCTGGAGATCTTCGACAAGGTGGGGATGGCGGCGCTACGATCCCGCAGCATCCGGCTCACCGGCTACCTCGCCGACCTACTCGACGAGATCGGCGCCCCGATGGTCACCCCACGCGATCCGCAGCGGCGCGGCGCACAACTCTCGGTACGGGTCGCCGACTCGGGCGGCCTCACCAAGCGGCTGCGCACCGAGCACGGGGTGGTCGCCGACGCCCGCCCGCCCGACCTGGTCCGGCTGGCGCCGGTGCCGCTCTACTCGACATACCACGACTGCTGGCGCGCCGCCCGGGCGCTAGCCGACCTAGGGGTGGGAGCATGAAACGCGACGAGGACGTGGCGGTCGTCGGTGCCGGGCTCGCCGGCTGCCTGCTCGCGTGCTACCTGGCGCGGCGTGGCCGCCGGGTCACCATGTACGAGCGACGCGCCGACCCCCGGACCGGCGCCGCCGAACGCGGGCGCTCGATCAACCTGGCGCTCTCGGAGCGAGGGCTGGACGCGTTGCGCCGGATCGGCCTCGCCGAGGTGGCGCTGGCCGACGCGTTGCCGATGCGGGGCCGGATGATCCACCCCGTCCAGGGGGAGCTCGATTTCCAGCCGTACAGCTCCGACCAGGATCGCGCCATCAACTCGATCAGCCGGGGATCGCTGAACCAGGCGCTGTTGGACGCGGCGCTCGCCGCCGGCGTGGAAGTCCACTTCGAGCACACGCTGGTCGGCCTCGCCCCGGCCACCGGTGACCTCCGGTTCGAAACACCTGCCGGTGACCGCAAGGCCACCGCCGCCGTCGTCTTCGGTACCGACGGCGCCGGCTCCGCAGTCCGCGGGCAACTGCTCGGCCACGGCCTGCTCACCGAGGAACTCGACTTCCTGGACTACGGCTACAAGGAGCTGACGATCCCGGCGCGCGACGGCCAGTTCGCGCTCGACCCCGGCGCCCTGCACATCTGGCCCCGCGGCACCTCGATGATGATCGCGCTGCCGAACCCGGACCGCTCCTTCACCTGCACCCTGTTCTGGCCGACCGGCGGGGTCAGCAGCTTCGCCTCGCTCGCCAGCCCGGCCGCGATCGAGCAACACTTCGCCACCCACTACCCGGACGTGCCGGCGCTCGCCCCCGATCTGGTCGACGACTACCGGCGTAACCCGGTCGGCCTGCTCGGGACGGTGCGGTGCGCCCCCTGGCAGGCACACGGACGGGTCTGCCTGCTCGGCGACGCCGCCCACGCCATCGTGCCCTTCTACGGCCAGGGTGCGAACTGTGCCTTCGAGGACGTGGTGTGGCTGGACCACTGTCTGGAGGAGACCGGCGACGACTGGTCCCACGCCCTGCCGCTGTTCGAGCAGCGCCGTCGGGAGCACACCGAAGCCATCGCCGAGATGGCTTTGGACAACTTCGTCGAGATGCGCGACCGGGTCGCCTCCCCGGCGTACCAGCTGCGCAAGCAGGTCGAGCACGGACTGGAGCGGCTGCTGCCGGGCCGGTATGTGTCCCGCTACGAGCTGGTCTCGTTCAGCAGCACCCCGTACGCGGAGGTGCGGCAGCGGGTACGTCGACAGCAGCGGGCGGTGCTCGCCGCGGGCGCCGTCGCCGGGGCCGGGCTGCTGCTCGCCGGGCTCGCCGCGGTTCGGCGGTGGCGGCGATGACCGAGTGGCCGATTGAACTCCGTCGTGGGTTTCCCGCTGGTGGTCCGGTGGGTCTGCGGCATTTGGTGGGTGGCCGGTGGCGTGATGACGGGTCCGGGTTTGCTAAGCGCAGCCCGGTGACGGGTCGGGTGGTCGCCGAGGTGCCGGAGGCGTCGGAGTCGGTGGTGGATGAGGCGGTGGCGGCTGCGCGGGGGGCGTTGCGGGGGCCGTGGGGGCGGTTGTCCGCGCAGCAGCGGGCGACGCTGCTGCGCCGGGTCGCCGACGAGTTGGAGCGGCGGTTCGAGGATTTGGTGACGGCTGAGGTGGCCGATACCGGCAAACCGGTCGGGCAGGCGCAGCGGTTGGACATCCCCCGTGGGGCGGCGAACTTCCGGGCGTTTGCCGACCTGATCAGTACCGCTGGCACGGAGTCGTTTGAGACGGTTACCGCCGACGGGGCGCGGGCGCTCAACTACGCCGTACGCAAGCCGGTGGGGGTGGTGGCGGTGGTGGTGCCGTGGAATCTGCCGCTGTTGTTGTTGACGTGGAAGGTGGCGCCGGCGTTGGCGTGTGGTAATGCGGTGGTGGTGAAGCCGTCGGAGGAGACGCCGTCGTCGGCGACGGTGTTGGCGGAGGCGTTGGCGGCGGCGGGGGTGCCGGATGGGGTGTTCAATCTGGTGCATGGTCACGGTGCGGGGGCGGCGGGGGAGTGGTTGACGTCGCATCCGGGGGTGGATGCGGTGACGTTTACGGGGGAGTCGGCGACTGGTAGTGCGATTATGCGGTCGGCGGCGTCAACGGTGAAGCCGGTGTCGTTCGAGTTGGGGGGTAAGAACGCCGGGGTGGTGTTCGCCGATGCGGATCTGGACGCGGCGGTGGCCGGGTCGGTGCGGTCGAGTTTCACCAATGGTGGTCAGGTGTGTCTGTGTACGGAGCGGTTGTTGGTGCAGCGGCCGGTGTTTGACGAGTTCGTGTCGCGGTTTGTGGCTGCTTCGCAGCAGTTGGGGTGGGGTTGGCCGGATGCTGGGGAGGCGGTGACGATGCCGTTGATTTCGGCGGGTCATCGGGAGAAGGTGTTGGGTTGTTACGACCTGGCGGGTGTTGAGGGTGCGACGGTGCATACCGGTGGTGGGGTGCCGGTCTTTGGTGATCAGCGTGATGAGGGTTGTTATGTGCAGCCGACGGTCTGGACCGGGCTGCCGGCGCAGGCGCGCACCAACCGGGAGGAGATCTTCGGCCCGGCGGTACACGTGGCGCCGTTCGACGAGGAGGACGAGGCGTGGGCGTTGGCGAACGACAGTGACTACGGGCTGGCGGCGGCGGTGTGGACCCGGGACGTCGGGCGGGCGCACCGGGCCGGGCAGCGACTTGACGCTGGGCTGGTCTGGGTGAACACCTGGTTCCTGCGGGATCTGCGGACCCCGTTCGGCGGCGTGAAGGCCTCGGGGGTGGGTCGGGAAGGTGGCCGGCATTCGCTTGATTTCTATTCCGAGTTGACCAACGTCTGCGTGGAGTTCTCATGACCCCCCATCGAGTTGATCATGGACCTAGGTACGGGGTGGGGGCGGTTTCCGGTCCCCAACCCCATGGTCAACCGGAGTGGGTGGTCGCGGCGGTGGGGGAGTTGACGGCGGCGTATCAGACCGGTGTTGGCTGCCCACCGTTGCGGGGGCGGTTGCTGCCGGCCGGTGAGATGGCGGCGGCGTATGCGGTGCAGCAGGCGCAGCTGGTGCAGTGGACGGCGGCGGGCCGGCGGCCGGTCGGCGCGAAGATCGGTTTGACCAGTCGGGTGGTTCAGGCGCAGCTGGGTGTGGATCAGCCTGATTTTGGGGTGTTGCTGGCTGACATGGCGGTCCCGGATGGTGAGCAGCTGGGTTGGCAGGGTCTGTTGGCGCCGCGGGTGGAGGCCGAGGTGGCGTTCGTGCTCGGCGCGGATCTGACCGTTCCGGATCCGACGGTGGCCGAGGTGATCGGGGCGGTGGATTACCTGCTGCCGGCGATCGAGATTGTGGATTCCCGGGTGGCGGGGTGGGATATTTCGATCGTGGATACGGTGGCCGACAACGCGTCCAGCGGCCGGTTTGTGCTCGGCACTGCGCCTCGACCGGTTTCTGCTGTGGATCTGCGTGGCTGCGGGATGGTGTTGGAGCGCAACGGTCGGCCGGTGTCGACCGGTGCCGGGGCGGCGTGCCTGGGCAATCCGCTGCACGCGGTGGCGTGGTTGGCGGGGGTGCGGGCTGCTGCTGGGGCGCCGCTGCGGGCGGGTGACCTGGTGCTGTCGGGGGCGTTGGGGCCGATGGTGCCGGTGTCCGGCGGTGAGGCGTTTGAGGCGCGGATTTCTGGGTTGGGGTCGGTGCGGGTTTGCTTCGAACTACGGGAGGGGGCGGTATGAGCAGCGGGGTTGCGGTGTTGGGGTCGGGCAATATCGGCACCGATTTGATGGTGAAGGTGTTGCGGCGTTCGCAGTCGTTGGAGATGGTGGCGATGGCGGGGATCGACCCGGACTCGGACGGGTTGGCTCGGGCGCGCCGGCTGGGTGTGGCCACCACCGCCGATGGTGTCGCTGGGTTGTTGGCGATGCCGGAGTTTGCGCGGGTGCGGGTGGTTTTCGACGCTACCTCGGCGGGGGCGCATCGTCGCCATGATGAGGCGTTGCGGGGCACCGGCCGGACGTTGATCGATCTGACGCCGGCGGCGTTGGGTCCGTATGTGGTGCCGCCGGTGAATTTGGATGAGCAGTTGGGGGCGGGCAACCTGAACATGGTTTCTTGTGGTGGTCAGGCGACGGTGCCGATCGTGGCGGCGGTCGGGCGGGTGACTGCGGTGGCGTATGGGGAGATCGTGGCCGCGATCGCGTCCCGGTCGGCCGGGCCGGGCACTCGGGCCAACATCGACGAGTTCACCGAGACCACCGGGCGGGCGATCGAGGTGGTGGGTGGTGCGCGGCGGGGTAAGGCGGTGATTGTGTTGAACCCGGCCGAGCCGCCGATGTTGATGCGGGACACTGTCTACTGTCTCTGCGACGATCGGGAGGCTGACCAGGCGGCGATCACCGCTGCGGTCACCGGCATGGTTGCCCGGGTGCAGCAGTATGTTCCGGGGTATCGGTTGGCGCAGCCGGTGCAGTTTGAGCAGCGGTCGGGGCGGTTGTTGGTGTCGGTGTTTCTGGAGGTGGCCGGTGCCGGGGATTATCTGCCGGCGTATGCCGGGAATTTGGACATTATGACGTCGGCGGCGTTGCGGACGGCGGAGCGGGTGGCGGCCGGTGTGACGGTGGGGGTGGTGTCGTGACTTCGGTGTATGTGCAGGATGTGACGTTGCGGGATGGGATGCACGCGATCGGTCATCGGTACACGGTGGAGCAGGTGCGGACTATTGCGGCGGCGTTGGACGCGGCGGGGGTGGCGGCGATCGAGGTGGCGCATGGTGACGGGTTGGCCGGCTCGAGTGTGAACTATGGGTTTGGGGCCGCTACCGATCTGGAGTGGTTGGCGGCGGCGGCGGAGGTGATGACCCGGGCCAAGCTGACCACGTTGTTGTTGCCGGGGATCGGCACGATCGCCGATTTGAAGGCGGCTCGGGAGGTGGGGGTGGCCAGTGTCCGGGTCGCGACCCACTGCACCGAGGCGGATATCGCCGCCCAGCATATTGAGTGGGCCCGTAATGCGGGGATGGATGTGGCTGGGTTTTTGATGATGGCGCATATGGCCTCGCCGGCCGAGTTGGCTTCGCAGGCGAAGCTGATGGAGCAGGCGGGGGCGCATTGTGTGTATGTGACTGATTCGGGTGGTCGGTTGACGATGCGGGATGTGGCGGACCGGGTCGATGCCTATCGGCAGGTGTTGGATCCGGCCACCGGGGTGGGGATCCACGCCCATCACAATCTGTCGTTGGGGGTGGCGAACAGTGTGGTGGCGGTGGAGCATGGTGCTACCCGGGTGGATGCCTCGCTGGCTGGGATGGGAGCCGGCGCGGGTAACGCCCCGTTGGAGGTGTTCGCCGCGGTGGCTGATCTGCACGGGTGGCAGCATGGTTGTGACGTGTTCGCGTTGATGGACGCCGCTGATGATGTGGTGCGGCCGTTGCAGGACCGGCCGGTGCGGGTGGATCGGGAGACCCTCTCACTCGGTTACGCCGGGGTGTATTCAAGTTTTCTGCGTCACGCCGAACGGGCCGCTGACCGTTTCGGGTTGGATGTTCGGGCGATTTTGATGGAGTTGGGCCGGCGGGGCATGGTCGGTGGTCAGGAGGACATGATCGTGGATGTGGCGTTGGATTTGGCTCGACAGTGGCAGGAGCCGGTGGCATGAGCGTGGATTTCGCGGCGTTGGCTGCCCGGGTCGACCAGGCGGCGGTGGCGGGGGAGGCGGTTGAGCAGTTGACCGCCGGCACCGAGTTGACCGTTGCGGATGCGTATCGGGTGCAGGAGGCGTTGGTGGCGCGGCGGCTGGGCCGCGGGGAGCGGTTGGTGGGGGTGAAGTTGGGGTTGACCAGTGCGGCGAAGATGGCCCAGATGGGGGTTGATGAGGTCATCTGGGGGCGGCTGACCGACGCGATGAGCATCGCCGACGGTGATGCGGTGTCGACCGGGGGGTTGATCCATCCGCGGGTGGAGCCGGAGGTGGCGTTCCGGCTGGGTGCTGGTGGTGAGCCGGTGGCGGTGGCTGCGGCGTTGGAGGTGATCGATTCGCGGTACGCCGATTTTCGGTTCACGTTGCCGGATGTGGTCGCCGACAACACGTCCGCGGCCGGGTTTGTGTTGGGGCCGTGGCGGCCGATACCTGCTGGGCTTGCCAATTTTGGGGTGTTGTTGGAGGTGGATGGGCAGGTGGTGGAGACCGGGTCGACCGCGGCGATTCTGGGTGACCCGTGGCGGGCGCTGCAGCGTGGTCTGAAGCTGGCCGGTGGTGCGGGGTTGGTGCCGCAGCCGGGTTGGGTGCTGTTGGCCGGGGCGGCGACTGCGGCGGTGCCGCTGCCGGGGGCTGGTCATGTGCGGGCGGTGGTGGAGCAGTTGGGTGGGGCCAGTTTGGAGGTGCGGCCGTGAGCGACGCGAAGGTGGTTGCTGGTAAGGCGGTGCCGCGGGGTCGGTTTCCGCATGTGAAGTCCGCTGGCGGGTTCATTTTCGTGTCGGGGACCTCGGCCCGTCGGCCGGACAACAGCATCGCTGGTGCCGATGCGGACGAGTTTGGTACGACCAGTCTGGATATTCGGGTGCAGACGCGGGCGGTGATCGAGAACCTGCGGGAGTTGCTGGCCGCCGCCGGTGCTGAGCTCAGCGATCTGGTGCAGGTCACGGTCTATCTGGTCAACATGAATGATTTTGGCGGGTTCAACGAGGTGTGGGCTGGGTACTTCGACGAGACTGGCCCGACTCGGACCACTGTCGCGGTGCATCAGCTGCCCCACCCGCAGCTACTGCTTGAAGCCCAAGCCACCGCGGTAGACCCGAAGCCCAGAGAGGAGTAACGCGATGAGTGAACCGGCTTCCCCCATCAACTTCCCGGAGTGGATCGAGGAGCACAAGCACCTGCTGAAGCCGCCGGTCGGCAACAAGCAGGTCTTCCCAACCGGCGACGACTTTCTGGTGATGGTGGTGGGAGGTCCGAACCAGCGGACCGACTACCACGTCGACCCGTACGAAGAGTTTTTCTATCAGATCAAGGGAAACATGCACGTCAAGACCATGGTGGATGGTGAGCCCAAGGACGTCCACATCGGCGAGGGTCAGATGTGGGTGTTGCCGGGCAACGTGCCGCACTCCCCGCAGCGGCCCGAGGCCGGCTCGATCGGGCTGGTGATCGAAAAGGTACGGCAGGAGGGTGAGCTGGAGAAGTTCCAGTGGTACTGCTTCGAGTGCAACCATCTCGTCCACGAGGTAGAGCTCCAGGTACGTGACATCGTGGCCGATCTGCCGCCGGTCTTCAACGCCTTCTACGCCGACGAGCAGGCGCGTACCTGTGACAGCTGCGGAGCGACGCACCCGGGCAAGGGCTGATGACCGCCGCCACCCCGGTGGTCGATGTCCACGCTCACCTCGTCCCCAAGGGTTGGCCGGAGTTGGCGTCGGTCTGCGGCGGCGACGGCTGGCCATGGCTGCGGATCGACTCGGAGCGCGCCGCGATGCTCATGGTCGGCGAGCAGGAGTTTCGACCCGTCCGCCGATCGGCGTGGGATCCGGCGACCCGACTTGGTGACATGGACACCGACCGGGTGGACCGGCAGGTGGTCTCGCCCACGCCGTTGTTCTTCTCGTACGACCGGGCGGCTGACCAGGCGGCCAAGGTCTGCCGGATCTTCAACGATCTGACCCTGGAGTTCACCGCCTCGGATCCGGCCCGGCTGCTGCCGTTCTGCCAAGTGCCGTTGCAGGATCCGGTACGCGCGGTGGCGGAGCTGGATCGCTGCCTGGCCGCCGGCCACCTGGGGGTGGAGATCGGCAACCACGTCGGCGACCGGGACCTCGACGATCCGGGGATCGTGGAGTTTCTGCAGCACTGTGCGTCGGTCGGGGCGCCGGTGCTGGTGCATCCGTGGGACATGCCGGCCGGGCCCCGGCTGGACCGATGGATGGCGCGGTGGCTGGTGAGCATGCCGGCTGAGACGCACTTGTCGATCCTGGCGATGGTGCTGGGGGGCGCCTTCGATCGGTTGCCGCCGAGTCTGCGAATCTGCTTCGCCCACGGCGGGGGTAGTTTTCCGTTCTGGCTCGGCCGGGCCGACAACGCCTGGCATCGCCGGGGCGACGCGGTTCGCGGGGCGTCGCAGCACCCCCCTAGCTACTACGTGGCCCGCTTCTTCGTGGACACGGTGGTGTTCGAGCCGGAGCCGCTGCGGTTGCTGGTCGCGGCGATGGGGGAGGACCAGGTGGTGCTGGGTAGCGACTACCCGTACCCGTTGGGGGAACGTCCGGCGGGTGGGGTGGTTCGGGAGGCGGCGGTGCTCACCGACGCCCAGCGGGGCAAGCTGCTGTCCGCGAATCCGTTGCGGTTTCTCGATGGCGCCCGCACCGCAGACCTGCGCTGATCATGGAGTTTGGGGCTTGGAAACGCCCAGACCATGTACCTAGGTCCATGATCGGCCCGGTTGCCGCGCGGTTACGGTGGGGGGATGGGGGAACTGCACGATCTGACCGTGCTGGCGCAGGCCGCGGCGATCCGGCGGCGGGAACTGCGGGCACGGGAGCTGGTGGAGCATTACCTGCGCCGGATCGAGGCACACGACCCGGCGCTGGGGGCCTTCTTCACCCTCACCCCGGAGGCGGCGCTCGCGGCCGCCGATGAGGTGGATGCGCTCGCGGCTAGCGACGCCGAACAGTTGCCGCCGTTGGCCGGGGTGCCGATCGCGATCAAAGACCTCGTGCTGACTCGTGGCGTGCGCACGACCTTCGGGTCGCTCGCGTTCGCCGACCATGTGCCGCGCCGCGACGCCGACGTGGTGGTGGCGTTGCGCGGTGCCGGCACCATCAGTCTCGGCAAGACCGCGGCGAGCGAGTTCGGCATCTCCCTCTACTGCGAGACCGAGGTCGGCCCGCCGACCCGAAACCCGTGGGATCCCACGCAGACCGCGGGCGGATCGAGCGGCGGTGCCGGCGCGGCGGTGGCGGCCGGGCTGGTGCCAGCGGCCCACGGCAACGACGGCGGGGGCTCGGTCCGGATCCCGGCGGCGCTCTGTGGCCTGGTCGGCTACAAGCCCAGCCGGGGGGTGGTGGCGGGCGGGCCGGTGGGCTTCGGCGGCTTCGGCCTGCCGACCGACGGCCCGCTCACCCGGACGGTGGCGGACGCGGCGGCGCTGCTCGACGCGATGGCGGTGCCGGTGCCGGGCGAGCCGTTACCGCGGCCACCGGGGCCGCCCGGCGGCTATCTGGCGGCGGCGTTGCGCCCGGAGCCGGGGCGACGGCGGATCGGGGTCTGGGCGGAGCCGGTGCTCGCCGACGCCGAGTTGGCGCCGGCGTGCCGCGCCGTGCTGGCGCACGCGGTCGACCAGCTGACCGAGTTGGGGCACGAGGTGGTGCCGGTGGCGCCGCCGGTCGGGGCGGGCGTACGGGAACGGTTCGGGGAGGTGTGGCGGGCGTTGGCGCTGGCGAACCCGGTGCCGGCCGACCGGGAGGAGCTGCTGCTTCCGATCACCCGGTGGTTGCGGGAACAGGCGCGCAGCGTGAGCGTGGCCGACCTGTTCGGGGCGTTGTCGGCGCTGCAGGGGGCGGTCCGGGAGGGCGCGGCGCGGTTGGCGGCGCAGGGCGTGGAGTTGCTGCTGTCGCCGCCGCTCGCGTCGCCGCAGGCGCCGGTGGGCCATTTCCGGGCGGCGAACAGCCCGGCCGAGGATTTCGCCGCCCAGTCCCGGTTCTCCCCGTACTGTGCGGTTTACAACCTGACCGGCGCGCCCGCGGTGTCGCTGCCGCTGGGGCAGACCGAGGCGGGCGCCCCGGTCGGCGTGATGCTGGCGGCCCTGCCGGGGGAAGACGGTCTGCTGTTGCAGGTCGCGGCCCAGCTGGAACAGCAGGCGTCATGGCTTGACCGGCACCCGGCGCAGTGGTGGGGCGAGGGTTCCGCTACCGTGAACGGCGGCTAGTCGATCAGATGCGGTGCGAGACAGCGGGAGCTGAGGTGTCGGGTACAGAGCAGTTCTTCTTCCTCGTCGTCGTGCCGGCCGCCATCGTGGCGGTCGTATGGGCGCTGGCTGCGATCGGCGGCCCCAAGGCCCAGCAGCGTTACCGGCCCGGTCGGCCGTACTCATTCGCCCCGGTTTGGTATGTAGCGAATCACCGGCGTGGCGCTAGTGCCGGCGGGGCGGCCGACCAGGCCGCGTTGGCGGGTCGCTCGGCGAGCCGGGAGCTTGCCGCCGCCGATAGCGGGTCGGGCGAAGCACGGCCCCGGCAGCAGGCGACGGGAGGCGCGAGTGACCGCTGGTGAGATCGCCCGGGGCACGGACTCCTCTGGGCAGGCGACGACCGACGGGCGGGCGATGACCGACGAGCAGAGCGGGCAGGTGCGGCCCGCCGACGAGCAGCAGCAAAAGACGCCGATCGGCGCCGGGGTGGACCAGGCGGCCGTCGGGGAGCAGGCTGACCGGCCGGGCCGGGCCAGCGAGCAGCGCTGGCCGGATCGGCAGGCGTTGGAAGGTCCCTTCAGTACCCGGCAGTTGCTGCGGCTCGACGAGGCGTTGCGGACCGCCGACGACAGCACCGGACTGACCTTCAGCGTGTATGTCGGGGAGTTGACCGAGTCGCCGCGGGAGCACGCCGAAGAGCTGCATCGCCGGCTTTCGGAGCCGGCCGAGTCGGTGTTGGTGGCGGTCTCTCCGAATGAGCGAGTGTTGGAGATTGTGACCGGAGCGCGGGCGCGTCACCGGCTGCCGGACCGCGACTGCAAGCTGGCGGCGATGTCGATGGCCGCGGCGTTCGGCGGTGGCGACTTGGCCGGCGGGATCGTCGCCGGCCTGGCACAGCTGGCCCAGCGCGCGCGGACCTGATCCGCGCGCACCAGCCAACCCGGTTAGCCGGTCGCACCGGCCAACCATCGACCAGAGCTTCGGGCAGGGCCGATCCGCCTCGCGGATCGGCCCTGCTTTATGTTCAGCGGGTGGCCGGTCGTGGTCATCGACGCGAGAATCCCGGACCCGAAATCCTGAAGCCGAGAATCCCGAAGAACTGCGCTATGCCCGACTATCCGGGTTGTGCGTTCTTCGTCCGGTGTTCATCCGGCCCTTCTGGTGAGGTCGGACAAAACTGTTCTATCACGACTGTCTACGCTGCATGACGCAGCGTGGTGGGCGTTGACTCGGTGCGATGAGCCGAGTTACGGTGCCGGGGCCGGCACTGTGGCGGGACGCGCTTCACCCCCGATTCGGTCTGACGCTTCGTCGGCAATAGCAAGCCATGCCACTGCGCCCAGGGAGGACGCAACTGTGAAATGGAAAATCCCCCGGCCCCATTCGGTCAGAAGCCGAACCGTGCTTCGGGCCACTACGGCGACGGTAACCACCGGCGCCGTGCTCGCACTGGTGGCGGCGCCGTCCGCTGCCCAGGAGTCAGCAACCCTGGCGGACTCACTGGCGATTCCGGACGGACCGGTCAGCGCTACCGCGACTGAGATCGAGCCCTCGCTGCTCTCGGCCACCGGCACCGTGACGGTCTCGCTGGAACTCTCCGATCCGTCGGTCGCCGAGGCGGTCGGTGACCGGGCCAAGCAGGAAGGCGCCGCCCTCGACCGCGACCAGCAACGCAGCCACGGGGAGGCGCTGAAGGAGAAGCAGCGGGAGCTAGTGGAGCGGATCTCCGACACCGGCGCCACCGAGGTGATCAGCACCCAGCTGGCCGGCAACCTGGTGGTGGTCGAGGTGGACGCCGCCGAGGTGACGACGCTGGCGGCAGACCCCGATGTGGTCAAGGTGCTGCCGGTCATCGATCACGAGCTGCACCTGTCCGAGACCGTGCCGCACATCGGCGCCGGGGAGCTGCACGACCTGCCGGACGGCGTCACCGGCGAGGGGGTGCGGGTGGCGGTGCTGGACACCGGCATCGACTACACCCACGCCGCCTTCGGTGGGGAAGGCACGCAGGAGGCGTACGAGGCGGCGTACGGGACCGCCACAGACGACCCGACCAACACTGAGCGCAATGGCCTGTTCCCGACCGACAAGGTGGTCGAGGGGTACGACTTCGTGGGCGAGTTCTGGCCCAACGGGGAGCTCAACCCGAACCCGGACCCGATCGACTGCGGACCGTCGGGTACCCCGCCGCCCTGCACCGGCGGCCACGGCACCAGCGTCGCCGGGATCATCGCCGGCGAGGGCGGGGTCGCCCCGGACGCGCTGCTCTACGGCTACAAGGTCTGCAGCTCGGTCGCGTCGAGCTGCAACGGGGTGGCGATCCTGGAGGCGTTCGAGGCGTCGCTCGACCCGTACGGCACCGGTGACATCGAGGACGCGGTCGACATCATCAACCTGTCGCTCGGCGCCCTCTACGGTCAGATCGAGAACCCGTCGTCCGGGGCCGCGGCGAACGCCGCCCGGATGGGCGTGACCGTGGTCGCCTCGGCCGGTAACAGCGCCGACAAGCCGTACATCACCGGGTCGCCAGCCTCCACTCCGGAGGTTATCTCGGTGGCCTGGACCGAGGTGCCCAGCGCGGTCCACTTGGAGCTGGCGGTGCTGGAGCCGGCGGAGATCGAGGGCATCTACCAGAACACCAACACCGTGCCGTGGGCGCCGATCGTCGACGGCTTCGACGGTGAGCTGATCTACGGCGACAGCGAAGCGGAGCAGCTCGGCTGCTTCGTCGACGCCGACGGTAACCCGTCCGACAGCGTCACCGACCACAGCCCGTACGAGCCGGGCTTCTTCGACGGCGCGGTGGCCCTGGTGGATCGGGGCGTGTGCGCGGTGAGCTACAAGACCCATCTGGCCGCCGAGGCCGGCGCAGTCGGGGTGGTCGTGGCGAACAACGTCGGCGGCGCCGCCCCGTCGTTCTCGTTCGGTCCGGTGGACGACTTCAACGAGCAGGAGACCCTGGTCGTCGGCCTGGAGGTCGGTGACACCCTGCGCAGCGGGCTGGCCACCGGTGAGCCGGTGCAGGTGGCGGTGGACCCGACCGAGGGCACGCCGCTGGTGAACACCATCAACCCGAGTTCGTCGCGGGGGCCGAGCGTCTCCGAGGTTGCGATCAAGCCGGACATCGGCGCCCCCGGTGCTTCGGTGACCGCCGACTCGGGCAGCGGCACCGGTGCTTCGCCGTTCGGCGGCACCTCCGGGGCGGCGCCGATGGTGGCCGGCTCGGCCGCGCTGCTGCTGGAGGCCTACCCGGAACGTAGCCCGCTGGAGGTCAAGGCGGTGCTGATGAACACCGCGGAGACCGAGATCTTCATCCAGCCGGCGCTGCGCCCAGGTGAGCTGGCCGAGATCACCCGGATCGGGGGTGGCGAGGTGCGGGTCAACCGGGCCTTCGCCAGCCAGACCGCGGCGTGGAGCGGTGAGGACCAGTCGGCAGGGCTGTCGTTCGGTTACCACACCGTCAACCACATGACCGTGCTCCGCAAGACCGTGACGGTCCACAACTACAGCGACCAGCTGCGGATCTATCAGGTGGCGCCGACGTTCCGGCACGCCGACGACGAGGCGAGCGGCGCGGTCAGGTTCACCGTGCCCCGTACCGTCGCGGTGCCGGCGGGCCGGAGCGCGGACGTACCGGTGATCCTGCGGATCGACCCGCGCCACCTGCCCGAGTGGGTGCTCGACGGCGGCCTCGGTGGTGACAACGGGGCGCTGTTGAAGGAGAACGAGTTCGACGGCTACCTGACCATCACCGGTGGTGGGGACGAGATCACCATGCCGTGGCACGTGTTGCCGCACAAGGCATCGGATGTCCGGGCACCCGCCCAGGTGACGATGCGGCAGGGCAGCGCCTCGGCGAACCTGGTCAACAGCGCCACCAGCGGTCAGGCCGGGGTGGGTGAGGCGTTCGCGCTCACCGGCACCAGCGATCCGCTGGCCGAGGACGAACTGCCCGGTGAGGGTGACGGGTTCGCGGTGGTGGACCTGGCCGCGGTCGGGGTCCGGGGCGACGCCGAGGTGTTGCAGTTCGGTGTCACCACGCACGGGCAGCGGGCGCACCCGAACGCGCCAGCGGAGTTCCAGATCGATATTGACGCCAATCAGGACGGAGAGGCCGACTTCCTGATCTTCAACTGGGATCTGGGTTACCCGACGCTGAGTGACGGTCGCAACGTGGTCTGGGTGGAAGATCTATCCTCCGGGGCGTTGTCGGCGTTCTTCTTCACCGACGCGAACCTGAACTCGGCGAACGCCATCCTGACCGTGCCGTTGGCGGCGGTGGGGTTGGCCGAGGGGGACCAGTTCGATTTCAGTGTCCGCGGAGTCGACACCTACTTCTCCGGGGAGGTCACCGACGCGATCGAGGACATGACCTTTACGGTCGGTCAGCCTCGGTACGCCTCGGACGACACGGTCGAGGTGCCGACTCCCGGGGTGCAGCGGTTCACCATCTCCGAGGTCGACGGTGGGGCCGAGGCATCGCCGTCGCAGACCGGCGTGCTGTTGTTGTGGCGCGACGGGCTGATCGGCAAGGAGGCTAGCGTCATCACGGTGCGGTAACCAGACCGTTCCAGGTGCCCGGTAGCGGTACGACATCCCGTGTGTCTACCGCTACCGGGCTTGCCAGCTTTAGTCGAGCCAGCTCGCGGGGGCGAGTTGGAGTTGAAAGGGCAGTTCGACGACGGCGGTCTCCCCCGGGTTGATCGACCGGTGTTGGCGATAGTGCCCGCCCGACGCCTGGGTGTAGAGGTGGGTCACCGGACCGGCCTGGGTCGGTTCGATGCGCCAGTACGACTCGATCCCCGCCTCGGCGTAGAGCGCTGGTTTGGTGAACCGGTCCAGCCGCCGGCTGCCGGCGGCTTCGACCTCGACGACCAACGCCACGTCCGACGGGTCGGCCCAGACCGAGGTCAGCGGTGCCCCGGGGCGGAGCACCGTGACGTCCGGGACGACCGCGCTGTCTCCGATCCCGAGCCCCGCCTCCCGCACCGGATACCAGCCGGCCGGCGCGGCCGCCGCCAGCCGCATCGCGACCTGGTCGGCGATGACGTGATGGCTGATCTCCACTGGTGGTGCCACCCGCAGACCCCCCTCGATGATCTCGCAGCGGTGGCCGTCGTGCGGCAGGTCGGCCAGGTCGTCGACGGTGAACCGACCGCCGGGTGCGGGCCACGGGTACAGCGGCTGCCGGGACAGCGTGGTGTGCTGCGGCATCCCTCCAGCGTACGCACTCCGGGCGGGGCTCGGAGCCGGATCAACCAGCGGCGACGTCGGCGGCGCGGGCGGTCAGCGACCGGCGTACCGAGTCCCGGCCCTCGGCGACCATTCGGCGCGCCGGGGCGGGGTGCGCCGGGTCGGCCAGCCACGTCTCGCTCGCGGCGAGCGTCTGCTCGGCCACGTGGTACAGCGGGTAGGCCAGGGTGAGGAACTCGCGGCCCTGCTCACCGTCGCGGCGGGCGTAGATGTCCGCGGCGACCTCGTGGAACGCGGTTACGTAGGGTTCGGTGAGCGGGAGCTGCCGGGGGTGCCAGAAGCCGTGCAGGCTGGCCCGTTGCCACCAGTTGGCCGGCGCCTTTTCACTGGTCAACTCCTGCCACACCCGCCGCTTGGCCTCGGCGGTGGGCACCAGCGCCCGGGCCGTCGCTGCTTCGCGTTCGCCGGCGGCGGTGGCGTCGGCGGCGAGCGCGGCGTCGATCTCGGGATCGCCCGCGGCGCCCGCGGCGACCAGGCACTGCAGCAGGGACCAGCGCAATTCGGTGTCGACCGCCAACCCGTCCGGTACGTCGGCGCCGTGTAGCCAGCCCGCGACCGTGGCCAGGTCGGCTTCGGTGTGGGCGGCGGCGGCGAAGGCCCGGGCCCAGGCGAGCTGGTGTCCGCTGCCGGGGGCGGCGGTGTACGCCTGGGTTCGGGCGGTCGCCGCCAACTCGGCCCAGCCGGCGTCGGCCCATTGCGGGTCGGCGTAGTAGCCCAGCGCGCCGCGGGCCTGCGAGAGGGTGGTGGTGACCAGGTTGATGTCGGGTTCGGTGGGCAGCGCCCGCAACGCCAGCGAGAGCCAGGATCGGGCCGGCAGTTCGCCGTCGCGCAGCATGTCCCACGCCGCCGCCCAGCACAGCGCTCGGGGCAGCGGCGACGCCAACCCGGCGAGGTGGTCGACCACGGTGGTCAGCGAACGCTCAGCCAACCTGATCTTGGTGTAGGAGAGGTCGTCGTCGTTGAGTAGCACCAGGTCGGCCGCGCTCACCCCGGTCAGCGCCGGCACCTCCGTGCGCTCCCCGGCGACATCGAGCTCCAACCGTTCCCGGCGTACCAGTTTGCCGTCGTCGAGATCGTAGAGCCCGACCGCGATCCGGTGGGTACGCAGGGTGGGGTGCTCGGCGGGCGCCTGCTGGACGATCGTGACCTGCTGGTAGGTCCCGTCCGGTGCTACTGCCAGTTCCGGGCGCAGGGTGTTGACCTGGCAGGTCGTCAACCAGTCGGTGGCGAACCCGCGCAGCGCTCGGCCGGAGGCGGCCGACAGCGACGCCAGCAGGTCGTCGAAGCTGGCGTTGCCCCAGGCGTGGGCGGTGAAGTAGTCCCGTAGCCCGGCCACGAACGCTTCTTCGCCGACGTACGCGACGAGTTGCTTGAGGACGCTAGCGCCCTTCGCGTAGGTGATGCCGTCGAAATTTACCTCTACCGCGGCGATGTCGGGCATGTCGCAGTAGACCGGGTGGGTGGAGGAGAGCTGGTCCTGCCGGTACCCCCACACCTTGCGCTTGGAGAGGAAGGTGGTCCAGGCGTCGGTGTATCGGGTGGCGGCGGCGTTGCACCAGTGCGCCGCCCACTCGGCGAAGGACTCGTTCAGCCAGAGATCATCCCACCAGCGCATGGTGACCAGGTTCCCGAACCACATGTGCGCCAGCTCATGCAGGATCGTGTTGGAGCGCTGCTCCAACTCGGCGTCGGTCACCTGGGAACGGAACAGGAACAGCGCCTCGGCGTGCACCACGCAGCCGAAGTTCTCCATCGCGCCGTGGTTGAAGTCTGGCATCCACAGCTGGTCGTACTTGGGCAGTGGATACCGGATGCCGAACATCCGGTGGAAGAAGTCGAAGCCCTGGATGGTGGTCTCGTGCAGGTCGTCCACGTCCAGATAAGGCGCCATCGAGGCCCGGCAGAAGTAGCCCAGGTCGATGCCGTCGTGGCTACGGCGCACCTCGTGCAGTGGCCCGGCGCACAGCGCGGTGATGTAGGTGCTCATCCGGGCCGACCGCTCGAAGTGGACGATTTGTCGGTCTGATCCGGTCTCGACCTCGCGGATCGGCGAGTTCGAGACCACCCGCCACGCCGACGGCGCCACCACGTGCCAGGTGTAGACGCTCTTCAGGTCGGGCTGGTCGAAGCAGGCGAAGACCCGCTGCGCGTCCGCGATCTCGAACTGACTGTGCAGGTAGACGCTGCCGTCGACCGGGTCGACGCTGCGGGTGAGGCCCTGCCCACTCTGCGAGTAACCAAAGTCGGCGTCGATCCGGAGCAGGTTATCGGCGGCGAGCCCAGGCAGCCGCAGCCCGGCCTCGGCCGACCACTGGCTGAGGTCCAGCGGGTCACCGTTGAGTGTGGCCGAGTGGAGCTGTTCGGCGGCGACCTCGATGAGCACGCTCGCGCCCGGCTCGTGGCAGCGGAAATTGACCTCGGTCACCGAGCGGAAGCTGGCTTCGGTGGTGAGATCTACCGTGATGTCGTAGGAGGTCACATCGAGCAGGCGGGCTCGTTCGATCGCCTCGGTCTGGGTCAGGTTCCGCACTCCGGCCACGGTTCTGCTGCTCCCTCTCGTCGGGTACTGCCTGGTCGCGGCGCCTTTTCACCCCGCCGCCGCGGGTCTGGTGAGTAGTTTGTCACGCCTGGCCGGCGCGCCGCTCCGCACCGGGCCGGGGTGCGATAGCGTCCGGCTATGGCAGTTGTGCATCCGATCGACCAGGCCTGGCTGAGCACCGGTGGCACCGGTGCGCCGAACTACGACGAGTTCGCCGACGACGCCGAGATTACCTCGATCATCGCCGCCAACCCACGCAGTGCGCTGGCGGTGGAGATGCCCCATCGGGCGCCCGAATCGCTCGGCACCAGCTTCCGGGACTCGTTGGCGACGGCCGCGTCCCGATTGGCGCAGGCCCAGTCGGCTGGGGCGTACACGCCCGCGGAGCGGGTGCTGGTGCTGTACCGCATCTCCGGACCTGGTTCGGAGTCTGCCTACGGGATGTTCGCCATGGTCGACACCGACCAGATCTCCACCAGCGCCGACGAGCCCGGGCTGGTGATCCGTAACGAAGACGTGTTCGAGGAGAAGGTGCGCGAGCGGGTGGCGCTGGCCGAGGCCACCGGCCACCTGCTCTCCCCGGTGCTGCTGCTGCAGAGCGCGCGCGGGGCGCAGCTTCAGGAGGCGCTGGCGCAGGCGTGCGAGGTGGCCGGCGAGCCCACCGCGGTCGACCAGGACGCGGCCGGCCGGCGGCACGAGATCTGGCCGCTGGCCGCCGGCCCCACCGCGGAGATGCTGTGCGACCTGGCCAGCGGTGGCGAGCTGGTGGTTGCCGACGGTAACCACCGTAGTCTGGCGGCGCAGTCCGGTGGGCTGCCGCGGTTCCTGGCCGTGATCACCACCCCCGAGTCGGTGGCGATCCAGCCGTACAACCGGCTGGTCACCGAGCTTCCGTACCCGTTGGCTCAGCTGTCGGACCGGATGACCGAGGCCGGGGCGCGGGTGCGCCCGCTCACCTCGCCGCCGATCGCGTCGCCACCCCAGGGCAGCGTCCACCTCTATGTCGGGGGAGAGTTCCTGGAGGTGGAGCTGCCGGCGGACCCGGCTGCGGCGCCGGTCGACAACCTTGACCACGCCCGGGTGGAGCGGACGCTGGTGCGCACCGCTTTCGAGCTGGACCCGGCCGACAAGCGGCTGGTGTATGTCGGCGGCGACTACCCGACGTCGTGGCTGGTCGACGAGGTGGACGCCGGCCGGGCGCAGCTCGCGGTGGTGATCGCGCCGGTGACGGTGACCGACTTCGTCGCGGTCAACCTGGCCCGGCAAAAGATGCCCCGGAAGAGCACCTGGTTCACCCCGAAGGCCCGGGCCGGGCTGGTGCTGACGGCGCTGCGCTGACCTGCCACACTGCTGAGCGTGCGCGTCTATCTGGGAAGTGACCACGCCGGGTACGAACTCAAGGTCCACCTGGCCTCGCACCTGGCCACCCTCGGCTACGAGGTGCGGGACGTCGGGCCGGCCAGCTTCGATCCGGACGATGACTATCCGGCATTCTGTCTGCACACCGGGGCTCGGGTGGTGGCCGACCCGGGCAGCCTCGGAGTGGTGATCGGGGGCTCCGGCAACGGTGAGCAGATCGCCGCCAACAAGGTGGCCGGCGTGCGCGCCGCGCTCGCCTGGTCGGTGGCGACTGCGCAGCTGGCGCGGGAACACAACGACGCCAACGTGGTCGGCATCGGCGCCCGGATGCACCGGCTGGACGAGGCGGCCGAGATCGTCACGGCGTTCCTGAACACCCGGTTCAGCGGTGGGGAGCGGCACGCCCGGCGGCTGGAGCAGATCGTCCGGTACGAGGCCGACCGCGAGCTGCCCCCGCTGCCGGCCCCGTCGACCGTCGACTGAGCGGTTAGAAGATCTCGATCCCCTCCGGGGCACGGTGCCATCCGAAGGCGGCGGTCGCCGCGGCGACCGCACCGTGGGTGTGTCCGGTCAGTAGGCCGGCGCCGGCGAGGTCGGCGACCCGGACCCCGCCGAGGTAGGCCGCGCCCAGCGCGGCGATCGAGCTGTGCAGGTCGGCTGGGTCGGTGGTCGGTTCGCAGCGGGCCCCGGTGGTGTCGCCGGTGAGCCGCCACCGGCCGGAGTTGCCCGCCCGGATCGGGTCCGTCACCTCGATCACCAGGTCGACCGGGGTGGCGTAGCGGCGACCCGCCAGCGCCGCCGGCAGGTCGACGATCCGCAGGTACAGCCCCGCGCCGAGCACCGCGCCGAGCTGGTTCGGGGCGTCGGCGAGCCGAAGCAGCGGCTCGCTGGGTCCAGTCAACCGCAGCTGCACGGTCCGGGTCAGGTCGATGCTGAGCAGGAACCGCCACAGCGCCAGGTGGGCGGCGGGGGTGGTGGCGACCACCTCTTTGACGGTCACTGTCCCGTCGGGCCCGGTCTGCCCCCAGCCCGGCGTCGCGCGCCACAGGGCGTAGCCGGTCGCGGCGCCGCTCGGGTCCCGGTAGACGGTGGTCTTCAACGGGGTGGCGCCGTGCCGTTCCTCCGGCGGGTCGAAGACGATCCGGCGCCACCAGGCCTCGTCTCGGCTGGACCAACCGGGCCGGTGCGGCCGCACCGCGTCGTAGATCCCGACCAGCTCCGGCAGCAGGTCTGCGGAGGTGCCGTTGGCGACCCGCCCCGGCTCGGAAGGCTCCGGCAGGCGTACCTCGCGGGATCTGATCGTCAGCGACACTTGGTCGGTGGCGGGGGCGTAGCCGAACCGGGGGTAGATCGGCCCCTCCGAGGCCCACAGCACCGCGATCGGTTCTGGCAACTGGGCCAGCTGCTCGCGGAGCAGCCGGCTCATCACTCCCTGCCGGCGGTGGGTGTGCCGCACTCCGACCTGGGAGACGTGGGCGGCGGCCAGGACCGCGCCGGGGACCGACAGCTGCCGGGTGAAGGTGCCGGTGTGGCCGATCACCGCCCCCTCGTCGGTCACGACCAGGCAGCGCTCCGGCTCGTAGTTAGCCCGGTAGATCTCTCGGCGTGCGTCGGTGGGGTCTGGGCTGAGGAAGACCTCTTGCAGGAGCTGGTGTACGGCGGGAATGTCATCGGTGGTGCATTCCCGGATCGGCAGTTCAGTCATGGCTCATGGATACCCTGGTCGTGGTCGTGCGGCGAGCCGTTTCTGGGCGGTCGTCGCAGCCTGTGGAATTGCTAGTGACGTAGCTCAATCGAGCTGGGTAGACTGTGTGGGCGGGACCACGGGCAGCGAGCGGGCGGGATTTCACAGCTCACCGCGGTGCTTTGCTCGTGACGTCGCCCGGGCTGGTGGGGCTCCGCAGCATCATGACAGGGCCCGGGCGCTGTGATGCCTTTGGAGCCTTGCTGTGTCCCGTGCCGTTCCCCGCCCCGCCTCCGACGGGTCCTCGGTCGCCTCGGCCGCCCCTACGATCTCGGCCCGGTCGATTCCGGCCGGTGCTACTCCGACGGATTCGACCGCGCCTCGTCACCGGCGCCAGCGGACGCCCACTGGCCGGGTGACGCCCTCGGTCCGGTTCACGCTGTTGATCGGGGTCGGGGTGGTGCTGCTGTGGTCGGTGGTGGTGTGGCTATCGCCGCAGCTCCAGGTCACGGCCGGGCTGCGGGAGCTGGTCCGGTTTGGTCATCTGGCCGCGCTGGTGTTGGGCTTCGGCGCCGCGTTGACTGTGGAGTGGTTCGGCCTGCTGTGGTTGCTCGGGCGGCGGCCGTTGTCGGCGGTGACGCAGGTTGCGCAAGGAGCGCACTTGCCGATCTGGCTGGGTTTGGCGGGGCTTACCGCCAGCGGGATGTTGCTGAGCCCGGCGCAGCCGACCGTCGCCGGCACGATCAAGCTGGGCGCCGTCCTGCTGGTCGCGCTCAACGGGGTGTACGCGGCGCGGCTCCAGCAGCAGCTGGCAGGTGCCGGGGCCACGCCGAGTCGGCCGCTGCTGGTCCGGGCAGCGATGGCCGGTGGGGTTTCGCAGCTCGGTTGGTGGAGCGCGGTGGTCATCGGCTTCCTGGCGGCGCGGGCGTGAGCTGGCCGGGTGCGGGTCAGGGTCGGCGGTGGAGCCAGCTGCGCAGCTCGGGGTCGGCCAACTCGGCGACCCGCGCCTGGTAGCGCCGCAACCCGGCGTCGTCCAGCAGCTCCCGCCATTGCCCGCTGGTCCCCGAGTGGAAGAAGGCGGCCGGGTCGTGCCAGACCTGGTGTTCCGGCGCAACGTCGGCGGCGCGTCGTTTCATCGAGCTGAAACGGGCCGCCTCGACCAGCTCCGGCCAGCGATCTTCGGGCACCTCAATGTCGAGCCGGCTCGCCAACAGTCGCATCTGTGCGGCAAGGTCGGTCTGCAGGTCGTCGTAGTGGAGCAGGATGACGTTGGGGTGTTGGCGGAGCCGCCAGAACGCGGCCACGTGCGCGACGAGGCCGGCCAGCGTAAGCCCGGGGGTGGGATCGTCGATCCAGCCCCAGAAACGTTCGGCTGGATCCTCCGGTGGCGGTGGCGGGAGCGGCGCCTCGGCCACGTCGGGGGCCAGCCCGTCCACGGCCGCCACCTGGTCGCGCATCGCCATCATCAGGTCGATGTTGGAGTTGCTGAGGTGATGGTCCCAGGAGATCGCGACGTCGCGGGGGTCGCGGCCCATGCAGAGGTAGGTGACCTGGTCGTGCCAGGGCAGCCCGTCCGGCGGAGTGTGGGTCTTGAAGAACCGGCGGTGGGTCTGCGACTCATAGATTGCCCGCACCTCACCTCGGGGGCGGGTGAGCAGGTCCACCCAGAGCGAGAGCTCGTCGAGGGGGGCGGGGAGGTCGGGGCGCTGGAAGATCAGCAGTGCGCAGATCATCTGGGTCCAGGTGGTCCCGCACTTCGCCGGGGTCGAGATAACGATGTCACCTGGGCGAAGGGTGATCTCTTCCCAGCGGGAGCTGTCCATGAAGGCGTTGGCATAGCGGACGGAGGGCTGGGTCACGAAGGCTCCCTATCGGTGGTCCGTCGACGAGCGGTGGTCGTGGGGTCCACGTAGGGTGCAGTGTAATGCGGGGTCTGCTCAGTCGTCCACAACCATAGATTCCTCTATCTTTGCGCAGTGGCCAAATTGGAGGACCAGCGCGCTCGGTGGGCGCTCCGAGCCGGCGGCGGCCGGCTCGGACACCTCGACCAGTTTGGACACCACCGGCGACCCGCCGCTGCCCGGTGGCGATTCGACTGTGAAGGGCACGATCACGTGCTGGCCGGCGGGGGCGCTGTTCATACCATCCACCGGAGGCGTGAACCGCACCACCTAGGTGGGCAGCTGCACCGGGGGTCCGGCAGCGTACTCGGAGGTGACGGTCCACGCCACGCTGAGCTCAGTGGCGAACGGAGACGAAGGCGCGGGCGTGGTCTGCCTCCGGATGCGGTCGGAGCGTAGGTTGCTACTCCGTCCAGCCACCCGAACCCTGCCGGGGTCCCCGCCCGGTAGTAGTGATACAACCGGAAACTATCTTTCCGGATCTTGATGGCAGACAGTACCCAGGGGTGGTGGCGACCGCAACCCCCACCACGGGCCCGGCGGTGGCACCCAACCGCTAACCTCGATGGAGAGGAGGGGTGATGGCGCAATGGTCACCGACGGCCGGGTCACCCGAGGGCCCAGCGCGGTCGTCCGGTCAGCAACACAACTTTCGCGGGGTGGCGCAGGTCCACCACCGGCGGCGCACCGATCTCGGGGACACCACCGATCTGCCGGTGATCGACGCGCTGCCCTCGACGCTGCCCGACGCGCAGTCGCCGGGCCGGCTGGCTGCCCCCCGCGGCATGGTGGTCCGGCGCCGCTGGCGACAGCTACGGGCAGGCGCGGGTTGGAGCTGGACCGGCCTGACGATCGTGCTGATCTGCTGGGGCATCTGGACGATCTCGGTCCGGGGGACCGAGCTGCTGGGCCCGGTGATCGGGCTCTGCCTCGTCCTGCTCACCGGTCTGCTGCTGTTCGTGGTGGCCCGCCTGCTGGGCCGAGCCTGGTTCGAGCGGGTGCTGAACCGGGAACGCCACAGCGCCTGGCCCTCCCACCTGACGGTCTGCGTCTTCCTCACCATGGCCGGGCTGGCGTTTCTGCAGCAGACCTGGTGGGTCTTGGAGTCCGGCCGATGGCTTGGGGACACCTGGCAGTGGCTCACCGACGGGTGGGAGTGGCTGGTCGGGCTCTGGCCGCTCTGAGGCCGGACCGGCCGCGGGCGCTGGTCGCCGCCGGGCGCGTTAGCGTCAGGCTGACTCGGGGTGGAGGTAGTCGGCCATCGCCGCCAGCACCGCCGGAGCCTGCTCGTTGAGGTAGAAGTGACCACCCGGGAAGGTTTGAAGTTCGAAACCAGCCGTGGTGTGCACCGCCCAGGCGCGTGCCTCCGCTGGTGTGACCTCCGGGTCGGAGTCACCGGTCAGCATCAGGATCGGGCAGCTCAGCGCTGGGCCAGGCTGGTACCGATACGTCTCCACCGCGCGGTAGTCGCTACGGAGCGCCGGCATGATCATCTGTAGCACTTCGTCGTCGTCGAGCAGGTTTCCGGCGGTACCGCTGAGCTTACGGAGCTCGGCGACGACGTGCGCGTCGTCGCCGAGATGGACAGCGCCGGGGCGGTAGCAGGACGGTGCGCGCCGACCGGACGCCACCAGCGCGGTGGGTCCGAGACCTTCCGGCTGGAGTCGGCGCGCCACCTCAAAGGCCAGGGTGGCGCCCATGCTGTGGCCGAAGTAGACCACCGGTCGATCCTGCCACGCCCGTAGCTCCTCGGCCACCAGGTCGGCGAGTTGATGAAGGTCGTCGATGCCTGGTTCGGTCCGGCGGTCCTGTCGACCCGGATACTGGATGGCAAGGACGTCTACGGCGGGTGCGAGCGAGCGGGCTACTGGTAGGTAGAAGGTTGCTGAGCCCCCGGCGTGAGGGAAACAGACCAGCCGGGTGCCGGCCGCCGGCGCCGGTTGGAATCGTCGAATCCAGGCACTGCTCTGCTCAGTGACCGCGTTCATCACGCCTCTCCGGTGGTCGCCGCCGACCTGGTGGCCTCCGCTCTCGATGGACTACACTCCTCGAGCTCGTACGTGGCAGCAACCCCTACGGTCCCCTAGCAGTTGTTGCGCCGATCGAATGTGGGGTTGCCGTGCGGCATGCGGACCGGCACCGTCGATTTCACCGGTGCCGACCGAGCAGCGGCGCGAGAGGTGGTTCCGGTGACGGTAGCGTCGACAGTGACGGGAAGCGTCTCCTTCCGTGGCTACCGGACGTGGTATCGGATCACTGGCGACCAGCGGAACGGCCGACCGGTGCTGGTGGTGCTCCACGGCGGCCCGGGGAGCAGCCACGACTACCTGCTGAGCCTCGCAGGGCTGGCCCGGCATGGCTGGCCGGTCGTACACTACGACCAGCTGGGTAACGGTGGCTCAAGCCATATCAAGGACCAGGCCAGCGACTTTTGGACGGTCGAGCTTTTCCTTGCTGAGTTGGATAATCTGCTCCAGCAGCTGGGTGTCGACAGCGACTATGTCCTATTTGGTCAGTCGTGGGGTGGAATGCTCGCCGCCGCGCATGCCGCCGGTCGACCCGCTGGCCTTCGCGGCCTGGTGATCGCGAATGCCCCGGCGTCCTACTCGCTGTGGTTGCGGGAGGCGGAACGGTTGCGCGCGGCGCTGCCGCCGGGGGTTAACGAGACGCTGCGCCGCCACGAGGTCGCCGGCACCACCGACAGCGCCGAGTACTTCACGGCGATGCGGGTCTTCTATGATCGCCACGTCTGCCGGATCGACCCCTGGCCGCGCGATTACTACGCATCCTTCATGGAGATCTACAACAATCCGACTGTCTACTTCACCATGAACGGGCCGAACGAGTTCCACGTGACCGGGACCCTTCGAGACTGGACTGTGGAGCCACTGTTGCCGCGCATCGCCGTGCCGACGCTACTGCTCTCCGGGCGACACGACGAGGCGACCCCAGCGACCGTCCAGCCTTACCAGGATCTGATCCCGACCGCCCGGTGGGAGATCTTCGAGGAGTCCAGCCATGTCCCGCACCTGGAGGAGCCGGAGCGGTTCGATGCGGTTCTGCTGGCGTTCCTCAACGAGCTGACCTAGGGGGTGCGGAGAGCGTGGCCGACCAGTGCGACGGTGAGGAGGAGACCATGTCCGCAGCGACCGAAATGGCGGTGCTGTTCCCCGGCATGGGGCCGACCAGATTCGCCGACCTGGGCCGCTTTCTGGTGGCCGATCCGGTTGCGCGCCGGCTGGCCGAAAGCGCCGACACCGTCCTTGGCTATGATCTGCTCGACGAGTTCCAGCGGGGCGAAGGCGACTACAGTGAAGCCGCGCAGGTGGCCTTCCTGATCAGCAGCCTCGCCCTGGCGTCCTGGGCGGAGCGGGAACTCGGCATGAGCGCCGGGGTCTGCACCGGCGCCAGCTTCGGTGGCAAGGTCGCCGTGACCTATGCCGGCGCTATCGACATCGAGGACGCGGTCACCATGACCGCCGGGATCGCCAGGTGCCTCACCGAGTACTTCGCTTCGGCACACCAGGACATCGTGACCCACTCGTTCGCCCGTACCCCGCCGGAGCGGCTGGCTGACATCCTGCACCAGCTGGGCGGTTGGGCGGAGATCTCATGCTATGTCGACCATGATCTACATATGGTGTCGTTGCCCGAGCGCGACCTGGAGTGGTTCCAGCAACGCATCCGCAGCGCCGGCGGACTTCCGCTCTATACCATGCGACCGCCGATGCACTGCTCGGTCTTTACCGGGCTGCGGGACCTGGTGGCCGACCGAGTGTTCGGTGATCTCTCGTTCGCCGACCCCCGGCTGCCGATCATCGCCGACCAGGACGGCGCGGTCGTGGCCGACGCCGACGGCGTGCGGCGGATGTTGTTGGACAGCTTCGTGGCGCCGGTGCGCTGGCCCGACACAGTCGCAGCGCTGCGTCGGGAAGGAGCGGTCACCGGGTTTGTCTGCGGCCCCGACGCCCTGTTCGGGCGAGTACAGGTCACCAGCTCGAGCCTTCAGATCACACAGGTGACTCCGCGATTGGCGATGCAGCCCCGGCGGGCTCGGGAGCGGCGGGCGAGCCAACCCGCCGCAGCTCAGGTCGCGGCCCGTTGACGCCGGGTGGCGGCGCCCCGGTTGGGCTGCGTCCTCGGGCCGCCGGGCCGGGGCAGAGCTCAGCCGGCCACGCGCTGCGCCGCCGAGAGCGCGTCCCAGAGCGTGGCCGGGGTGCGGAACGAGTCCAGCGAAAGGGCGTCTTCGGTGAATCGGACCTGGTACTCGTTCTCCAACCGGCCGAGGAGCTCCACCGTCGCCAGCGAATCGAGGCCAAAGTCCCGCAGGTCGGTATCCGAATCGAGGGTATCCTCGGCTTCCAGGAACGGAAGGTACTGCCTCAGGGCCTGCTCAAAACTGTCGTCCCACATCGTGGCCTCCATTCGCGGTGAATACCCGACGGGTGCCCTGACTTTAGCATCGCCGGACACGTCGGTGACAACCCTGTTCGCCCTTTTCGACGGACCATTACGCACGGAGGAAGAATGGCCGAATTAGCCGGAGTCGCGCTGTACTCGCGATTCATGCGAGGGCTGGAGTCGGCATCCCGGGACAATTCGGGTCGGGCCGGTGCCGCGTTGCGAGTGGGCGGAACCGAGGTCACCTACCCGGACGCGCACCAGACCGCCCTGAGCTGGGCGCACCGGTTGGTCGACGCCGGCGCCGGTCCGGAACATCCGGTGGCGGTGCTCGCGGCCCGTAGCGTTACCGCGTACCTGGGGCTGTTGGCCGGCCTCTACGCCGGGGCCCCGGTGGTGCCCCTCAACCCGGCGTTCCCGGTGGGGCGTACCGCCGAGATGCTGCGGGCCGCCGGCGCCGAGTTGGTGGTGGCCGACCCGGACGGCGCGGCCATCGTGCCGGAGCTCGCCGAGCTGGTTGGGCGGTTGGCGGTGCTCGCGCCGTCGGCCGACGCAGCTGACCGGGCCAGCGCTGGGGGGCGGTGGCTGCCGGTGGCCGGCGCGCCGCTCGCCGAGCCGGTACCGGTCAACGGCGACACTCCGGCTCTCATGCTGTTCACCTCGGGCTCCACCGGACGGCCCAAGGGGGTGCCGATCAGCCATGCGAGCCTGTACCACTACTTCACGGTGCTGGACCAGCGGTATGACTTCCACCCCGGTGATGTGTTCAGCCAGACCTTCGACCTCAACTTCGACTGCGCGATGTTCGACCTGTTCTGTGCCTGGGGGGCCGGCGCGACGGTGCTGTCGGTGCCGCCGTCGGCCTATCTGGGTCTGCCCGGATTTCTTGCCGACCATGGGGTGACGGTGTGGTTCTCGACTCCGAGTTCCATCGGGCTCGCCCGGCGGATGGGTGCTCTCACCTCCTCGGCCATGCCCGGCCTGCGCTGGAGCTTCTTTGCAGGTGAGGCGCTGCGCTGCGACGACGTGGAACGGTGGAGCGCGGCCGCAGTGAACAGCACGGTGGAGAACCTGTACGGCCCGACCGAGCTGACGATTACGATCAGCGGCTACCAGTGGTGCCCGACGCGTACGCCGGAGGTGGCGATCAACGGGGTAGTGCCGATCGGCGAGGTCCACCCTGGCCATGACTACTTGATCGTCGGTGAGGACGGGGATGCTGATCCGGTGGTGGCCGCGCCCGGGGAGCTTGGCGAGTTGTGGCTCAGTGGTCCGCAGCTGACCACGGGATACCTGGACCCGGCCGACGATGCCGGCCGGTTCGTCGAGTATGCCGGCCGGCGCTGGTACCGGACGGGGGACCGGGTCAGTCGGATCGGCGCAGCCGGCCTCGCCTACCGGGGGCGGCTCGATTCGCAGGTGCAGGTCCACGGCTGGCGAGTCGAGCTCGCCGAGATCGAGCACGCACTCCGGGGCTGCTCCGGGGTGACGGAGGCGGTGGCGGTCGGGGTCGCTAACCAGGACGGGACCGAGTTGATCGCCTTCTACACCGGTGACCGGGTGGGGCCGGCCGAACTGACCCGGCGGCTGCGCGAGCTGCTGCCGGCCGGTTTCATTCCGCGTCGTTTTCAGCACGTCGCTGAACTCCCGCTGAATTCGAATCGAAAGGTCGACCGGTCACTCCTCCGTTCCCGGGCCGAGGAGCTGCTCGGCTCCGCGACGCGAAACGATGGGCGGCCGGGGCCGACGCCGCGGTAGGGGGTGCTAGGGGTGGGGCATGGTTGTGGCGGCTAGCTAGCCTGAACGCGACGGGAGTTTGGTTTCTAGCTGTTTCCTGAGGTGTCCGGTACGGGCTGGTTCCGGGGACGGGAGAACGTTTTGCAGAGCTTCTCGGACGTGTCGGAAAATTGCGAGTCGATATTCTCCCTGCTGGCGTCGGCGGCGGCCGATGCGCCGGACTCCTACGCGGTGCGCGATTCGGGCGGTCGCTGGACCTACGTCGAGACCGCCAGCTACTCCGAGCGGTTCGCCGAGTGGCTCGACCAGCACGGGGTGCGCCCGGGCGACCGAGTCCTGGTGCAAGCGAAGAGCACCCGGGAGCTGGTGGCCATGTTCTTTGGGTGCGCTCGCCACGGCGCGACTTTCGTGCCGGTGAACCCCGCTATGCGGGAGTTCCAGCTTCGGGGGGTGCTGCGGAGTGCGCAGCCGCAGGCAGTCCTCGTGGCCCCGGATGGTCTCGAGGCGGTAGCCGCGCTGGCGCCTGGGGCCTACGACGCCTCGCAGGTGTGGCGGGAGGTCGAGGAGACTCCCGCCGACGGAGGATTGACGGCCGCGGCCACCCCGGATGACATCGCTGCGTTGATCTTCACTTCCGGGAGCACTGCCGAGCCGAAGGCAGTAGTGACCCCGCACCGGCAGGCGATCTTCGCTACCCGGGCGATTCAGGCAGTCCTCGACTATCGCCCGGACGACGTGGTGTTCTGTCGGTTCCCGATGTCCTGGGACTACGGCCTCTACAAGGTCCTACTCGCCACCGTGGGGCGCAGCGAGCTGGTGCTGGCCAGCGGCGAGTCTGACTTGTTGTTGTTGCCCAGGATGCGGGAGACCGGGGTGACCATCGTCCCAGTGGTGCCGTCGCTGGCGACGATGATCGCCGCCTCGGCGCAGCGGGACAGCGGCCCACCGCCACCGGTTCGGATGATCACAAACACCGGCGCGGCGCTGCCCGCCGCCACCATCGACGCGTTGCGGGAGGTATTCCCCGGAGTACGGGTGGTCCGGCAGTTCGGGCAGACCGAGTGTAAGCGGGTCTCGATCATGCCGCCGGCGGAGGACCAGCAACGGCCCGGGTCAGTGGGCCGGCCGCTACCTGGGACCGAGGTGATGATCCTCGACGACGAAGGGCGGGAGGTACCGACCGGTGGGGTCGGCGAGATCGTGGTCCGTGGCCCGCATGTGATGCCCGGATACTGGCGGGCGCCGGAGCTCAGCGCGAACACCTTCCGGGTCGGCCCGGACCGATCCGGCCCACAACTGCACACCGGTGACTACGGCTGGCTGGATTCCGAGGGTTACCTTTACTTCGAGGGCCGACGGGACGACATGTTCAAACGCAAGGGCATCCGGATGAGCACCCTTGAGATCGAAGCGGCCGTGATGGACATCCCCGAGGTTCACGCCGCCGCGGTCGTCCCTCCGAGCGAGAGCCGGGATCTGGCGCTCTACGTCGTCGCCGACCTGACCCCCAAGCGGGTGTTGTGGGAACTGTCCCGGCGGCTTGAGCCGGCCAAAGTGCCGGGGGTCTGCCGGGTGGTCGAGGAGCTCCCGCTGACTCCGCACGGCAAGAACTCCCGTGCCGACCTGGTGACGATGCTCGAAGGAGGGTCCGATGAGTAGGAATTCGCAGCTTGCGAGGCGCTACGGCACTCCGACCTATATCTACGACCTCGACCAGGTGCGGCAGGCCCGGCGGGACCTGTTCGCCGCGCTGCCCGAGGCCGCCGACCTCTTCTACGCGATCAAGGCGAACCCGCATCCCGAGGTGGTGCGGGCCACCCGCGACGGTGAAGGACGGCGCTGTCGGGCCGAGATCAGCTCAACCGGCGAGTTGGCAGCTGCGTTGGAGGCTGGCTACGTTGCCTCCGAATGCCTCTACACCGGCCCCGGAAAGACAACCGCTGAGCTGCATGAGGTGATCGGGAGCGGAGTCGCTCTGTTCTCTGTAGAGTCCGAAGGCGACCTGCGACGGATTGGCCGGGTCGCGACGGCTCGTGGGGTGGTCGTTGACTGTCTCCTCCGGATCAACAGTGCTGCCGCCCGAGCATCGACCAGTATCCGGATGACCGGAGCGCCCTCCCAGTTCGGCTTCGACAGCGAGACGCTGGCCGAAGCGTTACCCCGGTTGCGGGAAGTGCCCGGAGCCCGCCTCACCGGTGCGCACTTCTTCCCGCTCAGCAACGCCACGGATGAGGCTAGCCTGGTCGGCGAGTTCCAGCACACCATCGCAGTCGCCGCCGACCTCGATCGGCAGCTGGCGCTACCGCTCAAGCTGGTGGACATTGGTGGTGGGTTCGCCGCGCCCTACGCCGTTCCCGGGCAACGGCCGCGATATGACAAGCTTCGCTCCGAACTGGAAGCGGCACTGGACATCCACTTTGCCCAATGGCGGGAGGGTAACCCGCGGGTCGCCGTCGAATCCGGCCGTTACCTTGTCGGTTCGGCCGGCACCTTGGTCTGCCAGGTGGTCAACGTCAAGGTCAGTCGGGGGCGAAGATTTGTAATCCTCGATGGCGGGATCAACTCGTTCGGTGGCATGTCCGGGCTGGGTCGACTACTTCCGCCCGCGGTGCGGGTAGCCGAGGACGCAGCTGTCGAACCGGCCACACTGGTAGGCCCGCTCTGTACCCCCGGCGACGTGATCGGCCGCGACGTGCCGCTCCCGGAGTTGACTGAGGGGGATCTGATCGAAATCCCGAACGCGGGCGCCTACGGAGTCACCGCCAGCCTGCTCGCGTTCCTGGGGCGGCCCGCCCCGACCGAGGTATCGATCCGCGGTAACCGTGTTGTGTCAGTGTCCCGGTTGGAGCAGCAGCGGCGTTACGGAGTTCAATGACGGCTACGGAACGGTCGCTCCCGGAGCCGGAGCCGTGGCTGGCCGCGGTAGTGAGTTCGGTCGCCTCCGACGCACACACCTGGAACCTGGTCTTTCTGCAACTCCTGCTGGAGGAGCTTGGGTGTCGGGTACGCAACCTCGGGCCGTGCGTACCAGCGCGGGAGCTCGTAGCCGAGTGCCACCGGGAACCGCCCGACCTAGTGGTGTTGAGCAGCGTGAATGGCCACGGTTACCGGGACGGCCTGGCGGCCGTTCGGGCGGTGCGCAGCGAGCCCGGGCTCACCACCGTCCCGTTGGTGATCGGCGGAAAACTGGGAGTTGCGGGTCGCGTCGACTCGGCCGGACGCGAGGCCCTGATCGCCGCTGGCGCCGACGCGGTCTTCGAGGATGGGATCGACGCGATCACATCATTTTACCAGTTCGTCCGCTCGCTGCCGGAACGGGCCACGACGTGACCACCACCGGCGAGCTGCTCTCGACCGTACGCCGACCGCCCGCCCGGCGAAGCTTCGGTGACTTCGTTCGCCGCGCCAACCACCGTGGCGAACTGGTGGTGCAGCCCCGGATGGGCTTTGGTGAGCCGGCCCGGATGCGGTCCGGACTCGCCGCCACCCGGGCTGCTGCGGCCACCACCGTCGGTACGATCACGGTGGACAGTTACACCCGGTTAGGCGAGCTGGCCGCGGCGGCAGAGTCGATCCGGACGGGTCAACTCCTCAACGGCTACCCGCTCGCCAGCCACCCGATCGACACCACCCGCGCGATGCTCGCCGGTATCGCGGGCGACGGGTTTCCGGTCCAGGTCCGTCACGGGTCGGCGAACCCGCGGCACATCTTCGCCGCCTTGATCGCCGCCGGTCTCGACGCCACCGAAGGCGGGCCGGTATCCTACTGCCTGCCGTACGGCCGGGTGCCGTTGGTGGATTCGGTCCGCCACTGGCGGGACTGCTGCGAACTCTTCGCCCGACTCCAGGACCGTGGTGTGGAGCCGCACCTCGAGACCTTCGCTGGATGCATGCTCGGGCAACTGTGCCCACCGAGCCAGCTGATCGCCCTCAGCGTGCTGGAAGCGATGTTCTTCCGGCAGCACGGGCTGCGCTGCGTCTCAGTGAGCTACGCCCAGCAGACCAACCAGGCGCAGGACCGGGAGGCGGTAGCCGCGCTGCGGCGGCTGTGCCGGCGGCTCCTGCCGGACCTGAACTGGCACGTGGTGATCTACGCGTACATGGGGGTGTACCCCACGTCGCCGTCGGGTGCCCGTCGGCTGCTGGCGCACGCTGCGGAGCTGGCGGCGGAGAGCGGCGCCGAGCGGTTGATCGTCAAAACGGTGGTCGAGGCGGTGCGGATCCCCACTATCGAGGAGAACCGTGACGCGCTCGAAGTAGCTGCGGCCACCGCCCGTGCCACCGCCCGGGTCGGCTCCGATGACGAGCCGGGGGCGGATTCGCAGATCTATCAGGAAGCGGTCGCCCTGATCGAGGCGGTGCTGGAGCTGGACACCGATGTCGGCGCCGCACTGCGGGTGGCATTCCTGCGGGGTTACCTCGACATCCCGTTCTGCCTCCACCCGGACAACCGTGGCCAGACCCGGAGCTATCTCGACGATTCGGGGAGGTTGCGCTGGGCAGACATCGGCAAGTTGCCGTTGGGCACAGTCGTCGACGTTGGCCGTAGAGAGCGGGTCGACTGCGCGACGTTGATGGCATCACTGTCCTATATGAGACAGAAATACGACGGTGCGTCGGGCTACCCCGGAGAGGTGCCCGAGCTGTCCGGTCCGGCGAGACCGAAATCGAACCCGGCTCGGGTGCCGATTGGCGCCACAGCTGAAGAGGAGAGCCAGCCATGACCACGCGAGCCGAACCACCGCGCGCATACCCGTTCGCGTTCCGGGAGGCAGAAGTATCTCCGAACTACGCCGAACTTCGCCGCGAGCAACCGGTCGCTTGGGTCAAGCTGCCTTATGGTGAACCCGGCTGGTTAGTGACCCGGTACGCGGATGTTCGGACCGTGATGACCGACCCGCGGTTCAGCCGCGCGATCGCGCAAGGGCTCGACCAGCCGCGGATGCGGGCCGAGAATATGAACGACGGCATTATGGGGATGGACCCGCCCGACCACAGCCGCCTGCGGTCACTGGTCGCCAAGGCCTTCACCGCGCGTCGGGTGGAGAAGCTGCGCGCGAACGTGCAGCGGCTGGCCGACCGCCTCAGCGATGACATGCAGGCGCAGGGGCCGCCGTCCGACCTGGTCGAGCACTTCGCCCGGCCGCTGCCGGTCTCGGTCATCTGCGAGTTGCTCGGCGTGCCCTATGAGGACTACCCAATGTTCAGCCGTTGGACAGAGGCGTTCACCAATGAGCAGTCGGCGATGGCAGAGGTGATGACCACCATCGGGCCCGAGATGGACCGGTATATGTCCCGCCTGATCGCCCAGCGGCGGGAGCGGCCCACCGACGACCTCCTGGGAGCGCTCGTCCGGGCGCGGGACGAAGGGGACAAACTAACCGAGACTGAATTGATCGACTTTACCGGTGCGGGCCTGCTGACCGCGGGAACTGAGACCGTTTCCGCCGGACTTCCCAGCATGATCTTCGTCCTGTCGCGGCGACCAGAAGCGTTGGCGCTGCTACGCGAAGAGCCCGACGTCATGCCGGGGGCCGTCGAAGAGCTGCTGCGATTTACCCCGATCAACACAGCGGCCATGTTCCCCCGCTACCCGCTGGAGGACGTGGAGCTGTCCGGCGTCACCGTGCGAGCCGGCGAGCCGGTACTGCCCTCGATCGCGGCGGCCAACCGGGACCCGGAGGTCTTCGACCGGCCCGACGAACTCGACCTGCGTCGCGCACGCAACCCGCACCTGACCTTCGGTCACGGCCCGCACCACTGCGTCGGAGCTCAGCTGGCGCGAATCGAGCTCCAAGTGGCGCTGCGCACACTGCTCGACCGGTTCCCCCGGCTGCGGCTAGCAGATGGGGTGCGCTGGAGATTCGGTGTGGTCGTCCGGGGGCCGGCGACGATGCCGGTGACCTGGTGAGCCGACCGGCTGGGTGAGCGAGATCGGCCGGCGCCGCCGACCGGCAGTGCCGCCATTTTCGGGTGTCAGGTAAGGGTCTGTAGGGGTCTGGTATGGGCATCGTCCCTGAATACGATTCGGTCTTGGCCATGCCATGTGTCGGACCAGAGAGTGGAGCGCTTCGATGAGTCAGCCTGCCGACAGCGCGTTCGACCACGCCGTGGACGAGGAGCCCACGTTGCTGCGACAGCGGCTGCAGCCGTTCCCGGCGCCCGAGCGGCTCGGCTGGCTCACCGACCTGGTCGGGACCGAGACCGCCGCGGTACTGAACGGGATCCTGCCGGAGCCAGTCTCGACGGTCGACGTGGATGCCGCCTTCCAAGAGTTGGGTTTCGACTCGCTCGCCGCGGTCGAGCTGCAGGCGCGGTTGGCCAACGCGACCGGCATGGATCTCCCGGTGACGCTGGTGTTCGACCACCCCACGCCGCTTGCGGTCGCTCGTTTCCTACTCGCCGTGGCGTTCGGGGAGGAGCCGGACATCGGGGAGGAGAAAGTCGGGCCGGTACCCATCGGCACCGGCCTCGACGAGCCGATCGCGATTGTGGGGATCGGGTGCCGCTTCCCCGGCGGCGTTACCTCACCCGAGGAACTGTGGCGGCTGATAGCCGACGATCGTCACGTCAGTGAGCCGTTCCCCGAGGACCGGGGCTGGGACCTGGACTCGCTCTTCGACTCCGACCCGGGTCAGCCGGGCACCAGCTACGTCCGTGCCGGTGGCTTCCTACCTGATGCGGCAGAGTTCGACGCCGAGTTCTTCGGGATCGGACCGCGCGAGGCAGCAGCGATGGATCCACAGCAGCGGCTCGTGCTGGAGACCACCTGGGAGGCGATCGAACGGGCCAACATCGACCCGACGTCGCTGCGCGGATCCCGGACCGGGGTCTTTGTCGGCGCCGAACCGCAAGAGTACGGCCCGCGGCTGTATGAGGCCCCCGCCGGCCTTGACGGCTACCTGCTCACCGGCAACGCCCCGAGTGTGATCTCCGGACGAGTGGCGTACTGGTTCGGGTGGGAAGGGCCCACACTCACCGTGGATACCGCGTGCTCCGGCTCGTTGGTCGCGCTGCACCTGGCCTGCCAGGCGATCCGCCGCGGTGAGGTGCCGCTGGCGATCGCCGGTGGCGTGGCGGTGATGGGTGGCCCCGGAACGTTCACGGCGTTCAGCCGGCAACGAGGGCTGGCCCCGGACGGCCGCTGCAAGCCATTCGCAGCGGCGGCCGACGGGACCGGATTCGCCGAAGGCGTCGGCATCTTCGTGCTGGAGCGACTCTCTGACGCCCATCGCAATGGGCATCGGGTGCTCGCGGTTGTCCGTGGCTCGGCGATCAATTCGGATGGTGCCAGCAACGGCCTCACCGCGCCGAACGGTCCGTCGCAACAACGGGTGATTCGGCAAGCGCTCGCGGACGCCGGCCTCACGGTGGGCGAGGTCGATGTGGTCGAAGCACACGGCACTGGCACCCGGCTGGGCGATCCGATCGAGGCGCAAGCGCTGCTCGCTACCTACGGGCGACGAGACCCGCAGCGGCCGCCGTTGTGGCTCGGATCGGTCAAGTCCAACATCGGGCATGCACAGGCGGCGGCCGGTGCCGCTGGCGTAATCAAGATGGTTCTGGCGATGCGGCACGACGCCCTTCCCCGGACCCTGCACGTCGACGAACCGACCCCGCACGTGGACTGGGAGAGCGGCGCGGTACAGCTCCTCACCGAGGCGCAACCATGGCCCGGTACAGATCGTCGACGGCGGGCCGGGGTGTCGTCGTTCGGGGTAAGTGGTACCAACGCGCACGTCATCATCGAGGAAGCACCCCCATCGACGAACGCGGCGCCGACCCCCGGATCACCAACGGTCGCTCCCTATCTTCTCTCGGCCCGCAGCCCGCAGGCGCTGCGAGCCCAGGCGGCACAACTCGCGCCGGTCCTGGCAGCCGAGCGGGAACCCGGTGCGCTGGCCTGGACGCTGGCGCAAGCAAGGGCGGGGCTACCCGAGCGCCTCGCCGTGCTCGCCGCCGACCACGCCGAGGCGCTAAGGGGTATGCGGGCCGTTGCCGACGGCGGATCCGGCCCCGAACTACTCACCGCTACGCCGAGCGGCGGCAAGCTCGGGTTTCTCTTCACCGGCCAGGGTGCGCAGCGACCCGGCATGGGGCGCGAACTCTACCAGACCTACCCGGTCTACGCGGAGGCGCTCGACGAGGTGCTCGACCATCTTGACATCCACTTCGAACAACCCGTCCGCGACGTGCTCTTCGCCCAATCCGGCTCCGCCACCGCGGCCCTGCTGGACCAGACCCAGTACGCCCAGGCGGCGTTGTTCGCCGTCGGAGTGGCACTCTACCGTCAATTCGAATCCTGGGGCGTCACTCCCGACCTACTGCTAGGGCACTCACTCGGCGAGCTGACCGCCGCCCACGTAGCCGGTGTCCTGGACCTGCCCGACGCGGCCCTGCTGGTATCGGCCCGGGGCCAACTGATGCAAGCGCTGCCGGCCGGCGGCGCGATGGTGGCGATCAGCGCCCCGGAAGACGATGTCCGGCGCGTGCTGGCAGTCACCGGCGGCGCGGTCGACATCGCCGCGGTAAACGGGCCAGCCGCGGTCGTGGTCTCCGGCGACTCAGCGGCGGTCGCCCGGGTAACTGCCGAACTTGAGGCCGACGGACGTCGCTGCCTGCCGCTGCGCGTCTCCCACGCGTTCCACTCGCCGCTCATGGAACCAATGCTGGAGAAGCTCCGCCGGGTTGCCAGCACCCTGACCTTCCACGAGCCTCGCCTCCCGATCGTCTCGAACGTTTCCGGCGAGCGGGCCACCGACGGCGAACACAGTTCGCCCGACTACTGGGTTCACCATGTACGCCGGGCGGTCCGGTTCCAGGACGGGATGCGGGCGCTGGCCGCTGCCGGCGTCACCACCTACCTTGAACTCGGCCCGGACGCGGTGCTGACCACGCTCGGGCGAGCGTGCCTCGCGGCGCAGGGCCCGACCACTACCGGTGACCAGCAGGAGACGGCGCTGCTCACCCCGGCGGTCCGCCGGGGCCACGAGGAACCACGGCAGATCGTCGAAGCCCTCACCCTGCTCCACCTGCGGGGCCGTCCAGTCGCGTGGCGACGGTTCTTCCCTCACCGCGACACCGACTTCGTCGACCTGCCGACCTACCCGTTCCAGCGGCAACGGTACTGGCTCGGACCGGGTAGCACCGCAAGCGCAGCCGGCATCGGCCAGACCCCGGTCGACCACCCGGTGCTCGCCTCCCAGCTCGAGCTCGCCAACGACGGCAGACTCGTTCTCACCGGACGGGTCAGCCTGACCGGCCACCAGTGGCTGGCCGACCATGTGCTCGCAGGGCAGCCACTGCTGCCCGGCACCCTGTTCGTCGAACTGGCCCGCCAGGCGGGCGAACCCGGGGGCACACCGTACCTTGAGGAGCTCACGCTTCAGACTCCGTTGGCGATGCCGGCCGGACGAGCTGCCGTCCTGCAGGTGGTGCTCGGGGCCGCTGACGAAACTGGCCGACGCGCCATCGAGATATACGCGTCCGCCAGCGCGTCCGAACCGGCGGCAACCTGGGTGCGCCACGCCAGCGGCGTCCTGGGCGGCACCCCCAGCCGGTCCGAGCCGGTGACCTCCGCCTGGGCGGCGGAGTGGCCACCCCCTGGGGCAGCCGCCATCGACCTGGCCGACTGGTATCCGACGCTCGCCCGGCAAGGATACGAGTACGGGGCCGCGTTCCAGAGCCTCCGTGGCGCGTGGCGCCGCGGCGACGAGTTGTTCGTCGATGTCGGGCTGCCGGAGGCTGTCCACGACGGCCGCTCCTTCGGCGTGCACCCGGTCCTGCTCGACGGCGTCCTACAGTCGACGGAATTGCTCACCGGCGGCGACGGGGCTCCAGGGATCCAACTGCCGTTCGCCTGGCAGCACGTCCAGTGGTACTCCCTGGGCGTTACCAGTGTGCGGGCGCGGGTAGTTGAAGCCGGCGATGGGGTTCAGCTCGAACTGGCCGATATCAACGGTGTCCCGGTCGCGAGCGTCGGTGCGTTCGTCACCCGGCCCGCCGCCGCGCAGCCGGTTGCCGACTCGGCCATCGACCCGGCAGACGGTGCGCTGTACCAGGTGAATTGGTTGCCGGTGCCGACCGACCCACCCTCCACACCGGTCGGCTGGGCTTACTGGGAGCCGGAGGCGCAGACCAAACCGGCATCGACGGTGGCCGTCTACCACTGTTCGGAGCCGGCCCCCGGCGCCTCGACCGCTGACGCTGCCGAGGCGGCGACGACGACCGTGCTCGCGGTGCTGCACGAGTGGCTGTCGCGGCCGAGGACGGTCGATGCCCCGCTCGTGGTGACCACTCGTGGTGCCGTCGCGGCCGCCGACACCGACCAGCTCACCGGGCTCGCGCAGGCGGGTGTGTGGGGTCTTGTCCGCGCTGCCCAGGCCGAACATCCCGGCGCGTTCTTGCTGCTCGATCTCGACGAGAGCGCGCCGGTACCGGCGGGTGACAGGCTGGGGCGTCTACTCGCACAGGCGGTCGGTGCCGGCGAGACGGAGTTCGCCTACCGAGACAACGCGCTGCTTACCGCCCGGCTGGGCCGGGTAGCGCCGTCCGCCGACGAGGAGCCGGCGCAGCGGCGACTGCCGACGGACTGGGCCAGCCACGGCACGATTCTCATCACCGGGGGCACTGGCGGCCTGGGCCGGGCGGTCGCCCGACACCTCGCCTCGGAGCATGGCGCCGGCCACCTGCTGCTCGTGAGCCGCCGGGGCGAGGCCGCGCCCGACGCCACCGAGTTCCTCGCCGAGCTGGCGACCTATGGCACCGAGGTCTCGGTCGCCGCCTGTGACCTCACCGACCCGGGCGCGCTCGCGGCGCTGCTATCGACCATCCCGGCGCACCGGCCGCTCAACGCCGTCATCCACGCCGCCGGGGTCCTCGACAACGCACTCGTCGAATCCCTTACCCCGGAGCAGATCCGCGCCGTGCACGCCCCCAAAGCAGCGGCTGCGTGGCACCTTCACCAGCTCACCGCTGACCAGGACCTGGCTGCCTTCGTCCTGTTCTCGTCGTCAGCTGGCCTGCTGGACGGAGCGGGACAGGCCAACTATGCCGCCGCCAACACCTTCCTCGACGCCCTGGCCGGGCATCGGCGTGCCACCGGCCGACCGGCGCACTCGCTGGCGTGGGGGCTCTGGTCGGACGCGGACGGCATGGGCGCCGAGCTCGCTGCCAGCGACCGACGGCGGATCGACCGGCTTGGCTTGGCTCCGCTGCGCACCCGGCGGAGCCTGGCACTGCTCGACGCAGCACTGGCCGAAGACTCCGGCTGCTATGTCCCGGTCGGTATCGATGAGGCCGCGCTACGGACCCGGGGCGAGAAGCTCCCCGGACTGCTGCGTAGCCTTGTTCGGGTTTCCAACCGGGCACGTCATGCAACGACGGTAAGCGTCGACGGGGAGGGGCCGACGCTCGCGCGGAGCTGGTCGAACCTGGCCGACGCCGCGCGCCGGCGCGCGGCGCTCACCCTTGTGCTCGGACACACCGCCGCGGTGCTCGGCCACGCCCACCCGGAGGCGGTCGATCCCGATCGCGCGTTCAACGAGCTGGGTTTCGACTCTCTCGCAGCCGTCGAACTCCGCAACGCTCTCAGCTCGGTGCTTAAGATTACGTTGCCTCCCACGCTTGTGTTCGACTACCCAACGCCTAATGCGGTCGCCGCCGTGGTGTTGGAGCGGGTCGTCGGGGCCGAGGCACCCCCGCCTTCCGTAGTCGTCCACGACCGTGGGACCGACGAGCCGATCGCGATTGTGGGGATGGGGTGTCGGTTGCCGGGGGGTGTGGGGTCTCCGGAGGATTTGTGGGATTTGGTGTGGGCGGGTGTGGATGCGGTGGGTCCGTTTCCGCGGGATCGTGGGTGGGATGTGGAGGGGTTGTTTGATCCGGATGGGGAGCGGGCGGGGTCGAGTTATGTGGTGGAGGGTGGGTTTCTGTATGACGCGGCTGGTTTTGATGCGGAGTTTTTTGGGATTAGTCCGCGTGAGGCGTTGGCGATGGATCCGCAGCAGCGGTTGTTGTTGGAGGTGTCGTGGGAGGCGTTGGAGCGGGCGGGTATTGATCCTTCGGGGCTGCGGGGGAGCCGTACCGGTGTCTATGCCGGGGTGATGTACCACGACTGGGCGAGCCGCCTCGGCTCCGTTCCCGAGGACATCGCGGGATATCTCGGTAACGGGAGCCTGGCCAGCGTTGTCTCTGGTCGGGTGGCGTATCACCTTGGTCTGGAGGGGCCGGCGGTGACGGTGGATACGGCGTGTTCGTCGTCGTTGGTGGCGTTACATCTGGCGGTGCAGGCGTTGCGTAGTGGCGAGTGCGCCATGGCGTTGGCGGGTGGGGTGACCGTGATGGCCACACCGGACACCTTCGTGGACTTCAGCCGGCAGCGTGGGTTGGCGGCCGATGGTCGGTGTAAGTCGTTTTCGGCGGATGCGGATGGTACGGGGTGGGCGGAGGGCGCTGGTGTGCTGGTTTTGGAGCGGTTGTCGGATGCGCGGGCGGCGGGTCGTCGGGTGTTGGCGGTGGTGCGGGGTTCGGCGGTGAATCAGGATGGGGCGTCGAATGGGTTGACGGCGCCGAATGGTCCGGCGCAGGAGCGGGTGATTCGGGCGGCGTTGGGGTCGGCTGGTGTGGGGGTGGGGGATGTGGATGTGGTGGAGGGGCATGGGACGGGGACGTCGTTGGGGGATCCGATTGAGGTGGGGGCGTTGTTGGGGACGTATGGGCGGGGTCGGGGTGGGGTGGGTCCGTTGTGGTTGGGGTCGTTGAAGTCGAATATTGGTCATGCGCAGGCGGCGGCTGGGGTGGCTGGTGTGATCAAGATGGTGTTGGCGTTGCGGTTTGGGTGGTTGCCGCGGACGTTGCATGTGGATGTGCCGTCGGGTGAGGTGGATTGGTCGTCTGGTGGGGTGGAGTTGTTGCGGGAGGCGGTGGAGTGGCGTTCGGTGGGTGGTCGGGTGCGGCGGGCGGGGGTGTCGTCGTTTGGGATTAGTGGGACGAATGCGCATGTGATCGTTGAGGAGGCGCCGCCGGTGGAGGCGGGGGTGTCGGCGGGGTCGCCGGTGGAGGTGTCGGCGGGGGAGGCTGCTGCTGTTGGTGGTGGGTTGCCGGTGGTGTTGCCGGTGTCGGGTGTGGGTTGGGGTGGGTTGCGGGGGCAGTTGGGTGGGTTGGTGGGTTTGGTGGGTGGTGGGGGTGTGGGTTTGGGTGATGTGGGTTGGTCGTTGGGTGTGGGTCGGGCGGGGTTGGGGTGTCGGGCGGTGGTGGTGGCTGATGGTGGTGGTGTTGATGGTGGTGTTGGTGGGGTGGTGGGTTTGTTGTCGGGGGTTGCTGGTGGTGGTGGTGAGGTGGTGGGTGTGGGTGGTTCGGTGGTGTTGGGTGAGGTGGTGGGTGGTCGGACGGTGTTTATGTTTTCGGGTCAGGGGTCGCAGCGGGTGGGTATGGGTCGTGGGTTGTATGGGGCGTTTGGTGTGTTTCGTGAGGTGTTTGATGAGGTGTGTGGGGTGTTTGATGGGTTGTTGGGGTGTGGGTTGCGGGGTGTGGTGTTTGAGGGTGTGGGTGGTGATGTGGATCGGACGGTGTTTGCGCAGGCGGGGTTGTTTGCGGTGGAGGTGGCGTTGTTTCGGTTGTTGGAGTCGTGGGGTGTGGGTGTGGATGTGGTGGTGGGGCATTCGGTGGGTGAGGTGGCGGCGGCGTATGTGGTGGGGGTGTTGGGGTTGGAGGATGCGTGTCGGTTGGTGGTTGGTGGGGCGGGGGTTGTGGAGTCGGGTGGGGTGGGTGGGTTTGGTGAGTTGGTTGGTGGGTTGGGTTTGGGTGGGGTTTCGGGTGGGGTGGTGGCGGTGTCGTCGGTGTTGGGTGGGGTGGTGGGTGGGGAGTGGTCGGATCCGGGGTTTTGGGTGTCGCAGGTGGGTGCTGGGGTGAGGTTTGGTGATGTGGTGGGTTGTTTGCGGGGGTTGGGTGTGTCGCGGTTTGTGGAGGTGGGTCCGGGTGGGGTGTGGGCTGGGGTGGTTCGTGAGGGTGATGGTGGTGGTGTGGCGGGTGATGGTGGTGGGTTGGTGGTTGGGTCGTTGTGGGGTGGGGTTGGTGGGTTGGGTGAGGTGGAGGGGTTGTTGGTGGGTGTGTCGCGGGTGTGGGTGTCGGGTGGGGTGGTGGATTGGTCTCGGGTGTTGGTTGGTGGTCGGTGGGTGGATCTGCCGACGTATGCGTTCCAACACAAGCGGTATTGGCTGGAGTCCCTGCCCAGTGGCGGCGATGTAACCGGGGCGGGCCAGCAGTCGGTCGGGCACCCGCTATTGGCCGCGGCCGTGCCCAGCGCTGTCGACGATGGTGTGGTGTTGACGGGGCGGTGGTCGTTGGCGACGCATCCGTGGCTTGCTGATCATGTGGTGCAGGGGCGGGTGATTGTGCCGGGGACGGCGTTTGTTGAGTTGGTTTTGCATGCGGGTGAGCGGGTTGGGGCTTCGGTGGTGCGGGAGTTGGCGTTGGAGGCGCCGTTGGTGTTGCCGGAGTCGGGTGGTGTGGCGGTGCAGGTGGTGGTGGGTGGTGTGGATGGTGTGGGTGGTCGGTCGGTGGCTGTGTATTCGTGTGTTCAGGATGGGGTTGTGGGGCGGGAGTGGGTTCGGCATGGGGTGGGTGTGTTGGGTTCGGGTGGTTTGGGTGGTGGGGTTGGTGTGTTGGGTGAGTGGCCGCCGGTGGGTGGGGTGCGGTTGGAGGTGGGTGATGCGTATGAGCGGTTGGGTGTTCGGGGTTATGGCTATGGTCCGGTGTTTCGGGGGTTGCGGGGGGCGTGGCGGCGTGGTGATGAGGTGTTTGCGGAGGTGGTGTTGCCGGAGGGGGTTGATGGTTCCGGGTTTGGTCTGCATCCGGCACTCTTCGACGCGGCTATGCACGCGGATCTCCTCGGTGACGGACCCACACTTATGCCGTTTGTGTGGAATGACGTTCGACTCCATGCTGAGGGCGCTCAAGCACTTCGAGTCCGAATCAGACGCCTGCGTGGCGACGAACTGTCCAAGATAGAAATCTTCGACGTTGCGGGGAATCCGGTTGCAGCGGTTGGCTCGCTGGTCTCGCGTCCGGTCTCGGAAGGCCAGCTCTCCGCCGGACCGGCGGCCGGGCATGAGTCCCTTCTGCGCATCGACTGGCAGCCAAGGCCGGTGACGAGGACGCCTCTCCCCGCGGGATTGGTAACCATCGGGGCGCCACTCTTCGGCGAATACGGCTCTCATCAGGTCGCTGACGTGGCTGAATTGCGGGCGACCCTGGATCAAGGCGGAGTAGCACCGGAGCTGGCGCTGCTTGGGCTGCCTCCGGCGGACCCGGCGGGAGACTTCGACCCGTCGATTGAAGCGGCGGCGGCGACCGCGGCGGTGATGGCGACAATCCAAGAATTCCTTGCCGATCCCCGACTGGCAAGTTGTCAGCTGATCGTGGTTACTCAGAACGGAGTGATGCTGCCGCAGGACGAACCTGGTGACGAGGAAGCACATCAGCGGTCGCTACTGGCCCGAGCCCCATTGTGGGGGTTGGTCCGGGCTGCGGAGGCGGAGAATCCTGGTCGGTTCGGGTTGGTGGATGTGGATGGTGTGGGGGATGTTGCGGGTGTGGTTGGGGGGTTGGTGGGTGAGGGTGAGCCTGAGGTGGTGGTACGGGGTGGTGGGGTGTTTGTGCCGCGGTTGGTGCGGGTGTCGGAGGTGGCGGGGTCGGTGGGCAGTGGTGGGTCGGTTGGTGGTTTTGGTGGTGGTGCGGTGTTGGTGACTGGTGGTACGGGTGGTTTGGGGGCGTTGGTGGCGCGGCATTTGGTGGTGGGGTGTGGGGTGCGGGATGTGGTGTTGGTGAGTCGTCGTGGGTGGGGTGCGGTGGGGGTTGAGGGTTTGGTGGGGGAGTTGGAGTCGGTTGGTGCGCGGGTGCGGGTGTTTGGGTGTGATGTGGGTGATCGGGAGGCGTTGGTGGGGTTGTTGGGTGAGGTTGGTGGTGGGTTGTCGGGGGTGGTGCATGCGGCTGGGGTGGCTGGTGGGGGGACGGTTGATGTGTTGGATGCGGATGGGGTGGGTGAGGTGTTCCGGTCGAAGGTGTGTGGGGCGTGGTATTTGCATGAGTTGACGCGGGATTTGGAGTTGTCGGCGTTTGTGTTGTTCTCGTCGGCGGGTGGTTTGGTGTTGGCGGCTGGTCAGGGCGATTATGCGGCGGCGAATGTGTTCCTGGACGCGTTGGCGGTGCATCGTCGGGCGTTGGGGCTGCCGGGGCAGTCGTTGGCGTGGGGGATGTGGCAGGAGAACACCGGGCTCGGTGGCGAGCTCACCGCCGGTGACCTTCGACGTATGGCGCGGCTGGGCATGCCCGCGCTGACCCGGGCCGAGGGAATCGAACTATTTGACCTGGCTATCAGCTCGGAGGAGCCGGTGCTGGTGCCGCTCCGCGTTGATCCGGTTGCGATCGGCCGGCGACCAGACGCGATACCAGCCATGTTGCGGTCCATCGCGCACAAGCCGCACCGGCGCAGAGCGAGCCGCGCGAGTGGATCAGCGACCGAACTGGGCCGCCAGCTCTCCGCGCTCGCCGATGGCGAGATCGACCGGACCTTGCTGCAGCTGGTTCGGGACCAGGTCGCCACCGTGCTCGGCTATGAGGACGCTCAGGAGCTTGACACCCGTCGGGCTTTCAAAGAGCTGGGCTTCGACTCATTGGCTGCGGTTGAACTTCGAAATGCACTGGGTGCTACGACCGGCCTGAGTCTCCCCGCGACCCTTGTATTTGACTACCCTAACGCTCAGTCGGTGGCCGAGTTCCTGCGTGAGAAGCTCGTCGGTGAACGGGTTGAAGCCGAGGTTGTCTCGGCTGTACCGATAGCATCGGCGACCACCGACGATCCGGTGGTGATCGTCGGAATGAGCTGCCGGTATGCCGGCGGGGTAGCGACGCCCGCGGAGCTGTGGCAGCTCCTCATGGACGAGGTCGATGCGATTACCTCGTTCCCCGAAGATCGGGGTTGGGATATCGCCGGGATCTACGACCCGGAGCCTGGGAAGGCCGGCAAGAGTTACACCCGCGAAGGTGGCTTTCTCCACGATGCCGCCGCGTTCGACCCGGAGTTCTTTGGGATTGGCCCCCGGGAAGCGCTCGCCATGGACCCACAGCAGCGACTCCTGCTAGAGGCGGCCTGGGAGGCATTCGAGCGGGCGGGCATTGATCCGACGTCAATGCGCGGAAGCAACACCGGCGTTTTCGCTGGTGTCATGTATGACGATTACGGGCCGCGGTTGAAGCAACCGCCTAAAGACGTTATCGGCTACCTGGCGAACGGAAGCTCAGGCAGCGTCGTTTCTGGTCGGGTCTCCTACCTTATGGGACTGGAAGGCCCGGCAATGACTATCGACACCGCGTGCTCATCATCGCTTGTCGCGCTTCACCTAGCTGCCCAGTCGGTTCGGAACGGCGAGTGCAGTATGGCTTTGGCCGGTGGCGTTACCGTACTCTCCACGACGGATCTTTTCGTCGATTCGAGCCGGCAGGGGGTTCTATCGCCGAACGGTCGATGCAAGTCCTTCGCTTCGGCGGCCGATGGTGTGGGATGGGCCGAGGGCGTCGGCCTGCTGTTGGTGGAACGTCTCTCCGACGCACGGCGAAACGATCATCCGGTTTTGGCGGTCGTGCGGGGTTCGGCGGTGAATCAGGATGGGGCGTCGAACGGTTTGACCGCTCCGAATGGTCCGTCGCAGGAGCGGGTCATCCGAAAGGCCTTGGCCTCGGCAGGTCTGTCGACCCAGGATGTCGACGCGGTTGAGGCCCACGGATCTGGCACGAGACTCGGGGACCCCATCGAGGCTCAGGCGCTGTTGGCGACGTACGGCGAGGGTCGGGAACGTCCGCTAATGCTGGGTTCTATCAAGTCGAATATTGGTCACGCGCAGGCTGCAGGTGGTGTCGCCGGTGTGATCAAGATGGTGTTGGCGTTGCGGTTTGGGTGGTTGCCGCGGACGTTGCATGTGGATGTGCCGTCGGGTGAGGTGGATTGGTCGTCTGGTGGGGTGGAGTTGTTGCGGGAGGCGGTGGAGTGGCGTTCGGTGGGTGGTCGGGTGCGGCGGGCGGGGGTGTCGTCGTTTGGGATTAGTGGGACGAATGCGCATGTGATCGTTGAGGAGGCGCCGCCGGTGGAGGCGGGGGTGTCGGCGGGGTCGCCGGTGGAGGTGTCGGCGGGGGAGGCTGCTGCTGTTGGTGGTGGGTTGCCGGTGGTGTTGCCGGTGTCGGGTGTGGGTTGGGGTGGGTTGCGGGGGCAGTTGGGTGGGTTGGTGGGTTTGGTGGGTGGTGGGGGTGTGGGTTTGGGTGATGTGGGTTGGTCGTTGGGTGTGGGTCGGGCGGGGTTGGGGTGTCGGGCGGTGGTGGTGGCTGATGGTGGTGGTGTTGATGGTGGTGTTGGTGGGGTGGTGGGTTTGTTGTCGGGGGTTGCTGGTGGTGGTGGTGAGGTGGTGGGTGTGGGTGGTTCGGTGGTGTTGGGTGAGGTGGTGGGTGGTCGGACGGTGTTTATGTTTTCGGGTCAGGGGTCGCAGCGGGTGGGTATGGGTCGTGGGTTGTATGGGGCGTTTGGTGTGTTTCGTGAGGTGTTTGATGAGGTGTGTGGGGTGTTTGATGGGTTGTTGGGGTGTGGGTTGCGGGGTGTGGTGTTTGAGGGTGTGGGTGGTGATGTGGATCGGACGGTGTTTGCGCAGGCGGGGTTGTTTGCGGTGGAGGTGGCGTTGTTTCGGTTGTTGGAGTCGTGGGGTGTGGGTGTGGATGTGGTGGTGGGGCATTCGGTGGGTGAGGTGGCGGCGGCGTATGTGGTGGGGGTGTTGGGGTTGGAGGATGCGTGTCGGTTGGTGGTTGGTGGGGCGGGGGTTGTGGAGTCGGGTGGGGTGGGTGGGTTTGGTGAGTTGGTTGGTGGGTTGGGTTTGGGTGGGGTTTCGGGTGGGGTGGTGGCGGTGTCGTCGGTGTTGGGTGGGGTGGTGGGTGGGGAGTGGTCGGATCCGGGGTTTTGGGTGTCGCAGGTGGGTGCTGGGGTGAGGTTTGGTGATGTGGTGGGTTGTTTGCGGGGGTTGGGTGTGTCGCGGTTTGTGGAGGTGGGTCCGGGTGGGGTGTGGGCTGGGGTGGTTCGTGAGGGTGATGGTGGTGGTGTGGCGGGTGATGGTGGTGGGTTGGTGGTTGGGTCGTTGTGGGGTGGGGTTGGTGGGTTGGGTGAGGTGGAGGGGTTGTTGGTGGGTGTGTCGCGGGTGTGGGTGTCGGGTGGGGTGGTGGATTGGTCTCGGGTGTTGGTTGGTGGTCGGTGGGTGGATCTGCCGACGTATGCGTTCCAACGCCAGCGCTACTGGCTCATGGACGGAGCTACAACGTCGGGCGACTTGGCCGAAGTGGGACTCACCGGGGTTGAGCATCCGTTGCTGTCGGTGGCCGTGCCCAGCGCTGTCGACGATGGTGTGGTGTTGACGGGGCGCTGGTCACTGGCGACGCATCCGTGGCTCGGCGACCACATGGTTCACGGGACGGTTGTGGTGCCCGGATCGCTCTTCGTGGAGTTGGCGTTGACTGCCGGAGAGCGACTCGCCGCGGGAGAGCTACGTGAGCTGACTCAGGAGGCTCCACTCCTGCTCAACTCCGCCGCCGCAGTGACCGTGCAGGTGATCGTCGGAGGCAAGGGTGATGACGGGAAACGGCCCTTGACTATCTACTCAAGAGACGAAACGCGGGCCGACGACCCGGGCGCCTGGGCACGGCACGCTAGCGGCCTGCTTGGTAGCGGAAGCGGCCAGCCGGAGCTATACGTCGGCGTGTGGCCGCCGCCGGGCGCCGATCCCCTGGACATCACCAGCGCATATCAGCGAGCCGCCGAAGATGGCTACGGCTACGGGCCATTGTTCCAAGGGCTACGCGTGGCGTGGCGCGTCGGCGACGAGGTCTATGGCGAAGTGGCATTGCCCGACGGTGAGATAACGGCGGCGCGGTCATTCGGTCTTCACCCCGCCCTTCTCGACTCTGCGCTTGACGCCGCGGGCTTCGTCGCAGATGAGTCCGATCCGAGTGCGACTACTCTGGTTCCCTTCGCGTGGCAGAACGTGGTGCTCCAATCGGGTGGTGCGGCAGCGGTGCGCGTTCGCGTCAGCCGTTGCGGCGACAACGGAGCGATCTCGCTGCGACTCTTCGACTCTGCGGGGCAACCGGTCGCGAGTATCGGCTCGTTGTCGCTACGTCCAGTAACCGCCGCCCAGCTTGCCTCGGGCGGGGCCCCGCCCGACTCGCTCTTCCGGATCGAGTGGCAGTCAGCCACGTTGCCTGACGGTGTGGCTGTGAGCTCCGCAATGATCGGGCGAGGCGGCTCTGAAGAGTCGACAGCGGGCTTTGCCAAACCGGCTAGCCTCGCCGCCCTACGCGCCAGCTTGGACAATGGCCAGCCTTCACCGGAGCTGGTCGCCTACACCATCGCCACGGAACTGATTGACGATACGTCAGCTACCTTGCCGGAGCGGCTGCGTCGAGTGTTGGCAGAGGTGCTCGAGCTGATTCAGGAGTGGTTGAGCGACCCTCGACTGGTCGAGTCGCGGCTAGTGCTGGTCGCCGAATGCCCGGAGCCGTCCCCCATCGGCGTGATCGCTCGTGCCGTGGCTGGACTGGTTCGAGCCGCCGAGTCGGAGAACCCAGGGCAGTTCGCAATGCTGCACAAGTCACCTTCGGCAGCGCTGCCCCGGCGGCTCCCCGCCGACGAGCCGGAGCTTCTCGTGACTCCGGACGGCACAGTGACCGTACCTCGGCTGGTTCCAGCAGGCGCCAGCCAGGGCGGATTTGGTGGTTTTGGTGGTGGTGCGGTGTTGGTGACTGGTGGTACGGGTGGTTTGGGGGCGTTGGTGGCGCGGCATTTGGTGGTGGGGTGTGGGGTGCGGGATGTGGTGTTGGTGAGTCGTCGTGGGTGGGGTGCGGTGGGGGTTGAGGGTTTGGTGGGGGAGTTGGAGTCGGTTGGTGCGCGGGTGCGGGTGTTTGGGTGTGATGTGGGTGATCGGGAGGCGTTGGTGGGGTTGTTGGGTGAGGTTGGTGGTGGGTTGTCGGGGGTGGTGCATGCGGCTGGAGTGGTGGATGACGGGGTGGTGAGTGGGTTGTCGGTGGAGCGGTTGGGGCGGGTTTTGTCGGCGAAGGTGGATGGTGCGTGGGGGTTGCACGAGTTGTTGGGGGAGGTGCCGCTGATCTTCTTCTCGTCGGCGTCCGGCACGGTCGACGCTGCTGGGCAGGGAGGTTATGCGGCGGCGAACGCGGCCCTGGACGGGTTGGCGGAGTATCGCCGGGCGCAGGGGCTGCCGACTGTGTCGCTGGCCTGGGGACTCTGGCAACCGGACGAGGTCGATGATCACATGCCGGCGAGCGCCATGACCAGTCAGCTGACCGAGGTCGACCTGGAACGGCTCCGACGGTTGGGGACGCTGCCGCTCAGCTCAGCCGACGGGCTCGCGCTCTTCGACGTGGCCATCGCGCATGGTGCTCCCGTACTCATCCCGCTGCCGGTGGACCGTGATGCGCTCCGGCTACGGATCGGGGAGGTCCCGGCAGCACTGCGTAGTCTCGCCGGAGTGGACCCGACGGCTGCGGCGGCGTTGACGCCGGCCTCGGACTCGGCACCGACCGAGCTCTCAATGGCTGAGCAGCTCGCCGGTCTTCGGAGAGACGATCAGATTAGGTTCACCCTGGAGCTGGTCTGCACCCACGTCGCGACGGTGCTCGGCATCGTCGATCCCAAGAAGATTGATGTGGACCGGGGGTTCCTGGACCTGGGGCTGGATTCACTGTCCGCGCTGGAACTTCGAAACAGCCTGGCCAAGGTCACCGGCCTCCGTCTTCCCGCCACATTGATTTTCGACTATCCGTCGCCTCGTCCGCTAGCCGAGCTGATTCGTACGGAGCTTTGCCCGGAGGCTGGGCAGGATGTTGAGGAGACAGACGAGGAAGCCTGCCGCCGGGCCATCCGCTCTATCCCGGTGTCCCGGCTCCAGGAAGCAGGGCTGTTAGAGAGTCTGTTGGCGCTTGCTGCCACGGAAGCCGAATCCGGCGACTCCGCCGAGTCAGCCACCGGGGCAGCCACCACCGAGGAGAGTGCCGAAGCGATCAGGTCGATGGACGTGGACGACCTGGTCCGTGCCGCCTTCGCCCAGCGGGATAACACCCTTCCAGAGGAGTGAATCAATGAGCACCTCCGCGGACCAGGTTGTCGCAGCTCTCCGTGAATCACTGCTTGAAAACGAACGTTTGCGTCGGCAGAACGATCGCTTGACCGCAGCGTCTACCGAGCCGATCGCGATTGTGGGGATGGGGTGTCGGTTGCCGGGGGGTGTGGGGTCTCCGGAGGATTTGTGGGATTTGGTGTGGGCGGGTGTGGATGCGGTGGGTCCGTTTCCGCGGGATCGTGGGTGGGATGTGGAGGGGTTGTTTGATCCGGATGGGGAGCGGGCGGGGTCGAGTTATGTGGTGGAGGGTGGGTTTCTGTATGACGCGGCTGGTTTTGATGCGGAGTTTTTTGGGATTAGTCCGCGTGAGGCGTTGGCGATGGATCCGCAGCAGCGGTTGTTGTTGGAGGTGTCGTGGGAGGCGTTGGAGCGGGCGGGTATTGATCCTTCGGGGCTGCGGGGGAGCCGTACCGGTGTGTACGCCGGGGTGATGTACCACGACTATGCCGGAAGCAACAGCGACGGAAGTTTGGTCTCTGGTCGGGTGGCGTATCACCTTGGTCTGGAGGGGCCGGCGGTGACGGTGGATACGGCGTGTTCGTCGTCGTTGGTGGCGTTGCATCTGGCGGTGCAGGCGTTGCGTAGTGGCGAGTGCGGTATGGCGTTGGTGGGTGGGGTGACGGTGATGGCCACACCGGAGACCTTTGTGGAGTTTAGTCGGCAACAAGGGTTGGCGCGGGATGGTCGGTGTAAGTCGTTTTCGGCGGATGCGGATGGTACGGGGTGGGCGGAGGGCGCTGGTGTGCTGGTTTTGGAGCGGTTGTCGGATGCGCGGGCGGCGGGTCGTCGGGTGTTGGCGGTGGTGCGGGGTTCGGCGGTGAATCAGGATGGGGCGTCAAGTGGTTTCAGTGCGCCGAATGGTCCGGCGCAGGAGCGGGTGATTCGGGCGGCGTTGGGGTCGGCTGGTGTGGGGGTGGGGGATGTGGATGTGGTGGAGGGGCATGGGACGGGGACGTCGTTGGGGGATCCGATTGAGGTGGGGGCGTTGTTGGGGACGTATGGGCGGGGTCGGGGTGGGGTGGGTCCGTTGTGGTTGGGGTCGTTGAAGTCGAATATTGGTCATGCGCAGGCGGCGGCTGGGGTGGCTGGTGTGATCAAGATGGTGTTGGCGTTGCGGTTTGGGTGGTTGCCGCGGACGTTGCATGTGGATGTGCCGTCGGGTGAGGTGGATTGGTCGTCTGGTGGGGTGGAGTTGTTGCGGGAGGCGGTGGAGTGGCGTTCGGTGGGTGGTCGGGTGCGGCGGGCGGGGGTGTCGTCGTTTGGGATTAGTGGGACGAATGCGCATGTGATCGTTGAGGAGGCGCCGCCGGTGGAGGCGGGGGTGTCGGCGGGGTCGCCGGTGGAGGTGTCGGCGGGGGAGGCTGCTGCTGTTGGTGGTGGGTTGCCGGTGGTGTTGCCGGTGTCGGGTGTGGGTTGGGGTGGGTTGCGGGGGCAGTTGGGTGGGTTGGTGGGTTTGGTGGGTGGTGGGGGTGTGGGTTTGGGTGATGTGGGTTGGTCGTTGGGTGTGGGTCGGGCGGGGTTGGGGTGTCGGGCGGTGGTGGTGGCTGATGGTGGTGGTGTTGATGGTGGTGTTGGTGGGGTGGTGGGTTTGTTGTCGGGGGTTGCTGGTGGTGGTGGTGAGGTGGTGGGTGTGGGTGGTTCGGTGGTGTTGGGTGAGGTGGTGGGTGGTCGGACGGTGTTTATGTTTTCGGGTCAGGGGTCGCAGCGGGTGGGTATGGGTCGTGGGTTGTATGGGGCGTTTGGTGTGTTTCGTGAGGTGTTTGATGAGGTGTGTGGGGTGTTTGATGGGTTGTTGGGGTGTGGGTTGCGGGGTGTGGTGTTTGAGGGTGTGGGTGGTGATGTGGATCGGACGGTGTTTGCGCAGGCGGGGTTGTTTGCGGTGGAGGTGGCGTTGTTTCGGTTGTTGGAGTCGTGGGGTGTGGGTGTGGATGTGGTGGTGGGGCATTCGGTGGGTGAGGTGGCGGCGGCGTATGTGGTGGGGGTGTTGGGGTTGGAGGATGCGTGTCGGTTGGTGGCGGTGCGGGGTGGGTTGATGGATGGGTTGCCGTCGGGTGGGGTGATGGTGGCGGTGTCGGGTGTGGGGGAGGAGCGGGTGCGGGGTTTGTTAGTGGATGGTGTGGATGTGGCTGCGGTGAATGGTGGTGGTGAGTTGGTGTTGTCGGGTGTGGAGGAGTGTGTGGTGTCGGTGGTGGGGGTGTTGGAGGGGTTGGGTGCGCGGGTGTCGTGGTTGCGGGTGTCGCATGCGTTTCATTCGGGGTTGATGGAGCCGATGTTGGGTGAGTTTGGGGAGGCGATTGGTGGGTTGGGTTGGGGTGGGGTTTCGGGTGGGGTGGTGGCGGTGTCGTCGGTGTTGGGTGGGGTGGTGGGTGGGGAGTGGTCGGATCCGGGGTATTGGGTGTCGCAGGTGCGGTCTGAGGTGAGGTTTGGTGATGTGGTGGGTTGTTTGCGGGGGTTGGGTGTGTCGCGGTTTGTGGAGGTGGGGCCGGGTGGGGTGTTGGGTGGTTTGGCGCGGCGGGTGGTGGAGGGGTCTGAGGGTGGGGTTGGTGGGTTGGTGTTTGCGTCGTTGTTGGGTGTGGGGTTGGTGGGTTGGGTGAGGTGGAGGGGTTGTTGGTGGGTGTGTCGCGGGTGTGGGTGTCGGGTGGGGTGGTGGATTGGTCTCGGGTGTTGGTTGGTGGTCGGTGGGTGGATCTGCCGACGTATGCGTTCCAACACCAGCGGTACTGGAACGCCTCCTCAACCACGTCACATGCGGGCCTTGAGCGAGCAGGCCTGGCGCCGATCGACCATTCGGCGCTGGCTGCCGCGATCCCGGATCCCAACTCGGACGGTGCGGTGTTGACGGGGCGGTGGTCGTTGGCGACGCATCCGTGGCTTGCTGATCATGTGGTGCAGGGGCGGGTGATTGTGCCGGGGACGGCGTTTGTTGAGTTGGTTTTGCATGCGGGTGAGCGGGTTGGGGCTTCGGTGGTGCGGGAGTTGGCGTTGGAGGCGCCGTTGGTGTTGCCGGAGTCGGGTGGTGTGGCGGTGCAGGTGGTGGTGGGTGGTGTGGATGGTGTGGGTGGTCGGTCGGTGGCTGTGTATTCGTGTGTTCAGGATGGGGTTGTGGGGCGGGAGTGGGTTCGGCATGGGGTGGGTGTGTTGGGTTCGGGTGGTTTGGGTGGTGGGGTTGGTGTGTTGGGTGAGTGGCCGCCGGTGGGTGGGGTGCGGTTGGAGGTGGGTGATGCGTATGAGCGGTTGGGTGTTCGGGGTTATGGCTATGGTCCGGTGTTTCGGGGTTTGCGGGGGGCGTGGCGGCGTGGTGATGAGGTGTTTGCGGAGGTGGTGTTGCCGGAGGGGGTTGATGGTTCCGGGTTTGGTCTGCATCCGGCACTCTTCGACGCAATTTTCCATGCCGGTCTTGTTGAGGATCTCGACCAACAGACCGCTTTGATGCCGTTTGTGTGGAATGATGTGCGTCTGCACGCTCACGGTGCGCGGGCGGTTCGGGCGTGCGTTCGTCGTCTTCGGGGCGACGAGGAAACCTCGCTTGTCGCCTATGACCTGGCCGGTGACCCTGTCGTGTCTGTCCGCTCAGTGGTGAGCCGGCCAGTGGCTATTGACGACATTGGCACCAGGTCGGGGCATCTCTACCGGATGAATTGGCATCACGTGAGCGAACCAGCCCTTCCGGCGGACAGCGCAGGGTGGGTCGAGATTGCCAGCGGCGCAACCGACGGACCTCGCCGAAGCATTCTCGGCGAGGTTGGCACCTACCCCTCGGTCGGGGCGCTCATCCACTCCCTTGATGGTCGTGCAGCGCCTCCGGTCGGGGCAGTGCTCGATGTATCCGCTGTGGAAGAGGCCGCTCGCGGGGACGCCAGCGATGCTCCTGCAGGGCCGAACGTCGAGTTGCCGAGCCTGGTCCAGCGAATTGTGTCTGTAGTCGTAGCGGAACTGCAGGCATGGCTCCGTGATGCTCGACTGGAAAACACCAGACTAGTCATCGTAACCCGGTGCGCCACCCGCGCCATCGACGGCAGTGACATCTCTCCCGCGCAGAGCCCAGTGTGGGGACTGGTACGAGCCGCTCAGGCTGAGCATCCGGGCCGTTTCACGCTGCTGGACATCGACCAGAACGAGATGTCAATCCGGGGTGTCCTGGCCGCGATCGGTCACGGTGGGGAACCCGAGCTCGCCATCTGCGAGGGGGAGATCCTGGTGCCGAGGCTGGGCGAAGCCCAGCCCCGATCTGACGTCCGCGCGAGGTTGGGTGCTGAAGGTACGGTCTTGATCACTGGAGGCACCGGTGGCCTAGGCGGGGCGCTGGCTCGTCACCTGGTGTCGGAGCACTCGGTTCGACAACTGATGCTGCTCAGCCGGCGGGGTCCAGCGGCGCCCGGTGCCGCTGAACTCCGCGATGAACTTGCCGCGGCAGGCGCGTCGGTCGCGATCCTCGCCTGCGACGTGGCCGACCGTGAGGAGCTGGCGCGGGCGATCGAAGCTGTCCCCGCTGAGCATCCCGTTACCGCCGTGATCCACGTCGCCGGCGTGTCCGATGCGTCCCCCATCGACAGCGTCACGGACACCCAGATTCGAAATGTACTGCGGGCCAAGGTCGACGCCGCATGGCACCTTCACGAATTGACCGCGGAGATGAGCCTGAGCGCTTTCATCCTCTTCTCCTCCGCGGCCAGTAGCGTTCTGGCTGCCGGGCAGGCGAGTTACGCGGCCGCTAATGCGTTCCTGGATGGCCTAGCGGAGTTCCGCTCTCTCCACGGACTGCCGGGGCTGGCATTGGCCTGGGGGCCCTGGGCCGAAGCGGGCGGTATGGCGGGCGAGCTGGGCGAGTCCGGCCGGCAACGGCTTGCTCGGCTCGGGACTCCGCCGATGAGCACCGCAGTGGCGCTGGCGACGTTCGACGCGGTGCTGTCGATGCCCCAGGGGGTGATCGTCCCTGTGGAACTGAGCGGAGCAGCGCTCCGGAGTCGTTCTGCTGACCTGCCCGCCACGCTTCGCGGACTGGTGCCGTCGCAGCGGCGGAGCGCGGCGATCGCCACTCCGGAGCGACTGAGCGATCGCGATGTTTCCTCGCCGCAGCGTGTGGACCTGATGAAGCTTGTCACCGAGCAGGTCGCAGCCGTCTTGGGCCATGGTGACACCACTGCGATCCAACCGGACCGACCTTTTAAAGAGCTCGGCTTCGATTCGCTGGCAGCAATTGAACTGCGGAACCAGCTCGGCTCGACCACTGGATTGCGGCTGCCGGCGACGCTCATATTCGACTATCCAACCTGTCGTGAAGTCGCTTCCCATCTGGCGGCCGAACTGTACGGCCAGGTCGCACCAGACGTCGCCCCAGCGACGGATTCAGCGCAGCCCGACCACGACGATCCGGTGGCGATTGTGGGGATGGGGTGTCGGTTGCCGGGAGGTGTGACCTCGCCCGAAGATCTCTGGGAGTTGGTGTGGTCGGGTGCGGATGCGGTGGGTCCATTCCCTCGGGATCGAGGCTGGGACATTGAGAGGCTCTTCGACCCAGAGGCAGAGCGGTCGGGCACGAGCTATGTTGCCGAAGGCGGCTTCTTGTACGATGCCGCGAACTTCGACGCGGAGTTCTTTGGGATCAGCCCGCGTGAGGCCTTGTCGATGGACCCGCAGCAACGGCTTGTGTTGCAAACCGCGTGGGAGACAATCGAGCGAGCTGGCATAGATCCTTCGGGGCTGCGGGGTAGTGCTACCGGTGTGTACGCCGGGGTGATGTACCACGACTATGGCCCGAACGGCAGCGGGGGAAGTCTGGTCTCTGGTCGGGTGGCGTATCACCTTGGTCTGGAGGGGCCGGCGGTGACGGTGGATACGGCGTGTTCGTCGTCGTTGGTGGCGTTGCATCAGGCGGTGCAGGCGTTGCGTAGTGGCGAGTGCAGTATGGCGTTGGCGGGTGGGGTAACAGTAATGGCCACACCAGCGATGTTTGTGGAGTTCTCCGAACAGCGGGCGCTGTCCCCGGATGGTCGTTGCCGTGCCTTCGGGGAGGGCGCCAACGGGACTGGGTGGTCTGAAGGGGTTGGACTGCTGTTGTTGGAGCGGTTGTCGGATGCGCGGGCGGCGGGTCGTCGGGTGTTGGCGGTGGTGCGGGGTTCGGCGGTGAATCAGGATGGGGCGTCGAATGGGTTGACGGCGCCGAATGGTCCGGCGCAGGAGCGGGTGATTCGGGCGGCGTTGGGGTCGGCTGGTGTGGGGGTGGGGGATGTGGATGTGGTGGAGGGGCATGGGACGGGGACGTCGTTGGGGGATCCGATTGAGGTGGGGGCGTTGTTGGGGACGTATGGGCGGGGTCGGGGTGGGGTGGGTCCGTTGTGGTTGGGGTCGTTGAAGTCGAATATTGGTCATGCGCAGGCGGCGGCTGGGGTGGCTGGTGTGATCAAGATGGTGTTGGCGTTGCGGTTTGGGTGGTTGCCGCGGACGTTGCATGTGGATGTGCCGTCGGGTGAGGTGGATTGGTCGTCTGGTGGGGTGGAGTTGTTGCGGGAGGCGGTGGAGTGGCGTTCGGTGGGTGGTCGGGTGCGGCGGGCGGGGGTGTCGTCGTTTGGGATTAGTGGGACGAATGCGCATGTGATCGTTGAGGAGGCGCCGCCGGTGGAGGCGGGGGTGTCGGCGGGGTCGCCGGTGGAGGTGTCGGCGGGGGAGGCTGCTGCTGTTGGTGGTGGGTTGCCGGTGGTGTTGCCGGTGTCGGGTGTGGGTTGGGGTGGGTTGCGGGGGCAGTTGGGTGGGTTGGTGGGTTTGGTGGGTGGTGGGGGTGTGGGTTTGGGTGATGTGGGTTGGTCGTTGGGTGTGGGTCGGGCGGGGTTGGGGTGTCGGGCGGTGGTGGTGGCTGATGGTGGTGGTGTTGATGGTGGTGTTGGTGGGGTGGTGGGTTTGTTGTCGGGGGTTGCTGGTGGTGGTGGTGAGGTGGTGGGTGTGGGTGGTTCGGTGGTGTTGGGTGAGGTGGTGGGTGGTCGGACGGTGTTTATGTTTTCGGGTCAGGGGTCGCAGCGGGTGGGTATGGGTCGTGGGTTGTATGGGGCGTTTGGTGTGTTTCGTGAGGTGTTTGATGAGGTGTGTGGGGTGTTTGATGGGTTGTTGGGGTGTGGGTTGCGGGGTGTGGTGTTTGAGGGTGTGGGTGGTGATGTGGATCGGACGGTGTTTGCGCAGGCGGGGTTGTTTGCGGTGGAGGTGGCGTTGTTTCGGTTGTTGGAGTCGTGGGGTGTGGGTGTGGATGTGGTGGTGGGGCATTCGGTGGGTGAGGTGGCGGCGGCGTATGTGGTGGGGGTGTTGGGGTTGGAGGATGCGTGTCGGTTGGTGGCGGTGCGGGGTGGGTTGATGGATGGGTTGCCGTCGGGTGGGGTGATGGTGGCGGTGTCGGGTGTGGGGGAGGAGCGGGTGCGGGGTTTGTTAGTGGATGGTGTGGATGTGGCTGCGGTGAATGGTGGTGGTGAGTTGGTGTTGTCGGGTGTGGAGGAGTGTGTGGTGTCGGTGGTGGGGGTGTTGGAGGGGTTGGGTGCGCGGGTGTCGTGGTTGCGGGTGTCGCATGCGTTTCATTCGGGGTTGATGGAGCCGATGTTGGGTGAGTTTGGGGAGGCGATTGGTGGGTTGGGTTGGGGTGGGGTTTCGGGTGGGGTGGTGGCGGTGTCGTCGGTGTTGGGTGGGGTGGTGGGTGGGGAGTGGTCGGATCCGGGGTATTGGGTGTCGCAGGTGCGGTCTGAGGTGAGGTTTGGTGATGTGGTGGGTTGTTTGCGGGGGTTGGGTGTGTCGCGGTTTGTGGAGGTGGGGCCGGGTGGGGTGTTGGGTGGTTTGGCGCGGCGGGTGGTGGAGGGGTCTGAGGGTGGGGTTGGTGGGTTGGTGTTTGCGTCGTTGTTGGGTGGGGTTGGTGGGTTGGGTGAGGTGGAGGGGTTGTTGGTGGGTGTGTCGCGGGTGTGGGTGTCGGGTGGGGTGGTGGATTGGTCTCGGGTGTTGGTTGGTGGTCGGTGGGTGGATCTGCCGACGTATGCGTTCCAACACCAGCGGTACTGGCTGGACCCAATGCCCAGTGGTAGCGATGTCACCGTGGTTGGCCAGCAGGCGGTCGGGCACCCGCTATTGGCGGCGGCCGTGCCCAGCGCTGTCGACGATGGTCTGGTGTTGACAGGTCGGTGGTCGATGACGACGCACCCGTGGCTTGCTGATCACCAGGTCCACGGAACCGTCGTCGTTCCCGGGACCGTCTTCGTCGAGTTGGGCCTGGCCGCTGGTGCCTGGGTTGGCTGCTCCGCCATACGTGAGTTGGTGCTTGAGTCCCCATTGCTGCTGCCGGAGTCGGGCGGAGTCGCGGTCCAGGTAGTGGTAGCCGACCCGGGCGGGGAGGGTGAACGCGGGTTTGTCGTGTGCTCCCGGCCCGAAGGATCTTCTGAATGGGTTCAACATGCCAGGGGCAGCCTGGCCCCGAATGGGGTGGCTGCGCTCGCCGCAACAACGGCGTCGGAGCGCTCGGAGGCGGCCGAGCCGACCATCGGTACGGCGGCTGATATGTACGCCGGCTTGGCGAAGGAAGGGCTGGCGTACGGCGTCGAGTTCCGTCGGGTCCGTTCTGCCAGTGCGACCGCCGCCTGGACCTTCGTCGAGCTGGACGGTGATGGTGGCGGTTCAGGGCAATGGTGCGGTCCGCACCCTGCGGTGCTGGACGCCGCCATGCATCCGCTGGTGTCCCGTGGTGGCGGCGGCGCCGTCGAGCTCCCGTTTGTTTGGAACGATGTCGAGGTTCATGGGGCTTCGCACGGTGTCGTCTCCGCCGCCGTGACCAGACACGCTGACGACTCGATCGGGATCGAGCTTCGGGACTCGGAAGGGCAGTTGTTGGCGAGCGTGGGTTCGGTCGTTGCTCGCCCGGTGGACCGGGAGATGTTTCGGTCGCAGCGGCCGGAGTCGATGTACCGGGTTGCGCTGGTGCCTCGCCGACCCGCCTCGTCGTCACCGCAACCTGGGAATCTGGTGTTCTTGGGTGAGCGTGACCTCTGGAGCGGCATGGGGTCGAAGGCGCGTATGGCCGCGGTCTACCCGGACCTGGACTCGCTCGGTCTTGCCCTGGCCGGGGGCGCGGCCCCCGAACTCGTCTGGTGGCAGTGTGACGCGACCGGTACGGACGGTTTCGAGCAGCAGCTTCGGGACAGTCTGTCCAAGGTCTTGGAGATGATCCAAGCCTGGCTCGCCGGCGGCCGCTTCGTGGGCATGAGATTGATGGTGATGACTCGCGGTGGCAACGGGGAGCGGACCGAGATCATCAACAGCGCCGTGTGGGGGTTGGTCCGGGCTGCGGAGGCGGAGAATCCTGGTCGGTTCGGGTTGGTGGATGTGGATGGTGTGGGGGATGTTGCGGGTGTGGTTGGGGGGTTGGTGGGTGAGGGTGAGCCTGAGGTGGTGGTACGGGGTGGTGGGGTGTTTGTGCCGCGGTTGGTGCGGGTGTCGGAGGTGGCGGGGTCGGTGGGCAGTGGTGGGTCGGTTGGTGGTTTTGGTGGTGGTGCGGTGTTGGTGACTGGTGGTACGGGTGGTTTGGGGGCGTTGGTGGCGCGGCATTTGGTGGTGGGGTGTGGGGTGCGGGATGTGGTGTTGGTGAGTCGTCGTGGGTGGGGTGCGGTGGGGGTTGAGGGTTTGGTGGGGGAGTTGGAGTCGGTTGGTGCGCGGGTGCGGGTGTTTGGGTGTGATGTGGGTGATCGGGAGGCGTTGGTGGGGTTGTTGGGTGAGGTTGGTGGTGGGTTGTCGGGGGTGGTGCATGCGGCTGGAGTGGTGGATGACGGGGTGGTGAGTGGGTTGTCGATGGAGCGGTTGGGGCGGGTTTTGTCGGCGAAGGTGGATGGTGCGTGGGGGTTGCACGAGTTGTTGGGGGAGGTGCCGCTGATCTTCTTCTCCTCGATCGCGGGGATAGCGGGAGCCGCTGGTCAGGGAGGTTATGCGGCGGCGAACGCGGCCCTGGACGGGTTGGCGGAGTATCGCCGGGCACAGGGGCTGCCGGCTGTCTCGCTGGCGTGGGGGCTGTGGGAGAACCCCGAGACGGTGGGTAGCCAGATGGCGGGGCGGCTGGGCGAAGCCGATCTCGCACGGCTTGCCCGCGGGGGTATCGCCCCGTTACGGGTCGAGGACGGGCTGAGGATGTTCGACTCGGCCCTCACCAGCGACTATGCCGCGCTGGTGCCGGCCCGGATCGATGTGGCGGCGGTGCGGACTTCCGGCCAGCCGGTGCCTGCGGTCTTTCGGGACTTGGTCGGTTTAGGGGATCGCGGCCCGAGGGCTGCCGAGGAGTTGGGTGACGCCGCTCCCGGGGACGGGAAAGAAGGGTGGCAACTGCTCGCCGATCTCTCCGCGGCGGAGCGTCAGGAGCGGCTCCGGGCGCTGATCCAGGCGGAGGCTGCGCAGGTACTGGGCCATCGCGATCCGAGCGCGGTCGATCTAGGACGCGGCTTCTTGGACCTTGGGTTCGACTCGCTGACCGCGTTGGAACTTCGGAACCGGCTGGCGTCGGTCACTGGTGAGCCCATGCCGGCGACGTTGATCTTCGACCACCCGTCGGTAGAGACACTGGCGACCTGGCTCGAGTCACGGCTGTTCGCAGATCCTGCCGACAATGCCGGCGATGCTGACGGGGCCGCGGAGCCGCTTGCTCGGCTAGAGAGGCTGCTGGCGGATTCGGGGTCATCGCCCGAGCAGCGGTCGGCGCTCGTGGCCCGGCTGCGCGCGCTCGTGACGCGCTGGGACTCGACCTCGGAGCGCGAACCGCAGTCGGCGGGGCTCGCAGACGCGAGCGCGGTCGAACTCTTCGACATCCTCGACGAGGAGCTTGGTCCTGGCGCTCCGTGATCTTCGGTTTTTTGTCTGATTATTATGACATGTCCATTGTCATCGTACTCTGAACGTTTGCTGAGGTGAATGTATGGCGGCGCGGTGATTGCATTCGTGTTTGCCCGGTTTGCTGGCGTGTAAAGGAATGTTTGCTCTGGCCGATCGCGCCCCCGTCACCAATCTGGGTGGCGACATGTCGGCATGGCCATCAATCAATAGTAGCTATTGCTGCGGTGTCGCGTGCCGGCAGGCATTATGAATCGAAGGCAGTCGGTATTGCCTGTTCCTGATCCACAATCGCCGTGAGCACTGTGGACGCCCGAGCCTGGGGTGGCGCGCTCCACCGGCGGTTGACGCGGCGACCGCGGAGTCTTGTTGTTTCGTCAGCAGTTGACGGTGGCCCGGTGTCGATCCTCGTCGCTGGTTATCTGGACGGTATCGGCCGGCGATAGGGCTGTCGGACATCCAACGCGAGAGTTGCTCTCGTCGCTGATCTACTCTAAAATCGACCGCGAGTGATCTTGAAGCAACTGGTTGACCAAGGATTGAGTTTGCCAATATGCTGATAGAAAGAGATGTCGAGCTCGGGTGCTTGGGTGACTCCCTGAAGGAGTGCGAGACCGGCCGGGGCCAGACAGTGGTCATCGGTGGTGGGCTCGCCAGCGGCAAGACGGAGTTGCTGCAGGCGTTCACCGAGCAGGTCATCCAATCCGGGTCGACCCTGTTGAGCGCGACCGGCGCTCACGCTGAACGGGCACTCCGCATGGGTGTCATCGGTCAGTTGCTTTTTGACGTGGCCCTTCAGCCCGACCTCGCCGACCGGTTGGCCAAGTTTGCCAGTTCCGAGTCGGAGCCTACCGGCCCCGGCGGTGCCGAGGAGGTGGGCGAGGCCCACCCCGATCGTACGGTGCTGCGCTATGCGGACGTACGGATGGTGCAGAGTCTGACCTCGGCGCTGCTCGGCTTGGCCAACGACAACCCGCTGGTGATCCTCGTTGATGACATCCAGTTCGTAGACGCCGATTCGCTGCAGGTCCTGCTGAGTCTCCGACGGCGGATGCGGTCCGCGCGGGTGCTGCTGGTAATGACTGAGTGGCAACGGCCGAGTCTGGCCCGGCCGTTGCTACGGGCCGAGGTGACCAGGCAACCCCAGCGGCGGATCACCCTCGGGCCGTTGTCGCGCGCGGGCGTGTCCGACCTGTTCGACCAGGAGGGCGGCCTGGATTCGGCGACCGGTTTCGTCGGGCGTTGCTTCGATGTCAGCGGTGGAAACCCACTGCTGCTGAGCGCGTTGGTCGAGGACCAGCGGTCCGCCGGCCAACCCACCGATGGGCGGGAGCTGACCCGTGCCGCGGCATCCCTTGATGCCGCAGCCACCGGTCCGGTGCTCGGCCAGTCATACCGGGCTGCAGTGCTCGATTGCTTCCACCGGTGGGAGCCACGGTTTCTGCGGATCGCCCACGGGCTGGCGGTGCTGGGCCGGGCCGCCGATGCGGAGTTGGTCAGTAAGCTCCTTGTGATCCGGGTCCACCTGGTCGCAGAGGCACTCGACGTGTTCACCGCCGCCGGGCTTCTGGTCGACGGCAACTTCCGCTGTGACCCGGTGCGGACGATCGTGCTGGATAGCCTGTCGGCGGTGGAGGCGGCATGGCTCCATCTACGCGCGGCGGAACTGCTGTACGAGACCGGAGCCGATACGGTCGAGGTGGCGCGCCACCTCGTCGTCGCTGATGCCGTACCTGGGCCGTGGGCAGTCCGGGTGCTGCGGCAGGCGGCGGACCACAGCAGCGGCGACGACGCGGAGCTCGCTGCCCAGAGCCTAGAGCTGGCGATGCAGGCGTGCGAGCACGAACGTGACAAGCTCGCCTTCCGGGTGGCGCTGGTGCGGCTAGCCTGGCGGGCCAACCCGACTGCGGTCGCCCGCCATGTGAAACCGTTGCACGACGCGCTCTGTGCGGGCGACCTCGCCTATCGGGATGCGGTCCCGATCATTCGGCATCTGTTGTGGCAGGGGGAACTGGCCGCCGCGACCGAGCAACTCACGCTCGCCCACACCTCGGCGGGGCCGACGGATGTCTGGACGCTCGCCGAGCTGAAGATCTCTGTCGGCTGGCTGTTCGGGCCAGCGGGGGAGCGCTGTTGCGGCGAGTTGCAGACGACACTGCACGCGCCGGAACGGGGCGGGCTGGCGAGTAACCCGTGGCTGCGTGCAGCCTCGTCCTTGAGCACCATGTGGAGCCGCGGTCCGACCGACGAAGTAGTCAGCTCGGCCGAGCATATCCTGCAGGGATGCCTCGGTGAGGTGGCGCCGGAGGTCGGTGCCGTTGCGCTGTTGGCGCTGGTCTACGGTGACCGGCTGCGGCGGGCAACTTACTGGTGCGACATGTTGCAGGATGAGGCGGTGCGGCGCAGGGCCACTACCTGGCAGGCTCTGGTTGGCGCGGTTCGAGCGGAGATCGCCTGGCGGCAGGGCGATCTCGCGCGTGCGAGCGCCGATGGGCAGTCGGCCTTGGCGCTGCTGCACAACCAGAGCTGGGGAATCCTCGTGGCGTTGCCGTTGTCGGTCACGGTCCTCGCGAACACAGCGATGGGCCGGCACTCCCGAGCAGCCGAGCTGTTGGAGCGACCGGTGCCGGAGCGGCTCTACGAGAGTCCGCTCGGCGCTAGGTACCTGCATGCTAGCGGTCACCACCAGCTCGCCACCGGACGTACTCTCGCCGCGCTCGACGACTTCGAACGGGCGGCGGCGTTGAGCCGGAAGTGGGGCGTCGACCTGCCGGTAGCACTGCCGTGGCGCAGCGACCTGGCGCTCGCGCAGCTCCGCCTCGGCCGGCGAAAGAGCGCCCGGGACCTGGTGACCGAGCAGTTGGAGCGGCCCGCATCGATGCTTGGAGTTCGCGCCCGAGGGGTTGCCCTGCGGTTACAGGCCGCCAGTGTGGAGTTGAAGGACCGGGTGCCGCTGTTGCGCGATGCCGTCTCGACGCTCGAGCGCAGCGGGGACCGACTGGAGCTCGCGCGAGCGCTCACCGAGCTCGGGCAGGCCCATCGGGAACTTGGCGAGCTCGGTCGCGCCCGTCTGGTGCTCCGACGGGCAGGCCAGGAGGCGAAGGAGTGCGGCGCGCAGCTCCACACCGGCCAGCCGCCGGGGCGGGCGGACCAGGAAGCCCGAAAACCAGCGAAGTCGTCGCCGCCGCCTGCCACCGCCGGCGACAACCTAAGTGAGGCCGAGTTGAAGGTGGCGATGCTGGCGGCGGTGGGACACACCAATCGCGAGATCGGCCGCAAGCTCTACATCACTGTCAGCACGGTCGAGCAGCATCTCACCCGGGTGTACCGGAAACTCCAAGTGAGTCGGCGAACCGATCTGCCATCAGAGCTCTCTCGGCACGGCGTCTCGGCCCACGCGATGTAGCGATCAGCCATTGGTGTTGAGCCCCGGCGCGATCGGAGACGACAGTCCACAGCGGACCTGAGTAGATCAGGTCTCGGTGGGCGAAGCTTTCAACGGCTCCCACCAGGCCCGATTCTGCTTGTACCAGTCCACCGTCTGCTCGATGCCGCTGGTCACATCGATGGCTGGGGCGTAACCGAGTTCCCGGCTGGCCTTGCCGATGTCGAGTGAGTAGCGCAGGTCGTGCCCTTTGCGGTCGGCGACCGGACGAACCATCGAGGAGTCAAAGCCCATGATGCGAAGGAGCAGCTCGGTGAGCTCTCGGTTAGTCAGCTCTGTTCCGCCTCCGAGGTTGTAGACCTCGCCAGCCCTCCCCTTAGCCGCTACCAGGGCGATGCCGCGGCAGTGGTCGTCAACGTGAAGCCAGTCCCGCACGTTCTGCCCGTCTCCGTAGAGCGGCACTGGGATCCCGTTCAGCAGATTGGTCACGAAGAGCGGGATCACCTTCTCCGGGAACTGGTATGGTCCGTAGTTGTTTGAGGCCCGGGTTACGCAGGCATCCAGGCCGTGGGTCCGATGGTAGGCGCGGACTAGGAGGTCCGATCCGGCCTTTGAAGCCGAGTAGGGGGAGTTCGGCTCGAGCGGGAACTGTTCGTCCCAGGAGCCACTCTCGATCGACCCGTACACCTCATCGGTAGAGACATGGACGAACCTGGTGACCTGGTGCGTGAGCGCCGATTGGAGCAGAACCTGGGTGCCGACGACATTGGTCTGGACGAAGCCAGCAGGATCGAGGATGGAGCGGTCGACGTGTGACTCGGCTGCGAAGTGGACCACCAGGTCGACACCGGCCATCAGTGAGTCGACCAGAGCAGCGTCGCAGATGTCGCCTTGCACCAAGCGCACGCCGGAGAGGTCGAGGACGGTTCGCAGGTTGGCGAGATTACCTGCATAGGTGAGCTTGTCCAGGACTGTCACATCCTCGCCGGATAGCTCTGGGTAGGCGCCCCCGACGAGTTGTCGTACGAAGTGGCTGCCGATGAACCCGGCACCACCGGTGATCAGAATCCGCATGTCACGTCCCTGGGTGGATCGGTGACGGGTCGACTTCGCTCGCCACATCCATGATGTACTGACCGTACGGTGAGTGGGCTTGGGCCCGGCCGAGCGAGTAGCAGGTGTCCGCGTCGATGAAGCCCATCCTTAATGCCACTTCCTCGAGGCAGGCGATTCGTACCCCCTGACGCTGTTCGAGTGTCTGGAGATACTGGGAAGCCTGCAGAAGCGCATCCGGGGTTCCCGTGTCCAGCCAGGCGAAGCCCCGACCCAGCTCAACCAGGCGCGCCGTCCCCCGCTCCACGTACACCCGGTTGACGTCGGTTATCTCAAGCTCGCCGCGTGCCGATGGCCGGATGTTCTTCGCGATGTCGACCACGTCGTTACGGTAAAAGTAGAGCCCGGTGATCGCCCGATTCGATCTGGGCTGCGTCGGTTTCTCCTCGATCGAGGTCAGCCGTCCCGATCCGTCGGTCTCACCGACGCCATAGCGCCACGGATCGTGTACCGGGTAACCGAACAGGACACATCCCTCAATGTCGGTCGTGTTGGCCTGGAGCAGGTCTGAGAAGCCGTAACCGTGGAAGATGTTGTCGCCGAGGATCAGGGCGACCGGGTCGTTGGCGATGTGCCCGGCGCCGATCAGGAAGGCTTCGGCTAGGCCGTGTGGCTCAGGCTGGACGTTGTAGTCCAGGTTGAGGCCGAGCGTAGCGCCGTCGCCGAGCAGGGAACGGAACTGGTGCAGGTCCCGTGGTGTAGTGATGATCAGGATGTCTCGGATGTTGGCGAGCATCAACACCGACAACGGATAGTAGATCATCGGTTTGTCGTACACGGGAAGCAGCTGTTTGGACACTGTGACGGTCGCAGGATGCAGGCGTGATCCTGACCCGCCAGCGAGGATGATGCCCTTCACGCGGACTCCCGCCTACTCGATTGGATAGCGGAGCGTGTAACCAGAAGCTATCTCCGCTGAGCCTAAAGCCGAGACCTTCACACCACCACCAGGTGATCGCCGGGTAGGGGCGGCCAGCGGCTGAATAGGGGTCTCGACCGTAGTGGCCACTGTGCCGTGACCAACCCGACTCAGCCAGAAGGACGGCGCCGTCGGTGTTGGTGGGTGAGTTTTTCGAGGGTGGTGGTGAGGTCGTTGGGGCTGGGGGTGTGGCGGATCTCGGTTTGGATGGTTTGGGCGTTGTGGCGGTAGCTGGGGTCGTGGAGGAGGTGGTTGAGGGCGGTGGTGAGGGTTTCGGTGGTGAGTTGGGTGGGGTGGAGGTATTGGCCGGCTTTGCGGTGGTGGAGGTGTTGGCCTAGGTCGGCTTCGTCCCACCAGGGGGCGGGGATGGTGAGGCTGGGTATGCCGTGGACGAGGACGTTGCCGAGGGTGCCGAAGCCGCCGTGGTGGATGACTGCCGCGCAGGTGGGGGCGAGTTCGTTGAGGGGTATGAAGTCGACGATGCGGATGTTGGGGGGCAGGTTGTCGGTGGTGGTGAGTTGGTCGGCGTTGAGGGTGGCGATGAGCTCGATGTCGAGTTCGCCGAGCGCGGCCAGCAGGTCGTCGGCCGAGATCAGGTCTCCGCCCAGCAGGTCGCGCCCGGACATGCCGAGTGACAGGCACACCCGAGGTCGGCGCGGTGGTTCGTAGACCCAGGCCGGGGGGCTGCCCGGCCCGTTGAACGGAACGTAGCGAACTCGGAGGCAGGGCACCTCCAGCGGCAGCTGCATCCACTCCGGGGTGGGGTCGATCGTCCACTGCCCCGTCATCAGCTCGTCGGCGTCGTCAGGGTGGAAGGGTTCCCCGGCGAGGTCTAGCCTCCCCTGTAGCCAGTCGTTGACCGGATCGTCCCGCAACTCCGGTGGCTGTTCACTGAGATGGCGCCGGTACAGGTAGTACATGCGGGAGATGTGGTCAAGGCCGAAGAGCATGCGGGCATGGGCGGCGCCGCAGGCCCGGGCGGCGATCGCGCCGGCGAAGGTGAGCGCGTCCCAGATCACCAGCTCCGGCTGCCACCACTGAGCGAACTCGACCAGCTCTTCGAGCATCACCTGGTCGGTGAGGTACTCGTAGTCGGTGGAGCAGGCCATCGTGAACGAGCCGAGCAGGTACGGCCAGGTGAGTCGCTCGGGTCGGGTCTCGAGCATGCCGGAGGTGAGGTCTTCCCAGGCGGCAGAGGCATTCGCGGGGTCGACGGCTTGCTCCTGCAGCGAGGACATCATGTTCAGCTCGTTGCCGACCGGGACCGCGGTCAGCCCGGTACGGGTGATCGCTTCGGTCAGATCCGGGTGGCTCGCGACGCGTACCTCGTGGCCGGCAGCCTGCAACGCCCAGGCGAGCGGAACCAGGTTGTACAGGTGCGGCTTGGTGGCGAAGACGGTAGCCAAGATCCGCATGGCGGTCGCTCCTTCAGGGCAGCCTGCGTGGCGCCGGGTTTCGGTGTTGGTGGGTGAGTTTTTCGAGGGTGGTGGTGAGGTCGTTGGGGCTGGGGGTGTGGCGGATCTCGGTTTGGATGGTTTGGGCGTTGTGGCGGTAGCTGGGGTCGTGGAGGAGGTGGTTGAGGGCGGTGGTGAGGGTTTCGGTGGTGAGTTGGGTGGGGTGGAGGTATTGGCCGGCTTTGCGGTGGTGGAGGTGTTGGCCTAGGTCGGCTTCGTCCCACCAGGGGGCGGGGATGGTGAGGCTGGGTATGCCGTGGACGAGGACGTTGCCGAGGGTGCCGAAGCCGCCGTGGTGGATGACTGCCGCGCAGGTGGGGGCGAGTTCGTTGAGGGGTATGAAGTCGACGATGCGGATGTTGGGGGGCAGGTTGTCGGTGGTGGTGAGTTGGTCGGCGTTGAGGGTGGCGATGAGCTCGATGTCGAGTTCGCCGAGCGCGGCCAGCAGGTCGTCGGCCGAGACGACATCTCCGCCGAAGAGGTCGCGCCCGGACATGCCGAGTGACAGGCACACCCGGGCCCGGCGCGGTGGCTCGTAGACCCAGTCGGGGATTGGCCGGGCCCCGTTGAACGGAACGATCCGTACCGGCAACCGGGGGAGTCCGAGTGGCAGCTGCATCCACTCCGGGGTGGGGTCGATCGTCCACTGCCCCGACATCAGCTCGACGGTGTCCGAGCCGGAGAGGTCAGTGGCGCAACCGTACCGGTCGAGCCGGGCGGCAAGCCAGTCGTGGACCGGGTCGTCGCGCTGTTCGGCCGGCATCGACGCGAGTAGCGTACGGTAACGCTGATGCATCCGGGATATGTAGTCGATGCCGAAGAGCAGGCGGGCGTGGGCGGCGCCGCAGGCCCGGGCGGCGATGGCACCGGCGAAGGTGAGCGCGTCCCAGATCACTAGGTCGGGGCGCCACTCGCGGGCAACGTCGACGAGGTCGTCGAGCATCTGCCCGCCGGCGAAGTACTCGTACTCGACCGCGCAGGCCACGGTGAAGGCGCCCAGTACCTCCTGCCATTCGAGTTGTTCCGGATGAGGCGAGGTCATGATGCCCTCGTGGGCCCGGAAGGTCTGGCTTCGGGGCCCTTGCGCTGTCCCCATCCGGAGTTCGTCGCCGACCGGCACCGCGGTGAGACCGGCGTCGGTGATCGCCGCTGCGAGGTCGGGTTGACTGGCGACTCGTACCTGGTGGCCGGCGGCTTGGAGGGCCCATGCCAGGGGAACCACGTTGTAGAGATGGGTCTTGACCGCCAACACCGAAATCAGGACGCGCACGGGGCCACCTCCGGGCGGGGTTGCCGGCGGTGGCTCGCGACCAGCGCGACCAGCTGAGGTACGAGGTCGTGCGGGCTCGGGGCGGTCGAGAGCTCGGCCTGGATCGCCGCTGCGGCGGCACGGTGGGACGGATCGGCGAGCAGCCGGGCGATCCGGTCGCGGAGGCCGTCGCGGGTGAGGACCGTGTCGTCGGCCAGGAAGCCGGCGCCGCGCTGTTCCAGTAGCTCGGCCAGGCTAGCCGCGTCCCACCATGGCGCGGGGATGATGATACTCGGGACCGCGTGCGCCACGGCGTTTCCGGTGGTGCCGAAACCACCATGGTGGATGATCAGTGCGCAGCTCGGGAGTAGTTCGTTGAGCGGCACAAATTCCACTACCCGGACGTTGTCCGGAGCGGTGCCCGCGGCGCCGAGCTGGGCCTCGGTGAGGGTCGCGACCACTTCGACGTCGAACTCGGCGAGGATTGCTACGACGTCGGCGACGGTCACGATGTCATCCGGCCCGCTGACCACACCGGCACCGAAGAGCTCCCGTCCCGAGACCCCGAGTGACAGGCACACCCGGGGGCGGCCCGGTGCCTGATGGACCCAACCGGGCACGCTAGTGGGCCCGTTGAAGGGTATGTAGCGCACCGGCAGCGAGGAGAGGTCGAGGGGTAGCTGCATCCAGGGCGGGGTCGGATCGATGGTGACCTGGCCGGTCATGAGTTCGTGGTCCAGCGCGGGCGAGTAGCGGTGGTCGTACCGGTCGAGCCGGCCGGCGAGCCAGTCGCTGACCGGGTCGTCGCGGTGCTCGGGAGGTTGCGCGGCGAGGTGTTGCCGGTAGACGGCGAACATCCGAGCCACGTGGTCCTGGCCGAACAGCACACGGGCGTGGGCAGCGCCGCTGGCGTGGGCGGCGATCGCGCCGGCGAAGGTGAGCGCGTCCCAGATCACCAGGTCGGGGCGCCACTCGCGGGCGAACTCCACTAGGTCGTCGAGCAGCCGCTGGCCGGCGAGGTATTCGTACTCCATGGCGCAGCCGATGGTGAAGACCCCGAGGACGTACGGCCAGGTGAGCCGCTGGGGGTCGAGTTCGTTGAGGCCGGTGAGCCGTTGCCATGGGCTGGCCCCGGAATCGTCGGGACCGCCCTGGAAGGCCCGGACTAGCTGGAGTTCGTCGCCGACCGGGACAGCCGTGAGCCCGGTAGCGGTGATGATCTCGGTCAAGTCGGGTTGGCTGGCGACGACCACGTCGTGGCCGGCGGCGCGAAGCGCCCAAGCGAGCGGGACCAGATTGTAGAAATGTGGTTTGGCGGCGAAAACTGTGAATAGTACCCGCATCACCGCTCCCACCAGCGCAACCCGATTCCGATAGCGCACCAAATTGCGAAGAAACGTATCCGGCGGGGCCGGGCCGGACAACCCCTATGCGCCCCTACCGGTGCGCCGGTCGACGTATGCTTCTAGGCCGTCGAGGAGTCGGCGGATCCCGAACTGCAGGTTGGGGGCGACGGTGTTGCCGGCGCCGCCGTCGGCTGGCCGAAAGGCGCCGGCGGCCACCAGCCGGGAGAGCGTCGGGTAGTGCGTGGAGCGGGTGAGTCTCGCCAGCACGGCGCCGTAGTCGTGGTCGGGTTCCCCCTCCGCCCAGGCTTGGGCCAGGTCCATCGAGGTGCGTGCCAACCCCTGGGTGGCGCTGTTGAGGAACAACGTGAGCGAGACCATCTCGTCTTCGTTCAGGCCGGTGGTGGCGAGGACCTGCAGGCAGGATTCGAACCAGGCGAGCTGGTTCGGGCCGATCGGAGGGCTGCTGATCGGAGCCCGGAGCATCCAGGGATGGCGCTGGAACCTCTCCCACAGTGCGGTCACCCAGGCTTCGATCCGGGTCCGCCAGTCGCCCTCGACCGATGCCAGCTCCGGCGCCGGCCCGGACGCGGCGTCCAGCATGATGTCGATCAGGTGGTCCTTGCTGGGGACGTAGCGGTAGAGCGACATCGCGGTGAAGCCGAGCTGGCCGGCCATCCGCTGCATGGAGAGCGCCTCCAACCCTTCCGCGTCGGCGATCTCGATCGCGGCGGCCACGATGCGTTCGATGCTGAGCGAGGGTTTCGGTCCGCGGCGGGGGCGCTCCGGCGGCTGCCAGAGCAGGTCGACGCTGCGTGAGAGTGCGCTCCCCGGCTTTTCGTCGGTCACCTCGTCCCTCTCCGTTGACGCCAGGCCCAGAACTGTGTATATCATATAGTTACAGTTTATGCCCTATACAGCTAGGGGTTTCGGTCGGCCGGGAGCCCGCCGGCCCTGTCGGGCGCGGCCCGTCCCCGGCGGTGGGTGACCCGCATGCGCGGCGAAGGAGCAGAGGAAGGTTGACGTGACGACCGAGAACGCGATCGAGATTACGGGACTTCGCAAGTCCTTTGGCAGCAACGAGGTCCTGAAAGGGGTCGACTTGACGGTGCGGCGGGGCAGCATGCTTGCGCTGCTCGGCCCCAACGGCGCCGGCAAGAGCACCCTGGTCAAGATCCTTAGTACGCTCAGCCTGCCCGACGGCGGAGACATCCGGGTAAACGGGTACGACGTGGTCAAAGAGCGCAGTAAGGTGCGAGCTGAGATCGGGCTGACCAACCAGTTCGTGGCGCTTGACTGGATGCACACCGGTCGCGAGAACCTAGTCATGCTCGGGCGGCTCTACCACCTCAGCAAGGCCGACGCCAAGCGCCGCGCCGCCGAGCTTCTCGAACAGTTCGATCTTAATGAGCTCGCGGACAAACGGGTGAAGATCTACTCAGGCGGCAACAAGCGTCGCCTCGACCTGGCGGCCTGCCTGATCGTGCGGCCGTCCATCATCTTCCTCGACGAGCCCACCACCGGACTCGACCCGCGCAGCCGGGCGGTGATGTGGAAGGCAATCCAGCAGCTGTTGGCCGACGGCACCACGATCCTGCTGACCACCCAGTATCTGGAGGAGGCCGACGCGTTGGCGGACAAGATCGCGGTGATCGACGGCGGTACCGTGATCGCCGAGGGGTCGGCCGAAACGCTGAAGCAGCGGGTCGGCAAGGACCGCCTGGAGCTGGTCTTCGCGGACATCAACAATTACAGCAAGGCGCTCGGAGTGGTCGAGGGGGAGAGTCTGCTCAGTGACGACGAAGCGCTCCGGATCGGCCTGGTCTCGAAGGGTCCACGGCACGTCAAGCAGATGCTTGACCTGATCGACCAGCACGGCATCGAAGTAGAGAGCTTCGCGTTGACCACCCCGACGTTGGACGACGTCTTCTTCGCCCTGACCAACCGGACCGCCCACGCCACCCCGGAAGAAGTAGGAGTAGCCCAGTGAGTACGTCGACGGTAGGCACCACGGCGCCCAGCCCCACGCCAGCGCGGCCGGTCGTTCCGACCCGCTCCAAGGCGTACTGGGCCTTCAACGACTCGGTGGTGATGATCCAGCGGCACATTCACCATCTCACCCGAAACCCGGATCAGATCTTCACCGCGATCATGCTGCCTACGGTGATGCTGCTGCTGTTCCGGTACATGTTCGGCGGCGCCATCTCTGTCTCGGACACCTCCTACGTCAATTTCCTGGCTCCCGGGATCCTTGTCGTCAGCATCACGCTGATCTCTACCTCGACCACTCTGGCCGTCCAGTCCGACATGCAAGAGGGAGTAGTCGACCGCTTCCGTGCCATGCCCATGTTCGATGCCGCGGTGTTGACAGGGCATATCGTCGCTGCGGTGATCCGCGGTGGGGTCGCCTTCGTGGTGATGATCGGACTCGGACTGTTGGTCGGTTTCCGCCCCGCCGGGGGGGTCCTCGAATGGATCGGGGCGATCGCAATGCTGTTGCTGTTCGCGTTCGCCCTGTCGTGGGTGTCGGCGCTGTTCGGACTCATCGCGAAGAGTACCGAGGGGGCCAGCGGGCTCGCGCTCATCCTCATGTTCAGTCCGTACGCCAGCAGCGCCTTCGTTCCGGTCGAGACCGTCCCCAGCGGGCTGCGGGCGTTCGTCGAATACCAGCCGGTCACCCCGGTGGTCGACACCGTCCGGGCGCTGCTGCTAGGCGAACCGGTGGGCAGCAGTGCCTGGCAGGCGATCATCTGGTGGGTGGCGGTGCTCGCGATCGCCGCGCCCCTCGCCACCCGGCTTTACCGGCGCCGCTTCGCCTGAGGCTAACCGTCGCGGCCGGAATTCCGCTCCCACAGCGACCCGAGGAGGGTGACGACGTGCCGGACCCGTTCCACACCGTGAACGAGTGGCTCCGATCGCGACGGACTCGGCGGCCAGGCGAGGACCCCTCGCCCGGCCGCCGAGCGGCCACCATGGCCAGATTCCTGCAAGGCCCGTTCGCGCCGGTCACCGAGGAGCTGACCGCTTTCCACCTGCCCGTCACCGGGCAGCTCCCCACCGAGCTAAACGGGCGGTACGTGCGGATCGGCCCGAACGCGCTCGGGGTCGACGATCCGGCCGCCCACCATTGGATGTTGGGCGAGGGGATGGTCCACGGGGTGCGGCTACGTGACGGAAAAGCCGAGTGGTACCGAAACCGGTGGGTCCGCTCGCCAATGGTCCGCGAGAAGCTAGGCGAGACCCCGCCCGGGCAGACGCAACCGTTCGGCTCCGACTTCGCCTGCAACACCCACATCATCCGGCACGGTGGGCGGTTGCTGGCGGTCCAGGAAGACTGGCCGCTGCCGTACGAGCTGACCGAGGACCTCGACACTGTTGGTCCCCTCAAGTATGGCGGGGTACCACCGGGGTTCAACGTTTCCGCCCACACCAAGCTCGATCCGATCACCGGCGACCTGCACGTCGTGGCCTACCTGACCGGGGTGGAGCAGGTGCAGTACATAGTGGTCGACCCAGCCGGGTCGGTGAAGCATACGGTCGGTGTGCCGCTCGACGGCAATCCGATGATGCATGACTTCGCGTTGTCCCAGCACCACGTCATCCTTTACGACACACCGGTAGTCTTCAGCGCGCAGGCTGCCGCCGCCGGGTCGAAGGTCCCGTTCATCTGGGACCCGGACCGGCCAGCCCGGGTAGGGGTGTTGCCCCGCGACGGCGACCACCCCCGATGGTTTCCGATCGAGCCTTGCTTCGCCTCGCACACCCTCAATGCCCACGACGCCGGCGACACCATCGTGGTCGACGTGGTTACCCTGCCGGCCGGGTTCCTGGTCCCCGAACTCACCGCAGAACGCTGGGGTGCTCTCGACCGCTGGACGATCGACCTCACCAGTGGCCGCGTGGCCCAAACCCGCCTCGATGACCGGCCGCAGGAGTTCCCGCGACTGAACGAAACGTTCGTCTCCCGGCCCCACCGGTTCGGCTACACCGCGGAGACTGCCGCGCTCTACGAGGCGTATGTCCTGCCCGGCGAGCCGTTACCAGACGCTGCGTTCACCAACGCACTGATCAAGCACGATCTCGTCCAGGACCGGGTGGAGACCCACCACTTCGGTCGTAACGCCGCGGTCGGCGAGGCAGTGTTCGCCGCCGCTGGCGGCCCCGCCGAGGACGACGGGTACGTGATGGCGTATGTGCACAACCCTGACCGCGGCGCGGCGGACCTGGTGATCCTCGCCGCCCAGGACTTCGGCGGCGGCCCCGTGGCGAGGGTTCACCTGCCAGGCAGGGTGCCGCTCGGGTTGCACGGAAGCTGGCTACCTGACGGCGGTACTGCCGGTTGCGGATGACCACTGGCGGTCACAACACATGGACTTCCGGGACGTAGAGAATCCACTGGCCGCCGGCGTCCCGGAAGGCCCGCTCTTTGGCCATGATCTCCTCGGCGTGGTTCCATGCGAAGAGGAGCGCATAGTCGGGGTACGGGTCGGCGAAGTCGGCCGGCGGTCGGACGGGGATGTGTGATCCTGGGGTCACGAGGCCCTGCTTCGACGGTGTGCTGTCGCACACGAATGGGACGAGATCAGGACCTATGCCGAAGTAGTTAGTCACGGTGGCGCTCTTGGCGGTGGCGCCATAACCGACCACCCGTTTACCCTCGGCCCGTAGCCGGGTCAGCAGTTCCAGCAGATCGTCCCGGATCCGATCGACCGCGGTGGCGAACGCCTGCAACTTCTCTGGCTCGACCAACCGCTGTTCACGCTCCCGCGCGAGCAGGTCGGCTACCGCCTGCGTAGGCCGCCGGCGGTCTCGCCGTGCGATCGTGTATCGGATCTGCCCGCCATGTACCGGCAGGTGCTCCACATCGACGAGTGCGAAGCCGAAGCGCTCGGCCATGCCACTGACCGCGCTGGCGCTGAAAAAGTAGAAGTGCTCGTCGTAGATCTGGTCGAATGCGGTGCGCTCCAGGATCTCGCCTAGGTAGGGGTCCTCGAAAACCAGCACGCCGTCCGGTGCGAGCAGCACCTTCAGGCCTTCGAAGATCTCGGCGATCTCGGCCACCTCGCAGATCGTGTTGGCCGCGTAGACGACGTCCGCTGGCCCCTCACTAGCGAGAATCTCGGCGGCGGAACCCGCGTTGAAGAAGGCGCTGTGTACCCGGACCGCGCCGCGGCCGGTGGGCTCGACACCCAGGTGCCGCACCCCGGCGTCCCGGACGGTCTTGAGTACGACACCGTCGTTGTAGCCGATCTCTACGATGAACGGGTCCGGCCCGGAGAGTTCGGTCTCCAGCAGGCGGTGCGCCAGTTGTTGGAAGTGTTTGTGCATCACCCGCGAGCCGGAGGAGTGGTACGGATAGCCTTCGTGGCTAGCCTGTCCCCTTGGCGCCGGTGTCAGCAGCTGCACCATGGTGCAGGACTGACACACTCCGATCGACAGCGGGAAGAAGTACTCGTCGTCGACGCCTGCTGGGTCAACGAAGGCCGACGAGAGCGGTTGCAATCCGAAGTCGAAGAACTCCCGAACCGCCCCGCTGCACACCCTACAGATAGACATGGCTCCTGGTCGCTCCCATACTCGCGGTGGAAGGATGCTCACGGGTTGTCCGAGCCCAACAAGCTACGCAGACAGGCGACCAGGCTGCGAGCTTCGACGTTGACATAGTGGCTGTGCCGAAGTAGGTCAGCCAACTGGTGTAGCGCCAGCCATCGGAACTCTGGGTGCTCAGGCGTGCGGGCCGCGTCGACCTCGACGATCACATACCGGTTGACAGCTCGGTAGAAGCGGCCCCCTTCTTCCGACAGCAGCACGTCGTAGCGAATCTGGGCCGGGTCGGCGCCGAGCACCTCCTTCAGGAAGGCGGGGGGGCCGGTCGGAAGGTGCTCCCAGTTCGCCGGGGTGCACCGGACCGTCGGCCCGACCTCTGCGACGTCCAGACAACCCGGCTGAACCTGGCAACGGGCCAGGACATGGAGAATCCCATCGATGCGGCTAGCGAGAAAGGCGATGACGCCAGTGTCTTTCGGGCGGATCATCGGTTGACTCCACTGCCGCACCTCCCGGCCACCGGCCTGGACCTGCACTCCGATCACGTCGAAGAAGGCGCCGGTCTCATGGTGGATGACCCCGTCCTGGCGTTGCCAGCCGGCCAGGCTTCGTAGCGGAACCGGCGTGGTCCGAACCTCCGCACTACTGCGGATCTCCGTGATCCAGTTGAGGATCTCGTCCAGTGCGTGCACTGCTCCGGCAGCGGCAGAGCAGGAACGCAGCAGGCTCGCCTGGAAGTCGTCGGCGTCGGGCAGGCGGGAAGCCAACTCCTCACCCGGCCACGGAAGGCAGGACAACACGGTTCGAGTATCCATGTTGACTAGATCCTCGACCTGTAGCAGCTGGTGCAGCTGCCCCAGGGTGAGCCAGCAGAAACCCGCCGCTGCCGGCACGTCGTCGGTGGTCTCAACCACCATGTTCCGGTTGCGCTTCTGATAGAACCATGAGCCCTGCTCAGACTGCCTAACGTCGGTGATCAATCGGGTTCGGCCGGAACCGCGGAAGAACTCGAGGTAGGGCACCGCGCGGCCGCGGTGTACGCCGGTGTAGTTGCTACGAGTTGCCTGGACCGTCGGCGAAAGCTGGAGCCCGTTCTGGTTTCCCGGCTCGACCTTTGCCTGCATCAGGCAGTGCAGGACGCCGTCGAACCGGCGGACCAGCAGACCGAGAATCCCGACCTCGGGTTGGTAGATGATGGGTTGCTGCCAGCGTGGCACCGGGCCATCGGCGACCTCGACATCCAAACCTCGTACGCTGAAAAACCGGCCACTGTCGTGCTGGAGATCGCCGGTATCGGCATCGGTGCGCCATCCCGCCAACTCGTCGAGCGGCAGCTGCTGCGTTTCCGTGTAGCAGTCGGCACGAAGCTGTGCGAACCAGGGGTGGAAGCCGGCCAGGTCAGTCAGCGGAGTGTGCCGGGCCAGCGCCGATTCAGCCAGCGCCGATCCTACTCGGCCATCTCGAGGACAAGGCGGAGTGGACGAGCTCGGAGAGGTGCGTTCACGCATGGAAACTCCTAGCCGACGGCGTCTCCTCGACGCTAGTGGGACGCTCGTGGGCCGAGTACCCGTATAACTGTCGGTGGTGGGATCGTAGGGGGTGTAAGGGGGAGAGTTTGTGCAGGCAGCGGGCTCCGGAGTTCACATCCGGAGCCCGCTGCCTGCGTTTCACCGGCTACAGGGTCCGCAGCACCTCGCGTACGGCGTCGATCACCTTGTCCTGGAGGTCCTTGGAGAGCGACGGGTACATCGGCAACGAGAAGATCTCGTCGGCGAGGCGCTCGGTGACCGGTAACGAACCGGTCTGGTATCCGAGATGGGCAAACCCGGTCATGGTGTGGATTGGCCAGGGATAGCTGATGTTGAGCCGGATGTCGTACGCCTTCAACGCGTCGATAATCTGATCACGACGGGGATGCCTGACCACATAGACGTAGTAGACGTGGTCGTTGCCTGGAGCCAGCGACGGCAACACCAGCTCGGTGTCACCCAGCCCTTCCGCGTAACGGGCGGCGACGGCGCGCCGACCAGCGATGTAGCTGTCAAGCCGGCCGAGTTTGCGGCGCAGGATCTCCGCGTGTACCTCGTCGAGTCGGCTGTTGTGGCCTGGAGTCTGTACCACATAGTAGTGTTGCTCCATGCCGTAGTAACGCAGCCGCCGCAGGTTAGCCGCGGTCTCGTCGCTGTCGGTGATGGTTGCTCCGCCGTCGCCGTACGCCCCGAGCACCTTGGTCGGATAGAAGGAGAAGGCGGCGGCGTCGCTCATGCTGCCGGCGATCTGGCCGTGGTGGCGGGCGCCATGAGACTGCGCGCAGTCTTCGAGCATTACCAGATCGTGCCGGGCCGCCAACGCCCGCAGCGGCGCCATATCTACGCACTGCCCGTACAGGTGTACCGGCAGAATGCACCGGGTTCGGGGCGTGATCGCAGCTTCGACCTGAGCAGTATCCATGAGGAAGTTTTCTTCATGGATGTCTACGAATACTGGTGTGGCGCCGGTGCCGTCTATCGCCACCACGGTCGGGGCCGCAGTGTTGGAGACGGTGATGACTTCGTCTCCGGGTGCTACGCCGATCGCCTGGAGTCCCAGTTTGATCGCGTTTGTCCCGTTGTCTATTCCAACACCGTGAGACACGCCGTGGTAAGCGGCGAACTCGGACTCGAAACGGCGCACGCTCTCGCCGAGCACAAGCATGCCCGAGCTGAAGACCGTATCGACCGCATCGAGGATGTCCTCCCGCTCCTGCTGGTACTCGGCGAGGTAGTTCCACACTTGCGTGGTCATAAGCGCTCCATCTACACCAGACCCGACGGTTATCACTTTGCGACCGGGCAGCGCGCGACCCCGCGCACGACCGGGGATCTCATCCGGCGGACGACATCACCCGCCGGCCGCAGCGCGGGTGCCGCCTGTGCGAGGACTGACAGCCCGACCGTGGCCAGCAGCCGGGTGAACGGTGCGACGAAACCGGAGTTCGTGCCGTCAGCCAAGGACAGGTGTCGCCGCGACGTGCGATCCGGGTCGAACTGCTCCGGATCCTCGAACACTTCCGGGTCACGGTTGGCCGCATCCACCAAGACCACCAGTTGGTCGCCCTTGCGCACCGGCTGGCCAAGTATTTCCAACCCCTCGGCGGCGAGCCGGCTCTCCATGCGCACCGGAGGTTCGTAGCGGAGGCTCTCCTCGACCACTGCTCCGGCGTAGTCAGGATCACTGTGGAGGCGGCGCCAATGGTCAGGATGGGCGACCGTGGTCAGCACCGCATCGCAGATGGCCGTTACCGTGACCTCCACCCCTACGATGGTCGTGAGGAGGGCAATGGTCCGGGCGTCGTCGCTGCGGGAGTCGGAGCCATTGGGGAGCCGGGACAGTTCGGCAAGCGCATCGTCGCCGTCGAATGTCTGTTGGCGGGCGGCCACGAGGTCGTCAACCAGTGCCTGGAGGTCATCCAGTGCGGTGGTGAGGCGCCGAGCGCCGGCGAGGGTGGGCGGGCACAGCAGCGCGTCCTGGGCCCCGCTGACCTCGTCGCAGCGGGCAACGAACCGGGCGCGCTGCTCGTTCGGCACCCCGAGTAGTTCCGCGAGGAAGCCGGTGACCAGCGGCCCGACGACGTCCCGGGCCAGATCAAATTCGTGGCCCGCGGCGTCCACCAGTTCCTGGCAACGCTTCATAGCCGTGCTCCGGCGGTCTACCAACGCCGCAGTGCCGAACGCGGGCGTCGCCACCGCGGTGAGTCGCTCCAGCTCCGGGCGTTCGCGCGCCAGACATTCATCGATTGTCAGGACATGTTTGAGAGTGGTCTGGGCGTCGATCGAGAACGGCCGCTTCCGTCGGCGAGCGCTAGCCTGATCGACGACGGAGAACCGGGGGTCGGTGAGGATCGTCGTGCCGACCGAGAGATCTGTGGTGACCCAGACGTCCACCTCACTCTGGCGCAGCCGCGGATCCCCCCGCATCCCGCGGAAGAGCATGTGCGGATCCACACCCTGGGCTCGGAGTAGTAGCGCGTACGGGTCCCCGCGGTTGCCCCGCATCCACTGCATACCCCGGGCGGCGAGCAGATGGCGGGAGAGGTCGCTGTCCCGCACCTGGCGGGGATCGATCTGGTGTCGGGTCACGGCGGCGCCTCCGCTTACCAGGCCTGCGGGATCTGGCTGACCATCGGCGGGAAGATTTCATCCAGCTCCGTGAGCATCGCTTGGTCCAGCTCAAGCTTCATGGCGTAGACCGCGCTGTCCAGGTGCGCCATCGACCGCGGTCCGATGATGACCGAGGTGATTCCGGGCCGGCTCAGTAGCCACGCTTGGCCCACCTCTGCGGGCGCCAAGCCGGCTTCTTCGCACAGCCGCTCGTAGGCGGCGACATCGCTGCGGCGGGTCTCGATCGCGACCATGGCCCGGCCCTGTGCGGACTTGACTGCGGTCCCGTCTGCCAACTTCTTCAACGCGCCACCCAGCAAGCCGCCATGCAGCGGCGAACTCGCCAGTAGCGCGGTGCCGTATGCGGTCGCTGCCGGCACCAGCTCGAGTTCGGGCTGCCGGTTGATCAGATTGTAGAGGCACTGCTCCGACACCAGACCCAACCGGTTCCGTCGCCGCGCCGCCTCCTGTCCGGCGACCAGGCTCCAGCCCGTAAAGTTTGACGATCCGACGTACCGGACCTTTCCCTGCTGGACCAAGAGCTCCATCGCTTCCCAGACCTCGTCCCAGGTGGTATCCGGGTCGGCATGGTGCATCTGATAGAGGTCGATCCAGTCGGTCTTCAGCCGTCGAAGCGAGTCATCGCACGCCGCGATAATGTGCCGAATCGACAGGCCCTGGTCGTTGGGCCAGTCACTCATCGAGTTGTAGACCTTGGTGCCGAGGACTACCTTCTCCCGCCGGCGCCCGCCCTGGGCGAACCACTCGCCGATCAGTTCTTCGGTGAGCCCACGGTGGACCTGCCAGCCGTAATGATTGGCGGTGTCGAAGAAGTTTATTCCATGCTCGAGTGCGGCGTCCATTAGCTCGAACGCCTCTTCCCGGGTGGTACGTACCCCGAGATTCAGTGTGCCGAGGCACAGCGGGCTGACCTTGAGGGCCGTGCGGCCGAGCCGTACGTACTCCATCCCCAACACCTCTGATCGTCGGTTTCTTCGCGTTGCCGGCACCCCTTCGAAGCAAAGTTCGCCTGCGAACCTGGCGTGAGCACCGTGACGGGTCGATCGTCGCGGCGTGGCAGCCACCCGTCGGGGAGGTCGCCACGATGAGGCCCGTCCCTGTATAGCGTGTGTGATCAGGCGTGAACACCCCTATGCTTACCCCACATCCGGTGCGATCGGAGGCGCCCACCGGCATTAGGGGCTGGCGGCCGGAGACGCTCGTGAGACAGTGAACGCGCGGCCCCCAGTCCTGCCGCCGCAAGCGCGCGAGCCCGAGGTGCTGCCCGCGACCATCGACCGCATATGGAGAGACGCGACATGACGACTGCTTTGATCATTGGCGGGGGCGTCGCCGGGCCAACCAGTGCGATCGCGCTGCAGAAGGCTGGAGTCGAAGCCGTGGTTTACGAGGCCTACGACCGTGGCGCGGACGGCATCGGTGCCAACCTGGTCCTTGCGGTCAACGGCTACCGGGCGCTGCTAGAACTTGGTGTCAAACATCTTGAGGACGGCTTCGACGTTCCGCGTTATCGGTACCACATTGGCAGCGGCAAGGCTTTGGCCCAGGTCAACAACGGCAATCCACTCGCCGACGGCACGGTGGGCCACGCAATCACTCGTTCCGATCTCTACCGTCGGCTCCGCGACGAGGCGATCAGCCGAGGTGTCCAGATCGAATTCGGAAAGCGACTCGTTAACGCGGAACTGACCAACGATGGCGTGGTGGCGCACTTCGCCGACGGCAGTAAGGCGGAGGGCGACCTGCTGATCGGTGCCGACGGTCTGCACTCGACGGTACGCCGGTTGATCGATCCTACGGAGTTGGAGCTGCGCTATGGCGGGCTGGTGACGACCAGCGGCTACACCAGCGGCGTCGAGGTGCCAGGCGAACCGGGTACCGAGTTCATGTACCTGGGGAAGCGGGCGTTCTTCTGCTATATCCACGACCCGGCCGGCGTCGTCTGGTGGTACGCCGCGCCTACCTGGCCAGAGGAGCCCACCGCCGACGAACTCTCTGCGCTCACACCACAGCAGTGGCGAGAGCAACTGCTCGACCTGTTTGCTGCCGACGACAGCCCGGCGAAGACGATCATCCAGGCTGCCGAGGAGATTACTCCGCCGCGACCGATCCAGGACATTCCTCACGTACCGCGTTGGCACAACGGCCGAATGGTGATCATCGGCGACGCCTGCCACGCGGTGTCGCCGTCCGGCGGGCAGGGTGTCTCGATGGCGATTGAAGACGCGCTGGTCCTGGGCAAGTGTTTGCGCGACATCAAGTCGATCGAGGAGGCGCTGAACACCTACGAGCGGCTCCGCCGGGATCGGGTCGAGAAGGTGGTCGAGTTCGGCCGGGACGCCAGCCGGTCGATCGCGGTGAACGGGCAGGCCCGTCGGGTCTTTCGGGACATCTTTCTGCCGTTGGTCTTCAACCAGAAAGGGGCTGAGAAAGACCTCGAAAAGATGAGCTGGCTCTACGACTACCGCGTCGACTGGGACTCGCCGGTGGCCGCCGACAGCACAGTACCGTGATGCGCAGCGGCCGTCGCTGCGCCGAATCGTGCTCCCAGCCCCGGCGCAAGGCCTGGTAGCCGATGCGTGTTCTGTTTACGGTCTACGCAGCCAAGACGCACTTCTACAACATGGTGCCGCTGGCCTGGGCCCTACGAGCAGCCGGCCATGAGGTGTGCGTGGCCACGCCGCCAGAGTTGGTGGCGGCGGTTACCAATGCGGGGTTGCCGGTGGTCCCAGCCGGCGACGGCCCGGAACCGGACCCCGACCACGCCACCGGTAGTGACCACGTGACCAGCACCGGCACCTGGCAGAGTCTCACCGCGGGCATGACCGAGACGCGCCCCGAGGAACTGACCTGGGACTACGTGCTGGGTGCATTCACCGTGGCCTGCTCACTGCACTACGAGCATATGACAGGTGGCCGGTCGATGCTCGACGCCGTGGTCGAGTTCGCGCAACGGTGGCGCCCTGACCTGGTGATCTGGGACGCCATGACCTTTGCCGGTCCGGTCGCGGCGCAGGTGTGCGGTGCCGCCCATGCCAGGTTCCTCTTCGGCCTCGACTACATCGCTCGAATGTACGGCGACTACCACCGGCTACTCGAAGCCCAGCACCCGCAACGCCGTGACGACCCGATCGGTGACTGGCTTGCCGGCCGGCTCGACCGCTTCGGGGCGGTGTATGACCCAGCGCTTCAACGAGAGCTCATGACCGGGCAGTGGACGATCGATCCCACTCCGGAGTGGATGCGGCTACCGCTGGACCTGCCGTACGTGGCGTTGCGGTATGTGCCGTACAACGGGATGACCGTGGTGCCCGACTGGGTCCGTCGCCGGCCTGAGCGGCCCCGGGTATGCCTGACGCTAGGCATGACCGGCCGCGAGAACCTCGGCGGTGACCTGGTCTCGATCGGCGAACTCCTCGACGCGATCGCCAGTCTCGACATAGAGCTGGTGGCGACGCTCACCGCCGACCAGCTGGGAAGTTACGAAGCGCCGGACAACGTCCGGGTGGTGGATTTCGTACCACTTAACGAAATCCTGCCAACCTGCTCCGCGATCATCCATCATGGCGGTTTCGGCAGCCTCGGTAATGCCATGGCGCACGGGGTGCCCCACCTGATCGTGCCCGGGCGGTACTGGGACGAGGTGGATTTCGGCCGCCTCCTCGACAGCCGTGGCGCCGGTCTCTACCTCGACCCGTACCGGATGGCTGGCGACGCACTCAAGAGCAAGCTCTCGGTCGAAGCGCTCCGCGAGAAGCTTACGGAGCTGCTCGCCGACCCCGGCTACCTAGGCAACGCCCGGCAGATCCGCTCGGAACTCCGTAGCACCCCGAGCCCGAACGATCTGGTGCCGGTCCTGGAGGAGTTCGCCGCGAAGCACCACGGTGGAGCCTCCGGTGCGGCCGGAGCTGCCCGCGGAAGAATCCCCGCATCCCCGCACGTATCGGAAGGACCATCGTGACAACAGAGACCTGGGCTGGCAAGAACGTGGTCGTTACCGGTGGGATCGGCCTGCTCGGCTCCCACTTTGTCGAGGAGCTGCTCGCCCGGGGGGCGGCCGTGAGCTGCCTCTATCGCCGGGACAACCGACGGGTGCTGCCGCAGTTGGGGGAGTCCGACCGGTTGCGGGCGGTCCGGGTCGACCTGCTCGATGAAGCGGCGCTCGCCGAGGTGCTGGATTCGGTCAAGCCGCACGTCGATATGATCATCCATTGCGCGGTAGTCTCCGGGCCGATGCCCGTCCGGCTGAACCAACCCGCGCACATCCTCGACGCGAACATGCGGGTGGCATCGAATATCCTCAACGCCGCTCGCCGCTTGGACATTACCAACCTGGTACTCCTGAGCTCCAGCGATATCTACCTCACGGCTAGCGAGCAGCCGATCCGGGAAGAGGACGACTTTACCCAACAGATGCGCTACTCCCCGGACGGGTACTACCTGTCCAAGAACTTCGCCGAGATCCTCGCGGAGGCATTCCGCACCGAGTACGGTATGAACATCTACCTACCCCGGCTGACCAGTGTGTATGGTCCGAGGGACAACTTCGAGCCGGATACCGACCGAGTCGTGCCTAGTATGTTCGCCAAGGTCGTGGCGGGGGAGCCGATCGAAATCTGGGGCGACGGTAGCCAGACTCGTACCTACATGTTCGTCACCGACCTAGTGCGAGCGGTCCTCCAGATGGTCGAGAAGGGCAAGTATCACACCCTCAATGTCGGCACCAGCGAAACCGTATCGGTCCTGCAACTGGCGAAGCTCGTCTGCGCGGCGCTCGGCGAGCCGGAACGGATCCGGATCGACGAGAGCAAGTCCGGGGGGCGGCCCAGCCGCACCCTCGACGTCAGCAGGCTCCACGAGATCATCGACTTCACCCCGCGTCCGTTGGTCGAAGGGCTCCGCGAGACCGTGGCCTGGTATCGGAACCGGCCCCGTCCTACGGCCGGATGACCACGGCAGCCCAACGCCAGCTCCCCTAACGGACCCCTGCCGCCGGGGCTGCGGCGCGGATAGGGGTCCGCGCAGCCCAGTCCCGGTGTTAGCGTCGCGTCGGCGCCGCAACGCCGGCATCTCGCCCGTTCGTCGACGGACCCCGCTGGAGAGAACAATGCGCGTGATGGTAGCCACCCAGGCAGTCAACTCCCACCTGTACAACATCGTCCCGATGGCGTGGGCGTTGCGAGCGGCTGGACACGAAGTCTGCGTCGCGACCCAGCCGAACCTGCTGGAAGAGGCTAAGCGGACCGGACTGACTGCGGTGGCGGTCGGGGACGAGCTGCCAGCGGCACGCGGTGAGCTCGACACCGCCGACACGCCGTACGGCCTGACTCACGACATCACCGAGACCGATCCGGCGACTCTGACCGCTGAGTACATCCGCGGTGTCTTCGCCGACTACACCTCGGTGGTCTGCGAATACTCCTCAAACCAGGCGGTGCTCGATGATCTTGTCGAGTTCGGTCGGGCCTGGCGGCCGGACCTGCTGCTCTGGGACGCACACACCTACGCCGGCTCGGTGGCCTCCCGGGCGCTGGGAATCGCCGATGCCCGCATGCTACCCGCGCCCGATCACTGGGCGCGGCTGCGGACCCGCTTCCTCGAGCTGACCGGCGGGGGATCCGGAGACGACGATCCGCTCGCCGGCTATTTCGGCGAGAAGCTGGCCAAGTACGGGTGCGCCTTCGACGAGAGCGTCGTATTCGGGCGGGCTACCATCGATCCGCTCCCCAGCTGGTTGGGCATTCCGGTCGAGCCCAACCACTGGCCGGTAAGGCACATCCCCTACAGCGGGCCGAGTGTGATCCCAGCCTGGCTGCGCAAAGAGCCCCGCCGCCGTCGAGTCTGCCTCACGCTTGGCCAGACCCGGCGCTCGCTCGGTTCGGCCGTTGGCGACAACGACGATCGGGCCCCCGCAGTCGCGTTCCTGGAGGCGTTGGCCTCGCTGGACGTCGAAATCGTCGCGACGCTCAACGCTTCCCAGATACCGGCCGGCACGAGCATCCCGGACAACGTCCGCCTCTTCGACTACCTACCCCTCAACGCGTTGCTGCCCAGCTGCGCCGCGGTGATCCACTACGGCGGGATGGGGACCGTTAATGTCGCGGTTGCGCACGGCGTTCCGCAGCTCAGTATCCCTGGCAACATCTGGGGTGAGCGGGGCATTATGCAGGCAGTCTCCGCGCAGGGGGCGGGCCTCATAGCCGACCCCGACAACCTGGTCGAGAAGCTCCGGGAAATCCTCGACAACGACAGCTTCCGGGAATCGGCGCTCCGCATTCGGGACGAAATGCTGAGTCGCCCGAGCCCGCGTGACCTGGTGCCACAGCTGGAGTCGTTGGCAGCCCTGGCGACGGCGTGAAGGATGTCTTCGGCAGACCACCCGCGCTAGGGGAGGGCAACGTCGATTAGGGGTTCAGCCAGGTACCCGCCTTCTATAAGCTCGGCCGCAGCTCCTCCATTCCCGGGAGGGCCAGTGCCATGAGAGTCCTACCCGGAGCGTGCCCACAGCCTTCGCCGTCGCGGCGACACCGCGGTGGAGATCCATAGCGCGGTTGAGATTGGATGACCTGTGGAGAACGAAGCCAAGCTCCTCGACTACCTACGGAGGGCGACCTCGGACCTCCAGCAGGCGCGGCGCCGGGTGCGGGAGCTGGAGACACGGGATGCCGAGCCGGTGGCGATCGTGGGCATGGGGTGCCGGCTGCCGGGCGGGGTGGCTTCCCCGGAGGACCTGTGGGAGCTGGTGTGGGCGGGTGTGGATGCGGTGGGTCCGTTCCCGCGGGACCGGGGTTGGGACCTCGACCGCTTGTTTGACCCGCAGCAAGAGCGACCTGAGACCAGCTACGTTGCCGAGGGTGGATTTCTATACGAGGCAGCCGAGTTCGATGCCGAGTTCTTTGGCATCAGCCCACGGGAAGCCTTGGCAATGGATCCGCAGCAGCGGATCCTCCTGGAGGTCGCATGGGAGGCGATCGAGGCATCGGGTCTCGACCCGGCAACGCTGGCCGGAAGCGCGACCGGCACGTTCGTCGGCACTATGTACCACGACTATGGCCAGGGCACCAGCATGGGGAGTCTGGTCTCTGGTCGGGTGGCGTATCACCTTGGTCTGGAGGGGCCGGCGGTGACGGTGGATACGGCGTGTTCGTCGTCGTTGGTGGCGTTGCATCTGGCGGTGCAGGCGTTGCGTAGTGGCGAGTGCGGTATGGCGTTGGCGGGTGGGGTGACGGTGATGGCCACACCGGAGACCTTTGTGGAGTTTAGTCGGCAACAAGGGTTGGCGCGGGATGGTCGGTGTAAGTCGTTTTCGGCGGATGCGGATGGTACGGGGTGGGCGGAGGGCGCTGGTGTGCTGGTTTTGGAGCGGTTGTCGGATGCGCGGGCGGCGGGTCGTCGGGTGTTGGCGGTGGTGCGGGGTTCGGCGGTGAATCAGGATGGGGCGTCAAGTGGTTTCAGTGCGCCGAATGGTCCGGCGCAGGAGCGGGTGATTCGGGCGGCGTTGGGGTCGGCTGGTGTGGGGGTGGGGGATGTGGATGTGGTGGAGGGGCATGGGACGGGGACGTCGTTGGGGGATCCGATTGAGGTGGGGGCGTTGTTGGGGACGTATGGGCGGGGTCGGGGTGGGGTGGGTCCGTTGTGGTTGGGGTCGTTGAAGTCGAATATTGGTCATGCGCAGGCGGCGGCTGGGGTGGCTGGTGTGATCAAGATGGTGTTGGCGTTGCGGTTTGGGTGGTTGCCGCGGACGTTGCATGTGGATGTGCCGTCGGGTGAGGTGGATTGGTCGTCTGGTGGGGTGGAGTTGTTGCGGGAGGCGGTGGAGTGGCGTTCGGTGGGTGGTCGGGTGCGGCGGGCGGGGGTGTCGTCGTTTGGGATTAGTGGGACGAATGCGCATGTGATCATCGAGGAGGCGCCGGCGGAGTCATCGGTCGACACGCACGCCGAGGCAGACCCGGTTCCCCACCAGCGGGTGCCGGCGCCAGCCACCGTGTTCCGGCGACAGCGGTACTGGCTGGACTCCGTAGTCGTTGGCGGGGACCCCGCTGCGATGGGGCAGATCGCGATGGAACATCCACTATTGGTGGCGGCGGTGCCGAGCGCTGAGGGCGATTCGGTGGTCTTCACCGGGCGATGGTCCTTGTCGACGCACCGATGGCTCGGTGACCATGTCGTCCATGGGGTGGTAATGGTCCCCGGCTCAGTCTTCGTCGAGCTGGCGTTGGTAGCGGGGGAATGGGTGGGCTACCCCACGATCCGGGAGCTCGTTCAGGAGACTCCCGCTTCGATGACTCAGTCTTCACTGCAGATCCAGGTGGTGGTCGCAGTCGGGCACGGACCCCGGACGCTCGCGATCTATTCTCGGGAGGAGACCGCACCCGGAGTCCACACTGGCTGGGTACGTCACGCGAGCGGTGTCCTGGAGCCCAGTGCCGGTCCGTCGGACCCGTATTCCGGGTCTGCAGAGTCAGGACGGTACGTCGGCGGCTGGCCACCGCGCGATGCCCAGCCGCTCGATGTCGCCGCCGCCTACGCCGAGCTGGGCGAACACGGCTACCGCTACGGGCCCACCTTCCGCGGGGTAGAGGCGGCCTGGCAGCTAGGAGACCAGGTATACGCCGACGTCGTTCTGGCTAACGTCGATGCCGCGCGGTATCGACTGCACCCGGCACTCTTGGACGCTGCGCTGCACGCAGGCATCAGCGTCGCCACCCCAGAGGGAGCCTCCGTCGCCGACGGCACTCGATTGCCCTTCAGCTGGTCAGGCGTGGAGATCAGGCGACCCGGTGCCGGGCGGCTTCGTGTTCGGATACGGCAGACCTCCGCGAGTGAGATGTCGGTCGATCTGACCGACGACACCGGTGCGGTGATCGGCCAGGTCGGAACTCTGGCTACCCGCACTGTCGCCGAGGATCAACTCGCTGATCTCCGCCACTCGCTGCACCGGATCGGCTGGCACCCGGCGACCGAACTGGCCAACCCGTCGCACCGAGCATCGTGCCCGGTGGCGGTCATCGGCGATGCCCGTCCTGCTCTGGCCGCCGACTGGGGCGACTATGTTACGAATCCGGCGAGCGTTGCGGCGCTGGTAGCCGCGGTCGCCGCGGGTCAACCGGCCCCGCGCTACGCCGTGCTGCCGATCGAACCTGCGACGCCAGGCGATGCCGCGGCTGTCGCTACCGCCAACACCATCGCCGCGCTCGGCGCTATCCAGACCTGGCTGGCTACCCCGGCGCTGGCGTCGACGTCGTTGGCGATCGTCACCAGACTCGGTGCCGCGGTTGGTGCCGCGGACGTGGACCCGGCGACGGCATCGGTCTGGGGACTGGTCCGGGCCGCCCAGGCCGAACATCCGGGGCGTTTCCAGCTGATCGACGTCGACGGAACTGCGGAGGCCGATCAGCAACTCTCGTCAGCACTGGCCAGCTCCGAACCGGAGTTCGCGATCCGGGGCAGCAGGACGTATGTCCCGCGACTGGAAGCTATTCCGGTCCCGCCGGTAGCAAACCAGCCGGCCTTTGGTGGTGGTGCGGTGTTGGTGACTGGTGGTACGGGTGGTTTGGGGGCGTTGGTGGCGCGGCATTTGGTGGTTGGGTGTGGGGTGCGGGATGTGGTGTTGGTGAGTCGTCGTGGGTGGGGTGCGGTGGGGGTTGAGGGTTTGGTGGGGGAGTTGGAGTCGGTTGGTGCGCGGGTGCGGGTGTTTGGGTGTGATGTGGGTGATCGGGAGGCGTTGGTGGGGTTGTTGGGTGAGGTTGGTGGTGGGTTATCGGGGGTGGTGCATGCGGCTGGGGTGGCTGGTGGGGGGACGGTTGATGTGTTGGATGCGGGTGGGGTGGGTGAGGTGTTCCGGTCGAAGGTGTGTGGGGCGTGGTATTTGCATGAGTTGACGCGGGATTTGGAGTTGTCGGCGTTTGTGTTGTTCTCGTCGGCGGGTGGATTGGTGTTGGCGGCTGGTCAGGGCGATTATGCGGCGGCGAATGTGTTCCTGGACGCGTTGGCGGTGCATCGTCGGGCGTTGGGGCTGCCGGGGCAGTCGTTGGCGTGGGGGCTGTGGCGGACCGAGACCGGGCTCTCCGAACAGCTCGACGACGGGGCAATCCAGCGGCTGACCCGCCTGGGCTTCCCGCCGTTGCGCCCTGATATCGGCCGTCGGTTATTCGACGCCGCGACCAGCTCCGACGAGCCGGTACTCGTCCCCATCCACATCGATCAGGCGACCGTAACGAGCCGCGACGTAGCTGACCTCCCTGCGCTCCTGGCCGGGAAGCCGACGTCTATGACCACAGCCGATGCTGGTCGGGAATCGCCCACGCTGGCGGACCGACTGGGGCTGTTGTCGGAGAACGAGCGACAACGGCTGTTGCACGACCTAGTAACTCACCAGGTAGCGGCCGTCCTCGGTTGCTCAACCGACAGAGTCAAGCCGGAGACGTCGTTTCAGGACCTGGGGTTCGACTCACTGGCGGCCATCGAGCTACGAAACACACTGGTTTCCGCCACCGGCCTAGCCCTACCGGCCACCCTCATCTTCGACTACCCCAGCGTCACGGCCCTTAGCAAGCAGCTACTCAGCATGCTCGCGCCGGACGATCCAGACCGGGTGTCGCCGATGCTCGCTGAGATCGACCACGCACTGTCCAGGATCGACAGCAACCTCGCCAGTGACGATGAGCGAGCGCGGGTAGGGCGGCGGTTGGAGGAGTTGGCGCGGGCATGGCGAGTAGCGGGCGCGCAGGAGACGGCGGACGCCATCTCGTACGACACCGCGAGCGACGACGAACTCTTCGCTGTGCTCGACCAGGAACTCGGCGACTCCGTGCGAGGTGACGACTGAATGGCGGACGAGGAGCAGCTCCGCTCGTATCTGCGGCGAGCGACTACGGATCTCCAGCAGGCGCGGCGTCGGGTGCGGGAGTTGGAGGCGCGGTATGCCGAGCCGATCGCGATCGTCGGCATGGCGTGTCGGCTACCGGGCGGAGTGGCCTCCCCGGAGGATCTATGGGAGCTGGTGTGGTCAGGTACTGATGCCGTCGGCGACTTTCCGCGGGATCGGGGTTGGGACCTCGACTCCATCTACGACCCGCGGCCGGGCACGCCGGGACGGAGCTATGTCCGTCATGGCGGCTTCCTCTACAACGCCGGCGATTTCGACGCTGACTTCTTCGGCATCAGTCCCAACGAAGCCAGGCGGGCCGATCCGCAACGACGCATCATGCTCGAGGCGAGTTGGGAGGCGTTCGAGAACGCTGGCCTCGATCCGACCACGCTGGCTGGTTCCGAAACCGGTGTGTTCACCGGTGTTATGCACGCCGATTATGCCGGCGGAGGGCCCACCGGCAGTCTCGTCTCCGGGCAGGTTGCCTACAGCTTCAGTCTGGAGGGGCCGGCGGTGACGGTGGATACGGCGTGTTCGTCGTCGTTGGTGGCGTTGCATCTGGCGGTGCAGGCGTTGCGTAGTGGCGAGTGCGGTATGGCGTTGGCGGGTGGGGTGACGGTGATGGCCACCCCGAGTCTGTTTGTGGAGTTCAGTCGGCAGCGTGGGTTGGCGGCCGATGGTCGGTGTAAGGCGTTTTCGGCGGATGCGGATGGTACGGGGTGGGCGGAGGGCGCTGGTGTGCTGGTTTTGGAGCGGTTGTCGGATGCGCGGGCGGCGGGTCGTCGGGTGTTGGCGGTGGTGCGGGGTTCGGCGGTGAATCAGGATGGGGCGTCGAATGGGTTGACGGCGCCGAATGGTCCGGCGCAGGAGCGGGTGATTCGGGCGGCGTTGGGGTCGGCTGGTGTGGGGGTGGGGGATGTGGATGTGGTGGAGGGGCATGGGACGGGGACGTCGTTGGGGGATCCGATTGAGGTGGGGGCGTTGTTGGGGACGTATGGGCGGGGTCGGGGTGGGGTGGGTCCGTTGTGGTTGGGGTCGTTGAAGTCGAATATTGGTCATGCGCAGGCGGCGGCTGGGGTGGCTGGTGTGATCAAGATGGTGTTGGCGTTGCGGTTTGGGTGGTTGCCGCGGACGTTGCATGTGGATGTGCCGTCGGGTGAGGTGGATTGGTCGTCTGGTGGGGTGGAGTTGTTGCGGGAGGCGGTGGAGTGGCGTTCGGTGGGTGGTCGGGTGCGGCGGGCGGGGGTGTCGTCGTTTGGGATTAGTGGGACGAATGCGCATGTGATCGTTGAGGAGGCGCCGCCGGTGGAGGCGGGGGTGTCGGCGGGGTCGCCGGTGGAGGTGTCGGCGGGGGAGGCTGCTGCTGTTGGTGGTGGGTTGCCGGTGGTGTTGCCGGTGTCGGGTGTGGGTTGGGGTGGGTTGCGGGGGCAGTTGGGTGGGTTGGTGGGTTTGGTGGGTGGTGGGGGTGTGGGTTTGGGTGATGTGGGTTGGTCGTTGGGTGTGGGTCGGGCGGGGTTGGGGTGTCGGGCGGTGGTGGTGGCTGATGGTGGTGGTGTTGATGGTGGTGTTGGTGGGGTGGTGGGTTTGTTGTCGGGGGTTGCTGGTGGTGGTGGTGAGGTGGTGGGTGTGGGTGGTTCGGTGGTGTTGGGTGAGGTGGTGGGTGGTCGGACGGTGTTTATGTTTTCGGGTCAGGGGTCGCAGCGGGTGGGTATGGGTCGTGGGTTGTATGGGGCGTTTGGTGTGTTTCGTGAGGTGTTTGATGAGGTGTGTGGGGTGTTTGATGGGTTGTTGGGGTGTGGGTTGCGGGGTGTGGTGTTTGAGGGTGTGGGTGGTGATGTGGATCGGACGGTGTTTGCGCAGGCGGGGTTGTTTGCGGTGGAGGTGGCGTTGTTTCGGTTGTTGGAGTCGTGGGGTGTGGGTGTGGATGTGGTGGTGGGGCATTCGGTGGGTGAGGTGGCGGCGGCGTATGTGGTGGGGGTGTTGGGGTTGGAGGATGCGTGTCGGTTGGTGGCGGTGCGGGGTGGGTTGATGGATGGGTTGCCGTCGGGTGGGGTGATGGTGGCGGTGTCGGGTGTGGGGGAGGAGCGGGTGCGGGGTTTGTTAGTGGATGGTGTGGATGTGGCTGCGGTGAATGGTGGTGGTGAGTTGGTGTTGTCGGGTGTGGAGGAGTGTGTGGTGTCGGTGGTGGGGGTGTTGGAGGGGTTGGGTGCGCGGGTGTCGTGGTTGCGGGTGTCGCATGCGTTTCATTCGGGGTTGATGGAGCCGATGTTGGGTGAGTTTGGGGAGGCGATTGGTGGGTTGGGTTGGGGTGGGGTTTCGGGTGGGGTGGTGGCGGTGTCGTCGGTGTTGGGTGGGGTGGTGGGTGGGGAGTGGTCGGATCCGGGGTATTGGGTGTCGCAGGTGCGGTCTGAGGTGAGGTTTGGTGATGTGGTGGGTTGTTTGCGGGGGTTGGGTGTGTCGCGGTTTGTGGAGGTGGGGCCGGGTGGGGTGTTGGGTGGTTTGGCGCGGCGGGTGGTGGAGGGGTCTGAGGGTGGGGTTGGTGGGTTGGTGTTTGCGTCGTTGTTGGGTGGGGTTGGTGGGTTGGGTGAGGTGGAGGGGTTGTTGGTGGGTGTGTCGCGGGTGTGGGTGTCGGGTGGGGTGGTGGATTGGTCTCGGGTGTTGGTTGGTGGTCGGTGGGTGGATCTGCCGACGTATGCGTTCCAACACCAGCGGTACTGGTGGGACGGTAGGGAAGAGGGCGAGCCGCCGCGTGCGGCGCTACCCGCCGATGATTCGCATGACTTTTGGCACCACGTCGAATCCGGCAACGCCACAGCGCTCAGCGACATGCTGGGGCTATCGGGTGCGGCGATCAGGGACGTCCTGCCAGCGCTGGCCATCTGGCGTCGTCAGCGGGTCAGCGTGGCGAGGATCGCGCCGCTCGTTTACGACTCCGAGTGGGTTGCCACCAGTGTGCCGGCGCCGGCGGAGTGCGCCGGCGGGGACTGGCTGATCCTCCGACCCCGGGGGATCGCGGCTGAGCTGTCGATGTCGCTGGTCGGCCAGTTGCGGGCTGCTGGCTTGACCGTGCGATCCGTGGAAGTCGATGTCGATGGCGCCGATTCTTCGGTGCCGGAAGCCGAGCTCAGTGGCGTCGCGCAGATCCTGTCGTTGTTGGCTCTGGACAACCAGCCACACGAGACATACCCCACGCTCAGCCGCGGGCTGGTGGGCACCGTCGCGATGGCGCGGAGCCTCATCACCGCCGGCACTCCGACGTCGCTGTGGTGTATCACCACCGGTGCCGTCGCGGCGCAGTCTGACGACCCTGTGGTCGACGTTGCGCAGGCATCGGTCTGGGGGCTCGGGTCGGTGTTGAGCCTCGAGTGTCCCGTGCTGTGGGGCGGCATGATTGACCTTCCTCCGGTGGTCGACGATGTGGTCACCGCGCGGCTGGTGGAAGTCCTGCGCGGGCGCGGGTCGGAGCAGTCCGAGGAGCAGGTGGCGATCCGCGGCAGCAGGATCTTCGGCCGCCGGCTGCGGAGGGCGCCGGCGGACCTAGCGGTGCGGGGAGGTCGCTGGCAACCACGTGGGACGATCCTGGTTACCGGTGGTACCGGAGCGCTCGGCGCGCACACCGCGCGGTGGCTCGCCCGTACCGGGGCCGAGCATCTCGTGCTGCTCAGTCGACGGGGCGCGGATGCTCCCGGGGCGGAGTCGTTGCGGGACGAGCTCAGTACGCACGGTGTCCGGGTGACCATCGCCGCGTGTGACGTCGGCGACCGGACGGCGCTGGCTGAGTTGCTCGATGGAGTCAGGGCTGGCGGCGACCTCACGGCGGTCGTCCACGCGGCCGGCGTGATGCCGGCCGACTCTCGGCTCGAGACAACCGACCTGGCGCAGTTCGCGCCAGTCGTGGCGGCCAAGACCAGCGGTGCCCGGCACCTTCTCGAGCTTCTTTCGGACGTCGAACTGGATGCGTTCGTCCTCTTCTCATCGGGCGCCGCGCTCTGGGGCAGCGATGGGCAGGCAGCCTATGCGTGCGCCAACGCGTCCCTCGACGCCCTCGCTCACGCTCATCGGCAACGCGGCCGAAACGTCACCGCTATCGCCTGGGGGCCATGGGCGGGTGGCGGAATGGTTGACGAGACCGCGCACGGGTATCTGGCACGGCTCGGCATCGGGTTGCTCGATCCGGAACAGGCGGTGAACGTGTTGAGCCTCGCCGGTGGAGCCGGCGCTGCCCCGTACCTCGTGGTGGCGGATATCGACTGGGCTACCTACGGGCCGATCTACTCCGCTGCTCGGCCGCGACCGTTGATCCGTGAGCTCGCCGAGGTGACGATGACCGGGCCGGCTCCGGGTACCAGCGCGGAGGAGCACAGCACACGGGTTACCCGCCTGGCCCAGCTGGCCGCTGGAGAGCGTGATCGGGAACTCGTTGAGCTGGTTCGGGAGCATGCCGCGGCGGTGCTTGGTCACTCCGGGGCTTCCGCGGTCGCGACCAACCGCACCTTCCAGGAGCTCGGATTCGACTCGGTCTCCGGAGTTGATCTTCGTGATCGGCTGAGTTCCGTCCTGGGCCGACACCTTCCGGCGGCGCTGATCTTCGACTATGCGACGCCCGAGGCGCTGGCGAGGTTCCTCAGTAGCGAACTCGACACCAACCATACCGAGTCGACGCTCGAAGAAGGGCTGCACCTCATCGAAGCCCGCATCGCCGAACTCGGCCCTGACGAACCCGGGCGGGTCGCCTTGGCGACCCGGTTGCGGGCATTGGCGGCCCGCGCGGCGGGTGCTGAGGAAGCCGGTAAGGAGCAAGTCGCGGACCGGCTCGGCACCGCGAGCGCCGACGATGTCTTCGATTTCATCGACAACGAGCTGGGAGTAGCGTAATGGCGGCCGACGAGAAGCTACTCGACTACCTCAAGCGGGTCACCGCGGACCTGCATCAGACCCGGCAACGGCTCCGGGAGGTCGAGGAGGCCGGCAACGAGCCGATCGCGATCGTCGCAATGGGGTGCCGTTATCCCGGGGGTGTCCGTTCCCCGGAGGATCTTTGGGAGCTCGTAAGCGAAGGGCGAGACGCTATTGGTCCGTTCCCAACCGATCGGGGATGGGCAATCGACGGGTTCGGGTACGCCGATCCGGAGACCGGAGTTGAGGCCTTCGTCGGCGAAGGCGGCTTTGTGGACGATGTGGCGATGTTCGACGCCGAGCTCTTCGGTATCTCTCCCCGCGAGGCCCTGGCTACCGATCCACAACAACGGTTGATGCTGGAGTTGGCCTGGGAAACCTTCGAACGGGCCGGAATCGCTCCCGACAGCCTCCGTGGCGAGTCGGTTGGTGTCATTGTCGGCTCGGGCGGTCAAGACTACTACGACGACCTGGCTCCGAATGCCGCCGAATCCGTTGCCAACTATCTGAGCACCGGCAATGCCGGATCGGTTATCTCGAGTCGCATCTCCTACGAGCTCGGGCTCCAGGGGCCTGCTTTTACTGTGGACACCGCATGTTCGTCGTCGTTGGTGGCGTTGCATCTGGCGGTGCAGGCGTTGCGCAGTGGCGAGTGCAGTATGGCGTTGGCTGGCGGCGTGCTGGTGATGTCGACACCTGGGCCGTTCGAGGCGTTCAGTCGGCAGCGTGGGTTGGCGGCCGATGGTCGGTGTAAGGCGTTTTCGGCGGATGCGGATGGTACGGGGTGGGCGGAGGGCGCTGGTGTGCTGTTGTTGGAGCGGTTGTCGGATGCGCGGGCGGCGGGTCGTCGGGTGTTGGCGGTGGTGCGGGGTTCGGCGGTGAATCAGGATGGGGCGTCGAATGGGTTGACGGCGCCGAATGGTCCGGCGCAGGAGCGGGTGATTCGGGCGGCGTTGGGGTCGGCTGGTGTGGGGGTGGGGGATGTGGATGTGGTGGAGGGGCATGGGACGGGGACGTCGTTGGGGGATCCGATTGAGGTGGGGGCGTTGTTGGGGACGTATGGGCGGGGTCGGGGTGGGGTGGGTCCGTTGTGGTTGGGGTCGTTGAAGTCGAATATTGGTCATGCGCAGGCGGCGGCTGGGGTGGCTGGTGTGATCAAGATGGTGATGGCGTTGCGGTTTGGTTGGTTGCCGCCGACGTTGCATGTGGGTCGTCCGACGGGGCATGTGGATTGGTCGTCGGGTGAGGTGGAGTTGTTGGTGGAGGGTCGGCAGTGGCGGTCGGTGGAGGGTCGGGTCCGGCGGGCGGGGGTGTCATCGTTCGGGGTCAGCGGAACGAACGCACACGTGATCATCGAAGAGTCACCGGTTGAGGCGCCGGTTGAGGGTTCGGTTGCGGTGCCGCGGGAGGTTCCGCGGGAGGTGCCGGTGGTGTTGCCGGTGTCGGGTGTGGGTTGGGGTGGGTTGCGGGGGCAGTTGGGTGGGTTGGTGGGTTTGGTGGGTGGTGGGGGTGTGGGTTTGGGTGATGTGGGTTGGTCGTTGGGTGTGGGTCGGGCGGGGTTGGGGTGTCGGGCGGTGGTGGTGGCTGATGGTGATGGTGGTGGTGTTGGTGGGGTGGTGGGTTTGTTGTCGGGGGTTGCTGGTGGTGGTGGTGAGGTGGTGGGTGTGGGTGGTTCGGTGGTGTTGGGTGAGGTGGTGGGTGGTCGGACGGTGTTTATGTTTTCGGGTCAGGGGTCGCAGCGGGTGGGTATGGGTCGTGGGTTGTATGGGGCGTTTGGTGTGTTTCGTGAGGTGTTTGATGAGGTGTGTGGGGTGTTTGATGGGTTGTTGGGGTGTGGGTTGCGGGGTGTGGTGTTTGAGGGTGTGGGTGGTGATGTGGATCGGACGGTGTTTGCGCAGGCGGGGTTGTTTGCGGTGGAGGTGGCGTTGTTTCGGTTGTTGGAGTCGTGGGGTGTGGGTGTGGATGTGGTGGTGGGGCATTCGGTGGGTGAGGTGGCGGCGGCGTATGTGGTGGGGGTGTTGGGGTTGGAGGATGCGTGTCGGTTGGTGGTTGGTGGGGCGGGGGTTGTGGAGTCGGGTGGGGTGGGTGGGTTTGGTGAGTTGGTTGGTGGGTTGGGTTTGGGTGGGGTTTCGGGTGGGGTGGTGGCGGTGTCGTCGGTGTTGGGTGGGGTGGTGGGTGGGGAGTGGTCGGATCCGGGGTTTTGGGTGTCGCAGGTGGGTGCTGGGGTGAGGTTTGGTGATGTGGTGGGTTGTTTGCGGGGGTTGGGTGTGTCGCGGTTTGTGGAGGTGGGGCCGGGTGGGGTGTGGGCTGGGGTGGTTCGTGAGGGTGATGGTGGTGGTGTGGCGGGTGATGGTGGTGGGTTGGTGGTTGGGTCGTTGTGGGGTGGGGTTGGTGGGTTGGGTGAGGTGGAGGGGTTGTTGGTGGGTGTGTCGCGGGTGTGGGTGTGGGGTGGGGTGGTGGATTGGTCTCGGGTGTTGGTTGGTGGTCGGTGGGTGGATCTGCCGACGTATGCGTTCCAACACAAGCGCTACTGGCTTGAGGAACGAAGTTCCGGCGGAGCCCACGCGTGGGGAATGGACGAGGCGGACCATCCGCTGCTCGGTGCCATCGCCACCGTCGCCGACTCCGGCAACCTGGTGGTCACTGGAAGGGTCGCTACCTGGAAACCGGCCTGGTTGGGTCACCATGTCGTGCATGGAGAGCCGATTCTCCCCGGTGCTGCGCTGGTTGACCTCGCACTCTGGGTAGGGCGATCCGCCGGCTATGGACAACTAGTTGACCTGGCGCTGCATGCCCCGCTCCCAGTCTCCCCGGACGGGACACGGATTCAGATTGTCGTCGGGGACACTGCCGGACCTGGCACCCGTACGATCGACGTCTTCGCCCAGGACGAACGCGATCCGGCGCCGGAGTGGCAGCGGCACGCATCTGGACTGCTGGCCGCCGACGGCATCGAGAGTGGTGTAGCGCTGGCCGAATGGCCACCGTCGGCGGGCGAGCCCATCGATGTGGAGGATCTCGGCCGGGAGCTGACGGCCAGCGGGCTCGATTACGGTCCTGCGTTCCGTGGGCTCAGTGCAGCCTGGCGCGGTGCGGATGCAATGTGGGCGGAGGTGAGGCTGCCTAGCGGCGCCGGAGTGACCACGGGCGGGTTCGGGATCCACCCGGTATTGTTGGACGCGGCGACCCAGGTGCTCGCGGCCGCTCCGGGGAACGGATCCGGTTCCGCCCACGTACCGTTCAGCTGGTCCGGCGTAACCCTCCACACAGCGGGAGCGGATCAGCTCCGAGTCCACTTTAGCCGGATTGGGGAGCAGGCGTATCGAGGCGACATCGCCGACGGCAACGGTCGGCCGGTCGCCACGATCGGATCGGTGGCGTTCCGGCCTGCCTTGACCAGCGCCGGGTTGTCGGAGCCGCCGTTACATGAGCTGCGGTGGCGGCCGGCGTTGCCGACCAGTGACGTTCCGCTTAAGGAAATGGCAGTAGTCGACCGGATTGCGGAGGTGCCGGCCGCCGGCGCGTTGCCCCCGTTCGTCGGGCTGCGGGTACCCGGCGGTTCGGATCCGGACGCGGTGACGGCAGCGACCCGACACGCGTTGCACGCAGTGCAAGGTTGGCTCCTTGAGCCGCGGGCAGCCGGTTCGACGTTGACGCTGTTGACGAGCGGCGCGGTCTCGGTGGCGGGAGAGGAAGTTCCGAATCTCGCCGGGGCGGCGGTCTGGGGTCTGGTCCGGTCGGCGCAGACCGAACATCCGGGGCAGTTTCTGCTCCTGGACATCGATGATGAGCAGGCCGATTCTTGCTGGCTTGGCGAGGCCGCCGCTAGGGCCCTCGCCGCGGACGAGCCGCAGATCGCTTACCGGGGCGGGGTGCCCCACGTTCCCCGAGTCGACGTTATGACCCGTGGCGCGGAGCCGGCGGCAGGTGCGCTTCCCGTCCCGGCCGGAGCGTTCGATGGCACGGTGCTGGTGACCGGCGGTACCGGCGGTGTCGGTGCTGCGGTCGCACGCCATCTGGTCCAGGTCCACGGCGCACGACACCTGGTCTTGTTGAGTCGCCGGGGCCCCGCGGCGCCCGGGGCGGAGGCGCTGCGGGCCGAGCTAGCCGCTAGTGGGGCGGCAGTCAGGCTCGTCGCATGTGACCTATCCGACCGGGCAGCCTTGGCGGAGGCGCTCACCGCACTGCCGCAGCCACCGCTAAGCGCCGTCATCCACACTGCCGGTGTGCTCGCCGACGGTACGGTGACCAGCCTGACGACGGAGGACATTGAGGCCGTGCTGGGGCCGAAGGTTCACGGTGCGCTGCATCTGCATGAACTCACACAGGGTTACAACCTGTCGGCGTTCATCGTCTTCTCGTCACTCTCCGGTATCCTGGGCGCCGCGGGGCAGGCTAACTATGCCGCCGCCAACACGGTGCTCGACGCGCTGGCGACCCACCGCCGTTCGACCGGCGCCGCCGCCACCTCGGTGGCGTGGGGACCGTGGGAGGCAGCGGCCGGCGGTATGATCGCTGCGCTCGGTCAGTCTGGCCTGGACCGGCTCTCCCGCGACGGGCTGCTGACCTTGGACACCGCGGAAGCCTTGGCGAGATTCGATGCCGCCTGTCTCGCGGCCACCGAGCCCGGGCCGATCGTGGCGGCGCGTTTCGATCCATCGGTGCTCCGCGATCTGGGAGCGGCGAGGCCAGCGGCGTTGCGCGATCTCGGTGGCGGCGCGCCGCCTTCGCCGCGGAGTTCGGGCACCGCCGCCGAGCGTCCGACCGAACTCGCGCGCTTGAGCGGCAAACAACAGCGGGAGGCGGCCCTGGAACTGGTGCGGGAACAGGTGGCGGCGGTGCTCGGTTACCCCGACCCGGCTGCTGTCGACCCCCGTCGGGAGTTTCAGCACCTGGGGTTCGACTCGCTGAGCGCGGTCGAGTTCCGGAACAGCCTCGCCACCACTACCGGAGTGCGGCTGCCGGCGACGTTGGTGTTTGATTACCCCACCGCGAACGCTGTCGCCGACTACCTTGTGGCGCAGCTGGCCGAGGTGTCGGTGGCGACCGAAGCCGAGGTAACGGTGGCGCCCCGGACCGGGCCGCCGGAGGTGGGCGACGACGACGCGATCGCGATCGTCGGGGTCGCCTGCCGCTACCCCGGCGGAGTCCAGTCGCCCGAGGATCTGTGGTGGTTGGTCGCGGACGGGGTGGACGCGATCGGGCCATTCCCGGTCGACCGGGGTTGGGACACCGACCGAATCTTTGATCCGACCGGGGAGCGGCCGGGGAGTTCATACGTACGCCACGGCGGTTTCCTGTATGACGCGGGCGACTTCGACGCCGGCTTCTTTGGGGTTTCGCCGCGGGAGGCGGCGACGGTCGACCCGCAGCAGCGGCTGCTGCTGGAGATCTGTTGGGAGGCGATCGAGCGGGCCGGGGTCGACCCGTCGTCGTTGCGGGGTAGCGAGACCGGGGTCTTCGCCGGAGTTCAGTACCACGATTATTTCGCAAGCAACAGCACCGGGTCAGTCGTGGCTGGTCGGATCGCCTACACCCTTGGCCTCCAAGGTCCGGCGATCTCCGTTGATACGGCGTGTTCGTCGTCGTTGGTGGCGTTGCATCTGGCGGTGCAGGCGTTGCGCAGTGGCGAGTGCGGTATGGCGTTGGCGGGTGGGGTGACGGTGATGGCGACGCCGGAGAGCTTTGTGGAGTTCAGTCGGCAGCGTGGGTTGGCGGCCGATGGTCGGTGTAAGTCGTTTTCGGCGGATGCGGATGGTACGGGGTGGGCGGAGGGCGCTGGTGTGCTGTTGTTGGAGCGGTTGTCGGATGCGCGGGCGGCGGGTCGTCGGGTGTTGGCGGTGGTGCGGGGTTCGGCGGTGAATCAGGATGGGGCGTCGAATGGGTTGACGGCGCCGAATGGTCCGGCGCAGGAGCGGGTGATTCGGGCGGCGTTGGGGTCGGCTGGTGTGGGGGTGGGGGATGTGGATGTGGTGGAGGGGCATGGGACGGGGACGTCGTTGGGGGATCCGATTGAGGTGGGGGCGTTGTTGGGGACGTATGGGCGGGGTCGGGGTGGGGTGGGTCCGTTGTGGTTGGGGTCGTTGAAGTCGAATATTGGTCATGCGCAGGCGGCGGCTGGGGTGGCTGGTGTGATCAAGATGGTGATGGCGTTGCGGTTTGGTTGGTTGCCGCCGACGTTGCATGTGGGTCGTCCGACGGGGCATGTGGATTGGTCGTCGGGTGAGGTGGAGTTGTTGGTGGAGGGTCGGCAGTGGCCGTCGGTGGAGGGTCGGGTCCGGCGGGCGGGGGTGTCATCGTTCGGGGTCAGCGGCACGAACGCACACGTGATCATCGAAGAGGCCGATTCGGAGCCGGCGGACTCGCCTCGACCAGATCGGCCGGCGGCGTTGACGGTGCCCTGGTGCGTGTCGGGCCGCAGCGCAGACGGGTTGCGGGCGCAGGCCGAGCGGCTGCTCTCCTACGTTGACGACGATCCGAATCTCAACATTCTCGATGTCGGCTACTCGTTGTCGGTCGGGCGGGCGACGCTGGAACATCGGGCGGTCATCAACGGGGGAACCCGGGAGGAGCTGCTGCTCGGTCTCGTGTCGCTCGTCGATGGCGAACCGGATCCTGGGCGGCTCGTGCAGGGCGTGGCCTCCACCACCGGCCGCACCGCATTCCTCTTCACCGGCCAGGGGGCTCAACGGTTGGGGATGGGTCGGGCTCTCGCCGACGCGTACCCGGCGTTCGCGGCGGCCTTCGAGGCGGTGTGCGCCGAACTGGCCCCCCAGTTGGAGGTGCCGCTCGCGCGGGTGCTCGACGCCGCTCCCGGCTCCGATGATGCCCAGCTGGTGCATCAGACCGCCTACGCGCAACCAGCGCTGTTCGCTGTGGAAGTGGCGCTGTTCCGGTTCCTTGAGCACCTTGAGGTGCGACCAGATCTGCTGGTGGGACACTCGATCGGAGAGTTGGCGGCTGCTCACTGTGCCGGGGTGCTCTCGTTGCCGGACGCGTGCCGGCTGGTCGCAGCCCGGGGAAGGCTCATGCAGGCGGCTCGCTCTGGTGGGGCGATGGTGGCGCTCGCTGCCTCCGAGGAAGAGGTGCGCGAACAGCTGTGCGGGCGGGCCGGTGTTTCCTTGGCGGCGATAAACGGGCCGAGGTCGGTGGTGATCTCCGGGGACGAGGCGACGGTCAGCGAGGTGGCTGATTACTTCTCCGAGCAGGGACGGGCAACAACGCCACTGCGGGTCTCGCATGCGTTCCATTCCCCCCATATGGACTCTGCCCTCGATGAGTACACCACGGTGGCGGCGAGCGTGCGGTACGCCGAGCCCCAGTACTCGGTGATCTCGACGTTGACCGGCGAACTCGCTGACGAGGAGCTGCGTCAGCCCGAGTACTGGGTGCGCCAGCTCCGGGAGCCGGTGCGGTTCGCCGACGCGGTCCGAGGACTGCACGATCTCGGCGTCACGCGGTTCGTGGAACTCGGCCCGGCGCCTGTGCTCACGGGCCTGGTGCCGGACTGTCTGCCGAGCACCGTGACGCCAGCGGTGCTGCTGGGGGTACTCGAGCCGGGGGCGGAGCCCCGAGCTTTCGTCGAGGCGGTGGCATCCCTGTACGTCAGCGGCCGGTCACCGGCTTGGCAGCGGATGTTCGCCCCGTGGCGGCCGCAACTGGTGGAGTTGCCTACCTACGCTTTCCAACGGCGGCGTTACTGGATGGAGCCGGCGAGCGTGACCGGTGCCGAATCGGACGGGCACCCGATGCTGGGAGGCGGAGTCGACCTGGCCGAATCGGGCGGGAGCATCTTCACTGGCCGGCTGTCGCTCGGTACTCAGCCGTGGCTTGCCGACCACTGTCTGGACGGTGCCGTGGTCTTTCCGGGGACCGGTTTCGTGGAGCTCGCGATCCGAGCCGGGGAGCAGCTCGGCTGCGCGCGGGTGGCGGAGTTGACGCTGCACGCGCCGCTGGTGCTGCCGCCGAGCGGTCGGATGCGGCTGCAGCTGGCTGTCGAACCGGCCGATGTGCCGGGTTCCCGCCAGTTTTCAGTGCACAGCAGGCTCGACGGTGCGAATGACGGCACCTGGCTTCGGCACGCCACCGGACTGTTGGCGGAGGCGGCGCTCTCGGCTGAGGCCGGGCCGGTGCCGGTGCCCGCCACCGCTGAGCCGGTTCCGGTGGCGGACTGGTATGACGTGCTCGCCGCGAGCGGGCTGGAGTATGGACCGGCGTTCCGGGGGATGCGACGCCTCTTCCGGGATGGTGACGAGCTGGTCGCCGACATCGAGCTGCCCGCGGCCGCGCTGGCGGATGTGGACTCCTACACGCTGCATCCGGCGCTGTTCGACGCTGCTCTACACCCGATCGCACAGCTCGCGACTGGCGGCTCCCCGCTTCGTCCGTTCGCCTGGTCGGACGTGCAGGTCTATGCGACCGGCGCCTCGGAGCTACAGGTCCGCATACGGCCGGTTGAGACGCCCGGCGACGGTCTCGGGACCACGGTCGCGATCGATGCGTGGGATCCGGCCGGGCAGCTCGTCGCCTCGGTCGGGTCGTTGACGCTGCGGCCGGGTGAGGCCAACCCGGTCAGTGTGCCGGCCGCATCCCAGCCGGAGCGGTTGTTCGGGGTCGAATGGCGTTCGATTCCGGCTCCAGCATCGGAGCCGGTCGGGGCCTGGCGAGTGCTTGGCGACGACCGGTGGGCGATGGTGGCGTCGCTGGCAGCGTCGACAGGCGACGACATCGAGGCAGCGGCGTCGGTGGTCCACGTGCTTCCGGCCGGCGCGGCACCGGCGCCGGGCAACCCCGCCGACCTGGCGCCAAGCGGCGCTGCCGAACCGGCGGCGGTGCATGCCGAGGCCGGGCGGGTGCTCAAGTATCTACAGCAGTGGCAGGCGAGTTCGGCGGACCCGGCGGTTCCGCTGGTCGTGGTGACCCGTGGGGCGGTGTCGTGCGCGGGTGAACCAGTGAGCGACCTTGTCGGCGCCGCGGTCTGGGGGCTGGTCCGGGCCGCGCAGGCCGAAGACGCCGCCCCGGTCGTGCTGCTGGACGTGGACGGTGATCCGGTGTCGGCGCCGTTGCTGTCGGCTGCGTTGCGCAGCGGAGAACCGCAGTTGGCGGTGCGGGCCGGTGCGCTGTGGCGCCCCCGTCTTGTCCGGACCTCGGGCGCTGCGGTGACCGCCAACTCGTCGGCGTGGCCGACGACCGGCACCGTGTTGGTTACCGGCGCGAGCGGGGCGCTCGGGCAGTTGGTCGCCCGCCATTTGGTCGCCGCTCACGGAGTCCGACGGCTCCTGCTACTCAGCCGGCGGGGGGCGGCGGCCCCGGCGGCTGAGCAGCTGCGGACCGAGTTGGCCGACCGGGGCGCGGAGGTGACCCTGGTCGCCTGCGACGTGGCCGATCGTGACCAGCTGGCCGCAGTCCTGGAGGAACTGCCCGAGCATCAACCACTACGTGCGATTGTCCACGCTGCGGGAGTCTTGGACGACGGGGTCGTCGGCAACCTCGACCCGGACCGGTTGTCGGCGGTGCTGCGCCCGAAGGTGGACGCGGCATGGTACCTGCACGAGTTGACCCGTGACCATGACCTGTCGGCGTTCGTGATGTTCTCTTCGGCCGCAGGTGTGCTCGGTGCGCCCGGGCAGGCGAACTACGCGGCCGCTAACGCGTTCCTCGACGGGCTCGCCAGCCACCGCCGCGGGCAGGGGCTGCCAGCGCAGTCGCTGGCGTGGGGGCTGTGGTCGGCGGAGGCCGGGGGAATGGCGACACCGGTGGCCGATGGCGGGCGGCACCACCGGGACGATGCCGTTATCGCGCCGATCACCCCTGAGGAAGGGCTCGCGCTACTGGATGCGGCCCGGGCGCGGGACGAGCCACTGCTGTTGCCCGTGGCAGTGGACCAGGCCGCGCTCGCCGCGGCTGATCCGGGTGCGGTGGCACCGCTGTTGCGGACGCTGGTCCGGGCACCGGCGCGGCAGACCGCGGCGACCTCGGCAGCACCGTCGCAGTCTCTGCGGCAACGGTTGTCGCCGATGTCCAGTCCGGAGCAGGACAGCGCTCTGCTGGAGCTGGTGCGCAGCGAGGCGGCGAAACAGCTGGGTTATGACGGGCCGGAGGCGGTGGAGCCGGACCGGGCCTTCAACGACCTCGGCTTCGACTCGCTCGCGGCAGTCGGCTTCCGGAACCGGTTGAGCCTGCATAGCGGCGAGCGGCTACCGGCTACGTTGATCTTCGACTATCCCACGTCGCGGGCGCTGGCGAAGTACCTGCGTTCGTTGTTGGTGCCGGACGAGCCGAGCGACGACGCAGCCGGGCAGGAGGCGCAAATCCGGGAGTTGTTGAGCGCCATTCCGCTGTCCCGGTTGCGGGAGGCAGGCTTGCTCGACAATCTGCTGGAGCTGGCTGGCGGCGGGTATCCCGGAGCGGGATCGGCCACTGGACCGGCAGCAGCGACCGAGATTGACACAATGGACACCGATAAGCTGATCAGCATGGCACTGCAGTCATCCGGCCAGGACGATCCGGCGCGAGAGGCGTGAGGGCGACATGGACAGTTCCAATCCGACGTTGGTGGACGCTCTCCGCGCGTCACTCAAGGAGACCGAACGCCTCCGTGAGCAGAACCAGAAACTGGCGGCCAGTGCCCGCGAACCGATAGCTATCGTGGGTATGGCGTGTCGCTTCCCGGGCGGGGTAGCGACTCCTGAACAGCTGTGGGAGCTGGTAACCGACGAGGTCGACACGGCAGGGCCATTCCCCACGGACCGGGGTTGGGACCTGGCCCGTCTCTACGATCCAGACAACAGCCGTCCCGATACGACATATGTGCGGGAGGCGGGTTTTCTGCACGATGCCGCCGATTTCGACGCCGACTTCTTCGGCATCGCTCCCCGCGACGCGCTGTGGATGGATCCACAGCAGCGGCTGCTGCTGGAGACGACCTGGGAAGCGTTGGAGAGAGCCGGGATTCCGCCGGAGACGATCAAGGGCAGCGCCACCGGTGTCTTCGCTGGAGTCATGTATCACAACTACCCTGGCAGTTACGGTTCCTCCGCGATTCTCTCCGGCCGGATCGCCTACCACTTCGGTTTTGAAGGGCCGACCGTCACGGTCGACACCGCCTGCTCGTCATCGCTGGTAACGATGCACCTGGCGGCGCAGTCGCTACGACGCGGCGAGTGTGAACTGGCGGTTACTGGCGGGGTGTCGGTGATGTCCAGCCCTCGTACCTTCGTGGAGTTCAACCGGGAGGATACGCAGTCGCGGGATGGACGCTGTCACTCGTTCTCGGCCGACGCCGACGGCCCCGGTTGGTCCGAGGGTGTCGGGGTGCTGGTGTTGGAGCGGTTGTCGGACGCGGTGCGGCAGGGTCATCCCATCCTCGCAGTGATGCGCGGTAGCGCCACCAACTCGGACGGGGCGAGCAATGGACTCACCGCCCCCAACGGTCCGGCGCAGCAGCGGTTGATCCGGCAAGCGTTGGCCAACGCGCAGCTCTCCGGAGATCAGATCGACGCGGTCGAGGCGCACGGCACCGCCACCGAGCTCGGGGATCCGATCGAGGCCCAGGCGCTGCTGGCCACCTATGGTCGCGAGCGGCCCGCCGACCAGCCACTGTGGTTGGGGTCGGTCAAATCGAACCTTGGTCACACCCAGGCAGCAGCCGGCGTGGCCGGGGTCATCAAGATGGTCCTGGCGCTCCGCCACGGCGTCCTGCCGAAGACGTTGCACGTCACCGAACCGTCGCCGCATGTCGACTGGTCGGCCGGTACGGTCCAGCTGCTGACCGAGCGCCGGACCTGGCCGGCGACCGGCCGGCGCCGGCGGGCGGGCGTGTCGTCGTTCGGGTTGAGTGGTTCGAACGCTCACGTCATTCTGGAACAGGCGCCGGAGCCCACGGCGACCGCGTCGGGGGCAGCGCCATCGGTGGCGGTGCCGTGGCTCCTGTCGGCGCGGACCCGGTCGGCGTTGCGGGCGCAGGCCGGCCGGCTGGCGGACGCCTTGGTCGCGGCTCCGCAGCTGGACCCGACCGACGTGGCGGTGACGTTGGCGGCGCACCGGTCCCACTTCGAGCACCGGGCGGTGTTCACCGTTGCCGATCGAGCTGAGCTGATCGCGTCGTTGCGGGATGTCGCAACCGGTGGTGAGCCGAGCACTGTCCAGCAGTCGGTGGCCCGGCTCGCGGGGCGGTTGGGGTTTGTCTTCACCGGCCAGGGCGCGCAGCGGGTGGGGATGGGCCGTGAACTGGGTGCCGCCTACCCGGCCTTCGCCGAGGCCCTGGACGAGGTCTGCGCGGTGCTGGACCCGCTGCTGGACAGGCCCTTGCGGGAGGTGATGCACGCTGACCCGGAGTCCGTGGACGCGGCGCTTCTCGACACCACCGAGTACGCGCAGCCGGCGTTGTTCGCGGTGGAGGTGGCGCTGTTCCGGTTGTTGGAGTCGTGGCGGCTGCGGCCGGACGCGGTTGCCGGCCACTCGATTGGAGAGCTGGCGGCGGCGTACGTGGCCGGCGTGTTCAGTCTCGCCGACGCCGCCGCGCTGGTCGCCGCGCGTGGCCGGTTGATGCAGGCGCTACCGCCCGGCGGGGCGATGGTGGTGGTGGCCGCTGGCGAGGCTGAAGTGGTGGCGCAGCTGCCGAGTTCCGGCCAGGTCGCGATCGCGGCGGTGAACGGACCGAGATCGGTGGTGCTCTCGGGTGACGAAGCCGCGGTGCTGGCATGCGCGGAGGCGTTTGAACAGTCGGGCCGGCCGACCATCCGGTTGCGGGTGTCGCATGCGTTCCATTCGCCGCTGATGGAGCCGATGCTGGAGCAGTTCCGGGCGGTCGCGGAGGGGATCTCCTACCATCCGCCGCGGCTGCCGGTCATTTCCACCGTGACCGGTGAGCCGGTGGATCCGGCCCGGTTCGCGACCCCCGAGTACTGGGTGGAGCAGATTCGACGGCCGGTGCGCTATTACGAAGCAGTGCAGCAGCTGGTGGGCTCCGGTGTGACTACGCTGCTCGAGGTCGGGCCGGACGCCGCGCTCACCGCCACCGACCCGGAGGTGACGGTCGCCTGCCAGCGGCGCCGACGGCCCGAGGCGGCGGAGCTGGTGGCGGCGTTGACGCGGCTGCATCTGCGGGGGATCACGCCGGATTGGGCAGCTGTCGTCGGGTCCGGTGACGTGGCTCCGGTGTCCCTGCCGACCTACGCTTTCCAGCGGGAACGGTTCTGGATGACCGCTTCCACGGTCAGTGGTGACCCCGCCTCCATGGGACTGGCCGCCGGAGAGCATCCACTGCTCGGCGCCGCATTGATGCTCGCCGATTCAGATGGCATGGTGCTGACCGGGCGGCTGTCGCTTGCCACCCAGCCATGGCTCGCCGACCACCTGGTCGGCGGTGGGGTGCTGTTCCCCGGGACGGGCTTCGTCGAACTGGCGCTCAGCGCCGGTCAACGGCTGGGCTGCGGCCGGATCGACTCGTTGACCCTGCACGAACCGTTGCGGTTGCCAGCCGATCACGGGGTCGCGATGCAACTGGTGTTGGACGCGCCGCAGCCCGACGGGGCTCGGTCGGTCCAGATTCACTCTCGGCTGGAGGGCGCGGAGAGTGAGTGGGTCAGGCATGCCACCGGGCGGCTGGTCCCCGGTGGGGTGGATAGCCCGGGCGCCGAGGTCGGTCACTGGCCACCACCGGGAGCGGAGCAGCTCCCGATCGACCAGGTGTACGCGGATTTCGCCGCGGCTGGGATGCGGTACGGGCCGGTTTTCCAGGGGCTGCGGATGGCCTGGCAAGCGGGGGAGGAGCTCTACCTGGAACTCAGCCTGCCGGAGCAGGAGCGGGCCGAAGCCGAACGCTACCGGTTGCATCCGGCGTTGCTGGACGCGGCACTGCACGGGGCGTCTCTGCTCGGGGGCGCCGGCGACCGGGCCGATGATCCGGTGGGGCCACGGTTGCCGTTCGAGTGGCACGGCGTTGAACTTGCCGCGGCCGGGGTGACCGCTGCCCGGGCCCGGGTCCGGATGCTGGGGCCAGGGCAGCTCGGAGTCACTCTCCTCGACACCGTTGGTCGTCCGGTGGGGTCGGTTTCGTCGCTCCTGTTCCGCCCGTTCCGGGAGCCACACGGATCGCCGGTGGCCCGGGACTCGCTGTTCCGGTTGGAGTGGGTGCCGGTGGCGCTGCCGGAGCCGCGTGCGGTCAGCGTCGGGGAGGCGCCGGATCCGGGAAGCCTCGCCGAGGTCTCCGACCTTCCCGATGTCGCGGTACTACGGTGCGACGCAGCGGCGGCGGGCGCTGACCCGGCCGGGCGGATCCGGAGCCTGACCAAGCAGGTGGTCGATGCGGCTCACGCTTGGCTGGCCGATCCGCGTACCCGCGCCGCCACACTGGTCGTGGTGACCAGCACCGCGACCGGGGGGGTGGCGGACGAGCCGGTCGATCTGGCGGGTGCGGCGGTGTGGGGACTGCTGCGGGCAGCCCAGATCGAACACCCCGACCGGATAGTTCTGCTCGACGTCGACCCCGAGCCAGCGGCGGCCCGCGACGCTCTCGCGCTGATCCCGAAGCTGCTCGGCCTCGGCGAGCCGCAGCTGATGGTGCGCGACGGCGCCGCGCGGGTGCCCCGGTTGCAGCGAGCGACCACCACGCCGCCGCCAGCGGCGGCGCCACCGCCCGACGGTACGGTGCTGGTCACCGGCGCTACCGGCGGGATTGGACGGCTGATCACCCAGGCCCTCGTGAGCCGGCACGGGGTGCGTCGGCTGCTGCTGCTGAGCCGGAGTGGCCCGGCGGTGCCCGACGCGGAGCAGTTCGTGGCCGGACTGCGGGGCGAAGGCGCGGAGGTGGAGCTGGTCGCCTGCGACCTAGCTGACCGGGCGGCGGTAACGGAGCTGCTCGCGGACCGGGAGATCGGCGCGGTGGTCCACACCGCGGGGGTGCTCGACGACGCGATGTTCAGCGATCTGGACCAGGCCCGGATGGAATCGGTGTTGCGGGCGAAGGTGGACGGCGCGCTGCACCTCCACGACCTCTGCGCTGACCAGCCGATCAGCCGGTTCCTGCTCTTCTCCTCGCTGTCCGGAATACTTGGCGCCGCTGGGCAAGCGAACTATGCCGCCGCCAACGCGGCGCTGGACGCGCTCGCTCAGCAGCGCCGCGCCGCCGGAGCACCGGCGGCTTCGCTCGCGTGGGGGATGTGGGCGATCGACGCCGGCATGGCGGGTGGGCGCTCCGACGCTGAGCTGGCCCGGATCGCCGGCAGCGGGTTCGTTCCGCTCACCGCGGAGCAGGGGCTGGCGTTGTTCGACGCGGTGTGGGCGGGGGCGGCGACCGACCCAGTGCTGGTGCCGAGCCCGTTGGACCTGGCGGTGCTGCGGCAACGGGCGGCCGAACTTCCGGCGGTGCTGCGGACGCTGGCGCCGCTCGCTGCGGCGACCGCCGCGTCCGCGCCGGCGACCGCCACATACGCCGCCCAGCTCGCAGCGATGGCCCCGGAGGAACAGCAAGCCTCGCTGCAGGAGCTGGTGCGACATCAGATCGCGGCGGTGCTGGGGCGTGACCGCGGCGCTCCGGTGGAGCTGGACCGCGCCTTTCAGGACCTCGGCTTCGACTCGCTCACCGCGGTGGAGCTGCGGAACAACCTCGCCACCGTGACCGGTCTGCAGCTGTCACCCACCCTGGTCTTCGACAATCCCACGCCGATGGCGGTCGTCGCCCACCTGCAGGAAGAACTCGTTGATGGGGTCGAGCCACCGCCTGAACCGGCCGTGCCGGTCGCCGGGGTGGTATCCGACGAGCCGATCGCGATCGTCGGAATGAGCTGTCGTTACCCCGGTGGGGTCGACTCGCCAGCAGAGCTGTGGCGGCTGCTGCTCGACCGCGGTGACGGCATCTCGCCGTTCCCGGACGACCGCGGTTGGGACCTCACCGGCTGGTTCAGTCTGGACTCGGGCAGCGGCTCCCGGCAGGGAGGCTTCGTCAGCAACGCCACGGACTTCGACGCCGGCTTCTTCGGCATCAGCCCGAACGAGGCGGTGGTGATGGATCCCCAGCAGCGGTTGCTGCTGGAGGCGTCGTGGGAGGCGATTGAGCGGGCAGGTATCGATCCGCGGTCACTGCACGGTACCCAGACCGGGGTCTTCGCCGGGGTGATGGCCGGCGACTACGACCCGGGGATGTTCGGCACGCTCGGGCAGGCCGCCGGGTTCCGCGGGGTTGGGGTGTCGCAGAGCATCGTCTCCGGCCGCGTCGCGTACGCGATGGGTCTGCAGGGCCCGGCGGTCTCGGTCGACACCGCCTGTTCGTCGTCGCTGGTGGCGCTGCACTGGGCGATCCAGTCGCTGCAACGTGGCGATTGCACGATGGCGCTGGTCGGCGGCGTGACGGTGATCGCCACCCCGAGCCCGTTCGTCGACTTCGACAATCAAGGCGGGCTGGCCAGCGATGGCCGCTGCAAGGCCTACGCGGCCGGGGCCGACGGAATCGGGTGGGCCGAGGGTGTGGGTGTGCTCCTGGTGGAGCCGCTGTCCGCGGCGCGACAGCGTGGCCACACCGTCCTGGCGGTGATCCGCGGCAGCGCGGTCAACTCCGACGGGGCCTCGAACGGCATTACCGCCCCGAACCGTCCCGCGCAAGAACGGGTGCTCCGGCACGCGCTCGCCGCCGCTGGCCTGACCACATCCGATGTGGACGTAGTGGAAGGCTTTGGCGCGGGTACCCCGCTCGGCGACTCGATCGAGGTACAGGCGCTCGCCGCGACCTACGGCGCGGACCGCCCGCCAGACCAGCCGTTGTGGCTCGGGTCGGTGAAGTCGAACATCGGCCATACTCAGGCGGCCGCCGGAGTCGCCAGCGTGATCAAGATGGTGCAGGCGCTCCAGCACGGGGTGCTGCCGGCGACCTTGCACATCGATGAGCCGACCGACCAGGTCCAGTGGGCGGGCGCCGGGGTGTCGCTGTTGCGGGAACAGATCTCGTGGCCGGCTAGAGATCGGCCCCGCCGGGCCGGCGTCTCCTCGTTCGGCCTCAGCGGCACCAATGTCCACGTCATTCTGGAGCAGGCGGTAGCCGACGCGGCGTCGCCGGCATCGCCGCCGACCGAGCCCAGCCAGGTCGTCGCGGCGACGACCGACACCGCACCACCGCTACCGTGGCTGCTCTCCGCGCGGACACCGGAGGCGCTGCCGTTGCAGGCGGAGCGGCTGCTGGCACACCTGGCCGAAGATCCGCAGCTGAGACTGGTGGATGTCGGGTTCTCGTTGTGTTCCCGCACGCCCTTCGACCACCAGGCAGTGTTGATCGGGCGCGACCACGCGTCGCTGTTGGGTGGGCTTCGGGCACTCGCGGCGGACCGCCCCGATCCAGCGGTGGCGCGCGGTGTGGCCGTGCCAGGGCGTACCGCGTTCGTCTTCGCCGGTGAGGGATCGCAGCGCCCGGCGATGGGCAGCGAGCTGTACGAGGCGTTCCCGGCCTTCGCGGAGGCGTTCGACGCGGTGGCGGCGAGGTTCGACCGTTACCTCGACCGATCGCTGCGGGAGGTGGTGTTCGCGCCCGCCGACAGCCTCGCCGCGAACCTGCTCGACCAGACTACGTTCACGCAGGCGGCGCTGTTCGCGGTCGGGGTGGCGCAGTACCGGCTGCTGGAGTCGTGGGGCCTGCGACCAGACTATGTGGTGGGACACTCGATCGGCCAGGTCGCGGCGCTGCACGTCGCGGGAGCCTTGCCGCTGGCCGACGCGGTGCGGCTGGTGGCTGGGTACGGCGAACTGATGCAGGACCTGCCCGGCACGGGGGCGATGGTGCGAGTGGCGGCGAGCGAATCGGAGCTGGCGCCGACGCTGTCCGACGAGGTGACGATCGGTGCCGTTGACGCCCCCGACCAGGTGGTGTTGACCGGTCCCGAAGCCGAGGTCCTGGCGTTGGCCGAGCAGTGGGCCGGACAGGGTCGGGCGACCCAACGGCTGCGGGTTCGCCGCGCGTTCCATTCGGTGCTGGTGACAGAGCTCCTGGACGACATCGCCGACCTGACCGAGCGGCTGAGCCTGGGTACCCCGACCATTCCGGTGGTGGCTCACCTGGATGGTGAGCCAGTCGCCACCGACGACTTCGCCGACCCGGAATACTGGGAGCGATACCTCCCGGCCAGGGTCGGGTTTGTCGACGACATCGAATACCTGGCCGCCCAGGGGGTTCACCGGTACCTTGTGCTCGCCGGCGGTGACCACCTCGCCGACGCGATCCGCACCACCACAGCGGACGCGTCGGACCCGGTGACCGTCGTCGCGGCGACCCCGGCGGGTGCCCCCGAACCGGTCGCGGCGTTGACCGCGCTGGCGCAGCTGGCGGTCAGCGGCGCCACACCGGACTGGGGCGCGCTCTATGCCGGTCATGGAGCCCGTTCAGTGCCGTTGCCACCGTACGCGTTCGCCCGCCGCCGCTACTGGGTGGCGATGGACGCGCTCGCAGTCGACGAACTGACCGCCGCCGGTCTCACCGAGGTCGGCCATCCGCTGCTCGGCGCGTCGGTGCCGGTGGCCGGAACCGACACGGTGGTCCTGACGGGGCGGCTGTCGCGGGAGCGCCAACCGTGGCTCGCCGCAGCGGCCGGCGGCGAGCGGAGCCTGCTGCTGCGAGCCGTCCTGGTGGAGCTGGCGCTGCACGCCGGAGATCTGGTCGGCTGCGGCCGGGTCGCGGAGCTGACGGTGGTGGATCCGTTGCCGTCGCCCGCCGAGGCGGCAGTGGTGCTGCAGGTGGTGGCGGCCTCCCCGGACCAGTCTGGGGCGCGTGAGGTGGCGGTGTTCGCCCGGTCGGAGGAGGAGGGCGAGGCCGGCTGGCGCCGTCGCGCCACCGGTGTGCTGCGCCCGGCGATCGGTGCTGCGGAGACTCTGGTCGAGTGGCCGCCGGCCGGGGCCACGCCGCTCGACCTCGGACTGCTGCGTACCGCGGCGGCCAGCCCGGACGAAGTGGACCTGGTGCAGGCGGCCTGGCGCTCCGGCGCCGAGCTCTACCTGGAACTCGCACTGCCCGACGGCCCGGCTGCGGACGCGGCTGGGTATGGGCTGCACCCGATGCTGCTGGCGGCTGGTTGGCAGCAACTCGCGGCGCTGGGCGATGACCGCCCGCCGGGAACTCCGACCGCGTGGTCCGGGGTCGAGCTCTACGCGGTCGGGGCGTCGGTACTGCGGGTCCGGATCCAACCGACCGAAGCGTCGCAGGCCGCGGTGACGATGTGGGATCCGGCCGGATCACCGGTGGCCGCTGTGGAGCAGATCCGGTTCGGCGCCGCCGAACCGGCAGTGCCGGAGGCTGGTGACCTACCCTCGCCGGCGACCAGTGCCGCGCGGGTGCCGCGGCCACGTGCCGTCACCGACTCGGCCTCCGAGGGGACGACGCTGTGGCCACGATTGGCGCCGATGTCGCCCGGCGACCGGGAACGGATGGTGCGTGGGGTGGTCCGGGAGCAGATCGCGACGCTGCTCGGCTACCCGGGCGGAGACGCGGTCGATCCGCACCGGCACTTCCTGGAGCTGGGCTTCACCTCGCTGACCGCCGTGGAGCTGAGTGAGAATCTGGGCGCGGTCACCGGCTTGTCGCTCGGGAACAACGTGGCGTTCGATCACCGTACGCCTGCTGAGCTGGCCCGCTTCGTCCTGGACCAGCTGGCGTCGGCCGACCCGGGGACTCACCCGTCGGCCACGGCGCCGCGTCAGCAGCCCGAGGCAGGGCTGCGAGACCTGTTCCGCGAGGCGGTGTTCGCCGGCAAGCTCGACGAAGGTTTGGACCTGCTCGGCGCCGCCGCCCGGCTGCGCCCCACCTTCACCAGTGGGGAGTCCAGCGGCCGGGAGCTCGCGCCGCTCCGCCTCGCCAGCGGCTCGGCCATGCCGCGGCTGATCTGTCTCGCCACCCCGATGGGGATGGGCAACGAGTACCAGTACGCCAAGCTCGCGACCCACTTCCGGGGCGTGCGGGAGGTGGTTTCCCTGCCGGTGCCCGGTTTCCAACGGGGAGAGCGGCTGCCCAGCTCCGCGGAGGTGGTCGTGGAGCTGCTCGCGGCCGCGGTGCGCGAGACCGCGGCGGGGGAGCCGTTCGTCCTGCTCGGCTACTCGGCGGGCGGCATCCTGGCCCAGGCGACCGCCGGTCACCTGGAACGAGCGGGGGTCGCCCCGGTGGGTGTGGTGCTTCTCGACACCTATCCGGTGGGGTCGGCGGTGGCTGAGGGCGACGGCGACGGGGGCAACGGAGCGGCCATGCCGGAGCTGGTGCGCGGACTGCTGGAGCTGGAGCCGGCGTACGGGCAGTTCGACGCCGCCCAACTGTCGGCGATGGCCTGGTACGTCGACCTGCTGCCGGAGTTCGAACTCGACGCCACCTCCGCCCCGGTGCTCTACGTCGGTTGTGCGGAGCCGGTCGCCGGCACCGAAGTGGCGGCGGCCCGGTGGCCCTTCCCGCACACCGCGCGGATGGTGTCGGCAAATCACTTCAGCATCCTGGACGAACAGAGCGCCGCCACCGCCGAGACCATCGCGGACTGGCTGGCCAAGCCGGTAAGCGACGCGACCGATGGGGTCGTAGCCGACTGACCCCGACCGCCCACCGAGCCGGAGCGAGGACATGTACGAAGCCGAGGATGCCGAACTGTACGACCTGGTGCATCAAGGGCGCGGTAAGGACTACGCGGCCGAATCGGCCCGGGTCGTGGCGTTGGCGCGGCAGGCGGCGCCGGCCGCGCATTCGCTGCTCGATATCGCCTGCGGGACGGGTCACCACCTGCGTTACTTCGCCGACGAGTTCGCCGAGGTGGCGGGGGTGGACCTGTCCGAGGATATGCTCGCCACCGCGAAGGCGCTGTTGCCTGGTGTGCCGCTGCACCAGGCGGATATGCGCGACTTCACCCTTAATCGCAAGTTCGATGTGGTGACCTGCATGTTCAGCTCAATCGGCCATATGCGTTCGGTCGCCGAGTTGCAGGCGGCGATCGATTGCTTCGGCCGGCACACCACCTCGGGCGGGGTCGCGGTGGTCGACCCGTGGTGGTTCCCGGAGACATTCCTGCCCGGTTACGTGGCCGCGGACGTGGTGCGAACCGACCACCGTACCGTCGCCCGGGTCTCTCACTCGTCGGTAGCGGGCAACGCCACCCGGATGGAGGTTCACTACTTGGTGGCCGACCCGGAGCACGGGGTGCGGCACGTCCACGAGTCCACCCTGATCACGCTGTTCAGCCAGCGGGAGTACGAGCAGGCGTTCGAACGGGCCGGATTTACCCCATCGTATGCGGACTCAGCGCCTGGGCAGCGGGGCTTGTTCGTGGCCCGGCGCCGATGACTACGGGCCGGCGTCAGGCTCGGGGGATCGCTCTGGTCGGCCCCGACGCTTGACCACCACCCCGCCCCAGAACGCGACTCCGCTGACGTGGATCCGGGGCCCGCCCGGCTGCCCTTGCCCGCTGGCGCGCTGGTCGAATCCGCCCATCAGGCCGACGCCAGTGACCGTCACGTCGGCGTCGTCCGGCACGATGACCTTGACTCCGCCCATCAATGCGAAGGCCCGGACGGTGATCTGGTTGCGCTCCAGGATCGCCTCGCGGAGATCAAGTTTGCCGCCGCCGCAGAGTGCCAGGCACCGGAACGACGTGCCCGCGATCCAGCGTCCCCGACGGTCGAAACCGCTCATGATCCCGAACCCCCAGCGGGGAGGTTTCGACCGCTCGGCCGGCCGCGGCGCATCCTCGGTGGCTGCGGTCGGGGCGGGGAGGTCCCGCGTCAACCCGGCAAGATCACCGTAGGTCCGCGCGGCGTAGACCTGGCGGAGCCGGTCGTCTAACTCCACGAGCTCCAGGCGCCCCTCGGAGGCGGCGCCCCGTAGCACGTCGGCGACCGCCTCCCGGTCCTGGTCAGAGGCGCGAAGGTCGGGCTGCCGCGACTCGTCCGGGAGCTTTGTCACGTTTCCTGTCCTATGTCGCGACGTCGCCCGAGACGACTAGTCGTCCTCGACCCAACCGTGGCGCCGGGCCAGGTTGAGGATCTCGCGGCGCAGCTTGACCACCTGGCCGGCGCTGAGGTCCGGTGTCGAGGTGAGCAGCACCTCGGTGATCTCCCCGAGGAACGCCTGTTCCTGAAGCACGTCGCACAGCTCGTCACTATCGTCGGCATTCCCACTGGTTGCCGGGCGGCTGACCGCTGGCGCCACCGACGGGACAACACCGCCGTTGACCTGGTTGGTGTCGCTGCGCAACACGCGTACCGCCAGCGCCTTCGGACCGCGCTCACCCTCGGTCGACTCGAACTCCACCGCGACGCCCGGCGCGAGCAGCCACCGGTCGTTGCCGAGCAGATTCACGTGGACGAAGACATCCTCGCCACCCTGATCCGGCGTGATGAAACCGAAGCCTCGAGCCTCGTCGAACTGAACGATTCTTCCCGTACGCATATCCGCACCTCTCCGCGTCCGCGCCTCGCCGCTATGTCCTGTGATCGTCGACCGGAGCCGTGGCCGGCGCTCACACCGGTGTCCAACGATCGCCGTCCGGCCGTAGATTACACGACTCCCCCCGTTGTCGCCGCCACCTGATGAGTGATCAGGGGCATGATGACCACGCAATAGGGGTTCCGCCCGGGCCGAGCGCGCGGCCCGGCGCTGCCCCACCACAGTGAGCCGCGAAGCCCAGCCGCCGCGGCGGTAGGCCAGCACGGTGACAGCGGGGTCGGCGAAACCAGCCGACCCGAGGTAGGCGAGGGCGGTTCAGAGTTGGCCGCCCGGTCCAGGCGCAGGTCCTGCGCATCAGCGGTCCCGGCCCACCAGCTCGAGCACGGGTACCCGGGAGACCCGGAACGCGGGCCACGCTGCAGCGACGATGCCGGCTGCGGCCGCAACGGCGAGCGTCACTGCGAGGCGGGGCCAGGGTACGACGACGGATGGGATCTCTGCGCCACCGGCGACGTCGATCAGCGCCCAGCCGAAGCCGACTGCGACGGCGATACCGATCGATGCTGCCACGAACGACAGGAGTGCCACCTCGAGCCGCACGATGCGACGCAGCGCCTCGGCTTTCCCTGCCACGATCCCTTCGGCGATCGACAGCGCAGCTACCGTGTCGACGTCGGGCAGCGCTGCGATCCGGCCGGCCAGGGTGGGGTCGACCGTCGGGAAATCGGGGGTCGCCGACGTGACCACCAGGTCCGCGTGCAGCCCTTCACGGACGTCGCTCCCGACCCCGCTCGTCAGTGAACTCGCGAAGATCGCGAACATCGTCACCATCGCAGTGCCGAGCATGAGCGCGAGCGCCGTTGACGCCGATCGACGAGGGCTCGCGGCCAGGTTGCCCGCTGCGATCGAGCCGCACACACCGGCGGCGCGGTGGGCCGCCGGAGAGCTCCCCCGTGCTGAAGCTGTCACGATCGCCGGGCCGCCCAGCACGAGCGCCGGGACGATGGCAGCAGCGAGCACGAGCCACACTGGGTTCGAGCCCACCACAGCCACAGCTCCGCCAGCGATCGCCGCCGCGGCGAGCACGAGTCCGCTCGCAGTCCGTGCTCGGCTCACGACCCGGGGTTCCGCCGCGCTCTCGCGCAGCGCCTCGATCGGTGGTGTCGCCGCCGCGCGGCGAGCCGGGATCCATGCCGAGAGGATCGTTGCGCCGATACCGACGGTCGCGGCGACCGCGATCGAGGTCGGGCTCACGATCGATGGCCCGGTGAGCAGGCTGACCCCGGTGAGTCCGACGACCCAGCGCAGCGCGCCCACTCCCGCGACCCCGCATACACTGCCGACCAGTGTGGCGATCGTTCCGACGAACGCCGCCTCGATCAGTACTCCGCCGAGCACTTGGCGTCGTTCCGCACCGATCGCACGCAGCAGTCCCGACTCCCGCCGGCGGCGGGCGACTCAGTGGTTGAGGTCCTGGAACGCGCACGGTCACTCCCCGAACCGGTCGCCGCGAAGCTGGCCGCCGCCCGGGCGCCCGACGCTGATCACGCATACGGCCGGGCCTGGCAATCCTGGTTGGACGAGCAGCCCGACGGCGCACTGTACCGGGGCGGCGATAACAGCGGGCTACTCGCGGTCCCCGGGGCCGGACCGGCCGGCTCGCCGATCGGCGACGGCTTCATGGTCCTGGACAGGTTGGTGACCGACAGCGCGAAGCGGTCGGCAGGTCCAGCGGTGTTCACTGTTGACGAGGACGGTGAGGAGGCGCTCAGGGAGCCGTTGGCGACGGCGCGCCTGGCGCTCCTGGACGCCGCCATGGCGCTCGGAGCACCCCACCTGGTCGACCCCGCCGATGCCGCCCTACTCGCCTCGGCAGGCGAGCAGCTGTGGCCGACGCCGGAATGTAGCGGCGATGGAGGCCTCAGAGTTCCGGCGGGCGGTGTCCGGCGCCAGGTCGATCGCGTCATCATGTGACCTGCCCGCTGACGACGCCAACGGGCGGCAGCTCGGCACCGAGTGGCTCAGCCAGCTCCGCGCGACGCTCGCCCGCCCCGGCCTGGGGACCGCCGGCTGATCGCGGCCGTGGCGCTGCCGGATCGGTCCCGTCAACCGGACGGGGACTCACCGAGGTCGGGGAGCGTGATGGCGCCATCGGGCGCTATCGGCAGGTGGGGGTTGTAAGCGACTTCCCAGACGTGGCCGTCCAGGTCGGTGAAGTAGCCCGCGTACCCGCCGTAGAAGGTCTCCCTGGCCGTCGTGGTTATCGCGGCTCCCGCGTGTGCGGCCTCTTGCAGCACCGCGTCAACGTCGGCCCGCGACCGGACGTTGTGTGCCAGGGCCACTCCGCCGAAACCGTCGACCTCCCCGTCCGCCACTCCCGCGTCGCCGGCAAGCTTCTCTCTCCCCCATAACACCACCGCCATGCCGCCGGCCTGGAAGAACACGGTGCTCTCGATCTCCTGGCCCCGCCAGCCGAGCCGCTCGTAGAAACGCCGAGCGAGACCCACGTCGGCGACCCCAAGCGTGACCATGCTGATGCGCTGCTCCACACCCTGCAACCTACTCGTTCGCCCCGGTCCTGCTCGCCGGGCTGTGTTCACCCGGGATCGGGACCGGAGTCCGCACCGCGTCGTCAAGTACGTCGGTGAGCAGCCCGCCCAGGCCGGGAGGCAGGAACGTCTCCTCGGTCTCGCGGGTGAGGATCTCGCGATGGGTGAACCAGCGGTTAGACAAGAGTCAACGCCCTGACCGCATGGTTGCTGGTCAGGGCGTTGATTTGGTCGGGGTGGCCGGATTCGAACCGACGGCCCCTCGCTCCCAAAGCGAGTGCGCTACCAAGCTGCGCCACACCCCGTTGCCGCGCTGAAGTCTACTTGTACTCTATAGGGGCAGCGCGCGGGTGTAGCTCAATGGTAGAGCCCCAGCCTTCCAAGCTGGTCATGCGGGTTCGATTCCCGTCACCCGCTCCACCACGAAACCGCAGTTCACGGGCGAGCTTGCGGGTCGCCCGCGACCCGCGGTTCTTGATCAACTAGTGCTCCGTGCCATTAGCGTGCCGTTGGCCTGTAGCCGCGCGGGTTGGGCGGGTGGTCTTCAGCCCCACATCCTCAGCGTTGTGGCCTACAACACGCAGCATGTAGGTGCCGTGAGGTGGCGGGTGAGCAGGACCCTGCCGACCTGGCTCTACACCCGGCGCGGGCCGGGGAGCCCTGCCTGCCCGGCCCGCGTCGCCTTTCTGCCGCTGGTCTGCCCTACCGTGCCCTGCACCGGCCGAAGGGCGCGGCGGCTTATGCCGGGTTGAGTTCCCAGCGTTGGTTGGGGTTGTGGTGGCAGGGCCACTGGATCAGCGGCGCGTCGTTTTCCTGGGAGGCGCCGAACACATCCAGGCACTTGCCGCTGTGCCGGAGTACGAACCGGACCTGCCCACCGCCGGCGTCGTCGCGGCGGAACTGTTGGCTGGCCGCCCCGGTACAACTGACTTGGACGACCGGTGCCTGGTCGCGACGCGACCCGTCCTTGGCGCCGAGGCACTTGCCGCTGTGGCCGGCGCGGATCGTGACGTGACCGGCACCAGCGTCGAGGAGCTGGAAGTGCTGGTTGTCCCCGCCGTGACAGTCCCATTGCACCGCTCGGGCGCCGTCGTGGGTGCGGAGCCCGAAGACCTCGGCGCATTTTCCGCTGTGCGCCGCGATCAGCAGGACCGCGCTCGGGGCCGGTGGTGCCGGCTCGCTGGTCGGTTCGGCGGCCTCGTCGGCGGCGGGCGGGTCGGGGGTGGGGTCGGGCGCTGTCGACGGGAGCGGCTTCGCTTCGGCTGGTTGGGCGGCGGTCAGCCCGCCCCGGTCCCCGGGGCGGTCGGTCGAGGTGGGGTGAGCCTGCTCCGCAGGCCTGGGAGGGCCGGTCGCCGCGGCGCCGTCGCCGGGGGTGAAGCGCAGCGGCAGCTGGTTGGGTTGCCAGGCCACGGTCACCACCAGGACGCTCGCTAGCACCGCCGCCGCGGCCAGCGAGCTGGCCAACCGGGTCGGGGCGTCCCATCCGAGCGGCCGATCCGACCCGCGGTGCCGTCCTCGGCGCACCATCCGTCCAATCATCCTCAGCCTTCCGCTCCCGTGGCTCCTATGTTCCTGGCTCCTATGTGCGTGGCTCAGGCGTCGACCGCCGTGCGCAGTCTAGAGAACACAGGGTGAGATCGCGACCCGTGCGGTTCGGCCCTCCGGGGGTGGTCACCCGCCGCGGGTCGTAGGGTCTCGACGTGTACGGGTGGGCGGCTGCGCGGGGGGCCGAATGAGCTTGGTGCCAGAGCGTGGCGTCGTGACCTACGCCCGGTTGTGGTGCCGTGGGCTGCGGCGTGAGCTGGGCCATACGCTCCGGACGTGGCTGTTGGCGCTGGCCGGGCTGGGGCTGGGGTGGTGGCTCACCGGCGACTGGGAGTCGGCTTGGGGCGGCGACCTGGGTGCTGGGGTTGTGCTCGGTCGGTGCCGTGGCCGCGGCGGAGCTCACACTGACGTTGCTGCACCGGCTCCGGGAGCGGGCCCAGCCGCCGGCGCCGCCACAGTTGACGCCGGCGGTGGTGCGCCGGGAGATCGCCCTGGTGAGTCCGCCGGGGCGGACCGACGCGTGGCAGTCTGGTCGGCTGGCCGTGCTGGTCGGCGTCGGGTGGTGGTTTGTGCTCGCGGGCGCGGCCGGGTACGCCGAGCAGCTGCGCCCCGATTGGTCTGCGGCGGTGGTCGCGGTCACGCTGATCGCCTCGGTGAATATGCTCCGCGTGCTCGGTGCCGGGTTCGGGCCGAGAGTCGCGCTCTTTCCGGATCGGTTGGAGATCCGGCGCGGTCTCGGCCGGTATCTGATCCCGTGGCCGGCCGTGGCTGCGCTGAGCGCCCCCGATGGCCGGCTGACGGTTTTTCTCGCCCAGGCCGGGGTCACGTCGCGGCGGGGTTGGGCGCCTGCGCACTCCGCGTACGGGGTGCGGATCCGCAATCCGGGGCTGCCGATCAGCACGCTCGTCGATACGGTTGAGGAGTATCGTCGGCGGCCGGCCGACCACCGGTTTCCGGCGCATCCTGGCCGGTAGTGGTGAGGATGCCCACACCAGCCGTACGACGATAAGTAGTAGACTAGCCTCCGTGGTCAGACCTCGACTCGGCGAGCTGGAACGCGCGGTCATGGATGTGCTGTGGGGCCGCGGCGTCGGCGACGGCGCCGGCGGGCTCACGGTGCGGGAGGTGCTCGACGCACTGGCCAGCCGCGACCTCGCGTACACCACCGTGATGACGGTGCTGGACCGGCTGGCAGGCAAAGGCATGGTGGTGCGGGAGCGGGACGGTCAGGCGTGGCGTTACCAGCCCGCCGCCCCCCGCGAGGCCTATATCGCCCAGCTGATGCTGGAGGCGCTCGACCTTGCCCAGCCGGGGGAGGCCGGCGACGCCGCCGGCGCCGGCGGGGACCGGTCGGCCGAGGCGCGCGACCGGGGAGCCGCGCTGGTGCACTTCGCCCGCTCGGTCAGCGGTGATGAGGCCGCGTTGTTGCGGGAGGCGCTGGAGGAGCAGGCCCGCCACCCGCGATCGGAGCAGTGACCGGTATGACCTATGTCGTCGGCCACGCCACCGTCCTGATCGCCTGTGCGGTCGGCATCGTCGGGCTGGCGCGGAGCCAGTGGGTGTGGCGGACCCCGCGGGTGGGCATCGCCAGCTGGCAGGCGTTGGGGCTGGCGCTCGGGCTGGCGCTGATCGGGCTGCCGTTGGCGGCCGGCCTGGCCCCGTACGGCGCGCCGCTCGGGCCGGCGCTGGCGCAGTTCGGCACCGAGCTGGGGCAAGGGCAGCTGCCGGCGGGGCTCGGCTCGTTCCACCTGCTCGCCATCCTGACCGGTGCGCTCGTCGCCGCCCGGCTCTGCTGGGTTACCGTCACGTACCTGCTGCATACGCTCCGGGCGCAGCGCCGGCACCGGGAGCTGTTGGCGCTGGTGGGCCGGGCCGACCCGGCCGCCCCCGGCGCCACCGTGCTCGACCATCCCAGCGCCGCCGCGTACTGCCTGCCCGGGTTGCGCCCGACCGTGGTGGTGAGCGCCGGCACGCTGCACCTGTTGCGGGGCAGCGAGCTCGCGGCGGTGCTCAGCCACGAGCGGTCCCACGCCGCGGAGCGGCACGACCTGGTGCTGCTGCCGTTCACCGCGCTACGGCGGGCGTTGCCGCTGGACCGGTGGCTCCGGGCCGCGTACGACGCGGTGGCGCTGCTGGTGGAGATGCGCGCCGACGATCGGGCGCGGCAGCACCACCCGGACGGGTTGGTGGCGGCGCTGCGGCGGTTCGCCGCCGCGCCGTCGGTCGGCGCCCCCGCCGGGGCGCTCGGAGTCGGTGACCGGGCGGTCGAGGTGCGGGTGCGGCGGTTGCACGATCGCCGCCGGCGGCCGTGGCTGCGCGGAGCGGTCACCTTCGCGGGCGCCTTCACCCTGGCCGTCGCCCCGGTCGGCCTGGCGCTGCTCGGAGGGTGACCACGCGCCCGTTCGACTCCCGGCTGCTGCGCCAGGTCCCGGCCGTCCGTGGCCACCTGGTGGCGCTAGGTCTGTTGGGGACGGTCGCGGCAGCGATCATCATCAGCCAGGCGGTGGCGCTCGCCACCCTGCTCGCCGAGGCGGTCGAGGGCCGGTTCGCGGCCGGGGCGCTCGCCGGCTTCGTCGCCGCGATCGCGGCGCGGGCCGGATGGCTGTGGTTGTCGGGGGTAGTGGCGGCGCGCACCGCCGCCCGGGTGAAGCAGGAGCTGCGCGGCGAACTGCTGGCGGCGGTGGGTCGTCGCGGGCCTGGTTGGGTGGCCGGCCAACGCGCCGGCGAGCTCGCCACCCTCACCGGCCGGGGCCTCGACGGGTTGGACTCCTACTTCACCGGATACCTACCGCAGCTGGTGTTGTCGGTGACGGTGCCGGTAGCGGTGCTGATCCAACTCGGGGTGGCGGACTGGTCCTCGGCGGTGATCGTGGCGGTGACCCTACCCCTGATCCCGATCTTCGGGGCGCTGGTGGGCTGGCAGACCCGGGCGGCGACCGAACGGCAGTGGCGGCGGCTGACCCGGCTCGGCGGCCACTTCCTGGACATGGTCGCCGGGCTGGCCACGCTGCGGGCGTTCGGCCGGGCCGGTGCCCAGGTCGAGACGGTGCGCCGGATGGCCGACCGGCACCGGTCGGCGACCATGCGGACGCTACGGATCGCGTTCCTCACCGCGCTGGTGTTGGAGCTGGTGGCGGCGATCGCGGTGGCGCTGGTGGCGGTGCCGATCGGGCTGCGGCTGTTGGCCGGGGCGATGACGCTGCAGACCGCACTGCTGGTGCTGTTTCTGGTGCCGGAGGCGTTCGCGCCGCTGCGGGCGGCCGGGGCCCGGTTCCACGCCAGTCTGGAGGGCCTGACCGCCCTCGACCAGACGTTCCGCACCCTGACTCCGGCGCCGCCGGTCGGGAAACCAGCGGCGCGCCGGCCCGGGCCGGCGCCCGGCACCGGCGCCTCCGAGGCCGGCCCAGTTATCGAGTTCGACCGGGTGAGCGTCGCCTACCCGCGTGGCGAAGTGTTGCGGGAGGTGTCGCTGCGGATCGAACCGGGTGAGCGGGTGGCGCTGATCGGTCCCAGCGGCGCCGGCAAGAGCACGCTGCTCAACCTGTTGCTCGGGTTCGTCGCTCCGACCAGCGGTCGGGTGCTGGTGGACGGGGTCGACCTGACCAGTATCGAGCCGGCTGACTGGCGGCGCCGGCTGGCGTGGGTGCCGCAGCGTCCGTACCTGTTCGCCGCCTCGGTGCGGGACAACCTGGTCTTGGGGGTGCCCGACGCTACGCCAGCGGCGGTCTCGGCGGCGGTGACCGCCGCCGCGCTCGACGAGGTGGTGGCCGAACTACCGAACGGATTGGCGACGATGCTCGGCGAGCGGGGGCATGGCCTCTCCAGCGGGCAGCGGCAACGGGTTGCGGTGGCCCGGGCGTTCCTGCGGGACGCCCCGGTGGTGCTGCTGGACGAGCCCACCGCTCGGCTGGACAGCGTCAGCGAGTCGGCGGTCTGCGCCGCCGCCGGTCAGCTGGTCGCCGGTAGGACGGCGTTGCTGGTCGCCCACCGGCCCGCGCTGCTGAGCGTGGCCGACCGGGTGGTGCGGGTCGCCGACGGGCGGGTCGAGGCAGTGACGCAGCCCGCCGACTCGCTCGCGTCGACCCCGGCAGGGGACGGCGCGGAGGTCGCGGCGTGAGCCCGCTGCTGACGCTCGCCAAGCCGTACGCGGGGCGGCTGCTGCTGGCCGGACTGCTCGCCGCCGGCACCGAACTCGCCGGGCTGGCGCTGCTGGCGACCGCCACCTGGCTGCTGGTGACCGCGGCGGGCCAGCCGCCGCTGGCGGCGTTGACGGTGGCGATCGCGGCGGTCCGCGGGTTCGCGGTGGCCCGCGGCACCCTGCGGTACGCCGAACGGCTCACCGGCCACGACGCGGTCCTACGGCTGCTTGCGTCGGTTCGGGCCCGGATCTTCGCGGTGCTCGCCAGCGACCGGCGGAACCCGGCGGTGGCCCGGTACCGCACCGGAGATCTGCTCAGCCGGGTTGTCTCCGATGTGGAGGCAGTGCAGGATCTGTTGCTGCGGGTGGTGGTGCCGGCCGCGGCAGCGATTGTGGTGGGCGTGGGCGTGGTGATCACCGCCGGGGTCTACGCGGGCCCGACCGCCCCGGTGGTGGCGGCCGGGGTGCTGGTCGCCGCGGTGGTCCTGCCGTTGCTGGGGTACGCGATGGTGCGTCGGGCCGGGCGGCTGGTCGCGCCGCTGCGGGCGCAGGTGGCGACCGAGGCGCTCGACCTCACCCACGGGGCCGCCGAGCTGGCCGCTGCCGGGGCGACCGGCGCCGCTACCGACCAGGCCCGGCGCAGCGCCGCCCGACTGGCCACGGTGGAGTCCCGGTTGGCCGGTGTCGGCTCGGCACTGGACGCGGTCGGGCTGCTAGCGGCCGGCCTGACCGCGGCCGGGGTGGTGGTGGTCGCCGGCCGAGCCGGCGTGGACGGGGTCGCGACCGCCGTGGTGGCGGTGGCGGCGCTGGTGGCGGTGGAGGTGTGCCTGGGGGTGCTAGCCGCCGCCCGGCGCTTCGCCGAGCTGCGGGAGCCGCTGGCCCGGGTGACCGCGCTGCTGGCCGGCCGTGCCGGGGAGGTTGCTGAGCCGGCCGCCGCCGGCGGGGTTGCTGAGCCGGCCGCTGCCGCGGCACCGGCCGGCCCGGTGTCGCTGACCGCGGCCGGGCTCGCCGCCGGCTACCCGGGCCGCGCGGCGCCGGCGCTGGCCGGAGTGGATCTGACGCTGCGCCCAGGGTCCCGGGTGGCGGTGGTCGGCCCGAGCGGTGCGGGCAAGAGCACCCTGCTGGCGGTGCTCGCGGGTCTGCATCCGCCGGCTGCGGGCACGGTCAGCGTCGACGGCGTCGCCGTCGACGCGTACCCGGTCGGGCAGCGGCACCGGCTGGTGGGCGGGCTGTTCGCCGAGGCGCACGTCTTTCACGCCACGGTACGGGCGAACCTGTTGCTCGGCCGTCCGGAGGCGACGGTGGCCGAGCTGGATCGGGCGGTGGCGGTCGCCGGCCTGACTGAGTGGCTGGCGCGGCAACCTGCGGGCTACGACACGGTGGTGGGGGAGGACGGTGCGCAGCTCTCGGGTGGCGAGCGGCAGCGGTTGGCGCTGGCCCGGGCGGTGCTGGCGGATCCGGCGGTGTGGCTGCTGGATGAGCCGACCGAAGGGCTCGCCCCGGCGGCCGCCGACCGGGTGCTGGCCGGGGTGTTGGCCGCCGCCGGCCCGGCCCGGTCGGTGGTGGTCGTGACCCACCGGTTGCCCGGTCTGGCCGGTTTTGACGAGGTGTTGGTGGTGGAGGCTGGCCGGGTGGCGCAGCGGGGCCGGGCTGCCGACCTGGTTACGACCCCGGGTTGGTACGCCGATCAGTACGCGGCGCAGCAGCTTGCCGCGGCGGGGTACCCGTCGCCAGCCTCGCCGTGACGAGTACCACCTAACTGGCCGCACCGCTCCGGGCGATGATTACTACCTCCTGTAGTAGATTTACCTACGACGCCGCGTAGTTTTCGGCTGCGCCGTCGCGCCGTGCCCGGTTTCGTGGAGGAGGTCCCGCATGGACGCGCTCGAACTGGCGCGCTGGCAGTTCGGCGTCACCACCGTCTACCACTTCCTCTTCGTGCCGCTCACGATCGGCCTGGTCTTTCTCGTCGCCGGCCTGCAGACCGCCTGGCACCGCACCGGCAACGAGAAGTGGCTCCGGCTGACCAAGCTCTTCGGCAAGCTGTTCCTGATCAACTTCGCCATGGGTGTGGTCACCGGGATCGTGCAGGAGTTCCAGTTCGGCATGAACTGGAGCAGCTACTCGCGCTTCGTCGGCGACGTCTTCGGCGCCCCGCTGGCGATCGAGGCGCTGCTCGCGTTCTTCCTCGAATCCACCTTCATCGGGCTGTGGCTGTTCGGCTGGGACCGGCTACCCCGCCGCGTCCACCTCGCCTGCATCTGGGCGGCGGCGGTCGGCACCGCGCTGAGCGCCTACTTCATCCTCGCCGCCAACTCCTGGATGCAGAACCCGGTCGGGTTCCGGATCAACGAGCAGGCCGGTCGGGCCGAGCTCACCGACATCGGTGCGGTGCTGACCAACCCGGTCGCGCTCGTCACCTACCCGCACGTACTCGCCGGCTGTTTCCTGGTCTCCGGCGCGGTGCTGGTAGCGGTCGCGCTCTGGCATCTGATCCGGCGGCCAGCGGCCGACACCGACCCGGCGTGGCGCTCGGCGCTGCGGCTCGGCGCGATCACCGCGGCGGTAGCCAGCGTGGTGCTGGTCGTCAGCGGCGACATCCAGGCGAAGGTGATGACCGAGACCCAGCCGATGAAGATGGCGGCCGCCGAAGCGCTCTTCGAGACCGAATCGCCCGCGTCGTTCTCGCTCTTCACCGTCGGCACCCTGGACGGGTCCGAGGAGGTCTTCTCGCTGCGGGTGCCCGGCCTGCTCTCCTGGTTGGCCACCGGCGATCCGCACGGCGAGGTCGAGGGGGTCACCGACATCCAGGTCAGCTACGAGGAGATGTTCGGCCCCGGCTCGTACGCGCCGAACCTGCCGGTCACCTACTGGAGCTTCCGGCTCATGATCGGGCTCGGCGCGCTCACCGTGCTGATCTCGCTGTGGGCGCTGTGGGCGCAACGCCGCGGCCGTACGCCGACCTCGCGATGGCTGCTGCGGGCCGGTCTGGTGTTGCCGCTGCTGCCGTTGGCCGCCAACAGCTTCGGCTGGATCCTGCGGGAGATGGGCCGGCAGCCGTGGGTGGTCTTCGGTGAGATGCGTACCGCCGACGGGGTGTCGCCAGCGGTCTCGGTCGGCGAGGTGGCTACCTCGTTCGCCGCCTTCACGCTGCTCTACGGCGTGCTCGCGGTCATCGAGGTGAAACTGCTCCTCAAGTACGCGAAACAAGGGCTGCCCGAGGTGTCACCGCCCCCTGAGCCCGACTCCGAGGACGACCAGGACCGCGCGCTGGACTTCGCGTACTGAGAGGGCATTGTGGAGCTGACCACCTTCTGGTTCATCGCCATCGCGATCCTGTTCATCGGCTACTTCGTCCTCGAAGGGTTCGACTTCGGGGTAGGGATCCTGTTGCCGGTGTTGGGCCGTGACGACCGGGAGCGGCGAGTGGTGATCAACACCATCGGGCCGGTGTGGGACGGCAACGAGGTCTGGGTGATCGCCGCGGGCGGAGCGATGTTCGCCGCCTTCCCGGAGTGGTATGCGACCGTCTTCTCCGGCTTCTACCTCCCGCTACTGCTGATCCTCGCCGCGTTGATCGTGCGCGGGGTGGCCTTCGAGTACCGCGGCAAGCGCCACGAGGCGCAGTGGCGGGCCCGCTGGGACAAGACCATCGTGGTCGGCTCGTTGCTGCCGGCGGTCCTGTGGGGGATCGCCTTCGCCAACATCGTTCGCGGCGTACCACTCGACGCGAGTGGCGAGTTCGTCGGCAACCTCTGGACCCTGCTGAGCCCGTACGCGCTGCTGGGTGGGCTGACCACGCTGGCACTCTTCGTGCTGCACGGGGCGGTCTTTCTGGCACTGAAGACGACCGGTGAGGTCCGTGACCGGGCGAACCGGCTGGCCCGGCGGGTCGGACCGGCCACCGCGGCGATCGCCGTCGGCTTCCTCGGCTGGACGCTCGCCGAGGTGGGAGCGGACCTGGCCACCGGCGTGGTGATGGCGGCCGCAGCGGCGGCGTTGCTCGGCGGCCTCGCCGCGAACCGGGTCCGGCGGGAAGGTTGGGCCTTCACCGGCACCGCGGCGGCGATCGGTCTGGCGGTGACCGCGCTGTTCCTCGCGCTGTTCCCGAATGTGTTGCCCTCCACGCTCGACCCGGCGCACAGCCTCACCACTACGAACGCTGCCTCCACCCCGTACACCCTGGGGATCATGACCTGGGTCGCGTTGATCTTCCTGCCGCTCGTCATGGGCTACCAGGCGTGGAGCTACTGGGTGTTCCGGAAGCGGATCGGGGTCAGTAACATCCCTGCCTAGCGCGATCCCTGCCTAGCACGGGCGAGTCGCTCGGGCGGGCGGGGTGTCCCGCGCCTATCCCGTGCCGACCCGGTGCTGCCGCCGACCCGGCTGGCGCATTCGCGGCTCTTGATCATCAGGCGCCTCGCATCCCTGGTGGCGTTGCCCGAGCGTTTGCGCTGCTTACGCATACGCCTGCTGGTTAATTGAGGAAGGCCTGCGGCAGCGCAGAAGGCGGCTACCGGATCCGCTGAGCTGGTGTCCAGGCCGCCGGCCCACTCATTGGATCTTCAGCTCGACACCCCAACCCGGCCGCCGCGTTGCCGCGGGACGACGGCATTTCTGACATGGTTGGGCAGGGAGGGATCTTGCGTACGGAAAAGTCGGATATTCCGGTACGCAAGATCCCTCCCTGCCCAACCATGTCGGGGTGGGGCGGGGCGGGACGCCGCTCAACTCGCCCGGTAGGTCGAGCGGCGACCCGGGCATTCGTCCACACCGGACCCGACCTGGTCGTAGCAGAACGTCTCGCCAGGGCACAGGCTTGTCTTAATCGACCAGCGCAGGCGTATGCGACTCTGCTGGCTCTTTCGAGAAGGGCTGTGAACAGTAAGAACGCGGCTGGGGCCCCTCCGTCATCGCCGGCTGTCAACACCGTCGGCCGCTGAGGCGAAAGAGGGTTACGATGACCGTTGCTTGGTCGCCCGAGCAACACGAATCGGGCATAGCTGGGCATAAGTGGGGCTGCGGGGTTCAAGATCACTAGAACTCGGCAGGTTTGTCATGCCCTCTTTCATACACCTGCGGGTGCCCGCGCCAGCGGGCATGTATTTCTTGGTGGGTTAAGTGGTGATCCACCACGGCGACGAACCGGGTTCGTACTGGCAAACCAGGCGCCACTCGACCCACCAAGTTGGGTGAGACGTTCTGCCCGCCGATCTTACAGCCCGACAGCCTGGCTGATGACGTATGCATGCACAGAGCAAACGCTCCCTCTTGCACTACCTGAGCTGCGGCGATGTCTGATGATCAATTGACCCGATTCAGTCAGCAGAGTCGCATACGCCTGCGCTGGTAGGACTCGGGGCGGCGGCTGGCGATTCCGGCCGTTAGAGCCTGGTGATCCGGACCGCGTCGGCGACCACCCGGCCGCCGGCTTCCCGCCAGCGGCTGACTCCCACCACATTGGCGTCGCCGCCGGCGAGCGAGAACTGGCCGAGCGTCACCCACCGCCCGCCGCCGCTCTGCTGGTCGACGTGGAGCGTCTGGTTGCCGCCGGTGGTAACCACCACATAGGGAGTGCGATCGTTGTTGCTGCCGCTGGCCGGATACCAGACGTCGACCCGGTAGGTGCCGGTACTGGGGACGTCGAACCGGTACCAGGCGGCGTCGCTCACGCCGGTCTGCGGGCTGGCGTAATGGATGTTCGACCCGTACTGCCCGCCGGCCGAGGTGGTCCGCCAGTTGCCGCCGGCGCTGAACCGGTTGGACGAGTTGTCGACGATCTGGGACCAGCCGGTCGAGCCGGAGCCGGAGTCCGACCCCGACCCCGACCCCGACCCGGAGCCGGAACCGGAACCGGAACCGGAACCGGAGCCGGGATCGCCGCCTGAGCCCGAGCCGGCCGGCGGTGGCTGCGCCGCGGGCGGCTCGTCCGGAACCGGTGACGCGGCCAACCCGCTGGCGCCCCGCGCCGGTGGTGGTGGCGCTTCCGCCGCTGGCGCGGTCGGTGGGGTCAGCTCCGGCGGTGCGCTCGGAGCAGTTGCCGGACTAGTCGCGGTGGCCCAGGCGTCCGGGCTGGGCGCTGCGCCGCGGCCGACGAACGAACCGGTCGCCTGGATCGCCACCACCGGGGCGGTCACCAGTAGCAGCGCCAGCACCAGCGTGCCGGCGATGGCCAGCCGGCGGCGGTGGCCGGTGGGCGCGTTCGGGGCTGCGGCCGGCACCTTGGCGAGCGGGACGGTCGGCGCATCGCCGAGCGACACGGTCGGCCCCTCCGTGGGCGGTGCCGCCTCCGGGTGCGGTGCCGCCTCCTTGCGCGGCCGGCGGCGCCACCGGCGCTGACGCGGCGCCGGCACCAACCCACCAAGCTCTGCGAGCCAGGCCGGGGTGGTCGGGGGCGGGCTCGAATCGCTTCGCTGGATCGGGTCCGGAGACGGCTCCGTCGGCGGCTCGCCGGCCGGGTCGGTCATAAGGGTCCCTTGGCTCGTCGCAGGCGGGTCCGGACCAGGGTACGACCTGCCGGCCACGCCTGGGGTACCCAGGTTTCGACCGGGGCCCGCGCCGAATGATCTAGAGCCGACGGCTGTTCCGGCGGTAGGCTGCCCGGTGGCGTTCCCAGGGCGGCCAGAGCGGGGACGCCGTAGCGGTCCGAGGGGGCCTCGAGGGTCATGGCGGAGCACGCGGACAGCGCGGGAGACCTCGCCGGTAGGCGGGTGGTCTCCCCGGCGTACGTCGGGCGGGTGGCGGAGCTGACACAGCTCGTCGCCGCGGTCACCATGCCCCCGGCCGTGGTGGTTATCGAGGGCGAGGCCGGGCTCGGCAAGACCCGGCTGGTGCAGGAGTTGGCCGGCCGGCCGGAGCTGGCGCACCAGCGGCTGCTGGTCGGCCGCTGCCATCCGATCCGGGAGTCGTTCCCGCTCGGGCCGGTGGTCGAGGCGCTACGGGGCCTCGGCGACGCGCTGGGCCCGGTGGCGCTCTCACCGGTCACCGGCGCCCTCCGGCCGTTGCTGCCGGAGCTGGCCGACCAGCTGCCGCCACAACCTGACACGCTCGCGGATCAGGGGATCGAACGGCACCGGGTGTTCCGGGCGTTGACCGCGGTGCTCGACGCCTTGGCGCCGGTGACGCTGATCCTCGAAGATCTGCACGCGGCCGACGAGCAGACCGCGGACTTCGTCGGCTATCTGCTCGCCGAGCCGCACCCGAAACTGTCGGTGGTGCTGACCTACCGCCCGGAGGACGCCGACCCCACCGTCCGGGCGTTGACCACCGGCCGGCACACCGCCACCAGCCGTACCGATGTGGTGCTCGCGCCGCTGGACGCGGCCCAGACCGGGATCCTCGCCGCGGCGATCCTCGGGGTCGAGCAGGTCTCGGACGAGTTCGCGGAGTACCTGTGCGAACGCTCCTCGGGTTCGCCGTTCGCGGTCGAGGAGCTGCTGGCGTTGCTGCGTACCCGCGGCACGCTGGTGCGGCGCGGCGGCGGCTGGGCGCGGCGCGCGCTGGCTGAGCTGGATGTGCCCAGCAGCATCCGCGAGTCGGTGCTGGAGCGGGTGAGCCGGCTCTCCGAGCCGGCCCGGGCGGTGGTGGCCGCGGCCGCGGTGCTGCACCGTAGCGTGCCCGTCGCGGTGCTCACCGAGACCTGCCGGGTGGCGCCGGAGCAGCTGCTGAGCGCGCTCAACGAGGCCCTGGATTCGGCGCTGCTGGCCGAGCCGGGGGAGGAGATCGGGTTCCGGCACCAGTTGGCCGCCGAGGCGGTCTATGCCGAGCTCGCCGGCCCCGTCCGGGCAGATCTGCACGGCCGGGCGGCGGCTGCGCTGTCGGCGCTACCGCCGGTGCCGTTGGGGCAGGTCGCGCACCATCTGCGGCACGCCGGTCGGCTACCGGAGTGGGTGGACGCCGCCGAACAGGCCGCTGTGCAGGCACTGGCGCTGGGGCATGATGTGGCGGCGGCCCGGTTGCTGGAGGAGGTGCTCCGGCACGCGCCGTTACCGCCCGACCGGGCCGGCCGGCTCGCCGCCCGGCTGGCTCAGGCATCGATCGAGGCGCTGCGTACCCGGGAGGTCGCAGACCTGCTCAGCAGCGTGTTGGCGCGGGAACTGTCGCCGTCAGTGCGGGGAGAGTTGCGGTTCCGGCTCGGGCTGCTGCTGCACGAGCTGGGTGACGACCCGGCCCGGGAGCGGCGACTGGTCGCCGACGCGGTGGCGGAGCTGACCGACCGGCCGGACCTGCGGGCGTGGGCCGCGGTGGTGCTGGGGATCCCCACCACCGAGGGGGTGCCGCTGGCCGAGCATCGGCGATGGCTGCAGCGGGCCATGGAGTTCCTGCCGGCGGTGGCCGACCCGGTCTTCGAGGCGTTCCTGCTCGGCAAGGTCGCGATGGTGCTGGCGCCGATGGGTGACCCAGGCTGGCGCGAACTGATCGAACGGGTGGAGCGGCGGGCCGCGGACCCGCCCCGGCACCGTAGCGAAGTCAACGCGTACTGGTCGGTCGGCACCCAGGCCGGTTACGCCGGCCATCATGCGGTGGCGAACCGGCTGTTGACGGCGGCGATGGCGGGCGCGGTGGCCGGCGAGAGCCCGCGGCTGACGCTGAGCATCGGCTCCGGGCTGGTGCTGCTGGACTACTGTCGCGGCGGCTGGGACGGGCTGGTGCCCCGGATCTCGACCTACACCGAGCAGCTCGCCGAGTACCCGCGGGCGGTCGCCGACGCGCAGGTCGCCGCGGCTTGCTTGGCGCTCGCCCGCGGTGACCTGGATCGGGCGTCGGCGGCGTTGTCGGCGGTGGTGGCGCAGATCGAGGCGCTGGGCGGGTTTGACCTGCTGCCGCTGCCGCTGGCGGCGTGGTTGCGGCTGGCGGTGGCGCGGCAGCAGTTGCCGGCGGCGGTGGCGGCGGTGGATCGGCTACTCACCGCGGTAGCGCAGAAGGAGGTCTGGGCACCGGCGATGCGGGCGTTGCCGCCGGCCACGGCGGCTTTGCTCGCCGCTGGCGAGCCCGGACGCGCCACCGAGCTGTACGAACAGGCGCAGGCGGCGGTGCGGGAGTTGGACGCCCCGCTGGCGCCAGCGGCGCTCGCGCACGCGTGGGGGCTGCTGGCGCAGGCCCGCGGCGAACCCGCCGCCGGGCCGAGCCTGCTCACCGCCGCCGGGCATTATCGGGCGCAGGAGTGCCCGTACGAGGCGGCGCAGGCGATGGAGGCGGCGGCCATGGTGGGCTACGCCGGGCAGTCGACAGCCGGTGGCGAGTTCGCGGCCAGCGGGGAAGCGCTGCTGGCGGCGCTGACGCAGTATCGTGATCTTGGGGCGGAGTGGGACGTTTCCCGGGTGGCGAGGGTCGCGCGGGGGCACGGGTTGCCGGTGCCTACCCGCCATCGGGGCGGTCGGCGGGGCTACGGCTCGCAGCTCTCGCCCCGGGAGCGGCAGGTCGCGGAGCTGGCGGCGACCGGTCGATCCAATAAGGAGATAGCAGCGGAGCTGTTCTTGTCGGTGCACACAGTCGCCCGGCACATCGCGGCGGCGATGCGCAAACTGAACATCCGGTCGCGGGCGGCGCTTGGGCACCGGTTGGTAGCCTGCGAACTGTCTTCGCCCACGGCAGGGGAGGAGGTCGGCGGTGCCGACTGACCTGAACACTGACGACCCGATCGACGCCCGGATCGCGGAGCACCGCACCGCCGGGGTGACCCTGACCGTCACCGCCGACGGCGCACCGTTGGCTGGCCGCGAGGTGACGGTCGCGCAACGTAGTCACGCATTCCGCTTCGGCTGCACCGGGTTCGAGTTCATCCCGCTCGCCAACGGCGAGCCCGACTCGGCGGCGCTGGAACCGGTCGCCGAACGGTGGCTGGAGCTGTTCGACTTCGCCACCTTGCCGTTCTACTGGGGCAGGTTCGAGCCGGTGCGGGGCCGTCCCGACACCGCGCGGCTGCGCCGGTGCGCGGAGTGGTTCGTCGAGCGCGGCTGCCTGGTCAAGGGGCATCCGTTGGCGTGGCATACGGTGACCGCCGACTGGTTGCGGGAGCTGTCCAACCCGGAGATCCTGGCCGCGCAGCTGGACCGGATTCGGCGGGAGGTCGGCGAGTTCGCCGGTGTGATCGACGTCTGGGATGTGATCAACGAGGTCGTGATCATGCCGATCTTCGACCGGTACGACAACGGGCTTACCCGGGTCTGCCGCGACCGTGGCCGGATCGGGTTGATTCGGGACGTCTTCGCGGCGGCGCGGGAGACCAACCCGCAGGCGACGTTGCTGCTCAACGACTTCGACATGTCCGCCGCGTACGAGTGCCTGATCGAAGGCGTGCTCGAGGCGGGCGTGCGGATCGACGCACTCGGGCTGCAGAGCCACATGCACCAGGGCTACTGGGGCGAGGAGAAGACCCTGGCCACGCTGGACCGGTTCGCCCGGTACGGGCTGCCGATCCACTTCACCGAGACGACGATCGTCTCCGGCGAGCCGATGCCGCCGGAGATCGTGGACCTCAACGACTTCCAGCCGGAGCAGTGGCCGAGCACGGAAGCGGGGGAGGCACGGCAGGCCGACGAGATCGTCCGGCACTATCGGACGCTGCTGTCGCACCCGTCGGTGCAGGCGATGACCTACTGGGGGATCTCCGACGGCGGCTGGCTCGGAGCGCCCGGCGGGTTCCTGCGCGCCGACGGCACCCCCAAGCCCGCTTACCACGCGCTGCACAAGCTGATCAAGGACGAGTGGTGGGTGTCGCCGACCGCACTGGTCACCGACGACGCCGGGCAGGTCCGGTTCCGAGGTTTCCTCGGCGAGTACGACATCTCGGTCGCCGACACCACGGCCACGGTCAGCGTCGACACGCCCGGGCAGGCGGCTGCTGCGGTGGCGCTGTGAGTGGACCGCCCGCTTGACCCCGCCGCGGGCGCGGCGGGGTCCCGGCGGCTTGCTTAGCTCGCGGGTGACGGGTTAGGCGCGGGTGAAGGTCCAGGTCATGCCGTTGTCATCGCGGGGGCTGAGCACCAGCGTGTCGTCCTGGCACTCGTAGCTGCCCTCGGCCAGCACCGGGTCGATCTCAATCAGGTCGCCGGTGACCTCGTCCGCCTGGTCCACGGCCTCACCCAGCGGCACGTCGTCGAGCGGTCGGCCTTCGAAGGGTTCGGTCAGATCCAGCGTGATCCGGACGTCGCTCCAGTCCACATCGTCGGCCGGCTGCCAGTCCCCGGAAGTGGTGCCGGTGGTTTCGATGTTGCCGGTGGCGGTGCCCGAGTAGGTAATCTCGCCAGCGAGGTCCGCCCCGGCCAGGTCACCGGTGACCGTCACCGGCGCCATGTCGGCGAAGTCGAGGTCCGCCGCGCCGTCGTCGGCGACGCTCAGCCCGACATCGGCGCCGCCGGCGAGGGTCACCTGCGCGATGTCGTCGCCGATGTCGCCGGTGACCTCGGTGCTGCCCCAGTCGCCGATGACGCAGTCGGCGACCGCGCCGGCGACCGGCGTGCCGGCGGTGGGCGATGCGGTGGGGGTGGGGTCGGTGGCGGCCGGTTCCTCGTCGTCCCCGCAGGCGGCCAACGCCGGCGCTAGCAAGGTGAGGGCGGCGCCGGTGAGGCCCAGGGCCCGCCAGGGGCGGGGCCGGGCGTGACGGGTAGGCATGGATACTCCTCTCGACAGCCGGTGCCGCGATCACCTCGTCGACCGGGCACGGCAAACAGTACAAACTACCCGATAGCTACGGTAACTGGGGGAGTACCTCATTGCCGAACGCCGTCAGGAAACCCCGCTGATCGGCACCCACCTGGTGCAGCATCAGCTGGTCGAAACCGGCGGCCACCTGCGCCGCGAGCCACTCGGTGTGCTCGGCCAGCTGGTCCGACGTGAAGACGAACGGCGTGACCTGGTCGACATCGATGAACCGGGACACCTGCTCGAAGTACTCGGGTAGCGCCAGCTCCCAGTCCACATCGCTGCCCAGCACCGGCTCCCGCCACTGATCATGGGCGGCCTGCCGCGCCTGGGCCAGGTCCGCAGCCCAGGACAGATGCACCTGCAGCACCGCCGGGCCCTGGCCACCCGCCTCGCGGTACGCCGCCAGCACGTCCCGCTGGGCGTCCCCAGGCTGATTGATGGTGATCAGCCCGTCCGCCCACCGCGCTACCCGACCCGCAGTGGCCGGCGTCACCGCCGCACCGTAGAGGGGCGGCTGGCGCTCGGGCAACGTCCACAAGGTAGCGCGGTCCACCTTGACCAGCCCGTCATGGGAGACGGTCTCGCCAGCGAAGAGCGCCCGGATCACCGCCACCGACTCCGCCAGCCGCTCATCCCGCACCTGCTTCACTGGCCAGGCGTCGCCGGTGACGTGTTCGTTCAGCGCCTGCCCGGTGCCCAGCGCTAGCCAGAACCGGCCCGGGAACATCTCCGCGCAGGTCGCGGCGGCCTGCGCGAGGATCGCCGGGTGGTAGCGATGGCCCGGCGAGGTGACCACCCCCATCGGCAGCGAGGTGGTGGCCAGGGCCGAGCCCAGCCACGTCCACGCGTACCCGGAGTGGCCCTGCCGGCTGCTCCATGGCGCGAAGTGGTCGGAACACATCCCCGCCTCGAAGCCAGCCGCCTCCGCCGCTTGCAGCAGCGTCAACAACTCGCCGGGCGGAAACTGCTCATGCGAGGCGTGGAACCCGTAGGTAGCCATCTGGTCGGACTACCCGCCGGAAGCCTTTCGCAATCGCCGCGTCGCCACCGTCCGTCGTACCAGTTTGTCCAGCTCGACCGCGACTACGACGGTCAGCGCCACCGGCACGATCCGCAGCCAGGCGGCCAGGTCGATCGGCTCGACCCGCAGCAGGAACTGGGTCGGTGGTGCGTAGAGCGCCGCGATGTGTACCCCGAGCGCCGCCACCGTGGCCACCAGCAGGAACGGGTTAGCCAGCGGGCTGACCCGGAACGCCGAATGGTGCGCCACCCGGGCGTTGCCGACGTGGCAAGCCATGAAGACCACCATGGTGGTCAGCGCTACCGTCTGGGCCGAGGTCAGCGACCCGCTCCGGGTCAGCTCCCAGTTGAACATCGCCAGCGTGCCGGCGGCCATCACCACCCCGACCAGGGCGATGCGCCCCCACAGTGGTTTCGGGATGACCCCCTCGTCGACCGGTCGCGGTGGCCGCTCCAGCAGGCCCTGCTCGCCGGGTTCGAAGGCGAGCGCCTTGTCCTGGAGGCCGTTGGTGACCAGGTTCAGCCACAGCAGCTGCGCGGGCAGCATCAGCAGCGGCCAACCCAACCACAACCCCACCAGGATCGCGATGATCGTCGCGGCGCCGGTCGAGACCAGAAAGAAGCTCGCCTTCCGGATGTTGTCGAAGGTGGTCCGCCCCTCCTCGACGGCGGCCGCGATCGAGACGAAGTTGTCGTCGGTGAGCACCATGTCGGAGGCTTCCCGGGCCACGTCGGTGCCGGTACGCCCCATCGCCACCCCGATCGCGGCGGCCTTCAGCGCCGGGGCGTCGTTCACCCCGTCACCGGTGACCGCCACCACCTCGCCCCGTGCCTGTAGCGCCGCCACCACCCGCAGCTTGTCCTCCGGCGCGACCCGGGCGTACACCGTCACCTCGGGCACCCGGGCGCGCAGCTGGTCGTCGTCGAGCCGGGCGAGCTCCTCGCCGGTGAGCACCGCCGCCGGCGCCGCGGGGTCGATCAGGCCGAGCCGGGCCGCGATCGCCGCCGCCGTGGCGGCGTGGTCGCCGGTGATCATGACGACCCGGATGCCGGCGCCGCGGCAGGTAGCGATCGACTCCGCGACCCCCGGCCGGGGCGGGTCGAGCATCCCCTGCAACCCCAGCAACACCAGCCCAGCCGGCTCGGCCACCTGCTCCGGATCGGTCAGCCGGTCGTGTGGCCCGCTACCCGCCATCGCCAGCACCCGAAGCCCGCGGCCGGCCAGCGCCGCCGCCGCCTCCGCCACCGCGGCCCGGTCCAGCGGCGCCAGCGTGCCGTCCGGGGCGAGCTGGTGGGTGCACATCTCGGCAATCCGCTCCGGTGCCCCCTTGACGAAGGTGACGTGGCCGCCGTCGCGCTCCCGGATGCTCGCCGAGTAGCGCCGCTCCGGCTCGAACGGGATCTCGGCGAAGAGCGGGTACGCGTCGCGTACCTCGTCGGGGATGATCCCGGCGGCGGCTGCGGCGGTCAGCAGCGCCACCTCGGTCGGGTCGCCGCTGCTGTGGCCGCCGCGGTCGGTCTCGTAGATCTCCGCCTCGTTGGTGAGCACGCCGGCGAGGAGCGCCTCGTAGAGCGGTGTGCCCGGGGTGGCCGGTTGGCCGGCCGGTTGGCTCTCACCGCCGGCCCACAGCTCCTGCACGGTCATCCGGTTCTCGGTGAGCGTGCCGGTCTTGTCCGACCCGATCACGGTGGTGCTGCCCAGGGTCTCGACCGCCGGCAACCGCCGGACGATGGCGTGTCGCTTGGCCATCCGGTGGACCCCGAGCGCCAGCGTGACGGTGACCGCGATCGGCAGCCCCTCCGGGATCGCCGCCACCGCCAGCGCGACCGCGGTCAGGAACATCTGCTGCAGGTCGCCGCCGAGCGCGAGCCCGGTGGCGAACGCCAGCGCCGAGCCGGCCGCCACCGCCAACCCGATGAACCGGGCGAACCGCCCCATCCGTACCTGCAGCGGGGTGGCCAGCTCCCGGGTCTGCCGGATCAGGCCAGCGATCGCGCCCAGCTCGGTCTCCTGGCCGGTGGCGACGACCACGCCGTGGCCTCGCCCGCTGGTGACCACCGAACCGGAGTAGGCCATGCAGCGGCGGTCGGCGAGCACCGTCTCCGGCGCCAGCGGCGCCAGTTGTTTACGCACCGGCGCCGACTCGCCGGTGAGCAGTGACTCGTCGATCTCCAGCGCGGTCGCCGCGCGGAGCCGCAGATCCGCCGGCACCCGGGCGCCCGGCTCCAGCAGCACCACATCGCCGGGGACCAGCTCCCGGCTGTCGACCTCCTGCTCCCGGCCGTGGCGGACCACCCGGGCGACCGGCACCACCAGTTGGGCGAGGGCGCGAACCGCCTGTTCGGCTTTGCGCTCCTGCCAGAACCCGATCATCGCGTTGATCGCGACCACGATGCCGATCACGATCGCGTCCAGGTACTCGCGCAGCAGCAGTGTGACGATTGCCGCGATCACCAGGATGTAGATGAGCGGACTGCGGAACTGCCGCGCGAGCACGACCAGCGGCGAGGGCGGCGGTGCCTCGGCGAGCTGGTTCGGCCCGTACTGTGCCCGTCGCCGCGCTACCGCAGCCTCGGCCAGCCCCTGCTCGCCGGTCTCCCACACGCCAGCGACCTCGTCGGCGGAGAGGGCATGCCACGGCTGCGGCGGATGCTGGGCCGTCGTCACCCCTTCGCCGGTCATGGCCCCACCCTCGGCCAGCTCGACCGGGTTCCGGCAGGGTCGTTGGTCCCAAACCGGACCCGCCCGGAAGACCCAGCTGGACCGGGCCGAGCCTGCGGGCCGGACAGCCGGCGCTGGGGTTTACGATTGAGCGGCGAAGACGGCCGATCCCTGACCACGGCGGAGGCGGGATCGTGGGCGTGCCGCTGGCCACCGACGCGGCCGACAAGTGACGATCCGCACACCAGCATTCAAGGAGTACGCGTGAAGAGCACGGTCGAGACGTTGGGTCCGACCCGGGTGAGGCTCGCGATCGAGGTGCCGTTCGCTGAACTCGAGCCGACCCTCAAGAAGGCCTACCGCGAGGTGGCCCAGCAGGTCAACATCCCTGGTTTCCGGCGGGGCCGGGCGCCCAAGGCCGTGATCGACCAGCGGGTCGGTCCCGGGGTGGTGCTCAACGAGGCCGTGCAGGAGGCGATCCCGCAGCAGCTGCTGGTGGCGATCCGGGAGCACGAGGTCAAGACCCTGGGTCGGCCACAGGTCGACAACGTCGAGGTCGGCGAGGGTGAGCCGCTGAAGTTCACCGCGGAGCTCGACGTGCGCCCCGAGCTGGAGCTGCCGGAGCTCAGCGAGATCGCGGTCACCGTCGACGAGGTCAGCGTCGCCGACGAGGACGTGGACGCCCAGTTGGCGACGCTGCGGGAGCGGTTCGCCACGCTCAAGACGGTCGAGCGGGCCGCCGCCGAAGGCGACTACGTCCAGATCGACCTCGCGGCCACGGTCGACGGCGAAGAGGTCGAGGGCGGCACCGCCAGCAACCTCTCCCACGAGGTGGGCAGTGAGGCGCTGCTGCCGGGCCTGGATGAGGTGCTGGTCGGCATGTCCGCCGACGAGAGTCGCACCTTCACCACGCCGTTGGTCGCCGGCGACCACGCCGGGCGCGACGCCGACGTGGTGGTCACCGTCCGCACCGTCAAAGAGAAGGAGCTGCCGCCGCTCGACGACGATTTCGCCGAGCTGGCAAGTGAGTTCGACACCCTGGACGAGCTGCGGGACGACAGCCGTAACCGGCTCAGCGGCCAGAAGAAGGTCGAGCAGCTCTACGCCGCCCGCGACAAGGCGCTGGACGAGCTGATCGAGCGCGCCGAAGTGCCCGCCCCCGACGGGGTGGTCCAGGACGAGGTCGCCCACCGCAAGCAGCACATGGCCCGGGAGCTGGAGCAGATGGGCCGCACCCTGGCGGACCTGCTCGCCCTCGACGGCAAGTCCGAGGAGGAGCTCGACTCCGAGCTGACCGAGGAGGCCACCCGGATGGTCAAGGTCCAGCTGGTGCTGGACACGATCGCCGAGGCGGAAGAGGTCCAGGTCGGCGACGAGGAGTTCGGCCAGGAGGTGGTCCGGCGGGCACAGCAGTCCGGGATGCCGCCCCAACAGTATTACGACCAGCTGGTCCAGTCGGGCGGCGCCAACTCGGTCTTCGTCGAGGTCCGCCGGGGTAAGACCCTGCAGCTGCTGTTGGAGCGGGTGACCATCACCGACAGCGCCGGCAACTCGGTGTCGCTCGACGAGGTCACCGGCGGGTCCGCCGCGGCAGCTGAGGAGGTCGACGAGGAGCCGGCCGCCGCGGCCGACGACGAGCAGGCTGTGGCCGACTCGGAGGAGGAGAACGCTGACCGGCGCGACCAGCCGGCCTCGGCCGCCGGCTGACCGGCGAGCGGGTGGTGCGCTGTGAGCGAAACGGACGCCTTGCGCCGGCTTAGCTCCGGTGCGCGCGGCTAGGGTCAGACGTAATGAATACGTACGGGTACGGGAGGGTGCGATGACTGCGGCGCATGCGCGGTCCAGAAGCGATGTCCTCGGGGCCAACCTCGACGACTCGATCTACAACCGGCTGCTGAAGGAACGGATCATTTTCCTCGGCAGCGAGGTGACCGACGAGGTAGCGAACCGGATCTGCGCCCAGCTGCTGCTGCTGGCGGCTGAGGACCCGCAGCGCGACATCAACCTGTGGATCAACTCACCCGGTGGCTCTGTGCACTCCGGTATGGCGATCTACGACACGATGCAGTTCGTCGAGAACGACATCGTGACCACCGCGATGGGGATGGCCGCCTCGATGGGGCAGCTGTTGCTCTGCGCGGGGACCGCCGGTAAGCGGTATGCACTGCCGCACGCCCGGATCATGATGCACCAGCCGTCGGGCGGCATGGGCGGTACGGCCTCGGACATCGCGATCCAGGCCGAGCAGATGATCTACACGAAGAAGATGTTCCAGGAGCGGGTGGCCTTCCACACCGGGCAGACGGTGGACCAGATCGAGGCCGACTCCGATCGGGACCGGTGGTTCACCGCCCAGGAGGGGCTCGACTACGGCTTCATCGACCAGGTGATCACTGGGGCCGCGCAGATCCCGACCGGTGCCGGCACCCGCAACGAGGAGGGATGACACCGATGACCAACCTGTCCTTCCCGGACCCGGCGCAGCTGGCGACGCCGGTCCACAACCGGTATGTTCTGCCGTCCTTCGTAGAGCGCACCTCGTACGGGGTGAAGGAGTCCAACCCGTACAACAAACTCTTCGAGGAGCGGATCATCTTCCTCGGGGTGCAGGTCGACGACGCTTCGGCGAACGATGTGATGGCGCAGCTGCTGACCCTGGAGGGCACCGACCCGGACCGGGACATCCTGATGTATATCAACTCGCCCGGTGGATCGTTCACCGCGATGACCGCGATCTACGACACGATGCAGTTCATCCGGCCGGACATCCAGACCTTCTGCCTGGGGCAGGCGGCGAGCGCGGCGGCGGTGCTACTCGCGGCGGGCACGCCGGGCAAGCGCAACGCCCTGCCGAACTCCCGGATCATCATCCACCAGCCGGCCACCGAGGGCGGCTACGGCCAGGGGTCGGATATCGAGATCCAGGCTCGGGAGATCATGCGGATGCGGACCCAGCTGGAGGAGACCCTCGCCCACCACTCCGGCCAGGCGGTGGAGAAGGTGCGCAAGGACATCGACCGCGATAAGATCATGACGGCGGCCGAGGCGCAAGAGTATGGGCTGGTGGATAACGTGATCTCCAGCCGGAAGCGGGCGGCGCTCACGGGCACCGCCGCCTGATCGTTCCGACGCGAGACACGCCGTCCGCGCACGACCGGCGCACGCGCGAAAGTCGGCCCGACCGGGTAACGTCGTTTCCACACCCCGCGGCGAGGGGTGTGGCTCGGCGAGACTGGTCGGGCCGACGTGCTGCGGGCTCGAGGAGTTGGGAGACGCTGAGTGGCACGCATCGGAGACGGCGGTGACCTGCTCAAATGCTCCTTCTGCGGCAAGTCCCAGAAGCAGGTCAAGAAGCTCATCGCGGGTCCCGGTGTCTACATCTGCGACGAGTGCATCGATCTCTGCAATGAGATCATCGAAGAGGAGCTCGCCGAGTCCGCCGAGGTGAGCTGGGACGAGCTGCCCAAGCCGAAAGAGATCAGCGCCTTCCTCGACCAATATGTGGTCGGCCAGGAGCCGGCCAAGAAGGCGCTGTCGGTCGCGGTCTACAACCACTACAAGCGGGTGCAGGCCGAGCCGTCCGGCCGCCGCCACGCCGATGGCACCGAGGCGATCGAGCTCACCAAGTCCAACATCCTGTTGATCGGTCCGACCGGTTGCGGTAAGACCCACCTGGCGCAGACCCTCGCCCGGATGCTGAACGTGCCGTTCGCGATCGCCGACGCCACCGCGCTCACCGAGGCCGGGTATGTCGGCGAAGACGTCGAAAACATCCTGCTGAAGCTGATCCAGGCCGCCGAGTTCGACGTCAAGCGGGCGGAGACCGGCATCATCTACATCGATGAGATCGACAAGGTCGCCCGCAAGTCGGAGAACCCGTCGATCACCCGGGATGTCTCGGGTGAGGGGGTGCAGCAGGCGCTGTTGAAGATCCTGGAGGGCACGGTGGCGAGCGTGCCGCCGCAAGGTGGTCGCAAGCACCCCCACCAGGAGTTCATCCAGATCGACACCACCAACATCCTGTTCATCCTCGGCGGCGCCTTCGCCGGCCTGGAAAAGATCATCACCAGTCGGGTCGGGCACAGCAGCGTCGGCTTCGGGGCCAATCTGCGCTCGATCTCCGAGCGCAACACCGACGCCACTCTGTCGCAGGTGATGCCGGAAGACATGCTCAAGTTCGGGCTGATTCCGGAGTTCATCGGTCGGCTGCCAGTGATCACCACGGTCCGGAGCCTGGACCTCGATGCCTTGGTGCAGATCCTCACCGAGCCGCGGCACGCCTTCGTCAAGCAGTACCAACGCCTCTTTGAGCTGGACGGGGTGGAGCTGGAGTTCGAGCCGGAGGCGCTGGTGGCGATCGCCGATCAGGCGATGAAGCGCGGCACCGGCGCCCGTGGGCTACGGGCGATCATGGAGGAGGTGCTGCAGCCGGTGATGTATGAGGTCCCGAGTAACCCGGACGCCGCCCGGGTGCTGATCACCCCGGATGTGGTGCTGGAGAACGTCAACCCGACAATCGTGCCCCGGGACTACAAACCCCGCCGGGCCGCGTGACCCTTCCGGGCAGTCTGCCGGAGTTGGTGCACCGGATCGAGTCCGGCGATCGGCTGCCCGCGCACCCCTGGCTCTCCGTTCTCCCCGCCGCGGGAACTCCTGTGGTGCTCGCCTTCCCGGGCCACGCCGTGGTCGCCACCGGCCTCGACCCGGAGTGGGTCCGCGGGCAACTCTTGCCCGATGCGGATCTGTCGGCGCCGCTGAATCCGCCGTTTCTCTCCGCCTGCGAGCAGCAGCTGGGCCGGCGGGTCAACAATCTCGACGGGCTCTACCTGGCCTCGCCCCTGGCTGGCCCGCCAGCCGAGTCGCTGCGCCTTCGCGAGGTCACCGACTCCGCACATCCGCGGGTCCGCCGGGCCCGCCGGACCCGGCCCGAGCTGCGGATCTGGCACACCGACGAAGGGGTTCTGATCGTCGGCCGTGGCCTCGCGGGCCGCTGGGAGGCCGCGGTCGAGGTGCCACCGCACGCCAGGGCCCGCGGGCTGGGTCGGGGACTAGCCCGCGCTGCCCGGCAGCTGGTGCCAGCGGGCCGGCCGGTGTGGGCGCAGATCGCGCCGGGCAACGCCGCCAGCGTCCGCGCCTTCCTCGCCGCCGGTTACCGACCGGTGGGCGCCGAGGCCCTCTTCACCGGCCCGGCTGTGGGTGGCTCCGCCGGTCCCGCCGGACGCCTGTGACGTCGCATCACCGCCAGCGCTGCCACCCGCCCAACCTTGATCAATAAGCATCGCCGCAGCTCAGGCTTTGTCGCGCAACCGTTTGCTTTGCTTACCCATACTCTCTGCTGGCTGATTGGAGAAGGGCAGTGACAGCAAGAACTTGGCTGGGAGGGCCGCTGAGCTGTCTGCGGGCCGCCGACTTTGTGGCGTCGGTCCTCCCTGCCGCCGGCTGCTCGCGCCGGGATCGCGTCAGACGGAAGTCTGTACCAGGTCACGGGCTTGTCAGCAGGACCCCCTTGCGTCCGGCTGTCAACACCGTCGGCCGCTTGGTCGGTTGAGTGGTGATCCCACTACGGCGACAAACCATGCTCATACTGGCAAATCAGGCGCCACTCAACCCACCAAGTCGGGTGCGACGATCTGCCCGCCGATCTTGCCGCGCGACATCCCGGCCGATGGCGTATGCGTAAGCAAAGCAAACGCGGCCGGCGGAGCCCAGCCGGGTTGACCATGAGGTTTGGGACCGGAATCCGCCCCGCTCATGTACCTAGGTCCATGATCAACGCAGCGAATGCCGGGATTGCTGCTCAGTGTGGGCGCGGCTCGCGGCCGGGGGGCTGGCCGCTGCGCCGGTCCCACTCGTCCGCGGGCATCACCACGACCATGAGGAACCTCGCCGGCTCCGAACCGCCGTTGCGGTAGGCATGGGCTCGGTCGGCGCGGAAGTCGATCACCTGCCCGGCCCGGACCCGGTGCTCCTCGCCCGCCACCGTCACGATCACCTCGCCGGCGATGATGTGCAGCACCTCCCGGGTGCGAGGGTTGTGGTCGCTGGAGTCGTGCTCCTCGCCGGGGGCCAGTCGCCACTCCCACAGCTCGACCACGCTGCCCAGATCACTCAGGCCACGCAGGATCCGGCCCAGGCCGCCTTGCGGCCCCTCCCAGAGCACGGGGGTGCGGTCCGCGTCGATGATCTGCACGGTCCGCTCGGTCGACGGCTCCAGGAGCCGGGCCACGGTCACCCCGAACGCGTCGGCGATCCGGTTGAGCGTGCCGATGCTGGGGTTGCTCCGGGCGCCCTCGATCTGCACCACCATGCCTTTGCTGACCCCGGAGCGGCCGGCGAGCTCGTCGAGGGACCAGCCCCTCGCCTGCCGGAGCGAGCGGACATGATCGGCCACGGCGGCGGTCAGCGCGGCGACCCGGTCGCCCGATGTGTCGGTCAACACATTGTCCTTCGCGGTCATTATTGTGTACACAGGTGTGGTGCCAACTATTCTCCTAGCCGCGACCGCTGCTCTGGTGTGGGGCGCCTCCGACTTTTGCGGAGGCAAGGGGTCGCAGCGCGCAAGTCCGCTCGCGGTCACGGTCATGTCGCAGATCGTGAGTCTGCCGGTGCTCGCGCTGGGGCTGGTGGTGATCGCCGGCACGCCCCGCTTCGCCGACCTGGCGTGGGGGATGGTCGGCGGCGTGGCCGGGCTGATCGGCATTGTTCTGCTCTACCGCGGGCTCGCCAGCGGCGCCATGTCGGTCGTCTCACCGGTCACCGCGGTGACCGCGGCGGTGGTGCCGCTCGTGATCGGCCTGCTGCTCGACGGCATCCTCAGCGCGCTGGCGCTCGTGGGCACGGTCTGCGCGGTGCTTGCGATCGCCCTGATCAGTGCTGCGCCGGGGGCGGGTGGCGGCGGCCGCGTCACCCGCGGCCTGCTCGGTCTGGCGCTCACCGCCGGGGCGATGTTCGGCTTCTTCTTCGTCATCCTGGGTCAGGTCAGCCCGGGCAGCGGGCTGTGGGTGATGGTCGGGATCCGGCTCAGCTCCATCCCGCTCGGGCTGCTGATCGCCGCTCGCAGCCGCACCTCGTTGCGACTCTCGCCACGGGTGCTGGTGTGGGCGGGCGCCGCCGGCTCGCTCGATCTGCTGGGCAACACATTCTTCCTGATGGCGGCCGCACAGGGGCATCTGAGCATCGTCGCGGTCCTCGCGTCGCTCTATCCGACCAGCACCGTGTTGCTCGCCCTGGCGGTGGACCGGGAGCGGGTCCGGGTGGTGCAGGTCGCGGGGTTGGGTCTGGCGGCGACCGCGCTGGTGATGACCGCCGCCTGAGCGGTCTCGTAGGGTGGTCGGCATGAGAGTCGCGGTGTGCCAGCTCAACTCCCGTGCCGACCGCTCCGCCAACCTGGCGATCGCCCGGGAGTTGCTCGCCCGGGCCGCTGATGCCGGTGCCGACCTGGCCGTGTTGCCGGAGTACACCGACTATCTGGGCCCTGCCGATGATGCACCAGACCCGGAGTCGGTCGACGGTCCATGGGCGCAGGCGTTCGCCGAGGCCGCCGCCGAGCACCAGCTGTGGGTGCACGCCGGCTCGTTCCGCGAGCGCGGCCCGGACCCGGCCCGGACGTACAACACCTCGATGGTCTTCGACCGCAGCGGCAATCTTGCCGCGTCCTACCGGAAGATCCATCTCTACGATGTGGAGATTCCCGGTCGGGTCTCGTACCAGGAGTCGAAGCGGGTGGCGGCCGGCGCGGAGCCGGTCACGGTAGAGATCGAGGGCGTACGCGTCGGGCTGTCGATCTGCTACGACCTGCGCTTCCCGGAGCTGTACCGGCGGCTAGCGGTCGACGGTGGCGCCCAGGTGCTGGTGGTGCCGGCGGCGTTCATGCTGCACACCGGCCGGGACCATTGGGAGGTGCTGCTGCGGGCGCGGGCGATCGAGGACCAGTGCTACGTCCTGGCCGCGGCCCAGATCGGTGACCACGACCCGGGACGCACCTGCTTTGGCAGGAGTATGGTGATCGACCCCTGGGGCACGGTGGTGGCGCAGGCGCCCGACGAGGTGACGATCGCCGTCGCCGAGCTTGATCTGGATCGGCTGGCCCGGGTCCGGACCGAGCTGCCCAGCCTGGCCAACCGCCGGCTCTAGCCGGCCGCGCCGCTAGGTCTGGCGGGCAGCGCCGGCGCTAGGTCGCCGCCGAGTCGGCCGCCGGCCGCAGCCGCCACTGCGTAGCGTCGGCGACCGGCCGGTACCCGATCCGCTGGTAGATCCGGTTGCTGGTCGGGTTCGCCAGATCGGTGTAGAGCATGCAGGCGGTGGCGCCCTGATCGAGTGCCCACTGGCTCACCGCCGCGGTGGCGGCGGTGCCGTAGCCGTGTCCCCGCAGCGACGGCGGGGTGTAGACCGGCGCGATCCGGGCCACCCCCGCCACCTGCGGCGCGATCCCGACCATGGTGACCGGCTCGTCGGCGACCTGCCACAGCCACAGCGCGTCGCCGCGGGCCAGCACCCGGTCGACCAGCGGGGCGGACTCGGCGGGCGTGCTCTCCGGATCGACATCCCGGGCGAACGCGTCGTACCAGCCGATCAGAAGATTCCGGTCGGGCTCGCCGGCGGGCCGGAGCTGGCCCGGCACGCTGGCAGGCGGGGTGACCGCATCGAGCCGGAACAACCGTTGCCGCATGGTGAGCCGGGGCGGTTCGCCGGTGGCCGTCGACCACCGTTGCGCGAACCGCTGCGCCGCGCCCTCCGGGCCACTGACCTCGCTCACCGTCTCCGCGTCGGCGAGCAGGTGGTCCGCCAGGGCGTCGATCGCGGGCCCGGGGCCGTCGGTGAGCAGCAGCGGGTGCGGCGGGGTATGGACCGCCACGGTCAGCACCGTGTCGTCGCGGTCGACGACCCGTAGCCAGCGGTCGGCCGGGGTGACCGGCGCGCGGCCGGTGGACCGCGATTCGATGATTGTGGCGGCGAGGTTGTTCAGCACCGGGTCGAGGCGCAGGAACGGCAGCACCGCCCCGGTGTACGCGTCGAGGTCGGGCTCGGCGAGGCAGCGCATGGCCGCCATTTTCCTGCCGGAGCGACCCCGGCTCAACCGGAAATCCGGCGTCCTACAGGCGTTCCAGGAGTACGCCGAGGGCGCAGATGCCGATCACCGCGCCGCCGGTGAGTAGCAGTGCCGTGTTGACCCGGGAGGGGCCGCGTTTGGCCAACCGGAAGCCGACCACCACGACGGCGGCCACCACGCACACTCCGATCGCCAGCTGCCACACGGGCAACAGCAGATTCAGCAGTGCGTCCTGGCTGAGCGGGTCCGTGGTGGGGTCCATCCTGCTACTGTGGCACGCCGGGCGAAGCCGCGATGCCTCGATCCGGCAGGCTCCGTAGACTTGCCGGGTGAGCGAGACACCAGCCCTGCCGGCGGCGTACCAGCCGGCCGAGGTCGAGCAGCGTCGGTATGAGCAGTGGGTCGAGGCCGGCTACTTCAACGCCGACGCCGGCACCGGCAAGCCCGCGCACACGATCGTCATCCCGTTGCCTAACGTGACCGGCTCGCTGCACATGGGGCACGCGTTGGATCATACGATCCAGGATGCGATTACCCGGCGCCGCCGGATGCAGGGGTACGAGGCGCTGTGGCTGCCTGGGATGGACCACGCCGGCATCGCCACCCAGAACGTAGTGGAGCGGCAGCTCGCCGCCGAAGGGCTCTCCCGGCATGATCTGGGCCGGGAGGCGTTCGTCGAGCGGGTGTGGCGGTGGAAGGCCGAGTCCGGTGGGATGATCACTGGGCAGATGCGTCGGCTCGGTAACTCGGTGGACTGGCGCCGGGAACGCTTCACCATGGACGAAGGGCTCTCCCTGGCGGTCCAGACCATCTTCAAGCGGCTCTTCGACGACGACCTGATCTACCGCGCCGAGCGGATCATCAACTGGTGCCCCCGCTGCCTCACCGCTATCTCGGATATCGAGGTCGAGCACGCCGACGACGATGGTGAGCTGGTCTCGATCCGGTACGGGGACGGGGCGGGCGCGGTGGTGGTCGCCACCACCCGGGCCGAGACCATGCTCGGCGACACCGCGGTCGCGGTGCATCCGGACGACGAGCGCTACCGGCACCTGGTCGGCACCGAGGTGGAGCTGCCGTTGACCGGGCGGCGGATTCCGATCGTCGCCGACCCGTTCGTGGACCCGGAGTTCGGCTCCGGCGCGGTGAAGGTGACGCCGGCGCACGACCCGAACGACTTCGAGATCGGGCAGCGGCACCAACTGCCGAGCTTGACCGTGATGGATGAGCGGGGGGTGGTCACGGCGGCCGGGCCGTTCCAGGGGCTGGACCGGTTCGAGGCCCGCCCGGCGATCGTCGCCGCCCTCCGTGAGCAGGGCCGGATCGTGGCCGAACGCCGCCCGTACGTGCACGCGGTGGGGCACTGCTCGCGCTGCGACACGGTGGTGGAGCCGCGGCTGAGCCTGCAGTGGTTCGTGCGTACCGGGCCGTTGGCGGAGGCCGCCGGCGATGCGGTGCGGGACGGCCGGACCCGGATCGAGCCGCCGGAGCTGACCAAGCGGTACTTCGACTGGGTCGACAACATGCACGACTGGTGCATCTCCCGCCAGCTGTGGTGGGGTCACCGGATTCCGGTCTGGTACGGGCCCGACGGCGAAATGGTCTGCGTGGGGCCGGGGGAGGAGCCGCCATCCGGCGAGGGTTGGCGCCGCGACGAGGACGTGCTCGACACTTGGTTCTCCTCGGCGCTGTGGCCGTTCTCGACGCTTGGGTGGCCGGATGACACCCCGGATCTGCGCACGTTCTATCCGACCAGTGTGCTGGTCACCGGCTACGACATCCTGTTCTTCTGGGTCGCCCGGATGATGATGTTCGGGCTGTACGCGATGCAGGGTCGGCAGCCGTTCGACGTGGTGGCCCTGCACGGCATGGTCCGCGACGAGCACGGCAAGAAGATGTCGAAGTCGTTCGGCAACGTGGTCGACCCGATGGACTGGATCGAGCGGTACGGCGCCGATGCGACCCGGTTCACTATGGCGCGGGGCGCCAACCCGGGGGCCGATGTCCCGGTGAGCGAGGAGTGGTGCGCCGGCTCCCGCAACTTCTGCAACAAGCTGTGGAACGCCACCAGGTTCGCGCTGATCAACGGCGCCCACACCACCGGCCCGCTGCCCGCCGCCGACCAGCTCTCCGCGGTCGACCGCTGGATCCTGTCGCGGTCGCAGCAGGTGGTCGCGGAGGTCGACGAGTGCTTCGAGCGGTACGAGTTCGCGAAGGCCTGTGACCTGCTCTACCACTTCGCGTGGGACGAGGTCTGCGACTGGTACGTCGAGTTGGCCAAGCCGGTGCTGATGGGTGATCCGGCGGCGGCGCAGCCGGTGCGGCGGGTGCTGGGGCACGTGCTTGACCAGGTGTTGCGGCTGCTGCATCCGGTGATCCCGTTCGCGACCGAGGAGCTGTGGACCGCGTTGACCGGCGGCGAGACGGTGATGACCGCGGCCTGGCCGGTGGCGGACCCGTCGTTGCGGGACCCGGCCGCTGAGGCGGAGGTGCTCGGGGTGCAGAAGGTGGTGACCGAGGTTCGTCGGTTCCGTGCCGACCAGGGGCTGCGACCGGCTCAGCGGGTGGCGGCGACGATCGACGGGCTGGCGACGGTCGGGTTGGCCGGACACGAGCTGCTGATCCGGACGCTGACCCGGCTCGACGAGGCGTCGGAGGAGTTCGCAGCGACCGCGACGGTGGCGGTCACCGGTGAGGTCACAGTCGCCTTCGACACCCGGGGCGCGATCGATGTCGGGGCGGAGCGGGCGCGGCTGGAGAAGGATCGGGCCGCGGCCGAGAAGGAGGCCGCGGGTTGCCGCGCCAAGCTCGGCAACGAGGCATTCCTGAGTAAGGCACCCGAACCGGTGGTGGCCAAGGTTAGGGAGCGGCTGGCCGTGGCGGAGGCGGACCTTGCCCGGATCCACGTCGCCCTCACCGCCCTCCCGAGTTGATCATGGACCTAGGTACATGGCCAGGCGGGTTTGGGGTCCCCAACCCCATGATCGACGAGGAAGGGAGTGCGGGTGTCTGAGGAGTTTGCCCGGATCGACGCCGAGCTACTCGGGCGCGGGTTCACCCGGTACGTCTTCGACCTGAGCCGGATCGAGGAGTTGCTCGACACCCTGGGTAACCCGCAGCGGACGTACCCGTCGGTGCACCTGACCGGGACCAACGGCAAGACCTCCACCGCGCGGATGATCGACTCGCTGCTGCGGGCGCACGGGCTGCGGACCGGCCGGTACACCAGCCCGCACCTGGAGACGGTACGGGAGCGGATCAGCCTGGACGGTGAGCCGGTCGACGAGGACCGGTTCGTCGCGATCTACGAGGAGGTGGCCCCGGTCGCGGAGCTACTCGACGCCCGGAACCCGGAGTCGTTGACCTACTTCGACCTGACCACCGCGATGGCGTTCGCGGCCTTCGCCGACGCACCGGTGGACGCCGCCGTGGTCGAGGTGGGGCTCGGCGGGGCGGAGGACGCGACGAACGTCCTCCACGCCGGCGTCTGCGTACTGACCCCGATCGGACTCGACCACACCGAGTGGCTCGGCGACACCATCTCCGACATCGCGCACGCCAAGGCGGGGATCATCCACCAGGGCGCCACGGTGGTGACCGCCGCGCAGCAAGAAGACGCTGCCCGGGCGATTCTGGAGCGCTGCGCGGAGGTGGGGGCGACCATCGCCCGGGAGGGCTCCGAGTTCGGAGTGCTCGAGCGGAGCATGGCGGTCGGCGGGCAGGTGTTGAAGCTGCAAGGGTTGGGGGAGACCTACGACGAGGTCTTCCTACCGCTGCACGGAGCCCACCAGGCCCAGAACGCGGCGGTGGCGCTCGCGGCGACCGAGGCCTTCTTGGGCGCGAGCGCCGGCGGCAAGGCGCTGGAGCCGGAGTTGGTGCGGGAGGGGTTCGCCATGATTGTGGCCCCCGGCCGGTTGGAACGGGTCCGCACCGCCCCGACGATCCTGCTGGACGCGGCGCACAATCCACACGGGATGGCCGCTACGGTCGCGGCGTTGACCGAGGAGTTCAGCTTCCGGCGGCTGGTGGCGGTGGTCGCCACCTTTGAGGACAAGGACGCCGCCGGGGTGCTGGAGACGTTGGAGCCGGCGGTGGACGCGGTCGTCGCGACCCGCAACAGTGGCAGCCGGGCGATGTCACCGGCGCAGCTGGGGGAGATCGCGGTCGAGATCTTCGGTGAGGATCGGGTGCGGGTGGTGCCGGAGTTGGTCGATGCGATCGAGGCAGCGGTGGACCTGGCAGAGGCCGACCCGGACGGCATCCTCTCCGGAGTGGGAGTGTTGATCACCGGTTCGGTGGTGACCGTCGCCGACGCCCGCAAGCTGCTCCGCCGTAGTTGACGCAGTCGTGACCGGTCAGCTGGAAGCTTCGAGGACCATAAATGTTGGGGTCTCGGCAGCCCGCCGGAACCGGGTGAACCCTGCCGCAGTGACCACTCGTCGCGGCTCGGGCGGACGTGGGATCGAAGCTCATCGGTGGCATGGCATGGTAGAGACTAGCCGGCGGGGCGCCACTGGGTGAGCGCGACGCCGTGCCCGTCCGGATCCTTGAACGCGGCCGCCCACAGCTGCAACCGGGCGGTCTCCTCCACCGCTCGCGGCGGCGAGGTGAAGCGTACGCCGTTGGCCTTGAGCTCGGCGTAGACCGCGTCGATGTCGCTGACCTCGAGATTCAGGTGCATCAACCGGTGCTTGATCGCGCCGAGGTTGGCGACCGCGCGTAGCACGAGTCTGGTGTCGCCGGAGCCGAGCACGATCGTGCCGGCGCCGTTGTCTACTTCGTAGAAGCCGAGCCGGTCCCGGTAGAAGTCGACGGAGCGGGTGAGGTCGCTGACGAGCAGGGTCATGCCGATCCCGTTGATGGCTCCGGCCGGACCGGGGTGGGCGCTCGGGTAGGTGGCGAGGATGTCGGCGCCGAGCCCGGTCGGTGGCGGAGCCGCGGTGCTGACCGGCGGACCGGTCGTCCCGCCGTTCGTGGTGCCGTTCGTGGCGGCGCCGGCAGCGTTACCGGCCATCGCCGCACCTGCGGTGGCGGCCGCGGCGCCGGCCGCCGGGGCGGGGGCGTGCGGCCGGGGCCGGGGGCTGGGCCGAGGACTGGGCCGGGGCCGCGGCACCGCTGCGGGGACCGCTTCGGGCCCGCCGGCCGGCGCCGGGGCGAGGTGGGCGACCTCGTCGGGTGGGGCGGCGACGTCGGCCCGGCCGTCGTCACCGGCTGCCGGCTCGACCGCGTCGGCCGGGTCGTCGGCGAGCGGGTTACTCCGGTCGAGTCGGCCCTCGTCGGCGGGGCTGGCCTCGGCCGGGGCGACTGACGTGGCGGTGGCGGGTTCGACGGTGGGGATCGGGTCGACTGTGGTGCGGTCGACCGGGGCGACCGGCTCGATCGGCCCGGTCGGCGGGTGGTCCAGGTCGAAGTCGATGACCGGTGACGGGTCGAGATGGGAGCCGGGCGGCACCGCGGGCGACGGCACCGGTTCGTCGGTGTGCCAGGCCGCCTCCACCGGGTGCTCCACGGGGACGAAGTCCCGCCACTGTACCCGGACATCGCGGATGTCGTCCGCGGCGACCTGGATCGGCACCCGCTGTCCCGGCTGCGGCCACTGTGCTACCGGAACCCGGGAGTCGTGCACCACCACCGTCTCTTCCGGCATGCCGGGGACGACCACCACCAGCTGCAGGGAGCAGCGGCCGATCCGCGCGTCGGCCGGTGGTTCGTTGACCTCCAGGACGCGGCCGACCCCCTGCAACCACTCTCGCGGCGTGCCCCGGAAGCCGATCACGACCCGGGTGGTCGCCGCCAGGACCATGATCGCGATACCCGTCACCAGCAACGACTGTCGGCCGTTGCCGACCCCGAAGCAGGCGACGAAAAGTCCGACAAAAATGCACATCCCAGCGATAATTCGGCGAACCGCGACTACACCCGGCCGTTTCCTCGCCACGGTTGCTTCCCTTCGGACGCGCGCCTGGACGCCCCTAGCCTAGTCGGCGAAGCCAGGTTCGGGCGGTTCGATACGCTGTCTGTGCCCAACAGTTCGCAAATCGCGGTCTGCGAGCCCCCGGTCGACCGGTGCTGACCAGGTCGTCGGAGTTCGCCCAGCAGAGGAGGCGCACGTGTCCACCGAGGGTGGCGAGCGGACGCTCGTTCTGGTCAAGCCCGATGCCGTGCGCCGCGGCCTGGTCGGTGAGGTGGTCGGTCGGTTCGAGCGGAAGGGCCTGCGGATCGAGGCCATGGTGCTGCGCCGGATGGACGGTGAACTCGCGGACCAGCACTACGCCGAGCACCTGACCAAGCCCTTCTACCCGCCGCTGCGCGAGTTCATGACCGGCGGTGAGCTGGTGGCCATGATCCTCGTCGGCGACAACGCGATCGCGGTGGTGCGGGCGATGTGCGGCGCCACCGACGGACGCAAGGCCGACCCCGGCACTATCCGAGGCGACTTCTCGCTGTCCAATCGCGAGAACCTGATCCACGCGTCCGACTCGGTGGAGAGCGCCAAGCGCGAGATCGCGCTCTGGTTCCCCGGCCACGGGTGATCCCCCAGCCGTAGCCGGGGGATCAGCCGTGGCGTCGGGTCAGCGTACCGGCGGCGCCACCCGGGTGGCGATGGCGATCCGGTTCCAGACGTTGATGGTCGCGATCGCCATGATCAGGTTGGCTGTCGCTTCCTCGGAGTAGTGCTCCCGCACCTTGGCCCAGGTCGCGTCGGTCACTCCGTGATCTCCGAGCCGGGTGACCTCGTCGGTGAGGGCGAGCGCGGCCCGTTCCCGGTCGGTGAAAAAGGGCGCCTCTCGCCAGGCGGCGACCGCGAAGAGTCGCTGCGTCGATTCGCCTGCGCTGAGCGCGTCGTGGCTGTGCATGTCCACACAGAATGCGCAACCGTTGATCATAGAGGCGCGCAGCTTCACCAGCTCCAGCAGCTGGTGTGCCACCGTGCTGCGGACGTACTTCTCCAGCTGGAACACCGCCTGGTACGCCTCGGGGACCACTTCTGCCATCGCCATCCGCTCGGTCATCTCATCCTCCGTTTTCGGGTCGGTCGCCAATCCGACGGCGCGGGCGGGGATGGTGTGACCGGCGCGGTGGGTGACCCGGGACACAGCCGCCACCCCCGACCTACCGGGCGACGACCGCCTCGCCCAGCCGGTGCGCCACCTGGGCGACGGTCTCCTCTGCGGAGAGCCCGGAGGTGTCCAGCCATAGCCCGACCCGCGGCATGTCCCGACGCAGCTCGGCGTAGAGGTGGCGCCACCGGTCGAGCACCTGTTTGTCTCGCTCGGCATCGCGTTGCTGCAGGGTCTCCAGGTCGGGGGAGAGCTGCACCAATCCGACCGGACGGGTGGTGAGCAGGGTCAGGTAGGTGTCCAGCACCGCCTGCGAGACCACCACGTCGTCGACGACCGGGGTGAACCCCGCCGCCGCGTACGAGTCGGCCAGCAGGCAGATGTTTTTTCGGCGGAGCAGGAGCTGGGCATTGGCCTCGTCGGTCGGCGTACCGTCCGGTCGTACTAGGCCGTTGATGATGAAGCCTTCGCCGATCTGGTCGCCCTCAAGATGCGCCGACCGGGGAAAGTGCTCGGCCAGCTTCCGGGCGATGGTCGTCTTTCCCGCTCCGGGCACCCCGGAGACCAGCACCACCTGCACGTCACCCATTATGGGCGAGTCAGCGGGTAATGGTGGCTGACCTCGGCGGAAAGCTACAGAGGCCGAGACAGTTAGCGCTCCCGGACCGCGTAGGTCAGGTGGGTGACCCGCTGCGTCGGCTCCGCGCGGATCGGCTCCAGGGCCAGGCGGCCAGCGTCCACGCCCTCGAAGAGGCGGATTCCGGAGCCGAACAGCATGGGTGAGAGCGCGATCGAGAACTCGTCGATCAGGCCGGCGTTCAGGTACTCCAGGATGGTTGCACCGCCGCCCGCGATGCGGACGTCTCGGTCGCCGGCGGCCTGGCGGGCCTGGTCGAGCGCGGACTCGATGCCGTCGTCGACGAAGTGGAAGGTGGTCCCACCCGGCCGTTCCCAGGAACCACGCCGTTCGTGCGTCACGACGAAGACCGCCGTGTGGAACGGCGCCTCCTCCGGCCATGCGTGCTCGCCGGCTTCGAACATGCGCTTGCCCATCACGCTCGCGCCGGTGCGCTCGAACGTCTCCCGCACGATGTCGTTGTCGCGACCTTCCTCGCCGCCCTCGCCGAGCTTCAGGTTCTCCCGGAGAAACCGCTGCCGGAAGAGCCACTGCTGCAGCTCCATCCACTGCTGTCCCATCAAGTCTGCTGGGGAATTGGGCGCGATGAACCCGTCCAGGGACATCGTCACGCTGAAGAACACCTTCCCGGCCATCAGTTCTCGGCTCCCTTCCGGAGGATCTGGGTGACGTAGGTAGCTAGGTTGCGCAGGGTCTGCTCGCCGCCCTCGATCGCGTGGTACTTCTCGGCCGCCTCGTCGCGCAGCTTCTTGGTGGGGAAGATCGTGCGCATCTCGATCCGGGTCGCGGAGCCTTCGGGTGTGAACGTAAGGATGGACTCGAAAGCGTCCGGGTCGCCGCGAAACTCGCCGTGCCGCAGCGCGATCCGCTCCGGCGGGGCGATCTCGGTCCAGGAGATCCACTCTTGGTAGTCCGTCCCGTCCGGTCCGTGCATCACGAAGTCCCAGGCCCCGCCGACGCGGAACTCGAACGCCCGCGTGGTGGTGGTGAACCCCTCCGGTCCCCACCATTGCGACAGGTGCCGGACTTCGGTGAACGCTTCGAACACCAGTTCTCGGGGGGCGCTGATAACCCGGGAGATCACAATCTCGCGGTCGGCCGTCGCCGACTTCGTCGGGCCGTCCCGTCCGGTTTCTGCCATCGGTCACTCCTCCTGCCTTGCCTGCTCGAGGTCCTGCACGTATGTGTCCAGCCGGTCGAAGCTCTCGTTCCAGAACCGCTCGAACCCGCCGGTCCACTCGTGAACCGGTCGCAGCCCACCGGCGTCGAGGCCGTACAGGCGCTGTTTGCCTGCCTTGCGGTCCCGCACCAGCCCGACCTCCCGGAGCACCCGCAGGTGTTTGGAGGCGCCCGGCTGGGTCATCCCCAGCTGCTGGGCCAACTCGGTCACCGGTTGTTCGCCCGCCCGCAGCAGGTCCAGGATCTCTCGTCGCTGCGGCTCGGCGATCGCGTTGAAGACGTCCGACGTCGTCGCTGCTCGTGCCATGGGTCAATCATATGCCGATATGAGCAAGCGTCAGCCGGCGGGGGGCGGGACGGCTCGTTCGAGTCGGCCGCAAACGGGGCTTACGGGAGGATCGGCGGTTGGCGGGTCAGGCCAGGCCCAGCACCGGGGCGGCGGCGCGACAGCGGTCGTGGTGGCAGAGGATATCGGCGGAGTCGACCGCCTGATCGATGGCGCCGGGCAGGCGCCCGACGAGCGCCATCCCGGGGCCCGGATCGCGGCGTTCGCCGAGCCGGGCGAGTAGCGCGGTCACCGCCGGGTCGGTGATGGCGGCGGTCAACGCGGCCGCGTACCGTTCCCCGCCCGGGGTCCAGATGTCCCGGCCGTAGAACTGACGTGGGCTGGGGTCCACCGGGTCGGCCAGTTGCAGCCGGTTGGTGGCGGCGGCGAGTTCGCTCGCGGCCGCGCACAGCGCCTCCTCCCGATCACGCCAGTCGGTGACGGTCAGGGCGGCGTCGAGGGCGGGTCCGATCGCGGCGCCGAGCGGGAGCGCCGTGAAGCCGCGCCCGAGCCATTTGCCGTAGGGCGCCCAGCGCCGTTCGATCAGATAGGTCAGGCGCATCAGGTCACGGACCAGGCGGGCAGTGAGCACTCGCGAGCCCAGGTCGTCGCCGGTGGCGCCGGCACGCCCCACGAACGATTCTTCCTGCCCGATCCGAAGCCAGCCGGCGGCGAGCACATATCGCCAGACGTCATCTGGATACCAGGTGAGGGCGTCCCGGCGGGTGGTCAGGGCGTGGTGCGGGTCGTGGAACACTGGGCCGGCGGTGAGACTGGCGAGCCGCTGGGTGGGTGTGAGGAGCCAGTCGGCCAGCTGCATCCCGCTCGCCGGGTCGGTCCCGATGGCGGTGGTGAAGAACTCTTCCACAGTGGTCAGGTCGACCTGCCGGTCGGCGCGGCCGTCGCGGTGGTGGGTGCGGGAGTAGCCGACCAGGAATCCCTCGAAGAGCTGCGGCAGCCCGGTGAGCGCCTGTTCGGCCGGTGCCGGGTCCACCCCGCGCGGCAGGAAGATCTGCACCCGCGGTCCAAAGTCGTGGTCGGTGGAGACCTTGTCGTCGTAGCCGAGCACTTCGGAACCTTCGCCGAGCAGCGCGGCGGCGTGGGGAGTCCCCATCAACAGCGGCGCCACCAGCCGGTGGTAAAACCGGCGGGCCAGCGCCTGCCCGGGCGAGCCTAGGTTCACGTCGCCATTGTCCTATCTCGGTCGGGGCGCTGGATACCCCGGAGCGGAGTCCGGCATGCCCAGCGCCCCGACCACTGGAGGGTACGAGCAAGGATCAGTAGCGGCAGCTGCCGTTGCCGCGGTAACGGCGGTCGGGGCAGATCCGGTCAAGGTGGCGGCTGCCGAGGGCGCCGGCGCTCGGGCTGGCCAGAAGGCTGATGGCGATTAGCCCGGCGAGACGGCTGCGCCGTCTCAAACGGCTGGCGCGGGGGGTACGCATGAACTATGTCTAGGCGAGAAGTCTGCGAGGTTCAAGACTTTCCGCGAGGTTCTTCGGTGACCGGTCGCTCTGACCCCTCCGGCGGTGGTTGGTCGTCGGCCGCTGGTTAGGCTGGAGAGCTGGACCAGCGGCGAGACTGGGACAGCAGCGGAGGTGGGTGTGAGCGTCGAGACCGTGTGGCCAGCGTTGGAGCAGCTGTTGCCACGAGTCGGTAAACCGATCCAGTACGTGGGCGGTGAGCTCGGCGCCCAGGCCAAAGAGTGGGACGAGGCGACGGTGCGCTGGGTGCTGATGTACCCCGACGCCTATGAGGTCGGCCTGCCCAACCAGGGTGTGCAGATCCTCTATGAGGTCCTCAACGAGCAGCCCGATGTGCTCGCCGAACGGACCTACTCGGTGTGGCCCGATCTTGAGGAGTTGATGCGGGAGCACCGGGTGCCGCAGTTCACGCTGGAGGCGCACCGGCCGGTCGCGGCCTTCGACCTGTTCGGCATCTCGTTCGCCACCGAACTCGGCTACACCAACCTGCTGACCGCGCTCGACCTCGCCGGCATCCCGCTGACCGCGGCGGACCGGGACGATAGCCATCCGCTGGTCGTCGCGGGCGGGCACGCCGCGTTCAACCCGGAGCCGATCGCCGAGTTCCTCGACGCCGCCGTGCTCGGCGACGGCGAGGAGGCGGTGCTGGAGATCACCGGGATCGTGCGGGAGTGGAAACGCGCTGGTGCGCCCGGCGGTCGGGAGGAGCTGCTGCGACGGCTCGCCGCCACCGAGTCGATCTATGTCCCGTCGTTCTATGACGTGGACTACCTGCCCGATGGTCGGATCCAGCGGGTGGTGCCGAACCGGCCCGATGTGCCGTTCCGGGTGCATAAGCGCACCACCATGGATCTCGACCAGTGGCCCTATCCGAAGCGGCCGCTGGTGCCGCTCGCCGAGACCGTTCACGAGCGGTATGCGGTGGAGATTTTCCGGGGGTGTACCCGAGGGTGCCGGTTCTGCCAGGCGGGCATGATCACCCGCCCGGTCCGGGAACGCTCCATCACCACCGTCGGCGAGATGGTCCAGCAGGGGCTGCGGGACTCCGGATTCTCCGAGGTGGGGCTGCTGTCGCTGTCGTCGGCAGATCATTCGGAGATCAAGGACATGTGTTCGGGGCTGGCGGAGCAGTACGAGGGCAGCAACGTCTCGTTGTCGTTGCCGTCGACCCGGGTGGACGCGTTCAACGTCGAGCTCGCCCAGGAGCTGTCCCGCAACGGCCGGCGTACCGGCTTGACCTTCGCTCCGGAGGGCGGCTCCGAGCGGATTCGCCGGGTCATCAACAAGATGGTCAGCGAGGACGACCTGATCCGTACGGTCGTCACCGCGTACCAGAACGGTTGGCGGCAGGTGAAGCTCTACTTCATGTGCGGGCTGCCGACCGAGACTGACGAGGACGTGCTGCAGATCGCCCGGCTGGCGTACCGGGTGATCGAGGAGGGGCGCGCCGCCACCGGCACGAAAGACATCCGGTGCACGGTCTCGATCGGCGGTTTCGTGCCGAAGCCGCACACCCCGTTCCAGTGGGCGTCGCAGACCTCGCCGGAGGTGGTCGACCACCGGCTCAAGCTGCTCAAGCAGGCGATCAACGCCGACCGTTCGATCGGACGGGCGATCGGCTACCGCTACCACGACGGTGAGCCGTCGCTGGTGGAGGGCCTGCTCTCGCGCGGGGACCGGCGGGTAGCCGCGGTGATCCGGCGGGTGTGGGAGCAGGGCGGGCGGTTCGACGGCTGGAGTGAGCACTTCTCCTACCATCGCTGGGTGGATGCTGCCGGCGAGGTGCTGCCGGCGTTCGGTCTCGACCTGGATTGGTTCACCACCCGGGAACGAGGCGAGACCGAGGTGCTGCCCTGGGATCATCTCGACTCGGGCCTGGATAAAGACTGGCTCTGGCAGGACTGGCAGGATTCGCTGAGCGAGTTCGAGCAGGACGACTGCCGGTGGACCCCGTGTTTCGACTGCGGGGTCTGTCCGAGCATGGACACCGAGATTCAGATCGGCCCGACCGGGCGGAAGCTGTTGCCGCTCACTCCGGTGTAAGGGGAAGACCATCGGCAAAAAGAAGCAACCACCGGGCGGTCAGGCGCCGGTGGTCCAGCGGGTCCGGGTGCGCTATGCCAAGCGTGGCCCACTGCGGTTCACCTCGCACCGTGACTTCGCCCGGGCGTTTGAGCGGGCGCTGCGGCGGGCGGGGGTGCCGATCGCCTACTCCCAGGGCTTCACGCCGCACCCCAAGATCTCGTACGCGAGCGCGGCCCCGACCGGGGTGGCGAGTGAAGCCGAGTACCTCGAGTTGGGGCTGCAGGCGCCGATGCTGCCGGCGGAGCTGGTGAAGGCGCTCGACGAGGTGCTGTCGCCAGGGCTGGATGTGCTGGACGCGGTGGTGGCGGAGGGGGGCAATCTGCCCGACCGGATCGAGGCGTCGCGGTGGCGGGTGGAGTTGCCCCAGGTTGAGCCGGCGGCGCTGGCGGCGGCGGTGGCGGCGTTCGCGGCGGCCGAGGAGATCTCGGTGGAGCGGCTGACCAAACAGGGTAAGCGGATCCTGGACATCCGGCCCGCCGTAATCAAGATCACATCTGTTCCGCCGGTGGCGGCACCTTCCGAGGTCACTGACGTACCGTGTGCGATACTGGAGTGCGTCGTTCGGCAGGTCACACCATCCGTTCGACCCGATGATGTCCTTTCAGGCCTCCGTGTGGTGGCCGGTCTGGCCCCGCCGGTGCCCCCGCGGGCAACCCGGCTGGCGCAAGGCCAGCTCACCGCACAGGGGGAGATCGTCGATCCGCTTGCGGCGGATCGAGCCGGAAGGCCAACCGACCGGGTTGGCTGAGCCCGTCGGGCACGGTTTGACGTCATCGTTCCCGACTTCGGTCGCGACCCGCCTCCCGGCGGGGGGTGACCGGCCACAACTGAGGTAACCCCTGCGTGGCTGCGTGCTTCGCGCCCGGGGGGAACCGGAACTGGAGATTGCCCGGATGCTCGACCACGAGCCAGGCGCGACCGACCCGTCCGCCGCTGAACCGACGGAGCCCGGTAGGGCCGACCAACGGGAGGCTGCGGCACCGTCGGAGTCGCCGACCACCGATGCGCGCGAGGGGCGGACCCGTCGCCGTCGCAGCAGCCAACCCGTGCTGGACTTCGCCGCTGCCGAGCAGCCGGGGGCCGCAGCGCCGGCAGAGCCGGCGGCGTCCCCGGTCCAGCCGGAGCCGGCCCGGCCACCCCAGACTGCGGTGCTCTTCATGCCTCCCGCGGAGTTGCCGACCGATCGGCCGGAGCCCGCCGCTGGCGGCGCCTCGGCGACGGGTGATGAACCGGCCGCCGAGCCACGGAAGCGACGCCGGAGCCGGCGCGCGGGCGCCGAGGAGGAGTCCGCACCGGGGCGCAGCGAGCCCGCGGAGTCCAGCGGGTCGGCGCCGGCCAAGTCGAAAGCGAAGTCGAAGCCGAAGGACGCCGACAAAGACGCCGCCAAGGAGACCGTCAAGGAGCCGGCGGCGGCCGACGAGGCCGATGATTCGGCCGATGACGATTCGGCTGCCGGGCGTTCCCGCCGCCGTGGTCGTCGCGGCCGGGGCCGGGGGAAGGGCACCGCGGAGTCGGCCGAGGGCGAGGACGCGACCGGCGAACCGGCTGAGGCCGGCGGCGGCGCCGCCGCGGAGACCGGCGATGACGGCGACGAGCCCGACGGCGACGACAACGGTGACGGTTCGGTGACCCGGCGTCGCCGGCGACGGCGTCGCAAGGGAGCTGGCGGCGGCGACGCGGAGACCACATCTGAGGACGGCGTCACCACCGTGGTCAAGGTGCGCGAGCCCCGTGCCACCGAGGACGAGGTCCGCGGGGTCAGCGGATCCACCCGGCTGGAGGCGAAGCGGCAGCGCCGTCGGGGTGGCCGGGAGCAGCGGCGGACCCGCCCAGCGGTGCTGACCGAGTCGGAGTTTCTCGCCCGTCGGGAGGCCGTCGACCGGGTGATGGTGATCCGCCAGCAGGGCCCGGAGCGCGCCACCCAGATCGGTGTGCTTGAGGACGGCATCCTGGTCGAGCACTACGTCAGCCGGTCCAACACCAGCTCCATGGTCGGCAGCGTGTACCTGGGCAAGGTGCAGAACGTCCTACCCAGCATGGAAGCCGCCTTCGTCGACGTGGGTCGGGGCCGCAACGCCGTGCTCTACGCCGGCGAGGTCAACTGGGACGCCGCTGGCCTGGCGGGGAAGTCCCGCTCGATCGAGCAGGCGCTCAGCTCCGGCGACTCGGTCCTGGTGCAGGTCACCAAGGATCCGGTCGGGCACAAGGGGGCGAGGCTGACCAGCAACCTGGCGCTCTCCGGTCGTCACCTGGTCTACACCCCGCACGGTAACGCTTCCGGGATCAGCCGAAAGTTGCCGGAGAACGAGCGCCGCCGGCTGCGGGACGTGCTCAAGAACCTGGTGCCCGACGGCGCCGGGGTGATCGTCCGGACCGCGGCGGAGAGCGCGAGCGCCGACGAGCTGGAGCGGGACGTCAAGCGGCTGCAGGCGCAGTGGGAAGACATCCAGGAGAAGGCCGGCAAGAGCACCGCGCCGGCGTTGCTCTACTCCGAGCCTGACCTGGTGGTCCGAGTGGTCCGGGATCTGTTCAACGAGGACTTCCGCGAGCTGGTGATCGAGGGCCAGGAGGCGTACGAGACGGTCGAGGCGTACCTCTCCCACGTCTCCCCGGACCTGGTGTCGCGGCTGCGTCGGCACACCGGTACCACCGACGCGTTCAACGCGTACCGGATCGAAGAGCAGATCCTGAAAGGGCTGGACCGCAAGGTCTTCCTGCCGTCCGGCGGCCACCTGGTCTTCGACCGGACCGAGGCGATGACCGTGATCGATGTGAACACCGGTAAGTACACCGGGACCGGCGGCAACCTGGAGGAGACCGTCACCCGGAACAACCTGGAGGCGGCCGAGGAGATCGTGCGCCAGCTACGGCTGCGCGACATCGGCGGGATCATCGTCATCGACTTCATCGACATGGTGCTGGAGTCGAACCGGGAGCTGGTGCTGCGTCGACTCACCGAGTGCCTGGGGCGGGATCGGACCAAGCACCAGGTCACCGAGATCACTTCGCTCGGGTTGGTGCAGATGACCCGGAAGCGGGTCGGGGCGGGGCTGCTGGAGGTGTTCAGCGAGCCCTGCGACTGCTGCAAGGGTCGGGGCGTGGTGGTGCGCACCGATCCGGTCGCGGAGAAGGCGCGACCGGAGAGCGCCGGCGCCGGCGAGAAGGTGAAGGCGGTGGCTTCGGCATCGACCGCGCCCGCGGGGTCGGCCTCGGGCTCTTCCTCGGGGTCGGGGACCGGTAGCGGCCGTCGGCGTGGCCGGCGTGGCGGCAGCACCAAAGCGGCGACGTCGGAGCCGGCGGTCGCCGACGACGACACCATGGGCTACGACCTGTCCCGGTACGAGCAACCGGCCGGGCCGGTGTCAGAGGTGGCGGCGGCCGGGCCCGAGCCGGCGACCGCGGCCCCGGTCGAGCCGCGGTACGGCGGCGGCCCGGAAGGGGCGGTGGCGCCGGCCCCGTCGTCGCAGGGCGCTACCGCGATGCCGCTGACCGTCACTGAGGAGGCGGGCTTGTCGGGGGTGCTGAAGCGGCTCCGGCGGCGAGGTGGTCGCGCCCGCTGACCGGCCGGCGAAGGGGTCGCGCGCGACGCTGGCCACCGGTATGGTGGGAGCGTTCCCACACCCCTTGTAGGAGGTCGCGATGCGACGCCCGCTCCTCGCCGTCGCCGGTGCCGTGATCCTGTTGGCCAGCGCGTGCGGCTCCGACCCCGGTTCGCTCAGCTCGGATGACGAGTCCGCCTGTCAGGAGTATTACCAGGTGATCAACGCCTGGAGCAAAGATTACGGGGCGGAGATGGGTGCGGTGGGGCAGGCGGTCGCCGCCGGCGACGAGGACCGGCAGGAGACCGCGGTGGCGGTGGTCCGCGAGCTCTTCGCCGATATGGCCGGTGACCTGCGCGAGCAGTCCGACGGCACCGACGACCAGGAGTTGGCCGAGGCGCTCGGCGAGGCGGCCGATGGGCTGGACGAGATCGCCGGGCAGATCGAGACCTATGACGACGTCACCGCCGCCCCGGAGCTGATGTCGAATGGCCAGTTCGCCGAGGCGGGCCAGCGGGTCAGCGACCGCTGCGCCGAGGAGTAGCCCCGCGGTCGAGGTTGTCGGGGGCGCGTACCCTGCCATGGTCACACTCGACCATGGGAGGAGCACCAGACATGCGACGAAAGCTCGCCGCGGCGGCGTTGGCCGCTGGCTTGTTCGCGGTCGCCGGCTGCGGCGATGACGACGACGGGGGTTCGGCCAGCACCGAAGAGGTCTGTGCGCAGATCGACGAGGCCGTGGAGCCGCTCACGGATGACTTCAACGAGGCGGTGGGCGCGGCTGGCACCGCCGCGGCGACCGAGGACGAGGCGGCGCTCGCCGAGGCGATGATTCAGCTCGACCAGGTGGTGGACGAGGTGACGACGGCGCTGCGGGACGGTGCCGCGGACGCCGAAGATGAAGACTTCAGCGAGGCGCTGGAGGAGTACGCCGCCGAGATCGAGGACCTGGTGGCTACGGTCGTGGCCGGCGAGGTTCCCGACCTGGCCCGCCAGGAGGAGGCCGCCCAGCGGGTCGGGGAGCACTGCAACACGTAGCCAGTTCCGTGCCGGCGGGCGATCCCCCCGGGGTTGGGTACACCCGCCGGCATGGCGTATTCTGTACGACGGCGTGCGGAAGTGCGCCACACTCTGTGTGTGCTCATGACTTGTGGCTGTTGCGCGGCGTTCCGCCTGCGGGCAAGGCCCGGCACACCGACCGATGCCAGCACGGACAGGAAAGCCGATGTACGCGATCGTCAAGACCGGCGGCAAGCAGTACAAGGTCACCGAAGGTGACGTGATCGAGGTGGAGAAGCTCATCGGGGACCCCGGTGACGCGGTGTCGCTCCCCGCGGTGCTGCTCGTCGATGGAGAGCAGGTTGTGAGCGACCCGGCGCGGCTCGCCGAGGTGGCGGTCGCCGGGGAGCTGGTGGCCCACTCCAAGGGGCCGAAGATCCGGATTCACAAGTTCAAGAACAAGACCGGCTACCACAAGCGCCAGGGTCACCGCCAGCCGTTGACTCAGGTGAAGGTTACCGGCATCTCCACCGGGAAGTAGGAGCGAACCGACATGGCACACAAGAAGGGTGCGTCCAGCTCACGGAATGGGCGCGACTCCGAGTCCAAGCGACTGGGTGTGAAGCGCTTCGGTGGCCAGCTCGTCAACGCCGGCGAGATCCTGGTCCGGCAGCGCGGCACCAAGTTCCACCCTGGCGAATTGGTGGGGCGGGGCAGCGACGACACGCTCTTCGCGTTGGCGCCCGGCCACGTCCGCTTCGGCGTCCGGCGCGGTCGCAAGGTGGTAAACGTCACTCCGGCTGCGGAGTAGGCGAATCGCCACCACCTCACCACGACGGTCTCTGGCGCATCGGCGATGACCAGCTTTGTTGACCGGGTGGCCTTGCGGATCCAGGCTGGCGACGGCGGCCACGGCTGCGTCTCGATCCACCGGGAGAAGTTCAAGCCGCTCGGCGGCCCGGACGGCGGCAACGGCGGCCACGGCGGGGATGTCCTGCTGGTTGTCGACCCTGGCAGCCACACCCTGCTCGACTTCCATTACCGGCCCCGGATCAAGGCGCCCAACGGCACCCAGGGCCAGGGCGCCAAGCGTGACGGCGCCGCCGGTACCGACCTGGTCCTGCCGGTCCCGGACGGGACCGTCGTGCAGACCGTCGCCGGCGAGGTGCTCGCCGACCTGGTCGGCGCCGGCACCACCTATGTGGTGGCCCGCGGTGGGCGGGGTGGCCGCGGCAACGCCGCCCTCGCCAACAGCCGGCGCAAGGCGCCCGGCTTCGCCGAGCTCGGGGAGCCAGGGGAGCACCGCGAGGTGGTCCTTGAGCTCAAGAGCGTCGCCGACGTGGGGTTGGTCGGTTTTCCCTCGGCGGGTAAGTCCTCGCTGATCTCAGCGGTCTCGGCCGCCAGACCCAAGGTCGCCGACTATCCCTTCACCACTCTGGCGCCCAACCTGGGCGTGGTCCGGGTCGCCGACACCACGTTCACCGTCGCCGACGTGCCGGGGCTGATCCCCGGCGCCGCCACCGGCAAGGGGCTGGGGTTGGAGTTCCTCCGACACGTCGAACGCTGCGCGGTGCTGGTGCATGTGATCGACACCGCGACGATGGAGTCGGAGCGGGATCCGATCCGGGACATCGACGCGATCGAGGCGGAGCTGACCGCCTACGGTGGGCTGTCCGACCGGCCCCGGCTGGTCGCGCTCAACAAGGTCGACATCACCGACGGCCGTACCCTGGCGGAGCTGGTGCGGCCCGAGCTGGCCGCGCGGGGCCTGCGGGTCTTCGAGGTCAGCGCGGCGACCAGGGAAGGGCTACGGGAGCTCACCAACGCCATGGCCGAGTTGGTGTCGGCCTCCCGGGGAGCGCGCGGACCGGTCGAACCGACCCGCACCGTGCTGCGCCCGACGCCGATCGACGACAGCGGCTTCGCGGTCACGCAGGCGCCGGATGGTGTGTTCGTGGTCGCCGGTGCCCGACCGGAGCGTTGGGTGCGACAGACCAACTTCGACAACGACGAGGCGGTCGGCTACCTCGCGGACCGGTTGGCGCGGCTCGGGGTGGAGGATGCGCTGGCGAAAGCGGGCGCGGAGCCGGGCTGTACGGTCCGCATCGGCGAGCGCGAGTTCGACTGGCAACCAACTGTCCACTCCGACCCGGATCACGTGTCGGCGGTGCGCGGCGCCGATGAGCGGCTGGTCGACCGGCCGCGACGGCGCACCGCGGCGGAGCGGTTGGCGGCCCGCAACGCGCGGCGGCGGCCGCCCGCCGACGAGGCGACTGCCGGCGAGGCGGCTGCGGGCGAGGCGGGCGAGGCGGCCGCAGAGACCGCTGCCGAAGGCAACGAGCAGTAACCGCAACCGCGGCGTCTCATAATTCGGTCGGCGATCGGCTGCGTACGCATGGTAAAGATGGTCGCCGATGCTGCTGGGCTGCGGATGACTAGAAGTTGTGGCACGATGACCGCCTATGACCGAAACCCCGGTTCTGGACACCCCTGAAGCTATTCGTGAGCATCTGGAGATCGCGCTCGACCCGGCGGATCGGCGTCAACGCGGTGTGCGCTTCGTGCTCTGTGATGCCGACAACCGGGTGATGGTCCACTGTCCGGTGGACGACGTGCCCGCGGATGTCGATTCGGAGGACTGCACCCATTTCGTCTCGGTCTTCGCCTCCGCATTAGCGGAGGGCGATGAAGGCGGCGGCATGCTCGTGGCGTTGACCCGTCCCGGTTCTGGGACGATCAACGACCTCGATCGGATCTGGTTCCGGGTCACGCATGAAGTGTGCGCCCAGAACGGGGTCCGGGTGATCGGCGTACACCTGCTCACTCCGTCCGACCATCGGGAGATCCACCCTGATGACGCGATCTGACGCGGTCCCCGGTGGCCCGCCCGGCAGTCCGGGCGGGCCGGGCGGGCTTACAGCAGCCCGAGCGCCCGACGGGCCCGGGCGACGGTCGCGCTGGCTCGGGTGCGGGCACGGTCCCGACCAGCGGTGAGGACCGCCCGCACCTGATGCGGGTCTCTCGCCAGCGTCAGGTAGCGCCGCTGAATCGGGGCGAGGAGATCGATTACCACCTCGGCCGCCGTCTCCTTCAGCTGGCGGTAGGAAGAGAGGCCGGCGGCCACCTCGGCCGGTTCGGTGTCGGCGCCGGCCGCGATGATCTCCAACAGGTTGGCGACGCCGGGCTGTCCGATCGGGTCGTGCCGAATCTCCCTGCCCTGGTCGGTCACCGCCCGGGCGATCTTCCGCCGCAGTACGTCGGGCGGGTCCAGCAGGTAGATCACGCCCTGGCCGCTGCGGCGTGACTTGCCCATCTTGGCGCCCGGATCACTGAGGTCCATGATCCGTGCGGCTACCCGGGGGGTCACCGCGCGGGGCACCGTAAACGTCTCGCCGTACCGGTTGTTGAATCGGCTGGCGAGGTCGCGGGCGAGCTCCAGGTGCTGGCGTTGGTCCTCGCCGACCGGCACCTCGTCGGTGTCGTGGAGCAAGATGTCGGCCGCCATCAGCACCGGATAGGTGAGTAGGCTCAACCGGCTGTGGCCGGTCCCCGACGCCTGTGCCCGCTGCCGAAACTGGATCATCCGATGGACCTCGCCGTGGCTGGCGACACACTCCAGCAGATAGTGCAGTTCGGTGTGTTCCGGCAGCTGCGACTGAACGTAGATGGTGGTGCTGGCCGGGTCCACCCCGGCGGCGAGCAGCGTCGTCGCCTGTTCCAGCGTGTACGCCCGTACCTCGTGGGGGCGATGGTCCACGGTGAGCGCGTGCAGGTCCACGATGGCGACCAGGTTGGCGTCGTCGTCGGCGGTGGACTGCGCGGTGACCATGGGCCGGATCGCGCCGAGATAATTGCCGAGTTGTAGCCGGCCGGTCGGGGCGAGCCCGGTCAGTCGGCGGACGCGCCGGCCGGTGTCGGGGTGCGGGCGTTGACCGGCTGTGGTCGGGGCTGGCCGGTCGGCGGTGGGGACTGGTGGAGACATGGCTGTGGGCTCCTCTCTGGGGAGCCGCCTGGCCGGGCGCTGTGGCCGCAGCAGAACGGCCGCCCGGAGGCGGCCGTGGTAGCTGCTGCGTGGGATCGGTGGCCGCCGGTTACGGCGCCCACCAGCGGAGTTGGCTCAACGTCCCATGCATTCGGTAAGCATATCAGTGAGGAGCGTGGTGGCGCAGTCATCGCCGCCGGTGCAGCCGGGCCGTCAGCGCACGCTGTGCCACCCGGCCCCGGCGGGCGACGATCGCCTGCCGGGCGGCGACCGTCCGGGGCACCGGCGCGCCCGGGTCGGCGAGCGGCTGCGTGTGGTCGCGGGGTGAGCCGGTTACCCGCTGCCACCCGGTGTCGGTCACGACCACATGGTCCAGGAACCGGATGCCGGCGGAGTCCGCCGCCTGCGTGATCCGCACCGTGGCCGCCACATCGTCCTCACTGGGGGTCGGGTTGCCGCTGGGATGATTGTGCGCCAACCCGAAGGCGCTGCCGTCCCGGCGCAGGACCGCCACCATCACTTCGCGAACCGGCAGCAGACTGCGATCGGCTGACCCCTCCGAGAGCACATCGCAGCCGAGCACCCGGTTGGCCCGGTCGCAGACGACGACCACCAGCCGCTCCCTGGTCCGCCCGTGTAACAGCGGCGCCGCCACGCTGGCCAGGTCGGCGGCGCTCGTCACCCGGGTGGCCGCCTCGCCCTGCTCCGCCCGGCGGGCAAGTTCGAACGCGGCGGCTAGCGCCGCGGCCTTGGCCGGCCCAACCCCGCTGATGGCTGCCAGCTCGGCCGGGTGGGCCCGCCCGACCGCGCGCAGGGAGCCGAATCTGGCGAGCAGGCGCTCGGCGAGGGCGTGGGCGCCGACGCCGGGTGCCCCGCCGGTGCCGAGCACCACGGCGAGCAGTTCGCGGTCGGCGAGCGCGGCGGCGCCGAGCGCACGGAGCCGCTCGCGGGGCCGTTCCGAGACTGGGAGATCGACGATTCGCATGGTCGTGAGGGTAGTGGCGCGGTATGACACCGGCGTCCAACCGGATTCTCCGACGGGGCGGCAGGGGCCCCTGGGTGCGCGTCCCGGCGGCGTCGGGCAGGATGGGCGACGTGCCAAGTCTCACCATGCAGGAAGCAGCGGAGCGGTCGGCGCTGGTCTCCGTCACCGCGTACGAACTGGATGTGGACCTCACCGGCGGGGATACCACCTTTCGCGGCACCACCCTGATCCGGTTCGCCGCCGCCGAACCCGGCGCCGAGACCTTCGTGGAGCTTCGGCCCGAGACGCTGCACCGCGCCACCCTCAACGGTGAGGCGCTGGACCCCACCGCCCTACGCGAGGGCCGGCTTCGGTTGCCACGGCTGCGCGCCGAGAACCAGCTGGAAGTGGTGGCCGACTACCGGTACTCGCACGCCAGCGAGGGCATGCACCGGTTCGTCGACCCGGCCGACGACGAGGTCTACGTCTATGCGCAACCCTCGATCACCCAGGCGCCGGCCTTCATGGCCTGCTTCGACCAGCCCGACCTGAAGGCTACGGTCACGCTCCGGGTCACCGCCGACCCACGGTGGCTGGTGCGGGCCAACGCCGACGGGAAGCAGGTCTCGCCGGGGCGCTGGGAGTTCGCGGCCACCGCGCCGATCGCCACCTACCTGATCACCCTGGCGGCCGGGCCGTACCACGAGGTGACCGGTGAGCACGACGGGATTCCGCTGGCGGTGCTGGCCCGCGCCTCGCTCGGAGCGCATCTGCGCCGGGAGGCGCCGGAGATCCTGGAGATCACCGCTGCCTGCCTCGACCACTTCCACCGACTATTCGGGGTCCGTTACCCGTTCGGCGCCTACCGGCAGGTGTTCGCCCCTGAGTTCAGCTGGGGCGCCATGGAGTTCCCGGGCTGCGTGCTGATCCGCGACGAGCTGATGTTCCAGGGCGCGGTCACCGACACCGAGCGGGAACGCCGGGCGGTGCTGCTGGCGCACGAGATGGCGCACATGTGGTTCGGCAACCTGGTGACCATGCGCTGGTGGGACGACCTGTGGCTGAACGAGTCGTTCGCCGACTACCTCGGCTGGCGGGTGGTGGTCGAGGCGACCCGTTGGCGGACCGCCTGGACGACCTACCGGGTGCGCCGCAAGACCTGGGGTTACGCGGCGGATCAGCGGCCCTCGACGCATCCGGTCGCCGCCACCGCGGTCACCGACACCGCCCAGGCGTTGGCGAACTTCGATGGGATCTCGTACGCGAAAGGGTCGGCGGTCCTGCGGCAGTTGGTCGCCTGGGTCGGTGACGACGCGTTCCTGGCGGGTCTCCGGTCGTACTTCGACGCCCACGCCTACGGCAACGCCACCCTGCAGGATCTGCTCGGGGCGCTCACCGAGGCCAGCGGCCGGGATCTGGCCGGCTGGGCGCAGCCGTGGCTGCGCGAAGCGCAGGTCAACACGCTGCGGCCGGAGCTTGCCTGGGCCGATGGCCGGCTGGCGCGGTGCCAGATCCGGCAGTCGGCGCCGCCGGACTATCCCACGCTACGCCCGCACCGGGTCAGCGTCGGCGTCTACGACGAGGGCGCCGATGGTCAGTTGCGGCGCCGGGAGCGGGTGCTGGTCGACCTATCGCCGGAGCGTGACGGCGAGGTCACGCCGGTGCCCGAACTGGCTTCGACGCCGGCCGGGGCGCTGCTACTGGTTGATGACGAAGACCTCAGCTACGCCAAGGTACGGCTGCCGGAGGCGACCGGCGAGGAGGTCGCCTCACTGCTGTCCAGACTGGCCGATCCGCTCGCCCGGGCAGTGTGTTGGGGGAGCCTGTGGGACGCCTGCCGGGACGCGGAGCTGCCCGCGAACCGGCTGGTGACGGTGGCGACTTCGGCGATGCCTACCGAGACCGAGCTACCGCTGTTCGAGACCATGCTCGAGGTGACTGTGGACACCGTCGCCGACCGGTACCTACCACCGTCGCAGCGACCCGCGGCGTACGCGGCGGTGGCGGCCGCCTGCCGGGATGTGCTGGCGGCCGCGCCGCCGGGCAGTGGTTGGCAGTTGGCGGCGGCCCGCGGGCTGATCCGCTGCGCCGGCCCCGAGGACCAGTCGTGGCTGGGCTCGTGGCTGGCCGGCGGGGCGCCCGCCGGGCTGCCGGTCGACGCAGAGCTGCGCTGGCGCATTCTGTGCCGGCTCGCGGTGCTGGGCGTGGTCGACGACGAGCAGATCACCGCCGAAGCGGCCCGGGATCGCAGCGCCCGCGGGCGGCAGGAGGCGATCCGCGCTCGGGCGGCCCGACCGGACCCGGCGGCCAAGGCGGCCGCGTGGCAATTGATCGTTGCGGACCGGGAGCTCTCCAACCGGCTGGTCCTGGCCGCCGCGGACGGCTTCTGGCGCCCCGAGCACGCGACCCAGACCCAGCCGTACGTAGCGCGGTACTTCGCTGAGATCAACGAGACGGCCGGTTGGCGTTCCGAACAGATGCTCGCGGCGGTAACTCAGGCCGCCTTCCCGAGCTATGCGGTCGATGCCGAGACACTGGCGGCGGCGCAGGCACGCTTGGCCACCGGGGACCTGCACCCGATCGTGCGCCGGGAGTTGGGAGATGCGGCCGATGACCTGCGGCGGGCGCTCGCAGCGCGGACCGAGGTAGTGGCGTCGGCGGGATAGCGCGGTGGCGGCCGGTCGCCTGGTCGTAGGATCATGCGGCAGAAGGCCAGCGGGTACAGGTTGAGGGGAAGCGTGACGGTTCAACGTATCGGGGTCATGGGCGGCACGTTCGACCCGATTCATCACGGCCACCTCGTCGCGGCCAATGAGGTGGCGGAGCGGTACGGACTTGATGAGGTGGTCTTCGTGCCGACCGGCCAGCCGTGGCAGAAAGACACCGCGGTCAGCCCGGCGGAGGACCGTTACCTGATGACCGTCCTCGCCACCTTGTCCAATCCTCGGTTCCAGGTCAGCCGGGTCGACATCGACCGTAGCGGCCCCACCTACACCGTCGATACGTTGCGGGACCTGCGGCGGGGCTACGGGCCGAACACCGAGCTGTTCTTCATCACCGGCGCCGACGCGCTGGACAAGATCCTGTCTTGGAAAGACGCCGACGAGGTCTTCTCGCTGGCGCATTTCGTGGGCGTGACCAGGCCAGGCTTCGCGCTCAGCGACTCGCACCTGCCGGCGAACTCGGTGAGCCTGGTGCAGGTGCCAGCGATGGCGATCTCCTCGACCGATTGCCGGATGCGGGTGGCTACCGGCAAGCACATCTGGTATTTGGTCCCGGACGGGGTGGTCCAGTACATCGCGAAACAGGGACTCTACCGGCATCAGGTCCAATAGCCGCCGCAAGCGGGCGGCCGGCAGCCGTTCCGGTGTGAGAAGCTGGAACTCCGAGGAGAGGGAGGAAGCGAGTGCCCGCATCCGAGCGCGCCCGCGAACTGGCGCTGACCGCCGCCCAGGCGGCCGCCGACAAGAAGGCGCAAGATATCAAGATCATCGACGTCACTGACCAGTTGGTCATCACCGACGCGTTCGTGCTCGCCTCGGCCCCCAACGAGCGCCAGGTCGGCGCGATCGTCGATGAGGTCGAAGCGCAGCTGCTGGCGCTTCCCGAGCCGGCCAAACCGGTCCGGCGCGAGGGCGAGCGCAGCGGCCGCTGGGTTTTGCTCGACTATGTGGATGTGGTGCTGCATATCCAGCACACCGAGGATCGCGAGTTCTACGCGATCGACCGGCTCTGGAAAGACTGCCCCTCGATCCCGTTCACCGATCGGGCGCTGGTGGCCAGCGGCGCCGAGTCCGCCGTCGGCGGTGACCGGCCGGAGACCACCGGGTGACCACCCTGATCCTCTGGCGGCACGGCAACACCGAGTGGAACGCCGAGCACCGGATCCAGGGCCACACCGATGCCCCGTTGAGTGCGCTCGGTCACGAGCAGGCGGCCCGGGTCGCCCCGTTGCTGGCCCGCCGTACCCCGGCCGCCATCGTAAGTAGCGACCTCAGCCGGGCCGCCGACACTGCGATGCCGCTATCCCAGCTCACCGGCGCGGCGGTGCGACCGGACCCGCGGCTGCGGGAACGCTGCTACGGCGACTGGGAAGGGTTGACCATGACCGAGATCGCGACCCAGTTCCCGGAGGCGCACGCCCGCAAGCGCGCCGGCGAGCACGACCTGGGGCACGGCATCGAGCCGCCGGCCGATGTAATGAAGCGGGTCGGTGAGGCGTTGCGGGCCGCCGCGGACGCGGCCGAGGGACAGACCACGGTGGTGGTCACCCACGGCGGTTCTGCCCGCTACGGCATGTTCGACCTGCTCGGCTGGCCGATTGAGCAGCTCGGATCGATCGAGATCCTCGGTAACTGCCACTACACCGAGCTACACCGGGACCGGGTGCGTGGCTGGATGCTGCGGGCGCACAACGTCGGCCTGGTCAAGGGCGGCAGCCCCGGGTACGAATAACCGACCCGGCCTCGGGCGGAACCGGCCGGCCGCGCTTTACGTCAGATCGGGTATGCGTACTCGAAGCGTGCTGACACTGGCCGCCGGGTTGACGGCGCTGCTGCTCGCGGCGTGCGCCGACGACCCGGTCGACGAGCCCGAACCACCAACGAGCCCGCCGGCCGAAACCCCACTCCCGCCGAGGACGCCGCCGGAGTCGCCACCGGCCCCGCCGGTGGACCCGCCGGTCGCTCCGCCGACCCCACCCACGGGCGAGGTCACCGTGAGCGGCACCCTCGTCGAAGGCGTAGAGCCCAGCTGCATCTTGCTGCAGACCGAAGACGGGCACCTGTTCCTGCTCTTCGGTGACCCGGTGGCGGAGCTGCGGGCCGAGTCGCCCGTGACCATCCGTGGGGAGGCCCAACCCAGTATGGCCTCCACCTGCCAGCAGGGCGTTCCGTTCGAGGTGGCGGAGATTGTCGACTGACCGGGCCGGTGGGTTACCGTCCAGGCATGCCCGTCGCCGTGGTGACCGACTCGACCGCCTACCTTCCTGAAGTCCTCGCCACCGGAGTGACCGTGGTGCCGCTCACCGTGGTCATCAACGGTCGCCCCGGTGTCGAGGGTGAGCAGGTCGGCCCGGCCGAGGTGGCGGCGGCGCTCGCGGAGCCGAGGACCTCGGTCACCACTTCGCGGCCGGCACCGGCACAGTTCGCCAGCGCCTTCCAGCGGCTGCTCGCGGCCGGCGCCGACGGGGTGGTGGCGGTCCACCTCTCCGCCCACCTGTCGGGGACCTACGAGGCGGCGGTGCTGGCCGCCGACGAGGTCGCCCCCGACCAGATCACGGTGGTCGACTCCGGAGCCACCGGGATGGGCCTGGGTTTCTGCGCGCTCGCCGCGGCGGAGGCGGCGGCGAGCGGCGCCGGGCAGGCCGCGGTAGCCGCCGCGGCCCGGCTCGCCGCCGCGGCGACCACCACCTACTTCTACGTGGACACCTTGGAGTTCCTGCGGCGCGGCGGCCGGATCAGCGCCGCGTCAGCGCTGCTGGGTACCGCCCTGTCGGTGAAGCCGATCCTGCACGTCACCGGCGGTGTGATCGCGGCCCGGGACAAGGTACGCACGGCGAGCCGGGCGCTGGAGCGACTGGTCGACCTGTCGGTCGCCGCGGCCGAGGGAGACGGCGTGGTGGACCTGGCGGTGCACCACCTCGCCGCGCCGGCCCGCGCCGAAGCGGTCAGCGACGCGATCACCGCCCGGCTCGGGCCGCGGCTGCGCCACCACTGGACCTCCGAGGTTGGGGCGGTGGTGGCGGCCCACGCCGGCCCAGGCCTGGTCGGAGTCGTGGTACATCGGATCGGTTGACGGCGTCGCGACACCAACCCGGGCCGCGCGTGCCGCCGACCGAGGTGCGGGAGTTGTATGACCAGCACACAAAAGATGGTGAACAGGAGTTCACAACCAATCGGGGGCTCGTGTCGAGCGCCCTGTGGCGTGAAAGTGGGGTGCCGGCCGCCAACTCGGCCGCCAACCCGGCCGCCGGGTCGAGGCCGTTACGGCCGGCGTATCGCCGTCGTACAACCGTAAGGTTGTGCGGTTGTTGTCGTAGCTGCGACTGTCATGTCCCGGGACATGTGTCAAGTTAATGTCCCGGGACATGTGTCATGGTTAGCTGATCATTCGGTTCTGGTGAGTGCGGCGTATCTCTTGGCAGGGTCGATGTGGACATAGCCGATGGGTTGACCGTCGGTGCTGTAGACGGTGGCGTGGTCGCCGTTGCGGACGGCGGTGACGGTGCCTCCGGCGCGGGCGATGCCGACGCTGGTGGTGTGGCGGCCGATTCGGATGTTGCCGTTGGCGGCGACGGTGCAGCGGTGCAGGGTGGCGTCGGTCTGGATGGGTGGGCTGTCGGGCCCGCCCAGGCTGGCTGCGCTGGTCCAGGCCTGCTGGGGGGTGGCCCGGCCGGGAAGGGCGCTGTGGCGACGCTGGTGGTTGTAGTGGGTGCGGTAGCGATCCAGCAGTTGCTGGAGGTCGGTGATGGTGGCCGGTGCGGGCTGGGCGCGTAGCCACTTCTTGAGGCTCTGGTGGTGGCGCTCGACTTTGCCGCAGGTCTGTGGATGGTAGGGGCTGGAGTTGATCGGCCTGATGCGCCAGTTGAGCAGGGTGCGGACGAAGCCGGACAGGGAGCCTGGGCGGGTCAGGCGGCTGGTGAAGGCGGCGCCGTTGTCGGAGAGCACCACTGCGGGGGCGCCGTAGGCGTCCACGGCTTTGGTGATCGCGGCGACCGCGGCTTTGCTGGTCTCGGCTGGCGCGGCGTGGCAGGCCACCAGGGTGCGGGTGCAGTCGTCGAGGACATCGAATATCACCGCTGTGGCGCCGGTGGCCAACTTCGTCTCGGTGGCATCGATCTGGTAGCAGTCACGGGGCCGGGCGTAGCTGAAGCGCCGGTAGGAGCTACGCGGTCGTTTGGCCGGGTTGCGTACCAGCAGGTCGTGCCGGGAGAGCACCCGGTTGATGGTTGATCGGGACGGCACCTGCCAGGTGGGGCTGGTTCGGGCGTGGATGCTTATCAGCGCGTCGCGGATGAAGTCCGCTCCGTTGTCCACCCCAAGATCGGCTCGGAGCTTGACGATCCACGCGTCCAGGTCTTCGGGGGTGGTGGTGGGACTGTGATGCGGCCGCCGTGACCGCTCCTGCCAGACTCCCTCGGCCTGGATACGCGCGCGATGCCGGTAGACCGTACGGGCCGACACTCCATGCTCTCGTGCGAACTGGGCCGCGCTGACCCTCACGCCCGCGGCGAGTTGTGCATCCAACAGCTTCATGATGTGCTGCCGAGTAGCCATGCCCAGCAGCACATCCCGGCTGCCCGGCAGGAACAGGGTGACACATGTATCGGGACACAAACTGCGACAGATGTCATGGGACTGAAGAGTCGTAGCTGCGACAACAACCGCACAAGATTCGGCCGGCGGAGAACTCACCCCACGTACCTAGCCAGATGCCGCCTGACCATACGTCGTGGCCGGGCATTTTCGAGTCAATACGGTTGCCCGCATTGTGGAGTTGACCTGGGGCCAGCCCTGGTTGGGTCAATGCGTTGGCGCACGAAGTGGTCGATGGGTTCGGGGTTCCAGCGCGCCAACCCGATCTATCGGGAAGTCATTGTCCGGGTCATGGGCAACGGCGTCGAGGCGAATGTGGTGGCGGACCCTCGCTCGTTCGTACCGCCAGACGGGCGGGTTTTCGCAGGTGGAAAGCCCAGGAGGGCGGGCGATCACCGTTCTGCGGGGGTGATCGACTCGGTTTCTACCACACGGCAGCAAGCAGGCGGGACGTTGTCCACAGCGGGCTGAGTTGTCCACAGCTGGCCGCCCGCTCCCGGCGGACCACGTGCCGGCGGCCCTACTGTCCTCACCGTGCGCGACGAGGGTGATGCCGGATGGAGCTCCGGCGAGCGGCTTGCCCGGGTGTTGACCGCCCCGGCGGCGGCCGACGGTGCGGTCAGCGGGGCTCCCGCCGGGCTGCCCGTGATCACGTTGCGGCAGCCGGATGGCGGTTGGCGACCCTACCGACCGGGCGTGGCGGAGCCGGCCGGTCCGGCGCCCCGCGACGAGCCGGCCGGGACGGCTCCACCAGCTCGCCGGCCGGAGGGGTCCGACGACCCGGAGGGCGGCCCCGGGCGGCTGGCCCGGCTCGCCGGGCACGCCTTCGACCCGGGCCGACCGGGTCTGCGGGCGTTGGCGGCGGTGGCGATCGCGGTGGTGGTCGGCGCCGCAGTGCTGGCGTGGTGGTCGCGGCCGCAACCGGAGCCGGTGACTCCACAGCTGTCAGCCACCGGAGCCGCGGTGGTGGCCACACCGACCGGGCCGGCGGTGCTGGTCGTCGCGGTTACCGGGCTGGTGCGCGAGCCCGGTCTGGTGGAGCTGCCACCGGGGGCCCGAGTGGCGGACGCGATCGAGGCGGCCGGGGGTCTGCTGCCGGAGGCTGAGATCGACCAGCTCAATCTTGCCCGCAAGGTCAGCGACGGCGAACTCATCGCGGTCGGGGTGGATCCGCCGCCGGACGAGCTGGCGGGGGCGGCTTCGGGGGCGGCCACCGGCGGGCCGGTGAATCTCAACACCGCGACGCTGGAGCAGTTGCAGGGCCTGCCCGGGATCGGCCCCGCACTCGCCCAGCGGATCATCGACTACCGGGACACCCACGGCCCATTCACCTCGGTCGGCCAACTGCGGCAGGTGTCGGGGATCGGTGAGGTGCGCTTCGCCGAGTTGCAGGAGCTGGTGACGGTATGACCAGCCACCGGTTCGGCGGGGCCGGTCCGGTCGACCTGCGGCTGGTCGCGGTCGCGACGGCGACCTGGCTGTCGGCGTACGCCTCACTCCATACCCGAGCCCCGGTGGCGTTCGGTGTGGCGGGCGGCGCGGTGGCAGCCGCTCTGCTGCTGTGGTGGATGGCGGGCCGGGCCGCGGGCTGGGCCGGGGTGGCGCTGGCGGTGCTGCTGGGCGTCGTCTGTGGCACGGCGTCGACCGCGGCCCGACTAGTCAGCCGGGACGCACCGGAGGTGGCGTCGACCGCGGCCGCCCAGGCGCACGTGACCGCGGAGCTGACCCTCCGCCGTGACCCCCGCCAGCTGAACCGGGAGGTCGGCCGGCCACCGAGCTGGCTGATCCCGGCGTGGCTGCATCAACTCACCCCGGTGACGGAACCGGCCCCGGTGCGGGTGCGGGTGCGGATCTTGGTCTTGACCGGCGACCCGGGGTGGGGCGAGTTGGCGCCGGGGCAGCGGGTGCGCGCCCAGGGCCGGTTGAGCCCGGCCCGGGGCGGAGACCTGACCGCCGCGGTCCTGTCGAGCGCGGGGGCGCCGGAGCTCCTGACGCCGCCGCCGTGGCACTTGGCCACCACCAGCCATCTTCGACACGGGCTGCAGGCGGCGACCGATCCGCTGCCACCCGCGCCGGGTGGGCTGGTCCCCGGCCTCGCCGTCGGGGATGTCAGCGCGCTGGATCCAGGCCTGTCCGACGACTTCTTCGTGACCGGCATGACGCATCTCGTCGCGGTCAGTGGCACCCACGTGGCGATCGTCGTCGGGTTCGTGTTTCTGCTCGCCCGGGCTGCCCGGGCGCCCCCGTGGCTGACGGCGCTGGGGTGCGGGGCGTCGATCGTCGGCTATATGGTGCTGTGCCAGGCAAGCCCGTCGGTGCTGCGCGCCGGGGTGATGGGGCTGATCGCGTTGGTGGCCCTGGCCAACGGCCGGCTTCGGGCGGCGATGCCGGCTTTGGCCGCCACGGTGACCGTGCTGGTCGTCGCCGACCCGCAGTTGGCGGCGGCGCCGGGGTTCACCATGTCGGTGACGGCGACCGCCGGGCTGTTGCTGCTGGCGCCCCGCTGGCGGGATGCGCTGCGCCGGCGGCGGGTGCCGAGGGGGCTGGCGGAGGCGCTGGCGGTCCCGGCGGCGGCGCAGGTCGCGGTCTCGCCGGTGATCGCCGGGATGTCGGGCACGGTCAGCCTGGTGGCGGTGGCGGCCAATCTGATCGCTACCCCGGTGATGGTGCCAGCGACGTTGCTGGGGGTGATGGCCGCGGTGGCGGCGCCGTTCTCGCCGGCGACAGCGGGGTTCCTGGCGTGGCTGGCGAGCTGGCCGGCCTGGTGGCTGGTGCTGGTCGCGCGGTACGCCGCGCAGGTGCCGGGGGCGGTGGCGCCGTGGCCGGAGGGGGCCGCGGGGGCGCTGCTGTTGGCGGCGGCGACGGTCGCGACGCTGGTGGCGGTGCGGCTGCGCCGAGTGCGGGTGCTACTGGCGGTGGCGACCGCGGCGGCGGTGGTCGGGGCGTTGCCGGTGAAGACCACCGCCAGCGGCTGGCCGCCGGCCGGGGCGGTGGCCGTGGTGTGTGCGGTGGGGCAGGGAGACCTGGTGGTGCTGCCGCTGGGGCGCGGTTCGGCGATCGTGGTGGACGCCGGGCCGGAGCCGGCGGCCGCCGATCGCTGCCTGCGGGACCTCCGAATCCGGCACATACCCATGTGGATCGTGAGTCACTTCCACGTGGACCACGTGGGCGGGGTGGACGGCGTGTTCCGGGGTCGCCAGGTGACGGCGGTGCTCACCTCCGGGGTGCCGGAGCCGGAGTTCGGCCACGACCTGGTGGTGGGGGCCGCCGCGGCCGCTGCGGTGCCGGTGCACGTGCCCGAACCGGGCAGTGTCTACCGGATCGGGGAGGTGTCTTTGACGGTGCTGGGGCCGGCCTACCCGCATGTCGGCACCCGCTCGGACCCTAACAACAACTCGTTGGTGATCCGGGCCGAGGTGCGGGGAGTCTCTGTCCTGTTGACCGGCGACGCCGAAGTGGAGCTGCAACACACTCTGATCGAGCTGGTGCCGCCCGATCTGCTGCGGGCCGATGTGCTGAAAGTCGCTCACCACGGCAGTGTCTTTCAGGAGCCCGAATTCTTCGAGTTGGTGTCGCCGACCGTGGCGCTGGTGCCGGTCGGTGCGGACAACACCTACGGGCATCCGCACCCGGCGATCCTGGCGGCGCTGACCCGGGGCGGCGCCCGGGTCCTGCGGACCGACACCGATGGGGACATAGCGGCGGTGGTACGCCCGAACGGCGAGCTGGCCGTGGTCGCCCGCCCGCTGCCGCCCGGGTCTGGCGGTGCGTTGCCGAAACGCGTCGTCGTGAAAAGCTGTCGGCCCGTAGCGGCACGTGCGAGGATTGCCAGGTGACCCCCGCGGATCGTGTCGTGCTTGTGCTGGGTGAAGAGGAACTGTTGGCCAGCCGAGCGGTCGCCGACGCTGTGGCGGCAGCCCGGGCCGCCGACCCCTCGGTCGAGGTGCGAGAGCTGGCCGCCAATGCCCTCGGCGCCGGGGAGCTCTCCGAACTTCTCAGCCCATCGCTCTTCGGCGGTGCCCGGGTGGTGGTGGTGCGCGGCGGCCAGGACGCGCGTAAGGACCTGACCACCGCGATGCTGGCGTACGCCGGCAATCCCGATCCAGAAGTCACCCTGGTGGTTACCCACGCGGGCGGGGCCAAGGGCAAGGCTTTCGCGGACGGGCTCAAGAAGGCCGGGGCCGCCGTGGTCGCGGCGGCGAAGATCTCCCGGCACCGTGACAAGATCGAATTCGTCAAGGGTGAGATCCGCCGGTTCGGTGGCCGCTGTGCGGACGACGCAGCCGAGTCGCTGCTGGCGGCGGTCGGCAATGACCTGCGAGAACTCTCCGGAGCGTGTTCGCAGCTGGTCGCCGACACGGACGGCCGGATCGACGCCGACACGGTCGCCCGCTACTACCGGGGGCGTGCCGAGGTGAGCGGTTTCACCGTCGCGGACGCGGTGATGGTGGGTGACACCGCCGGTGCGCTGGCCGCGCTGCGGTGGGCACTGCAGTTGGGCGTGCCGGTGGTGCCGATCGCGGATGCGCTGGCCGACGGGGTCCGCACCGTCTCCCGGGTGGCCTCGGCGGGCCGGGGCAACGCGTACCAATTGGCGAGCAAGCTGGGCATGCCGCCGTGGAAGGTGGAGCGTGGGCAGCGGCAGGCCCGTGGTTGGCCGCCGGAAGGGCTGGTGGCGGCGATGCGGGCGGCGGCGGAGTGCAACGCGGCGGTCAAGGGCGGCAGCGAGGATAGTGGCTACGCGCTGGAACGGGCGGTGACGGCGATGACCGCGGCCCGGGCCGGGGCGGTCGATGGAGCGCAACGGGTTGCCGGAGGGCGCCGATGACGGGGGCGCCGACGGCGGTGGCAGGGCGGCCGCTCTACGCCCGCCTGCTGCGGCTGCGGCATATGCGGATCTCCGGCCTGGCCAGTATCGCCTTGTTTGAGGGTGTGATCGCGGCGGCGGTGCTGCTGGCGCTGGCGGAGGTGACGAGCTGGTGGGCGGTGCCGGTGCTGCCGCTGGTGGTGGCGGCGATGGTGAAGCTCAATGACGTGCTAAGTGGGCTGCTGCCCGAGGCCGGCAGGGCTGAGCCCGGCGGCGCGGAGGCCGACCGGGTCACCGCCGACGGCGCGAAGAGCAGCGGAGCAAAGCATCGCCGACCCGCCACCGAGCCGCCTACCAGCCCGGCGCATCTGCCGTTGCGGCCGGCGGCGCGGGCGGTGCGTCAGGTGAACCGTGGGGTGATCGGCTCGATGGCGCCGGTGGAGTCGATGGCGCCGGTGGCGCCGGTGGCGCCGGTGGATTCGCCGGAGCAGCGGTTCCGGCAGTCGGCCCGCCGCCGCTATCGGTAGCCGACCAGGTTCAGCTGTCGCTGGCCCCGTCCAACCGGTGGGCGATCGAGGACTTCCGGTTCGCCGCCTGGTTACGGTGGATGACGCCCTTGCTGGCGGCCTTGTCCAGCTTGCGGGCCGCGTCCCGCTGCAGCGAGGCGGCGGCCTCCAGGTCACCGGTCTCCAGGGCCGCGTGGAACTTGCGGACCGCGGTCTTGAGCGACGACTTGACGGACTTGTTCCGCAGTCGGCGCTGCTCGTTCTGCCGGTTCCGCTTGATCTGCGACTTGATGTTCGCCACTGACAGCCTCGTCCTACTCGCTAGGGTGGGTGGTATCGCGCGCTCGCGGGCACGCAATCCCCGACAATACCAGTTTCTGAGGAAACCGTCGCTCCGGTGGTCAGCGTGCCCGCACGGAAGCGGGTGCCGCAGTGGCGACCGGCGCACCGCCGGCATGGGACCATGGAGACTCCTACCCACAACCCGTCGCCGACGACCCGTCGCCCCGACCGAACGGATGACCGTGCCACCGACGCCCGAACCTGTCAACCGCACCCCCGGTGCCACCGACCCATCCCGGATTCGCAACTTCTGCATCATCGCGCACATCGACCATGGCAAGTCGACGCTGGCGGATCGGATGCTGCAGCTGACCGGGGTGGTCGACCAGCGACGGATGCGGGATCAGTACCTGGACCGCATGGATATCGAGCGGGAACGCGGCATCACGATCAAGAGTCAGGCGGTCCGGATGCCGTGGCGGGACGAGTTCGTCCTGAACATGATCGACACCCCCGGCCACGTCGATTTCAGCTACGAGGTCTCGCGTTCGTTGGAGGCCTGTGAAGGAGCGTTGCTGCTGGTCGACGCTGCGCAGGGGGTGGAGGCGCAGACGCTGGCCAACCTGTATATGGCGATGGAGCACGACCTCGCCATTATTCCGGTGCTCAACAAGATCGACCTGCCCGCGGCCCAACCCGAGAAGTACGCCGAGGAGCTGGCCCATCTGATCGGCGGCGACCCGGCCGACTGCCTGCGGGTCTCGGGTAAGACCGGCGATGGTGTAACGGAGTTGCTCGATCGGATCGTCGAGCAGGTCCCGGCGCCGGTCGGTGACCCGGACGCACCCGCCCGCGCAATGATCTTCGATTCGGTCTACGACGTCTACCGGGGAGTTGTCACTTTCGTTCGGATGGTGGACGGCCGGATCGAGCCGCGGGAGCGGATTCGGATGATGTCCACCGCGGCCACCCATGAGCTGTTGGAGATGGGCGTGATCTCCCCGGAGCCGACCCCCTCGGGCGGCCTCGGGGTGGGCGAGGTCGGTTATCTGATGACCGGGGTGAAGGATGTCCGGCAGTCCCGGGTCGGCGACACCGTCACCATCAGCTCCAGGCCCGCCAGCGAGCCGCTCGGCGGTTATCAGGATCCCCAACCGATGGTCTACTCCGGCCTCTATCCGCTCGACGGATCCGACTATCCGGTGCTGCGTGACGCATTGGACCGGCTGAAGCTGAACGACGCCGCGCTCGCCTTCGAACCGGAGACCAGCACCGCGCTCGGGTTTGGATTCCGCTGTGGCTTCCTGGGCCTGCTCCACCTGGAGATCGTCCGGGAACGGCTGGAACGGGAGTTCAATCTCGACCTGATCTCGACCGCCCCGAACGTCGTCTACCGGGTCACGATGGAAGACGGCACCGAGCTGGCGGTAACGAATCCGAGTGAGTTCCCGGCCGGGAAGATCGCCACCGTCTATGAGCCGATGGTCAAGGCGACGGTGTTGACCCCGAACGATTACGTCGGTGCGGTGATGGAGCTGTGCCAGGGCCGGCGGGGTCAGCTGCAGGGCATGGACTATCTGTCGCCGGAGCGGGTGGAGCTGCGCTACTCGCTGCCGCTCGCCGAGATCATCTACGACTTCTTCGATCAGCTCAAGAGTCGGACCAAGGGGTATGCGAGCCTGGATTACGAGGCTACCGACGAGCTACCGTCCGACCTGGTGAAGGTGGACATCCTGTTGCAGGGTGAGACGGTGGACGCCTTTAGCGCGATCGTCCACAAAGATAAGGCGTACCGGTACGGTCTGTCGATCGCCGAGAAGCTGCGTTCGCTGATTCCGCGGCAGCAGTTCGAGGTGCCGATCCAGGCGGCGATCGGGAACCGGGTGATCGCGCGGGAGACGATTCGGGCGATCCGCAAAGACGTGCTCGCCAAGTGTTACGGCGGTGACGTGACCCGCAAGCGCAAGCTGCTGGAACGGCAGAAAGAGGGCAAGAAGCGGATGAAGATGGTGGGCCGGGTGGAGGTGCCGCAGGAGGCGTTCATCGCCGCGCTCTCCACCGACAGCAGCGCCCCGACGGCGAAGTCCACCGGCCGCTGAGCCCGGGTCCGAGCGCTGCGGTGCGCCGGGCCACCACCGTCGTGGTCGGCGGGCCGGCCGGCCGACCGGCCGGTCAGCTCTCCGGCGCGACCTCGGCCCGCACGTGGTCGATCGCCGTCTCGGTGGTCGACCAGCCGCGGACATCGGCGGACCACCGCTGATCGGCGAAGTGGACCTCGGTGACGCCATGGCCGGCGGCGTGGGCGACCAGCCAGTGCGCGTAGCGCCAGCCGGTGGCCGGGTCGTCGGCGCTGATGGACAGTCGGGTGGTCTCTGCCCAAGCCGTCGTGGTCTGGTTACCCCAGTCTTCGGCGAGCGCGTCGCCGAGCGCGGACGCGGCGGCCTCGCCCCGTTGTCGCGGATCATTCGGGACCGCACAGCTCACCGCCCCGGTGACGTGGCCGAGTAGGGCGGCGGCGAGCACCTCGGAGTCCTCGGCCCATTGCTGGTACGCCTCCGGGAAGGCAGAGCGCTGCACCCGTTGGGCGGCGTCGGTGACCCGCATGTCCTGCCAGCCGTCCACCTCCCGCAGCGCGAGGTAGAAACGCTCGGCGGCGTACCGGGGGTCGCTGATCTCGGCCTCGCTGCCCCAGCCCTGGCTTGGTCGCTGTTGGAACAGGCCGATCGAGTCATGGTCATTGCGCGACCCGAGGTGTGGCAGGTTGCGCAGTTTGGACTCCTGCAGGGCGGTGGCGAGCGCCACCACCACCGCCCGGTCGGGCATGTCGAGCGTTACCCCTACCGCGGTGATGGTGGCGGCGTTGGCCATCTGGTCGTGGTCGAGCCGGACCTCCTCGTCGGTCGACACCCGGCAACCGGTCTGCAGATCCGGTAGCTGGATCCGGTCCCGCTGGTGGAAGAGCCACAACCCGGCTACCGCCACCAGCACCAGCACCAGCACCACGACCACCACGCGCCGCATAGCTCCATAGCTTACTGGCGGGCGGCCACCACCCACTGCGGGTCGCGCTTCTCCCGGAACGCGGCGACTCCCTCCCGGGCATCGGCGGACTGAAAGTAGCTGACCGAGGCCGCCGAGAGGTGCGCCAGGTCGGCGCGGATGTCGATACCGGCCCGCTCGCGCAACAGCTGTTTGGTGCCGGCCACCGCCGCCGGGGCGCCCCGGACCAGGGCGTCGCAGACGTTGGCGACGGTCGAGGCCAGTTCGGTGGTGGGCACCGCCTCAGTGACCAGCCCGACTTGGGCGGCGTAACGGGCGTCGACCACCTCGCCGGTGAGGTAGAGCCGGGCCGCCGCCCCCGGGGTCAGCCGCGGCAGCACGGTGGCCGAGATCACGGCGGGGATGACACCGAGCCGGACCTCGGAGAAGGCGAAGGTGGCAGCGTCGCTACTGATCGCGATGTCGGCCGCGGCGAGTACGCCGATCCCACCGGCCCGGGCCGGTCCGCCCACCTGGGCGACCAGCGGCTTGGGGCACTCCCACAGTTCGGCGAGCAGGTCGGCCAACATCGCCACCGGCAGTTGCCCGGCGGCGCGGGCGCGTTCGGTCTCGGCCAGGTCGGCGCCGGAGCAGAAGACCGGCCCGGTGTGGTCGAGCCGGATCACGCGTACCGATGGGTCGGCGACCGCGTCGGCGAGCCCGGCCCGTAGCTGGGTCATCAGCGGGGTGGAGAGCGCGTTGCGGTTGGCGGGGCTGTCCAGGGTGAGGGTGGCCACGCCACGATCGGTGGCGGTCTGCACCAGCGGGGGGTTCTCGGTCATGCCAGCAGCGTAGTCAGCCAGGCAGACTAGATGCTGTGCCCGGACCACTACCCGACGGCGAGCCCGTCCCTGCCGATGGCGCCCTGCCGGACCACGCCCGTGCCGGGGTGGGCCACCTCGGCTTCGGTGTCTACCTGCACGTGCCGTTCTGTGCCAGCCGCTGCGGCTACTGCGACTTCAACACGTACACCCCGGGTGAACTCGGCGCCGCTGGTGGCCGGTCGGAGTACGTCTCGGCGGTGCTGTCGGAGCTGGGGCTGGCAGCTAAGGTGCTGGCGGAGTCGCCGCCGCCGCGGGTCGACACGGTCTTCGTCGGCGGGGGTACCCCCACGCTGCTGCCGCCGGACGAGCTGGCGCGGATCGTGGCGGCGATCGACGACACGTGGGGGTTGGCGACCGACGCGGAGGTGACGACCGAGGCGAACCCGGAGTCGGTCGACCCGGCGTCGCTGCGCCGGCTGCGGCGGGCCGGGTTCAACCGGATCTCATTGGGGATGCAGTCCACCGCCGCGCATGTCTTGGCGGTTCTAGACCGCCGGCACCGGCCGGGTCGGGCCACCGCCGCGGTGGCTGAGGCGCACGAGGCGGGGTTCGGCCACGTCAACCTGGACCTGATCTACGGGACACCGGGGGAGCGGCCGGAGGACTTCGCCGACTCGCTGGCGGCGGCGGTCGCGGCTGGGGTCGATCATCTTAGCGCGTACTCGCTGATCGTCGAGGCGGGGACTGCGCTGGCGACGCGGGTGCGCCGGGGGGAGCTGCCGGCGCCGGACGATGACGTCGCGGCCGACCGGTACCTGGCCGCCGAGGCGGCGCTGACTGGGGCGGGGTTCGGGTGGTATGAGGTGTCGAACTGGGCCCGGACACCGGCGGGGCGGTGTCGCCACAACCAGCTGTACTGGTCGGGCGGTGACTGGTGGGGGTTGGGGCCGGGCGCCCACAGCCACGTCGGCGGGGTGCGCTGGTGGAACGTCAAGCATCCGGCCCGCTACTCGGGCCGGTTGGCCGCGGGGGAGTCCCCGGGGCACGGGCGGGAGGTCCTGAGCCTCGCCGAGCGGCAGACCGAGCGGGTGATGCTGGGGTTGCGGCTCGCCGACGGGGTGCCGTTGGCGGAACTCCCCGCCGCTGGCCGGGCCGAGGCGACTGCGGCGGTGGCGGAGGGTCTGTTGGAGCCGGCCCCTCACCGGGCTGGTCGGGCGGTGCTGACCCTGCCCGGGCGACTGCTGGCGGACGGGGTTACCCGGCGGCTGCTCGGCTGACCTCCGGCCAGCCGAGCAGCCGCCCGGGGCGGCAGGGTTACTTCACCATCTTGATGGCGAGCTGGTAGTTGTACAGGTGGCCGTCGTTCGCCTTGATCCCGGCGATGATCGAGAAGACCACGCTGACCACGATCGCGGCGGGCAGCAACAGGGCGCCGATCACCAGGCACAACGTGAGCCAACCGAGCAAGCCGACGATCGACCAGGTGAGCTGGAAGTTCAGCGCCTGCACCGCGTGCGCGCGGACGGTCGGCGACTCCTTGCCCTTCGCCACCAGGGCGATTAGCGGCGCGACCCAGCCGAACATGCCGCCGAGGATGAGCATCCCGGCACCGCCGCCGAAGTGGGCGACGAGTGCCCAGGTCTTTTCCTCGCCGTTCGCGTACCCCGGCGGGGGTGCGGCTCCGCCCGGTGGTGGGGGCGGTGGTGCTGGTGGTGGTTGAGGTGGTGATGTCATGCGGCTTACCCTAGATGGTTTGTGCTGCTGGCGGGGCTATGGGGGATCAACCGGACAGCCATGATTTCTCAGCTCGCCAGCTGGTCCTGCCCCGCGTAAACTGGCACTCGCTACGGTAGAGTGCCAGTACCGGATACCCCGTGACGGCACCGCCGGGTCGACCGGTCGGAGGTGGTGCATGGAGCTCGATGAGCGAAAGCAGGATGTGCTGCGCGCCATCGTCGAGGATTTCGTGGCTACCCAGGAGCCGGTCGGCAGCCGGGCGTTGGTGGAACGGCACCAGCTCAATGTGTCGCCAGCGACGGTCCGCAACGACATGGCGGTCCTGGAAGAGGAGGGCTACATCCGGCAGCCGCACACCAGCGCCGGCCGGGTCCCCACCGACCGGGGCTATCGCCTCTTCGTGGACCGGCTCGCCCGGGTCAAGCCGCTCTCCGCGGCCGAGCGTCGGGCGATCGAGCGGTTCATGGCCGGCGCGGTCGATCTCGACGACGTGGTGCACCGGACGGTGCGGCTGTTGGCGCAGCTCACTCGCCAGGTCGCGGTGGTCCAGTACCCGTCGCTGACCCGTTCGGCAGTGCGGCACCTGGAGCTGGTCCCGATCTCTACCACCCGGCTGCTGCTGGTGGTGATTACCGACACTGGTCGGGTGGAGCAGCGGTTGGTTGAGTTGCCGGGCCCGACCCCGGGTGACGACGTCACCGAGCTGCGGCAGCTGATCAACGCCAAGCTCGGCGGCGAGCAGCTGACCGAGGCTCCCGCGCTGGTGGCCGCGCTGGTCGAAGAGGCGGCGCCCGGGCTGCGGCCAGCGATGGCCACCCTCGGCTCGGTGTTGCTGGAGACGTTGGTGGAGCGGCATGACGAGCGGATCGCCCTGGCCGGCACCGCCAACCTGACCCGGACCGGGCTGTTCGACTTCCAGGGTTCGCTCCGGCCAGTGCTGGAGGCGCTGGAAGAGGAGGTGGTGCTGCTGAAGCTGATCGGCGAGATCGAGGCTGATGGCGAGTTGGCGCTGCCGCGGGTCCGGATCGGCGACGAGAACGAGTTCGTCGATCTGCGGACCACCTCGGTGGTGAGCACCGGGTACGGCCCGGGTGACACCATTGTCGGGGGGCTGGGCATCGTCGGCCCCACCCGCATGGACTACCCCGGCACCATCGCCACGGTCCGGGCCGTGGCACGCTACGTCGGCGAACTGCTGGCGCAGAATTGACCTCGCGGCACAATTGACCACGCAGCAGCACCTGACCAGCCCGCAACGACTATGCAGACCGACGACCAGACGCACCGATCATGAGGACACACGACGCAGTGGCCAAGGACTACTACGAGATTCTCGGCGTCTCGCGGGACGCGTCAACGGATGAGATCAAGCGCGCCTACCGCCGGCTCGCCCGGAAGTTTCATCCTGACGTCAACCCGGAGCCGTCTGCGCACGAACGGTTCAAGGAGATCAACACCGCCTACGAGGTGCTCTCCGATGACCAGAAGCGGCAGATAGTCGATCTCGGCGGTGACCCGTACGCGCCGGGCGGTGGCCTGGGCGGTGCCGGGGCCGGCGGCGCGGACGGGCCAGGCGGGCCGTTCGTCGGTTTCCAGGACATCATGGACGCGTTCTTCGGGGCGTCCGCTGGTGGCGCCGGCGGACGCGGCCCCCGACCGCGTACCCGGCCCGGCGCCGACGCGGTGTTGCGGGTCGAGCTGGAGCTGGCGGAGACCGCCTTCGGGGTCGAGGCGCCGGTGACCGTGGACACGGCCGTGTTGTGCACCACCTGTTCCGGTGCGGGCACCGCCGCTGGGACGCAGCCGGCCACGTGTGAGTCGTGCGGTGGGCACGGTCAGGTCCAGTCGGTGCAGCGCACCTTCCTCGGCCAGGTCGTCTCGTCCCGACCCTGCGTGGCCTGCCAGGGCACCGGGACGGTGATCCCGAGCCCGTGCGCGAGCTGCGCCGGTGACGGCCGGGTGCGGTCCCGCCGGTCGTTGACGGTGAAGATCCCGGCCGGGGTTGAGGACGGCATGCGGATCCGCCTCGCGCAGCAGGGCGAGGTCGGCCCGGGCGGTGGGCCACCCGGGGATCTCTACGTCGAGATCCACGAGAAGCCGCACGACATCTTCTCCCGCAAGGGCGACGATCTGCACTGTCGAGTCACGGTGCCGATGACCGCGGCGGCGCTGGGCACCCGGCTCACCATCAAGACGCTCGACGGCGAAGAGGAGCTGGAGGTTCGGGCGGGCACCCAGCCGGGGGCCACCCAGCGGTTGCGTGGCCGGGGTGTGCCCCACCTGCGGGGCACCGGTCGCGGGGACCTCTTCGTCCATCTCGATGTCCGGACACCGAGCAAGCTCGACCCGGAGCAGGAGCGACTGCTGCGGGAGTTCGCGCGGGCCCGTGGTGAAGAGGTCGCCCAGCTCAGCAAGCAGGGCGGGTTCTTCGCGCGGATGCGTGACGCGTTCAACGGCCACTAGGTCGGGGCGCGAGCGGGGTGAGCGCGCCGCGGTTTCTGGTCGACGAGCTGCCGTCCGGCGAGACCTCGAGGCTGGCCGGCCCGGAGGGTCGTCACGCCGCCGACGTCCAGCGGCTGCGGCCGGGTGAGCAGCTCTCGCTCGCCGACGGCCGCGGCGGGGTGGCTACCGCCACGGTGATCACGGCCGAGCGCGGTGCGCTGGAGCTGCGGGTCGATGGGCGGTGGCAGGAGCCACCGGCCGACCCCCGTCTTGTGGTGGTGCAGGGGATCGGCAAGGGGGACCGATCCGAGCTGGCGGTGCAGGCGATGACCGAGGTGGGGGTCGACGAGATCGTTCCCTGGGCGGCCGCCCGGTCGGTGACGCGTTGGCAGGGTGACCGGGGCGAGAAGGCGTGGCGGCGCTGGGGGAGTACCGCCAGGGAGGCGGCCAAGCAGTCCCGGCGGGCCTGGCTGCCGGTGCTGTCCGACCCGGCGAACACCGCCGCGGTCGCCGCCCGCCTGGCGACCGCCGCGGTCGCGCTGGTCCTGCATGAGGAGGCGACCGACCGGCTGAGTGGGGTGCCGCTGCCCGCCACCGGCGAGGTGGTCGTGGTGGTCGGCCCGGAGGGCGGGGTGGCGCCAGCGGAGCTGTCCGTCTTCGCCGAGGCCGGGGCGCACCAGGTCCGGTTAGGTGGCTCGGTGCTGCGGACCTCGACCGCTGGGGTGGCGGCGCTCTCGGTGCTGCAGGCCCGCCTGCACCGCTGGTAGGTCGCGCCGCTCTGCGGTGATTTGCGGGGTTAGTTGAGCATTTGCCGCCGCGTCGAGTACGGAAAAGTCCCGGCGCGGGTCTTGACTTCCGGTCTTTTAGTAAGAACTATTTCCTAAACAGTAAGTAAGGCTTACTAACAACTAACCGGAACCGAGTGATCAGTGGGCCAGCCGCGACTGACGCCAAGGAGGACCCCATGTCCACCAGACCGACCCCCTTCGACCCCGCTCGGTCGCCCGGCCGCCAGCTGACCCGTCGCGGCCTCCTCGGCCGCGCCGCCGCGGCCGGGCTGCTCGCCGGGCCAGCGGCCGGCCTGCTGGCCGCCTGCGCGAGCAGCGGTGAGGCCAGCTCGGAAGCGGCCGAGGGGAGCGACGACAATCCGTTCGGGTTCGACCCCGCCTCCCAGATCGACGCGGTCTTCTTCACCGGTGGCTTCGGCGAGGAGTACCCGGACGCGATCAGCGACGCCTTCGCGGCCCACTATCCAGAGGCCGAACTGGGGGCGCTGAAGACCGAGACGATCGGCACCGTGGTGCAGCCGCGATTCGCCGGTGGCACGCCACCGGACATGGTGAACAACTCCGGCGGCGACGAGCTGGACCTGGCCGGCCTGGTCAACGACGGCGCGGTGCTGGATCTCACGCCGCTGCTGGACGCGCCGAGCCTGGACGATCCACAGGTGCCGGTACGGGACACGTTGCAGCCGGGCACCGCCGAGGCCGGGATGTTCGGCGACCGGATGTTCGCGCTCAACTACTCGTACTCCACCTACGGCATCTGGTACGACGCCGCACTGTTCCGGACCCACGGCTGGGCCCCGCCGACCACCTGGGACGAGTTCCTGGAGCTGGCGGCGGAGATGAGCGACGCCGGCATCGCACCCTTTATCCACACCGGCGAACACCCGTGGTACATCCACAACGTCTTCATGGAGTGGATCTACCGGGAGGGCGGGCTGCCGGTTATCGCGGCGATCGACAATCTGGAGCCCGACGCCTGGCGGGCCGACGCGGTGGTGCTGGCGGCACAGCGGCTGCAGGAGCTGGTCGACCGGAGACTGGTCTACCCGGGAGCTGAAGGGCTGGACCACACCCAGTCGCAGCAGGTCTGGTTGGACCACGGCGCCGGCCTGATCTGGAACGGGTCGTGGCTGGAGAACGAGATGCGCGACACCACGCCGCCGGAGTTCGAGATGACCTTCGCGCCGCCGTGGGCGCCGTCGAACAGCCCTGCAACCCCGTACGGCACCATGCGGGTCGGCGCCGGGGAGCCGTTCGTGGTCCCGGCCGACGGCGCGAATACCGCCGGCGGCCTGGAGCTGTTGCGAGTGATGCTCTCCCGCGCTGCCGCGAGCGCGTTCACCGAGCTCACCAGCTCGATGACGGTGGTGGCGGGGGCGACCGGCGGGGTGGACTCCACCGCTCTGACCTCGGCCACCGAGGCGGCCTCGGCCGCCCCCGAGGTCATGGACTGGAAGGCCCTGGGTTGGTACGGCGCCCACCTGATGGACGACGCGCTGCTACCGGAGATCGCCGACCTGATGGCCGGTCGCAGCGACGCCGAGCGGCTGATCGACCGGATCCAGCAGGCCGCGGATCAGGTCGCCGAGGACGACTCGATCGAGAAGTTCACCCGCGACGCCTGAGAGCCGGGTCGCCGGCTGCGTGGGTCGCAGCCCCGACCTACCCGAGGAGAGCCATGCGACGGGGCAGATACCCCTTCATCTTCAGCTTCCTGGCGCTGCCGCTGCTGGTGTACGGCGGGTTCGTGCTCTGGCCGTACCTGCAGACGGTCGGGTATTCGTTCACCGATTGGGGTGCCCGTAGCCCGGAGTTCGAGTTCATCGGTGTGGCGAACTACCGGCAACTCGTCGCCGACGAGGCGTTTCGCGGCGCCTTCGCCAACAGCCTGTTCTTCTTTCTGACGCTGCCGATCGCCACGATCGCACTGGCGCTGTTCTTCGCGTTCATGCTCAATGTCGGTGGCCGCGGGAACCGGCCCGGGGTACGAGGTGTGGTCGGTTCCTCGTTCTACCGGGTGGTCTTCTTCTTCCCGTTCGTGCTGTCGATCGCGATCGTTGCCGTGGTCTGGCGCAACGTCCTCCGGACCGACTCCGGTGGGCTCGCCAACTCGTTCCTGATGGCGCTCGGGGTGGTCGACCCCGGCCGGCCGTTGCTGTTTCTCAGCGATCCCCGACTGGTGCGGTGGTTGCTGCTGGCGGTGGCGGTATGGACGGCCACCGGGTTCTTCATGGTGCTCTTCTCGGCGGCCATGGCGTCGATCCCCAAGGATCTGTTCGAGGCCGCCATGTTGGACGGCGCCGCCCGCGGCCAGCAGTTCTTCCGGATCACCCTGCCGCTGCTGCGGGATACGGTGTCGGTCGCCTGGGTCTACCTCGGGATCATGGCGTTGGACATGTTCGCGCTGGTCTACGCGCTCACCCCCCGGCAGGGGGCGGCGCACGAGGCGAGTCGGGTGATGGCCACCCAGGTGGTGGAGACCGGGTTCGGGACCTTCCGGCCGGGTCAGTTCGGCTACGCCTGCGCGATGGGGGTCTCCCTCGCCACGTTCACCCTGATCCTCGCGATCATCCAGCTGCGGGTGCTCCGCCGGGAACGAATCGAGTACGCCTGATGGCCGCTATCGCACCTCCCCGCCCGCCTGCTGACCGGCCGACGGCGGGCGCCCGCCCTGCCGGCCGGGGCGCCTCTGGCGGCGGGGTGCTGAACGTCTTCTCGCACGCCTTCCTGATCGTCTGGGCGGTGCTGGTGGTGCTGCCGCTGCTGTGGGCGGTGCTGCAGTCGGTCCGCACCGATCGGGAGATCCTTACCGATCCGTGGGGCCTGCCGACGAGCCTGCAGTGGGACAATTTCGTCCGGGCGTGGTCGACGAGCAATATCGGCGACTATTTCCTCAGCACGCTGATCGTGGTGTGCGGCGGAGTCTTCTTCACGATGTTGCTGGGCTCGATGGCCGCCTATGTGCTGGCGCGATATCCGTTCCCCGGAAACCGGTTCATCTACTACCTCTTCGTCGCCGGGCTGACGGTGCCGATCTTTCTGGCGTTGATTCCGCTCTTCTTCGTGGTCCGCAACAGCGTCGGCCTCAACACGTACCACGGGTTGATCCTGGTCTACGTCGGCTACTCGCTGCCGTTTACGGTCTTCTTCCTGCATTCGTTCTTCCGGACCCTGCCGACCGCGGTCGCCGAGTCGGCGGCGGTGGACGGCGCCGGACACACCCGAATCTTCTTCCAGGTGATGCTGCCGATGGCGAAGCCGGGGCTGATCAGCGTCGGCATCTTCAACCTGGTCGGGCAGTGGAACCAGTTCGTGTTGCCGCAGGTGTTGATGCAGAAGCAGAGCGGTTTCGACGCCGACCGCAGTGTGCTGGCGCAGGGGTTGGTGGCGCTGGCGATCCAGCAGGGGTACCGGTCGGACTGGTCGGCGTTGTTCGCCGGGATGACGATCGCGATGCTGCCGATCCTGGTGGTCTACGTGATCTTCCAGCGGCAGGTGCAGACCGGCCTGACCGGCGCCACCCTCAAATGATCTATCGCATCAAGATGTGCGGTGGCGCGCATCAATATGCTATGATTGCCGCATGCGGACTACGATCACCTTCGACGATGACACTGCGGCCGCGGTCGACCAACTGCGGCGCAGCGGCGCGCGAGGTGTCAGCCAGATCGTCAACGACCTGATCCGGGCTGGGCTCCGTCACCGGGAAGAGCGCCCACCGTTCGTCCAGTCGACCTCGGATCTGGGGATCCAGGTGGACGTCGCCAACGTCGCGGAGGCGCTCGACCTGCTCGACGGCCCGGACCACCGCTGATGCTGGTTGACGCGAACCTGCTGTTGTATGCGGTTGACACCCGCAGCCCGTTCCATGACCGGGCGCGGGAGTGGTTGACCGGAGCGCTGAATGGTCGGGAGCGAGTGGGGCTCCCGTGGCAGTGTCTGACCGCGTTCGTGCGCATCGCCACCCACCCCCGCGCTGCCCAACGGCCGCTCACCCCGGCTCAGGCGTGGGAGCACGTCAGTAGCTGGCTCGCCTGCGAGGTGGCCTGGACCCCCTTGCCGACCAACCACCACGCCGAGGTGTTAGGTGCCCTGGTGGTGGAGCATGACCTACGCGGCAACCTGGTCAGCGACGCCCACCTGGCCGCGTTGGCCATCGAGCACGGCCTCAAGCTCTACTCCGCCGACAGTGACTTTGCGAGGTTCCCGAAGCTGACCTGGGTGAACCCGTTGGTCAGCGGCTGAGCATCGGGCCCAACGCGCGGCCACCCAGCACGTGGGCGTGCAGATGAAAGACCTCTTGCCCGCCGTGCGGCCCGGAGTTGACGATCACCCGGTAGCCGTCGTCGGTGAGCCCTTCCTGTCGGGCGACGGCGGCAGCGGTGGCGAAGACCTCGCCGGCCAGCGCCGGGTCGGCGTCGGTGAGCGTGGCCAGGTCGGCGTGGTGATCGCGGGGGATCACCAGCACGTGGACCGGGGCCTGGGGTGAAATGTCGCGAAACGCGATGGTCCGCGGGGTTTCGTGGACCACCGTCGCCGGGATCTCGCCCGCCACGATCTTGCAGAAGAGGCAGTCACTCATGCTCACTCCCGCATGCTAGACGAGCGTTCGGCCCGCTCCGGTCACCCGGGTGCGATTAGAGCTGACCGGATCGGCCCGGAGCCGATACCATGGAGGCAGTGATCCACCACCCGTGGATCAATTGGACTGGAGAGCAGGTGGCAGGGGCCGTACGGCCGGACTATGACCGACCTAGATAACGCACCCACGATTGCGACGACGCCGTCTCCGTCACGCGCGCAGGCCAAGATCACCATCGAGGACCCGCAGGCCATGGTGAGCCTGCTCGGGGCGGCGGACGAGATCCTCAAGCTCGTCGAGCGTTCGCTCGCCAGCGACATCATGGTTCGCGGCAACGAGATCACCATCACCGGCGCGCCGGCCGACAACGCGCGGGCCGAGCGGCTCTTCGCGGAGCTGCTGGAGCTGATCGAGCGCGGCGAGACCTTGACCGCCGACAGCGTCCGGCGGACCCTAGGGATGCTGGACGCCGGGACCAGCGAGCGGCCGGCCGAGGTGCTGACGCTCAACATCCTCTCGCGGCGCGGCCGCAACATCCGCCCCAAGACGCTCGGCCAGAAGCGCTACGTGGACGCGATCGACCAGCACACGGTGGTCTTCGCGATCGGGCCCGCCGGCACCGGCAAGACCTACCTGGCGATGGCCAAGGCGGTGCAGGCGCTGCAGGCTAAGCAGGTCACCCGGATCATCCTGACCCGGCCGGCGGTGGAGGCGGGGGAGCGGCTGGGGTACCTACCCGGCACGCTCTACGAGAAGATCGACCCCTACCTGCGACCGCTCTACGACGCGCTGCACGACATGATCGATCCGGATTCGATCCCGCGGTTGATCCAGAGCGGCACGATCGAGGTAGCCCCGTTGGCGTACATGCGGGGTCGCACCCTCAACGACGCCTTCATCATCCTGGACGAGGCCCAGAACACCACCCCCGAGCAGATGAAGATGTTCCTGACCCGGTTGGGCTTCGGCTCGCGGATCGTGGTGACCGGCGACGTGACCCAGGTGGACCTGCCCGGCGGTGCTCAGAGCGGGCTCCGGGTGGTGCGGGAGATCCTCGACGGCCTAGGCGATGTGCACTTCAATCAGCTCGGCAGCGGCGATGTCGTCCGGCACCAGCTGGTGAGCGACATCGTTGACGCGTACGCCAAGTGGGACGCCAACCAGGAGCTGCGTGCGGTGCCCGGCCAGGGTTCGCAGGGCGGCCGGCAACGCCGGCGCTGACCACCGCATCCATGAGCCAGATCGACGAGCCAGAGACCAGAGGTACGAGACGACCGGTGTCCATCGAGATCGCGAACGAGTCCGGCATGGAGCTCGACACCGATGCCATTCTTGACGTTGCCCGGCACGCGTTGACCGAGACCGGGGTGAGCCCGCTCGCGGAGCTCTCTATCCTGCTGGTCGACGCGGAGTACATGGCCGACCTGAACCACCGGTGGATGGGCGGCGACGGGCCGACCGACGTGCTCGCCTTCCCGCTAGACGAAGCCGGCGGTGACCCCGGGCCGGTGGAGAACGGCGGCGAACCGACTCTGCTCGGCGACATCGTCCTCTGCCCAGAGGTGGCCGGGCGACAGGCGACCGCCGCCGGGCACAGCACCGCCGACGAGGTCGCCCTGTTGACCGTGCACGGCGCGCTGCACCTGCTCGGCTATGACCACGCCGAGCCAGAGGAAGAGCGGGAGATGTTCGGACTGCAATCCCAGCTGCTCGACAGCTGGCGACGATCGCGGACCAGCTGACGGACGGGCTGCACGATGGGTGCTGACGGGGCGGGCTTACCTGATCTGGCCCTGCTGGGCTGGGCGACCGGGCTAGTGGTGCTGGCCGGGCTGGTCGCGATGAGCGACGCGGCGCTGGGCGCGGTCTCCGCGGCGCGGGCGCGAGCGCTGGCTCGGGACGGAGTCTGGGGTGCGCAGGCGTTGACGGCGGTCGCCGCCGACCGTCCCCGCTACCTCAACCTGCTGCTGTTGCTGCGGTTGGCGTGCGAGCTGAGCGCCACCACGTTGGTGGCGCTGGTGACGGTGGATACGTTCGGCCTGGGCTGGACCGCGGGGTTGGTCACGGCCGGCACCATGACCGTGGTCAGCTTCGTAGTGGTCGGGGTGGGTCCCCGCACGCTCGGCCGGCAGCACGCCTACCCGATCGGGCGCGCCTCGGCGCCGTCGGTGCGCTGGCTGGGCCGGGCGCTCGGTCCGCTCGCGTCGCTGCTGATCTGGATCGGCAACGTGGTCACTCCCGGCCGTGGCTTCCGGGAAGGTCCGTTCGTGGTGAGCAGCCAGAACGGTGTCGAGTCAGACTTGTCGGTGGAGCTGCGGGAGCTGGTCGACCTGGCCGGCGAGAGCGGTGCGGTCGAGCAGGGCGAGCGGCGGATGCTCCACTCGGTGGTGCAGCTGGGCGATACGGTCGCCCGCGAGGTGATGGTGCCGCGTACCGAGATGGTGTGGGTGGAGGCGCACAAGAGCCTCCGGCAGGCCTTGGCGTTGGCGCTACGTTCCGGTTTCTCGCGGATTCCGGTGATCGGTAGCAGCGTGGACGATGTCCTCGGGGTGGCGTATCTGAAGGATCTGACCCGCTGGGTGATGCGGGAGCCGGAGCAGGCAGCCGACCCGGAGCGGGTCGATCAGGTGATGCGCCCGGCGGTCTTCGTGCCCGAGTCGAAGCCGGTGGATGATCTCCTCTCGGAGATGCAGGCGGCCCGGGTGCATCTGGCGATCGTGGTCGACGAGTACGGCGGCACCGCCGGCCTGGTCACGATCGAGGACATCCTGGAGGAGATCGTCGGCGAGATCACCGACGAGTACGACGTAGAGCTGCCGCCGGTCCAGGAGCTGCCCGACGGGGCGGTCCGGGTCTCTGCGCGGCTGCCCATCGACGAGCTGGCTGAGCGGTTCGACGCGGTGTTGCCGGCCGAAGGCGTCGACACCGTCGCCGGGCTGCTCGCTGAGCAGTTGGGCCGGGTGCCGATCCCGGGGGCGACGGCTACCGTAGGGGGGCTGCGGCTGGTGGCCGAGGGGACCGCCGGCCGCCGGAACCGGATCGGCACGGTGCTGGTACGCCGTGCTGAGCAGCCTGAAGACGGGCCTGGCCCGACACGACCCGATGAGAGGCAGGCGGCGGATGCCTGAGGCGGACCTGGAGCAGCCGGCGGTGGACGCGGAGGACGGCAAGCTGGTCACATTGGCGCGGGCGGCGCGGGCGCGGGTCGGCGCGGTCGAGGGGGCGGCGGTGCGGGACCAGGACGGCCGCACCTACACCGGGGTGACGGTGCGGCTGCCCTCGTTGACCATCGCGGCGCTGCAGCTGGCGGTGGCCTCGGCGGTGGCGGCGGGCGGCACCCGACTGGAGGCCGCGGCGGTGGTCACCGAAGCCTCCACGCTGGACGACCTCGGTCGGGCGGCGGTGCGGGACCTGGGCATGGGGGCGCCGATCCACGTCGCCAGCCCGGCCGGCCAGGTGCTGGCGACGGTCCGTGACTGACCCGGCGCAGCCGGCCGCCCCGGACGCTCCGGAGCCGGCCTACCGGGCGGGTTTCGCCTGCTTCGTCGGCCGCCCCAACGCCGGCAAGTCCACGCTCACCAACGCGATCGTCGGGCAGAAGATCGCGATCACCTCGAACAAGCCACAGACCACCCGGCACGTCATTCGGGGCGTGCTGCACCAGCCGCAGGCGCAGCTGGTGCTGGTCGACACCCCCGGGCTCCACCGCCCCCGCACCCTGCTGGGCGAGCGCCTCAACGACCTGGTCCGCGCCACCTGGAGCGAGGTGGATGTGATCGGGCTGTGCCTGCCGGCCGACGAGCAGATCGGCCCCGGGGACCGGTTCATCACCGGCGAGATCGAGCAGCTGCGCGCCACCGTGATCGCGGTGGTGACCAAGATCGACCTGATCGACCGGTCCCGCCTCGCCAAACAGCTCAGCGCGGTCGCCGACCTCGCCGACTTCGCCGAGGTGGTGCCGGTCAGCGCGGTCTCCGGCGAACAGGTGGGCACGCTGGTCGACGTGGTCACCACGTACCTCCCCGAGTCCCCCCAGCTCTACCCCGACGAAATGTTCACCGAGGAGCCCACCCAGGTGCTCGTCGCGGAGCTGGTGCGGGAGTCGGCGCTGGAGGGGGTCCGCGACGAACTTCCCCACTCGATCGCGGTCGTGGTGGAGGAGATGACCACCGAAGGTGACCTGACCCGGATCTTCGCCGACCTGTATGTCGAACGACCCAGCCAGAAGGCGATCGTGATCGGTCGTCGCGGTGCCCGACTGAAGGAGGTCGGCACCCGCGCCCGGGCCGAGATCGAGCAGCTGCTCGGTGGCCGGGTCTATCTCGACCTGCACGTGCGGGTCGCCAAAGACTGGCAGCGCGACCCGCGGCAGCTGCGCAAGCTGGGGTTCTGAGCCCGATGTCGGAGGCGGACGGGGCGGCGATGAGCTGGGACGTGCTCTGTGTGGGTGAGTCGATGGGTCTGGTCACCCCGGACCCGCCCGCGCCGTTGCGGCACGGTCCGCCGTTGCGGCTGGAGGTCGCGGGCGCGGAGTCGAACGTCGCCAGCTGGCTGGCGCAACTGGGGGCCAAGGTCGGTTGGCGCAGCCGGCTCGGCGCCGACCCGTTCGGTGAACTGATCCGGGCGCGGCTGGCCGCGGCCGGCGTCGACACCAGCGAGGTGGTCGTTGACCAGCAGGCGCCGACCGGGATCTACTTCAAGGATCCCGCCGCCGACGGCGCCACCACGGTGTATTACTACCGGCGCGGCTCGGCCGCGGCGGCGATGGACCGCCGGCTCCTCGCCGACGCCCCGGCGGCGCGGGTCGTGCACCTCTCGGGGATCACCGCGGCGCTCTCCGGCAGCTGCGCCGATCTGCTGCACCACGCCCTAGCGGAGCGGCCGGCGCCGGGGGCGCTGATGAGCTTCGACATCAACTATCGGCCGGCGTTGTGGCCGGTGGCGCAGGCCGGGCCGGCCCTGGCCAAGCTCGCCGCCGCCGCCGATCTCGTCTTCGTCGGCCGGGATGAGGCGCAGGTGCTCTGGGGCACCGCCACCGTCGATGAGGTCCGGGCGCGGCTGCCCGAGCCGACGACACTGGTCGTCAAGGATGGTCCGGTCGGCGCGACCGCCTACCACGGTGATGACCGGTTCACGGTGCCGGCACCGCCGGTGACGGTGGTCGAGCCGGTGGGCGCCGGGGACGCGTTCGCGGCGGGCTACCTATGGGGTGTGCTCAACGACGCGGCGCCCGCCGCGCGGTTGCGGCTGGGACACCTGCTGGCCGGCTGCGCGCTACGCACCGCTGGCGACATCGGGGAGCTACCGACCGCGGCGGAGCTTGCCGCGGCGATGCAGGAGGGGCGATGACCAACCTTACGGAGCTGTTCGGTGACCACCGGGTGATGACCATCCTGCGGGGGTTGCCACCGGCGGAGACGGTGGCGCTGGCGCAGCTGGCCTGGGACGCTGGCGTGGAGCTGCTGGAGGTGCCGATCGGCACGGCCGACCAGGTCCCGGCGCTGGCAGCGGCGGTCGCGGCCGGGGCCGAGCGCGGCAAACTGGTCGGTGCCGGCACCGTGATCACTCAGGAGCAGGTGGCCTTGGCCGCCGGTGCGGGTGCCCGTTACACCGTCGCCCCCGGGCTGGACCTCTCGGTGCTCGCCGCGAGCCTCGCCGCCGGCCTGCCGCACCTGCCGGGTGTCGCCACCCCCAGCGAGGTGCAGCGGGCGCAGGCCGCGGGTTGCCGGTGGCTCAAGGCCTTCCCCGCCGCCGCCCTCGGCCCCGGCTGGTTCCGGGCGATCCGCGGCCCGTTCCCGGCGATTCGGTTCGTCGCCACCGGCGGGGTCAGCGTGGACTCCGCCCCGGAGTTCCTCGCCGCCGGTGCCCAGGTGGTCGCCGTGGGGTCGGCGCTGGCCGACCCGTCGACCCGGGAACGCCTCGGCGAACTCGTGAAAAATTCTGCGAACTGACCGGGCGAGCCCGTACCCCCGGGCGGGCCGGTGACGATTACTCCCACGTCACCTCGGTGACAGGAGGGGTCACTGGCTGCCGGCGTCGGTTACGCTGCCGTGCTGCCGCTTGGCCGGACCGCCGCTCACCCGCGTGTGTGGGTTCGTGAGTGGGCGGCGGGCGCTGGCGCGGGTAGTCGGGACAACCGGGTAGTCCGCGGCCCGGCGCTCGGGGGCCGGGCCGCGGGCAACCCGTCCGCCCGTGGCCCGGCCACTGACTTCCTGGTCGAGGCCGCGCACCGTACGCTCAGACAGCCGGCGCTCCAGCCGCCGGCGCCGGCCTGTCGAGGAGGTACCCGCTGCCGCTAGGGGACGCGTTTCCGGAGGTGTTGGCCGCGGCGCAGGGTGGGGCGCCGCGTGCTTTTGAGCGCCTCTACGCGGATCTCGCGCCGGTGGTGGCGGGCTATCTGCGGGTGCAGCGGGCCGTCGAGCCCGAGGATCTGACCAGTGAGGTCTTCTTCGGGGTGTTCCGCGGATTGGCGAGCTTCCAGGGCCACGAGGCACAGTTCCGGTCGTGGGTGTTCACCATCGCCCACCGGCGACTGCTGGACGAGCGGCGACGGCTGGCCCGGACGCCGCCACAGGCGGGCTCGGTCGAGGCCGACCCACCTGCGGGCGATGTTGAACGGGAGGCGCTGGAGTCGTTGGGCGAACAATGGGTGGTGGGCCTGTGTAGCCGGCTCTCGGCCGACCAGCGAACGGTGCTCCTGCTACGGGTGATCGGCGACCTGACCATCGAGGAGGTAGCCCGGATCACCGGCAAGAGCCCGGGCGCAGTAAAGGCGCTGCAGCGCCGGGCCCTCGATGCGCTGCGCCGGAAGCTCGCGAAGGAGGGCGTACCGCTGTGAGCGCGACCGACGATTACTCCGGCGAGATGCCCATACCATCCCGAATCGACGATCCGACCGCGGAGGCGCTCTTCGCGGGCCGGCCGGTGCACCCTGAGCTGGACCCGCTGGCCACGGTGGTCCGGGCGCTGCGGGACGTCTCCCAACAGCCGGTCCCGCCCAGCGACGAGTTGGCGGCGAGCATGGCGGCCGGCGCCTTCCCGGATGCGGCCGCGGGCGCCGAGGTCCCGGGCCGGATGCGGCGGGCAGCGTCCCGGCTGCGACGGGCGATGCTGGGGCGGGCCACCGGGCTGCGGCTCGCCGCGCGGCTCGCCGCCGGGGGTCTCGCCGTGGGCATCGTGGGGGTGGGCAGCGCCGGCTTCGCCGGCACGCTGCCGGCGCCGGCGCAGGCCCGGTTCGAGTCGGTGGTGGAATCGGTCTCGCCGTACCGGTTTGCCGAGCGGGTCGACGAGGACTCGCCGGCGGGCACACCGGCGGGGACCCCGGACGGCACCGGCGAGCCGGCGCCCGCCGACGAGCCTGGGCTGGTGCCGGGGAGCCCGCCGACCGGAGCACCGGTGGCGCCGACCGATCCACAGCAGACCCCGGGGCTGGCGCCGCCCGGGGATATTGGACCAGGCCGGGCCGGCGACCCGCCCGGCCACTCCGACGACGACCCGGGGCCGCCCGCCGCCCCGCCAGGGCTGCCCGCCGATCCGCCGCCGGCCCCGCCCGGCCCACCCGGCGAGGCTGGCGAACCGCCGGGACGGTCCGGCGACGCCCCGGGCCGGTCGGGCGACAATCCCGGCGCCCAGCCCACCGATCACCCTGGGCCGGGCCGGCCCTAGCCGCTACTGTCCCTAGCCGCTGCCGTCCCTAGCCGTTAGCGAACGGGTTCTCGATGGTGACCCCGCCGTAACTCGCCCCGGTGGCTAGATCCTCGGAGAACAACCGGGTGCAGCCGGCTTGCCGGGCAGCCTCCACCACAAGCGCGTCCCAATGCGACAAATGCCAGCGCTGCCCGCTGCGGATGGCGCGGACGACCAGCTCGGCATCGGTGGGCACGCAGAGGTAGCGGGCCATGGTCTCCACCGCGGTTGCCGCCAACGGGGGCGGCATGGCCGGCTTGAGCCTGCGGGTCACCGCGCTGTAGAACTCATTGAGCACCTGCGTGGAGATCGTGATCCCCGCCGTCGACAGCAAGATCTCCTGGGCCCGCTTCTGCTTATCGGGGACGGATTGGTCGACCGCGTAGATGAAGACACTCGTGTCGAGGAACGTTCTACCGGCCATGCTCACCCAGCCGCTCCTCGTAGAGCTCTTCGCGGCTCCACCGCCACGGGGCGGGGCCGCTGTTGGCTGCGGCCTGGTTGAAGGTCTCCACCAGCGACTCGCCGATCTGGCGGTCGGCATCCTCGTCGAGGTAGTGCTCAAGCCACTGCCGGACCAGTTGATTGACGCTAGTGCCCTGCTGAAGGGCGCGGATCCGGGCCCGTCGGAGAAGCCCTTCGTCGACATTGAGAGTCAGACTCGCCATAACACCCTCCGTGTAGAACGGGTTCAGTGTAGCACGGTCGGCTGGTTGATTGACCGTTCCGCGGAGAGGTGGACAATGACCGGGTGACGGGGTATCGGCGGCAGCTCTACCGGGACGACGCGGTGGTGTTGCGCACCCAGAAGCTCGGCGAATCCGACCGGATCATCACGCTGCTGACCCGCCGGCACGGCCGGGTCCGGGCGGTGGCCCGCGGAGTCCGGCGCACCAGCTCCAAGTTCGGGGCGAGGCTGGAGCCGTTCGGCCACGTCGAGCTCCAGCTCGCCGCCCCGGCCGGCGAGCAGTCGACCCGCTCCCTGCACACCGTCTCGCAGGCGGTGGGGGTGTCGCTCTTCGGCGGCGCGTTCGCGCACGACTACCCCCGCTACACCGCCGCGAGCGCGATCGCCGAGACCGCCGAGCGGCTCACCCCGGAGGAGGGGGAGCCGTCGCTGGAGCTGTTCCGGCTGACCCTGGGGGCCCTGCGGGCGTTGGCGACCGAAGCACACCCGTCGCCGCTGGTCCTCGACGCGTACCTGTTGCGGGCGATGGGGATCGCCGGCTGGGCGCCGGCGCTGGCCGAGTGTGCGGTCTGCGGAACCCAGGGCCCGCACGGTGCCTTCTCGGTGCCGGCCGGCGGTTCGGTCTGCCCCGACTGCCGACCGCCGGGGGCCGCGCACCCGCCGCCCACGGTGTTGGCGCTGCTCATCGCATTGGCCAACGGCGACTGGGAGTACGCCGACGCGAGCGACCCGGGCCTGCGGAAGCAGGCCGCCGGGCTGGTCGCCGCGCACCTGCAGTGGCATCTGGAGCGGGGGTTACGATCACTGCCGCTGGTCGACCGAGGGGAGAGCCGGTGAAGACGCGGACGCCGCTCCGGGCGCCGACACCACATCCATCTGGTGCCCGGCCGCCGAAGCTGCCGGCCGACCTGGTCCCGCGCCACGTGGCGGTGGTGATGGACGGCAACGGCCGGTGGGCCAAGCAGCGGGGGCTGGCCCGGACCAAGGGCCACGAGCGGGGCGAGCAGGCGCTCTTCGACACCATCGAGGGCGCGATCGAGCTGGGCGTGCCGTACCTGTCCGCCTATGCGTTCTCGACCGAGAACTGGCGGCGGTCGCCGGAGGAGGTCCGGTGGCTGATGGCGTTCAACCGGGATGTCATCCGCCGTCGCCGGGACCAGCTGGTGGAGCTGGGGGTCCGGGTGCTGTGGGCGGGCCGGCCGGGTCGGCTCTGGAAGAGCGTCATCTCGGAGCTGCAGACCGCCGAGCAGATGTCGCGCCACAACTCGGTGTTGACGCTGCAGTTCTGCGTCAACTATGGCGGGCAGGCCGAGATCGCCGACGCGGCGGCCGCGATCGCCCGGGAGGTGGCGGCGGGGCGGCTGCGGCCGGAGAAGATCACCGAGAAGACGGTGGCGAAGTATCTCTACCAGCCGAAGGTGCCCGATGTGGACGTGTTCCTGCGCCCCTCCGGCGAGCAACGGACCTCCAACTTCATGATGTGGCAGTCGGCGTACGCCGAGCACATCTATCTGGACACGCTGTGGCCGGACTTCGACCGCCGCCACCTGTGGGAGGCCTGCGAGATGTACGCCAAACGGGATCGACGTTTCGGCTCGGCCTGAACCCGCGCCAGCCAAAACCCGCGCCGGCCGGAACCCGCGCCGATCATGGACCTAGGTCCCTGTTGAACCACGTCTCGGGTGCCCAACCCCATGATCACAAGGCGGGCGTGGGCGCGGCGAACCGGCCGACCGTGATCCAATGCCCTGGAGCTGTACGACACGCAGCGGGTCGTACAGCTCCAGGGCACTTGATCTTCCTGCCGCCCGGCCGGAGAGTGGCTAGGGTGGATACTTCGGCGTGGTAGGTTGCCCGCTTCGAGAGCGGGCTAACGCGGAGCGGAGGACTCAGCATGCCGGCGCGTTATCCGTCGGTTGCCGCGCTGCTGTTTGGCGGCAGTGCTTGTCCTTACCGGTTGTACCCAGCGGGTGCCTAACCTCATGGTCGACGCGGGGGCAGGTGGGCATCGACGACGTCGGCCGGTCCCCAGACCACATCGACCTGACCGCGCCGTAGATCGCAGCCAGCGCGGGAGACGACCAGCAGACCGCCGGTGGCGGGCTCGAAGCCCGGCACCTGAGCGGCATCGGCCCGCAGCCGCCGGAGGTCATGGTCGTCGAAGGCGGTGCGGAGCCACTTCACCGAACCAGCAAAGAAGACGTGGTCGGCGACGGGGCCCGGTCGGCGCCGACCAGGTCGACCTCGGGGGCGAATCGGCGGTTCCACCAGCCACCGACGATCGCGGCCGTTGGCGACGGCAGCGCACCATCGGCGAGGGCCAGCTCCAGCGCATCCCGGATCAAGGGTTCGACGGCCCGGCCGCGCCACGCGCTCCAACGCCGCTCAATCAACTGGTACGCCGGTCCAGGGCGGCCCCGCCGGGCGAGGTTCTGGGCGTCGCGCAGCATGGCGAGTTGGCGAAGTAGTGGTGAGAGCGACCCGGACGAGACTGGCTCGGAGCGGTTGCCCGCGGCAGCGGCGATGTTCGCCTGGGTGCGTTCGCCGCTACCGATCGCCGCCAGCACCCGGCGGGACAGGTCAGGCATCGGGAACTCGGCGAGCATCGACGACTCTGGCACGCTGAAGACAGGTGCCGACGGGTCTTCGCACTCTGCAGCGAGGAAGGGCAGTGCCGGTACGCCGGCCGGCCAGGACGCTAGGATGCCCGGCAGTCCGCCGCTGACCAGTTGCGCGTCGATGGCGTCTGGCGGATCGAGCGCGAGTGATTTGGCGGTGTCGGCGACGGTGAGCGGGCCGAGCACCAGATTGTCTGCCCGACCGAAGAATGGTCGGTCGTAGGCGGTGAGCCGGGCCATCATGTGCAGGTCGCTGCCGAGCATGAGCAGCAGCAGTGGTCGTTGCCGGAGCAGCCGGTCCCACGTGGTCTGCAGCACGCCGTCGAAGTGTTCGTCCTGCTCGGCGAGCCAAGGGAGTTCGTCGAGGACAATGATCGCAGGACCAGCCGGTAGCGCGGCGGCGAGCAGGCGCAGGGCGTCGGGCCAGCTGCCGTTGTCGAGGATGGGCACGAGGTCCGGGTCTGAGGGCAGGGAGGAGTCCCGTAGTTCCTGGCAGAACTCGCCGACGGCCTCGACCGGGGAAGCGCCCTTGGTTGCGGTGTAGTAGAGGTACGGGACTCTCGCCCGATCGCAGAATTCCTGGACCAGTCGGGATCCGCCTTAGGTAGCTGGCAGCTACCTAGATGCTATCTACCTAGATGCTATCTACCTAGCCGAGCGGGTCGGCGGTGCCGGAGTTCACGGCGGGGGTCGGCGGAGCGTGCGGGAGACGTTACCCGCGCTGAATGGCGGATCGCCGGGATCGGTAACACGGCGGCCCTAACGTCTGCGGCATCCGATCGAGGAGGACGCCGTGGATGTGATGGTCAGACCGCACCAGGAGGATCTGCTCGGCCGCCGGCCCGGCCGGTGGATCACCAACTGGGATCCCGAGGATGAAGGCTTCTGGGCCAGGACCGGTCGGCGGATCGCCAACCGGAACCTGATCTTCTCTATCTTCGCCGAGCACCTCGGCTTCTCGGTCTGGCTGCTCTGGAGCGTGATCGTGGTCAGCCTGCCGGCGGCGGGCTTCACCTTCTCGGTCAGCCAGCTGTTCTGGCTGGTGGCGCTGCCGAACCTGATCGGTGGGCTGATGCGCTTCCCGTACACCTTCGCGGTGCCGAAGTTCGGCGGCCGGAACTGGACCGTGGTGAGCGCGCTGTTGCTGGTGATCCCGCTCGGGTTGTTGATCTACTGCGTCACCGACCCGACCACGCCGTACTGGATGTTCCTGGTCGCGGCGGCCACCGCCGGGCTGGGCGGCGGCAACTTCGCCTCCAGCATGGCGAACATCTCCTTCTTCTATCCGGAGCGGCGCAAGGGCCTCGCGCTGGGGCTTAACGCCGCCGGCGGCAACATCGGCGTCAGCGTGGTGCAGTTCGTCGTGCCGATCGTGATCGTGATCGGGGTCGCCGGTGGTGCGGTCCGGCTGGAGTACGCCGCCTACGTGTGGCTCCCGCTGGTCCTGATCTCCGCGGTGTGCGCGTGGCGGTGGATGGACAATCTGTCGACCGCCCGCTCGAACTTCCGGGACCAGGTGGTGGTCGCCAAGCGCGAGCACACCTGGGTGATGTCGGTGCTCTACATCGGGACCTTCGGTTCGTTCATCGGCTACTCGGCGGCGTTCCCGCTGCTGATCAACACCCAGTTCCCGGAGCTGTCGGCGATCGGGCTGGCCTTCCTCGGCCCGCTGGTCGGCTCGGTGTCGCGGCCGCTGGGCGGCTGGCTCTCCGATCACCTCGGCGGGGCCCGGGTAACGCTGTGGACCTTCCTGACCATGTGTGTCGGCGTCATCGGGGTGTGGCAGGCGCTGCAGGTGCACAGCTTCCCACTGTTCCTAGGTGCGTTCCTGCTGCTCTTCGTCACCACCGGGGTGGGCAACGGGTCGACGTACCGGATGATCCCGTCGATCTTCCGGGCGCAGGCGCTGCTGCGCGTGGACTACACCGACCCGGAGGCGCGGGCAGGTGCGCTGGCCAAGGCCCGCCGGGAGGGGGCGGCGGTGCTCGGTTTCACGTCGGCGATCGGCGCGCTCGGCGGCTTCCTGATCCCGCAGGGCTTCGGGACATCGATCTCGGCCACCGGCGGCGTCGGGACCGCGCTCACCTGCTTCCTCGCGTTCTACCTGGTCTGTTCGGTGCTGACCTGGGGGTACTACCTCCGGCGAAGCGGGTTGTCCGCACAGCTGCCGGCGTTGTCGATGCGGGCCATTTAGCCGGCCCGAAACATTGGGGACCCCGCCATGCAAACCGTGCGCTACAAGGTAGAGACCATGCGTACCACCGCCACCCACTGCCCGTACTGCGCGTTGCAGTGCGGCATGGGGATCCGCGGCGGCGACGCCGCCGAGGTTGAGGTGGTCGGTCGCGACTTCCCCACCAATCAGGGTGGCCTATGTCAGAAGGGCTGGACATCGGCGCAGGTGCTCACCGCCCCCGACCGGCTCACCACCCCGCTGCTGCGGGAGCATCGAGGCGCGCCGCTGCGTCCGGTGAGTTGGCGGCGTGCGCTCGACCGGGTGGTCGGCGAGATCCAGCGGGTGCAGGCCGACCACGGCCCCGACGGGGTGGCGGTCTTCGGCGGCGGTGGCCTGACTAACGAGAAGGCGTACCAGCTGGGCAAGTTCGCCCGGGTGGCGCTGCGCACCTCGCAGATCGACTACAACGGCCGGTTCTGCATGTCGTCGGCGGCCGCGGCCGGCATCCGCGCCTTCGGGATCGACCGGGGGCTGCCGTTTCCGCTGCCGGACCTGCGGGAAGCGCAGACGGTGCTGCTGGTGGGGAGCAACCTCGCCGAGACTATGCCGCCGGTGATGCGGCACCTCAACGAGCGGCAGGGCGATCTGATCGTGGTCGACCCGCGGGCAACTCCGACCGCGCGGGCGGCCACGTTGCACCTGCCGGTCACCCCGGGCACCGATCTGGCGCTCGCCAACGGGTTGCTGCACCTGGCGATCGTCGAGGGCTACCTTGACCAGGCGTACGTGGCCGCGCGAACCAGCGGGTTCGACGAGGTACGCGCGGTGGTGGCGAGCTACTGGCCGGAGCGGGTGGAGCGGCTCACCGGGGTGCCCGTGGCCGACCTACGCCGGGCGGTTCGGCTGTTGGCCGAGGCGGAGAGCGCGATGGTGCTCACCGCCCGCGGCGCCGAGCAGCACAGCAAGGGTGTGGACACGGTCTCGGCGTGGATCAACCTGGCGTTGGCGTTGGGCCTGCCCGGCCGGCCCGGCTCCGGGTACGGCTGCCTGACCGGGCAGGGCAACGGTCAGGGTGGCCGGGAGCATGGCCAGAAGGCCGACCAGCTGCCCGGCTACCGGAAGATCGACGACCCGGCGGCCCGGGCGCATGTGGCGTCGGTCTGGGGGGTCGATCCGGCGGAGCTGCCCGGCCCCGGCCGGTCAGCGTACGAGCTGCTGGACGCGCTCGGCACCCCCGGCGGACCGCGGGCGATGCTGGTCTTCGGCAGCAACCTGGCGGTGTCCGCGCCGCGGGCCGGCCACATCACCGAGCGGCTCGAAGCGCTCGACTTTCTGATGGTGGCTGACTTCGTCCCGTCGGAGACCGCCCAGCTCGCCGACGTGGTCCTGCCGATCACCCAGTGGGCCGAGGAAGACGGCACCATGACCAACCTGGAGGGCAGGGTGCTGCGGCGCCGCCGGGCGGTCACCCCGCCGCCCGGGGTGCGCAGCGAGTTGGCGGTCCTGGCAGGGCTCGCCGACCGGCTGGGCTGCCGGGCCCCGTTCCAGGTGTACCCGGAGGCGGTCTTCGACGAGCTGCGCCGGGCCAGCGCCGGTGGGCCGGCCGACTACGCCGGGATCAGCTGGGCCCGGATCGAGGCTGAGGAGGGCGTCTTCTGGCCGTGCCCCAGCGCCGACCATCCTGGCACGCCCCGGCTGTTCACCGAACGGTTCGCCACCGCCGACGGCCGGGCCCGGCTGGTGCCGGTGGAGCACCGGCCGGTGGCGGAGGAGCGGGACGGCGAGTTCCCGCTCTACCTGACCACCGGCCGGGTGATGCCGCACTACCAGAGCGGTGCGCAGACCCGACGGGTGCCGGATCTGGCCGCCGCCAGCCCGGCGGTCTTCGTGCAGCTCAGCACCGAGTTGGCCGAGCAGCTCGGGATCGTCGAGGGCGCCCCGGTGCGGGTGGTGAGCCGGCGCGGGGCCGCGCAGGGCGCCGCCCGGCTCTGCGACGAGATCCGCCCGGACACGGTGTTCATGCCGTTCCACTGGCCCGGTGCCGGGCGCGCCAACCTGGTCACCAACCCGGCGCTGGATCCGACGTCGCGGATGCCGGAGTTCAAGGTCTGTGCGGTCCGGGTGGAGAAGGTGGTGAACTGATGACGATCGTGGTGGTCGGGTATGGCATGGCCGGCTCCAGAGTGGTCGAACAGCTGCGGGCCCGCAACGAGCACGAACCGGTCATCGCCTTCGGCGCCGAGCCGTACGCCGCGTACAACCGGGTGCTGCTGTCCCGGGTGCTGGCCGGCGAGGCCAGCGCCGAGGATATCCGGCTCGCGGCGACCACGTCAGGGGCCACGACGGTGCGCACCGGCGTCACCGTTACCGAGATCGACCGGGACGCCCGCGAGGTGGTCGCCGACGACGGTAGCCGCACCGGGTACGACACGCTGGTGCTCGCTACCGGGTCGCAGCCGGTGGTGCCGCCGCTGGCCGGGCTGGTCACCGACGGGTCCGGCGAGCTGCTGCCGGGCGCGGCGGTGTTTCGTACCGTAGCGGACTGCCAGAACATCATCGAGGCCGCGCAGGACGCGAAACGGGCGGTGGTGCTCGGAGGCGGGCTACTCGGGCTGGAAGCGGCCCGCGGGTTGGCCGGTCGTGGCCTGTCGGTGGAGGTGCTGCACGCCGCCGATCACCTGATGGACCGGCAGCTCGACGCGGCGGCCGGCCGGGTGTTGGCCCGCACCCTGGCAGGGCTCGGGGTCCGGGTCCGGCTCGGTGCCCGGGCGCAGGCGGTCCGCGGCGCGGACCGGGTCCGCGGCGTCGCGCTCGCCGACGGCACGGTCCTCGACGCCGATCTGCTGGTGCTCGCCTGTGGGGTGCGTCCCGAGGTTTCGCTGGCCCGGCGGGCCGGGCTGACCGTGGAGACCGGAGTGGTGGTCGACGACGCGCTGCGGTCGGTCGACGACCCGGCGGTCTATGCGGTCGGGGAGTGCGCGCAGCACGACGGGCAGGTCTACGGCCTGGTCGCCCCGGCCTGGGAGCAGGCCACGGTCGTGGCCGACCAGCTCAGCGGCGCCGACCCGCAGGCCCGTTACCGCGGTTCCCGGATCGTCACCCGGCTGAAGGCGGCCGGGGTCGAGTTGGCGGCGATGGGCCAGACCCAGCCGGGGGAGGAGGATCCGGACGGCGCCGAGGTGCTGCACTTCTGCGATCCGGCCCGCGGCACCTACAAGAAGCTGGTGTTGCGGGACGACCGGGTGGTGGGCGCGATCCTGCTCGGGGAGATCTCCACCGTCGCCACCGTCACCCAGCTCTACGACCGGGGCACGCCGGCGCCGGCGGACCGGCTCCGATTGCTCTTCCACAGCCATCGCAACGGCGGCGGCCCTCCGGAGTCGCCCACCGGCGACGTCACCGTCTGCCACTGCAACGGCGTCGCCGCGGAGACGATCGAGGCGTGCTGGCGGGCGGGCGCCCACACGGTGACCGAGATCGCGCAGCAGACCCGGGCTACCACCGGCTGCGGCGGCTGCCGAGGCCAGGTAGCGGGCATCGTCGCCCGGTTGAGCAGCAACACCACGAGCGGAGGTGTCTACCAATGAGCGAGGACCGCAGCTTGCGAGGACCGCAGCGAAGTGCGGATCATTCGGTGAGGAGCTTGGTGGTTGTCGGCAACGGCATGGTGGGGCAGCGGTTTCTGGAGGCGTTCCGGGCAACGCCCGACGCGACCGACTGGCGGGTGACCGTCCTGTGTGAGGAGCCGCAGGCCGCGTACGACCGGGTGGCCCTATCGTCGTACTTCGAAGGTCGTTCCGCCGAGGAGCTGTCACTGGTGCCGGCGGGGTTCTTCGACGAGCCGGGCTGCACGCTGCACCTGGCGGAGTCTGCGACCGAGATCGACCGGGCAGCCCGCACCGTTACTACTAGCAACGGTAGGGTGCTCGACTACGACGCGTTGGTGTTGGCCACCGGCTCTCGTCCGTTCGTGCCGCCGGTGCCCGGGCACGAACTGACCGGATGTTTCGTCTACCGGACGCTGGACGACCTGTCGGCGATCGAGGCGTACGCCAACGGGGCCACCTCGGGGGCGGTGGTCGGCGGTGGCCTGCTGGGCCTGGAGGCCGCGAACGCGCTGCGCCAGCTGGGTCTGACCACGCACGTGGTGGAGATGGCCCCGCGGCTGATGCCGTTGCAGGTCGACGAGGGCGGCGGGCAGGCGTTGTCCCGGCACATCGAAGCTCTTGGGGTGCGGCTGCATCTGGGTGCCGCCACCGAACAGATCGAACCGGACCCGGCGGGCCGGGTGGCCCGGGTGCGGTTGACGGAGCGGGAACCGATCGATGTGGACCTGGTGGTCTTCTCGGCCGGGGTGCGTCCCCGCGACGAGTTGGCGCGTGCCGCTGGGTTGGTGGTCGGCCAGCGGGGCGGGGTGGTCGTCGACACCGGTTGCCAGACCAGCGATCCGGCGATCTGGGCGGTGGGTGAGTGCGCCAACCTCGACGGCGCGGTGTATGGGTTGGTGGCGCCGGGGTATGCGATGGCCGAGGTGGCGGCGGACCGGATCGCCGGTGGTAGTGCTAGTTTCCCAGGCGCCGACACCGCCACCAAGCTGAAGCTGCTCGGGGTGGACGTTGCGAGCTTCGGCGACGCGTTCGGCACCGCCGACGGCGCCTTGGAGCTGGTCTTCGCCGACCAGGTCGCCGGGGTTTACAAGAAGCTGGTGGTCAGCGACGACGCCCGCCAACTGTTGGGTGGGGTGCTGGTCGGTGACGCGGCCGCGTACGCCTCGTTGCGGCCGCTGGTGGGGGAGGAGTTGCCCGGCCCGCCGGAGGAGTTGCTGCTGGGGGTACGCGGGGCGGCCCCCGGTGAGCTGCCGCCGCACGCCCAGGTCTGCACCTGCAACGCGGTGACGAAGGAACAGATCTGCACCGCGATCACCGAGCATGGTTTGACCGATGTCGCGGGTGTGAAGGAGTGCACCCGCGCCGGGACGGGCTGCGGCAGCTGTGTGCCGATGGTGAAGACGCTGCTCGCTGAGAGCGGGGTGGCGGTGAGCCGGGCGCTGTGTGAGCACTTCGACCAGACCCGGGCGGAGCTGTTCGACATCATCCGGGTGGCCGGGGTGCGTACCTTCTCGGAGTTGGTCGACCGGTTCGGCCGGGGCCGGGGTTGTGACATCTGCAAGCCGGCGGTCGCGTCGATCCTGGCGAGCCTCGGCTCCGGGCACATCCTCGACGGCGAGCAGGCGGCGTTGCAGGACACCAACGACCACTTCCTGGCCAACCTGCAGCGCGACGGGAGCTACTCGGTGGTGCCCCGGGTCCCTGGTGGTGAGATCACGCCGGAGAAGCTGATCGTGATCGGGGAGGTGGCCCGCGACTTCGGGCTCTACACGAAGATCACCGGTGGTCAGCGCATCGACCTGTTCGGCGCGCGGGTGGAGCAACTGCCGCAGATCTGGCAGCGGCTGGTGGCGGCCGGGATGGAGTCCGGCCACGCCTACGGTAAGGCGCTGCGGACCGTGAAGTCGTGTGTCGGGTCGACCTGGTGCCGTTACGGGGTGCAGGATTCGACCACCCTCGCGATCGACCTGGAGCTGCGCTATCGGGGCCTGCGGGCACCCCACAAGATCAAGATGGCGGTCTCAGGTTGTGCCCGGGAGTGCGCCGAAGCGCGCAGCAAGGATGTCGGGGTCATCGCCACCGAGCACGGGTGGAACCTTTACGTGGGTGGCAACGGTGGATTCAAACCACGCCATGCCGATCTGTTCCTGACCGATGTCGACACCGAGACGCTGGTGCGGACCATCGACCGGTTTCTGATGTTCTACATCCGCACCGCCGACCGGCTGCAGCGTACGGCGGCGTGGGTGGAGGGGTTGGACGGCGGGCTGGACTACCTGCGCGCGGTCATCATGGACGATTCGCTGGGGATCGCTGGGGAGCTGGACGAGGCGATGACCCGGCACGTCGGCGGGTACGCCGACGAGTGGCAGGCTACTTTGGAGGACCCGCAGCGGCTGCGCCGGTTCGTATCGTTCGTCAACGAGCCGGAGGTGTCCGACCCCAGCATCGTCTTTGTGCCGGAGCGGGGGCAACCCCGGCCGCCGGAGGGCGGCGCGCCGCCCCCGCCGACCCTGATCGCTGGCCCGACCTTGGAGGTGGTGAACCGATGACCGAGCTACAGACCGCGTCCGCCGCGGTCCTGACCCGTCCCCGGGCGGAGGTGTGGCGTGATGTCTGTGCCTTCTCGGATCTGATGCCGGAACGGGGAGTCTGTGTGCTGCTAGGCGGTGAACAGATTGCGGTCTTCCGGACGTGGTCCGGTGAGCTGCACGCGGTCAGCAACTACGACCCGGTCGGGCGGGCCTACGTCCTGTCGCGCGGCATCGTGGGTAGCCGCGGCGAGGTGCCGACCGTCGCCTCACCGCTCTACAAGCAGGCCTTCGATCTGCGTACCGGGCGCTGTCTGGACCAGCCGGAGGTGATGCTGCCGGTCTTCCCGGTCCGCCGGCGCGGCGACCGGGTCGAGATACGCGAGGTTCCCGCACCGGAGCGGGCTCCGTGAGCACTGGCCGCGACGGCGCGGCCGGTCGGGAGGAGCCGCTCGCCGGCTACACCGTCGGGGTGACTGCGGCTCGCCGCCGCGACGAGCTCGGGGCGTTGCTGCAGCGGCGCGGGGCTCGGGTGGTGGACGCGCCGGCGATCCAGATCGTCCCGCTCGCCGACGACCGGGAGCTGCGGGCGGCGACCGAGCAGTGCCTGGCGGCGCCGATCGACGTGGCGGTGGCGACCACCGGCATCGGCTTCCGGGGTTGGTTGGAGGCGGCCGAGGGGTGGGGGCAGGCGGCTGCCCTCGTCGCTCACCTCGGACGGGCTACCTTGCTGGCCCGCGGCCCCAAGGCCCGCGGCGCGATTCGCGCCGCGGGCCTGCTTGACGCCTGGTCGCCGGCGTCGGAGTCGTCTAGCGAGGTGCTCGAGTATCTGCTGGCGCAGGGGGTGTCCGGGCAGCGGATCGCGGTGCAGCTGCACGGCGAACCGTTGCCCGATTTCGTGGAGGCGCTTGAGGACGCGGGCGCCACTGTGGTCCCGGTGCCGGTCTATCGGTGGGTGCTGCCGGAGGATGTGGCGCCGCTGCGACGGTTGGTGGAGCTCACCGTCACCGGGCAGGTGGACGCGGTCACGTTCACCAGTGCTCCGGCAGTGGCGAGCCTGCTGCAGGTGGCAGACGAGATCGGGCATCGGGCGGCGTTGCTGTCGGCGCTGCGGCATGAGGTGGTGCCGGCGTGTGTAGGGCCGGTGACCGCCGGGCCGCTGGCCCGGTTGGAGGTCACCACCGTGCAGCCTGACCGGTACCGGCTCGGTGCGTTGGTCCGGGAGTTGGCGCAGGTGTTGCCGGCGCGGGCGCGGCGGCTGCCGGTCGGCGGCCATCTGCTGGAGGTACGCGGCCACGGGGTGTTGCTCGACGGTGAGTTGGTGGCGTTGCCGCCGAGTCTGATCGCGGTGTTGCGGGAGCTGGCCCGGCAGCCGGGTCGGGTGCGGTCCCGCACCGAGTTGCTCGCGGCGCTCCCCGGCGGCCAGGACAACGCCGGCCACGCGGTGGAGATGGCGGTTACCCGGTTGCGGGGAGCGTTGGGGGCGCGGCTGATCCAGACGGTGACGAAGCGGGGGTACCGGCTCGCCTTCGAGCCAGAACGGGAGAGCCAGGGCTGCCTAGCCCAACCAGAGGGCCGATCATGAGTTTGTTGCGCGACACGCCGGGCGGCTCTGCTAACCAGCTCATGATCGGCGGGCCGATCGGCAGGCCGGTCGGCGGGCCCGCGGCCGGGCCGGCGTTGGTCGGGGTGGCTCACGGCACCCGGGATCCGCGCGGCGCCGAGGCGACCCGGGCGTTGCTGGCCCGGGTCCACGCGCTCGCCCCCGAACTCTCGGTCCATGAATCCTATGTAGAGATTACCGAGCCGTCGTTGCGGACGGTGCTGGCGGCGGTCCCGGCACCCGCGGTGGTGGTGCCGCTACTGTTGGGCGCCGGCTACCACGTCCAGGTCGACCTCCCCGCGGCGATCACGGCGAGCGGCGGCGGGGCCCGGCTCGCACCGGCGTTGGGGCCGCATCCGTTGCTCGCGCTCGCGCTGCACGAGCGGCTGCTGGAGGCGGGCTGGAACGGAGAACCGGTGGTGCTCGCGGCGGCCGGCTCCAGCCATCGCCGCCCGCGCCGAGATGCACAGCGCACCGCCGCGCTGCTGGAGCGCCGGCTCGGGGTGAGCGTGCGGGCGGCGTACGCGTCGGCGGCCCGCCCGACTGTGGCGGAGGCGGTCGCCGCCTGGCAGGGGCGGGCGGCGGTGGCGTCGTACCTGTTGGCGCCTGGGTTCTTCCACGACCGGGTGGTGGCCGCCGGAGCCCGGGTGACCTCCGCCCCGTTGGGCGACCACGACGCCCTGGCGCAGTTGATCCTGTTGCGCTACACCACTACCTCGCCCGCTCGCTAGCCAGCCGGCCCCGGTATCTCAGCTGTCGGGGGCGGCTGTGAGGGTGTCGGCATGGAACCGCATCACGTGATCAGAGAATTGTGGGATCGGATCGAGGCGCGGGCGTGGTCCGGCGTTGCCGAGCTGTTCGCCGCCGACGCAGTGATCGACTGGCCGGCGAGCCGGGAGCGGATCGTTGGTCCGGCCAACTTCGTGGCGGTGAACCGCGAGTACCCGACCGGCTGGTCGATTCGGGTGCTGCGGATCGTCGCCGATGGCGATCAGGTCGTCTCCGAGGTTGAGGTGCCGCATGAGGAGTTGGGCCTGTTCCGGGTCGCCTCGTTCTGGACGGTACGGGAAGGGCTGATCGTCCGCGGCTGCGAATACTGGATCGGGGTCGGCGCCGATCCGGTGCCGGCGTGGCGGGAGAAGTACACCGAGCCGAGCTGACGGTCCGCGGTCGCCCCAGCGCGGCGCGCCGAAAACCCCGAACTGGTTGCGGCGACTCCTGGTCGCCTCTACGGTTATGTTTAGAATGTCCAAGTTTGGGGGGATTGCCGTGTTGACGCGTGAGCGAGACGACCAACAGGTCGAGACGCTGTTCGCGCGTCGGCACGGCCCGGTCGACGACCTCGCCGCCGACGCCGAGACCATCACCCGGGCCTGCGCCGCCATGGCGGACCGGTTTCGAGGCGGCGGCACCCTCTTCGTGTTCGGTAACGGCACCGCCGCCACGGACGCCCAACACGTCGCGGTCGAGTTCGTCCATCCGGTGATCGTCGGCAAGCCTGCCCTGCCCGCTATCAGCCTCACCGCGGACATCGCCACCCTGACCGAGGTCGCCAACCGGGATGGGTTCGCGGAGATCTTCACCCATCAGCTTCGTCGTCTCGCCGGTCCGGCCGACATCGCGCTGGGCATCTCGGTAGACGGTGAGTGCGAGAACGTCCGCCGCGGTCTGAACGCCGCTCGGAGGTTGGGCCTGGTGACCGTCGCGCTGGTCGGCGGCACCGGTGGCCCGATCGCGTTGGACCCGGCGATCGACCACGTGCTGCTGGCGCGCAGCACCGATCCGCGGGTGGTGAAGGAAGTCCAGGTCACGACCTACCATCTGGTGTGGGAGCTGGTGCAGTTGTTCCTTGCCCGGACGGTCGCGACCTCGGAGGTGGTCGATGAGCGAGCCGCCTGAGTGCCGGGACGAGGTCTGCCTCACCTGCTCGGACCGGGCTGTGCCGGCCCGGGTGGTGCGGCTGCTCGAGCACGGGATGGCGGTGGTGGCCGGCGCGGACGGCCTGGCCGAGGCGAGCGTGGCCCTGGTCACGGCGGTCCCCGGTGACACGGTACTGCTGCACGCCGGCGAGGCGATCGCCGTCCTGCCCGACGCTGAGGAGCCTGCGGGGCGATGAATACCACGGATCCAATGGCGGCGCTGTACCCGTTCTTGGCCGACAGCGGTGCCGATACCGCCCCCGCGTCGGGGGAGCGTATCGAGGAGTTGACCGCCGAGGTCACCGCCTCGACCGCGGCGAAGCTGCGCGAGATCACCGCGCTGCGCCGGGCGGTGGTCGCCGCCGACGCGGCCCGGATCGTCGAGTGCGCTAGCGCGATGGCCGCCGCGTTCGCGGCGGGAGGTCGGCTGTTTGCGATGGGCAACGGGGGCAGCGCCACCGACGCGGCAGAGCTGGCGAGCCTCTTCGTGGCGCCCGACGCGGCAGGTCGGCAGCTGCCGGCGTATGTGTTGACCGGCGATGTCGCCGCGGTGACGGCGTTGAGTAACGACGTGGGGTTCGAGCAGGTCTTCGCCCGGCAGTTGGCGGCTTTTGCCCGGTCCGGCGACATCGTGGTCGGGCTGTCGACCAGCGGCAACTCGGAGAACCTGCTCGCCGCCTTCCCGTTGGCCCGGGAGCGTGGGCTGCTGACCATCGGCCTCTCCGGCGCGTCCGGGGGGCGGATGGCCGAGTTGGACAGTCTTGATCATCTCTTCGTGGTCCCGTCGGCGTCGGTGCACCGGATCCAGGAGGCGCAGACCACCATCTACCACGTGCTGTGGGAACTCACCGTCGCCGCGCTGCGCGAGGACTGAGTAGGTCAGAGGCTCGGAGAGGGGAGCGACGGCATGACCAGTTCGACTACAGAGAGTGCATTGGCAAACTCTGGCAGTGGTGAGCCGCTCCACGTCCTCTGGATCAACGCTGGCCTCAGCTGCGACGGCGACTCGGTCGCCCTGACCGCCGCGACCCAGCCGAGCATTGAGGAGATCGTCCTCGGCGCGCTGCCGGGCCTGCCGAAGGTGCAGGTCCACTGGCCGTTGATCGACTTCGAGTGCGGGCCGGAGCAGGGAGCGGACACCTTCATCGAGTGGTTCTGGAAGGCGGACCGAGGCGAGTTGGAGCAGTTTGTCCTGGTGGTGGAGGGGTCGATCCCGAACGAGAAGATCAAGCCCGAGGGTTACTGGGCCGCGTTCGGCAACAACCCCGAGACCGGCCAGCCGATGCCGACCGCCGATTGGTTGAGCCGGCTCGCCCCCAAGGCGGTCGCGGTGATCGCCGCCGGCACCTGCGCAACGTACGGCGGGATCCACGCCATGGCCGGCAACCCGACCGGGGCGATGGGGGTGCCGGACTTTCTTGGTTGGGACTGGCGCTCGACCGCCGACATCCCAATCGTCTGCGTCCCCGGCTGCCCGGTGCACCCGGACAACCTCTCCGAAACCATCACCTACCTGCTCTACCAGGTCGCCGGCCAGGCACCGATGATCCCGTTGGACGACAAGCTCCGGCCGACCTGGCTGTTCGGTGGCACCGTCCATGAGGGGTGTGTTCGCGCCGGCTACTACGAGCAGGGTGAGTTCGCCCACGAGTACGGGTCGCAGAAGTGCCTGGTGAAGATCGGCTGCTGGGGGCCGGTCGTCAAGTGCAATGTCCCCAAGCGAGGGTGGATCAACGGGATCGGCGGCTGCCCCAACGTCGGCGGCATCTGTATCGCCTGCACGATGCCCGGCTTCCCCGACAAGTTCATGCCGTTCATGGACGAGCCGCCCGGCGCGACCGTGTCGTCCCTGGCGAGCCAGAGCTACGGCGCGTTGATCCGGCGGCTGCGCCGGATCACCCTCGACACCGTGGATAAGGAACCCAGGTGGCGCAAGCCAGGAGACGAGCTACTCACCGGCTACCGGGCACCCTGGTGAGCCGGCGCAGGGCAGGAGGCAGGAGACGATGACCATCACGGAACCCACCGCCGGCGCAGCCGAGCAGGCCGGGTCCGAACTCGTAGAGATGGCGTGGGACCCGATCACTCGGATCGTGGGCAGCCTCGGCATCTACGCCAAAGTGGACTTCAAGAACCGGCGGGTCGCGGAGTGCTACAGCACGTCGTCGGTCTTCCGTGGCTACAGCATCTTCATGAAGGGCAAAGACCCGCGCGACGCCCACTTCATCACGAGTCGCATCTGCGGCATCTGCGGTGACAACCACGCCACCTGCTCGGTCTACGCGCAGAACATGGCGTACGGCGTGGCGCCGCCGCCGCTCGGCGAATGGATGATCAACCTTGGCGAGGCCGCCGAGTACATGTTCGACCACACGATCTTCCAGGAGAATCTGGTCGGGGTCGACTACTGCGAGAAGATGGTGCGGGAGACCAACCCCGGGGTGCTGGAGCTAGCCAACCGCACCGAGGCCCCGCACGCCGCCGAGCACGGGTTCCGCACCATCGGCGACATCATGCGCTCGCTGAACCCGCTGGAGGGGGAGTTCTACCGGGAGGCGTTGCAGGTCTCGCGGGTGACCCGGGAGATGTTCTGCCTGATGGAGGGGCGGCACGTCCACCCCTCCACGCTCTACCCGGGCGGGATCGGGGCGGTGGCGACGATCCAAGTCTTCACCGACTACCTTACCCGGCTGATGCGCTACATCGAGTTCGTCAAGAAGTGCGTACCGATGCACGACGACCTGTTCGACTTCTTCTACGAGGCGCTGCCCGGCTACGAGCAGGTCGGGCAGCGGCGGGTGCTGCTGGGCTGCTGGGGGGCGCTGAACGATCCGGCGTACTGCGACTTCAAGTACGAGACCATGTCGGACTGGGGCCGGCGGATGTATGTGACCCCCGGCATCATCGTGGATGGTCAACTGATCACGAACGATCTGGTCGACATCAATCTGGGGATGCGGATCCTGCTCGGCCGTTCCTACTATGAGGACTGGGCCGGGCAGGAGACCTTCGTCGACCGGGATCCGCTCGGCAACCCGGTCGACCCGCGGCACCCGTGGAACCAACACACCATCCCGAAGCCGGCCAAGCGTGACTTCGAACGCGAATACTCCTGGGTGATGTCCCCGCGGTGGTGGGATGGCCAGCAGCACCTGCCGCTGGACACCGGCGGCGGTCCGCTGGCGCGGCTGTGGTCGACCGCGCTGAACGGCCTGGTCGACATCGGTTACCTGCGATCGACCGGCGACAGTGTGGTCATCAACCTGCCCAAGACACTGACCAAACCTGAGTCGACCGTGGAGTGGAAGATCCCGCGGCGCAACGGGGAGCTGCTCTCCAACGCGATCGAGCGGAACCGGGCCCGGACCTACTTTCAGGCGTACAGCGCCGCCGCCGCGCTCTACTTCGTCGAGCAGGCGCTCGCGGAGGTCCGGGCGGGGCACACCAAGACCTGGGAGCCGTTCACAGTCCCGAAGGAGGCGATAAGCGTCGGCTTCACCGAAGCGGTCCGTGGCGTGCTGTCGCACCACATGGTGATCCGGAACGGGAAGATCGCGAATTACCATCCCTATCCGCCGACGCCGTGGAACGCCAGCGTCCGCGACCCCTACGGCACGCCCGGACCCTACGAGGACGCGGTGCAGAACACCCCGATCTTCGAGGAGAATCCGCCGGAGACCTTTAAGGGTATCGACATCATGCGGGCGGTCCGCAGCTTCGACCCGTGCCTGCCATGCGGCGTACACATGTACCTCGGCGAGGGTAAGACGCTGCAGAAACTGCACAGCCCGCACGCGTACACCGCGGACGGGGGGTGAGCCGCCCGATGCCCGCGGTCGAGGTCACCGGAGAACGGGTCGAGCAGCTGCTCACGGAGCTGACCGAGGCCGCCGGGCCGGTCGCGGCCGGGCTCGCCGAGGAGCTGGTCCGGGCACTGGTCGAGCTGTACGGCACCGGCCTGGCCCGGGTGGTCGAGGTGGTCGCCGAGCAGCCGGGGCTGTTGACCCGGATCACCGGCGATCCGCTGCTCGCCGCCCTGCTGGTGCTGCACGACCTGCACCCGGCCAGTACCGAGCTGCGGGTTCGGCAGGCGGTCGAGCGGATCCGGCCGTTCCTGGGTCGGCACGCCGGCGATGTGGAGCTGGTGGAGGTTACCGATACGGCGGTGCGGTTGCGGCTGACCGGCAGCTGCGAGGGGTGCCCGTCGTCGCAGGAGACGGTCCGTAACGCGATCGAGTCGGCGGTGACCTCGGCCGCGCCGGAGATCGAGACGATCACCGTGGCGGGGGTGGCGGCGCAGCCACCGCTGCTGCAGATCGAGACCGCCCCGCGGCATCCGTACGCGGGTGCGGCGTGCCCCGCGGAGCCGGCGGCCGCGCAGGCGGAGGGGGTGCCGCGGTGACCACCGGGCTTCGCCGTTTCGCGGTGCCGCCGCCGTTTCCCACGATGGCCGGCGAGCCGGCGGAGCCGGCCGGCGAGCGGTGTGAGCTGTGCGCGGTGCCGGTGCCCGAGGGCGACCATGGGCACCTGGTGGACCGTACCGCCCGGCGCCTCGCCTGCGCCTGCCGCGCGTGCTACCTGCTCTTCACCGGGGCGGGCGGCGCCGGCCGCTACCAGGCGATCCCTGCCGAGTACTGGTACGCGCCGACGCTGCCGCTACGGCGCTCGGTCTGGGACCGGTTGGGTATCCCGGTCGGCCTGGCGTTCTTCTTTGAGAATTCAGGGTTGGGGCAGCTGGTGGCGCTCTACCCGAGCCCGGCCGGGGCCACCGAGTCGCTGCTGTCGCTGGACGCCTGGTCGGAGGTGGTTACGGCGGCCCCACAGCTGTCGCAGCTCACCCCGGACGTGACCGCGTTCCTGGTGAACCGGCTCGGCAGCGGCGACCGGGCCGGTCGGCGAGCCGGTCCCGAGCCGATCGGGGACACCCGGTTCGAAGGGTTCGTGGTGCCGATCGATGCCTGCTACCGGTTGGTCGGGTTGGTCCGTACCCATTGGCGCGGCTTCGACGGTGGCGAGGAGGCCTGGCGGGAGATCGACGCCTTTCTCGCCGATCTCCGGGCGCGCAGTACCCTGATCCGGACGGGGGACCATGCTGGACTGTGAGTTCGAGTGCCGGTCAGCGGCGGTCGACCGGTACGCGGCGGCGCCGGCGATCCGGCTCCGGATGGCGGTCTCGGAGACCACCGGTGTGACCGTCCACACCGCGGCGCTGCGCTGCCAGGTGCGGATCGAGCCACACCGGCGTGACTACACCGCAGGCGAGTCGGAGCTGCTGGCGTACCTGTTCGGCGATCCGTCCCGGTGGGGCGAGACGCTGCAGCCGATGCAGCTGGCAACGGTGGCCACGGTGCTGCCGGGGTTCACCGGTGGCGCCGAGTTCGAGGTGGTGTTGCCGTGCAGCTACGACCTGGAGGTGGCCGCCGGGAAGTACCTCCACACGTTGGCGACCGGTGAGATCCCGTTGCTGTTGCTGTTCAGCGGCACCGTCTTCACCAGGGGCGGCGGTGGGCTGCAGATCCAGCCGGTGCCGTGGCACTGCGAGACCACCTTCCGGCTGCCGGTACGGATCTGGCGCGAGGTGATGGACCACTTCTTTCCCGGCTCGGGCTGGCTTCGGCTGCGCCGCGAAACTCTCGACGCGCTGCTGCGTTACAAGGCGGTACAGGCGATTCCCACCTGGGACGAGGCGCTGAACCGGTTGGTGGCCGAGGCGGAAGGAGCATCGCGGTGACGACAGACGAAGCGGCGGTGGAGACGGTGACGGATCCGATGGCCGCCGCCAAGGCGATCGCGGACGCCGTCCTCTATGAGGGGTACCTGCTCTACCCCTATCGGGCGAGCGCGGCAAAGAACCAGCTGCGCTGGCAGTTCGGGGTGCTGGTGCCGCCGGCCTACGCGGCCGCCGGGACCGGCGAACAGGCCAGTTTGGGCACCGAGTGTCTGTTCGACCGCGCGGAGGGGGCGCTGCTGCATGCCAGGCTGCGGTTCTTGCAGCTGGTGACCCAGCCGGTGGCCGGCCCGGTCGCCGAGTCCGACCCAGTGCCCGCCCCGGTCGCCGAGGCGGCCGCGCGGTGGGACGAGGCGGTGCCCCGCGAGATCGACGTCGTGGTGCCGGTGAGCCGGTTGTTCGGCGAGGGTTGGCTGACCCCGTTTACGGTGCCGGCGGGTACGGGGGAGGAGCCGACATCCGGGATCGTGGGTGACCGCGAGGAGCTGCGGGGGGATTTGCTGCTGCGGGCCGAGCCGGTGCCCGGCCCGCACGGGCTGCTCCGGCTGCGGGCCAAGGTCTCGAACACGTCGACGTGGTCCGGCGGCGAGGGTAGTGAACCCGTGCCCCGGCCGGTGGCGCTGCGGCGTTCGCTGGTCGCGACCCACCTGCTCTTCGTGGTGACGGGCGGGCAGTTCCACTCGTTGCTGGACCCACCGCCGTGGGCGCGACCGGGCGCGGAGGCCTGCCAGCAGCAGGGTGCGTGGCCGGTGCTGGTGGGCGACCCGGCGGAGCGCAACGCGGTGTTGGCGTCGCCGATCATCTTGTACGACTACCCGGCGGTGGCACCGGAGAGCCCCGGCGATTTCTTCGACAGTACCGAGATCGACGAGCTGTTGAGTCTACGGACGTTGACCCTGACCGAGGCCGAGAAGCAGGAGGCGCGTCGGACCGACCCGCGCGCGGCCCAGCTCATCGACCGGGTGGCGGCGATGCCGCCGGAGATGCTCGCGAGGCTGCACGGCACCATCCGAGGGCTCACGCCGGTGCCCGGACCCGGTTCGGGTACGGACGGTGCGACCGCGGCTCCGGCGCAGCCGACCGGACCGACGGTGGCGGTGGCCGGCCAGCTGGTCGGCCGGGGCAGCCGGGTCCGGCTCGCGCCGGGTGGTCGGCGTACCGACGCCCAGGACATGTTTCTGGTGGATCGGGTGGCCACGGTCCGCGAGGTCCTACGCGATGTCGACGGTGACTGCTATCTGGCGGTGACGCTCGATGACGATCCCGGGGTCGACATGCACCTGGCGCACGGCCGGTTCCGTTACTTCGCGCCGGATGAGGTGGCGCCGCTGGTCGCCGACGAGCCGGATCCGGCGGCCGCGCCGGAGTCGCCGGAGTCGCCTGAACCGGTCCACACCGACCGGGTGCTGGTCGCTGGGGTGGGCAATATCTTTCTCGGCGACGACGGGTTCGGGGTGGAGCTGGCCCGCCGGCTGGCGGCCGAGGAGCTGCCCACCGGTGTGCAGGTCGCCGACTACGGCATCAGCGGTGTCCATCTCGCCTATGACCTGCTCCGTGGGTACGAGGCGACGATCTTGTTGGACGCGGCGGCCCGGGGCGAGCCGCCCGGCACGGTTTCGGTGCTGGAGGTGGGCGAGTACCGGGCGGTCGACCCGGGCGAGGCGGTAACCGCGCTCGACGGGCACGGCATGCAGCCGGACCGGGTACTGGGGCTGCTGCGCACGCTCGGCGGCGACCCGGGTCGGGTGCTGGTGGTGGCGTGCGAACCAGCCCAGAGCGGGTATGGGATCGGATTGAGTGAACCGGTCGCCGAGGCGGTGGCGCGGGCGCTGCCGATGGTGCGGGAGTTGGTGGCCGAGCAGCTGGCGCGGCCACCGCAGAGCCTAGAAGCGGAGGTGACTGAGTGATACGTCGAACGTTGGGGCTGGCAGCACTGGCCGGCATAACCGCGATCGTGGTCAAGTCCTGGCCGGACCTGGTGCGATACCTGAAGATCCGAAAGATGTAGCCGATGCCATCGGCCAACCATTATGGAGCTGATAGAACGTGCATGAGATTGGCCTGTGCGAAGGCATTGTGGCGGCCGTCCAGCGGCGCGCCGAAGGGCGCGAAGTGACCCGGGTCCGGGTGCGGGCAGGCGTGCTGCTGCGGGTGGTGGAGCCGTCGTTGGCCCAGGCGTTCGCGTTGCTCGCCGCCGGCACCTCGGCCGCGGACGCGGTGGTGGAGCTGGTTCAGGTGCCGGCGGCGGCGACCTGTCCGGACTGTGGCTATAACGGCGAGGTTACCGATTCCCTCGCCACCTGTCCGGAGTGCTTCGAGGGCGGCTTGCGGCTTAGCGGCGGCGACGAGATCGTGCTCGAATCGATCACGCTGGCTTCGGCGGAGACTGCCGAGCCGACACCGGCCAAGGGGTGACCCCGGGTGTGTCTGGGCATCCCCGGCGAGGTGGTCGAGGTGTCGACCGATCATCGGGACCTGGCGACGGTCGACGTCAGCGGGGTACGCCGGCGGATCAACATCGGCCTGCTGGAAGAGCCGCCGCGCCCCGGGGACTGGGTGTTGATCCACGTCGGTTTCGCCATGTCGACGATCGACGAGCAGGAGGCCAGGTCGGCGTTGGACTTCCTGGTCAGCATCGGTGAGGCGTACGAGGAGGAGCTGACGGCGCTGCGTGAGTCGCGGATCGAGTGACCGGGACGGAGAGAGGCGGGGGGACGATGCGGTTCGTGGACGAATACCGCGACGCGGACCGGGCCCGAGCGCTGGCGGCGAAGATCGCTGAGCTGTGCGAGCCGGGTCGGGAGTACAAGTTCATGGAGGTGTGTGGCGGGCACACCCACACCATCTACAAACATGGTCTGGAGGATTACCTGCCGGAGCAGGTCACGCTCGTGCATGGGCCGGGCTGTCCGGTCTGCGTGATCCCGATGGGCCGGATCGACGACGCGATCCACCTGGCGGAACGACCGGAAGTGATCATGACGTCGTTCGGCGACATGATGCGGGTGCCGGGTGGGCGGGGCTCGTTCCTGGACGCGAAGGCCGCGGGGGCGGAGATCCGGATGGTCTACTCTCCACTCGACGCGCTGAAGATCGCCCGGAGCAACCCGGACCGGCGGGTGGTCTTCATGGCGATCGGGTTCGAGACCACCGCACCCGCCACCGCGATGACCGTGCTGCGGGCCGCCGCCGAAGGGATCCCGAACTTCTCGGTCTTCTGCAACCACGTGACGATCATCCCGGCGCTCAAGGCGATCCTCGACTCGCCGGATCTCCGGCTGGACGGCTTCATCGGCCCCGGCCACGTCTCCACGGTGATCGGCTGCCGGCCGTACGAGTTCATCTGTCGTGACTACCAGAAGCCGCTGGTGGTCGCGGGATTTGAACCGCTGGACATCCTGCAATCGGTCTATATGCTGTTGCGGCAGCTCGCTGACGGCCGGGTGGCGGTGGAGAACCAGTACGGCCGGGTGGTGCCGGAGCTGGGCAACCCAGTAGCGCTGCGGGCGATCCAGCAGGTGATGGAGCTGCGCCCGTACTTCGAATGGCGAGGGCTGGGGTCGATCTCGCACTCGGCGCTGCGGATGCGGCCCGAGTACGACAGCTTCGACGCCGAGCAGTGGAGCGAGCTGCCCGGGCTGCGTGTCGCCGACCCGAAGGCGTGCCAGTGCGGGGAGGTGCTCAAGGGCGTATTGAAACCCTGGGAGTGCAAGGTGTTCGGCACCGCCTGCACGCCCGAGACTCCGATCGGCACCTGCATGGTCTCCTCGGAGGGGGCCTGCGCGGCGTACTACAACTTCGGCCGGTTCACCCGGCAACGCGTCAAGGAGGCGACGATGACGGCAGCTATGGAGAGCGGGGCGGTGTGACCGAGCATTCCACAGAAGCGGCACCGGTCACGGCGGCATGGGCGGAGCAGGCGCTACGTGAACACGCCGAACCGGAACTCACCGAAGTAGACGCACCGCCGGTGCCGCCAGTGGTGGGGGCGCCGACCTTGAGCCGGGAACAGCAGGTGCTGGCGCGGATCGACCGGGCCCGCCGGCGCCGGCCCCGGGTAACCGAGGACCGGATCACACTGGCCCACGGGGCCGGCGGCAAGGCGACTCAGACCCTGGTCGAGGCGGTTTTCCTCGCCCAGTTCGACAACCCGGCGCTGGCCGAGCTCGCCGACGCGGCGTCGCTGTCGGTCGACGGTGCCAAGCTGGCGTTCACCACCGACTCGTACGTGGTGTCCCCGCTGTTCTTTCCGGGCGGTGACATCGGCGAACTGGCGGTCAACGGCACCGTCAACGATCTGGCGGTCTGTGGTGCGCAGCCGCTCTACCTGTCGGCCGGGTTCGTCCTGGAGGAGGGATTCCCGCTGGCGGACCTGCGGCGGATCGTGGCCTCGATGAGCTCCGCCGCCGCGGCCGCCGGGGTGCAGCTGGTCACCGGCGACACCAAAGTGGTGCAACGGGGCAAGGCCGATGGTTGCTACATCACCACCTCGGGCCTTGGCCGCTGCCCGGCCGGGCGCCGGCTGGGCGTCGGTGAGTTGCGAGCCGGGGACGCGGTGCTGGTCTCGGGCCCGATCGGAGAGCACGGCGTCACCGTCCTGCTCGCCCGAGGCGAGTTGGAGATCGACGCGGAGCTGCGGTCGGACACCACCGCCCTGAACCAGCTGACCGAAGGGCTGCTCAACTCGGGGGCGACGGTGCGGGTGATGCGGGACGCCACCCGGGGCGGGGTCGCGACGGTGCTCAACGAGCTGGCCGCGGCGGCGGGCCTGGCAGTGGTGCTCGACGAGCCGGCCATTCCGGTGCATCCGGCGGTACGCGGGGCGGGGGAGCTGCTCGGCATCGATCCGCTCTATCTGGCGTGCGAGGGGCGGCTGGTCGCCGTGGTGGACCGGGCCGGCGTGGACTCGGCGCTGGCGGCGATGCGGGCGCGGCCGGAGGGCGAGCAGGCCGCGGTGATCGGCCAGGTCGCCGCCGACCCACCGGGGCTGGTGCTACTCAAGACCGAGTTCGGCGGTACCCGGATCGTGGACGTGCTGGTAGGTGATCCGTTGCCGCGGATCTGCTGAAACCCGAACGGGTCTCGGGCGAACTCCCACATCGTGGCGCTGGCGGCAGTAGATTACGGGTAGCCCCCGGTGGCGCGAGCCAGAGGAGCTGACATGCCAGGACGACGCGGGCGGGAGCGGCGGATCTCCCGGATCGAACGGCGCGGAGTGCCCTCGACCGACACGAGCGCGCGGTCGGCACGGGGGGTGGGGATCAGCTACTCGCCGCAGGGCAATGCCCGAGCGGTGAACCACAGCGAGCGGCGCCGTCGGCGGGACCGGGAACAGGTCGGGATCGCGCCACCCCGGCCGATTCATCCGGAGAGCCCGCGGCTGATCACCGGGGACCAGGCCGGCTGAGCCCGACCAGGTCAGTCGGCGCGGTCCTGGGCAGCGGCGATCGCCGCCTGCCCCAGGCTGACCCCACCGTCGTTGGGTGGGACGGCGGTGTGGGTCAGCACCCGAAAGTCGGCGGCGGCCAGCCGGTCCACGAGCCGGGCGAGCAGCAGTTCGTTCTGGAAGACGCCACCGGAGAGCGCCACGGTCGTCAGCCCGGTGCGTTCCCGCAGCCGCAGGCAGGCGGTGGCCAGGCCGGCGGCGAGGCCGTTGTGGAAGCGGGCGGCGATCACCGGCGGCGGCACCGCGCGGCGCAGTTCGTCGGCGACGGCCCGGATCAGATCCGCCCCCCGTAGCCGCAGCGGCGCCCCGGTGCCGGGCTCGTCGAGCCGCATCGGGTAATCACCCAGCTCGGCCGGGTCGGCCAGCTGCTCCAGCTCGATCGCGGCCTGGCCCTCATAGCTGATCTGGTCCCGGAGACCGAGGATCGCCGCGGCGGCATCGAAGAGCCGGCCCGCGCTGGACGTCGATGGGGCGGCGCTGCCGCCGCCGCGGGCCAGCCGGCGGACCTGCGGCCAGCTGGTGGCGTGCCGGGTCAACACCGGCAGATCCGGGGGCGGCGCACCGTCATAGGCCAGGTCCAGATATGACACCGCCATCCGCCACGGCTGCCGGATCGCGCTCATCCCGCCGGGCAGCGGCGCCGGGCAGAGCAGCCCCACCCGCTGAAACTCCACCAGGTCGGCGACGAGCAGCTCACCGCCCCAGAGCGTGCCATCGGGGCCGTAGCCGGTGCCGTCCAGCGCGACCCCGAGCACCGGCCCGGTCTCCTGGTTGTCCACCAGGCAGGCGGCGATGTGGGCGTGGTGGTGCTGCACCGGCACCAGCTCGGCCCCGGCGAGTCCGTCGTTGGGCAGCTCCCGGGCGTACCGGGTGGACAGGTAGTCCGGATGCAGGTCGTGGGCGATGAGTAATGGGGTGAGCCCTAGCAGTCGCTGAAACGCCGCGACCCCGTCTCGGTACGCGACCAGGGTGGAGTAGTCCCGTAAGTCTCCGATGTGCGCCGAGAGGAACGCCGCTTCTCCGTCGGCGAGACAGAAGGTGTTCTTGAGCTCGGCCCCGCACCCCAGCACCGGCCGGCGCGCCGCTCGGGGCAACCGGATCGGATTCGGCACGTAGCCGCGGGAACGCCGCAGCAGCTGCGGGGTCCCCCGGAAGGTCCGGGCCACCGAGTCGTCGGCCCGGAACTGGATCGGGCGGTCGTGGGTCAGGAAGGCGTCGGCCACGGTGGCGAGCGCCCGCCGTGCTGGCTCGTCCTGGTAGGCGATCGGCTCGTCGCTGCGGTTGCCGCTGGTGAGCACGATCGGCCCGGCGGTCTCCTGTAGCAGCAGGTGGTGCACGGGGGTGTAGGGCAGCAGCAGCCCCAGCCGGCGGTCGCCGGGGGCGACGTTGCTGGCGAGCATGAGGTCGTCCCTTCGCCGCAGCAGGACGATCGGTCGGGCGGGGGAGCGGAGCAGCTGCTCGTCGCCGCTGGCGAGGTGGCACAGCTCGGCGGCGGCGACGAGGTCGGGAACCATCACCGCGAACGGCTTCTCGTCCCGGTGTTTCCGGGTCCGCAGCTCGGCGACGGCCGGCTCCTGTCGGCCGTCGACCGCGAGGTGGTAGCCACCGAGCCCTTTCACCGCGACCACCCGCCCGGCGCGTAGCAGCGCCGCGGCGGCCGCCACCGGCTCGCCCGGCAACGCCGCCCCGGTGGCGTCGCACAGCGTCAGTCGCGGCCCGCACGCCGGGCAGCAGACCGGCTGTGCGTGGAAGCGTCGATCGCCCGGATCGTCGTACTCCTGGTGGCAACCTGGGCAGAGCGGAAAGCCGGCCATGGTCGTTTGCGGACGGTCGTACGGAGTGCCGGTCACGATGGTGAAGCGGGGGCCGCAGTCGGTGCAGCTGATGAACGGGTGCCGGTGTCGGCGGTCGGCCGGGTCGGTGAGTTCCCGCAGGCAGTCCGGGCAGGTGGCGACATCGGGCGGAATCCGGCTGCGGCGCCGCGGGTCGGCGCGGCTGGCGGCGATCTGGAAGGTAGTCGCTCCGGCCGGCGGCTGGTTGGTCACCGTGATCCGGTCTACCAGCGCCAGCGGCGGGTGTTCGTGTTGAAGTCGGCTCAGGAACTCGGTCACCGCGGCCTGGTCGCCCTCGACGTCGACGAAGACCCCGGTGCTGTCGTTGCCGACCTGCCCCCCGAGTCCGAGCGCGGTGGCGAGGCCGTGGACGAAGGGGCGGAACCCCACCCCCTGTACCAGCCCTTCGACCTGCGCCCGTACCCGTTTACGCTGCGACATCGCCTGATTGTCGAGCGTGCCCCCCGGCGGTCCGCAGTGACGTGCCCGAGTCGATGGTGGGGGTAACCCGTCTCGGGGACATCGGTGTGGGTCCGGTAGGTCACATCGGCGAGGCGGTTGGGTAACCGGGCCCGTTCGCCACTGCTAAATCTCTCGATCGGGTGTAGTCTGCCGGCGGCGCGGTGTCCTGGGGAGCGTTCGGTCGTGGACGTTTCTAGGAGGGAGACGGCACATGTTCGACTGGGTCGGTCGGACCCTGGATGGGATCGAGGAGGGGCTGGCGAGCGCCTCCGATTTCATCTGGGGCCCCTGGCTGCTGATCCCGTTACTGCTGCTGACCGGGGTTTACCTGACCGGGATGCTGCGCGGGGTGCAGTTCACCAAGCTGGGGTACGCGCTGTGGCTGGCGCTGATCAAGCGCAAGGAGCCTGGCGCCGCCGGCGATATCAGCCACTACCAGGCGTTGACCGTGGCGCTGGCGGCCACCGTCGGCGTCGGCAACATCGCCGGGGTGGGCACCGCGATCGCGCTGGGTGGCCCGGGCGCGCTGTTCTGGATGTGGATCACCGGTCTGGTGGGGATGGCCACCAAGTACGCCGAGGCGTTCCTAGGGGTGAAGTACCGCCGGCTGGACGCCAAGGGTGAGCAGAGCGGTGGCCCGCAGTATTACCTCAGCGAGGGGTTGCGGCGCCACTTCGGACCGGGCATGGCCCGGTTCGGCACCGTGCTGGCGGTCCTGTTCGCGGTCTTCGGCGCGATCGCCGCGTTCGGGATCGGCAATATGGTCCAGTCCAACAGCGTCGCCGACGCGCTGCACACCGAGTGGAGCGTGGCGCCGTGGCTGACCGGTCTGGTGCTGATGCTGGTGGCGGCGCTGGTGATCCTCGGTGGGATCAAGATGATCGGCCGGTTCACCGCCGCCTTCGTGCCGTTCATGGCGATCTTCTACATCCTCGGCGCGACCGTGGTGCTGGTGCTCAACGCCGATCAGCTGCCGGGAGCGCTACAGACCATCTTCAACGACGCCTTCACCGGCACCGCGGCGGTCGGTGGCTTCGTGGGGGCCGGGTTCCTGGCGGCGTTGCGCTGGGGGGTCGCCCGGGGCATCTTCTCCAACGAGTCCGGGTTGGGGACCGGTGGGATCGCCGCTGCCGCGGCGAAGACCACTCACGAGGTACGCCAGGCGTTGGTGTCGATGACCCAGACGTTCCTGGACACCCTGGTGGTGGTCAGCTTTACCGGGCTGACGATCGTGGTCACCGGCGCCTGGCAGCATGTGGATGCCGCCGGGGACGCGCTGACCGGCGCTTCGCTGACCGCTGGTGCGTTCCGGGAGGGCCTGCCCGGTGATCAGGGCGGCATCATCGTCTCGCTGGGTGTGGTGTTCTTCGCCTTCTCGACGCTGCTCGGGTGGGCGTACTACGGCGAGCGGTGTCTGGAGCGGCTGTTCGGGGTGCGTCCGATCGGGGCGTACCGGGTGGTCTTCTGCCTGGCGATCTTCGCGGGCGCGGTCTTCGAGCTGGGGTTGGTCTGGACCTTCGCCGATGTGCTCAACGGACTGATGGCGCTGCCCAACCTGATCGGCTTGATCCTGCTGTCGGTGCTGGTGGCGAAGGGGACCCGCGCGTTCTTCGAACGCCCCGACTGGAAGTCGGTGACCGAGGGCCGGGCCGATCCGGACGATCCGGATGCCCCGCGGGAACGGCTGGAACCGGTCTAGGACCCGGATGCCCCGGTGAGCATGAGCGCGGCGGCGTGCCGCTGCTCATGCTCGCCGGGGTGGCGGGCTCAGCCGCTCGGCGAGTAGAGCCAGGGCTCCGGCAGATCGAGGTAGCGCAGGTCGGCGTAGAGGTCCGAGTCGGCGCTGAAGAGGTCAGCGAGCTCGGGCGGCGGCGATTTGCGCTCGCCCGTCCGGGCCTCGGCCTCCGACGTGAAGTAGACCGCCTCGGTGAACCGGGCGGCGTCGCCGTGGTGTGCGATGAGCCCGCCGATGATGTCGGGCCGGTAGCTGCGTACCCCGTCCTCGTGCCGCTTGGTGAGCGCCACCAGCTGCGCCGGGTCGCTGGAACGGCCCTGCAGGATCTGGACGAAGCCGGCCTGGTCCGAGCCGCCCTGCAGGAAGGTGTCGACGTCGGTGCAGTCGTGGAAGGTGGCGCTGCCGAGGAACAGCTTCGACGTCTCCATCCACCATTGGTGCTGCTCGGGCCGATGGCTGTTGCGCTGCGCCGCCTCCGGCGACTCAAATCGCACCAGCGCGATGAACTCGTCGTCGGCGGTCACTCCGGCGGTGGTGCCGAGCCAGCCTTCGGCTCCGGGTGCGAGGTCGCGGGCCCAGCTCTGCATAGCGTCGTACATCTCGTCCCGATCCGAGATGTGCCCGTGGATGACCTGTACGAACATGGTGATCCCCCCTTGCCGGCGAACGCGGATGGGTCGCCGGTCCCACTACCGAAGGTACGTCGAAAGTCACCCTCTGTCATTGGTGGTGAGGGCCTTCTGGTGCGGTGGCACGCTGGAGGGATGACCGAGCCGGTAGAGCCACCCGATCTCACAGCGTCGACCGGCCCGGCCGGAGAGACCGACCTGCAGCGCTGGCAGCGCAACTTCAACGAGCTGTTGCAGGAGCTGCGAGTCGCTCAGACCGGGGTGCAGATCCTCTTCGCGTTCCTGTTGATCCTGGCGTTCACCCCGGGGTTCGCGGCCGACGCCGACGCTTTCGCCCGTTCCGCCTACCTGGTGGCGCTGTTGTCGGCCACCGCCGCCGCGGCGCTGATCATCGCCCCGGTCGCGTACCACCGGGTGTTGTTCCGCCGCGGACACAAGCCCGAGCTAGTCGTCTACGCGCACCGGATGGCGTTCGGCGGGCTGATGATGGTGCTGGTGTCGATCGTCAGCGCGCTGCTGCTCGCTACCGATGTGGTGTTACCGCGCGTGGTGGCGGTGCTGGTCAGCGCCGCCGCGGGCATCGGGTTCGTGCTGCTCTGGGCGGTCTTTCCGTTCCTGCGTCGCCGTGCCGGCGACTGACCGCCGGAACGCCGCCGTACCACGAAGTGAAATTGGCCTTTACCCGTCGGAGCGGCTACGTCTACCATTCCTACCTGTTAAGTAGGAATGGCGGGGGGTGGAGCATGCCGGCGCTGCTGCTGCTCGGACTGGTCGGATTCGGCGCGCAGATGATCAATTCGGCGCTGGGCATGGGCTACGGCGTCACCTCCACCACCTTCCTGCTCACCCTGGGCACCGCCCCGGCGCTCGCCTCCGCCACCGTGAACTTCTCGCAGGTCGGCTCCCAGTTCGTGTCCGGGCTCGCGCACTGGCGGTTCGGCAACGTCGACTGGCAGGTGGTGTGGCGGATCGCGATCCCCGGGGCGGTGGGCGCGTTCGCTGGCGCCACCTTCCTCAGCTGGCTCGCCACCGAGCATGCCCGCCCGATCATGTCCGGCATCCTGCTCGGGCTCGGCACCTACATCCTGATCCGCTTCACCCTGCGCGGCACCCCCCGCGGCAAGCTCGGCAAACCGCTGCGATCCCGGTTTCTCACCCCGCTCGGGCTGGTCGGCGGGTTCATGAACTCCACCGGCGGTGGCGGCTGGGGGCCGGTCGGCACCACCGCCCTACTCGCCAGCGGCCGGCTGGAGCCCCGCAAGGTGATCGGCTCCATCAGCGCCGCCGAGTTCGCGGTGGTGGTCGCGGGCAGCGCCGGCTTCCTGGTCGGGCTCGGGCTGGGCGGGGTCAATCTCGCCTGGGTGGCGGTGATGCTGCTCGGCGGGGTGCTGGCGGCCCCGATCGCGGCCTGGCTGGCCCGGCACATCCCGCCCCGAATGCTCGGCTCGCTCACCGGCGGGTTGATCGTGGTGACGAACGTGCGGACGCTCTTCGTCACCGAGACGATCGCCGCCCCGCCGGTGGTCCGGGCCACCACCTACCTCGTGCTGGCGTTGCTGTGGGCCGGCGCGGTCGGCTGGTCGGCGCGAGCGCACCGGCTGACCCAGCGGGCCGAGCAGGCCCAGCGGGCCGCCGAGGCTGCGGCGACTCCTGCCGGCTCACCCGCCCCGGTGGGCGGCGGTCAGCCACCCAGCTGACCGGTGGTTGAATCCGGCCCGGCTCACCGCCATGCGTTCCCCGCCGACGCTCCCGGAATGCAGAACCGCGTCCCGTCTGCACCACGTCGTGACCTCGGCCGGGGGCCCGGAACTCGTCAACGATGGCGTCGACACGGCGCCGTCCAAACGGATTAGCGCGGCACTCCCGAGATACAGCAAGACGATTGACGGCCCGCTGTGTATCCAGGAGTTGGGATTGGCGAAGTTGCGGGCGACCTGCCCCCACCTCGACGCCTGGCTCACTGAACTTGAGCGGCGGGTGGGGTGACTGAGCCGGCGGTGGTGGCCCCGGTAGCTCAGTCACCACCGCCCGGTAATCAGGCGCCTTCGTAGGCCCGGGTCAGCTCGGGCAGGTCGAGCTTGCGCATCTGCAGCATCGCCTGCATCACCCGCCCCGCCCGGGCCGGGTCCGGGTCGGCCAGCATCGTCGGCAGCGCCTCCGGGACGATCTGCCACGAGACCCCGTACCGGTCCTTCAGCCAGCCACAGAGGCTCTCCTCGCCGCCGTCGGCGATGAACCGGTCCCAGAAGTGGTCCACCTCCGCCTGGTCGCGGCAGTTCACGTGGAGCGAGATCGCCTCGGAGAACGCGCGGTCGCCGCCACCGTTGAGGGCGAAGAAGCGCTGCCCCGCTAGCTCGAAGGTGACCAGCAGCGCGGAGCCGGGTTCACCAGGACCGGCCTCTCCCGTCCGCTGGACCGCCACGATCCGGGCGTCTTCGAAGAGCGAACAGTAGTAGTTGGCCGCCGCTTCCGCCTGGTGGTCGAACCACAGGCAGGTCGTGATCTGTTGCATGGGTGGTGCTCCCTTCGAATCGTTGCTACTGGTACATCGGAGCAGCGGGCGCGAGGTCGACGGCTCGGGGAGAATCGGCGGCATGGGCAATGAGAACGTGACGCTCGCCGGCGGGGTGACGATGCCGATGGTGGGGTTCGGCACCTGGCAGATCCGTGGCGAACCGGCCTATCAGGCGGTCTCGTACGCGTTGGCGGTCGGTTACCGGCATCTCGACACCGCCACCATGTACGGCAACGAGGCGGAGGTGGGGCGCGCGGTACGCGACAGTGGCCTGCCCCGGGAAGATGTCTTCCTTACCACCAAATTACAGCCGAGCGACGCCGGTCGGGAGCGGCGCGTGCTGGATGCGAGCCTGCGCGCGCTGGGCACCGACTACCTCGACCTGTGGTTGATCCACGCCCCGCCGATCGAGCAGGACGGGGTGCCGACCTGGCGAGAGTTTTTGGCGCTGCGCGACGAAGGGTTGGTCCGGTCGATCGGGGTCAGCAACTACGACGTCGATCAGCTCGACCTGCTGGCGACGGCGACCGGTGAGCTGCCGGCGGTCAACCAGGTGCCGTGGAGCCCGGCCCGCCACGACCCGTACGTGCTCGACGAGCATCGGGAGCGGGCGGTGGTGTTGGAGGGCTACAGCCCGCTCAAAGGCACTCGGCTGTCGGACCCGGTGCTGCGGGAGATCTCCGAGCGGCGCGGGGTCACCCCGGCTCAGGTGGTGTTGCGGTGGCACCTGGAGCACGGGATTCCGGTGATCCCGAAGTCCGCTACCCCGGAGCGGATCGCCAGCAACTTCGACCTGTGGGGCTTCGAGCTCTCCGATGAGGAGCTGTCCCGGATCGACGCGTTGTAGGGCGTCGGTAGGCGCTCGGTATCCTGAGCGGGCCTGCCGCCCGAGCGCCTGGAGCCATTGTGGTGAAGCCCCACCCCGAGCCCTCGATCGATCTTGGCGACCTCTCGGTCGGCGCTGATTACCACAGTGGAGGTTCTCGGCCGGCCTGGTCGCGGCAGTTGCGGACCGGTTGGCAGCGGCACCGGCGCTGGCTGGCGCCGCTGTTGGTGCTGGCGTTGGTGCTCGGGCTCGGCGGCGAGGTGGGCCAGTTTCACGGCGCGCGACTTACCGTGGTGGACCTGCCGGGAGAGGCGTCGGGCGGCCTGCAAGTGGTGGACGGGCGGTTGCTGGTCGAGCATGACTCCGGCCACCTGACCGCGTACCACCTAGACAGCGGAGAGCGGGACTGGCAGATCACCGGAGGGCGTGGGCTGTTCCCGACCACCGACGGGCGGATGTTGGTGGACCCCGCGAGCTCCGTCGGGCTGGAGCCTGCGACCGGGCAGGTGCGCTGGTCCCGTCCAGGTCTGGAGCTAGTGCCCGGCATCGACCACGCGCTGTCGCTTAGCGGCTATCAGCGCAGCCTCGGGGAGCATGGGGAGCCGATCGCACATGAACTGGTCGGCGTCGACCTGGTCACCGGCGAGGAGCTGTGGGAGGCAGACGTCCCGGCGGGGGCGTACGCGTGGCTGTTGGCGGAGCCGCCGTTGGTGGTGACTATCTCCCAGGACCGGGAGTTGGCGCTGCGGGACCCGGCGACCGGGGAGCTACAGGGCCGCGGCGCGGTGGTATCGGCCGAGCTGCTCGGCTATAGCTGGCCGGCGGTGGCGGCAGAGTCGTTGGTGCTGCTGCAGCGGACCGATTGCCCGGATGACGGGGCGAGCCCGGGCCCGCCACTTCGCTGCGCAACGGTGCGTGGCTACCCGCTGGACACCCTGCGGCAGAGCTGGGAGCGGCCGGCGGGACTGTTCTCCCGGATGGAGCCCTGTGGGCCGGTGCTCTGCCTGCATACGGTGCCGGGCCCGGCGGAGGCGCCGCCAGCGGCTGATGACGCGTCGGCGCCTGTTGCGGGAGGGCACCGCACGCTCGGGCTCGACCCGGCGACCGGGGAGCCGGCGTGGGAGCTGGCCCACAGCGGGTTCGTCGCCCCGGTCGGCGACTGGTTGCTGGTGCAATTGCCCGGCGGTCGGGAGTTGGCGCTGCACGATCCGGCGACCGGGGAGCCGGTGGTGGAGCTGGCGGGCTGGCAGTGGCAGCCGCTACTCGCCGGAGACTTGCGCGGTCGGGCGGCGGGCCATGGCCTGGCGTTGGTCCGTGGCGAGGAACCACGGGTGGCGACGTTGAACCTCACTACGCTGGAGCTGGTGGTGCATGAGATGGTGACCGGCGAGCCCGAGCGGTGTGAGAGCTTCCCGGGCGGGCTGGCGTGCCAGTATGGCCAGCAGCTGTGGGTGTGGCGCTGGTAACTCGCATCGACGTCATGATCAACGTCACTGCGCGGCCGGGCCTGCGCTAGGTTATGGCCATGCGAGTGCTGGTTGTAGAGGACGAACGCAACCTGGCCGATGCGATCGCGCGGGGCCTGCGGCGGCAGGGGATGGCGGTCGACGTTGCTTACGACGGCGACACCGGTCACGAAATGTCGTATGTGACCCGGTATGATGTGGTCGTTCTGGACCGGGACTTACCCGGCAAACACGGCGACGAGATCTGCGCCGAGCTTGCGGCGTCCGGCGCCCTCACCCGGGTGTTGATGCTGACCGCCGCGGACAGCGTCGATGAGCGGGTGGCCGGGCTGCAGTTGGGCGCCGACGACTACCTGCCGAAACCGTTCGCCTTCAACGAGCTGGCGGCCCGGGTGCGGGCGCTGGGCCGGCGGGCGACGCCTCCGGCACCGCCGGTGTTCACCGTCGCCGACTTGGTGCTCGATCCCGCCAAGCGCAGCGTCAGCCGCGCCGGCACGCCGGTCGAGCTGACCCGTAAAGAGTTCGGGGTGCTGGAAGCGCTGCTGTCGGCGCGCGGTGGGGTGGTCTCCAGCGAGGAGCTACTGGAGCGGGTGTGGGACGCCAACGCCGACCCGTTCACGACCACGGTCCGGGTGACGGTCCGGACATTGCGTCGTAAGCTCGGTGACCCGCCACTGATCGAGACGGTGGTCGGCTCCGGCTACCGGGTCGCCCGGGACGCTGCCGGATGAGCAGCCGCTGGCTGCGCCGTGTGCCGCTGCGTCCCACACTGCGGCTGCGGCTGATTCTGCTCAACGGGGCGCTGCTCTTCGGCTCAGGGTTGTTGCTCGGGGCACTGGCTTCGCTGCGTTGGGAACAGCCCACCGGTCTGCTTACGGTAGGACTGCCGTCGCTGCTGCTGGTCACCCTGCTGGGGATGGGCATGGCGTGGCTACTTGTCGGGCGGGCGTTGCGACCGCTGCACCGGGTCACCGCCACCGCGCAACGGCTCGGTGAAGAGAACCTCGACGAACGGATCCGGTACGCCGGCGCCCACGACGAGGTCGCGGAGCTGGCCGGCACCTTCGACGCGATGCTGGACCGGCTGGCGGAGTCGTTCGAGAGCCAGAAACGGTTCGTCGCCAACGCCTCCCACGAGCTGCGTACCCCGCTGGCGGTGATGCGGACCGAGGTCGACGTGACTCTCGACGATCCCGATGCTGACCTGGGCGAGTACCGGCGGATGGCGCGGGTGGTGCGCGACGCCTCGGAGCGCGCCAACAGTCTGGTCGAGGCGCTGCTGGTGCTCGCCCGCAGCGAGGCCCAGTCCGGGCGGCGGCTGGTCCGCAAGGTGGAGACGGACCTGGCCGACGGCGCCGCCGCGGCGCTGTCGGCCATCGACCGCGAAGCGAAGCGGCTCAGCCTGCACATCTCCACCACGCTCGATCCGGCCCCGGTGGTCGGCGATCCGAGCCTGCTGGAACGGCTCGCCGGCAACCTGCTTGAGAACGGTGTCCGCTACAACCATCTCCACGGTCAATTGTGGGTGGAGACCGGGGCCGACCCGGAATATGCCTGGCTGGTGGTCGCGAACACCGGCTTCGAAGTGGCGCAGGCGGACGTGCCCGGCCTGTTCGAACCGTTCCGTCGGGGTGGCCGGGAGCGGACCGGCGCCCGCGGCGCGGGGCTCGGGCTGGCGATCGTACGGGCGGTCTGTGACGCCCACGGTGGCACGGTGAGCGCGGTGGCGCTCGACGAGGGCGGGCTGGAGGTCACCATCCGGCTGCCCGTAGCCTCCGCTTGACCCTCCCGGCCCTCTTGGTTGGCTGGGGAGGGATCAAGCGCCCGGAAAAGTCCGACATTCCGGTGCGCAAGATCCCTCCCCAGCCAACCAAGTTGGGCTACTCGGGTCGGGTCTACTCAGGCACGCTCGCGACCCCCGGCGGCAGGAACCGGCCACCGTTGACCCGCTCCGACACTCCGGCACGGTCCAGGTAAGGAGTAATCCCGCCCAGGTGGAACGGCCAGCCGGCGCCCAGGATTAGGCACAGGTCGATGTCGCGCGGGTCGGAGACCACCTGCTCGTCGAGCATCAACTGGATCTCCTGCGCCAGGGCGGCCAGCGCCCGGTCGCGTACCTGTTCGCCGGTACGCGGGTCGTCGCCGGTCTTGAGCTTTGCAACCAGCTCCGGGTCGAGCGAGCCGTCCTCGGTGAGTAGCGTGGTGGCGCCGCTCTCCGCGAGCCGGGCCAAGTTTTCGCTAACCCCGAACCGGTCCGGGAAGGCATCGTGCATAATCTGTGCGATGTGGTGGGTCACCCCGGTGCCCACCAGCTCCAACAGTCGCAGTGGCCGCATCGGCAGGCCCAGCGGGTCCAGTGCGGTGTCCGCCACCGCCACCGGAGTGCCGTGGTCGATCGCGTCGAAGACCTCACCGAGGAACCGGAACAGCAACCGGTTGACCACGAACGCGGGCGCGTCCCCCACCAGCACACAGGACTTCTTGAGTTGCTTGCCGACCGAAAGCGCAGTGGCCAGGGTGGCATCGTCGGTAGTCCCGCCGCGTACCACCTCCAGCAGCGGCATCACCGCGACCGGGTTGAAGAAGTGGAAACCGACCACCCGCTCCGGGTGCTTCAAGCCGGCGGCCATGTCGGTCACCGACAGCGACGAGGTGTTGGTAGCCAGGATGCACTCGGGGCTGACGATCTCTTCTAGCTCGGCGAAGATCCGCTGCTTCAGCGAGAGCTCCTCGAAGACCGCCTCCACCACGAAGTCTGCCTTCGCGTACGCCTCGGTCTTGTCCACCGTGCCGGAGACCAAGCTGCGTAGCTTCGCCGCCTTACCCTCGTCGAGCCGCCCCTTGGCCCGCAGCTTGTCAATCTCGCCCTCAACGTAGGACAGACCTTTGTCGACTCGGTCCTGGTCGATATCGGTCATCACCACCGGCACCTCCAGCCGGCGGGCGAAGAGCAGCGCCAGCTGGCTGGCCATCAACCCGGCGCCGACGACGCCGACCTTGCTGACATCGCGGGCCAGCTTCCGGTCCGGGGCCCCGGCGGGTCGCTTGGCCCGTCGCTGGACCAGGTCGAAGGCGTAGACGCCGCTGCGTAGCTCGTCGCTCATGACCAGGTCGGCCAGGGCCTCGTCCTCGGCTGCGGCACCCTCGGTGAACGAGGTGTCCTTCGCCGCCGCCAACAGCTCCAACGCCCGGTACGGTGCCGGTGCGGCCTGGTGGAGCCGCTCGTCGAGCTGCTGCCGGGCGAAGGCCACCACCCCGTCCCAGGCGTCCGGGTCGATCTCCGGGCGGGATACGGCGACGTCACCGCGGACGACGCCGGCCGCCCACTCCAGGGAGCGCTCCAGGAAGTCGGCGGGCTCGAGCAATACGTCGGCGATGCCCAGCTCGGCGGCCTTGTCGGCGCGGAGCATCCGGTTCTGCTGCAACGGGTTCTGGATCACCACCTGGGCGGCGCCGATGATGCCGATCAGGTTCGGTAGCAGCTGGGTGCCGCCCCAGGCTGGTACCAGGCCGAGCATCACCTCGGGTAGCGCCAGCGCCCGCGCGCCACCGGAGAGGGTGCGGTAGTGGCAGTGCAGCGCCAGCTCCAGCCCGCCGCCCATCGCGGCGCCGTTGATAAAGGCGAAGGTCGGTACCGGCGAGTCCCGGAGCCGCCCGAACACCCGATGGCCGAGCTGCCCCAGCTCCAACGCCTGCTCCCGGCTGCGGATCAGCGGCATCCCGTTCAGATCAGCGCCGACGCTGAAGATGTACGGCTTGCCGGTGACCGCGATGAACGCGGGGTCGGCGGCGAGCGCCTCCTCGATCGCCTGCTCCAGGCTGGCCAACCCGGCCGGCCCGAGGGTGCTCGGCTTGGTGTGGTCGTGGCCATTGTCCAATGTGATCAGGGCTGCCGGCTTGGCGAGCCCGGGTACGGTCACCTGCCGCAGCAGCGCGTTGGTGACGACTTCTTCTGCGAACTCCACGTCACTCACTGCAGTTCCTTCCTTGCTTCGCGGCTGCGGTCCTCGCACGGTGCGGTGTTCGCGCTCACTGGCCCTCCCAGTGCGGGTTCTCCCAGATCACGGTGCCGCCCATGCCGATGCCGATACACATCGCGGTCAGCCCGTACCGCACCTGCGGCCGTTCCGCGAAGTGCCGGGCCAGCTGGGTCATCAGCCGGACCCCGGAGGCGGCGAGCGGGTGGCCGACCGCGATCGCGCCGCCCCACGGGTTGACCCGCGGGTCGTCGTCGTCGATGCCGAAGTGGTCGAGGAAGGCGAGCACCTGCACCGCGAACGCCTCATTCAGCTCGAACAGGCCGATGTCGTCGATGGACAGTCCCGCCAGTCGCAGCGCCTTCTCGGTCGAGGGGACCGGGCCGAAGCCCATCACCTCCGGCTCCACCCCGGCGAACCCGTACGAGACGAGCCGCATCGCCACCGGCAGGTCGAGTTCGCGGGCGACCTCCTCGGCGGTGACCAGGCAGGCGGTGGCGCCGTCGTTGAGTCCGGCGGCGTTGCCGGCGGTCACCTTGCCGTGCGGGCGGAACGGAGTCTTCAACCCAGCAAGGGCGGGCAGCGAGGTCTCCCGCGGCGCCTCGTCGACCCCGGCCAGACCCCAGCCGGCCTCGGCGTTGCGGGTCGCGATCGTTACCAGGTCGGGCTGTAGCTTGCCGTCGGCGTACGCCTTGGCGGTGCGCTCCTGGGAGGCGAGCGCGAAGGCGTCCGAGCGTTGCTTGCTGATGTGCGGCAGCCGGTCGTGGAGATTCTCCGCGGTCGCGCCCATCACCAGCGCTGACGGGTCGACCAGCTGCTCGGCGAGGATCCGAGGGTTGGGGTCGACCCCCTCACCCATCGGATGCCGGCCCATGTGCTCGACGCCGCCGGCGAACGCGGCGTCGTAGGCCCCCATGGCGATGCCGCCGGCGACGGTGGTGACCGCGGTCATCGCGCCGGCGCACATTCGGTCGATGGCGAAGCCCGGCACCGACTTGGGCAGTCCGGCCAGCAACGCGGCGGTCCGGCCGATGGTCAGGCCCTGGTCGCCGATTTGGGTGGTGGCGGCGATGGCGACCTCGTCGACCCGCTCGGGCGGTAGCTGCGGATTTCGTCGTAGCAGCTCCCGTAGACAGCGGATGACCAGGTCATCGGCTCGGGTCTCGGCGTACATCCCGCCGGCTTTGCCGAACGGGGTACGGACGCCGTCGACAAATACGACATCCCGGGCGGTTCGTGGCACTGCGCGCCTCCTCTAGCTGGGGCGTGGACCTTCTTGCCACCATGCTACCCGTCAGTAACCTCGGCGGGGCGCCACCGGGCCGACCGGGTCACGGGATATCGGCCAGGAAGCGACGGACCTGTCCGTCGAAGACGGTCGGCGACTCGAAGTAGCTCTCGTGGCCCAGGCCGGGAAGCACCACGAGCTGGGCATCGGGGATCGAGGCGAAGAGCTGCTCGGCGATCGCCAGCGGTGACCGCTCGTCAAGGCTGCCGTAGAGCAGCAGGGTGGGCACCTCGATCAGCGGCAGGACATCGCGTAGGTCCGCCTCCGCGAAACCGTGTGCCATGACCCGGGTCGCCGCCGGCCGGATGTCGGACATGATCTGAGCCAGGTACGCCGCTTGGTCGTCCGACATCGCTGAAGAGAACAACCCAGGCACCGACTCGGGTGAGAACCGTCCATGCGACAGCTGTTGCGCCACCGCGAGCGCCGCGTGTCGACGTTGCTCGACGGCCTCCGGGGGGAGCGAGCCGGCCCATCCGGCGTACCCGCCAGCGAGCAGCAGGGAGCTGGGCAGCGACGGGTGGCGGCGGTAGAGCTCCAGCGCGAGCCCGGCGCCGAACGAGTGGCCCAGGATATGCGGCCTGGTCAATCCCAGCGCGGCGACGAGCTCCGCCAGGCGGTCGGCGTACTCGGGCAGGCGGAACGTCTCCGGTGGGTCGGCGGAGCCGCCGCAGCCGGGGGCGTCCCACGCCACCACGGTGAACTCGTCGGACAGGTCCGCCAGCTGGGCGTGCCACACCCGGCTGTCGCAGAGCGCCCCGTGCAGCAGCACCAACGGTGGCCCGGCGCCCACCCGGCGGAAGGCGATCCGCAAGCCGCCCACCACTGCGTACTCCAGGTCCGGCAGCGGGGACCAGCTCATCTCTCCAGCCTAACCTCGAGGCGGGCGCTGGCTGGCTCGGATGGCATCTCGCAAGGCAGTGATGTCGGTGGCTGCCGGTAGGTTGCCGAGCATGTCGGCTGAGTCGAGTCCTCACGACGCGGTGTTCCGGCGGATGCTGAGCAAGCCCGCCAACGCCGCCTCACAACTTCGTGCGTTGCTGCCCGCCGAACTCTCCGAGAAGCTGGATCTTGGCCGGCTGGCGCTGCATCCGGGCAGCTTTGTGGACCCTACCCTGCGGTGGCGCCACACCGACCTCCTGTTCACCGCCCCGTTGGCCGGCCACGACGCCTACATCTACCTCCTCATCGAGCACCAGAGCAGCAGCGACAAGCTCATGCCGTTGCGGATGCTGCGCTACATCATGCGGATCTGGGACAAGCACCTCGACGCGAACCCCAAGGCCGATCGGCTGCCGGCGGTTATCCCGCTGGTGGTCCACCACAACCGTCGCGCCTGGCACGCCCCCAGAGACCTGTCCGACCTGATCGACCTCGACCCCGACACCGCCAAAGCCGCCAGCGAATACCTCCCCCAACTGCGGTTTCTGCTCGACGATCTTACGGTGGTGGATGAGGCGGCACTGCGGGCGCGGCCGGTCACCGCGCCGCTGCGGCTGACCCTGCTGTTGCTAAAGATCGCCCCGGGCAATCCCGGTCTGGCCGAGGATCTGCGGCGGTGGTCCGATCAACTGGCGGAGGTGCTGCGCCGGCCCGGCGGCTGGGACGATTTCGTCTGCCTGCTCAGCTATATTCAGAGGGTAGGTGAGTTACCCGCTGACGAGCTGCATGACCTGGTCGCCGAGCTGGGACCCACCGCAGAGGAGGCGTTCATGACCATCGCGGAACAACTGGAGGCCCGGGGCGAGGCCCGGGGGCGGGCCGAGGCGCTGGCGGAGTTCCTGGCCGCCAGGTTCGGGCCGTTGCCGCAGCACGTGCGGGACCGTCTCGACGCCGCCACCCTCGACCAGCTCAAGACCTGGACCGGTCGGATCGCCACCGCCGACACACTCGCGCAGGCCTTGGACTAGTCGTCACCGAGGTGCCGTGGGATCTGGAGCTGGCGGAGGCGTTGCGTACCTCCGGGCTGGCCGTACCTGAGGAGCGAGTGGTGGAGCTGCTATTCGCGGACCTGGCAGGCACAGCGTAAGGTCAGCGGTCGTGGCGGTCGTGATTGATGGTCAGGCGTTCGGCGACTCGCTACCGGTCGAGGTGCGGCAGGCGGCGGATGCGCTGCAGCGGGCCGGTGCGGTGGGTGAGGTCGAGTCGGTCAACGGCGGGGCTCAGGCGGCGGTACGCGAGGAGCGGGGAGCTTTCCTGCCGTGGGTGGGTGTGGTCGACCAGGAGTTGACCCGTGAGTGCGACTGCCCGGCGCCGCCTGGCGACTGGTGCGGGCACGCGGCAGCGGTAGCGCTGGTGGCGATCGAGTCAGAGATCCGATGGTCCGGCGATGCGAGCCCACCCAGCACCATCGAGGTGTCTGATGAGTACGCGCACTACCTGGCCGCGGTGGCGCGGGTCCCGCCGCGACAGTTGGCGGAGCTGGTGGCCGCGCAGGCGGTCGCGGGCCGCCAGTTCGCGGTGGACCTTCTTGCGGCGGCGGGGATGCTCGGGGCGCCCGACCGCGCCGCGTTCGACCGGTTCGCGGAGGTGGTGTCGGCCGCCGCCGACGTGACCGGTAGGCGCCGTTGGGAGATCCGGGACATCGAACTCGCGGGGCAACAGTTGGTGGACGAGGCGCAGATCCTCGGTTCGTATCCGGCGACCCCTGAGGCGTTGGAGCTGATCGAGGAGGCGTTGCTGGTCTGGGATGAGCTGGCAGGCTTCCTGATCGACGCCTACTACCTGCGAAACATCGACCCGGACGAGATCAGCGGGCCGCTGGTCGGCGTCCATGCCGACCTCTGCGACCGGCTGGGCATGGACGCCTACGAGGTGGCCAAGCGCCGGGACGATCTGATCAGACGCTGCGACCACGACACGGTCGACCCGGCTGCCTACCGCGAGCTTCTCCAGTGAGCTCCCAAACCCCTGCTCACTCCGTTGTGCCTTCGGACGGGTGGGAGTTGACTCGGGCTATCAGGACCGACGCTGGGATGTTCGGGGTCTGGCAGCCCGAGCACTTCGTAGGTGTGGCCAGCTTGGACGAATGGGAAAGCGAGGTGTCCGACGACGTTGCGCTTCTCCGTCACATCGAGGTAGGAGTGTTCGTTCCGATCAACATCGGGGAGGTGGTGCTTATCAATTCACCGTCCGATATGGGGACCCTTCCGGCGGCCTGACGGAGCGCGAAAGCCGGCACCGACTGGTTTCGTCGAAGCCATATTTGCTGATCGCTAAGGGGCGGACTGCACTTGGTGGGCTAGAGGCTGTGGGTCAATATTCGGGCATAGATTCCGTGGCGCTGCCTACGGGCCTGGGGCGCTACGCCGTTACCATCCACTTGATCGATTGGAAGGCTGAGTCTGGCGCTGCTGATCCAGATGGGAAGCCAACGACGAACGCGCTGTCGGATTTCGTTATTGAGGTCTCCCTCGAGTCCGGGAATAAAGAGTATCGCCTACTCTTGGCTACATTCGATCAACCGTAGATATCGGGTCTTCGAGGTTAATACGGCGGCCCGACTTCATTTTAGCGGTTCGCGAGAGACTGCCGGCTTCACAATGTTCTTTGAGGAGGGCGGCTTCTCCGCAAGCTGGATGTCACGAGGCGTAAATGGCCGAAATCACGGCAACCGCTAGCGCCTGTAGGCGCCAGGCAGTCGATTGAAACTGAAGTGCTCGTAGGTGGTCTTCGGGTTCCCGAGCTCTTGCCCGACCATATATAGCAGCTAGCTGCGCAGGCTTAAGCCATGGGAGGGAGAATTGTGCAGATCGGTCTAGTGGACGTCTACGCCAATCATGGAGTTCTCGTTATCGGGAATAAACTGGACCTCGATACCGATGTGACTCTCCAAGGTGCGGCTGCCGTATCTTCCTCCCATGTCCTGCTGGCAACCCGCGGACAGGCCGGTCTGGTGAGGGTTCGCCTGTGGAACGGTATTGGACCTCGCGTCGGCACCGAGGTCGTTGTAGCTAAATTGGAGCTTTCAAGTCAGTATCTATTCGTCTTCGATATTGAGAAGGTTGGCATGCATTCCTTCGCTGCCGGAGACTTGGGAACAACCCCGATCAGAGTCTCGGTCGATGATCCGGGGCTTGCCTCTCGCGTGGATGTTCTGATCGGTGAGGTGCATGAAGAGAGAGAACTTACAAGTGTGGCAGGCCACCCCCTCTTCTCGGTGGCAGTCGCCTCTGGCGTGGAGATGGAAGTAGCCGACGAATTGGATCTCATCCTGTCGGGGCACGACTTGCCGTTGAATCGGCTGGCCGCTGCTATCAAGCTGATTTTTGTTTCTCCTGCGTCCCGGCCCGCTATTCTAGATTCACGACTTGGTCAAGTGGTTGAATGGAGTAGGTGGCTTACTCCTCAGCAATCTGTTGACCGCAGCCATGAACTCGGGAGATTCCTGCGTTCTGGAATTGCGAGCCTGCATGAGCCGGCGCAAGATGTTGAGGTGATTAGTTTGGCCGAGAGGGCCCTCGCGAAGTCCGTTTTCAGTCGATAGGTCACGGCCGGTTTCAAGATCATGAAAGATCTCGGTACGTGGACTAGTCGCGCAGAAGCCTGGCGATACAGTCTGCCGAGTCACGATCTCGGCGCGATGTTAGGAGCTGATTGCAACGTAGTCCCGCGGCATCGCTGTGCACCGGTGCTCACGGCGCTCGCCCGCGAGATCGTCACGATCGTGGTGGCGGGCGTCGACCGCGAGGTCACCTTCTGACGGTTACGCTGGGGAGCATCCGACCTTTCCGGAGCTGGACGGAGGGTGTGTCAGTTATGTCCGTTTCCCTGTCTTTCGGCGGCCCTCTTCGCCTGCCCCAGCGGGGACCGAGGGTGACGGTCGGGAGCTGGTCATGGGTGTGACCCAGGAGCGGCTGGAGCGGTTCGAGGCAAACCGTGGGCGCCTGTTCGGGGTGGCCTACCGGATGCTGGGGGAGGCGTCCGAGGCGGAAGATGTGGTGCAGGACGCGTACCTGCGCTGGGAGCGGAGCGACAGTGCGGTCTCCCCGGAGGCGTGGCTGACCAAAGTGGTGACGAACCTGTGCCTGGACCGGCTCACTTCCGCGCGGGCGCGCCGGGAGCAGTATGTGGGACCCTGGTTGCCCGAGCCGGTGGCGACCAGCGACGGTGCGCTCGGCCCGTTGGAGACCGTGGAGCAGCGGGAGTCGTTGTCGCTGGGGATGCTGGCGCTGCTGGAGCGGCTCACCCCGCCGGAGCGGGCGGTGTTCGTCTTGCGGGAGGCGTTCGGGCACAGCCACCGTGAGATCGCCGAGATCCTTGAGGTAACGGAGCCGCACGTCCGCCAGCTGTACCGGCGGGCGCAGCAACACATCACCGCGGAGCGGCCGCGGTTCGCCGCCACGTCGGAGCAGCGCCAGCAGCTCCTGGAGCAGTTCATACGGGCCGCGTTGGACGGTGACGTGCCGGCGCTGGAGCGGATGCTCGCCGAGGATGTGGTCGCCTGGGCCGACGGCGGCGGCAAGGCGCCAGCGGCGCGGCGCCCGGTGGTCGGCCGGGATCGGGTCGTGCGTGGCTTGCTGGGCGTGAGCGAACTCCGGCAGCGGCTCCGGTTCGAGCTCGACGTGGTAAATGGCGAGCCCGCCGTCGTGGTCTACCTGGACGACCGCCTGACCGCGATCACCCTTCCGGAGTTCGACGGCGACCGCATCGTCGCCATCCGCAGTGTCACTAATCCCGACAAGCTCGCCTTCATCAGCAACCAGAAAATGTGACCTCCTCCTCGCCCGGGGTTGTCACGGATCGCCGTCGTGCCCCGTTCACTCCTTGACGACGAGGAGAGGGGAACGAAAATGACGACGACACCACGCATCGCGGTGCTGGGCGCCGGCTATACCGGCCTGGCCGCCGCCAAGCTACTCGCCAATCGCACCGACGGGGTGGTCACGCTGGTCAACAACCGTGACTACTTCGTCCCGCGGATGCGCAACCACCAGGTCGCCAGCGGCCGGCCGTCGCGGCGGCTGCCCCTGCGAGGGCTGCTCAAGGGCACCGGAATTCGGCTGTTCGTCGACCAGGTAACCGGCATCGACGCCGCGGCGCGGGAGGTCGTGCTGGCCGGCGCCGCTGACCCGGTCGGCTACGACCTGTTGGTGTACGCGATGGGTAGCCAGGCCGACCTGGCGACCGTTCCTGGAGCGGCCGAGCACGCGTACGGCGTCGCCGCCGTCGAGCAGGCGGAGCGGCTGCATGAGCGGATGCGCACCGCGGGCACGGTCGCGGTGGCCGGCGCCGGGTTGACCGGCATCGAGGTGGCGACCGAGCTGGCCGAGACCTACCCCGACCGGACCGTGCGCCTGGTCACCAGCGGGGCACTGGGGGCGCAGCTGTCCGAGCCGGGCAGGGAGTATCTGCACCGGGCGGCTGATCGGTTCGGCATCCAGGTGCTCGAGCACGCCACGGTCGGCAAGGTCGGCCCGGACGGCGTGCTGCTGGCGGACGGGGCTCACGTTGCCGCCGACGCGGTGGCGTGGACTACCGGGTTCACGGTGCCGGCGCTGGCGCGGGCGGCCGGGTTGGCGGTGGACGAGCGTGGGCGGCTGGTAGTTGACTCGACCATGCGGTCGGAGTCGCACCCGGAGATCTACGGGATCGGGGACGTGGCGGCCATCCGGAACCGCGACGGGCGGCTGCTGCGGATGGGCTGCGGGCCCGGCGGGCTGGCCGCGGTGTGCGCGGTCCACGCGATCACCGACCGCGAGGCCGGGCGTACGCCGAAGCCGTTGCGGGTCAAGGACGACGCGCTCTGCATCAGCCTGGGTCAGCGGGATGGCATCCTGCAGCCCACCGAACTCGACGGTACGCCGAAGGGGAAGGTGCGCACCGGCCGGCCGGTGGCGGCGTTCAAGCGGTTCATCCTCCGTACCACCGGAGTGGTGTTCCCTCGCTACCCCGGTCTGGTGGCGGCCGGAGCCGCCGGGCGCGCGTAGCATCTTCTGCTTCGCAGATGCGAGGGTGATCGTGTCGCACAGCGGCGAAACAGTGTTGCTGCGGCGCTTTCGCCTCGCATCTGCGGGGAGCTAGACTCGGCTGCCATGACGGTGTTCCGGATCGGGGAGGCGGCGCAGCTGCTCGGGGTCAGCGCGGACACGGTGCGGCGATGGGTCGACTCGGGCCGGCTCGTCGCAACCCGCGACGAGCATGGCCATCGGGTGATCGCCGGGGTGGACCTCGCCGACTTCGTCCGTGCCCAGGCCGGCGAGCCGGACTCGGTCGCGGCATCCTCCGCGCGTAACCGGCTGCGGGGCATCGTGACGGCGGTGACCAAGGACACCGTCATGGCCCAGGTGGAGATCCAGGCCGGCCCGTTCCGGCTGGTCTCGCTGCTGAGTCGGGAGGCGGTCGATGCGCTGGACCTACAGGTCGGCTCGGTCGCCGTCGCGGTGATCAAATCGACCACAGTGGTGGTGGAGCGGTCCAGCCCTGCGGAGTTGTCCAGTGGGAGGAGCACCACGTGAGCCCACATCGGATACCCGGCCTGGTGGCGGGGTTGACCGCTGCGGCGGTGGCGATGGCCGGCTGCGGCGGGTCGCCGGACGCGGACGCTGAGCCGGCCGCCGCGGCCGGCGGTGACGGGCCGCTAACCGGGGAGGTGGTGGTGTTCGCGGCGGCGTCGCTGACCGAGTCGTTCGCCCGGATCGGCGACGAGTTCGAGGCGGCGCACCCCGCGGTGTCGGTGACGTTCAACTTCGCCGGCAGTGCGATCCTCGCCCAGCAGATCAACCAAGGCGCCCCCGCAGATGTCTTCGCCGCGGCCAACCCGGCCACCATGCAGACGGTGACCGATGCCGGCAGCGGCGACGGCGAGCCGGTCAGGTTCGCCCGCAACCAACTCGTCATCGCCGTGGCCGACGGCAACCCGGTCGGGATCGGCAGCCTGACCGACCTCGCCGATCCGGAGGTGAAGGTGGCGCTCTGCGGCGAGCAGGTGCCGTGCGGCGCCGCCGCGCGTACCGCGCTGGACACCGCGGGGGTGGAGGTCACTCCGGTCACCCTGGAACGAGACGTCCGCGGCACCCTGTCCAAGCTGACGCTGGGGGAGGTGGACGCGGCACTGGTGTACCGCACCGACGCCGCATCGGCGGCCGGGGTGGCGGCGGTCGATTTTCCCGAATCGGAGCGTGCAGTCAATGACTATCCGATCGTGGTCCTGGCCGGGGCCGGCAACCCGCCCGCTGCGGCGGCGTTCGTCGACTTCGTACTCTCCGAGTCGGGTCAGGCGGCGCTGGCGCAGGCCGGCTTCCAGACCCCCTAGCACGCAGGTGTCGTAGGCGATGTCCACCCGCAACCAACCGGCCGCCGGTGCTGCCGCCGCGCCGTCCGTGGGCTGGCGCCGCCAGCGCCGGAGCCGTCACCGGGTGCCGCTGCTGCTGCTCCTGCCGGCGCTGCTGGGCCTCGGGTTTTTGGTGCTGCCGCTGGCCGGTTTGGTGATCCGGGCGCCGTGGTCGACCCTGCCGGAGCGGCTGACCGCCCCCGGGGTGCTGGACGCGCTGCGGTTATCGCTGGTCACCGCCACCGTCGCCACCGGACTCTGCATTGTGCTGGGCGTGCCGCTGGCGTGGCTACTCGCCCGCACCGACCTGCCGGGCCGGCGGCTGGCGCGGGCCCTGATCACCGTGCCACTAGTGCTGCCACCGGTGGTCGGCGGCGTGGCGCTGTTGCTGGTCTTCGGCCGCCGCGGCATCGTCGGCAGCTGGCTGGACGCCACCTTCGGGATCACGCTGCCGTTCACCACCACCGCGGTCATCCTCGCCCAGGCGTTCGTCGCGATGCCGTTTCTGGTGATCGCCGTCGAAGGTGCCCTCCGCGGCGCCGACGTGCGCTACGAAGAGGCCGCCGCCACCCTGGGCGCGGGCCGGTGGCGCACCTTCACCCGGGTCACCATCCCGCTGGTCGCACCAGGGATCGCCGCCGGCGCGGTGCTGTGCTGGGCCCGCGCGCTGGGGGAGTTCGGCGCCACCATCACCTTCGCCGGCAACTTCCCCGGCCGGACCCAGACCATGCCGCTCGCGGTCTACCAGGCTTTAGAGACCGATCTGGAGGCGGCGATCGTGCTCAGCCTGATCCTGCTCGCGGTGTCGGTCACCATCCTGGTCGGCCTGCGCGGGCGGTGGTTGGGAGCCACATGACCGAGGCATCTGCGCTGCTCTATGCGAACCTGGTGGTCGACCGGGGCAGCTTTCGGCTCGACGCCGCGCTGTCAGTCGCCGCCGGCGAGGTCGTGGCCCTACTCGGGCCGAACGGTGCCGGCAAGACCACCGCGGTCCGTGCCCTCGCCGGGCTGCTGCCGCTGACCGGTGGCCGGATCCAGCTCGGAGACCGGACCCTCGACGACCCGCAGCGGCGGATACTGGTGCCACCGGAACGGCGGAAGATCGGCGTGGTTTTCCAGGATTACCTGCTCTTTCCGCACCTGACCGCCCGGGACAATGTGGCCTTCGGCCCGCGCAGCGTGGGCGCCGCCCGCCGCCCGGCCCGCGCCGCCGCGGACGCCTGGCTGGCCCGGGTCGGGCTGGCCGAGCATGCCCACCGCAAACCACGTCACCTCTCCGGCGGGCAGGCTCAGCGGGTCGCGCTGGCCCGCGCCCTCGCCGTAGAACCGGTGCTGCTGCTGCTCGACGAACCCCTCGCCGCGCTCGACGCCCGCACCCGGCTCGACACCCGCGCCGCGCTGCAGCGCCACCTGCGGGCACACTCCGGCGCCACGCTGCTGGTCACCCACGACCCGCTGGACGCGCTGGTGCTCGCCGACCGGCTGGTCATCGTCGAAGCCGGCCGGGTGGTCCAGGAGGGTGACCCGGCCACCATCACCGCCCAGCCCCGCACCGACTACGTGGCGAGCCTGGTCGGGCTGAACCTCTACCGCGGCCGCGGCGAGGGCCACACCGTCACGGTCACGGCCGGCGATGGGTCGGCCGACCGGTTCCAGCTCAGCGTCGCCGAACCGGTCGACGGTGAGGTGTTCGTCGCCTTCCCCCCGGCGGCCGTGGCGCTGCACCCAACCGAACCCGACGGCTCCCCGCGCAACACCTGGCCGGCGGTCATCACCGGCATCCAACGCCACGGCGACAACCTTCGCGTCGAACTCGATGGGCCGATCACGGCCGCGGCCGACATCACCCCGGCCGCCGCCGCCCATTTGGAGTTGATCCCGGGCAGCCGGGTGTGGGCGGCGCTCAAGGCCACCGAAACCCACGCCTACCCTGCCGGCGGCTGACCTGCGCAACCGCCCCCACCATGATCAGCACACCGGACCAGCAGGCGGGCAAGGTCCGGGCCTGTGGCCGCAAGGTCGGCGGGGCGCCGCCAGGCAACTGCGGTGATCTCCTCGGACTGCAACAGACCTACGTCGCCAAAGGTGTGGAACCGGAACCGAAAGTCGATGTGCTGGTGCCCCGGCTCGCCCTTCGCCTGGCTGCTGGGTATGAAGTGGATATCGATGTCGACCGGGACATCCGAGATAAGGCAAACGCTGTTCGGGTCGATGCCGGTCTCTTCGACGAGTTCGCGTAGGGCAGCGGCGGAGAGACTACCGTCAGCCGCTTCGAGGTGGCCCCCAGGCAGGAGCCAGCGGGACAGCGCGAGGTGGTGGACCTGCAGGATGCGCCCGATCGGGTCGGTGAGGACGGCACCGGCGGTGGCATGGCCGCGGAACTCGACGCGCGAGGTGAGGTCAGCCCCGGAGTCAAGCAACTGACGGAGCGGTTCCAGCCGGGCCTCGTCCGCCGGGTGCCGGTCGAGATAGGCGTCGAGGGTCGAGCGGACGTGGGCTTCGGTCACGGCCAAGGTGGCTCGTCCGGCACCAGATCGATGTGATCCACGTGCAGCATCGTAACCAACGCGCTGGCGCTGCCTTGCCGAATTATGGCCTCCCAGCAGGTTCGATCCGATGGGCGGTGTCGTAGGCGTAGGCGGCCGACGCCGCCGCCCGGCTCGACGTCCCGCATTACCCGATCGGCCTGCACGAGTACCGGGTACGACTTCTAGCCACCAACGGGCTATTGCCATTCCAACCGCCGATGTTAGTCTCCATCGCCTCCGCCGTGCGCCATCGGGTTGTGGGGATGGGTTTGGCGGCACTGGCCGCTAAACCCATCCCCACAACCCTGGGGCCGGGATGCAACTCTCGTAGGAGGAGCGAGAAAGGAGTGGTCGATGATCCCGGCCCTACGTCCTGCCCGGGCCCTACGATGTGTCGTTCTGCTCGCGTCGGCCGCTGCGCTCGTCGCGTGCTCCGCTGACGAGATCACCGTGGTCGACGACGATCCGCGGCTCATCGTCCACGCCTTTGATTCGCACGACTTCCTGCGACCCGACCACTCGATCGGCGGCAGCCTTCGGTACAACGCCGACACGGGATGCATGTTCTTAATGGACCGAGGGGCGAAGCTCCTGATCTGGCCGGAGGGGACGACTCCGGTCCTGACAGACGGCGAGCGCGGGGTAGAGGTGCCGGACTATGGCATCGCCATGCAGCGCGACGACATCAGGCTGAGCTACTACTCGGTCCCCGAGGATTATTACGTCGACTTCGATGGATGGGAAGCAGCCGAGAGCTGTGTGCCGGGGAGCGGAGACGTGGTCTTCGTCAGCCAACTCCTCGACTAGTCAGGTGGCTGAACCAGCGAGACTCGCCGAATCAATGGCGCTCCGTCACCGCGTCACGACCCGCCCAGCTTAGTCAGCGTACCGCGGCCGGTGGGAACCCGCGACGGGCGCTACTGTGAGCGCCATGATCAAGGGCTTTCGCGATTTCATCGTGCGCGGCAACGTCGTCGACCTAGCGGTCGGGTTCGTGATGGGGGTGGCGTTCACCGCGGTCGTCACCCAGTTCACCGAATCGTTCCTGGAACCGCTGATCCGAGTGCTGTCCGGCGGGGAGGGCATCGGCGCCGGCGCGGTCGAGATCCGGGGGGTACCGTTCGACTGGGCGGCCTTCGTCAACGCGCTGATCGCCTTCATACTGACCGCCGCCACCCTCTACTTCCTGGTAGTGCTGCCGATGAACAAGCTCGCCGAGCGCCGGAAGCGCGGCGTCGAAGAGCCGGCGAGCCCGCCCAGCGACGAGGCAGCACTGCTGACCGAGATCCGCGACCTGCTCGCCGCCCAGGCCGCCCAGCCCGGCCGGGCGCCGGTCACTCCACCCGACCCACGCCGCCGCTGACCCGCCGCCCGGGCGTACTGGCAGCATGTCGGTGTGGATGTTCGCGGGATCTCTCACCACATCGACCACCTCTCGGAGGAGCGGGCCGCCGCGGACATGTGTGTGATCCGCGAGGAGCTGCACTGCACGGCGGTGATGCCCATCGGCTCCGATCTGGCGCGCCTGCGCGCGGCGTCGCAGGCCGCGCTGACGGCGGGCTTGGCGGTGTGGATACGGCCGCAGCGTGCGAACCGGCCGGTGCGGGAGCAGATGGCGCACCTGGCCGGGGTCGCCGCGATGGCCGAGGAGTTGCGCGTCGCCCACCCGGGCCGGGTGACCCTGCTCGTGGGTACCGAGTTTTCGCTGACCGCCCCGGGGTTGCTGCCGGGGCGCGGCGAGTTCGTTCGCATCCAGATCATCCGGCGGCCCCGGCTGCGTCGCCTCTTCGAGCGGCGCATGAACCGGCGGCTGGCGGCCCTGCTGGCGAGGGCGTGTGAGGTCGCCCGGGAGCACTTTTCCGGGCCGCTCACCTACGGTGCGGGTCCTTGGGAGGACATCGACTGGTCGAGGTTCGACGTGGCAGGGATCAACCTGTACCGGCAGGGTAGAGACACCGAGGGGTACGCGCGCCGGCTCCGGGAGCTGACGGCCCGGCTCGACCGGCCGCTGGTGATCACCGAGTTCGGCTGCGGTGCGTACCAGGGTGCGGAGGTAAGGGGGGCGGGGTCGTTCTTTGCGGTGAACTGGTTCGCCGACCCGCCTCGGCTGCGGAAGGGGATCGTGCGGGACGAGTCGGTGCAGGCCCGCTACCTTGTGGAGCTGCTACACCTGTACCAGGAGGTCGGCGTGCATGGGGCGTTCGTGTTCACGTTCACCATGCCGGACTTCCCGCACCACGAGGACCCGGCGTTCGACCTGGACGCGGCGGGTTTCGGGGTGGTGCGGCCTACCGCCGACCTCGCCTCGTGGGTGCCCAAGGAGGCCTTTCACGCGGTCGCAGACCAGTACGCGGCGGGCGAGGGCTGACCGTAGCCGGGTCCGGGCAGGCGGCCGATGAGGGGGTCGTCCTCAGGCCAGCTGGAGCGTGGTCAGGCAGGTGGGGTCTTCCGGGCCGGTGGCGATCTGTTCGGTGCCGGCCCGGCCATCGTGCTCGATCTCGATGGTGGCGTCGATGCCGCTGGGCAGCCAGAAACCGACGAACCCGTTGTCGTAGACCTCGGTGACCTCGTTTACCAGCACCTCGCCGGTGTCCAGGTCGGTGATGGTCACCGCGAGCTGCTCCCCGGCCAGCTCACCCAGGCAGGTGGTCAGGCTGTGGAAGTAGCAGTCGTGGGTGTGGTCGACGTATGGCGCGACCGACAGGTAGAACTCATCGGTGGGCAGCGCCACCACCGCCGGCTGCTCGTCGGGCTCCCCGGACAGGTGCAGCTCCCCGGAGCGTACCGAGGCCATCAGGTCGGTCGGCCGCTCCGCCACCGGGAGCCGGTCGAGGCGGTCCACGATCTCCCGCCCGTCGAGCCCCGCCAGCCCGTACGCGGCCAGGAGCGAGTCGGCGGACGAGTCCGCTGGGGCGGTGACCCCCGGGGCGGCCCGGCCCGCGGCATCATCTTCCGAGTCAGCGGCGCCGCAGCCGGCGAGCGCCAGGATCGCGATGGCCGCGATCGTCAGAGTTCTCTGCACCGTCATGCCGGAGATTCTGCTGCCTCGGAAACGGCGTCGCGTAGGGCACTAGGGCCCATCGAGGTCCTCTCCTACGACCTGCAGGTCGGCGTCGAGGTGGAAGGTGGCCTCGTACGGCTCGCCGGAGCCGAGCACCACCGGACCGAAGAACCGCAGGTCCGGGCCGGGCATCGGGATCTGCTGCCAGCCATCGGTCGGCCACCACCGCAGCTGACCCTCCCGGCCGTCGCTGACCACCTCGCCCTCGAAGTCGTCGACCAGGTAGGCGAAGAGGAGATACTGGTGGTCAACCAACGGAGAGAACTCGGTGATCACGCCCCGGAGCACCGCCCGGTTGGCCCATAGGCCGGTCTCCTCGCGCAGCTCCCGTACCGCCGCCTCGGCCGGGGACTCGCCCGGCTCCACTTTCCCTCCTGGCCCGGTCCAGTAGCCGGGGTACGGGCGCTTGACTCGTTCGATGAGGAGCACCTCCCCGTCGCGTACGCAGTAGATCAGGGTGACGAGTTTCGGCGGCGGCAGCGGTGTGGGTGGGTTCGCGGAGGTCTCGATCACGCCCCGGACCGTACCCGGGGCGATCGGGGCCGGCGAGCCAATTGCCGACCGGCCCGGCGGGGCGTTACGGCTGGCGCAGTGCTTCGGCGAGGTCGGCGGCGAGTAGCTCCGCCTGCCATGAGCGGGCGCCGTAGCCGGCCAACGCCGCGCTGACCGCCGCCAGGCTGAGCTCTTCCGGCGGTCGCCAGGCCAGCCGCCGGATGTGATCGGGGCTGATCAGATTTTCCGGGGGGAGGGCGTTCGCCGCCGCGACCTCGGTGACCACCTGCCGGCACCGGCCGAGCCGGGCCGCGGCCGCCGGGTCGCGCTCCGCCCACCGGTGGGGTGGCGGCGGGCCCTCCTGCGGCGGTGGGGTCGGCAGTTGGTCGGCGGGCAGCTCCCGGGCTTCGGTGAGCGCCGCCAACCAGGTGCGGGCGAGTCGCCGCACCGACCGGCCGCCGAAGCCGGGGATCGCCAGCAGCGCCCGCTCGTCCGGCGGGTCGATGTCGGCCGCGGCGACGATGGCGCTGTCGGGTAGCACCCGGCCCGGGGCGGCGTCGCGTCGGGCGGCGATTGCGTCCCGGGCGTACCAGAGCGCACGGACTCGGGCGAGCGCCCGCTGGCCGCGGACCCGGTGGATGCCGGAGGTACGCCGCCAGGGGTCCGGCCGGGGCCGCGGCGGTGCGGCGCCGGAGGCGGCGAGTGCAGCGAACTCCTGTTCGGCCCAGCCCGCCTTGCCCTGGCGGTCGAGTTCGGCGGCGAGCAGATCCCGCAGCGGTACGAGCAGCTCGACGTCGAGCGCGGCGTAGGCGAGCCAGGTCTCCGGCAGTGGTCGGGTGGACCAGTCGGCGGCGGAGTGGTGCTTGTCGAGTGTGTAACCGAGGAGCTGCTCGGTCAGCGCCGCCAGACCAACTCGCTCAAATCCGGCGAGTCGGGCGGCGAGTTCGGTGTCGAAGAGCCGCTGCGGTCGCAGCTCCAACTCCGCGAGGCAGGGCAGATCTTGGCTCGCCGCGTGTAGAACCCACTCGGCGTCGCCGATCCGTTCACTGAGTTCGCGCAGGTCAGCAAAGGGGAGCGGGTCGATCAGGACGGTCCCGGCACCCGCTCGACGCAACTGCACCAGATACGCGCGTTGACTGTAGCGGTAACCTGAAGCTCGCTCAGCGTCAACCGCCACCGGTCCGACCCCGCCGGCGAGTGCATCGATCGCCGTATCGAGGTCGGCCGGTGTCGTCACCGGTTCGGGCGTCCCATCACGTGGCGCGGTCAACGGTACGGGCACCTGGAAACTGTACGGTGTTCCGCCGGAGCCGGCGGCACAGGTGGTGGGTTGCGCCAGTGTGGTTACCTTGGACCAGAGTGTCCCCGGCACAGAAGGGCGTACGACGATGAACCAGTGGAGCCAGCCGGCCGGCCGGGCCAGCGCGCCCACGGGTCAACCGCCCGCGCAGTATCCCCCCGCGCCCGGCGCGTACCCGACAGCTCCCGCCCCGCCGCCGTATCAGCGCGCGCCGATCTCGCAGGTGGCGCCCGGTTCTGCGGCGCCCGCGTCGCCGGCGGCCGCGCCCGCGTCGCCGCCGCCCTCGCCGGCCGGGCAGCGTCGTGGCTGGCCGGGTCTGGTGGCGCTGATTCTGGTGGGGGTGCTCACGCTGGCGGTGGGCTTCCAGACTTGGCAGGTGCACAGCGTCTCGGAGGATCTCAACCGGGCTACCGACCGGCTCGACGAGCTCTCCCAGGGCCAGGCCTATGGTGGCGAGCGGATGGACGCGCTGGAGGACCGGGCCGGCGAGCTGGAGCGGATCGCCGGTGAGGTCTTCGACTCGGAGGCGGTGGCCGCCGCGGTGTTGCCGAGCGTGTTCATGGTGGTCGCGGGACAGTTCAGCGGGACCGCCTTCGCGATGGGCCCGAGCGAAGACGGTGGCGCCACCAACCTTTTCACGAACTACCACGTGATCGAGGAGACCTGGGAGCGTGGCGACAACCGGGTCACGCTCCAGCGCACCAATCAGAGCTACCCGGCCGAGATCGTCGATGTGGAGCCCGGTAACGACGTCGCCTGGCTGCGCACTGACAGTTCGTTCCCCGGATTGTCACCGGCTAGCGAGGATGTTCGAGCCGGTCAGCCGATTATCGCGGTAGGCGCGCCGCAGGGTCTGACCGATACAGTCACCAGCGGTGTGGTCAGCACACCGGCCCAACGCCTGTCGGATGGTTCTGGTCCCTGGATTCAGTTCGACGCGGCCATCAACCCGGGCAACTCCGGTGGGCCGGTGATCAACTCAACCCAGGAGGTGGTCGGTATCGCGACCGCCAAGGGGCGGGAGACTGAGGGGATCGGTTTCGCGGTTCCGATCGAGGTCGCGTGCGACCTGTTCGACATTTGCTGATCGCCGGGCACGGCGGCAAGTGAAGATGTTTGTCATGAATGGAGAGACTGGTGTCCCACCCCGACCACGCGGCTGATCCTCCTGCTCGCGGTACAGCCCGCCCGCCGTCGCCACCTCCTTCGGCGGACAGTCCGCCCCCGCAGTCCTCACCTCCAGCGCAGCCGGCCGGCGGCTGGCAGCCAGGGCAGCCGCCGGGGCAGCCGCCCGCCCAACAGCCGGGTTATCCGCCGCCGGGCCAGCAGCCCCCGCCGCCCGGTCAGCCCCCGCCGCCGGGCCAGCAGCCGCCCGGGCAGCAGCCCCCGTCGGAGTGGGCACCGCCCGCTTCGCCGGCTGCGGCCCCGGCGTCACCGCCCGCGGGCCCGCCGACCCAGCCCGCCTACCCGATGGCGATGGAGCCGCCGGACTATCCGGCCGCGGGCACGCCCTCCGGCCCGCCCGGTGCCGTACCCGGGGGTCCGCCCGGGCCGTTCGTACCGGCCACCGTGCCTGGCCAGCCGGTCGGTGGCCACGACCAGGCCCCGCCGCCGGCGTTCGTCGGCGGCGGGCCGGTGCCTCCGGGCACTGACCCGTGGCAGCAGAACCAGCCTGGTGCGAAGCCCGCCGGGGGCAGAGGCGGCATGGTCGGCATGATCATCGTGTCGTCGGTGGCCGTGGTCCTGCTCGGCGTGGCCGGTGTGATGGGCTACCTGTGGTGGGACACCAGCAACGAGCTGGACGACACCCGCAGCGAGCTCACCGCCGAGGTCGAGCAGCTCAACGGGACGGTCGACGAGCGCGACGACGAGATTGACCGGATCAGCGACGAGTTGCAGGGCATCCAGGACCAGCTCACCGACGCGGAGACCCAGCTAGAGGGCACCGAAAACATGGTCGAGCTGCTCGAAGAGCAGCAGGAGACGGTTCGGGACTGCATCCTGCTCTCCGCCGAGATCAACTTGATTATCGATGAGGGTGACACGCCCTCGAGCTCGTTGCTCCAGGCCCACGAGGAAGTCTGCGACGAGGCGCTGGACATCCTCGGCCTCTGAGCCGGTGTCAACCGCCGGTCAGCGGGGTGAGTCGCCCAGTCAGGGCGCTCACCCCCGGCGGGGGCAGCCCCGCGGCGGAGGCCAGCAACGCGCACCACGCCGAGAAATGCCGATCCAGCCCGCCGCCGACCGGAGTCCACGAGGCCCGGATCTCCAGATCGGCGGCGGGTGGCGGGCCGGTCAGGTCACCGAATCGGGTAGAGATCGTCTGCGTCACGGTGCCGGCCAGCGCGGTGTAGTTCGGTGCCCGACCGGCCAGCGCGTCGGTGAGCCAACTCCACCCCACCTCGGGCAGCAGCTGGTCCGCGGCCAGGTCTGGTTCCAGCTCCGCGGTGACGTAGGTGACCAGCCGGAACTCGCCCTGCCAGGCCACCTGACCGGCCGGGTCGTAGAGCAGGATCAACCGTCCGGACGCTACCTCCGCCGCCGCCGGTGGGCGCACCGCCGCCCCCAACGCGTACGTGTAGGGGGCCAGCTTCTGCGGCGCCGGCAGTTCGGTGATGGTGATCTCCGACCGGGCGGGGACCGACCCGAGCGCCGCCACCGCAGCCGAGAAGGTGTCGGGGACCACGGCCGAGGGTGCCATGCCCCGAGCCTAGGCGGTGACCGCGTACCCGGCGGTCACCGACGCGGTCCTCGGCGCGGCGGCTGCGGTACCGTCGCGGTGGCTAGTTCGAAGGCCCTACCCCGCGCCGCCGAACGGAGGGTGCCAAGGTGACCGTACCGTCCGCCTTTCTGCTTGGCTGGGCAGTGTTCCTCGCCGCCTCGGTGCTGCTGTTTGTGCTTATGGGCGTCATCGCCTGGGCGCAGCACCGTCGGGAGGTGCCGAGCCGAGCCCGGCGCCTGGCCGAGGCGGCGGAGTGGGCGGAGCACGCCGCGGCGGTGACCGACCGGGTCCAGCAGGCAGCCGACCGCACCAGCAGCGCCCAGGCCGAGTTGGCGGTCGCCGAAGCCGAACGGGCCGCGGCCTGGCAGGAGCTGGAGCAGGCCGAGGCGGCGCACGCCGCGGCCGTCGAACGGTACCGGGAGGTCAGCGGCCGCGTCGAGGGGCCGAAGCTCGCCGGTCCGGACTCGGTGGTCGCGCATGCTGCGCTCGCCGCCTACCGGCGCGGCGACCTGTCGCAGGAGCAGCTGTGGCGAGTCTGGAGCTGGGGCGCCGGCGGGGGGTCGGAGCTGGCCGAACCCGAGCGTGACGTGCAGGCGTTGCGGACTGCGCTGCGGATAGCGCACCTGCGGTACCAGGCGGCCGCGCATCGGGAACGGACCGCTCTCGCGGAGCTGGGGGTCGCCGACGTGGAGTCGCGGGTGCTCGCCGAGGAGGTGGCGACTGCGGCCGATCATGCCGGGTGGCACGATAGCCGTGATGAGCAACGAAGCTTCCAAAACCAATGAGCCGCCCCTGATCGCGGCCTACCGGGGCCGCCCGACGCCCCACACCCCGGTGTGGTTCATGCGGCAGGCCGGCCGTTCCCTGCCCGAGTACCGGCGGATCCGGGAAGGCGTCCCGATGCTGGAGTCGTGCCGGCGGCCAGAGCTGGTCTGCGAGATCACGTTGCAGCCGGTACGGCGGCACGGGGTGGACGCCGCGATCCTGTTCAGCGACATCGTGGTGCCGCTGGCCGCCGCCGGGGTGGGGGTGGAGATCGTGGCCGGCACCGGCCCGGTCGTCGCCGAGCCGATCCGCACCGAAGCCGACCTCGCCCGGTTGCGGGGGCAGGCCGACCTTAGCTTCATCTCCGAATCGGTGCGGCTGGTCACCGCTGAGCTCGGCGACGTTCCGCTGGTCGGATTCGCCGGGGCTCCGTTTACCCTCGCCAGCTACCTCATCGAGGGCGGGCCGTCGCGTACCCACGCGGCGACCAAGGCGCTGATGTACGGCCAGCCGGAGACCTGGCATGCGCTCTGCGCCTGGCTGGCCGAGCTCACCCGCGAGTTCCTGCAGACCCAGGTCAGCGCCGGCGCGGCGGCGGTGCAGCTCTTCGACTCCTGGGCGGGGACGCTCTCGGCTGCCGACTATCGGCGCTACGTCGCACCCCACTCCGCGTACGTATTGGCAGGGTTGGCCGACGCCGGCGTGCCTCGGATCCACTTCGGGGTCGATACCGCGGAGTTGCTGCCGGCGATGGCCGAAGCGGGCGCGGACGTGGTGGGGGTGGACTGGCGCACCCCACTGGACGTGGCGGCGCGGCGGATCGGGGGAGCGTTGCCGGTGCAGGGCAATCTGGATCCGTGCGTGCTCTTCGCGCCGTGGCCGGTGATCGAGACGGAGGTGCGCCGGGTGTTGACCGAGGGGGCGGCTGCGCCGGGGCACGTGTTCAACCTCGGCCACGGGGTGCTGCCCGAGACTGACCCGTCGGTGCTCACCCGGGTGGTGGAGCTGGTGCATGAGGTCTCCACGCAGTGACCAGCGTGGCGGTGGTGGGCGGCGGCATCACCGGGTTGGCGGCGGCGCTGCGGCTGCGGGACCGGCTCGGCCCGGCGGCCGAGATCACCATCTTTGAGCAGGGCAGCGAGCTGGGGGGGAAGCTGCGCACCGGTCGGCTCGCCGGGGTCCCGGCCGAGTACGGTGCCGACGCCTTCCTGATGCGGGACCCTGGGGGGGTCGGCGATTCGGCGGCGGTGGCACTGATCCGCCGGGTCGGGCTCGGCGATCAGTTGGTGCACCCGTCGCGGCTGCCGCCGGCGATTCTGCTCGATGGTGAGCTAGAGCCGATGCCCGGCGGCACCCTGCTGGGGGTGCCGGGGGACCTCACCCGGCTGCCGGCGGCGATACCGGTGCAGCCGGAGCGGGACTTCGACCGTGGCCACCCGGTGCTCGGCGGCGGGGACACCACCGTTGGTGAGCTGGTGCGGCAGCGGCTCGGTGATCAGGTCGTGGCCCGGTTGGTCGATCCGATGCTCGGCGGGGTCTACGCCGGCCGGGCGGATGAGTTGTCGCTGCAGGCCACGATGCCGGGGTTGGCAGCGGCCGCGACCGACGCGCACACGCTCACCGGCGCGGTCCGCGCGGCGCTGGCTGCTTCTCCGCGACCGACCGGTTCGCCGGTCTTCGGCAGCCTGCGCGGCGGTATCGGGGAGCTGCCGCCAGCGGTCGCCGCGGCGAGCGGGGCGACGATCCGGCTCGGGTTGCCGGTGCGGGAACTGGTGCCGGCGGCGGACCGGTGGCGGCTGACGGTCGGCCCCACCCCCGACCCGCAGCGGGTGACGGTGGACGGGGTGGTGCTGGCGGTGCCGGCGCGGCCCGCCGCCCGACTGCTGGAGACGGTGGACCCGGCGGTGGCCGGGGCGGTCGGCCAGCTCGACTACGCCAGCGTGGCGCTGGTGACGGTGGCGCTGCCACCGGCGACCCCGCTGCCCAGGCTCTCCGGCTTCCTGATCCCGGCCGATGAAGGGTTGACGACGAAGGCGGTTACCTTCGTCACACAGAAGTGGCCGGAGCGCCACGGCGACGACGATCCGGTGCTGGTCCGCGCCTCGATCGGCCGGTACGGCGAGCCCGGGCCGCTGCAGTCGACCGACGACGAGCTGGTGCGGTTGGTCAGCCGCGAACTCTCCGATGTGCTCGGTGGGGTGCCGGATCCGCTCGCCAGCCACGTGCAGCGGTGGGGCGGAGCGCTCCCGCAGTACCCGGTCGGCCACCCGGCCCGGATGGCCCGGGTGCGTTCGACACTGCCGGCCGGGCTCGCGGTCGCTGGCGCGGGGTACGACGGGGTCGGCATCCCCGCCTGCGTCCGGTCCGGCGAGACCGCCGCCGAGCAGGTCTCGACGGTGCTGGAAGAATCGACGCTATGAGCAGTGAGCCCAGCGGCGACCAGGCGGGCACCAACGCCGCCCGGTTGCGCGAGTTGAACGAGACCATCCGCTACACCATGTGGTCGGTCTTCGCGGCCACGGCGCCGCTGCCGGCCGACCGGGAACCGCTGGTGCACGAGGTGACCGAGCTGTGGCGGCAGCTGGCCGACAAAGACGTGGTGGTGCGCGGCAGTTACGACGTCGCCGGGCTGCGGGCCGACGCGGACATCATGGTGTGGTGGCACGCCGAGTCCGCCGACGCGCTGCAGGACGCCTACGCCCGGCTGCGGCGCACCGGCTTGGGGCAGGTGCTGCGGCCGGTCTGGTCACAGCTGGCGCTGCACCGGCCGGCCGAGTTCAACAAGAGCCACGTCCCCGCCTTCCTCGCCGGTGAGCCACCCCGGGCGTACCTGTGCGTCTATCCGTTTGTCCGCTCGTACGAGTGGTATCTACTCCCCGACGAGGAACGGCGCGCGATGCTCGCCGAACATGGCCAGATGGCGCGCGGGTTCCCCGACGTGCGGGCGAACACCGTGCCCTCGTTCGCGCTCGGCGACTACGAGTGGATGTTGGCGTTCGAGGCTGATGAGCTGCACCGGATCGTGGATCTGATGCGTCACCTGCGCGGGTCGACAGCGCGCCGGCACGTCCGGGAAGAGGTCCCCTTCTTTACCGGTCGTCGGCGCTCGGTGGCAGAGCTGGTCGCCGGGCTGCCCTGAGCCGGGCACTGCTGATGCGGCGCTGTCACCGCTCGCGCCGCATTGGCACGTGTGGGATGCCGTCGTCTAGATACTCTGGACCGGTGGGACGGAAGCCGTACTGCTGGTAGAAGTCGACCAGCTGGGACTGCGCATCCAGCACGCAGGTGCGCTGGTAGACCAACGCGAGGGCGGCGGGCATGAGTCGCCGGGCGAGGCCGGCGCCGCGCGCCCGCAGCGCAACCGCCACCCGGCCGATCCGGACCGTCTGGTCCGGCTCGGCGAGCAGCCGCAGGTAGGCCAGTGCCGACCCGGCCCGCTCTGGGTCGGGCAGCCACAGGTGCCGGGTGGTGGGTTCGATGTCCCGACCATCCAGCTCTGGATAGGGGCACTGTTGCTCGACCACGAACACGTCAACTCGTAGCCGGAGCAGTTCGTACAACGTGGTGGCATCGAGGTCGGTGAAGTTCGCGACCCGGACGCCATCGATCGAGGTGGCTGGCACCCCGCTAGATTAGCCCTCGCTCACGCGGGGTGAGCACCGACCGTGTCGCGAAGCTGACTGCCCTGGTCCTCGACCATCCGGGCGCAGTGTGCGCAGCAGAAGAATCGGCCGGAGACCTCGACGCCGTGGCCGACGATCTTGCACCCGCAGTGCTCGCAGACGGGCGCGAGCTTGTGGATTGCACATTCGAAAGAATCGAAGGTGTGGGTGTTGCCGCCCGAGGTGCGGACCTCGAACGCCATCCAGTACTCGTTACCGCACACTTCACAGGTCGCCATGGCGGTTCACCCCCGTAGATATCGCCGTGTTCAGCCTGGCGATTTCCCGGCCCGGGCGCAACCGAAACCCCAGAAACAACTCGAAGCTACTCTTTGCGCAATGAATACCGTTTCCGATTAAGGGCTATTGTGATCTAGAACACTGGTCGGGCTGATCGCTCGGATCAGCTCGGATCTAGCCGCATCGCCACGCTGTTGATGCAGTAGCGGGCGTCGGTGGGGGTGAACCCCTCGCCGTCGAAGCGATGACCCAGGTGTGAGTCGCAGGCGGCGCAGCGTACCTCAACCCGGACCATGCCCAGCGAACGGTCCTCAAGGTAGCGGATCGCGCCGGGGATCGCCTGGTCGAATGAGGGCCAGCCGCAGTGTGAGTCGAACTTGGTGTCGCTGGTAAACAGGGCGGCATTACAGGCCCGGCAGTAATAGGTGCCGGGGGTTTTGGTATCGACATACTCGCCGGTCCACGGGGTTTCGGTGCCGCCCTGCCGAAGCACTCGAAACTCCTCGGGGTTCAGCAACTCCCGCCATTGCGTATCGGTTCGTTCCACCCGTCCAGCCTACGCGCGCTCCCACCCCCCGCCACCCCGAGTTGATCATGGACCTAGGTGCCTTGTCGGGGCGATTTGACGTCCCAAACCCCATGATCAACCCGTCTGGTGAGGGTTGGCGGCCCGTCAGTCTTGGGGGGCGAACACCGTCATGCCGGCGTCCTGCGCCGCCCGTGCTAACCGGTCGCCGTAGGTGACCACGCCGGTCAGGTCGGGGTCGAGCGCCCGGGCGGTCGCGAGGTGGATCGCATCCAGTGAACGCAACCCTCGGTCGGGTTCGCTCATGGCGGCATCGACGATCTCGTCATCGATGGCCACGTAGTCGAACGCCGACAGGAGGTCCCTTGCGTCGGGTAGCACGGCCGGCATGACTCTGGTGACGGCGCGGATCACCTCGATCTGGAGCAGCGCCGAGCTGACCCATGACGCGTTAGCATGGTCATCATAGAAGGTCGCGAATGCGCGGGAATGGCTCTCTTCGGCTAGGAGCTTGAGCGCCGCGGAGGTGTCGAGGTAGTAGACGCTCACCAGCGTTCCTCGGCGCGGAGATCGGCAAGGGCGTCGCCGAGTCGATCCGCGCCGCTCGCGGGCCGCATCCGGGGCCGGTAACCAGGGCGGGTCGCCAACCGCACCCGACCAGCGGAGATCATGCGGTCCAGCACCGGCGCGGGCTCCCGCTGCTCGACCGGCACGATCCGAGCAACCAGCCGCCCGTACTCGGTCACGTCGATGGTCTCCCCGTGTCGCACCCGAGCCAGCACCTCACTCGTGTGGTGGCGTAGCTCCCGCAGGCCAACCGAGTGGTCGCTAGTCGTCGGCATGGGAAAAATGTATCACAGTATTGTGGCCACAACGTGCTCTGCGGGCGCTGCTGGTCGCTTCCGGCCGTCCCCGCTCCCTCCCGGCCGATCATGAGCGTGTTGACCGACACGCGCGGCGTGTCGGTCAACACGCTCATGATCGGCCGGGAGACCACTCCGTCACGCCGCGTTCGGTGAGGATCGCATCGAAGGCGACGTCGGCGGCGCCCATCATCGAGCCGCTGTCGCGAAGCTCACTGGGTCGCAGCGGGGCCGGTGCCGAGCGGCGGAACCGCATCAGCCCGGCGGTGTAACTATCGGTGAGCGCCGCGCCGGAGTGCTGGTACAGCGCGGTGGCCAGCCCGCCGAGCGCCACCACGGCCGGGTCCAGCGCGTTGACCAGCCCGGCCGTCCCTCGGCCGAACGCCTCCGCGCAGCGGTGCACCGCTGCGCGGGCCGGCGCGCCATCGTCGGCCAGGGTGGCCTCGGCGTAGCTGCGCGGGTCAGCTGGCGCCGGGTGGCCGCGGTGACGGGCCATAGCGCGTCCATCCACTTCGATGTCCCAGCAGCCGCGAGCCCCGCAGGGACAGGTCAGGGCGTGGTCGCCGAAGGGCAGGTGTCCGAACTCGCCGCCGGCCGCGGTAGCTCCGGCGACAGCTTGCCCATTTTGTACGAGGATACCGCCTACTCCTACCTCGACGGTCAGATACAGCACGGTGCGGTCGGGGTAGTGCCGCCGGGCCTCCGCGACCCCGGCGAGGGTGGCGTCGTTGCCGAGGAACTGGGGCACTCCCGGCACCAGTCGGCCCAGGTCGACCTCCTCCCAGCCCAGCGTGCTCGCCTGCACGATCCGGTCGTTGCACACGGTGGCGGCGACCGAGACCGAGACGGCGCGCAGCCGGTGGCCGTAGGACTCGGCAATCGATGCCAGGACGTCGCGCAGCCCGGCCGCCACCGCGGCGGGGCGCTGGTCGCGGTGCCGGCCGGCGGCCGGGCTGTGGAGGCGGCTCTCCAGGTCGACCACGCTCACCCGCCAGTCCTCGTGGCGGATCTCCACGGCGGCCACCACCGGCCCGTCGGCGTGCGCGTGCAGCGTGGTGGTGGGCCGGCCCCGGCCCGTGGGTGGCGCCTGACGCTCATCGAGTAGTTGCAGTCCGCGGAGGCGGGCGGCGATCTCGGTAGCCGAACTGCTGCTGATCTCCAGCGTCCGGGCGGCCTGGGCACGAGTAATGCCCGGCTGCCGGCGTACCAGGCGTAGCAGGTCAAGGGCGCCCAGCCAACGAGCCGTCGCGGCTCGTCCGGTCCTAGTTCGGGCTTGCATGATCCTCTTCTCGCACTTATCCTCGCCACGCGAGCTTAATACAATCCGGGATGGGCGACATGGAGCTTCTCCGCAAGATCAAGGCCATTCTGCTCGACCTGGACGGCACCCTGGGGGACCCCGACGCGGCGGTGGCAAGGGCCTATCAGCGCTGGAGCGTCGAGTGGATGGTGGACCCGCAGCACGACCGCTGGCGCGGCACGTGCTGACGTCGTGGTGGCAGACCATCGCACGGCCGCGCCGGGGCCACCCCAGCGGCGGGCCGCCACCAGAGCCCCCGCCACCAGAGCCCCCGCCACCAGAGCCCCCGCCACCAGAGCCCCCGCCACCAGAGCCGCCGCGGCCAGTGGCCGCCCCGAACCGAGGCAACGTGGATGCGGCCGTCTGCACCGGGCAGGTCGCGCTCGGATTCCTGGTCGCCACCTTCGGCGCGTACCTGGCGGTGCTGGCAGACGAACTCGAGCGTCCCCGTGGCGAACTGGTGTGGGTGACCTCCACCTTCGGTGGTGGTCTGGTGCTGGCCGCGGTGCTCGGTCCCACCGTCCTGCGGGTCGGTGCCGGGCGGCTGCTGCGGCTGGGGGCGTTCGCGACGGCGGTGGGCGCGATCGGCATGGCCGCGACCCCAGTGCTGCCAGTGGCCGGTACGGGTTCGGTGTTGGTCGGTCTCGGCTGTGCGGCGATCGTCCTGGTCACCCCGGCGCTGCTGGCAGGGCCGGACGCAGCGCGGCGGCTGACCCGGGCGGTGGCCGCGGCGAGCGCTGGCGGGGTGTGCGCGCCGATGGTGATCGGGGCCCTGCAACAGGTCGGCGTGTCTGGTCGGTGGGGGCTGCTGGCACCCGTGCCGGTGCTGATAATCGCCGCTGCGCGGCGAGTCGTCCCCGACCGGGGTGTGCCGGCCGCACACCAACAGATGTGGGGGGCAGCGGTGACCGACGCCCCCCGGGTGGTGGCAGCTCCGGCGACCATCGGGTGGTTGCGGATCGTGCTGGCGGTGGCGGCGGAGTTCTGTTTCGTGGTCTGGGCGGTGTCCCGACTGCAGGACACTGGCGCGTCGCTCGGGGCTGCCTCGGTGTTGAGCACGGGGTTCGTCCTCGGCATGGCGGTCGGCCGGCTCGGCGGGATCCGGATCGCACAGTGGCCGGGGGCGCTGGTGCTCGCCAGCCTGGTCGCGATGACGGGCACGGTGGTTGTCTTTGTCGGCGACGATCCAATTCCGGTGACGGTGGGCATCACCATCGCCAGTCTCGGCATCGCGCTGCTGTACCCGATCACCCTGGCCCAGCTGGTGGCCGTGCCGGGGCTGCGGCCACGCCACGCGGCGTCGATCGGTTCGCTGGCATCCGGCAGCGCGGTGTTGGCCGCGCCAGCGGTGCTGGCGTGGCTGGACGGGGCGATCGGCCTGCGGTTGGCGTTCCTGCTGCCCATTCCCTTGCTGTTACTGCTGGTGGTGCTGTCCCCACGGCAGCGCCGCCAGGAGCCCGTTTGATCGAGGAGGTCGGTGATGGTTGGTGTGGCGTTGGTCTCCGGAGCTTCCCGCGGCCTGGGTGCGGTCATCTCGCGGCGACTAGCCGCGGATGGCTGGGCCGTGGCGGTGAACTATGCCAGGAGCCGGGCGGCGGCGGAGCGGGTAGTAGCGGACATCCGCGCTGCCGGCGGTGTTGCGGACGGGTTCGGCGCCGACGTGACCGACGAAGCGGCGGTGGCCGACCTGGTGGCACGGGTACGCTCTGCGCTCGGTCCGGTGGGGGCACTGGTGGCGAACGCGACCGGCCCCCAACCGGAGGTGCCGATCGACCGCCTCAGCTGGCAGGACCACCTGGACCAGCTCGAATTCTTCGTGAAGAGCCCCACGTTGTTGCTGCAGGCGGTGCTGCCGGACATGCGTCGCGCGGGGTACGGGCGGGTGATCCAGCTGGGCTCGGACATGTTCGAGCGGGCGCTGCCCGCTTGCTCGGCGTATGTGGCGGCAAAGGGCGCGCAGTGGGGACTTACCCGATCGTGGGCGCGGGAACTCGGCGGTGACGGGATCACCGTGAATCTGGTGGCGCCCGGCTGGATCCCGGTGGAGCGCCACGGCGAACTGTCCGACGCCGAGGTGGCCGGATACCGCGCCGATGTACCGCTGGGCCGGATGGGCGTCCCCGAAGACGTGGCGAGCGCCGTCTCCTACCTGGCCTCCGGCGAGGCCGGATTCATCACCGGCCAGCGCATCACCGTCAACGGCGGCCACAACATGGACTGAAACGCCCTCGCCTTCGGGTTGATCATGGAGTTGGGCGCGGAAAACCCGCTGGTTCAGGTACTTAAGTCCATGATCAGCCGGGTGGGGGGGCGTAGGTTCGGGGGGTGGCTAAGGCAACTGCTGAAGAGGTCGAGGTCGCCGGGCGGACGATCCGGCTGACCAACCCCGACCGGGTCTACTTTCCCGCGCGCGGGTTCACCAAGCGCGATGTCTTCTCCTACTACCTCTCGGTGTCGGAGGGGATCATGCGGGCGCTACGCGACCGGCCCACCACCCTGGAACGCTGGCCGCAGGGCGTGATCGAGGGGGCGAAGCTCGCCACCCGGCAGGACAACCGGGGCGACGCCTTCTACCAGAAACGGGTGCCGAAGACCGCCCCCGACTGGTTGGCTCGGGCCGAGATCGCCTTCCCGAGCGGCCGGACCGCCGACGAGCTGTGCCCGGCCGACCTGGCCCATGTCGCCTGGGCGGCCCAGCTCGGCACCATCGTGTTCCACCCATGGCCGGTTCGCAAGGGCGACGTGGAGCACCCGGACGAGCTGCGGATCGACCTGGACCCGCAGCCGGGCACCGGGTTCGCCGAGGCGGTCGAGGCCGCTGGCGAGGTGCGGGCGCTGCTGGCTGAGCTGGGCGCGGTGGGCTGGCCGAAGACCTCCGGTGGCCGGGGTGTCCACGTCTACCTGCGGATCCAGCCGCGGTGGACGTTCACCGAGGTACGCCGGGCGGTGATCGCGTTCGGCCGGGAGGTGGCCCGGCGCCGGCCGGATCTGGTGACCACCGCCTGGTGGAAGGAGCAGCGGGGCGAGCACGTCTTCCTCGACTACAACCAGATGGCCCGGGATCGGACCATCGCCTGCGCGTACTCGTTGCGGGCGAACCAGCGCGCCACCGTCTCCACCCCGGTGGCGTGGGAGGAACTGCCCGCGTGCGACCCGGACGACTTCGACCTGGCGAGCGTGCCGCCTCGGCTTGCGCAGCGGGGGGATCCGCACGCCGGGATCGACGACCACCCGTGGGACATTACGCCGTTGCTGGAGTGGGCCGAGCGGGACGAGCATGGCGGGGACGGGGACCTGCCCTATCCCCCGGACCACCCGAAGATGCCGGGGGAGCCGATGCGGGTGCAGCCGAGCCGGGCCCGCCAACCGGAGTCCTGACTCGATCCGTCGGATCCCCGACACCGATTGGCGCATGACCCTATAGTGATGTCACTATGGCGTCATGGAGATCGACCTCATTGACCGTCCTGACTCTGCCGAGACCGAGGAGTTGCTCGCGCTACGGCACGCAGCGCACGCCGCCGACACACCGGATGAGCCGCCGCCGCTGCGCTCCCAGCTGCTCGCGGAGATCGCTCACCCCAGCCGGGAGTACCAACGCCAGTGGCTCGCCGCCCGGGTGGACGGCGGGTTGGTCGCCGTCGCCAGGCTGAAGTTGCCGCAGATCGATAACCGCCAGCTGGCGGAGGTCTTCGTCGAGGTGGCTCCCGGCCACCGGCGCCGAGGCATCGGACGGGCACTCATGGAACGCGCCTTCCGTCGCAGCGACGAGGCGGAGCGGTCCACGGTGGTCAGCGGCGCGATCCGGCCGCATCCGGACGGCCCGGCCCGGCCCGACGCCGGCGCCCGCTTCCTGGAGCGGCTCGAGTTCTCACCGGGGCTCACCCTGGTCCAGCGCCGGCTCGATCTCGCTGCCGTGGACGAGGCGGCCGAGCAGCAGCTGGCTGAGCAGTGTCAGCCCCACGCCTCCGAATATCAGCTGCACAGCTGGACCGGGGAGACTCCGGAAAGCTTCCTGGACGGGGTCGCCTACCTGGGCAACCGGCTCGTGGCCGACGCGCCGGCCGGCGAGCTCTCCGTGCAGAGCACCCTGGACGCGCCCAGGGTGCGCGCGGAGGAGCGTGAGCTTCTCCGGACCAGCCATCTGGTCTCGGCGGTGGCCCAGCACCGCGACACCGGGTTGGCGGGGATCAGCCAGCTCAAGGTGCGGCCAACGGGCGACCGCGGGTCAGTGACGTTGACGGTGGTCGACCCTCGGCACCGTGGCCACCGGCTCGGCATACTGTTGAAGATCGCGGTTCACCGGTTGGCCCGCCACACCTTCCCGGAGCTGGGGTACGTGCACACCGGCAACGCCGACACCAACGGCCACATGGCGGCGATCAACGAGCGGTTAGGGTTCGCCGCTTACCAGACCGGGGTTATCTACCAGCACCGCCGGCCGCGGTGAGCATGGCCGGCGGTGCCGGGCCGGTCACTCCGCCGGGCAGCGGGTTCCTTCCTCGGGGACGGTCAGGTCGATCAGGTAGGCGTCGACCGCGTCGGCGATACAGCTGACCTCCGGATAAGCGGTGTGGCCCTCACCCTCGTAGGTGAGCACCACGCCGACGCCGAGCAGCTCCGCCAGCCCCGCGGTCGCCTCGTACGGGGTGGCCGGGTCGCCGAGCGTGCCGATGACCAGGATCGGCGGTGCCCCCTCGGCGGGCCCGGTGGGGTAGGGGTCGCTCGGCACCGGCCAGAGCGCGCACCCGGCCACGCCGACCGCCAGCGGTGCCCCGAAGACCGGGTACTCGTCCCGCCACTCTTCCTGCAGGTCGCGGACCTGCTCGACGGTGACCTCCGTGTCAGAGTCGGCGCAGTTGATCACGGTGTTGGCGTCGAACATGTTGTCGTAGTTGCCCTCGGCGTCGCGCCGGGTGTAAGCGTCGGCGAGTTCGAAGACCACCGCCGGGTCGCCGGCGTCAAGCTGCTCCAGGGCGGCGGCGAGCTGCGGCCACAGATCCTGCGAGTAGAGGGTGGCGATCACCGCCCAGAAGACCCAGCCGGCGGTCGCCTCCCGGCCGTCCGGGCCGGTCACCGGCTCGTCCCGCGCCGCCTCGATCGCGTCGCTCACGGCGGTACGCGCGTCGGGCCGCAGCGAACACTCGTCCGGCGAGTCCGCGCACCACTGCGAGAAGTTGTCCAGCGCCCGCTCGAAGCCCTGAGCCTGACCCTCCACCGAGGTGAGCAGATCCTCCCGGGGGTCGATCGCGCCGTCGAGCACCATGCTCCGGATCCGGTCGGGATACATGTGGGCGTAGGTGGCGCCGAGCAGCGTGCCGTACGAGAACCCGAGGTAGTTGAGCTCGCCGTCGCCGAGCGCCACCCGGATCGCCTCCATGTCGTGTGCGGTCTGCTTGGTGGAGTACGTCCGCAGCGCGTCGCCGTACTCGGCGGCGCAGGCCTCGGCCTGCTGCTGACCTTCGGCGACCCCCTCGTCGAATTCGCCTTGGGTGACCGGATCCGGGTCGGCACCGAACGACTCGTCCAACTCTTCATCGGAGAAGCAGTCCACCGGGCTGGAACGGGCCACCCCCCGCGGGTCGAAACCGACCAGGTCGAACCGGGCCGTCACCGAATCGGCGAGCCCGCCGAAGACCGGCCCGAACGACAGGAACACCGCCGATTCGATCCCGGACCCGCCCGGGCCGCCCGGGTTGACCAGCAGCGAGCCGATCCGATCGGACTGGTCGGCGCTGCGGGCGCGGACCAGCGCGATCTCGTGCGTCTCTGGAGCGTCGGGTTGCTCCCAGTCCTGCGGCACGGTGACCGTGCCGCAGTCGTAGCTGGTGGCTTCGGTGAGCTGGTCGATCAGCCCGGGTGGGGCGATGTCGCCGAAGAGCTCGTCCAGCAGCTCCGGGCATGCCGCCCAGTCGACCTCGCCGTTCTCGTCGGCGGCAGCCGGGCCGCTCGGGCCCGCAGCGTCGTCGTCGGTGCCGGGCCAGTCTCCGGTACAGCCAGCGAGCAGGAGGGCGACGAGCGTGGCCGGGGCGACGAGGAGGCGGATGCGACTCATTCGTACGACGTTACTGGTTGCCCGCGAGCACTTGGTCGACGTCGTACCGGATCGGTTGCTCGAGTTGGCTGTAGTCGCAGGAGCGCGGGTCGCGGTCGGGGCGCCACCGCTTGAACTGGGCGGTGTGCCGGAACCGGTCGCCCTCCATCGCGTCGTAGCCGACCTCCACCACCAGCTCCGGCCGTAGCGGCTGCCACTCCAGCGTCTTGCCGGCGCTCCAGCGGCTCACCGCGCCGGGCATCCGGGTGCCGGGCTCGCCGGCCCACTCTGCCCAGGGATGCCCGGTGAGATCGGTCACCCGGTGCGGCTCAAGCTCGTCGAGCAGCTCCCGGCGCCGGGCGGCGGTGAAGCTCGCCGAGACGCCGACGAACCGGAGGCCGCCCTGCTCGTCGTAGAGGCCGAGCAGCAGGGAACCGACCACCGGCCCGGACTTGTGCCAGCGGAAGCCGGCGACCACACAATCGGCAGTACGGGCGTGCTTCACCTTGAACATCGATCGCTTACCCGGGGCGTACGGCAGGTCCGGTGGTTTGGCGATCACCCCGTCGAGCCCGGCGCCCTCGAAGATCTGGAACCAGTGCTCGGCGACGGCCGGGTCGGTGGTGCTCGGGGTGAGGTGGACCGGTGGGGTGACGCCGGCCAGCGCCCCGGCCAGCCGGGCCTGCCGCTCAGGGAACGGGGCCGTCAACAATGCTTCGTCGTCGATCGCCAGCAGGTCGAAGGCGATGAACTCGGCCGGCGTCTCCTCGGCCAGCCGCCGCACCCGGGACGCGGCAGGGTGGATCCGCTGTTGCAGCTGCTCGAAGTCGAGGCGGGGCAGGGCGCCCGGCTCGCGGCGGATCACGACCAGCTCGCCGTCGACCACACACCTGCGCGGGAGCTGGCCGAGCACCTGCTCGACCACCTCTGGGAAGTAACGCTGCATGGTCTTGCCGCCCCGGCTGCCCAGCTCCACCTGGTCACCATCGCGAAAGACGAGGCAGCGGAAGCCGTCCCACTTGGGCTCATACGTCATGCCGGCGGCGTGGGGGATCTCGGGCACGCTCTTGGCGAGCATCGGCTCGAGCGGCGGGTTGACCGGTAGCTCCACGGTAAACAGTCAACCACCTTTAGTGCCCACCCTTGACCCCGGGGTTCGGCCGCGACTAGCGTCCTGACCATCGGAAACCCCCCCGGCACTCGCGATCGGACCTCACGGAGGACACCCACATAGTCCAACTGTGAATGCTGCTCAGGCGGGACGGTCGCGTGTGCCATCCGAACGGAGGACGGGAATGACAAACAAGATGACTTCGCGTCGCCACTGGCGCGCGTTGTCTATCGTGGCCGCCGCCAACCTGGTGGCGGTCGGGCTGGTGGCTGGGCCGTCACAGGCGCAGTCGGTGAGCCTGTGCAGCGGGACGGCTGAGAACTTCACCATCGCCGGCGACCTCGCGGTGCCGGCCGGTGAGTCCTGCAGCCTGACCAACGTGACGGTCACCGGCGACGTGGTGGTCCGGGCCGACGCCAACCTGACGTTGGCCGGTACCACCGTTGGTGGTGACCTGACGGTCCGGGCCGATGGCTTCGCCCTGGTGCTTGACTCCAGTGTGGATGGGGTGACCACGCTGCGGCAGGCGTTCGGGCTCTCGGCCGAGGGGTCGGAGCTGGCCGGTGGGGTGGATGCGCGTAACTCCGGGTTCTTCTTCAGCGAAGAGACCACCTACGGTGGTGAGCTGTTCTCGCGGAACGGCCAGACCGTGGTGCTCGCCAGCTGGGTCGACGCGGATGTGCGTACCAACGAGGATCTGCTCACCGACGTGTCGGACACCGTGGTGACCGGCGGCGTCAACATCAACCAGGCGCAGCTCGGTTCGGTGATCTGCCGGTCCGAGGTCGACGGCGAGGTGCTGTTGCGCAACAGCGGCGACCTGATCCAGCTCGGTGAGGGTGCCGCGGTGGCCGACTGCGAGTTCAACGTGTTCGGTGCCGGGGTGACCCTGCGGAACAACGACGCCGACATCCGGATCGGCGGCAACGTCATCCGGGGCGACCTGGTCTGTGTCGACAACACGTCGGCGCCGACCGGTTCGGACAACCGGGTACGGGGCGAGAGCGTCGGCCAGTGCGAGGACCTCGCGCCGGCCATGGCGACCTTCGGTCGTACCAGCCCGGAGCTGAGCACCGACTCGCGGACCGACGAGATCCGGGGCCAGATCGACGACCGTTCGGCGGAGGCGGCCACGGAGGCTGCCGAGGCCGGACCCGCCGACCTGTAACTGTCCTTTCGGGTAACCGGAGAGACAGCCCGGGCCCGGGCACCCCCGTGGGTGCCCGGGCCCGAGTGTTGCTGGGCGCCACCACCAGTGAGGCGGCCGGCGCCGGCGATCACCGAGGACGCACAGTCCGGATCACCGTGACGGTGCCGGCGGCGGCCGCCACGCCCAGCAGGCCCCAGACGAACAGCGGGTCAACCCCGGCAGGGCTGGCGCTCAGGAAGCGGCTCCGGGTGCCGTGCGGCTCGGGTGGCGGTTGAATGTGCAGCCAGTCGACGATGCCGGAGCTCTCGAGATACTCCATGTGCCGGTTGACGAACTGCTCGCCGGTGTCGGCGAAGTCGCGCATCAGGTCGTTCTGGGTGCCGGCCCGGACGAAGGCGATCTGCGGGTAGATCTCACCGTGGGCCTCCCGAAGTCGCATGATGAACTCCAGGTCGAAGTCTTCACCCGAGGCCCGCTCCATCCGGTCGAGGAAGACCTGGTTGTCCGCGTACACCTCGTTCGGCAGCAGCACGCCGAGGGTGGCGGCGAGTTCGCGGGTGGCGTCGTCGAGCTCGATGTGTTCCTCGGCGATGAACCGGCCGATCTCGCGGATCTGCTCGGTGGTGCCCTTCTCCTGGGCCATCCGGCCGGCGGGGATCTCCCACAGTCCGGCGTACCGCACCTTGATCAACAGGTCCCGGTCAGCGGGCCCGAGCGGCCCCCACTCGGTGTCGACGAAGCCCTCTTCTTGTGCGTGCGCGGGGATCGCTGGCAGCACCGCCACCGCCAAGCCGATCCCGGCGGCGGCCAACAGAGCTGCGAAACGTTGCCAGCGCACCCGACGCGGCCGGCGTGGAATCATGGCACCTCCATCCAGGATGCTGGTCTGAACCCCCCGAACATTACCGCCACAAAGGTTAGGCGTTCGGCGGCGAAAGGCCAACCGTAAAATGCGGGTCAGGACACTCTTAGGCTTGTCTTAAGAGTGGCTTATAAGTGCAGCCCAGGGGCTTGTGGGGGGCCTGTATCCGGTCCTAGCATAACCCTGCTGAGCTGCGGTAAGGGCCCCGATATGGGAGTCAGACCACACTCCTTGACATTCCGTGTCGGTGGCCCATAATTGCTTGGTGCGCAGTGTCCAGGAGAGTTTGCACCTCGTCGCCGCCACGGTGGGCTTCCTATCTTTCTTCTTGATGTGGCTCGCCGTGATGTGGGGAATGTTCCTTCGTAACGGATGGGCCTTGACCTGGGTTCGTCACTCGACGTTACTGGCGACCCACACCACGGTGGCGTTACTCGGGCTCACTCTCGGGGCGGTTCACGCCGCGGCGCAGCTAGCCAAGCCGGCGAACCTGTTCACGGTGCTCGATGTACTGGTGCCCTTCTATCACTGGCGGGACCCGATCGGGACCGGGGTGGGGATCATCGGCCTGTACATCATGATCGCGGCGGCGATGTCGATCATGATCCAGCGTTGGTTGGGGTACAGCCGGTGGCGGGCGCTCCACACCATGACCTACGTGGGCTTCACTCTGGTGACCGCCCACGTCCTGATCTCCGGCTCGGACACCGGCATCGCCTTCCTCACCTACGGCGTCGCCGGTTCCTGGGTGGTCACGGTGGTGGTATGGCTACTCACCACCCCGGCGGTCGCCACCATCCGCAGCTGGCTCTCCGGCGGAGAGGAGAAGGCGGCACGGCAGAAGGTGCAGGACGTCTCGGTGGATGTCAGCGCCCAGCGGTGCGCCCGATTCGGCTTCTGCGAGCACGAAGCCCCGGACGTCTTCCGGCTGCGCAGCGACGGCCGGCTGGCCTACCGGGCGTCGGTGCCGGCCGAGGAGGCCGCGCCGGTGGTGCGCGCCGCTGAGGTCTGCCCGGCCCGCGCCATCACCCTGAGTAAGGTCCCCACCAGCATGCTCACCCCGGGCCCGCCGGAGCCGGGCCGTCGGGACACTGGGCCACCCGAAGAACCGGTCTCGCCCGCGGTAGCGGGCGGTCCTCGCCGCCGGCGTACCCCCCGCTATCGCGACTAGCCGGGCCACCCGGACCGACCGGGCCACCCGGACCGACTGAGCCATCCGGACCGACTGAGCCACCGAACATGTGGGACATCCGAATCGATCGACCGGACCGACGAAGGTTGGACATCTTCACTCATGACTCGTTTCCGCGGAAACTGGGAGACCGGACAGCGTCGCAGCCTCCGCCGGGTGCTCGTGGTGGGCGCCGGCCGCGCCGGTGTAGCCGCCGCTGAGGAGCTACGCCGGCAGGGCTTCGGCGGCGAAGTCCTGATCATGTCCGATGAACCCGAGGCCCCATACGACCGGCCATCCTGTTCCAAAGGTCTGCTGACCGGGCACAAGCGGCCCGCCGACGCCAAGATGCCGATGGGCGACGACCTCGCCCTGCAGTGGTTGATGGGGCGCAAGGCCGCGCACCTGGACCCGGAGCGGCGGGTGGTCACCGCCGACACGGATGAGGAGTTCAGCTACGACGGTCTGGTCATCGCCACCGGTGCCCGGCCAGTGTGGCCCAAGGAGTGGCCGCTGAAAGGCGAAGAGGGCCTCTACACCCTGCACGGCATCAAGGACGCCTGGCAGCTCCGCAAAGCGTTGCAGCGGGCCAAGAAGGTCGTGGTGGTCGGCGGCGGCCTGACCGGCTGTGAGGTGGCTTACTCGGTCCGGAAGATGGCTCGGGAGTGCGTGCTGGTCAACACCCAGGCCCACGTCATGGGCAAGACGCTCGGGGACGCGGTGGGTGAGTACGTCACCGAGGAGGTCATCCGCGACGGCGTCGACCTCCGGGCCAACCGGCGGGTGAAGGGCGTGGAGCGCTACAAGCGCGGCTGGGTGGTGGTCCTGGACGACGGCTCGGAGATCGAGACCGACGTGGTGGTCGCCACCATCGGCGAGCGGCCCGACACCAAGTGGCTGGCGGACTCCGGTTACGACATCTCCGACGGCGTCCTCTGCGACGAGAACCTGCGAGTGGTCGGCGGCGAGGACGTGGTCGCCGCGGGCACGATCGCCCGCTGGCCCAACCTGCGCTACCGTTCCGAACCGCGCCGGGTCGGGCAGTGGATCATGGCGTTGGAGCAGGGGCGGGCGGCCGCGTCGTCACTACTCGGCAGCGATCATCCCAGCCGCCCGGCGGCGCTGGTGCCGCGGTACTGGTCCGAACAGTTCGGCCTACGAATCCAGGTCTGTGGCGAGGTCGCGACCGGCGACGACATCGAGGTCTCGGTCGAGCAGCGCCGCGGCGGCAACAAGAACGTCGCCCGCAACGGCGTGATCGTCCACTACCACAAGCGCGGCGAGCAGGTCGGCGTCGCGGCAGTGAACATGCTGAAGGCGTTCACCACAGTGGCTCGGGAGATGCTGGCGGCGCCGGCCCAGCTCGCGGAACCGCCGAAGCTTTCGCCGCCGGCGCCGCCGCGTCGCGCCGTCACCGCCCGCATGATCGAGGCGGCGCCGGCAGAACCGCCGGCCCGGCACACCATCGACGTACCCGCCAGCGCGGTCCGGGACGTCTCCTACGAACCGTACGCTCCGGCGTACGCCCGCAGCGGTGGTGGTGGCCGGCGGGCGGCCGGCGATCAGCTCGCGCTGCCGGCAGGTCGCCGGCGGCGGGCGGAGCCAGCGCCGGAGCCGGTCGCGCACACCCCCGCCGAATACCGGCCCCGGCGGGCAGCGGCAGGTCATCCGCCCCCGGGCGAACGGCGCGGCTACCCCGAGCCGCCGTACCCGGAGCCCCGGTACCAGGAGCCCCGATTCCCGGAGCCCCGGTACCCCGAGCCCCGGTACCCCGAGCCCCGGTACCAGGAGCCCCGATTCCAGGAGCCCCGATTCCAGGAGCCCCGCTACTCCGAGGCCCCGCGCGGGCGGTCACGGCACCCCGAGCCGGCCTATCCCGAGCCGGCCTACCCTGACCGCTACTACCCGGACGCGCCGTACCGGGGATCGCCCCGCCGGCAGTCGATCGACCCACGTGAACCGGCGAAGGCTGGGCCGCCGCCGGGTCGTCGTCGCGAGCTTGCGGCGGCACCGCACCGGGGCCCCGTGCCCCAGGCAACGCCCGAGCGTCAGCCGGCCTATCCGGACTACCGCCCCGAGCCTGGTTTCGGCCCCGGCGGCTACGGGCCGCCCGGGTACGGCGAGGCTGGCTACGGCGAGGCTGGCTACGGGCCGCCCGGGTACAGCGGCGAGCCTGGGTACCGGCCACCTGGCTACGGATCGGGGCCCGAGCAGGCTTCGCCCCACTATCCGCGCGATCCGCAGACGCTCGGGTACGACGGGCATGACCCCGGTTACGAACACCGGCACCATCAGGCGAGCTATCCGGCCGAGCCCGACTATCCCCAGCCGGCGTACCCCGGCTACGGCCCGCCGGAGCCGTACCCCGGCTACGGTCCGGCCGATGAACCACCGGGTCGTTGGCGACCGGCCGCCGACTATCCGGTATCGCCTGCAGTGCAGCCGATGCGCCCGGTTTCGTCGTCACCCCGGCCGGTATCGCCGGGCCGGTCGGGTGGGCCGAGAGATCGGTTCACCACGGAGTTCGCCGCTGTTCGTTAAGTTTCGACTGGACCATTTTCGCGGCGCCGTCATTCCGGAAGCTCGCAGTGGCGGCGCCGGCGTCTAGGCGGGGAGCGCAGAGTGGCGGCGGCCGGCCGCGCTGTCCACGGGCAGCGACCGGCCGCCGCGTTCCCACAGGCCGTGGGCGGGAGGAGGAACCACGGCCTGAGCCTGTCATCAGCTGGTACGTGTGCCGCGCCGGTATGGTTGAAGACTTGGGGAAGAATCTGAGATTGTGGGTCACGCCATACTCTGGCCCCGCCGGGCGGCCCCTCCCGCGCCCCATTCTTTGTCCTCGTATAAGCGTGGTTTAAGGGAAGCTTTGCTACTTTAATTCTTCCTTGCTTTCTTGACATTGATCCACGGTGGCTTCTAGGTTTTGTCCGTCGAGCTGGTGCGTCCACCCCACCGACATTGGACGAAGAGTACGCACGACAATTTCGATTCGGCGTCGCAGCTTCCGCCCCATCGACATTGTCACCAGGGACTTCAGAGAGGTGATCTATCGTGCAAGAACGTGACTCCTTGCGGGAGCGCGTGTTCGCGGGCCGGATGCGGCAGGACGCGCGCCGGCGGCGGGCCGCAGTGGCACGCAAAGGGGGTCGGCGTTTGGTTGCTGTGTTCGCCGGACTCGGTGTGGTCGCTGGCCTGCTCACGGTGACCCAGCTGACCTCGTCCGCGCTGGAGGACACCGAGGGTGGTCTTGGTGCGGCGGACTGCGAGACCACGGTCACCGTCGAGGAGGTCTCGACCGATGAGGACCTTGAGCTCCACATTGAGGAAGACCCCGAAGGCCACGTGCACTACCACTACCGGAAGAAGGGTCGGGGCGGCAACGATGCGCCTCCGCCGCCGCCGGTGACCAACCCGGACTGTGAAGAAGGCGGCTCGGGCGGCGAAGACGGCGGGTCCGACGACGGTGACGGTTCGGGCGACGGCAGCGGCCCGGGCGACGGTGACGGTTCGGGTGACGGCTCCGGCGATGGCGGTGAGGACGGCTCCGGCGACGGTTCCGGGGATGGCACTGCTCCTGGCAGCAGCAACCCCGGTGGCGCCGACGGCAACAACAACGGCCTCGACGTACTCGGCCGCACCTGCGACGACAGCGACCTGCCGCTGCACACCGGCTTCCAGTCGGACGAGCCGCAGTGCGTGGACGTGCACATGGGCGAGGTCAGCGCGGCGGATAACAACCCGACCCTGTTGATCACCGAGTTCCCCGATTGGGTGGCGGTCGATGAGACCTTCACTATCACTGTGAGCACCCGCAACCTGGTCCGGGATCGGTTCCTGGGCGCTGGGGACGGCGGCTACTACCTGGAGCCGGGCTTCCTCGACGAGAACGGGGTCACCCGTGGCCACTTCCACGCGGGCTGCCTGAACCTGGTGGACGGCAATCAGGCGCCGGCCGCCAGCACCACCCTTGACCCGCAGTTCTTCGCCGCGATCGAGGACGGCGGCGGCGGCGCCGGGGTCGACTTCGTCACCGTGGAGATCCCGGGGCTCTCGGAGCCGGGCATGTACCGCTGCATGGTCTGGGCCGGGGACGGCTCGCACCGGGTGCCGATGATGTCCTTCGCCCGCCAGCAGATCGCGGTGGACGCGGTGCGCATCACCGTTACCGACGGCGAAGAAGGCTAGTGACCTACCTGCACTAGGGGAAGGCCCGGGACCCCGTCCGTCCGGGCCAACCCACCCACAGTCGGTCGCCGAGCGGAGCCGAGAGAGGCTCCGCTCGGCGACCGGCTGCTGTGTGTGGCCGGTGGCGGGGGACGCCGTCCGCGGCTAGTGGCCGACCACCACTGGATGGCCGTCTCCGGGGGGAAGATCCGGGATTCCCCGTCGGATCAGGAATGCGAGTAGCAGGGTGGCGGCGAGCATGCCGCCGGCGATCACCACCGCCATCGCCAGCCCTTCCGATCCGGGTGCCACCAGCCCCACCACCGGTGCGGCGAGCCCGCCGACGCCGAACTGCACCGCCCCGAGAACCGCCGCTGCGGTGCCGGCGGCCTCACCGTGCCGGGACATCGCCAACGCCGGGGCGTTGGGCAGGGCCAGGCCGGCGGCGGCGAGTACCAGCCACAGCGGCACCATGGTGCCGACGAGCCCGCCTACGCCGGTGGCGGCGAACCCGACCAGCACCAGGCCGGCGACGCTCCCGGCGACGAGCGCCGTTGCCAGCAGACGCTGCGGACTGTACCGGCGCAGCAACCAGGCGTTCAGCTGGGTGGCGGCGATCAGGCCGACCGCCCCGGCGCCGAAGGCCACCGCGAACTGTTGCTCACTAAGGCCGTACTCCTCCTGGAAAACGAAGGGCGAGCCGGCGACGTACGCGAAGAGCGCGGCCATCGCGAGGCCGGCGACCAGGACCAGCCCGACGAAGGTACGGTCGCGCAGCACGGTGCGGCAGCTGCGCAGAGTGGTACGGAGGCTGGCAGGTTGCCGGCGGGCCGGCGGCAGCGACTCCGGCAGTCCGTAGAAGGCGACGGCGATCAGCAGTACGCCGAATCCGGCCAGGACCACGAAGACGCCGCGCCAGTCGGTCCACCGCAGCACGGCGCCGCCGAGCGTGGGGGCGAGGATCGGCGCCGCCCCCATCACCAGCAGCAACCGGGAGAGCAGCCGGGCGAAGGCGGCGCCGCTGAACAGGTCCCGGAGGACCGCCATGGCGACCACCGCGGCGGCGGCGACGCCCAAACCTTGCAACACCCGGAACAGGCTGAGCGCGCCGATGGTGGGGGCGAACACACACAACGCGGAGGCGAGGACGTGGACGACCAGCCCGGCCAGCAACGGCCCGCGGCGCCCGAGCGAGTCGGAGAGCGGGCCGATCACCAACTGTCCCAAGCCGAGCCCGAGCAGCGTGCCGGTGAGGGTCATCTTGGCGGCGGTGTTGGTGGTCTGCAACTCTTCGGTGAGCGCCGGCAACGCCGGGAGATACATGTCGATGGTGAGTGGACCGATCGCGACCAGCGAACCGAGGACGAGGATGAGCCGCAGCCGTCTGGAACCGCTGAGCTCGTCTCCGGGCGGCGAGATCGGATCAGCGGCCAGGGTGGCGGACATCGGTTCTCCTCTGATGCGGCAGCGGCCGGGGCGGCGCCCCGGCACACTAGCCTCTAAGGCGGCACCGACCGCCGCTCATTCCGGTTCGCCGGCAGGAGGTGCCGCAGCTCACAACCGCGCGTCGGATGTCCGGGCTGGTTGGGTTCGGCTAGCCCGGTCACGATCGTGCAGTACCAGCAGGATGGTCAACCCCATTACCAAGCCGAGGACAACGCCGGCTTCGGTGGTGATTACCTGGGCCACCGGATGTTCCGGGGCGTAGGCCGAGTCAGGGCGGAGTGCGAAGAAGAGGCTGTAGGCGAAGAGCATGCCGGAGGAGACCCACGCGACCACCATCGGCGGCAGGAACTGTCGCGCGCCGCGACCCTCGGTCAACACCAGCACACTCCACGCGCCAGCGAGCGACCACGCGCCCGTGCTGAGCGACAGCGCGTGCCACCACAGGTCACGTTCGGCCAGCTGCGCTTGGTCCAGGCCGATGCTGCCGCCCGCGGCCCAGTACACCTTGGCCGTTCCGAGGGCGAGACAACCGACGGCCGCGAGCCGACCGAGCGAGATTTGCAGGTCGCGGGTGGACTCAGGCATCGTAGGGCGGCTCAGCGGGCCGCTCACGACGGTTGGCCACCGTGCCCGGACGTACCCGGCGAGCGCCAGCGGCAGGCCGGCGCCGGCCCCTATCAACGACACTATGACCAGGATCTGCTCATATATCCAGACATCGGCGGCGCCTGCGGCCTGATCTCGGAGTATCGCGGCCGGCGCCAGGATCGGAGCGAGCAACACCATCGGTACGAGCAGACCGGTGCCGATCCACACCGGCAGGGCGATCAGCGATGCCGGCAATCGTTCGCCCCACGGTCGACAGCAGGCTAACGCCAGGCCGATACCGATCGCCGCGACCGCAACCGTGGCTGCGTTGACGGCGCGCCATTCTGCGCTACCCAGCTCCGCTGTCGGCAGGAGCAGTCCGAAGGTCCACAGGACCTTCATTATGAGGTACGGCGTCATTGCCAGCGCAGCGCCGTAGCCGCCGATCCGGCGTAACCGCGAGGAGCGCTGCGGGGAGGTGAGACTGCTGCGGGTTCCGGTCATGCCGCCCACCATGGCAGCCGGCGGGCGGGCTGGACATCACCTCGCGGCGGGATCGTGCTCCCCCGCCGGAGGGGCCCACTCTGCCTCAGCGGAGGGCCGGCTCCAATCGGTCGGCGAGGCGCCGCAGGCCGCTGGCGGCGTAGCGGCGAAGCGCCTGCCGGCGGGCGGGCCGGCGAGGGACAGCGCGGCGGGCCGGGTGTGGCGGGGGGTCGGCGGCGGGCGAGTCGGCGGCCAGCAGGTCGTCGACGATCGGGGCGTCGGGGCGGGCAGAGTTGGCCAGTCGGCCGGTGGCGCGGACCGCTAGGCCGGCGCTGATCGGGTCGGTCATCGGTCGTCTCCTGCGAGCGCTGGGCCGGTCGTCGCGCGGACCACCAGCTCGGTGGGCAGAGTTAGTTGTCGGTCGGCGGGGTCGTCCGGCGGGTCGAGCAACAGCCGGCCGGCGAGCCGGCCCCGGACAAGTGGGTCCTGGCGGATCGTGGTGACCCCGCCGACCTCGGCCTCCGGCAGGTCGTCATAGCCGATGACCGAGACGTCGCGGCCCGGCCAGAGCCCGCGAATCGTCATCGCATCGAGCACACCGAGGGCCAGCAGGTCGGTCAGCGCCACCACCGCAGTGGGCCGGTCCCGCCGGTCGAGCAGCTGACCTGCGGCGGCCTCGCCAGCTTCCCGAGAGTTGCCGGTGGCGTTGACAATCATCAACTCCGGCAGGGTGATACCCGCCTCGTTCAGCGCCTCGTAGTAGCCACGTAGCCGTTCCCGGGTTTCGTATTCATCGATTGCCGCGAGTTCTGCGGGGTCGGTGAAGGACAACGGGGTGGGCTTGGTGAGGGCTTGGGGGCGGCACCAGTCGACGATGATTCCGACTCGTCGGTGGCCGAGCTGGGTCAGCAGCTCGCCGGCGGAGCGGGTGGCGGCCGCTTCGTCCACGCGCACGAACGCCGACTGCGGCGTCACCTCTCGGGGAAGGTCCGTGGTGACGGTGGGGAGCTGCCGGCCCGCCAGCGCCGACCTGGCCGGGTGCCAGTCGGGAAGGCAGTAGACGCAGAATCCGTCCACCGCCGCGTCCTGTACGGCGCGGGCGGAGTCGACGCCGCCGTCAAGTGACAGTGGGACCAGGAGTAGGCCGGTGTCGTGCTGCTCGGCGGTCTCGGCGAGGCCCCGGAGGAACTGCACCGCGTACGGGTCGGTAAAGGCGTAGGAGAGGACATCGGTGAAGAGCACGCCGATCGCACCGACCCGGCCGCGTCGCAGCGATCGGGCGGTCGGGTGCGGGCCGGCGTACCCGAGCTGTCGGGCGGTGCTCAGGATTCGTTCCCGGAGTTCGGGTGAGAGCTGGTCGGGCCGGCTGTAGGCGTTGGAGACGGTGCTGCGGGATACGCCGACCGCGTCGGCTACCGACTGCAGGGTCACCTTCATGGCAGTGCTCGCTTCTGTATCGATCTAGTGGCTCTAGATCGATACAGTACGGGAGTAGTACGGCCCCGCACTAGCGGCTTGACTATGAATCAGCTCACAGCGGGACTGTGATCAATGTGCCGGTGTCGCCGTCCGGCGCGTGCGTGGTGACCCGCAGTTCGGTCAACTGGTCCCGGTCGGCCGAGACCGCCGCCTCCAGCTCCAGCGGACGCGGCTGCTGCGCCGTCCCGTAGCCATCGACCGGCACCCGCCAGCTACCCACCGGCTCCGAGGTGCCGTCACGGTAGACCAGCAGCAGCTGACACTCGAGCGGGCCGGTCAACGCCGACAACTCAAAAGCGACGTGGGTGCCCCAATCGCGGCTGGTCAGCACCACCTCGGCCGAGACCCCGGAGTCAGGATCGGCCGCGGTGAAGTGTTCCCGCTCGCCAGATATCGACGGAGCCTGGGTCTGGCCAGCGACCGGCGCACCGCCCTCGGGGCCGAGCCAGTTGACGCCCGCGAAGAGCGAGAAGCCCGCCAGCGCCACCGCCGCGGCGACGGCCACCGCCGAGACCAGCCGTCGCCGCCGATGAGAGCGGCGCCGGTCGGCGTGCACCGACTCGGTCAACCGGTCCAGCAGCGCCGGATCGTCCAGCTCCCGCAACGAGATCGGATCGACATCGGCGAGCAGCGAGCTGACTGGCAGCAGCTGCTCGAGCTCGACCGCGCAGCTCGGGCACTCCGCCAGATGCCGCTCGCAGCCTTCAATCTCGGCCGGGTCGAGCACCCCTAAGGCATACGCGGCGACATCCCAGTGCACCGCCTCCGGCGGCTCCGGCCGCAGATGGTTCGCCATCAGCCGGTCACTCCTCGCTGCTCCAACGCCTGCCGCAGCGCGCGTAGGGCGTAGTAGACGCGGGACTTCGCGGTGCCCAGCGGCAGCCCCAGGACATCGGCGGCCTCGGGCACCGTGCGGCCACGAAAGTAGGTCTCCAGCAGAATCTCACGGTGGGCGTAGCTGAGACTGCGGAGCGCCTCGGTCACGGTCATCGACCGGAGTACGTGGTCGGTCTCGTCGGCGACGGCGAACCCATCCAGCTCTTGATCGTAGGTCTCCGGTGGGCGAGCCTTATGGCTCCGATGGTTGTCGATCGCGATCCGTCGCGCCACCGTGACCAACCAGGGGCGGATCGAGGTCTGCCCCTGGGCGCGCAGCTTGTGCGCGTTTCGCCAGGCGCGCATCAGCGTCTCCTGGACGATGTCCTCGGCGCGCTGCCGGTCGCCCCCGGTCAGCCGCAGCACGAAGGCGAGCAGCGGAGCGGCGTGTTGATCGTAGAGTGTCCGCACCAGAGCGTCCTCCCGGTGGCTAGCCGGGGACGGCGGGGCGGCCTTTCGGTGAGCCGGTCGTCGAACCACGGGACCATCATGGCGGTTGCGCGGGGCCACGTCGAGAGGTCCGGAACGTTGTGCTGGCAACACCATTGTCCGTCTCCTCCCGTGCCGGGTTACTCCGTAAACATGTTCAACCGCCCCCGCAGGGGCGGCTGCCAGGTAGTACGGCCCGGGGGCCGGCTCGGATCAGTCGGGATTCAGTAACTCGCGAATGAGCGAAGCGGCGCGCGGGGGCCGAACCGGGGGGCGGCGACCCCGGCCGCTGCCAGCAGTGTGCACACCCGACCCCGGTGGCCCCGGAACGGCGCGAGTAGCTCCAGCATGCGGGCGTCGTCGCCGCGGGCCTCGCCGGCCAGCGCCCAGGCAACGGTGTTGGGAATGTGGTAGTCGCCGACGCTTACCGCGTCCGGATCGCCGAAGACGGTGCGGACCACCTCGGCCGCCGTCCACGGGCCGATCCCGGCGATAGCGGTGAGCCGGGCGGTCGCCTCCGTCGAGTCGCGGCAGCGCACCAATCGAGCCGCGCTCGCAGCCGCCCGGCGGAGCGTCTCCGCGCGGCGTTGTTCGACACCGAACGGGTGGAAAGTCCAGTATGGAGTCGCGGCGACCGCTTCCGGAGTGGGAGGCAGCAACAGTCGGCCACCGAGCGGTCCGGGCGCCGGTTGCCGGAAGTGGCGCACGGTCGCCGCATACGCCCGGTACGCTTCGATGCCGGTCACCTTCTGTTCGAAGATGGCCCGGAGCAGCCGGGGAAACAACGATCGGGTCGTGGGCAGCCGAACCCCGCCGTGGCTACGGGCCAACCGAGCCACCACCGGATGGGAGGCGGCGCACTCGGCGAAACCGGTGAGATCGTCGCGGAGGCCGGCCACCGCATCGGCCTGGGCGAGCACCCAGTCGGCACCGGGACCGAACCCGGTCGCGAGGAGCGTGTCTGCTTCCCGGCGCAGGACCAGCGTGGCCGGCCCGGCCGGGGTACGGGTGGCCCAGTAGTAGTCGCCGTCGACGAACCGGGCACAGGGGTCGTGGCGGCCGAGGCTGAGCTGACCGACGGTGGCGGCGAACCGGTAACCGGTCGGGAGCGGCAACCGCCGCGGAGGTGACGCCGTCTCGCTCACCGGAGCCTCCCGGGACGGCCCGGTGCGGCGGCCGGCGGTGGGGTGACCCGGGAGCCCCTGGTCACCCCACCGCCGGTCAGGCCAGGCCGAGTTCGGATTCGAAGTTGCCGGCTTCGAGTCGGTCTTTCAGGGTGGTCAGGAACCGGGCCGCGTCGGCACCGTCGACCAGCCGGTGGTCGTACGAGAGCGACAGGTAGATCATCGACCGCGGGATGATGATCTCGCCCAGGTTGGGGTCGTCCACCACCACCGCCCGCTTGTTGACGGTGCCGGTGCCGAGGATCGCGACCTGCGGCTGGTTGATGATCGGGGTGTCGATCAAGGCGCCCCGGCTGCCGGTGTTGGTGATCGTGAAGGTGCCGCCGGAGAGCTCATCCGGGTTGACCTTGTTGTCACGGGTCCGGCCGGCCACGTCGGCGATCCGCCGGGCGAGCCCGGCGAGGCTGAGGTCCCCGGCGTCGCGGATCACCGGAACGATGAGCCCGCGCTCCGTGTCGACCGCGAGCCCCAGGTGCTCGGCGTCGTGGTAGGTGACGGTGCCGGCCTCCAGGTCGATCGAGGCGTTCACATTGGGGTGTACCCGCAACGCCTCCACGACCGCCAGCGCGAAGAAGGGCAGGAACGTGAGCTTGACCCCGTGGGTGCTCTGGAAGCTCTGCTTCGCCCGCTCCCGGAGCCGGGAGATCCGGGTGACATCGACCTCGACCACGGTGGTGAGCTGGGCGGAGACCTGCAGCGACTCGACCATCCGCCGGGCGATCAGCGCCCGCATCCGGGACAGCTTCTCGGTGCGGCCCCGCAGCGGGCTGGGCTCCGGCTTGGGCTGCGGGGAGGTCTCGGCGGCGGTCGATGGCGCCGCGGCCGAAGCCGCTTGCGCTGGTTGCTGCTCGGCGCGCTTCGCCTCGGCCGCGGCCAGCACATCCTGCTTGCGGATCCGGCCGCCGACCCCGGTCCCGGAGACGGTGTTGAGGTCGACGCCATGCTCGCCAGCGAGCTTGCGCACCAGTGGGGTGACGTAGCCGCCGCCCTCACCCGCCGGGGTCGCCCCGTCGCCCGCGGGGGCGGTCTGCCGCTGCGCGGGAGCCGGCTGCGCGGGAGCAGGCTGGGCCGGGGCCGGCTGGGCCGCGGACGGCTGCGGCTGGGCAGGCTGTGCCGGGGCCGGCTCGGGGGCCGGTGCTGCCTCGGCGGCGGGCTGACTGGCGGGCTCGGCCTGGGCTGCGGGAGCTTCGGCGCGGCCCCCGGCGTCGCCGCCGATCACCGCGAGTACGCTGCCGACCTCCGCCACCTGGTCCTCGCCGATCCGGATCTCCTGCAGGATCCCGGCGGCGGGGGAGGGGATCTCGGTGTCGACCTTGTCGGTGGAGATCTCCAGCAGCGGCTCGTCGGCCTCGACCTGGTCGCCTTCGTTCTTGAGCCAGCGGGTAATCGTGCCTTCGGTGACGCTCTCGCCCAGCGCGGGGAGCTTGACCTCGGTCCCCGCGTCGGTGGTCGCGGCGGCCTCCTTCGCCGCCGCGGCGGCCTGGCCGGCGGGTGAGGCGTCGGTGCCGCTGGCGGCGGGCGCTCCACCGGTCTCGGCCGGAGCCGGCTCCGCGGCCGGCGCTTCAGCGGGCGCCTCGGCCGCTGGCTGGGCCTGGCCACCCTGGGCTCCGCCGTCACCCTCCCCGTTGATGATCGCCAACTCGGCGCCGACCTCGGCGACCTCGTCGACCGGGACCAGGATCTGCGAGACCACCCCGGCCGCGGGGGAGGGGATCTCGGTGTCGACCTTGTCGGTGGAGACCTCGAGCAGCGGCTCGTCGGCCTCGACCCGGTCGCCTTCGTTCTTGAGCCAACGGGTGACAGTGCCTTCGGTGACGCTCTCCCCCAGGGCGGGCATCTTGACCGACTCCGGCATTCGGGATTCTCCTTACAATTGCGGTCTCAGTGTGGGGGAGCGGTCAGTCGTGGACGTGCAGCGGCTTGCCGGCCAACGCCAGGTGCGCCTCACCGAGCGCTTCGCTCTGGGTGGGGTGCGCGTGCACCAGCTGCGCTACATCCTGCGGGAACGCCTCCCAGTTGTAGATGAGCTGGGCCTCGCTGACCAGCTCACTGACCCGGCTGCCTACCATGTGTAGCCCGACCACCGGCCCATCGGCGAGCCGCACCAGCTTCACGAAGCCCTGGGTCTTCAAGATCGAACTCTTGAGGTTGCCGCCCAGGTTGTAGGTGTAGGTCGTGATCTGATCGGCGCCGTGGCGCTCCTTCGCGGCGGCCTCGCTGAGCCCCACCGAGGCGACCTCCGGCTCGCAGTAGGTGATCCGCGGGATGCCGTCCTCGTCGATCACTGCCGGGTTCCGGCCGGCGATCTCCTCGGCCACGAAGACACCTTGCTGGAAGCCCCGGTGTGCCAACTGCGGACCGGGCACGATGTCACCGACCGCGTAGACGTTCGGCAGGTTGGTGCGCAACCGCTCGTCGGTGCGCACGAAGCCGCGCTCCATCGTGATGCCCTGCTCGTCGTAGCCGAGCCCGTCGGTGACCGGGCCACGGCCGACCGCGACCAGTAGCAGCTCCGCCTCGAGAGTCTCGCCGCCGGCCACCGTTACCCGGACCCCGGAGTCGGTGTGCTCGAGCTTCTCGAAGGGCCGGTCCGGCTTGAAGTTGATGCCGCGGCGGCGGAACGCCCGCTGCACCTGCTTGGAGCTGTCTTCATCCTCGGTGGGGAGCAGTCGCGGCAACGCCTCCAGGATGGTCACCTCGGCGCCGAGCGAGCGCCAAACGCTGGCGAACTCACAGCCGATGATGCCGCCGCCGAGCACGATTACCGAGGCCGGGACCCGGTCCAGCGCGAGCGCATGCTCGCTAGTGAGCACCCGCTCGCCGTCCGGCTCAAGCCCCGGCAGCGTACGCGAGTAGGAGCCGGTGGCGAGGACGACGTGGCGCCCGGTGAGCCGGCGCCCCGCCACCTCGACCGTGTTCGGGCCCACGAGCCGGCCGGCGCCTTCGACGGTGGTGACGCGTTTGGCGGCCTTGAGCAAGCCCTGCAGGCCCCGGTAGCCCTTGGTGATGACGCCGTCCTTGTAGGAGTTCACCGCGGTCATGTCCACGCCGGTCAGCTCCGCCTGGATCCCGAACTGGCTGGACTCGCGGGTGGCGTCAGCGACCTCCCCGGCGTGCAGCAACGCCTTGGTCGGGATGCAGCCACGGTGCAGGCAGGTGCCCCCCACCTTGTCCTTCTCGACCATCGCGACCGACAGGTCCAGCTGGGCGGCGCGCAGGGCGGTCGCATACCCGCCGGGACCGCCGCCAAGGACCACTACGTCGAATTCGTCACTCACACCCATCTCCCAACACGCCGGGGGTCCCCATGGGGGTCATCTTGTCACCTGCCTACCCGCGGGGCGACGCCAGGTACACACTCTGGGCGCCCGGTCACAACAGGCACGTAAGCAAACTTTGTGGTTTCGACGTACCCTGGCGGCAACAGATTCTCGCCCGTGGAGGAGATGCCCGGTGGCCTGGTTTCGGCGACGGAAAAAGGGGCGCGCGGACACCGGAGGCTCGCCGGGGGACCGCCCAGCGAATGAGCTGGACGCGCAGCATCTGACCGAGTTTGTCCAGACCCGCCAGGGCGTGGAGGCGTTCATCGAGCCCCGGACCGCGGTGACGGAGACGACCGTGCTGCTGATCGCGCACGACGGTGAATGGACCCGCCGGCGGGTGACCGGGCCGGAGGGGGCGCGCCGGTTCGCGCACAAGCTGGCGATTCCGATCTACGACGTGGCCCTGGTCGGGTACCCGCAGCGGATGCGGGACTACAACGAACGGCGCAAGCGCGCCGCCCGCGAGCAACAGACCCAGCGCGAACCCAACTGACCCGCGGCCCACCGCCCTGCCCCGCCCCCACCCACCCGCCGGCCTGCCCCCACCCGCCGGCCGCCCCCACCCGCCGGCCGCGCTCACCCGCCGGCCGCGCCTTGGTTGGCTGGGGAGGGATCTTGCGTACGGAAAAGTCGGACATTCCCGTACGCAAGATCCCTCCCTGCCCAACCAAGAGCGGGACGGGCTGAGCGGGACGGGCTGAGCGGGACGGGCCAGGCGCGGGGCGGGGCTGGTGGGTGGGGCGGTTAGGCCTGGTCGCCGCTGGCCAGCTCGTCGAGCAGATGCAGCAGCGTCCGCACCGGCACCCCGGTGCCGCCGGTCGTGATGTAGCCGTACGCCTCACCGGCGTGGTAGGCGGGGCCGGCGATGTCGATGTGCGCCCACTGGACCGGGTCGGTGACGAACTCCGAGAGGAAGATCCCTCCCTGCAGCATGGTGCCGACCCGCTCCAGCCCGGTGTTGACGTGGCTGATGTCCGCGACCGCCGACTCAAGCCCTTGCCGGACGTCGTCCGGCAGCGGCATCGGCCATGCGGGCTCCCCGACCGCCTCGCCGGCTCGCCGGACCTGCTCGCACAACTCCGTGCTGCCCATTACGCCGGCCACCCGGCGGCCCAGCGAGATGATCTGGCCCCCGGTGAGAGTGGAGGTCTCCAACAGGTAGTCCGGCTCCTCCTCGCAGGCCCGGGCGATCGCGTCGGCCAGGATCAGCCGGCCCTCGGCGTCGGTGTTGAGCACCTCCACCTTTGTGCTGTTGTACATGGTGAGCACGTCACCCGGCCGGTAGGCGCTGCCCGAGGGCATGTTCTCGGCGAGCGGAAGCCAGCCGGTGACGGCCAGCTGCGGGGCGTGTTCGGCGACCGCCAGCATGGTGGCGGCGACGGCGGCGGCGCCGGCCATGTCCGACTTCATCTCCCACATGCCCTGCGCGGGTTTGATCGAGACCCCGCCGGTGTCGAAGGTGATGCCCTTGCCGACCAGCGCGACCTTCGCCCGTGGGGTGCCCTTCGGGACGTAGTCGAGGCGCACCAGCCGCGGTGGCGCCTGCGAGCCCTGACCGACCGCCAGGATGCCGCCGTATCCGCCCTTGCGGAGCGCCTTCTCATCGAGCACGGTGGCGGTCAGCCCGGCCTCGGTCGCGGCCTGCGCGACCTGGTCGGCGAAGTCCGGCGGCCGGAGTTCGTTCGGTGCGGTGTTGACCCAGTCCCGGGCCCGGACGACCGCCCCGGCGGTCACCGGGGTCTGCTTCAGCGCGGCGCGGACCGCCCGGTCGCGGGCGTCGGGTACGTGGATCGCCACCGAGCCCACCGGCCGTTGCCGGGAGGGGGTGGTCCGGTACCGGTCGAACCGGTAGCCGCCGAGCAAGGCGCCTTCAGCGAGGGTGCGCACGGTCGCCGGTAGCGTGTCGTCGTCGGAGACCGGCATCGCCAGCGCCACGCTGCGGTGCCCGGCCACCGACCGGAGCGCGGCGCCGACCCCGCGACGCAGCACCTCCGGTGGCGGCAGCGCGCCGGCCGGCTCCGGCCCCAACCCGACCGCGACCACCAGCGGAGCGGTGATCGTACCGAGCGTAGCGAGTTTGATCACCTCCCCGGCCTTGCCGGTGGCGCCGAGTGTTCGCAGCGCCGTGACGAGTTGGCCGTCGAAGGCGGCGACGATGCTCTCGCCGCCGCCGCTGACCAGCAGGTCAATGGGGTCGGCAGCGGGGTCGTCGTCCCGCCGGTGCAGGCCGATGACGACCGCGTCCACGGCGTACTCGGCGGGGTCGGTGTCGAAGAGGCTCAGCCGGGGGAGCGGATATGGCGGCGTCGGGCGAGGTAAAGTCACGGCGCCGATCGTAGTCACGCTTCTCCAGCCAGGAGGTCCGACCCATGGCATCAGGCGCTGGCGCCGCCGACACGACCGACACCGGTTCGCTCGACCACCCCTCCGGTGGTGGCTCCGCACCCCTGCGATCCCCGCTGCACGACCGCCACGTCGCGCTGGGGGCCAAGTTCGCCAACTTCGCCGGGTGGGAGATGCCGCTGGAGTACGCCGGCGGCGGCGTGAAGGCCGAGCACGGCGCGGTCCGCGAGTCGGTGGGCATCTTCGACGTCTCCCACCTCGGCAAGGCCCGGATCACCGGGCCCGGGGCGGTCGAGTTCGTCAACACGTGCCTCACCAACGACCTGGACCGGATTCAAGCCGGGCAGGCGCAGCTCACCCACTGCTGTGACGAGGCGACCGGGGGCGTGATCGACGACATGATCGCCTACCGGATGAGCGACGAGGAGATCTTCCTGATCCCCAACGCCGCCAACACCGACGAGGTGGTGCGCCGGCTGGCGGCGGCCGCCCCGGCCGGTGTCACGGTCGCCGAAGAGCACGCCGACTGGGCGGTGCTGGCGGTGCAGGGGCCGGCGTCCGAGCGGGTCCTGGACGCCGTTGGCCTGCCCGCCGATCACGACTTCATGAGCTTCGTCCAGGCCCCGTACGGCGGTGGTGAAGTGGTGGTCTGCCGCACCGGCTACACCGGTGAGCACGGGTACGAGGTGGTGGTGCCGGCCGGTGACGCCGCCCGAGTGTGGGACGCCCTGTTCGCCGCGGGTGAGCCGTACTCGCTCCGCCCCTGCGGGTTGGGGGCGCGGGACACGCTGCGCACCGAGATGGGCTACCCGCTGCACGGCCAGGATCTGTCTCCCTCGATCACCTCGGTGCAGGGCCGCAGCGGCTGGCTGGTCGGCTGGTCGAAGCCGAGTTTCTGGGGGCATGAGGCGCTGCGGGCGGAGCGGGCGGCCGGCCCGCGGCGGCGGCTGTGGGGCCTGGAGGCGACCGGCCGCGGGGTGCCCCGGCCGCAGATGCGGGTGCTCGTCGGTGAAGCGCAGGTAGGCGAGGTCACCAGCGGCACCTACTCACCCACCCGGCAGCTCGGGATCGCGCTCGCACTGTTGGACACCGCCGCTGGCTTGGGCGAGGGCGACGAGGTGACCGTGGATGTCCGCGGCCGGTCGCTGCCGATGCGGGTGGTCAAGCCGCCGTTCGTGACCCCGTCGGTGCGCTGACCCCGGGCCGCCGCCGGGCGGCGCAGCCGGGGAGCGGAACTGAAACCGGCCCGGTCTCCCGCAGGGAGACCGGGCCGGTTTCAGTTGGAATCTGTGGTCAGGCTCCCCGGCCCGGGGTACCCGGTGTCTCGGCCGGGCCGGCGGTGCCGGTGGAGCCGGCGGTGCCCGCCTCCACCTCGGCCTTCGGCTGCTCCTCGCGGTCCCGGTGGCCGTCACCGGCCGCCTCGTCCTGACCGTCCGGGTGAGCGGCGCCATCGCCGTGACCGTCCGGGCCACCGTTGGGGCCACCGTTGGGTCGCTGCCCGACGCCCAGCGGCTTGCCCGGGGTCCCGGGCGGGGCGGCCTCCTCGACCGGGACGAAGAACCCGCGCACCCCCGGCGGGAGGGCACCGAGCCGGTTCATCCGCTTGGGCACCACCCAGCCGGTGTACTCGAGCGTGCCGTGGCCGTGCTCGTCGGTCGGCCCGAGCGGCTGGTGTACCTCGACGAACCGGCCGTCGGGCAGCCGCCGGATGATGCCGGTCTCGACCCCGTGGGCGAGCACCTCCCGGTCGTGTTGCTGGAGCCCCAGGCAGATCCGGTGGGTCACCCAGTACGCCAGCGGTGGCAGCATGATCAGGCCGATCCGGCCGGCCCAGGTCATCGCGTTCAAGCTGATGTCGAAGGCGTGGGCGACCACGTCGTTGGCGCCGGAGATGGTTAGCACGATGAAGAAGGTGATCGCCATCGCGCCGAGGCCGGTGCGGACCGGGACGTCGCGGGGCCGCTGGAGCAGGTTGTGGATCTCCTTGTCCTTGCGGACTCTGGCCTCCAACCAGGGGTAGGCGACCATCAGGAAGACCAGGATGCCGGGGAGGACCACCGCCGGCCAGAACAGCGACGGCAGGGTGAACGTCTCACCGAAGAGCGGGAATCTGATCTCCCAGGCGGGGAAGAGTCGGGTCGACCCTTCCAGGAACATCACGTACCAGTCCGGTTGGCTGGCGACCGAGACCACCGCTGCCTTGTATGGACCGAACATCCAGACCGGGTTGATCTGGAAGATTCCGCCCATCGCCGCGATAACTGCGAAGACGATGAAGAAGAAGGCGCCCTGCTTCAACGCATACCGCGGGAAGAAGCGTTCACCGACGACGTTCTTGTTGGTCCGACCGGGGCCGGGCCACTGGGTGTGCTTCTGTTTGAACATGATGCCCAGGTGCACCACGATCAGCCCCAAGGTGATCAGCGGCAGGATGAACACGTGGGCGATGTAGACCCGGGCGATGATGATCTCGCCGGGGAAGGGCCCGTCAAAGAGCGAACTGGCCACCCAGGTACCGATCACCGGGATCGCCAGCATGATCGCGTGGGCGATCCGGAGGCCGGTGCCGGAGAGCGCGTCGTCCGGCAGCGAGTAGCCGGTGAACCCGAGCAGGAAGGCCAGCCAGAAGAGCAGCACCCCGACTACCCAGTTGATCTCACGCGGCTTCCGGAACGCGCCGGTGAAGAAGACCCGCAGCAGGTGCACCACGATCGAGGCGATGAACAGCAGCGCCGCCCAGTGGTGCATCTGCCGGACGAACAACCCGCCGCGTACGTCGAACGAGATGTGCAGGGTCGACGCGTAGGCGGCGGACATCTCCACGCCCCGCAACGCCGGATAGCTGCCCTCGTAGACGATGTGCTCCATCGACGGGTCGAAGAACAGAGTCAGGAAGGTCCCGGTGAGGATCAGGATGACGAACGACCAGAGGGCGATCTCACCGATCAGGAACGACCAATGGTCCGGGAAGACCTTGTTGAACAGGCCCCGCAGGCCCGCCACCTGGAGCCGCTCGTCCGCCCCCTTGCCGGCGTTGGCCGGTAGCTCCTTGAGCTGTTGCTTCCGCCGGGTCAGTGCGCTGGGCTTGACTGTCGTCGTCATCTCGTTAGAGCTCCCAGAACGAAGGTCCGACCGGGACCTTGTAGTCGGATGCCGCCACGAAGTAACCCTCGGCGTCCAACGCCAGCGGCAGCATCGGCAGCGACCGCGCGGCGGGACCGAACACCGGACGGGCGTTGTCGGTGATCAGGAACTGCGACTGGTGGCAAGGGCAGAGCAGCAGGTTGGTCTGCTGCTCGAACAGGCTCGGTGGGCAGCCGGCGTGGGTGCAGATCTTCGAGTAGGCCACGAAGTTGCCGACCATGCTGCCGTCGTTCATCTCGTACAGGTTGTCGCGGAGCAGTTCGGCGTCCTCTTCCCGCAGGTGGATCAGCAGGGTGGGGGAGTCGGCGAACTCGTTGGTGGCTCCGCCCGGCACGCCGGGGAAGACCGTCAGCTGACCGGCGACGCTCACGTCGGCGGGGCGGATCGGCGTGCCGTCCTCCCGCACCAGCCGGACCGGCTGGTCGTTGTTGAGTAGCGGAGTGAAGCCGGTGTAGTCCTGCGGCGAGAGCGGCAGGCCGTGCGGGCTGTCGTGCGGATCCCGGATCAGGCCACCGACGATCGGCGCCGCCGCTACCACCGCGAACGGGGCCAGTCCGAGCGCGAGCGCCCCCTTGAGTAGCGGGCGGCGGGTGAGCCCGCTCTCTTCCAACGCGCCGCCGAGGGTGGCCCCCATCAGGGTCTGGTCGTCGCTCTCGGACGGACCGTCGTGGCGTTGCTCGATCGACACCTCGTGGGGGAGGAGCTTCTTCGTCCAGGCGACGATGCCGGCGCCGACGCAGAACAGGGCGATGGCGAGGGTTACCCCGAGCACCGGGGTGTAGAACTTGCTGAGCGCGTCCGCGCCGGCTTCGTACTGCCAGGGCCAGGCAATGTACGCGACCATGAAGGCGGTCGCCGCCGCCCCCGCGAGCAAGAAGAGCATGGCGATGACCCGAACCACCCGGCGTTCGGCCCGGGAGCCGGGCTCGAACCGTGGCTCGTACAGCATGATTTCGACGCCGTCGCGGCGGGCGCCTTCCCGGACCAGGTCGAACCTGGTCAGCCGCGGGTCGTGAATGTCGACCTCGCGGGACTCGGCCGGGGCGGCGGAGGTCACCTCGGTGCCGGGCTCATTCTCCGGTCTGGTGGGCTGCTGGGTCGGGACGGTCATGACTTGCCTGCAATCCAAAGGGTGGCGAACACGAGCGCCACGATGCCGACCAGGAAGACGGCCACGCCTTCGGTGGAGGGCCCGAACCGACCCAGGTTGAACACCCCGCCCGGGTCGCCGTCGTCCTGGAGTACCCGGATGAAGGCAATGATATCGGCCTTCTCTTCGGGGGTGAGTTGGTTGTCACCGAAGACTGGCATGTTCTGGGGGCCGGAGAGCATCGCCGCGTAGATCTGCCGGTCGGTGGCCTCCATTATGCTGGGCGCGAACGCGCCGCTGCTGAGCGGACCACCGCCGCCAGAGTAGGCGTGGCACGACGAGCAGTTGATCCGGTAAAGCTCGCCGCCGACGGCCGAGTCGCCGTCGTCGAGCACCGCGCCGAGGTTCTGCGGGACCTCCGGGCCACCGCCGAGTTCCTGGATGTAGGCCGAGAGCGCGGCGATGTTCTGCTCCAGCTCCTCGCCGCTCCAGTACGGCGGCTTCGGCTGTGCCTGGGCCTCCTGCCGGGACATCGGCATCCGGCCGGTCTCGACCTGGAACTCGACCGCGGCCGAACCCACTCCGATCAGGCTGGGGCCGCGCTCGTCGACGCCCTGGGCGTTGCGGCCGTGGCAGCTGATGCAGTTGTTGTCATACAGCTCTTTGCCCTCGGCGGCGGTCGGGGACAGGGGTTGTTCCTGGGCCGCCACTCCGGGCGCGAACGCGGTGTAGGCGAAGCCGGCGAGCAGCAGCGCGCCTACCAACTTCACCGAGGCGCCGAGCCGCCGTTGCCCGCGACCCGGGCGCGAGCGGGTTGCCCGGCTCGTGAGCACCGTGCGCCACATCCGCGCGAGTCGCGCTCTGCGGCCGGGGGTCTCAGAGGTCATCGCCAGCCTTTCCGATCAGGGAAGGAAGAAGATCATCGCGAACAGGACGATCCAGACCGCGTCCACGAAGTGCCAGTAGTACGAGATCACGATCGCTGACGTCGCCTGGGCCGGGGTGAACCGCCCCAACGACGTACGCGCCAGGTAGATCAGGAATGCGAGCAGGCCACCGACCACGTGTAGCAGGTGGAAACCGGTGGTCAGGTAGAACATCGAACCGAAGCCGTCGCTGTCGATCCGGATGCCGTAGTTGTTCGACAGCTCGACGTACTCGATCAGCTGGCCCACCACGAAGATGGTGCCCATCACGAACGTGAGCGCGAACCACCGTCGGAGTCCGTGCACGTCGCCTCGTTCAGCCCGGAACACCCCGATCTGGCAGGTGATCGAGGACAGCAGCAGAACTGTGGTGAACGGAAGCGCGAACCAGACATTCAGGTTGGGATGGTTCGCCGCCCACAACTCCGGCGCGGCTGCTCGGATGGAGAAGAACATCGCGAACAGGCCGGCGAAGAACATCAGTTCGCTGGCTAGCCACACGATCACGCCGACGCTGGTGATGTTCGGTCGGTTGAGCGAGTGGACCTGGCTCTGGGAAAGCGCTGGGGCCGCAGTCACTGGCTCATTATCGCTACTACGGTGTGTCGGTCGACGCCGGGGTGGGCTCTTACGCCCTCCCGCAGCGTATGACCTAACCTGCGGATGTGGAGATCGATCTGCTCGCGCACCCTGCCGACGGGACGCCTCCGCCGCTGACGCCCGCCGCCCTGCTCACCGAGGCCAAGCTGCTGAACTGGTTCACGGTGGTGCTGCTGGTGGCCGCGGCGGCGTACCTGTACGGGGTGTGGCGGCTGCGGCATCGAGGTGACCCGTGGCCGATGCAACGGACGGTGGCCTTCCTCGGTCCGGGCCTGGGCGGCATCGCGGCAGCCACCATCAGCGGGCTGGCGGCGTACGACACGTCGCTGGTCTCCGCGCACATGGTGCAGCACATGGTGCTGTCGATGGTGGCCCCGATCTTCCTGGCGTTGGGTGCGCCGGTGACCCTCGCGCTGCGGACGCTGCCCCGCCGCGCTCGACGGGTGTTGCTGACGGTGGTCCACTCGCGCCCGATCAAGGTGTTGTCGTTTCCGATGGTGGCGTTCGCGATCTTCGTCGCGAGCCCGTTCGTGCTCTACTTCACCGATCTCTACCGGCTGAGCCTGGAGAGTGTCCTGGTGCATGAACTCGTGCACCTTCACTTCTTGATCGCCGGGTGCCTGTTCTTCTGGCCGCTGATCGGGTTGGATCCGCTGCCCGGCCGGTGGCCGTACCCGGGGCGGGTCCTGTTGCTGCTGCTGATGGTGCCGTTCCACACTGTGCTGGGGCTGACCATCATGCAGAGCGAGCGGCTTCTCGGCGGCGACTGGTACCCGACGCTCGGGTTGTACTGGGCCGATCCGGCCGCTGACCAGCATCTCGCCGGTGGCATTCTGTGGGCGGGTGGCGAGATCATCACCGTCTCGGTGCTGGCGTTGATGGTGGTGCAGTGGATCCGGGCCTCGGAGCGGGAGGCGCAGCGGATCGACCGGGAACTCGACCGGCAGGAGGCGGCGGCCGCAGCTCGAGGCGCCCCGCCGCCGGCTCCGGAGACAGGCGCTAGGATGGCGCCGTGAGCGCGAGGAGTGAGCGAAGCGAGCCCCGCAGTCGCGAACCAGGTAACGCCAGTGGCGCGAGGAGTGAGCGAAGCGAGCCCCGCAGTCGCGAACCAGGTGACACCGGTAACGCGAGGAGTGAGCTGTGACTGCTACCCAGACGGTGCTGCTCTACAGCGACCGGCCGGAGATCCGTGAGCGGATGCGGTTGTCGGTCGGGAGCCGGCCGGCCCCGGACCTGCAGTTGCAGTTCGTTGAGGCCAGTAACTATGTAGAGTGCGTGTCGCTGGTCGAGACGTACGAGGTTGATCTGCTCCTGCTCGACGGGGAGGCGCAGCCGGCCGGGGGGATGGCGATCGCCCGCCAGTTGCGTGATGAGCTGGACGACTGCCCGCTGATCTGTGTCGTGATCGCTCGCGCCGCCGACCGGTGGCTCGCGGCGTACAGCCAGGCCGACGCCACCCTGGTGCATCCGCTTGATCCGGTCACCACCGGGCAGACCATCGCCGCCTTGCTGCAGCGCGCCACCCAGACCGCGCCGACCCGCTAGGCCTTTCTTCCTCCCAGCTTCGAGATCGCGGAGGCCGCCATGGTCGACCGGACCTGGCCCGATCTGCTCGCCGCGCTGCTGCGCGGCGACGAACTGTCTACCGGGGACACCGCCTGGGCGATGGGCGAGATCATGTCGGGCGCCGCTACCGGTGCGCAGATCGCGGGTTTCGTCACCGCGCTGCGCGCCAAGCGGGAGACGCCCGCGGAGATCGCCGGCCTGGTGGAGGCGATGCTCACGCACGCGGTTCGGGTGGAGCTGCCGGAGCAGCTGCGCGCCCGGGCGGTCGACGTGGTGGGCACCGGCGGCGACCGGGCGCATACGGTGAACATCTCTACTATGGCCGCGTTGGTGGTGGCGGCGGCCGGGGTGCCGGTGGTGAAGCACGGCAACCGGGCTGCTTCGTCGTCGTGTGGCGCCGCCGATCTGTTGGAGGCGTTGGGGTTGCCGCTCGACCTCGGCCCCGAGCAGGTGGCCAGGTGTGTCACCGAGGCTGGCATCGGTTTCTGCTTCGCACCCCGGTTCCATCCTGGCATGCGTCATGCTGGCGGGCCGCGCCGGGAGCTCGGGGTGCCTACCGCGTTTAATGTGCTCGGTCCGTTGACGAATCCGGCGCAGCCACGGGCGTGCGCGATCGGGTGCGCCGACGCCCGGATGGCGCCGGTGATGGCCCAGGTCTTCGCCGACCGGGGGCAGACCGCGTTGGTGATGCGCGGCGAGGACGGGCTGGATGAGCTTTCGACCGCCGGCCCGACGCGGGTGTGGGTCGCCGCCGGCGGGGTGGTGCAGGCGACCGTGGTGGACGCGGCCGACCTGGGGTTGGCCCGGTGCGGCGATGGCGATCTGCGGGGTGGTGACCCCGCTTACAACGCCGACGTGACCCGCCGGCTGCTCGCGGGGGAGCCGGGACCGGTGCGGGACGCGGTGTTGATCAACGCGGGGGCCGCGGTCGCGGTGGCCGAGGGCGCGGACCTGACCGGCGACCTGACGAAGGCGCTACGGGCGGGTCTGGAGCGGGCCACCGAGGCGCTCGATTCGGGCGCCGCCGCCGAGGTGCTGGCGCGCTGGCTCGCCGTCGCCACCGCCTAGCCGGCACGGCGCGGGTAGCCCGCTAGGGCAGCTGCGCGACGAACCTGGCCACCTCGGTGGCGACCGGTTCGGGTTTGCGGGCCCAGCTGAAGTGATCCGCTGGACCGGTCAGGTGGACCCGTTCTACCGGGGCGGCTGGCAGCTGTTTGAGCAGGTGGTCCATTGCGAACGCGGGTACGTAGGTGTCGCGTTCTAGGCTGACCGCGAGCACCGGCAGTTGCAGCTTCGGCAGGCCGCTGGCGTGGTCGATGCCGGCGAGTTCCGGGAATCGGCCGACCCGGGCGGTGTGGGCCCAGTCGCGCATCACCCCGCGGGCTTGGCGACCGCCGAATCCCCAACCGGGCCACACCCGCAGCAGCGTGCTGGTGGCGTGGATGCCCTGGGTGAACCCGAGCAGCCCGAGTCGCCACCACGGGTAGAGCCGCCAGTACGGCAGGCCGGAGCCGACTAGCGCCAGTCCGGCTACTTCGTCGGCGGCGCCGGCGGTGTGGGCGGCCGCCAGGTGGAGCACCGCGGCCTGGCCGCCGAGTGAGTGCCCGAGCAGCACCAGCGGCCGGTTTGGTTGCTCGGTCGCTACCGTCGCGCGTACCTGGGCGACGTCGTCGACCAACTCGGCGTACCCGTAGCTGGAGCGCCGGGACGCCCGGGGGGTGCTGGCGCCGGTGCCCCGGTGGTCGGCGACCACCACCGCCAGCCCGGCGGTCTGCAGCATGGTGGCGAAGGGCCGGTAGAAACCGGCCGGAACTCCCATCGCGGGCAGGATCAGCACGATCGGCGCTTGCGGGTCGGCTGGTGGCGGGTACCACTGCAGCCCGAGCCATTCGCTACCTCGGGCGATCCACCGTTGTTCATATGCGACGGTCATCCGAGTATCGTAGCTACCGGCAGGTAACCCTTGCGGCGGCGCACCACCGGTAGAGTGCCGAACATGAAACCCTCGGACATCTCCGCGCTGCGGGCGCCCGGCAGACCCACGCTGAGCCCCGACGGCCGATTCGCCGCCGTCGCCGTCCGGTATCCGGATCTGGACGCCGACGAGTACGTCTCCTACCTATGGCTGGTGCCGACCGATGGTTCCGCCCCGGCCCGTCAGCTCACCTACGGGGGCCGGGACACGGAGCCGGTCTGGTCGCCGGATGGCCGATGGTTGGCGTACCTGCGCGCCGAGCGGGATCAGGCCGGCCCGGCGGGGAAGCCGCAGCTGTGGCTGTTGCCGGTCGACGGCGGTGAGCCGCGACGGGTCACCGAGCACCCGCTGGGGGTGAGCGGGCCGGTCTGGAGCCCGGACAGCACCCGACTCGCCTACTCTGCCCGGGTTCCCGAGCCCGGCCGGTACGGCACCGATGAGCAGGTGTCGCCGGCGGCCGAGCCGCCCCGGCGGATCACCACGCTGCGGTACCGCATGGATGACCTCGGGTTCCTCACCGACCGGCGCAACCACGTGTTTGTGGTTGAGGTCACCGGCGGGCCGCCGGTGCAGGTTACCGACGGTGACGCCGACCACACCGGAGCGGACTGGAGCCCCACCGGCGAGCTGCTGACCTTCGCCGCCGCCCGGCACGAGACCGCCGGCGACGATCTCCGGTCGGATATCTGGGTCTGCCGACCGGACGGCACCGAGTTGCGCGGGTTGACCGACGGCGGCTTCGCGGCCGGTAGTCCGCGGTTCGGCCCGGACGGTGAGAGCGTCTACTTCACCGCGGTCCCGGAGCCGGAGCGATCAGTGGTCTCGCGCCACGTCGGCCTGTGGGCGGTGCCGGTCGCTGGCGACCAGGCCCCGCGGCAGCTCAGCGATCAGGAGTGGCACAACCTGGCCCGGCCAGCCGGCATGATCACCACTACCCCGGAGGGGGTGCTCTTCACCGAGGAGCACCGTGGGGCGATCCGGCTGCTGCGCTTCGGGTTTCAGGGCGGTGAACCGGCAGTGCTGGTCGACGGCGAGCGGCAGGTGATCGGGGTGGCGCACGCGGCGGGGACCACGGTGGTGAGCGTCACCGAGCCGGCGAATCCGGGGGAGCTGGCGGTGGTGCAGGGCGGCGCGTTGAAGACGTTGACGGCGTTCAATGAGGACGGTGCGGTCCCGGTGCGGCCGATGGTGGAGCTCAACGCCGCGGCACCGGATGGCTATCCTGTGCACGGCTGGGTGCTGCGACCCGACGGCGCGGGCCCGCATCCGGTGCTGCTGCTGATCCACGGTGGGCCGTTCTTCCAGTACGGGTGGCAGCTGTTCGATGAAGCCCAGGTGTATGCGAACGCCGGGTACGCGGTGGTGATGGGTAATCCGCGGGGTTCTGCCGGCTACGGCGAGGCGCACGGGCAGGCGGTGCTGGGCAACGTGGGGGAGGTGTCGGCGACCGATCTGCTGGCGTTGCTCGACGCCGCGCTCGCCGAGGACGACTCGCTCGACCCGGGTCGGGTCGGGGTGATGGGGGGCTCCCACGGTGGTTTCATGACCACCTGGTTGGCGGCGCGCCACGGCGACCGGTTCCGGGCGGCGATCAGCGAGCGGGCGGTGAACGCGATCGACAGCTTCACCGGCTCGTCAGATATCGGCTGGTTCTTCGCTGATTCGCTCTACGGGCCGGAGTTGGCGCAGCAGCAGGCGCAGAGTCCGCTGACCTACGCCGACCAGATCGACCTGCCGATGTTGATCATCCATTCGGAACAGGACTGGCGCTGCCCGATCGAGCAGGCTCAGCGGCTCTATGTGGCGTTGAAGCGTCGCGGGGTGCCGGTGGAGATGTTGCTCTTCCCAGGCGAGGGTCATGAGATGTCCCGGACCGGCCGGCCGAAGCACCGGCTCGCCCGGTTCGAGGCGATCCTCGATTGGTGGGGCCGCCACTTGTAGCGGCTTGTGGCGTCGAAGATCAAGTGCCCTGGAGCTGTAGGACACGCAGCGTGTCGTCCAGCTCCAGGGCACTTGATCATGGCAGGGGCTACCCGGTGCCGACGGTGAGGTCGGGTCCGGCGCGGACGGCGTCGATCAGGTGCTCCGCTGGGCCGACAAAGCCACCCGGCCAGACCACCGACCGGGTCAACCGGCCGAAGACCTTCGCGCTGGCGCCGATCACCGAGTCGTGGCACTCGCCGGTGATCACGGCCCCGGGCGCGATCAGGTTGCCGCGCGTGTCCCGCCGGGGATCGGTCGCGGCGGCGTGGCGGTTGGCGGCGAGGTAGTCCGCCGGGGTGCCGGTGTCTTGGAAGTAGCCCGGGTATTCGATGACCTCCAGCGCACCCGCGGCCTCGGCCGGCCGCCATACCGTGTGGACCAGTTCGGCGCGGGTGGTCGGGAGTCGGGCGACCCAGCTGGCCGGCAGCAGCGAGAAGCCGGCGAACTGGTGTCGCCCGAAGGCGTCCGCGCCCGGCGCGGCGGGCACCCCCAGCAGCCGCACCGTCTGCCCGTCCCAGCCGGCGATTAGCGGGTCCAGCCCGACGCCGGCGAGGTACGCGTCGGTGTTGCCGACCAGCACCGCCCGGCCGTCGGTCCACTCGCGCAGCTTCGCCACGGCGCCGGAGGTGCCGAGCGGGGGCGGGTCCTCGGGGGAGAGGTGGGCCCGGCCGGCGAGATATCGCGCTACCTGGTCACCGAGCCAGCAGGTGTTGACCGCGACCGTGGTCGGGCCGCGTAGGCCCAGCTTCTCGACCAGGTTGAGGCTGCGCCCGAGGATCGGTTGGTTGCCGACCGGGCACAACGGCTTGGGCAGTTGGTCGGTGAGCGGCCGGAGCCGGGTGCCGTAGCCGGCGGCGAGCAGGATGGCGCAGAGCTCGGTCATGCCGGGCCGGGCTGGTCGGGCTGGCCGCTGGTGGGCTGCGGGTCGAGCGGGGTGTGTGGGGAGCTGATGCCGTAGTGGGCGAGCAGTCGTGCGGTCGCCCGGGACAGCGGCGGCAGGTCGGCGAGCGGGTGCCAGGCGGCGTCGTGGACCTCGGCGCCGTCGACTCGCAGCGTCGTCTCGGTCGCCGGGGCCTGTGCTTCGAAGACCACGTCGACCCACCTGCCGTGGTGGTGGATGACCGCGTTGGGGGTGGCCGGGGTGAGCTGCCCGGTGGTGAGTTCGACGCCGGTCTCCTCCGCGAGCTCGCGGGCTGCGCCGTCGATCGGGCGTTCGCCTCGATCCAGCAGTCCGGCGGGCAGACTCCAGCCCCGATTGCCGGGCTGCCGCAGCAGCAAGAGTTGGCCGGTCCGGTCGCCGGCCTGGTCGATGTCGTAGAGGAGCACCACCGCGCCCACCGTGTAGGTCGGGGCGACGCGTCGGACCAGCCATCGGCGCAGGCCGCGGGGTAGTCGGTAGAAGACTGGGTACGCCACGGCGGCGGCGCGATTACGGATGGTGGCCAGCGGGCCCGTCGGGCGCATCCGGTCAGCGTAGGCCAATTGCCCGGGGTGGCCGGGGGACGGGCGGTGGGTGAGATCGGCCGTTGATCGGGCGGGTCACCGCGCCTGATTAATGGGAGACTTGAGACATGTCCGCACAGCCGCCGGTCGGCGAGTCCGGCTCCGGAGTGGGGAACGCCGATGAGTCGGCGGTCTCCGGCGGCGGGCTGCCCGGCGTGAGCGGCAAATCCGACATAAGCCCTGATAATCATGATAGCCCCCTGAGTCGGGATGAGGCGGTTGATTCTCCCGAGCCGATGCTGCCGGAGCCGGTCCGGACCCGGGTGGTGACGCTGGTCGCGGCGGCGATGAGCGAGGTGCCGGTCGACGAGCTGCCGCCGCCGCTGCGGAAGGTGGCCAAGTTCGCTCCCCACCGCCGAGCCCGGCTCGGTGGCGCAATGATCGCGGCGCAACTGACTACCGATGTCCTCTTCCGGCAGCGGGTCGCCGCGCAGGCCGGTTCGGAGGCGGGGGAGTTGGGGACGGCTGTCGCCCAGGGCAGTAGCCCAGCGGCGGCGGACCCGGTCGAGGTGGCAGCGTTGGCATATCTGCTGCGCCCCGCCGGCTGGCGGGAGCTGATCGAGGCGGCAGAACGAGCGCTCAGCGCGGAGGCCGACCGGCTCGCCGTCGCAGACCAGGTGCATCAGGCAGAGGCCCGGGCCGCACAGGCCGAGCACGACCGCACTGTGGCCCGGGTAGAGGTCGACAAGCTGCGCGCCGAGCTCACCCGGGTCCGCGACGAACTCGGCGCTATCCGGGAGCAGCACCGGGCAACCTTGCGGGAGCTGCGCGACACCCAGGCCAGTGAACGCCGGGCGCAGCAGCTGTACGCGACGGAGAAGGGCCGGGCCAACCGGGCCACCGCCGACCACGAGGCGGAACTGCGCCGGCTCCGGGCCAAGCTGGCCGAGACCGAGCAGGCGGTGGGTCAGGCGCGGAGCACCGCCCGGGAGGCCCGCAGCTACGACGAGGCCAGGTTGTGGCTGTTGTTGGAGACGATCGGTCAGGCGGCGGTCGGCCTGCGGCGGGAGTTGGCGCTCGACCCGGCCGAGGTGCTTCCGGGTGACGTGGTCGCTGACCAGTACGCGCAGCGACCCGAGCAGGCTGCCCGGCAGCCGGCCCGGGCGATGGCTGAGGACGACCCGGCGCGGCTCGACCAGCTGCTGGCGTTGCCGCGGGTGCATCTGGTGGTGGACGGCTACAACGTCACCAAGCGGGGCTACGGTGAGCTGGATCTGGAGCAGCAACGGCAACGGTTGGCGCGCGGTCTGTCCGGCCTTGCGGCGCAGACCGGCGCGGAGGTCACCGTCGCCTTCGACGGGTCGGACCGGTTGCCGAGCCTGCCGACGCCGCCGCGGGGGGTGCGGGTGCTCTTCTCCAGCAAAGGGGAGACCGCCGACGAGCTGATCCGCCGGCTGGTCCGGGCCGAACCGAACGGCCGGCCGGTGGTGGTGGTCTCCTCCGACCGGGAGGTCGCCGATGGGGTGCGCCGGGCCGGCGCGTACCCGCTGCCGGCCGACGCGCTGCTGCGGCGGCTCGCCAGCCGCTGAGCCGGTGGTCGGCTATCCTCGCCCGGTCGCCGAGCTGCCTCATCGGCGACTCCGGGAGCGCGGCGACAGGCGGAGGGCTGGATGCGGACATTGCTGGTGACGAATGACTTTCCACCCCGGCCCGGCGGGATCCAGTCGTTCGTGCATGAGCTGGCGCGGCGGCAACCGCCCGATTCGCTAGTGGTGTACGCGTCGACGTTTCGGGGCGCGGCGGCCTTCGACGCTGTCCAGCCGTTCGAAGTGGTTCGCGAAGATACCTCGGTGCTGCTGCCCACCCGGCGAGTCGGCCGACGGGCGGTGGAGCTGGCCCGCGCGTACGGATGTGGGGCGGTCTGGTTCGGCGCCGCCGCGCCGCTGGGTCTGCTCGCGCAACGGTTGCGGCGGGAGGCGGCGGTGGCGCGGGCGGTGGCGCTGACCCATGGTCACGAGGTGGGCTGGGCGGCGCTGCCGGGCGCCCGCGGGGTGCTGCGGCGGCTCGCCCGCGGCCAGGACGTCGTGACCTACCTGGGGGAGTACACCCGGGTGCGGCTGGCTCGGGCGCTGTCGGGCCTCACCGAACTGCGCCAGCTGGTCCCCGGCGTCGACTCCGATGTCTACCATCCGAAGGTCGACGGGGAGTCGGTTCGGCGCCGGCACGGATTGGCAGACCGGCCGGTCGTGGTGTGCGTCTCCCGGCTGGTGCCACGCAAGGGCCAGGACATGCTGATCCGGGCCCTGCCGCGGTTGCGGAAACAGCTACCCGACCCGGCGTTGCTGCTGGTCGGGGGCGGCCCGGACCGTCCCCGGTTGACCCGGCTGGCGCGCGACCTGGGAGTGACCGAGTCGGTGGTCTTCACCGGCTCGGTGCCGGCCGAGGAGCTGCCCGCCCACTACGCCGCCGGCGATGTCTACGCAATGCCGTGCCGTACCCGCCGGGCCGGGTTGGACGTGGAGGGGCTGGGCATCGTCTACCTGGAGGCGTCGGCGACCGGGCTGCCGGTGATCGCCGGCGACTCGGGTGGGGCGCCGGACGCGGTCCGCGAGGGTGAGACCGGCTACGTGGTGTCGGGACGGGACCTCGACCAGCTGGTGGACCGGCTGGTCCGGGTGTTGAGCGATCGGGAACTGGCGGCGACGCTCGGCGCGGCCGGGCGCACCTGGGTAGCTGGGCAGTGGCGGTGGGAGACGCAGGCGGACCGGCTGCACGCGTTGCTGCAACCGTCGTCCTGAGCCGCAGAATCCGCTAACCGAACCCGTAAACTATATAAAGCCAGCGCCGATTATGTAGTTTACGGGTTTGTTAGTAGGTTCTTTTGCGAAGTTTCTCCTCACTTGACCGGATTATCGGCCAGGTCCCCGCCGAGGTGGTGGTTCAGCTACAAGCCGTTGACATCGGTCGCGGCTCGGAGGCGCTCTACCGGGATCAGCTACCCGGGCTGCTGCACAGCCTCGCAGATCGCGCGCGGGTCGCGAGCATCACGGCATCCTCCGCCATCGAGGGGGTGATCGTGCCCGAAGCCGGCCGGGCTGAGGCGATCATCGACGGAAGATCACAGACGCTCCGGACTCGCAGCGAGCAAGAGCTAGCGGGCTACCGCGACGCCCTCGACTACCTCTTCCAACAGGATTGGCGCCCGCTCAACGTCGGTCTGCTACTGCACCTGCATCGGCTGCTCTTCGGGCATACCGCTGCGGCGGGTGGCCGCCTCAAGACCGATGACAATCTGGTCGTCGATCGAGCCTCTGACGGGACGACCACCGTCCGTTTCCGGCCCGTGCCCGCCAACCAAACCGATTACTACCTCGACGAGTTGGTGTCCCGGTACCGGGAGGCGGTCGCCGCCCGGCGACACCACCCGGTGCTGCTGATCGGGCTGTTCGCACTCGATCTGTCGATCATTCATCCCTTCGAGGATGGCAATGGGCGGGTAACCCGGACCGTGACCAACGCTCTACTCGCGGACGAGGGGTATACGGTCGTCCGCTACGTGAGCCTGGAACAGCTCATCGCCGACTCCGCCGATGCCTACTATGAGGCGCTGCTAGGCGCCACCCACGATTGGCACGAGGACACGGCTGATCCCTGGCCATGGCTGACCTACTTCGTCGAGATCCTGTCGACCGCGTACCAGCGATTCAACAGCCGGGCGGCTGCAGAACAGAACTCGGAGACCAAACAGGAACGAGTACGACATTATGTCGAGCAGCAGGCGCCCCAGGTGTTTCGGCTGGCCGATGTTCGAGCCGCGCTGCCAGGCATCAGTGATCCGACCATCCGGCTGGTGCTGCAGCAGCTTCGGGCGCAAGGGCTGGTCATCCCGGACGGCGCCGGGCGGGCGGCGGTGTGGCGCCGGGCGGCCGGGCCGCGGTGAGTCGGCCGTAGCCGCTGGCGACCCGAGCTGATTTCATCGTCGCTTCATCGCCGAGTCCTAGCCTCGTGCCGAAAGTAACCGGGGTTTGCGGGGACAAGGAGTGACTAGTGCGAACGATTCGGGGTGCGGCGGCAGCGTTGGGTACGGCGGCGACCCTGCTGCTCGTAGGGTGCGGTGAGGGTAGGGATCTGGTGGACCGGGCCAGCGAAGGGCTCGATCAGCTGGAGGATGCCCAGGAGCAGCAATCGGCGGCGGTGGGCGACGGAGCGACGGTCGAGATCGATGGCCGGGTGATCGACGCGCACGCGCACTACAACGGGTTGGAGTACACGTTCGGCGAGGTGGCCGTCGTCGATCTGGACGAGGGCAGCGACGCCCGCCTGCAGGGGGTGGAGCTGGTCTTCGACGTGGATGTCCGCAACCCCGGCAACGATCCGGCGATGGCGTCGCCCGGGGTGAGCCTGCGGTGGGACGAGCCGGGCAGCGAGAACGTCGTCGAGGTCGGTGGCCGGGGTGATTTCCGGCAGGTGCCGGGTGGCTCCTCCGCCTCCGGGGAGATCGTAGTCCCGCTCCGGCCGCCGGACATGGAGGTGTTCGACGAAGCCTCGGCCCGGCTCATCCTGGGCCAGTCCGGACGCAGCGCGGCCGAGGTGCCCGTGGGCGCGGACGCGGAGCTGATCGACCGTTTCCCGGTGCCGCAGCCGGATCTGGCAGGTAGCACTCTGGAGGTTGCCGGGGTGACGATGACCATCGAGACCGCCAATATCCGCTGGAACTACGGCAACTCCCATGTGGAGGACGGCTCGGTGCTGCTCGACCTCAGCTACACCTGGGAGAACGAATCCGGCGCCCAAGTGTGCCATCGGCGCGGGACTGGCCAGAACTTCTCGCTGGTAGCGGCCGACGGCAGCGGGTATGTCGATGAGGGGGTCTCGATCCGGTGTGCGGTCAACGGCGAGACCGCGCAGGCCGCGACCGGCTTTCTGCTGGAGGGCGACTACGCCGGTGAATACACCTTCAGCTGGGACCTGAGCCACCGGGGCGATGACTACGACGAGGCCATCACGGTCACGCTCCACGAAGGCCCGGGCGTACCCGACTCCGAACTCTGATCCACCGACCCGTACGGGGGGTACGGGCCGGTAGGCGGCGGTGGGGCCGTGACGTTGCCGGGTTCTGGAGGGGACCCGGCTCAGCGGTCGAACTCGCGAGCGAGTTCGACGAGCACGGCCGCCACCGCCGCCACTTCGCCCACGGTGAGCTCCTCCGCCCAGGCGGCGTCGCCGAGCGCGTCGCGCACCGCCTGGGACACCGTCGCCAGGTCGTCGATGGTGGCCTGCCCGGTGTCGTGCCGGTGGCGTCTGCGGTGGGCGTCGGCTAGGCCCAGCAGGCGCGCCGCCCGGGCCGGCTGGTCGGTGGCGACCAGCGCGGCGGCGGTCTGCAGCAGCCCGACGACCCACCAGGCGTCGAACATGGCGCCGTCGATCACCCCTCGCGCCGCAGCCGCCAGATGGCGTCGGGCGTCGGCGGTCTCACCGACGGCGCGGTGGCGCATCGCCAGGGTCCAGTGGCTGCGCCAGCGTTGCTCAGGGGTGCCAGCTTCGCGGCATACCTCATGCATGGCCCGGCTCAGCGCTTTCGCGCGTTGGTGGTCCCCCTGGGTCGCGGCCACGATCGCTAGCCGTTCCAGCACCCGCGCCTCCAGGCCCCGGTTGCCGAGCGCGCGGGTCGCGGTCAACGCCGCCGCCAGGTGTGCGGCGGCCTCATCGGGCAGGCCCAGCTTCTCGGCGGCGATGCCGAGGTTGGTGCGAGTGCTCGCCACTCCGAGCTCGTCGCGGACCTCGGTGAAGATCTCCAGGACCTGCTGCCACAGCCGGTAGGCGCGGTCGTGGTCGCCGGAGTCGGAGGCGACGCCGGCTAGGTTGTTCAGGGTTCGCCCGGTCGCGCGACCGTCGTCCAGCTGCCGCCAGATCGCCAGTGCGGCGGTGAGGGACTCCTCGGCGGCGGGCCGGTCGCCGTCGTCGAAGGCCAGCGAGCCGGCGACGTGCAGCACCGCCGCGCGGGCGGCTTGGTCCGGGACCGCCTGGCCGGCGGTGAGCGCCCGGTGGGCCCACCGGCGCCCCTCGGCGTGCAGTCGACGGCGAAGCCAGTACCCGCCCAACCCGCCCACCATCTGCATCGCGCGGAGCGGCTCATGCGCCACCGAGTACTCCAGCGCCGCGCGGACATCGGCCAGCGCGCCGTCCACCCGGGCGAGCGCCGCTGGTTCCTCCGGGCCACCGACTGACTGCGCGGCATCCCGGACCAGGTCGGCGAAGTAGCCGGCGTGGCGAGCCGCGGTGGCGGCCACATCGGCCGGCTCGTCGCCGAGTCGCCCAACGGCGGCGGCCGCGGCCTGGCGTACCGGCGACAGCAGCCAGTAGCTGGCTCGCTGCCCGGTCAGGTCGGCGTTGACTACTGCGGCACGTACCAATGTGCCAAGCAGGTCGAGCACGTCGGCGGTCTCCAGCCCACCGCAGACCTGCTCCACTGCGGCCAACCCGGCCGGCTGGTGGAACACGGTCATGCGGACCAGCAGCGTCCTCGCGGCGGGCGGGAGCAGTTGCAGGCTGCCGGCGAGCGCGGCGTCCATCGAGTGGTGGCGCTGTGGCCGGTCGCGTTCCGGCGTGGTCGGGGCCTGCGCCGCGGTTCGTAGCCGTTCGGCCACGTCCCCGATCGCGAGTACGCTGCATTGCGCGGCGGCCAGTTCGATGCCCAACGGGAAGCCCGCGAGTAGTCGTACCACCTCGGCCAGGTCGCCCTGGTCAGCGGGGGTCAGGGCCAGCGACGGGCAGGCCTGGCGGGCCCGTTCGACGAACAGGGCGACCGCCTCGACCGCGAGCAGTTCGGTGAGGGTGTTGCTGTCGGGGTCGGGCGGCGGCGTCTCCAGCGGCGGCACCGCCCAGGCGCACTCACCGGTCACCGACAGCGGAATCCGGCTGGTGGCGAGCAGCTTCACCGCCGGGCAGGCTCGCATCACCGCCGCGACCAGGTCGGCGACCGGCTCCACCAGCTGTTCGCAGTTGTCCAGGATGATCAGGATTTCCCGGTTCCCGATCGCGGTGATCACCTCGGCGAGGGTCGGTCTGCGGGCACCGAGGGCTTCCGCGAGTGGTGCCGGGAGCAGCGCCGGATCGCTGATGCGTTCGAATGAGGCGAAGACGGCACCGTGCGCGACGGTGCCGGCGGTGGTGGCGGTGGTCGCCGCCGCGACCGCGAGCCGGGTCTTGCCGATGCCCCCCAACCCGGTAAGGGTGACCAGCCGATGCTCGACCAGCAGCTCCGCCACGACCTTCACGTGCTCGCCGCGGCCCACGAAGGTGGTAGGGAACGCGGGCAGCTCCACCTCGCCGGCCGGCGGTGGATCGAGGGCGGGGTCCTGGGTGAGGATCTGCTTCTGCAGCGCCCGAAGGGCCGGCCCCGGCACCAGCCCCAGTTCGTCGGCGAGCACGGTGCTGGCGCGCTGGTAGGTCGCGAGCGCGTCGGCCTGCCGCCCGAGCCAGTACTCGGCCTTGATCAGCAACGCCCATACCCGTTCGTCGAACGGCCGCTCGGCGGCGAGCGCCATCAGTTCGGCGAGGTCGGCCTCGGCGCCAGCGCGGGTGAGTTCGGCGTCGGCGAGGTCGATCCGGGCCTCGTCTCGCAGCTGCTGCCACCGCTGGGCCTCGTGGGTGGCCGGCTCGCACGCCACATCGGCCAGCGCCGAACCCCGCCACTGCTCGAGCGCCGCCCGGAGGCTGCGCACCGCCCCCGCCGTATCGCCGTTGGTTAGTCGTTCCCGACCAGTCCGGGCCTGCCCTTCGAATCGGTAGACGTCAATGCATTCCGGTGCCAGCGCCAGCCGGTAACCGGTGCCGACGTGCTCGATCAGCTCGGCGGCGCCGAGCGCTCGCCGGAGCTGGGAGATATGGACGCGCAGGGTGTTGACCGCGGTCGCTGGCGCCGCTGCTGCCCAGACCAGGTCGACCAGCCGTTGCGTGTCGAGAACCGCGCCCGGGTGAAGCGCCAGCAGCACCAACACCGAGCGGCGGACCGCCCCGTTGATCTGCCGCAGCTGCCCGTCGACCGCCACTTCCAGCGGTCCCAGCAGGCGGATGTCTACCCGAGGAGTGTGCTGTGCCATGGCGTCCCAGCAGCCTCGATTCGACGGGAATCCACCGACCTGCGACGCGTGACGGGGTCTCCGGGGGCGGCGTCGGCTTGTTGTGCACGTTACCCGCTGGTCGCAACGGCGATGGGTGGAGTGCTCGCCGGTCCGCGGGGTGAGGGTGTGCTGGCCGAACGGGCGGTGTGGCACGGTAGGGCGGTGCAGACGAGTTCCTGGCTCACGTTTCTGGTAGCGCTCGGGGTGCTGGCGGTCGCCACCGGCTTCGGCCTGTGGTGGCGGTCTCGGCAGGGCCGGCCCCGGCCGGCAGTCGACCAGCAGGCGCCCGCCGACCCGGCCACCGCGGAGCTGTTGGCGTCCCTCGGGGTCACCGGCGACAGGGTGACCCTGTTGCAGTTCTCCTCGGCGTTCTGCGCGCCTTGCCGGGCCACCCGGGTGATCTGCGGCCAGTTCGCCGACCGGCACGACGACGTCGCGCATGTCGAGGTCGACGCCGAGAGCCAGTTGTCGGCGGTGCGGGCGTTGGGGGTGTGGCGTACTCCGACGCTCTTCGTGGTCGACCACACCGGCCGGTTGGTCAGCCGGATCACCGGCGCCCCCACCCGGTCCCAGCTGGTCGAGGCGGTGGCGCCGCTGCTACCCGAGCAGGTACGGCCGTGACCGGCGGCTTGCTCGACCCACGCGGAGTACGGTTCACGGCGGCGATCACCTCGCTGGTGCTGGTCGTGGTGCTGGTAACCGGTTGGGGGTACCTGGCGCTCGCGCAGGCGGCGGTCTTCGCGGTCACCGCGGCTTCGCCGAGCCACGGGCCCTACGCGCTGCTCTACCGGGCGCTAGTGCGGCGCTGGCTCGGTCCGCCTGCCGCCGCCGAGCCGGCCGCGCCGGTCCGCTTCGCGCAGCTGGTCGGGCTGGCGTTCATCCTGGTGGCGGCGGTGGGCTACCTGTCGGGGTGGGCCGCGCTCGGGCTTGGGTTCACGGCTGCTGCCCTGGCAGCGGCGTTCCTCAACGCCGCCTTCGGGCTCTGCCTCGGCTGTGAGGTCTACCTGGCGGCGCGCCGGGTCGCTACCGGCTCGTCGGGGTAGCGGCTCCGCGGGGTGCGGCTCGGCGTTAGTGGTACGCCTCGGCGAGCACCCGACTCAGTTCGCGGGTGATCGCCTCGACCAGCCGGTCGTGGTCACCCCCGAGCGCGTCTGCCGGGTCCGACCAGCGCTGCTGCGGGTACCACCACACCGGGCCGTCCCGCACCTCGACGGGTTCCCAGGTGTAGCGGGGGAAGACGTGACCGTGTAGGTGCCGCCACTGGTTCCCGAGGATCTCGTAATTGAGCCGCGAGAAGGCCGGGTCGCAGGCGGGGCAGGCGGCCATCAGCGCCTCACCGAGCAGCCCCAGGTCGGTCAGGAACTGCTGCCGCTGCGGGCGCGGCAGGTCGGTGAGGTGGTCCACCTCGTCGGCGTCGGCGATCAGCACGCAGTAGCCAGGGAGGAACTGGGTATCTCCCATGGCGACGAAACCACTCCGTAGCTTCGCGATCACGGTCGGGTTGTCGCCGCGTCGCGCGGCCCCGACCCGGTCGGCACGCCAGGAGTCGGCGCCGGACATCTTCGCCGAGTGGGCTCCCATGCCGCCCGACCTCAGAACTTGGGCGCGTCGGGGGCTTCGAGCAGGCCGAGTCTCAGCGCGGTCATCAGTGCCTGCGCCCGGTTGGCCGCACCGAGCTTCTCGTAGAGCTTCGAGATGTGCGTCTTCGCCGTCGACTCGCTGACGAAGAGCTGTTTGGCGATGCCGGCGACGCTCATGCCGTCGGCGAGCAGCTTCAGCACCTGGCTCTCGCGTGGCGACAGCTGCGGGCCGGACGGCGCGAGCCGACGCTTCATCGCCTCGGCGAGGTCGGCGGCGGTGAACGCCTGCGGCGCGGAGGCGGCGTGGCGGGCGGCGGCAACCACCTCGTCGGCGGGGGCGGTCTTGGGGACGAAGGCACTGGCGCCGGCCTCGAGCGCACCGAAGAGCTGATCGTCGCCGGCGTACATGGTCAGCACTACGATCCCGATGGTGGTGCTGTTTTTCCGCAGCGCCCGGGTGACGTCGAGCCCGCTGCCGTCGGGGAGTCGGAGATCGGTGATGACCACGTCGGGGTTGAGCGCGCCGGAGAGGCGGACTGCCTCGGCCGCGGTGCCGGCTTCTCCGACCACCTCGAACTGCCGGTCGCGGTCGAACGCGTGCCGTAGTCCCTTCCGGACCAGGTCGTGATCGTCGATCAACAGCACCCGGGTGGTGCGTGCGGTGGTCGTGTTGCTGGTGGACATCCAGTGCCTTCCCATCTGCTGGTAGCCCTAGGCTAGCGAGCGGGCCGAATCATCGCGCGGGCTCCCGGCCACCGAGCACCACCGCCACCGTGGTGCCGCTCGGATGCCGCGGCTTGATCTCCAGCCTGCCCCGGATACGTTCCGCCCTCTCGGCCATGATCGCAAGACCGTACCGCCCATCTGGTTGCTGATCTGTGATGCCTTGTCCATCATCCGACACCACAACCTGGGCCATCGGTGGATCAACTGTACAAGCTACCCACAAGTTAGCGGCACCAGCATGTTTACGGGCATTAGTAATGGCTTCTTGGGCGATTCGGAGCAACTCTGCCTCGGTCGCCGCCGGCAATCGGGCGCTCGACTCGTCCAGGGACATATGAACCCGCAAACCGGCGGAGGAGCCGACCGTTCGGGCATAGTCCGCGATCGCCGCCGCCAGCCCACCGTGCCGGTCGACCTCACTGCGGAGCTCGAACAGGCTCATCCGCAGTTCGGTGACGACCCGGGTGACCTCCGCCCGCAGGGTGCGCAACTCTTCACCCGCCTCGTCGCCGCCGTCGGGCAGCGCCGCCAGCGCGTTGTCCAGGCCGTAGCCGACCATCACCAGCTCCTGGGCCACCCCGTCGTGGATCTCGCGGGCGAGCCGTTGCCGTTCTTCGTTGGTGGCGAGCGACCGCACCTCATCGAAGAGCAGCGCCGCCTCCAGTCGCAGCGCGGCCGGGGCCACCACCGTCGCGACCCGCTCGACCAGCGCGGAGGGGTAGGCATGGGGGGCGTCGGTCTCCAGCGCCACCAGCCCGATCGTGCGGACCCCGGAGACGAGCGGCAGGACCAGCGCGGAGACCTCCTCGCCCGGATGGGAGCGGGTCTGCGACCGGGACTCGGTCTGCGGTTGCTGGCTCGCCCAGGCGTCGGCGATCGCCGAGTCGGCGTCGAGGGTGGTCTCCCAGTCCACCCGGTCGGCGCCGCCCTGCGCCAACACCACCAGCCGGCCGCCGCCGCTGGCGGTGAGCACCGCTGCCCGATCTACCGGAACCTCGACCCGGACCTCATCGAGCAGGTGTTCGGCGATCCCGCCGGGGTCCAGAGTGGCGCCGGGGAGCTGACGGGCGACGCTGCGCAGCTGGGTCAGCAGCCGGGTCGCCTCCGCGTACGGCTGGGGTGGGGTGTGCTCGGCCTGGATCACCCGCTGCAGCGCCCCGGTGGCGACGGTGCCCAGCGCCGCCAGCAGCAACCACTGCCCGCACGCGCCGATGTAGCCGTACTGCGCTAGCTGCGGCTCGCCGTCGACGCTGGTCACGGCGCCCGCAGTGGTCAGCACCACCGCGGTTACCAGGAGCAGCAGCAGCGCCTCCACATCGCGTCGCTGCAGCCCCGCGACGACCAGCGGCACCGCCAGGTACGGCAACACGGCGTACGCCCCGAAACCCATGGTGACGGTGCCGGCCTGGTCGGCGGCGGCGGCAACGGCGCTGGTGGCTAGTCCGACCACGAGCACCTCGGCGAGCCGCCCAGTCGGGCCGAGCCAGCGGTGCCGGCTGGTGAGCACCGCGAAGGTGGCCGCGGCCGCGAGTAGCACCGCCCACCACAGCGTCCGAAGCTCCTGGGTGACCAGCAGGGTCACGCCGGTGACGATCGCGAGCAGCACCACCCGTACGGCGAGCAGCTGGTACGGGGCGCGGCGGGTGGTGACCGGGATGGTTGTGTACATGGTGATCTCCAGGCAGGATACGGCGAGCGGGCAAAGTGCGCTCGGGTAGCCTGCCAACCATGGCGGACTCTTCGACCCGTTCGATCGTGATCAACGCCGATCCGGAATTGGTGGTCGACTCGATCTGTGACTTCGCGCGGTACCCGGAGTGGACCGGCGCGCTGCGGGAAGCGGAGGTGATCGAGGAGTATGAAGACGGCTACGCCAGCCAGGTGCGGTTCGTGCTGGATGCCGGGCCGTTACGGGACGAATACACCCTCGTCTACGAGTACGCCGAGGACCTGAGCCGGATCGAGTGGCGGTTGGCGGCCCCGTCGACGGTGCAGAAGGTGCAGACCGGTTCGTATGACATCGCGGACAATGGTGACGGCAGCTGCACCGTGACCTACACCCTGGAGGTGGAGCTGTCGATCGCGATGATCGGCATGTTCCGCCGGAAGGCAGAGAAGGTCATCATGGATACGGCGCTGAAGGAGCTGAAGCGGCGGGTGGAGGCACGCGCCGCCGGCGCCGCGGAGGGAGAGGCGTGATGCACGAGGAGCAGCGTTCGGAGGACGACCCGACCACCTGGCAGCTGACGGGCGAGCGATCGGGCACGACGGTCCCGGATCCGGCCTCCGCGCGAGAGGAGGCCGAGCGGTTGGTCGCGGCCGGGCTGGCGGCGCTCTCCATGGCCGCCGACCGGATCGGGGCACCTACCCGGGAGCGCGGCGGAGCCGCGGCGGCCGGTTTCGACGCACTGGGCGACGCCCTGTTCGGCCGGTCCCGCCATCGGCAGCACAGCGTCGCCAACGAGAGCGCGGTCTGCTGCCAGTGCCCGGTCTGCAAGGTGATCACGGCGGCGCGGGAGCCGAATCCATTGCTCGCCGAGCGGCTCGCGAGCGGGGTGGGCACGATCGCCGAGGGCGCCGCCCGGGTCCTACGCACCGTGGCCGGGCCGACCGCCGAGGCCGGTGACGCTGCGCGGCCGGGGCCAGCGGGCGAGTCGGTGGACTCGCCGCAGCCCGGGGAAGATCCGTGGGCGGCGGCGACGAAGGTGGCCGAGGGCCAAGCCGCCGGTGGACGAACGGGGAGCGAGTGAGCACCACAGGCCAGTTGACCATCGGTATCGACATCGGCGGCACCAAGATCGCCGGGGGGGTGGTGGCCCCGGACGGTCAGGTGCTCACGCTGACCCGTGCCGACACCCCGGCGTACGACGCGACCCGGACCCGCGGCGTGATCGTGGACATGATCCGGGAGCTCGGCGCCGCCCACCAGGTCACCGCGGTCGGAGTCGGGGCCGCCGGATGGATCGACGCGACCCGGGACCGAGTCCGGTTCGCGCCCCACCTCGCCTGGCGGGACGAGCCGCTGCGCGACCACGTGGCTGCCGCGGTCGGGCTGCCGGTGGCGGTGGAGAACGACGCCAACGCGGCCGCCTGGGCGGAGTTCCGATTCGGCGCCGGGCAGGCGGCTGGGGAGTCGATGGCGCTGATCACCGTGGGTACCGGGATCGGCGGCGGGCTCATCCTCGGCGGCCGGCTGCTGCGCGGCGCCCACGGTTTCGCCGGGGAGCCCGGCCACCAGCTGGCGGTCCCTGACGGCCTGCCCTGCGGCTGCGGTCGCCGGGGCTGCCTTGAGCAGTACGCGAGTGGGCAGGCGCTGGTGCGGTTGGCCCAGCAGGCGGCGGTGGAGCAGCCGGCGGCGGCCGAAGGTCTGCTGGAGCTCGCGGGCGGGAGCCCGGAACAGATCACCGGCCCGCTGGTCACCACCGCGGCCCGGGCCGGAGACAAGCTCGCCCGGGAGGCGTTTGAGCAGATCGGCTGGTGGCTCGGCAGCTGCCTCGCCGACCTGGTGCAGTTGCTCGATCCGCGGCTGCTGGTGGTGGGCGGCGGGGTCGCGGAGGCCGGCGAGCTGCTGCTCGCGCCGGCCCGCGACGCGTACCAGCGGGCATTGTCACAGCGGGGTGAGCTACCGGCCGCTTCGATCCGCCCGGCGCAGCTGGGCAACGTCGCCGGGGTGGTGGGCGCCGCCGATCTGGCGCGGGAGCTGATCTGATGGCGCCCCGCCACGGCCACCACCTGCGCGTCATCTCGTACAACGTGCACGGGCTGCGTGACGACCTGGCCGCGCTGCACCACGCCATCAAGGACCTGGCCCCGGATGTTCTGCTGCTGCAGGAGGCGCCGCGCCGGCTGCGGTGGCGGCACAAGTGCGCGGCGCTCGCCCACTCGTTGGGGTTGGTGGTGGCCGCCGGCGGCCAACCGGCGTTGGGCAATCTGATCCTGGTAGATCTGCGGGTGACCGTAAAAGACAGCGGAGCGATGCGGTTTCCCCACACCCCGGGGCGGCATCTGCGGGGCGCCGCGTTCGTCCGAGGGCTGGTGGCGGGCGCCCCGTTCAACGCGGTCGCCAGCCACCTCGGCACCGACCCGGCCGAACGGCCCGGGCATGCCCGGTTACTGGCGGAGGCGATCGCCGAGCGATCGGACCCGGTGCTACTCGGCGTGGACATCAATGAGGAGCCCGGCGGGCCGAGTTGGCAGGCGCTGCTGACCGGTCGGCTGCGGGACCCGGCCGGGGCACAGCCGGCGGCGCCGACCTTCCCCGCCGGGCGGCCGAGCCGACGCATCGACGCGGTCCTGGTCGACGAGCGGCTCACGGTGGACTCCTACGCCGTGGTCGACACCCCCGCGGTACGCCAGGCGAGCGACCACCTGCCGGTCGTGGCCGACCTGCAGTTCTAGGCTCCGGCAGACCCCGCGCTGGACAGGCGCGAGCGGGCCGGGAAAGATGCCTGCGGTGAGCAACGGGCACTACTACGACCGCGGCGGCAACGTCTGCGTCATCGGGGCCGGCGCCAGTGGTCTACTGGCGACCAAAAACCTGCTTGAGCACGGGTTCGGGGTCGACTGCTACGAGCGCGACACCGGAGTCGGCGGGCTGTGGAACTGGCGGCACGACCGAAGCCCGGTCTACGCCAACCTGCACCTGATCTCCAGCAAATCGACCACCCAGATCCCGGACTTTCCGATGCCGGACTGGTGGCCCGACTATCCGCACCACCGGCAGGTGCTCTCCTATCTGGACCGGTACGCTGACCACTTCGAGCTGCGTCCGCACATCTGGTTCGGCACCGAAGTGGTACGGGCGCAGCCGGTGCCGGGAGATCCCGCCGGCCGGTGGGACGTGACCACCCGCACCACCGGCGGTGGCACCGAGCGCACCCACCGTTACGCGGCGGTGGTGGTCGCCAACGGCCATCATTGGTCCCCGGCCATGCCCGAGTACGAGGGGATGGCCGAGTTCGGGGGCGAGCTGATCCACGCCTCGGCCTTCAACGATCCGGCGACCCTCCGGGGCCGTCGGGTGCTGGTGGTCGGCGCCGGTAACACCGGCTGCGACGTGGCGGTGGAGGCCGCGCAGCGGGCGAAGAGCTGCTGGCATTCGAGCCGCCGCGGATACCACTACCTCCCGAAGTACCTCCTGGGCCGCCCGCTGGACCAGCTGCACGAGCTGCTGCGGGCGGCGCGGTTGCCGGTGCGGATGCGGCAGTGGGTGATCCATCGGGCGCTTCGGTTCAGCGTCGGTGACCTGCGCCGGTTCGGCCTGCCGCGGCCCGACCACCGGGTCGGGGAGACCCACCCCATCGTCAACAGCCTGCTCGTCTACTACCTCGGCCATGGCCTGATCACGCCGGTGCCGGAGGTCGCGCGATTCCAGGCCGAGTCGGTGGTGTTGACCAACGGCGAGCAGATCGAGCCGGACCTGGTGGTGCTCGCCACCGGCTACGCGCCGCGGTTCGACTTCCTCGACGCCGAGCTGCTCGGCGTCGACGAGAGCGGCCGGCCGCACCTGCCCCTGAACCTGTTCGGTCGCCACCCCACCCTCGCCGTCGCCGGGCTGCTGCAGCCAGAGTCTGGCCTGTTCGGACTGGTGCACTGGCAGACGGTCGCGGTGGCGCGCTGGCTGCGGCTGCGGCAGCGGGAGCCGGGGCGGGCCGGTGCGGTGTGGTCGCAGCTGATCGGCCAGGTGGACCGGCGGTTGTCGGATGCCCGGCCGCGAAGTTCGGCCCGGCACTGGTTCCAGGTCAGCCGCGGACGTTACCTGCGCACCCTGGAAGGGACCCTGAAGGAGCTGGCACGGTCATGAAGATCACCCGATGGCGGGAGTCGGCGTTGCCGGTGCGGCCGGTGAGCCGGGAGGTGCTCACCGCGACTCCGGAGCTGGATTCACCCCGGCCGCCGCTGCTGTTCGTGCCCGGGTTCGGCTACGGCGCCTGGGTCTTCGCGGAGCACTGGTTGGACCATGCGGCGGTGCGGGGGTTCCGGGCGCACGCGATGAGCTTGCGGGGCCACGGTGAGAGCGGCAGGTCACCCCGGGCCACCCTGCGCGCGTACACCCATGATGTGGTCCAGGTCGCCGCGAGCCTGCCCAAACGGGCGGTGCTGGTCGGCCACGGCGCCGGCGCTCTGGTGGTGGCGCGGGCACTGGCGAGGTATCCGGCCCGGGCGGCGGTGCTGGTCGCGCCGGTGCTGGGCGGTCTGGACACGTTGGGGCGCGCGCTGCTGCGCAATCCGCTGGGCACCGCGCCGGCGCTGGTGGGTGGTCCGCTGCGGCTTCGGCGCCGGCAACTGGTCAGCCGCGAGGTGCCCGCCGGTCTGGCCCAGGAGTACGCCCGCCGGGCGGGCCGGGCGGCGCCGCTGGCGCAGTGGCAGCTGCTGCTGCACCGGGCGCCGGAGCCACCGGTGGGGGAGCCGCCGGTGCTGGTCGCCGGCAGTCCGGATGACGCCGTGGTGCCGGCCGGGGCGTTGGACCGGGCCGCGCGCGGGTACGGGGGCGCGCCGCTGCTCTTTCCCGGGATGGGCCATTTGATGATGCTCGACGCCCGCTGGCGGGAACCGGTCGACGCGATCCTGGACTGGTTGGATCAGCTGCCCACGATCAAAGAGTGAGCCGCTGGCCGGCGGCTCACACCTTGGCGCCGTCGTTCGGCTGCTGATCGCCCGGGTCGGTGCCGGGCCGTAGCCGCAGGATCAACGCCACCGCACCGCCGAGGATGCTGGCGAAGCCGAGCAGCATCGCGCTGCTGCGGTCTAGCGGCACCACCGCCGGCCGGCCCAGCAGGAGCAGCAGGCCGACCGCGATCGCCACCCAGCCGAGCACCGTCTGCCGGGAGAAACGGGGCAGCGGTGGCGGGGTCGGTGGCACGAACCGCTCCGGCGGCTCCTGGTCGGCCAGGTCTGCGCCGAAGGTGTCGAGCGAGTCGAGCAACGAGGGCTCGGTCACATCGCGCCCGTCCACCGGCCCGCGGCGGCGGGGCTCGGACGGCGGCTCGATCGAGGTGGGCTCGATCACGACGGTGTTGCCGCTCGGCTCGTCCACCTCGGGGTCCGGGGGTTCGCCCCATGGCTGCGGCGACTGCCGGTCGGCGATGTCCTCCGCGGCCGGCCAGCTCGCCGAGGTCGGGTCGACCTGGCGGTCAAAGTCGGCGATGATGCCGGCGAAGGTGGCGTCGATGTCGTGCCCGGACCGCTCCCGGTCAGCAGCCGGCTCGCCGGCCCCGGCGGGGGTGACCGGTTGGTCTGCCCCGGGGAGCTCCGGACGGTCGGCGGCGCTGGTCGGCCGTTCCGCCGGGGGGTCCGGGTCGCCACCGGGGTCGGCCGGGTCGGCGCCGGACGGCGCCGCATCGGCTCCGCCGCCCGGGCGGTCGCCCAGCAGCGGACGGACGCAGTCCCGGGCCGCCTCCACCCGCTTCCGGTCGACGAAGAGCCGATCGGAGGGGCGACTCGGCAGGACCGCGCTCCGGGTGACCGGATCCACGTCGACGGCGGGTTGGACATACGCCGCGATCCCCTCGGTGGCGAGCAGGTCCAGCACATCCTCGGCCATGCGTGGGTCCAGGTCGTGAATTGCCCGCCAGTCGGCCGCGTCCAGTCCGTTGTCGCGGCGACCGCGTCGCCGCTCGGCTGCTGCCACGCCGCGCTCCCTCCCGCCGGTGCCCACGTCGGGTGCCCCGGCGCTCGCCTATCCGGCAATCGTGACACGATGCCACCACCATCGGCACCGTAGCGCGGGGCCTGCGTTGCCCGCTGCCCGATGGCTTCGTAGGCTCTGACTACCCGCTCTCGTGGGAAGGAACCGGGGTGCTCTACTGGTTGCTCAAATATGTGCTGGTCGGACCATGGCTGTGGGTGTTGTTCCGCCCGGCCGTGGAGGGCCGTAACTTCGTGCCCGCCGACGGGCCGGCGATCATCGCGAGCAACCATCTGGCGTTTCTCGACTCGATCTGGATGCCGCTGGTGGTCAAGCGGCAGGTGACCTTCGTCGCCAAGGCCGAATACTTCACCGGCCGAGGCATCAAGGGCTGGTTGGTGAAGACGTTCTTCCTGAGTACGGGCACCATTCCGGTGGACCGGGCCGGTGGCAGGGCCGCCCAGGCCGCCCTCGACACCCAGCTGCGGGTGCTCCGTCAGGGGCATTTGGCGGGGATCTACCCCGAGGGGACCCGATCGCCCGATGGCCGGCTCTACCGGGGCAAGACCGGGGTCGCCCGGTTGGCCCTCGACAGCGGTGCGCCAGTGATTCCGGTAGTGATGCTCAACGCCGATGAGCTGCAGCCGCCGGGCAAGCTGTTGCCGAAGATCCGTCGGGTGAAGATCCGATTCGGTCCACCGATGGACTTCAGCCGGTACGCCGGGATGTCCGGGGACCGGTTCGTGGAACGCGCGGTCACCGACGAGATCATGTACCAGCTCATGGAGCTCTCCGGTCGCGAGTACGTCGATGTCTACGCCCAGAAGATCAAGGCGGCCCAGGAGCGGGCCCAGCGTCGTGGTGAGCAGGCGGACGAGTCGGTGACTGAAGACCCGTCGTCCGGACACTTGGCGCCGCAGGGGCGCTAGCTCAGCTGCGCCCGGCGCTGGCAGCTCCGACGCTAGCCGGGGGTGATTCCGGCTACCCGCAGCAAGCCCGGCGTGCCTTTCGGCTGCGCGAAGTCGAGGAGTTCGGTGCGCAGGAGCGCGAGTCGCGCCTCGTCGTCGGCTCGGCGCAACGCCGCCGCGGCCAGCGCCAGGGCCAACATCCGGTCCGGGACCGACGGGATCTCCGCCAGCACCTCGGCGGCGGCCAGGTGCGCCTCACCAGCGGCCAGGTCATCGGGGGCCAGCGCCCCCTCCGCGGTGTGGAGCGCCGCTTCGCACCATCGGGTACGCCGCAGGGCGCGGAGCCGGGTGGCGAACGCCGCGGCCGGTCTTCGCCCGGTCAGGGCGGCCGCCACCGCCGCCTTGTTGACCCATTGCCCGCTGGCCATCACCGGGACCGCGCCCCAGCCCTCGATGAGTTCGTCCAACAGCTCCGCCGCCTCCGCCAGCTGACCGAGCATCGCCCGGTACAGTGCGGCGGCCGAGAGCGCCCCCCAGACCGACCGTTGATAGCCGGTCTCCCGAGCCAGCTGCAGCGTGGCCGCGACGGTGTCGGCGGCGGTGGCGTCGAGCCGCAGCGCCGCCAGGCAGACCCCGACATCGTCCACATCCTCCCAGTGGCCGGCGGCGGCGACCTCGGTGATCTGCCGAATCCGATCCAGGTCGCCGGTGAAGTAGGCCCGCATCTGTTCCCCGGAGTGGTCGGTCAGGGCGTTGTAGCCGCCTGGCCCGTCGAGCTGGAGCGACTCGGCGAACAGCGCCTGGGAGGCGCGCCAGTCGCCCTCCTCCCGGACCAGGTGGGACAGGTTGCGCAGGGCTCGGCGGAGGGTCACCATCTGGTCGCGCCGGCACTGCTCGGTGATCTCCCGGAGTACCTGCAGGGCGCCGCCGTCTCCCGCCTCGTAACGGGCGGTAGCGATCGTGATCCGGGCGCTCGCGGCGGCCTCGGCGAGTCCGAGCCGGTCGGCGATCACCGCGGCGCTCTCGGCGGCGGTGATCGCGGGCTCGATCTCGTAGCTGAGCATATAAAGCCGGCCCAGTTCGATGTAGAGGTCGACCTTGGTGGCGTCGTCCGGCAACGGTTCGGAGAGCTGGATCGCCCGGTGCAGGAATTCGAAGCCGGTGTGGCGGTCGGCGCGCATTCGGGCCTCCTGGGCGAGCAGGGTGTAGGCCCTGGCCGCTTCGGCCGCTGGCTCGCCCGGGGCCCCCTGCTCGGCGAGGTCGTTCAGCCGCTCGGCGAGGATGCGCAACTGGTTGGCGCCGTCGCCAGCGAGGAAGCTGTGCCGGTCGCGGTAAAAATCGATCTCCGCGGCGAAGAGCTCGAACCGGAGCCGCTCGGTCTCGGCCGCCAAGCCGTCGGCATCCGCGGCGGAGCCGGCCGGGTCGTCCGTGGTGAGCGAGAGCGCCCGGGCGATGTGCCGGGCGGCCGCGTCGAGCGCGTGCAGGGCGTAGGCGTGCTTCGCGGCGCGGTAGAGCGCCTGCCGGGCGGCTAGGGCGTAGCGGCCGACGGGCATCCGGAGCGATCGGGCGATCTCGTGACCGGCCCACCGGTGATGGGCGAGCACCTCGGCCAGGTCGGTGTCGTGGCGCTGCCACACGGTTTCGAGCCAGTCCGCGGTGCGCTCGTGCCGGGCGATCCGCTCGGTACGGGGGAGGCGTTGGTAGCAGACATCGCGAACCAGGACGTGCTGGAACCGAAACTCGCCCTCACCGGCCATCGTGGACTCTAGCTGCTCGATGATGAATTCGCGCTGCTCCAGCCGGCGCAGCGACCGTTCGACCGAGCCGGCGGCCCGGCCGAGGGCCGCGGCGACCGCGCCCGGCCAGAACTGCATGCCCACCACCGCAGCCGCCTGGAGCACCGCCCGGTCGGCCGGATCGAGTAGATCGACCCGGTTGGCGATCACGCCGTGCACGCTCTCGGGCATCGGAAGCTGCTCGTTGTTCAGACCGGTGTCGGTCTGCCCAGGCAGTAGGGTGGCGGCGACCGCACCGCGCTCTACCAGCATCCGCACGTACTCCTGGGCGTAGAGCGGATTGCCGTCGGCGAGTTCGACCAGCGGGCGTAACGCTTCGGCGGTGAAGAACGCTTTGCCGAGCATGTGCCGGCAGAGCGCGGCCATGCCGTCGCTGCGTAGCGGTGGCAGGGTGATGGTCAACGATCCGGTGATCGTGCCGGCCCAGCTGGCGTCCCGCTCCACCAACTCGGGCCGCGCCGTAGTCAACACCAGCAGCGGCACCTCTCGAGCGGCGGCTGCGAGCAGTTCGATGAACCGGCGCATGGACTCGTCGGCCCAGTGCAGGTCCTCGAAGGCGAGCACGGTGGGGCGGTGGCGGGCCAGCCGGATGAGGAACCGCCGCCACGCCGACTCGGCCTCTTCGGCCGGAAGTCCGGCACCGGGCAGGCCGACCAGCGGTCGCAACGCCTCGATCAGCCGGTCCGCCTCCGCACCCTGCGCCACCTGCCGTACCGCGCGGTCCAACCGCTGCCGGGCGGTCTGCGGCGAGTCGCTGTCCAGGATGCCGGCCTGGGCCTTGACGATGTCAGTGAGGCCGGCGTACGTCACGTTCTGGCCGAACGGTGGGCAGTTGCCGACGTGCCAGGTCACCGCGGTACCGGCGATCCGGTCGGCCCGCCGGCGTAGTTCCCGCACCAGCCGGCTCTTGCCGATCCCGGCCTGCCCGAAGATGGTGACCAGTTGGGCGGTCTGGCCGGTCACGGTCCGTTGCAGTGCGCCAGCGAGCAGGCCGAGTTCGTGCTCCCGCTCCACCAACGGCGTGGCGTCCGGCTCACCACCGTCTGGCCGGCGTTGGACCGGTGCCACCGCCAGGAAGAGTTCGGTCTGCGCCGACCGTCCCCGAAGCTGAGTGGCGGCGTGTGGCTCGTACCGGATGGTGGTCGCGGTCTGGGCCTGGGTGTTCCCGCACACCAGCACGCCCCCCGGCGGCGCGATCGCCTCGATCCGGGCGGCGGTGCTGACGACGTCGCCGGCGACGATCGCCTGCCCACCGTCGCGGGCGGCGGCGATGTCCACCAGCGCCTCCCCGGTGGCGATGCCCACCCGGTAACGCAACTCTTCACCGTGCTCGGCGGCGAGGTCGAGCAGCAGCCGTTGCAGCTCCAGGCCGGCGCGCACGCAGCGCAGCGGGTCAGCTTCGGTGGTGATCGGGGCACCGAACAACGCCATCACGGCGTCGCCGATGTACTTCTCCACCACGCCACCGTGCTCGTGGACCACGGTACGAGCGACCTGGTAGAAGCGGCTCTGCAACTGCCGGACCAGCTCCGGATCGGCCTGCTCGGCGTACCTGGTGGACTCGACCTGATCAACGAAGAGGACGCTCACCCGCCGGCGGTCCTCGGTGCTCGGTCGGCTGGGCGGTTGCTCGTCGCGGGGCTGGCCGCAGCCGGTGCAGAACGCGGTGCCCGGGCGCAACGGTCGGCCGCACTGCCGGCAGGAGTCGGTAAGTGCGCTGCCGCAACCGCCGCAGAATCGGTCATCGTCGGTGACGGCTCGGGAACACCGTGGGCAAACCACTTTGACGAGTATGCCGTCTCGGGCAAACTGTCGGAACCCCGTCTGTCGGCCACCAGACATTGGCCGCTCGGCAGGTATCACTCAGCCGTCCACCTGGCTAGCCTCGATTGGCGCGGGGGTCGGTCATCGTCCGGCCGCTGACCATCTATTACACGGAGCGGAGAAAGTATGGTTTACGTGAAGCTTGAGCGTTCGTGGACGGACTCGGCAGGGACGACGCACGACGCGGGGGCGATGGTGGACGTCGACGCCGGGACGCTGGCGTCGTTGCAGGCCAACGGCACGGTCACCGAGCCCGGCAGCGGTGACCCGCGGCCGGACACCTCCGGCTGGGCCGGCCCTGACGGCGGCGGGTCGAACGCCTAGACCGATGCCCCGGCCCGGGTGGTCAAGCGGTCATACCCGCGCGCCGGCGCAACGCCGGTAGGTCGGTGACGATGATCCGGCGGCCTTCGGTGCGCAGCCAGCCACGGGCTGAGAACGAGCCGATCGCCTGGTTCACGCTCTGGCGCGAACCGCCGGCCATCTCAGCGAGCTGGCTCTGGTTGAGTTCGATGGTGACCATCGCCGCCTGGCTGTCACCGGCCAGCCGTACCAGCGCTTTGGCCACCCGGCCGGGCAGGTCGAGGAAGACATGGTCCGCGTTCTGTTCGGTGAGCCGGCGGATCAGCCCGCCGAGGGCGCGCATTACCGCGTCCAGGATCACCGGATGGGAGTGGACCAGGTCGAGGAAGGCGGCGCGGGACAACGCCAGCGCAGCGCAGTCCTCGATCGCCTCGGCCGAGGCGGAGCGGGGCGAGCCGTCCAGCAACGACACCTCGCCGAGCACATCCGGAGGGCGTACCACCGACAGCAGGGCACGCTCGTTGGTCGGCGCGATCAGATAGACGGCAACCGCGCCGCGCCGGAGCACCACCAGCGAGTCGCCCGGATCGTCCTGATGGAACAGCACCTGGCCCTTGCGATAGGTGCGGGGGACCGCGGCGGCGATCACCCGCTGCCGGGCCTCCGGGCTGAGGCCGGCGAACATCTCCACCCCGGCGAGCGCGTCGCCGCCGCCATCTGGCGAGAAATTTACCTCCACGACTGTCTATCCTCCCAGAGTCGGGGTCCGGCCACGGAGCGGGCTCCGGCGCTCCTGGGTTGCGGCCGACGGGGCGACCGGGTGTCACGAGTCATGCGGCGAGGGTAGTAGTTCGCTGCCAAGGCTGGCTGGCCCGGTCCGCTACGACGCGCTACCGGGCGCCGCGATTCGCCCGCGGTGGCGCCGATGGGTGATGATGGTCCGGATGGTTTACCGGTATTTCTACGATTGTGAGTTCATCGAGGACGGGCGCGTGGTCGACCTGGTCTCGATCGGAGTGGTGGACGAGTTCGGCCGGGAGTTCTATGCGGTCTCCACCGAGTTCGACGCCGCCGCGGCGGTGCCCTGGGTGCGCCGCAATGTGCTCGCGAAGCTGCCATCACCCGCCGACCGCGCCTGGCGCTCCCGGCGCGAGATCCGCGATCAACTGTGGGAGTTCCTCACCGAGCCGGTCCGCGACTCGGGCGAGGAGCTGGAGCTGTGGGCCTGGTACGCGGCGTACGACCACGTCGTGCTGGCGCAACTGTGGGGGGCCATGCCACAGCTGCCGCGGGAGATTCCCCGGTTTACCAAGGACCTCCGCCAACTCTGGGACGACCTGAAACGGCCGAAGCTGCCCGCGCCCGAGGCGGGGCGCCACGACGCGCTGGTGGACGCCCGGCACAATCTGGCGCGCTGGCGCGCCATGACCGGGGCGCGCGAACCCGGACCAGGCCAGTGGCGATAAGGTGACGAGTACGGCCCGCCCCGGGCCGGCAATGAGGCCGTCGCCAGCCGGGGCCGACATGTAAGGCCTGATCTCAGCGCCCGCGCAGCGCCGGGCCGCTGAGCTTCGACAACCCTGTGGGAAGGACGAGCGTCATGCGAATCGGCGTGCTCACCGGCGGCGGTGACTGCCCTGGCCTCAACGCGGTGATCCGGGCGGTGGTCCGAAAGGGGATCACCGAGTACGGCCACGAGTTCGTGGGTTACCGCAACGGTTGGCGGGGTCCGCTGGACAACCTGACCCGGCCGTTGGATGTCAGCTCGGTACGCGGGATCCTGCCGCGGGGAGGCACCATCCTCGGCTCCTCGCGGACCAACCCCTTCAAGATCGAGGGCGGTGTCGAGAAGATCACCGCCAACCTCGCCGAGCAGGGTGTGGACGCGCTGGTCGCGATCGGCGGCGAGGACACCCTCGGGGTTGCGGCCAAGCTCTACGACCAGGGCGTGCAGGTGGTCGGGGTGCCGAAGACCATCGACAACGACTTGAACGCGACCGATTACACCTTCGGGTTCGACACCGCCGTCAACATCGCCATGGAGGCGATCGACCGGCTCCACACCACCGCGGAGAGCCACCACCGCTGCCTGGTGGTCGAGCTGATGGGCCGGCACGCGGGCTGGATCGCCCTACACGCCGGCATGGCCGGCGGCGCCAACGTGATCCTGCTGCCGGAGCGGCAGTTCGACGTGGAGAAGGTCGCCGCGTACGTCGAGAAGCGGTTCGAGACCGAATATTCGCCGATCGTGGTGGTCGCCGAGGGCGCCACCCCGCTGACCGGCCAGATGGTGCTGCAGAACCAGGAGCGGGACGCGTTCGGGCACGTCCGGCTCGGCGGGATCGGCCAGTGGCTGGCCGAGCAGGTCGAGGAGCGCACCGGCAAGGAGTCGCGAACCGTGGTGCTCGGGCACATCCAGCGCGGCGGCACGCCCACCGCCTTCGACCGGGTGCTCGCTACCCGGTTCGGGCTGCAGGCGATCGACGCCGTCCACGACGGCGACTGGGGCAAGATGGTGGCGCTACGCGGCACCGACATCGTCCGGGCGCCGCTGTCGGAGGCGACCGCCGAGCTGAAGACGGTTCCGATCGAGCGGTACGCCGAGGCCGAGGTCTTCTTCGGCTGAGTAGCTGACCCGACCTGAAGGAGTGGGTAATGGCGCCGGGGGTGCACACGGTCGCGGTGATCGGAGCCGGCAAGATCGGTGAGTTGGTGCTCGCCGGTTTGTTGCGGGCCGGTTGGCCACCGGACCGGCTGCTGGGCACCACCCGGCGCCCGGAACGAGCTGCCGAGCTGGCCGAGCGGTACGGCATCCGGATGGTGGACAACCCCACCGCCGTGACCGAGGCGGCGGTGTTGGCGATCGCGGTGAAGCCGCAGGACGCTCCGGCGTTGCTGGCCGAGCTCGGGCCGCAGGTGCCGCCAGAGAAGCTGGTGCTCTCGCTCTGCGCCGGGCTGCCCACCAGCTTCTTTGGGGAGCGGCTCGCCCCCGGCACACCGGTGGTCCGGGTGATGACCAACACTCCGGCGGTGGTGGACGCGGCGATGACCGCGATCGCGGCCGGTCCGCACGCCACCGGCGAGCAGTTGGCCATCGCCGAGGAGATGTTCACCCCGCTGGGCCGGACGATCCGACTGCCCGAGAGCCAGTTGGATGCCGTGACTGCGCTCTCCGGCTCCGGCCCGGCGTACTTCTACTACCTGGTGGAGGCGATGACCGACGCCGGGATCCTGCTGGGCCTGCCGCGGCAGGTCGCGCACGACCTGATCGTGCAGACCGCGGTCGGTTCGGCGGTGATGTTGCGCGACTCCGGCGAGCATCCGGTGCGGCTGCGGGAGGCGGTCACCTCGCCGGCCGGGACCACCATCTCGGCGATCCGGGAGCTGGAACGGCACGCGGTGCGGGCGGCGCTGATCGCGGCGCTGGAGGCCGCCCGGGACCGGGCCCGGGAACTCGCCGCCGCCACCAAGAGCTAACGACCCGGCCGACCACGAGCGTGATCGGCCGGGCCAAACCCGAGGTCAGTTCGGTAGCACCTTCTCGATCGCGGCGACCAGCTCCGGGGCGTCCGGCTCGGTGCCCGGGTCGAACCTGCCGGCCACTGAACCGTCCGGCGCCACCAGGAACTTCTCAAAGTTCCACCGGATATCACCGGTGTGGCCCGCCGCGTCGGCGGTGGTCACCAGCTGCTGATAGAGCGGATGCCGGCCAGCCCCGTTGACCTCCACCTTCGCGGTCATGGGGAAGCTGACGCCGTAGTTCCGCTCACAGAACTCGGCGATGTCGGCCGCGCTGCCCGGCTCTTGGCCGCCGAACTGGTTACAGGGCACTCCTAGCACCACCAACCCCCGGCTGGCGTAGGCCTGCCAGAGCGCCTGCAACCCGGCGTACTGGTTGGTGAGGCCGCACTCGGAGGCGACGTTGACCACCAACAGTGCCCGGCCCCGATACTGTGACAGCTCGGCCGACCCGCCGGTGAGTGCGTCGATTTCTACGTCGAAGACGGTAGTCATGGCGGCGAGACTACCCTGCGGGCCCGAGCTGCCCCCGCTGATGGTGGCGCCGGCACAGCACCTGGTAGCGAACTCCGTCGCCGTCGGTGTCGCCGATCACCACCTGGGCCCCCTCCCGGGCGACCACGCCGTCGACGATCCGGGCGTTGTGTAGTCCTCGCCGGCCGCACCAGCACCACACCTCGACCTGCAGCCGCGAAACCTCGTCCGCGAGCTCGAAGAGCCGCTGCGCTCCCGGGAACATCCGGGCCCGGAAGTCGGTGGCGAGCCCGAACGCGTAGACATCGATCTCCGCCTCGTCCACCAGCTGGGCCAGCTGCTCGACCTGCGCCACGGTGTAGAACGACGCCTCGTCGCAGATCAGGTAGTGCACCGGGGCCGGCTGCCCGGCGACCAGCTCCCGCAGGTCCAGCTCCGCGGTGACCTCGACCGCTTCGCGGCTGAGCCCGATCCGGCTCGACAACTGAGCCGGGCCGGCCCGGTCGAAGGTGCTCAGCACCAGCCCTCGCCGGCCCTGCCGGGCGTGGTTGTAGTCCAGCTGCAGCGCCAGCGTCGACTTGCCGCAGTCCATCGGGCCCCAGAAGAAACGCAGCGCGGCACCGGCCGCCGGCGATACCGGTGGCCGCCCTCGGTCATCGGTCATGTCACCGGAGGGTACGGGGCCGGGCCCGTACCCTCCGGTGGTGGTCTCCGGTGATCATCGCCCAGTAGGCGGAACAGGGTGGGCTCGGTGATGGCGGAGCCAGTGACTCGCCGTAGGCTTGTCAGTCATGAGCCGCCAGTGGCATGAGTTCTCTCACCCGGGGGTCGAGTCCCCGGTCTTCGCGGTCGCCCGCCCCGCGACCGACCCGACCGAAGCCAAGGCGCTGGGCCTGGACACCTGGCGGGAGCTACCCCGGGCGCAGACCCCACCGTGGCCCGACCAGGCCGCCGTCGCCGATGTCTGCCGGGTCCTCGACACCGTCCCCTCGGTGGTCGCGCCGTACGAGGTCGACCAGCTCCGGGAGCGGCTGGCGATGGTCTGCGCCGGGGAGGCGTTCCTGCTGCAGGGCGGCGACTGCGCCGAGACCTTCGCCGACAACACCGAGCCCCATCTGCTCGCCAACGCCCGCACGCTGCTGCAGATGGCGGTGGTGCTGACCTATGGCGCCTCGCTGCCGGTGGTGAAGGTCTCCCGGGTCGCCGGCCAGTACACCAAGCCCCGGTCGAATCCGACCGACGCGCTGGGCCTGCCGGTCTACCGCGGTGACATGATCAACTCTTTGGAGCCGACCGCGGAGGCCCGGGTCGCCGATCCGCAACGGATGGTCCGGGCGTACGCGAACGCCTCCAGCGCAATGAACATGCTCCGCGCCTACCTCGCCGGCGGCCTCGCCGACCTGCACGCCGTGCACACCTGGAATAAGGGCTTCGTGCGGGATTCGCCCGCCGGCGAGCGCTACGAGGCGATCGCCCGGGAGATCGACCGGGCGCTGGCGTTCATCCAGGCCTGCGGCCTCACCGACGACGAGGCGCTGCGGACGGTCACGATCTTCTGCTCCCACGAGGCGCTCGCCCTGGAGTACGACCGGGCGCTGACCCGGGTCGCCGCCAGCGGCCGGGCGTACGGGCTCTCCGGACACTTCCTGTGGGTGGGGGAGCGGACCCGGCAGATCGACGGCGCCCACGTCGACTTCATCTCCCGGATCGCCAACCCGATCGGGGTGAAGATCGGCCCCGGCTGCACGCCGGAGCAGGCGGTGGAGCTGTGCGAGAAGCTCAACCCGGAAAACATCCCCGGTCGGTTGACCTTGGTGGCCCGGATGGGTAACCAGCGGGTCCGGGAGGCGCTGCCACCGATCGTGCAGAAGGTCACCGCCGCCGGCCACCAGGTGGTGTGGCAGTGCGACCCGATGCACGGCAACACCTTCGAGACCTCCAACGGGTTCAAGACCCGCCACTTCGACCGGATCGTCGACGAGGTGCTGGGCTACTTCGAGGTGCACCGGGAGCTGGGCACCCACCCGGGTGGGCTGCATGTGGAGCTCACCGGGGAGCCGGTCACCGAGTGCCTGGGCGGCGCCCAGTCGATCGAGGACACCGACCTGCCGGACCGCTACGAGACCGCCTGCGACCCTCGCCTGAACACCCAGCAGTCGCTGGAGCTGGCGTTCCTGGTCGCCGAGATGCTGCGCGGCTAGCCGGGCGCGGCTAGCCGGGCGCGGCCACCCGGGCGCGGCCACCCGGGCGCGGCCACCCGAGGAGAATCCGGGTGCGCGCGGTTGCCGGTCTTGTCTAGAGTGGCCATCCTTGGGTGCCGCCGACTAACGGCACACCGGCATCGCCGGCTCGTGTTCCGTGGCGCATCCGAGTTTTGTGGCACGGGCGCTCCGGCGCTCCTGGTTCAAATCCAGACCGGGCCCCGTGCCGCCACCGGCCGCCCTCGGGCGACCGGTCGGCTGGCTCTGCGGGCTCACCTCTCGGGGTGGACGCCCCCGCCGGCCGGCCGGGGCCGACGGCGGCACGGGTCCCGGATTCACTCCTCCGGAAGGGAGACCATGGCGACCATCATCGTCCGGCAGTACCAGCGCGCGGTTCGGCTGGTCGACGGCGAGGCCCGCGAGGTCCTGGCGCCGGGCCGGTACCGCTACCGGCCGCCCCGCACCGAGATCCTGCCGGTTGACCTCCGATCGCAGCTGCTGACCGTATCCGGGCAGGAGGTGCTCACCGCGGACGGGGTCGCGGTACGGGTGACCGTGGTGCTCCGGATCGCGGTCAGTGACCCGGTCACCCACCTGACCGTCAGCCAGCAGCCGACCGACGAGGTCTACACCGCCGCCCAGCACTCCGTGCGCGCCGCGGTCACTGAGCTGACCCTGGAGGCGCTGCTGGCGGCCCGGGCAAGCCTCGGCCCGCAGCTGGTGCCGGAGGTGGCGGCGGCGGGGGAGCGGGTGGGGTTGACGGTCGACCAGGTCAGCCTCCGTGACGTGATGCTCCCTGGTGAGCTGCGCCGTGCGTACGCGCAGACGGTGCTCGCCCGCGAGCAGGGTCGGGCGGAGCTGGAACGGGCCCGGGCGGAGACGGCGGCACTGCGGTCGATGGCGAACTCCGCCAAGCTGCTGGAGCAGCACCCGGCGCTGCTGCGGCTGCGGACCCTCCAGGTGGCCGAGCAGGCCGGCACCGAGCTGCGGCTGACCGTCGGCGACTAGGGCGGCCCGCCCCGCCCGTACCATGGCGGGGTGAGTCGACCCGTGGATCTGCGCAGCGACACCGTGACCCGGCCGACCCCGGCGATGCGTGAGGCGATGGCGCAGGCCGAGGTCGGCGACGACGTCTACGGCGAAGACCCGTCCCTTGGCGCGCTGGAGGCGGCGGCGGCGATCCGGTTCGGCCAGGAGGCGGCGCTGTTCACCCCTAGCGGGGTGATGGCGAACCAGATCGCGCTGCAGCTGTTGGTCTCGCCGGGGCAGGAGCTGCTCTGCGACGCCGACGCCCACGTGGTCACCTACGAGGGCGGCGCCGCCGCGGTGCACGGTGGGATCTCCACCCGCACCTGGCAGCCGGCCGGGGCCGCGATCGACGTGGCGGCGGTGGCGGGCATGATCCGGCCCGACGGTTTCCACGCGGTGCCGACCGCCGCGATCGCGGTGGAGCAGACCCACAACCGGTCCGGCGGCACCGTCATCCCGTTCGACACCCTGCGGGCGCTGCGGGTGGTCACCGAGGAGCACGGCGTCGGCCTGCACTGCGACGGCGCCCGGATCTGGCACGCGCACATCGCCGACGGGGTGCCGCTGGCGGATTACGGGCAGCAGTTCGACACCCTCTCGGTGTGCCTGTCCAAAGGGCTGGGGGCGCCGGTCGGGTCGTTGGTGATCTCCTCAGCGGAGCGGATCGCCCGGGCCCGCACGATACGGGCCCGGATGGGCGGGGCGATGCGCCAGGCGGGGGTGCTGGCCGCCGCCGGGCAGTACGCATTGGAGCACCACGTCGCCCGGCTCGCCGACGACCATGACCGGGCAGCCCGGCTGGCGGCGGCGCTGGCCCCCAGCGGGGTGGTGGATCCGGCGGCGGTGCGCACTAACATCGTGGCGCTGGACCTGACCAAGGCGCCGCTCGACGGCCCGTCGTTGGGGGCGGCGGCCCGGGAGCAGGGGGTGCTCGTCTCCGTGTTGGGTCCGCGGTTCGGCCGGCTCGTCACCCACCTCGACGTGACCGACGCCGACCTCGACCGCGCCATCGACGTGCTGCTGCCGCTGCTAACCCGGTAAGCGGTGCGATAGGCCCTCATCACAGGGCGGTCGCGGTGCGGACCAGACCGGCGATGGCCCGGGAGCGGCTGTGCGGTAGCCAGGCGAGCACGGTCGTGACGTGCGGTGCGTCGGTCAGCGGTACGGCGGTGTGTGCGTTCCACAACCAGGCCCGGGAGGAGGCGCAGAGGACGGCCATGGTGTGCCCGAGGGCGATCAGCTGGGCCAGTTGCGACTGGTCGTGGATCTCGGGACCCGGGCCGGGTTCATAGGTGCCGTCCTGCCGGGGCCAGCGGGCCACCGGCAGATCCGGCACGTCGCTGATCTCGGCCATGGTCAGCGACGTCCGCGCGGCGAGCGGATGCCCGGCGGGCAGGATGGCGATCTGCTGTTCGGTCAGCAAGTCTTCGGTGTCGAAGTCGGCGAGAGCGTCGAAGGGCCGCTGCATGAGCGCCACGTCGGCGCGGCCGTCGCGCAACATCGGCCCCTGCTCTCCCATGCGGCACAGCACGACCTCGATCTCGGCAGCGTCCGGGGCGGCGGCGTGTGCGTCGAGCAGCTTCCGCAACAGGTCGTGACCCGCACCGGCCTTCGTCACCAGCACCAGCCGATTCCCGGCCGACGCGGCGCGGCGGGTACGTCGGGTGGCTGCGGCGGCCGCGTCGAGGATGTCACGCGCCTCGTCGAGCAGCGTCTTGCCCGCGCCGGTGAGGGCGACCCCTCGGCGGCTACGGTCGAAAAGGGTGACCCCGAGGCGCCGTTCGAGCTGCTGGATCGCCCGGGACAGCGGCGGCTGGGCGATGCCGAGCCGCTCGGCCGCCCGGCTGAAGTGCAGTTCCTCGGCGACCGTGACGAAGTATCTCAGCTCGCGGGTCTCTAGCGTGTCCACCAGACCACGATACTGCGGTGATACCGGCCGGGTATGACAGCGCACCAACCTGGTGTAACGAGGTCACCCACCGCCGCGCCACCATCGCAGTCATGACCGACACAAAGACCGCGCTGGTGACCGGCGCGAACAAGGGACTCGGATTTGAGATCGCGGCAGGGCTCGGCGCCCGGGGCTACCGGGTGGCGGTGGGCGCCCGCGACCAGGCCAGGGGAGAGACGGCCGTCAAGACGCTGGCCGACGCCGGAGTGGACGCGTACGCGGTGCCGCTCGACGTCACCAGCGACCACAGCGTCACCGAGGCCGCGCGCCTGATCGAACACCGGGGCGGCGGGCTGGACGTCCTGGTCAACAACGCTGGCATCGCCGGTGAGACCGGACCGGGGTGGGGGCAGGACCCGACCACCCTCGACCTCGATGTCGTCCGCGCCGTCGTGGACACCAACGTCTACGGCGTGATCCGGGTGACCAACGCGATGCTACCGCTGCTGCGGCGCTCCGACTCTCCCCGCATCGTCAACATCTCCAGCAGCGTCGGGTCGATGACCTGGCAGAGCGACCCGGAGATCGAGGTCGGACCGATCATGGCGGCCTACTCGCCGACCAAGTCCTACCTCAACGCCGTCACCGTGCACTACGCGCGACAGTTCGCCGGCACCAACATCCTCATCAACGCCGCCTGCCCGGGCCTGGTCGCGACCGACTTCACCGGCTTCTACGGGCGCCCACCGCAGGAGGCCGCGGCGACCGCGATCCGGCTCGCCACGCTGCCCGACGGTGGCCCGACCGGCTCATTCGTCAACGACGACGGCGTCATCCCCTGGTGACGCCGTATCGCCGTCATCCTGACGGGTAGCCCGGGCTCGTCAGGGCCTCGCAGGCGGCGGAGACGGGTGCGAAGCCCCGCAGGTCGCCGGCGCGGCCCTCACCCAGTTTCTGATCGGCCTGACCAAGGCACTCGGACGCGAACTAGGTCCCGGGCCATCGCAGTGAACCTGGTGAACCCGGGCGCGACCGACACCGAACTGAACCCGGCCGACGGTCCCAACGCAGACACGATCAACGGGTTCACCGCACGCAGCACCAGCCGATGTCGCCGCCGCTGTGGCCTTCCTCGCCAGCCCCGACGGGCGGTACGTCACCGGCGCGACCGTCAACGTCGACGGCGGTTTCACCATCTGATCATCGATCTACAGGTGCGCACCGTACGCCCCAGCGGCGATCTTGGAGAGTTAGTGTTCGCAGCGAACACTAACTCTCCAAGATTGACTCTCCTCGCGGCCGAGCCGGCGAACTGAGGTGGTTGTCCACCTCCAGGACATAGACGACATCCTGGTGGACCACATCTCCGGCCCGACGCTGATCCCGCCGTCCGCGGCGAAGGTGATGCCAGCGTCGGTTTCCTGCATGGACACGGGCATCAAGCCGAGCAACGTGTCGACCCCGACCGCGAGCCACGGATCAGGCAGTACGGCCTGCAGGCACCGGGCAATTCCAGACCTACCTGAGCTCGATCCGCCGTTCAGCACGATCACACGAGTTGCAACCTGCCCACGCATTACTCGCTGCCCGCGACTAGCATGTATCCCTCGGCATCGGGGTCGAAAGTGGTGGTCTGGACCGTGAGCCCGACGCTGTGCAACTGCTCCACGAGTTCCTCGTACCGGAACGGCCAGCAGGACAACCGCTCCGAGCAGGTTTGGAGCGACCCGTCCGGCTCGAGCTGTGCGACAGCAATCTCCAAGGAGTGCTCCTGCTCCCAGCGTTGCTCGATCTGCCAGTTGTAGATGACGACCGCATCGCGGCCGTTGCGGCGGATGATTCGATCACGGATGTCGAGCCGGGAGCCGCCAGCGCGCACGAGCTCCCGCGTGCGTGACGTCAGCACGAGGCGTCCGCCGCGATTGAGGAGCCGCGACATCGAGGCCAACGCGGTCAACCGCCCGGTCGAGCCTTGCGCGTGATGGAGCGAGTTGCCCACGCAGAACACCACGTCAAAGGTCGAGGCATCGAGATGGTCGGGCAACTCATCCCAGCTGACGTGCAGTGTCTGAAGCGGAACACCCGCTTCGTCTGCGAGTTGCCGGGTCCGGTGGATCATCCCCAGGCTCGCGTCCGCCGCGACCACGTCCAGGCCGAGACCGGCGAGCCCAACCGCGAGCTGGCCGGTCCCAGATGCGCAGTCGAGGACGCGCGCCCCATACCCAGCCACCGCGATCACCTCCGTCGACTCGAATGTCTCAACTGGGCGTGATGGCCAGCCATTGCTCGCGAGTGATCGCGTACTCGACCTCGCCCTGATCGCTCCCGGGCAGCGGGTCGTCGAAGTCCAGCTGAAAGGTGCGAACATGGCGCAAGCCGACCGACGCCATCGTGGCCCGCGACGCCTGGTTCACTGCCATTGTCTCGGCGAAGATCCGGTGCAGTTCGAGTTCCTCGAACCCGTGCCGGACCAGTTCGCGGGCGCCTTCGCTGGCCAGACCCTGACGCCAGTACCGGCGCAGCAGGCGGTAACCCAGCGTCGCCTGACCGTCGAGCGGGCCCTGGTCGGTGCGGTGCGGCGGGCCCAGAATCCACCAGCCGACGAAGGCCTCGTCGACGAACCCTGCCCAGAAGCCAAGCCCACAAACCGAGGTCGCGGCGGCCAGCCGCCGTTGATGAAGCTCCTCTACCTCCGCACGTCCCCGCGGCCGGCCCAGGTAGCGCATCACCTCTGGGTCAGCATCCAACTCGACCTCATAGTCCAGATGGTCGTCACATAGCGGTACGAGTCGAATCCGCGGAGTCCGCAGTGTCGCCTGGGCCATGACAGGCATACTGGCTTCAGCAGACGTCCCGGCTCAAGCAGATTACTCCTCCGATTCCACCCGATGCACTGGATCACTTTGCCGAACTGCTTCATCTCGGCGACGGCCGTCCTGCCGCAACCGCCCTCGCCGAGAGATCGAGGTGTCGCCAGTCCACGTCGGCTATGGGTAGCTCACGGCTGTGGAACGTCGCCGCTACGCGGTGCCGGCCGCGCAGGGCTTGCCGGATGACCTCGCTTCCGAGAAAGCCGCTGCCGCCGAGCACCAGGAGATCCATCCAGCTAACGTACGGCAGATCGATCGGTTCAACGCCGACCTGCTCGGCGCGGGCTTCGTGACACTGCACCGGTACACCCGACCGGAACCCAATATTACGAGCCGCCGGCTCCGGCAGGTGAGTCGAGTTGCTGGATTAGCAGCGCGATCGTGGTGTTCACCTGCTCGCGATCGTAGCCACGAAGGGCTGTCGGAAAACTGAGCGACCGCAGCTTCCCTGCGGCCGCCAGGCGGGTCGTGTCATCCTCGGCTGTGATAGCCGCGATCGCCTCGCTTACGGCTGCATCGACCTCGGCTTGTCGATATCCACGCAGAACCACAGCGAAGGACGGCCGCATGCTCGTAGACTTCCCAAGTCCATCAGAGGTAGAAACCATGGACGGTGTCGAATCCCGATATTCAAGGGCTGTGCCGGGTGGTGAGCGACGGGGTTTGGAGGCGGGAAGCGCCAGCAGACACGCGATCGTCGCGACAAGACCCCATAGCCCGACGCCCATATGGTGAGCGATCAATCTAAAGCCGTCGCTGCCCCCTCCGGTGTCAGTAGCCACCAGCATCGGTTGCTCCGGGTCGGCATACACCAACACTTGATCGCCGACGGCGAGCCTGCTCACCGAGTCGGTTTCGCTCCACAGCACCTCCGTAACGTACTCCGTACCATCCACGGAGTACGTTACGGTTGCCCGCTGCGCACTGATAGAGGTGGCCCTGAGTGTGGTTAGAAGCCAAGGTTTCTCCACCGCGAGAGCGTCTGCCACGATAGGCGTGCCGGTCGTGACACGCCTTTCCAGTCGTTCGTCCACCGCATTCTCTGCCGCCTGGTAGGCCGCGCCACCAACCAAGAGGGCGAGGACCCAGCTGGCGCCGACGGCCACCCGCCTTCTTGTTACGGACCCCTGCCGATTCCTGCCCCATTTCATCGAATTCACTCGACCGCCGACAGCTTCTTCACTCATGTGTCCGCCGGGTTCAACGGCTTCGGTAGACGACACCATCGAGCGTGTCGTCGGCGAAGGCGGCCGAATTGGTGAGATGGCCATCGTACGGACCGACCTTGGTCACTTCAGCACCATCGCGGAAGACGATCTGCAGGCCGTGCTCCGGCTCCCAGGCACACTCACACTCGATCGAGACGTAGACCCGCTGATCGCCACTCGGATCGCGACTAACGATGGGCTCGTCGCCGAACCGGACGTACTCAAGGACACTGCTCGGATCATCGATGTGGACGTACCACTCATCGTCGCCGTCCGCCAGGACGTCGCTCATAACGTCGCAATAGTAGGCGAAGATCGACCGCGCGGCCTTGTCCAAGGCCGAACGGCCGAGCGAGAGAAAGCTGCGGATTGCGTCGTGAAAATCTTCTTGCGCCGGATCGTCGTCGTAGCCGTCGACCACGATCTGGCGCGGTGTGCCACCCAACACCGGTACTGGCAACGGCGCACTGCGGTACCAGCCCAGCTCAGCATCCTCGACGACCGCACCAAGCCCAGGGATCTGCATGCCCGCTACCGTAGCGTCGTGACGTGCCCCGGCGCTGTCGTCGGCAGCAATCTTGGAGATTTGCTGTTCGCAGCGAACACCAACTCTCCAAGATTGACCCTCTTAGCGGCCGAGCCGGCAAACTGAGGTGGTCGTCCCCATGACGATGGCTTCCCTCGGGCAGGCCAGGCGCCGCAGCGCGCTCGCTCACGCGAGGGGCGAAGCGACAATCGCTGCTCAGCCCGCCATCGAACGTCCGGGGCGAAGTGTGCTATGTGGGCATGCGGGGGATGCGGGCGGCGCGCAGCCATTGACTGCATTGGAAGACGAGGTTCCTGGCCCAGTGGGCCGATGGGCGTCGGCTCGTCTGGCTCGACGACGAAATCGCCGACGCTGACCGGCTATTGGGTCCGAACTCTGGACTCCGCCGATGGGCGAAGACACTGGCGGACTCTCCCTGACTGACTGCTCGACAGCGTGCCGAGCGTCGCGGGGGACGGACGTTCGCTAGCGCTCCTCAAAGAACTCCCATTGGATGTGGTCTGGATCTCGAAACGTGATCATGGCGGCTTCGCCTGCGCGATCAAGATGGATACCGTCAGTCTCAGCGCCGAGGTCGTTCAGTACCTTCAGGATCGCCTCAAGCTCCTCGCGGCTGGACACTCCGATCGCCACATGATCCAGGCCAATGCGTTTCTCGCTGAACTGATCGCCCTCGGGCGTACCCGGCAGTGGCGGGCGAAGGACCAGCCGGGCGGCCGCGTCGCCGATGCGGAAGCGTAGCTTCCTTCCAGGAACTTCCTGGTCAACGACGAAGCCGGGGAGAGCTTCGTAGAATCGGCGCGATCGCTGGAGATCACTGACGTTAAGCGTGACATGATGAAAGCCGCGAACCATGAGGAAGACCATAGTTGGCTGCGGTCGACGGCCCGGACGGATCAGGCAGGACCACCTTCGCCGATGAACTCGCCGCAGCCGTCCGCTGGCGCGGTCGTGCCGCGACTGAGCCGGCCGGCGTCAACATGGCGTCCGGGATCAGCCACTCATATACGTCGGGGAGCGCCCGATAACCAGCCACCGCGATCACCTCCGCCAACTCGAATTCCCTTGGGTGGAGCAAACCACTCGCGGCCACCCCAGCTCCACCCAATTCCTCGCCGCGTCAGGGCCAACTTCAGCCGGTGTTGACAAGATTAGGTCTCGCGCGGCGAAGGCCCTTCAGTCCTGGCTGGGAGCGAGGAACTCCCGTGCCCCTCGCAGCGGAAGGGTCAGCCGAGCCTGGGTCCGGGCGCAGTCAAGCCGTACGTCGATGGGTCCGGGAATATCTGTCCCGGCGCGGAGTCCGGCCGGAATCGCGGTGGCGTCAAGGCCATCTCGCCACGCGATCAACATACCCAGTTCGTGCCGGCTGACCGCGTCTGCACCGGCCAGGTGGTGCACACCCGAGTAGGAGGACTCGGCGAGTTGCAGCAGCGCCCCAGCCAGGTCGGCGACGTGGATCGGGCACCGCACGTCATCGGTGAAGAGCACCCCGTTCCGGGAACCGCGGGCGAGCGCATGCACGTACTCCTCCTGTGGTGAGCCGCCGTCACCGATGATCAACGAGGTCCGGGCGATGACCGCAGTCGGAGCGATGGCCTTGACCGCAGTCTCGGCGGCGGCTTTCGCGGCCCCGTACGGTGTCGTGGGATCCGGCAGGTGGGTTTCGTTGTAGCGTGGCAGCTTGCCGGCGAAGACCGCATCGCTCGATACGTGAACGAGCCTGGCGTTGAACGATGCGGCGGCGAGGGCGACGTGTGCGCTGCCGTCCGCCGTGGTCTCCCAATCGGACTGGCGGTAGGCGGCGTTGATGATCACAGAGGGCCGCATCCGCGAGATCAACGCCGTCACGTCGCCGCGCTGCCGTAGGTCGAGGTGTCGCCAGTCCACGTCGGCTATGGGTAGCTCACGGCTGTGGAACGTCGCCGTTACGCGATGCCGGTCGCGCAGGGCTTGCCGGATGACCTCGCTCCCGAGAAAGCCGCTGCCGCCGAGCACCAGAAGATCCATCCAGCTAACGTATGCCACCCCGGTTCATCGGACTCACTCCACCGCCGACAGTTCGTTCACTGCGCGCCTGCCAGGTTCAGCGGCGTCGGTAGACGACACCGTCGAGCGTGTCGTCGGCATAGGCTGCCGAGTTGGTGAGATGGCCATCGTACGGGCCGACCTTGGTCACGGCAGCCCCATCCCGGAAGACGATCTGCAAGCCGTGCTCCGGCTCCCAGGCACACTCACACTCGATCGAGACGTAGACCCGCTGATCGCGACCAGGATCGCGACTAACGATCGGTGAAAATCTTCTTGCGCCGGATCGTCGTCGTAGCCGTCGACCACGATCTGGCGCGGTGTGCCACCCAACACCGGTACTGGCAGCGGCGCACTGCGGTACCAGCCCAGCTCAGCATCCTCGACGACCGCACCAAGCCCAGGGATCTGCACGCCCGCTACCGTAGCCTCGTGACGTGACGCGTGGGCGCTGGCCGGTAGTTGAGCGGATAGCTCCAGCTACCCGCCGCTGTCGGTGGGGCTGAGTACGGTGGCCGGCATGCAACCGTTCCGGCTCGACGTGCCCTCCGACGTCCTCGATGACCTGCACCGCCGGCTCGCGGCGACGCTGTTGCCGCTGCAGACCCCGGGCGACGACTGGTCTCGGGGGATACCCCCACACGTGCTGGGCGAGCTCTTGACGCATTGGCGGGAGCGGTACGACTGGCGGGCCCGGGAGGCGGCGCTCAACGGTTACGAGCAGTTCACCGTCGACCTCGACGGCTGCCGGGTGCACGTACTGTGGCGTCGCGGCTCCGCGCCGGGCCGGCTGCCGGTGGTGCTGACCCACGGCTGGCCGTACACATTCGCGGAGATGCTCCCGACTCTCGACGCGATCGACGGCGAGCTCGACGTGGTGGTGCCCTCGCTGCCCGGCTACGCGTACTCCGAGGTCTTGCCGGTGCCGTTCGCCGCCTCCGCGGTGGCGCACCGGTGGCAGGCGCTCATGACCGAGGTGCTCGGCTACGACCGCTACCTCACCTACGGAGAGGATGTCGGCGCCGGGGTGAGCGACTGGCTCGCCGGAGCCTATCCGCAGTCGGTCGCCGGCATCGTCGCCTCGCACCCCTCGTTCTCCGCCCGGAGCCAGGAGGGGGTCACGCTCACCGACGAGGAGGAGGCCTTCTACGCCTCGTTGCAGGGTCCGGCGGAGAGCGGGTACGCCCACCAGCAGGGCACCCGCCCGGACACCCTCGCCGCCGCGCTCACCGACTCACCGGCCGGGCTGCTCGCCTGGATCGGCGAGAAGTTCGCGGCCTGGAGCGACGGTGACCGACTTGAGAGGGTCAACTCCGACGACCTGATCACCACCACGATGCTGTACTGGGTCACCCGCTCGATCGGCACCAGCTTCCGGGCCTACTGCGACCCCTCCGACGGAGACGAGCACCCGCTCATCACCGTCCCGGCCTCGATCATCGTGCAGACCCACGAAGCGGGCTACCCTCGTTCGCTGGCGGAGAAGAGCTACCTCGACATCCGGGCATTCACTCGGCTCACGCGGGGCGGACACTTCACCGCCTTCGAAGCGCCGGGCGAGGTCGCCGACGCAATCCTCACCCTTGAGCGGCAGGCGAACCCCTTGTGAGGCGTTCGCAAGACCAGCGGCCCGCCTGGCAGGATGCGGGGGATGGACCACGCGCAGCGATGGCACGAGCAGCGCCGGGCCGCGATCAACTCGCACGCGGCGGCGCTCGACGCGAAGCGTGCGGCCGAGACCGCGCAGGCCCGGGAGCTGCTCGCCGACTTCATCGAGCATGCGGTGGCGTGGGGCCTCGCGCAAGTCCGGCTGCGGGTCCGGGTGCCGGAGACCCGGACCACCTACCGCACCCATCTGATGGGGTGGTATCTGCGGCGTAACCGTTCGCTCGGGGTCGATGCAGCCGGCGGGTTCTACCTGCTCGACACCACCCGCAGCCTCCGGTCGCGGCTGCGCGGGGTGCGGCCGGTCCCGGTCGACCCGCCGTTGCATGTGGGAGTCGGCGGCCGCGACGGTGAGGCGATGCCGCTGGCCCAGTTGTTGCGGCTCCGGCTCGCCGCCGGTGACGACTGGTAGCGCGCTCCGAGGGTCGATCCCGATCGGGCCGGCGCCGAGGCTAGGCGGGTGCGTCCACGGCCGCAATGCGCGCGAGGATGCCAACGACATGGGACAGGTCGTGCCACAGCACAACGGGCCGTTCCTCACCGGCTTCGAGGAGCTCCCGCAGGGATGCCACATCATCACTGAGCTGACCGACGGTGATCTGCGGATCATCGGTGGTGTCGAAGCGATAAGCGGCGTTCAGGTAGACCGTCCAGTAGTAATCGGCACCGAGATCAACGCAGTCTCCGTGCCGCCGCTCGACCTCATCGAGCAACTGCGCCAGTCCAGCCCGCAGCTGAGCAACCTCGACACGTACTTCATCGGACACCCGAACAGTCTCCTCGAACGTGGTCCCAGTTGCCAGCCGAGCCCCGGCCTACGAGTCCGGCTCCCAGTGGAGGAGCTGGCGGTGGTGGCTGAACCCGGTGCGAAGGTAGAAGTCGACCGCGCGCCGACCGGAGTGGACGGTCACGTGCTGCAGGCGTCGGGCGCGAGCCTCGGCCAGGATCGCGGCCATCAGTGCACGACCGACGCCGTTGTTGCGGTACTCCTCCCGGACCATGACGGACTGGACGTCGCCGTACCACCGCTCCAGCGAATCGTTACTCGGCACGCGTTCCGCGAGCAGTAACCAGGCGGAGCCGACCACATTGCCATCGATTTCGGCGACGAACGGGAGATGCGTCTCCGCGTGGGCAGCGACCCAATCGGCGTATGCCGCGAGCTTGTCCGGTTCGATGCCCCGCAGCTCCGCGAGCGCAGCGACGTCCGCCCCGCCGGCCTTCCGTACGATCATCTGGCGCATTGTAGGTATTAGGTGATCGCCCGTGCTCCGCAAGCTTGCACGCTCGGTGTTGCCCGTGGTCGCTGGTTAACGGGACCGATACACGTCGCCGCGGTACTCGACCGCGGTAACTGTGACTACGCTCCGCTGATCGTCGATCTCGTACAGGACCCGGTACGCGCCACGCCGGGCGGACCAGGTTCCCGCGTACGGCGGGAGGAGCAGTTGCTTGCCGACCCGGTGAGGGGTTTGCAGGCAGCACGGCGGTGAGAAACTCGTAGACGGCGGTGGCTACCCTTCTCCGGAATCCGTCCGGCAAGTGCTCGGGCGGCTGGTCGGGTGATGCGGAGCTGGTGCGGCTGTGGATCGGTAGGCAGGCTCACTGGTCGGTTGGTGGCTCGTTGCGCTGGGCCATGAGCGAGGCGAGCTGATCAGCGTCCAACACGTCGCCAGTGGCGATGGCGGCTCGGGATTCGGCGAGTTGTTGCATGGCCTCGGGGCTGGAGAGCACGTCGAGGGTCTCCTCGAGGGCGGCCAGGTCGTCGGGGGAGATGAGGACGGCGACCGGATGCCCGTGCCGGGTGATCTCGACCCGCTCGTGGGTGCGTTCGACTTCCTCGATCAGCTCCGAGAGCCGGTTGCGGGCGTCGGTGAAGGGCATGACCGTCATGCCTCATGGGTACCAGAAAGTGGCGTGAATTCTGGGCAGTCGCCGTTCGCTGGATCGCGAGTTGTCGCTGATGCTGGCCGCGCCGCGGGCATACCGTTAGACATCTGCGAGTAGTCGTCTGGTGGTGTCCAGCCGCCGGTGTCCGAGTCGGGCGGCCACGACGGCCAGATCAGCACCGGTCGCCAGCAGGCCAGCACCGAAGGTCCGGCGCAACCCCTGCGGGGTGAGCGGATGCGCGGCGTCGGCGACCCCTGCCAGCCGGCCGAGCCGGGCTATCAGCTCATCCACTGACCGGGTCGAGAGTCGGCCGCCGCGCCGATTCAGGAAGACCGCGCCGGAGTCGTCCGAACCGGACCAGCGGGGCCGCTCGACGAGCCAGGCGCGCAGCACCGGCTGTCCGGGCCGGCCCACCGGGACCTCCCGATGCCCTGGCGAGCCCGGACGACCTACGACCAGGCGGCCGCCGTCGGCGAGTTGGATGTCGGGCAGGTCGAGGGCGACCAGCTCGGCCACGCGTACGCCGGTGAGCAGCAGCGTGTAGGCGATCGCGCGGTCCCGGGGGGAGCCGTGCGCGTCAGCCGTAGCCAGGAACTGTTGCTGTGCCTCAGGCGGGAGCGCCCGGCGCACCGAGGCGGGCAGCTCCTCGCGGCCGGTGGCGGCCGGGCCCAGTCGCAGCTGCCGGTAGAAGTGGTCCAGCGCGGTCAGTACGGCGTTCACTGTGGTCGGCTGGGCCTGGCGGGTCCGCAGCCACTGTTGGTAGGCGCGGACGGCGTGGTCCCGGCCGGCGGGCGTGCCGAGCGGGTCCTCCGGGGCGTCTACCGTCTGGAGCCAGCGCAGGTAGGTGGCGACCCGGGAGCGGTACGCCCTGCTGGTATGGGCGGCCAGGGGCGCTCCGGCGAGCGCCCGTTCATACTCCGCTAGCACCGCGGCGGCGCGGGTCTCAGTGACCGCGGCGGCTCTGGTCACCGTGACGGGCTCCTTCCTCGCCGGCCTCCTCCTGGGGCAGAGTCTATCGAGCCAGCTTCGCAATATCAGAAGTCGGCTGCTACGATCCTCCTGCTTCTGATATTCAGCAGATAACGGAGGATGCGATGGCGCAGCAGCCCTGGCAGCACCTGGTCGCCGCCGGATATGACCAGGTCGCCGACGCGTACGTGGCGTTGGAACGGGCGGAGTCCCAGTGGCCGAGGGAGCAGTGGCTGGGCGAACTCTCGGGTCGGCTGCCGGCGGGCTCCCGTGTCCTCGACCTGGGCTGCGGAGATGGCCTACCAGCGTGCGCGGCGCTCGCCAAGGATCACTCGGTGATCGGCGCCGACGTCTCGAGCGAGCAGGTCGCCCGCGCCCGCCGCAATGTGCCCGGCGCCGAGTTCGTGGTGGCTGACCTGACGGAGCTGCGCTATCCAACCGGCGAGTTCGACGCGGTGACCGCCTACTACACCTTCGACCATCTGCCGCGGGAGGCGTTGGGCGAGCTCTTCACGCGGATCGCTGGTTGGCTTCGCCCCGGCGGCCTGCTCCTCTTCTGTGTCGAGACCGAGGACCAGCCCGGGACCGTCGAACAGTGGCTCGGGGCGCCGATGTTCTTCAGCTCGTACCGGCCGGCGATCACCAGGCGCCTCGTGGTCGAGAGTGGGTTCGAGATCCTGCGGGAGGATCTGCAACCGCAGCAGGAAGGCGATACCACAGTAGAGTATCTATGGATCCTGGCCAGGGCCGGCGATTGAGCCACCGGAGGAGGTCCCGGTGACGGGATCCGATCGGGGCCCAGCCGCCGCCTTCCTACAGGGATCGTGCCGTGCCACGAGCGCGGCGAATGGTCAGCTCACTCCCAGGCCGGACGTGCGTCAACGGGCCAGTCGAATGCCACGCCCATCTGCCTGCTCGTCCACTTGCCCCAGGCGTAGAGCTGACGGAACATCGGCTCCGAACTCCGCCCGGTATGCGTGAGCGCATAGGCACCCCGGGGGGCCGCTGGCGTTGCGGGCAGCCGACACACCAGGTCGAGCTCGTTCAGTTCACGTAGTTCCCGAGTCAGTACCTGCCCGCTGATCGGGGCAAGGATTTCCCGAAGGTCGCTGAAACGCCTGGCGCCGCCGAAGAGGCAGTGGATGACCCACACCTTCCATCGTCCGCCGAGGCTTACGAGCCAGTCGACATCGCGACCGATCTGCTCGCTATACCACTCACCCCAATCGTGGAGCTGCCGCAGGATGGGCTCACACTCCGACCCGAGTTGCGTGAGCGAGTACTCGACCTTTGGTGGCACATGGCCCGAGACGTTGCGGCGTACGGCGCCCGTGCGCTCAAGTTCCCGAAGCTGCGACACGAGCGTCTGCCTTGTCGCCTGGGGTAGTAGCCGTCGCAGCTCGGAGAACCTCTTCGGGCCGTCAAGCAGGTGGTACATGCTCCAGAACATCCACTTGCCGCCGACGCCAGCGCCGACAAGTGGGCACACCAAGGACTTCTTCACCCGGGGCATCGGCACATCCTATCGCCGTTGGATGGTCACATAAGTTTGCCTGCTTCACGGGATAGGTCCCGTCGAATAGTTTCGGAAGCGCCGAAGGGGGAGCTCTGCCGCCAACCGGACCGGAGGAGGCGTGAATGTCGGAACAAGGGCCACCGCGACGGCGGCACCGGGTCCGTAAAATCGTCGTCATCACAGTGGTGGCAGTCATTGGGGTTCCGGCGCTGTTCGTGGGCGGCTTGGCGTTGTGGGACGGAGGAGTCGACCTCGACCCGCAGCGGGAGCTGATGCCTGGTGTCGCGATCGACCTGCGGACTGCCGAGACGGACCGGGGTCCGATCGAGTATGACCTGTACGGCGACGAGGGCCCCGTCGTGCTGTCGATGCATGCCGGATTGGGCGGCGCCGACCAGGGCAGACTATTTGCACGCTGGCTACAGGACGACGGGTACCGGATTCTCAGCCCGTCGCGGCCCGGGTACCTCGGCACCCCGCTGAGCAGTGGTCGGACGCTCGAAGCGGAGGCCGATCTGCTGGCGGCCCTTCTCGACGAACTTGACATCGACCGGGTGGGGGTCTTCGCGGTCTCGGCAGGCGCTCCGGCCGCCTACACCTTCGCGGCGCGCCATCCCGGACGAGTGTGGGGGTTGGTATCTGTCGGTGGTGTGAGCCTGCCTGATATCGACGCTTCGCCCAGCTCGCCGTTACAGACCGCCTTCATGAACGCAATCGGGCAGAAGCTGGCGACGTTGACCGCTTCGATATCGCTCCGGACGATCGTCTCCGGCACTCTCGACGAGACGAGCACTTTCACGGACGAACAGAAGGCGGAACGCGTGGACTTCATCATGCACACGGAAGATGCCCGTCGCTTCTTCACGGCGATCTTCGATGCGACCTTCCCATACCAGAAGCGGATGCCGGGTACCGACCACGACCTGCTGCGGACCAGGGACATGAGCATCGCCTTCGACCGAATCAGCGCCCCGACGCTGATCGTCCACGGGACGCACGATGGCGATGTGCCGTTCGAGCACGCCGAGCATGCTGCCGCTCAGATCGCTGGTGCGTGGCTGCACCGGATGTCGGACGAGGAACACCTCGGGTTCTGGTTGAGCCCTCGGTCCGAGGACGCCCAGCGCACCGTACGGGCGTTCTTGCGAGAACAACAATCGAGCCGGTGAGCCGGGAAAGTCGCCACGCTCGATAAAGGACTGGTCGCGCTCCACGTAGACATGGCCACGCTTGTACGTTGATCAGCTTCCGGCATTCACGATGGCCAGCTCGGCGCTGGAACGGGCGGCAGCCTGCGTCGGGCGGGGCGGTGGAGTGGCTGGCTCGGGCTACTCGCTGCGTAGCCCGCCCGGGTTGGTTAGCCGCTAGAGCAGCGGCAGGCTGGCCGCCGCAGCGCGGACGACGAGTCACTGCGTCCCGACGCCCGTGCTCCGGGGAAGCGAACATAACAGCTGAAAGCGCCGAAATTTGTTAACAGCGGAAATCAAGAGTAATCTTCACTAAAAGTCGCAAAAGTCTCATACTGGACAGGTTGATGACTCGCGCACCCAAGAGAAAGGGATCGACCATGTCCAGGAGACGCGTTAGCAGACTGGTAGCGGGCGCCGCCGCCCTGCTGGTGGTCGTAGCCGGCACCGCCGCCGCCGCCAGGTGGCGTGCTCGCGTGGGGGCAGAACCTCGACGGCCAGCTGGGCATCGGGCTCCCCAACGACCGAGACATCCCCGTCCCGAGCTCGCTGCCCGCCGGCGTCACCACTACCCAAGTCGCCGCGGGTTCCAGCCATAGCCTGGCGTTGACCGACACTGGGCAGGTGCTCGCCTGGGGTAACAACTTCGCCGGTCAGCTGGGCACCGGCAACTTCTCCCCAAGCACCGTGCCGGTCTACGTCATGCTGCCCGAGGACACCGTAGTGACCAGCATCGCTGCCGGATCCTTTCACAGCCTGGCGGTAACCGACACGGGCCAGGTGCTCGCCTGGGGGTTCAATGGTCAGGGGCAACTCGGCAACGGAACCAATGTCCCCCGTAGCAACCTTCCCGTCGACGTGCTACTGGACCCCGGGGTGGTGGTCACCGGGATCGCCGCGGGCGACTCGCACAGCCTCGCCGTGACCGCCACCGGCGAGGCTCTGGCGTGGGGCGCCAACGGCTTCGGTCAGTTGGGTGACGGGACCAACGACCCCAGCAACGTCCCCGTTGACGTGCTGCTACCTCCCGGGGTTGTTGTCACGGGGTTGGCCGGCGGCTTCGCCCACAGCTTGGCGGTTACCGCCACCGGTGAAGCGCTGGCCTGGGCCTCAACGAAGCCGGGCAACTCGGCGACGCGACCAACGAGGACAGCAATACCCCCGTCCTGGTGGATACCGATCCGGGCGTCGTCGTCACCCAGGTGGCGGCCGGTTCGGCACACAGCTTGGCGCTGACCACGACCGGGCAGGTGCTGGCCTGGGGCGCCAACGGCTTCGGACAGCTGGGGGATGGCACCAATGACTCCGACGTGGTGCCAGTTGAGGTATCGCAGCCGGGTGGGCTCACGGTCTCCGCCATCGCTGCCGGTTCAGTGCACAGCCTGGCCGTGACCGCCACCGGCCAGGTCATCGCCTGGGGAGCAGCCGGCAACGGCCAGCTGGGGAATGGCAATCCAGTGTCCCGCAACGTGCCGGTGCCGAGTTCCCTGCCGGCGCAGACTACCGTCACGGACATCGCTGGCGGTGGGGCGCACAGCCTCGCGACTGTTGGCTGACGAATCCTTGCTGCGAAGGGGCGGCCGGCGGGCCAGATCCGCCGGCCGCCGCAGTCTGGCCGGCGCTGCATCATGATGAGGTGATGCTAAGATGGCATCATGCGTACAACTGTTGATCTTCCTGACGACCTGCACCAGATGGTGACAGCGGTCGCTCGGGATGAAGGCAAGAGCATGAGTCGGGCGATCGCCGACTTGCTGCGCCGCCAATTGGCGCCGCCGGCCGGGCCGCCGATGAGCACTGACGAGCGCACTGGTCTCCGGGTGGTCCGGCTGGGCCGCCCGATCACCAGCGAGGACGTTCGTTCGCTGGAGGACGAGGAGTGACGTTCTTGCTGGATGCGAACGTCGTGGTTGCCCTGTGCGCTGCCGACCATGTCCACCACGAGGTGGCCTCAGCCTGGTTTTCCCAGACGCAGGAACCGTTCGCGACGACTCCGATCACCCAGGGCTCGGTATTACGCTTCTTGCTCAGGGAAGGTGTGGATGCTGCTAACGCGCTTGAGGTAATGGGCAGCGTGACCGGTCACCCACGTCACGAGTTCTGGCCGGGCGATCTTCCATTCACCAACGAGACGCTCCGGGGTGTGGTCGGGCACCGTCAGGTGACCGATGCCTACCTTGCCAACCAGGCGCGACGGCGAGGTGGCAAGGTTGCCACGCTCGATAAAGGATTGGTCGCGCTCCACGCAGACGTGGCTACGCTGGTACGTTGATGACCTTCCGGCAGTCACGACGGATCGGAAGTGAAAATGCCTGGCGAGGACTCCGTGCCGCGCGTGCTACGGGACGCTGGTGAGGACGACAGCGGCGGTTATGTGGTGGGTGTTCGTGAGAGCACTGACCCCGAGTCCTGGTCCATGTTGTTCATGGAGTGTTACGACGCCGGCGGCGAGCATGGGATCGATCCCGGGATGGACTCTTACTGCCTCGTGGTCGACCCGGGCCAGGTCACCTGCTACGGCGGCGTGCGTGAGTGCGAAATCAACGGCTCCGAACTGCGGCTCGTACTCGCCGAGGACGCGGCCGCCACGCTTGGCCTGCCAATCGAGCAGTGTTTCGTTCTGGACCTCCCGGCCCAGCAGATTGGCCTGCTTTCTCGCGGACTGCGCAGGGTGCTGACCTCCGGCCGCCATGACCTCGCGCCGCAACGACTTGTGGTCTGACTGGTGCGGAGGCGGCGCCTACTCTGGCAGGAGAGTGAAGCTGGGTAGGTGCTGGGGCCGCACCACCGAATGCCGACGGTCTAGGGTAGCGATTCGGGAAACACCCAGCCGTTCCGCGACCGTGACGACCGAAGCGTCGGCTCCTCCCAGAGGGAAGTCCTGGTACGTCTCGATCAAATCCGCCACGCGCGGCAGGTCCTCTCCCAGGATCGGGACCAGCGCGAACCGGTCGTCGGCGCCCAACTCCCGCAGGAACCGGGCCTCAACTTTGCTGCCGCACCGGCGTTGCAGGAGGTAGCAGACCTCGGTCAACACGGTGTTGGGCACGAGCAGCGGCTCGTTGGCCGCCTCGACCCACTGGACGCAGCGCGCATGATCTGCGTCGCTGGAGTTGACCAGGGCGACGAGCGGCCCTGTATCGACAATGATCATTGGTTAGGCGGTCTCGGGCTCGCCGAACTCCGCCCGGAGTATCTCCTTGGCTCGACGACCAAGATCCGCTTCCCCGGTGTTAGCGATACCGACGAAGCCAGGGCGGCCGGGCTTTCCATGGGTTCGCGCGATGAGGCGCAACGCCTCCAGCGCGTCGCCTGCGCGCTCCTCCGGGATCGTATCGACAAGCTGATGTAGCTGCTCTCGATTGGTCATGCTCTCATCGTAGTCGCCTTGCCGCTATCCTCACGTCTTGTGCATGCTGGATCACTCATGGCTTCCCCGGGGTTCGTAACATACGCGGTGCCGCCCCGCCGGGCGACGCAGGTGCGTGGCCCGGCGGGGCGGTTGGTTACGGGGTAGAGCTACTCGCTGCGTAGCCCGCCCGGGGTGGTCAGCCGCCAGAGCAGCGGCAGGCTGGCCGCTGTGGTGGCGAGGACGACCAGCGCGGCGGTGCCGGCGGTGGCGCCGATGCCGGGCCAGTCGAGCCGGATCGGGGTCTCGGCCGCCAGCTGCAGGATCGCGGCGACCCCGACCCCGGTGAGCACGGCGAGGGAGAGCCCGAGCAGCACCGGGATGCCGACCTGGTAGAGGATCGACCCGGTCAGGGTGCGGCGGCGGGTGCCGAAGGCGACCAGCACGGCCAGCAACCGGCGGCGTTCCCGGAGTTGTTCGGCCACATTGACCAGCATGCTGGCGCCGATGAGGATGAGCAGCGCGACGGTGCCGACCAGCAACCCTTGCCGGAGGCCCTCGAACAGGCCCACCAGGTTGCGGGATTCGATCAGCGACACCGAGGCGCTGGGGTCCACCGCGGCGGCGGCGTTGCGCAGCTGATCCAGCGCGTCGGGGGAGGAGTCCAGCGCCACCAGCAGGTCGACCGGGCTGGCCGGCAGCGAGCTGGTGTCGATCGCCGCGGGGGTGACCAGGATCCGGGTGCCGCCGTGCATGTCACCGGGGTGGGCGGGCACGGTGCGGGCGCTCGTGGGCAGGGTCCACTCCACCTTGTCTTCGGGCTCGGCGCCGTAGTGCTCCGACCCGAGCAGGTAGTCGCCGCCGGGTTCGGGCTCTTGCCGCTCCGGGTTGTCGACCAGGAAGACATCACCGTCGGCACACTCGTCCACCTGGGCGATGGCCTCAAGCGCCGCACAGTCACCGATGGTGACGTCGGTGTAGGGCGCGTCGCCGGTGACTGTGCCGATGGGCTCGGCGGCGGTGGTGGTCGTGGTGCTGACGGCGCGGACCGCCGGGTCGGCGGCGAGCGCGGCCGCCCACTCGCCCTGCGGGTCGGCGGCGAAGGGCCGCACCTCGGCCTGGAAGTGTTCGGTGTCCCGGGTGGTCTCGACGGTGTACTCAGCGTCGAGGGCGGCGACCAGCCCCTGCAGGGCGATCACGCCGGCGACCGCGACGGCGATGCCGGAGACCGCCCGGACCGCGGTGCCGCTGTCGAGCTGGAGCCGGCGGACCGCCAGCTGCCAGGCGGGTCCGCCGCCGCCGAGCCGCCGGACGGTCGCCTCGACCAGCCAGGGCAGGAGCAGCGCCACCCCGATCAGCAACGCCGCCAGTCCGGCCGCCACCCGGAACTCGAAACCCTGCGGCTGGTCGGCCAGCCCGGCGTGCATCGGGTAGAGCAGCGCCAGCCCGGCGGCGGGCAGGATCAGCCGCCACCACAGCCGGCGGCGCCGGTCGCCGCTGAGCCGGACCACGCCGAGCGGCTCCACCAGCACCCGCCGCAGCGTCGTGAGGGTGATCAGCACCGCGCCGACCGGGACCGAGACCGCGACCAGCACCGCCAGCGCCGGGACCGGCCGGAGATCGGTCAGGTAGAAGCTCAGGCCGGGCGGGACGAGCCGGTAGGCGGCCAGGCCGATGAGGACATATAGCGCTGCGCCGGCGACCAGCCCCAGCAGCGCGCCGGCCAACGTCTCCCCGGCGGCGACCCGGCGGGTCATCGCGGTGTCGGCGCCGACCAGCCGGATCGCGGCGAGCTGCCGGTCGCGGGCCTCGCCGCCGAAGCGGACGGCGGTCGCCACGAGGATCACTACCGGGACCAGCAGGACGGCGACGCCGACGGCGCTGAGCAGCAGCATCACTGGGTCGAGCGAGGAGCTGGAGCTTGACCGTCCGAATGTGTCGATCCGGAGGGCATCCTCGGTGAGCTGGTCGGTGCCGAGGTAGAAGGCGTATTCTCCGGGCCCTTCCAGGCCCTCCGGGCCGATAGTGCCGACCACCTGCGCGTCCCATCGTTCGCGCAGCAGCGCGCCCTCTTCGGTGTCGAGCAGGTCGGCGAGCGCCGGCGAGACCACCATCTCGCGGGGGGCCGGCTGCTGCTCAAGCCCGGGTGGCAGGGGTGCCTTGAGGCCGTCGGGCTGCAGCAGCTTGCCGTGGATCGAGCGGTCGCCGTAGGCAGTGCGGGCGTCGGCGATCAGCAGCGTGTCCTCGCGGGGCGGCAGGTCGCTGGTCCAGACCTCGGTGCGGTCCGCCACCCGGGCGTTCTGCGCCCCGGCGATCGCCGGGATGGTGGCGGCGATGAAGAGCATCGCGACGCCCAGGGTCACTCCGGCGCAGATCAGGGCCAGTCGGGCCCAGCCGGCGCGGCCGCCGGCCACGCTGAGCCGTAGCCCGAGCGCCAGGTCGTGCCACCAGCGAGTCGTCGTGCCGCGTTGTTGCGGCGGGTGGGCGCTCATCGGGCGTACTCCTGCTCGCGCACCCGGCCGTCGCGGACCACGGCCTCCCGGTCGGAGTAGGCGGCGACTCGGGCTTCGTGGGTGACGAGCACCACCGCGGCGCCGCTGTCGCGGGCGGCGGTGGTGAGCAGCTCCATGACCCGTTCCCCGTTGAGGGAGTCGAGCGCGCCGGTCGGCTCGTCGGCGAAGACCACCCGGGGCTGCGTGACCAGCGCCCGGGCGACCGCCACCCGCTGCGCCTGGCCGCCGGACGCCTGGCCGGGCCGTTTCTGCGCCACGTCGGCGACGTCCACCCGCTCCAGCCACTCCGCCGCGCGGCGGTGGGCCTCCCGGCGGCCGACCCCGGCCAGCCGGAGCGGCAACGCCACGTTCTCCAGGCAGCTCAGCTCCGGCACCAGCTGGCCGAACTGGAAGACGAAACCGAATTCGGTACGGCGTAGGGCGCTGCGCTCGGTGTCCGACATCCCGGAAAGGTTTCTTCCGGCGTACGACACCTGGCCGGCATCCGGCGTGAGGATGCCGGCCAGGCAGTGCAGGAGCGTCGATTTGCCGGAGCCGGAGGGGCCCATCAGGGCCAGCACCTCGCCGGCGTACACCTGTAGTGACGCGGAGTCGAGCGCCTGGGTGGAGCCGAAGCTCAGGTGGAGGTCGTCTGCGGTGAGCAGGGCGGTTGTCATTGGATCTCCTGACAGGAGTTGGGGGAGGGGCAGTGGGAGGCGGTCACGGCCGCAGTTGCGCCGTGAGTTGGTCGAGCCGGGCGGCGGTGAGCTCCAGCCAGCGCAGGTCGGCCTCCAGGTGGAACAGGGCGTGGTCGCAGATCAGCTGGTCAGCTAGGTCCCCGGTGGTCTTGCGGCGGGTCAGCTCGCGCATCAGCCGCAGATGTTCGCTGCGTTGCGAGTCGAGCAGGTCGGCGGCGCTCCGCCCGGTGAGCAGCGACAGCACAACCTTGTTGTAGAGGGTGCTCTGGAGGTACGGCTCGGGCTGCTCCGGCTTCGCCAGCCAGTCGGCCACGTCGGTGACGCCGGCCGCGGTGATCGCATACCGCTTGCGGTCGGGGCCGTCTCCGGGCTCCGACTCCACCTCGACCAGGCCGTTCTTGAGCAGCCGCGCCAAGGTCGAGTAGACCTGGCCGTAGTGCAGCGCCCGGGCGTGGCCGAAGCGTTCGTCGTAGGAGCGCTTGAGGTCGTACCCGTGCCGTGGGCCGGACTCGAGTAAGCCGAGGAGGATCTGACCGATTGCCATGACCGCGACTATACACGAGGGCTATACATCATGTGTATAGCCCGCCCGCGGCTCCCGTCGCAGCGGAGTAGCGGCTGGTCAGCCCGGTGCCACCTCGACGTAGACCTTGATCGCGTCGGGGGCGGCCAGCGCGGTGAGCGCCTCTGGGTAACGGTCGAGTCCTTCGACCCGGTGAGTGAGCAGGCGCGAGAGCCAACCGGGGTACTCCAGCTCCGCCACCGCGAGGTCCCGGATCGCCGCCTCGAAGTGCTCCCGGTTGGCGTTCACGGTGCCCACCATTGCCTTGTTCCCGAGCACGAAGTCCCGATTCAGCGCGTCAACGGGGACCTCGACCCGGCGGTCTCCGTTGGTGACGCTGGCGAGCATCAGGATGCCGTTCTTCGCCAACGCGGTCATGGCGTCGAAGACCACCGGCGCGTACCCGGTCGCCTCGAAGATCAGGTCGTACGCGGCGGGGGTGGCCGCCGGTCCGGGCGCCCCCGCGGTGCTCACATACTCGGCGCCGAGCGCCCGAGCGAGCCGGGCCTGGGTCGACCCCGGTGGTTCCAGCGCGAACACCGTCACCGACAGTCCACGGATCCGCAGCAGCAGCGCGGCGAGCAGCCCGATGGCGCCGGCCCCGAACACCGCCGCCCGCTGCGGCTGCCACACTCGCAGCCGCCGCTGCACGTCGTACGCCTGCATGAGCCCCTTCGCCACCACACTGGCGGGTTCCAGCAGTACCCCGACATGGGCCAGCGGCGATGGTACCCGAACCAGATACCGCGGCTCGGCCACCAGATACTCGGTGAGGAAGCCGTGGACGCGGCTGATGCCGTGTTCCTGAAAGCTGTCGTCGGTGGTCAGGTCGAACAAGTCCACCAGGTCGTAGCGGCTGTGACCGGCCCGCCGGACCAGCGCGACCACGTACTCGTCCGGCGTCAGCTCGGTCACCGCCGGCCCGACCTCCACCACCCTGCCGAAGCTTTCATGCCCAGTGACCAGCATGTCCTCACCAGGTGGTGGCTCGCCGTAATCCCCGGAGTCGATCTCCCGGTCGGTGCCGTCGAGCCCCACCCGCAACATCCGGACCAGCACCCCCCGTCCGTCCGGGACATCGGTCACCGATGGCCGCGGCAACTCGATCAGCCGCGAACTGTCGATCTTTTTGGGCGACACCGCGATGGCCTTCATGCCCCGGCAGTACCCCCATCCGGTCGGTACACACCTGGCGGCTGCCGGCAGCCGCCGCGCCCCCGGTGTCGGTTAGAGTCTGCTGGTCATGAAGGCGTCGACATGAAATCGATCTCACTGGCGGCGGTGACGGTCGGCTACGGTGACGGGCCGCCGGTGCTGCGGGAGGTGTCGATGACCGCGCCGCCAGGCCAGCTCACCGCGCTCACCGGCCCTTCCGGGGCCGGCAAGACCACCGCGCTGCGGACCATGGCCGGGCTGCTGCGTCCGACCACCGGCGAGGTGCTGATGGCGGGGCAGAGCCGCCGCGCGGCACCGGACGCCGGCCGGGTCGCCTTCATCCCGCAGGGCAATGGGCTGGCCACGGTCCTCACGGTCGAGGAGAACCTGCTGGTCGCGCTCGCCGCCGCCAACGTCGAGCCGGCGGCGCGGTCGGCGGCGGCTACGGCGCTGGACCGACTGGGCCTGCGCGACCAGCGCGACCAGTTGCTGGAGGAGCTCTCCGGCGGGCAGCAGCAGCGGGCGGCGGTGGCCCGCGGGCTGGTCCTCGCCGCCGACGTGGTGCTGGCCGACGAGGTCACCAGTGAACTCGACGAACCAAACCGGGAACGGGTGTTGTCGCTGCTGCGCAGCGAAGCCGAACGGGGGGCGGCGGTGGTGCTCGCCACCCACGATCCGGCCGCTTCGGAGGTCTGCGACGCCGAGGTACGGCTCCGGGACGGGCGGGTTGAGCAGCTCCGTTGACCCGCCCCTGCCGGTCGCCGACGCCGCGATCCGGTAGCCTAGCCGACCCCGGGGTGGCCACTGTGGTCATTCTGGGGTCGTGCTCGGTACCCTCGCTACTATGTGAGGTAGTGGAGGGTGGGCGATGGCGAGAGTGGACGAGGACGCGCGACGCTCGGGGCCGGGGCGCTGGCTGGTGGGGGCCGGGCTGGCCGCCGCGCCGATCGGAGTGATCGGGCTGACCATGCTCGGCTGGGGCGACCGGCTGCCGGATCCCATGCCCAGCCACTGGGGGCGAGCCGGCCGGGTCACCGAAACGGTCGCGCTGAGCAGCCTGGTCACCGTGGTGACCGTGCTGGGCTCGTTGGGAACCCTGTTGGCGATCGGTGGGGCGGTCGGCCGCCGGCTGCCGCACCAGGCCCGGCGGGTGCTGGTCGCGGTGGGCACTACGGTGAGTGCGTTCCTGGCCGGACTATGGGTGGTCACCGCGTGGTTGTCGCTCGACCTCACCGACCCGCGGCAAGCCGGCGCGCCGACCTGGCACCTGCTGGTGTGGCTGGTGGGGTGCGGGCTGCTCGGGGTGGTCGCCTACCGGGTCACGCCCAGCCCGATGTGGCCGGCGGCCACCGGGCTGCCGCCGGCGGACGCGCTGCGGGCCGACACCGGGCAACTCCGCGACGGCGGGTGGCGGGAGTCGTACCGGCTGCCTCGTGTGATTCTGGCGGCCCCGCTGGTGCTGCTGGTGACGGCGGTGGTGCTGACACTGGCCACCGCCAACGTCTGGGTGGGGCTGCTCCTGGTGGTGCTGGCCGCCCTGCTGACCCCGCTGTGCTTCGGCCGGCTGGTGCTCAACCAGACCGGGCTCCGGGTGGAGTTCGGGCCCTGGGCGTGGCCGGCGCTGCGGGTCCCGGTGGCACAGATCGCGCGGGCCGAACCAACCGAGGTGGCGGCCGCCGAATGGGGCGGCTGGGGCTACCGGATGCAGGGGGGCGGCGGCCGGGCGGTGATCACCCGGTCCGGGCCGGCGGTCCGGGTGACGCTCTCGCAAGATCGCTATCTGGTGGTCTCGGCCGCAGAGCCGGAGCTGCTGGCGGGCCTGATCAATTCGCTGGTCGAGGAGTCCCGGGGCTCCGGGGCGGGGCGGGAAGGCCCGACGCCGTAGGCTTCGTCGCGATGGCGAATCTCATCAACCTTGACCGGGTAAGCAAGGGCTACGACGCCGCCGGGGAGCTGCTCACCGAGGTCTCGATCGGGCTGGACGACACCGACCGGGTGGGCGTGGTCGGACGCAACGGCGCCGGCAAGAGCACCCTGCTGCGGCTGCTCACCCGCGCCGACGAGCCCGACGCCGGCCGGGTGACCCACCGTCGCGGGCTGCGGGTGGCTTCGTTGCCGCAGACGCTGGACCTGGCCGGCGAGGCGACCGTCGGCGAGGTGGTGCTCGGCACCGGCTGGCTGGCGGCGGGCTTCGACGCCGAGCATGAGTGGGCCGGCGATGCCGAAGTGCGCACCATCCTCGCCGGGCTGGGCATGCCTGAGCTCGGCCTGGACGCGCCGGTCGGGCGGATGTCCGGTGGCGAACGGCGCCGGGTGGCGCTCGCCGCACTGCTGGTGCGCGCCACTGACGTGCTGGTGCTCGACGAGCCCACCAACCATCTGGACGTCGCCGGGGTGGACTGGCTCGCCGCCCACCTGCTCGGCCGCCGAGGCGCGTTGGTAGTGGTCACCCACGACCGGTGGTTCCTGGACACGGTCTGCGCCAAGACCTGGGAGGTCACCGACGGCACGGTCCACAGCTACGAGGGCGGCTACGCGGCCTGGACGCTGGCCCGGGCCGAGCGGCAGCGGCGGGCGGCCGCGACCGAGGCTCGGCGCCAGAACCTGCTCCGAAAAGAGATCGCCTGGCTGCGCCGGGGGCCGCCGGCCCGGACCTCGAAGCCGAAGTTCCGGATCGAGGCGGCGAACGCGCTGATCGCCGACGTCCCACCGCCGCGAGACGAGGTGTCGCTGCGCCGGCTCGCCACCGCCCGGCTCGGCAAGCAGGTGTACGACCTGACGTCGGTGGCGCTCCATGCCGGGCCGCGGCCGATCCTGACCGACCTGACCTGGCAGGTCGGGCCGGGCGACCGGGTGGCGATCGTCGGGGCCAACGGCGCCGGCAAGACCACGCTGCTCCGGTTGCTCGCCGGGGTGCAGCCGCCCACGAGCGGGCAGCTGCGGGTGGGTAGCACCGTGCAGCCGGCGTACCTCTCGCAGGAGCTCACCGAACTCCCCTCGGATCAACGCACGTTGACCGCCGTCGAACAGGTAGCGCGACGGGTGACGTTAGGTGATCGGGAGCTGACCGCTTCTCAGCTCGCGGAGATGTTCGGCTTCTCGGGGGATCGGCTGTGGACGCCGGTGGCCGACCTCTCCGGCGGCGAGCGGCGACGGTTGCAGTTGTTGCGCCTGCTGGCAGGCGAACCGAACGTGCTGCTGCTCGACGAGCCCACCAACGACCTGGACACTGACACGTTGGCGGCGCTGGAGGACCTGCTGGATTCGTGGCCGGGCACGATGGTGGTCGCCAGCCACGACCGGTATCTAGTGGAGCGAGTCGCCGACACGGTCTACGGGATGTTCGGCGACGGCCGGCTGGTGCATCTGCCGGGGGGAGTGGACGAGTTTCTGGCGGCCGGGGCGGCGGGGTCCACGGCGCCGGCTGCCGCCGGCGGCGCCGGCCAGCCGAGCCCGGCCGCACCGTCCCGGCCGGCGACCCAGGAGCGGGCCGCCCGCAAGGAGCTGACCCGGTTGGAGCGGCAACTAAGCAAGCTGGAGCGGCGCGAATCCGAGCTGCACGAACAGCTCGCGACGCACGCCACCGACTACGCCAAGCTCTCCGACCTGGATCAGCAGCTGCGGGAGGTGCGGGAGCAGCGCACCGCCACCGAGGAGGCGTGGCTCACCCTCGCCGATCAGCTGCCTAGCTCCTGACCCGCGCCGCGCCGAGCCGGCGCAGGGTGGCGATGTCGGCCGCGTGCCCGTGGTGCCGCTCGGTGGGAGTCTCGACGATCACCGGTACGCCGGCGGTGGCTGGGTGGGCGAGCAACTCGGCGAAGCCGGGCTCACCGATGGTGCCCTGCCCGATGTTTTCGTGCCGGTCGCGGGTCGAGCCGCAGCCGTCTTTGGAGTCGTTGGCGTGCACCAGTTGGAGCCGGTCGGCGCCGCACTCGCTGACCAGGGCGTCCAATGTGGCGGCCATGCCACCCGCCGAGGCCACGTCGTGGCCGGCCGCCCACACGTGGCAGGTGTCGAAGCAGATCCCGAGCTGCGGGTGCCGGTCGACGGCGGCGAGGAACTCCGCCAGCTGTTCCACCCGGGCGGCGAGTGAACGGCCGCCGCCCGCGCTCGGTTCGACCAGCAACCGCGGACCGTCGTGGCCGGCCAGGTCGTCCAACATCGGCAGTAGCGACTCCCGGACCTGGCGCATAGCGGCCGGATAGTGGCCGTCGGTGACCGCGCTGCCGGCGTGGAACACCACCGCCCGCGCCCCGATCGCGGCTGCCCGGGTCAGCGCATGATCGAGCGCCTCGGCCGATCGGCGTACCGTCTCCGGGGTAGGGGAGCCCAGGTTGACCAGCAGCGAGGCGTGTACAAAGGCCGGGATCTGCCGCTCCTCGCAGCCGGCGCGGAACGCGGCATCCTGCTTGGGATCGCCGGCCGACCGGGCCCACCCGCGCGGATTGCCGACGAAGACCTGCACCGCCTCCGCCCCGGCCGCGTCGAGGTAGGGCAGCGCGCTCTTGGCCAGCCCACCCGAGCTGGGGGCGTGAGCGCCGAGCGGCCGCATGGTCACCGGAGTCTCCGTGCTCAGGGGCAGACGATCTGGACCGTGGAGCCGGGCGGTAGGCCGGTGCCGGGGCTCGGGTTCTGCAAAGCCACCCGCCCTCGGGGCCGACCGATCGCGTCCACCTCGAAACCGGCCTCCTCCAGCGTCTCGGTGGCCCGGTTACACCGTTCGCCCGAAACATCCGGCACCGGGCGGGTCGGTGGGCCGCGGCTGACCTCAAGCGTCACCACGTCGCCTGGTTCGGCGCCGGTGTTGGGGGCCGGGTCCTGGTTGACCACTTCGCCCTCGGGGGCGTCGTTCTCGACCTCTTCGACGGCGACCTCGAGCCCCATCTCGGAGAGCTCCGCAGTGGCTTCATCGACCTGCTTGCCGACGAGTGAGGGGATGCTGAGCGGAGGTCGGCCCTTGCTCAACGTGATAGTGACCTCGACGCCAGGCACCACCTCGGTGCCGACCTCCGGCTCCACGGTCAGCACCCGGTCTTCGGGCACGGTGCTGCTGTGGGCGGGCTCGCCCTCGACCACGACCAGCCCCAGCGACTCGAGTTGCCGGACCGCGAGGTCTCGGTCGGCCCCGATGATGTCGGGCACCGGGTAGACCGCGGGCCCGAGCGACAGGGTGAGCCGCAGCGTGCCGCCGTTGATGATCCGGCCCTCTGGGTCCTGGGTGAGCACGTGACCGGCTGGAATGTCGTCGTTGTGCTGCGGTTCGCCGAACCGCACCCGCAGGCCCTCCGCCTCGGCCAGCGCCACCGCCTCGGTTTCGGACACGCCGACCAGTTCGGGCACCGGCGTCCAGCGGCCAAACCCGAGCCACCAGCCGCCGACCGCCACCAGCAGCACCAACGGGGCGAGGAACGCGGCGACGGTCGCGAGCCGGCGGCGTTTGTCGGCCTCGGGCGGCTCCTCATCGACCTCGGCCCGGCTGCGTCGGGCGCCGCTGCCCGCCACCTCGATGACCTCGGTGGCGGCCGCGGCGCGGCGACCAGAGCTGGCTTGCCGGCTGCGGGGAGAAGGGAGTCGCGCCCAGGAGGGGCGCTCTCCGTCGGGGGTCGCCGGCGACACCGGGTCGGTGCCGGTCGGGCTGGTGGGGATGCGGGACAGCACCACCGTCGCGTCGGCCGCCGGTTTGGCGGGCACCGAGGCGGCGCTGAGCTGCTCGCGGAGGGTCTGCACCTCGCTGAGCAGGGCACCCGCGTCGCTGGGGCGGGCGTACCGGTCCGGGTCGGTGGTGCGCAGCACCAACTCGTCGAGCTCTGGTGGGATGCCGGTGGCCAACCGGGAGGGGCGGGCTGCGGCCGGGCCGGCCTCGGCCGGTGCCCGCTCGGGCAGCCGGCCGGTGAGCATCTCGAAGAGGACCAGGCCGGCGGCGTAGACGTCGCTGCGGGGGTCTGCCCGGCCGTCGGCCTGCTCCGGCGCCTGATACGCCGCCGCCGACGGCGACTGCCCCCAGTCGTAGCGAGCGCCCTCACCGGGCCCGGCCGTCGGAGTCAGGCCGAAGTCGCTGACTTTTACCACGCTGTCGATCAGGTTGCCGCCGCCCGGCGCCTCGGCGACCAGCACATTCTCCGGTCGGATGGCCTGGTGCACGAGGCCGGACCGGTGAGCTGCGGCGATCGCGGCGAGCACCTGTTCGGTGATGGCCAGCGCCTCGGCGCTGGTCAGCCGCCGTCGGGAGCGCAGCACATCCCGCAGGGTCCGGCCCTGGACATACTCCATGACCAGATACGGCATCCCGTCGTGACTGCCCTGGTCGTAGGTGGCGACCACGTGGGGGTGAGTGAGCCGGGCGACCGCCCGGGCATCTTCGGCGAAGCTGTCCAGGAATCGCGGATCGGCCGCGTGCTGCCGGTGAATAATCTTGATAGCGACGGTGCGTTCAAGGCGACGGTCCTCGGCGACATAGACCGCGGCGACCGTCCCCCGGGCAAGCCGTTCGCGGACGCGATAGCGCCCGCCGAGCAGCGTGCCGATCAGGGGGTCGGCGACCTGTGTGTCGCTCATCGGCGCAAAGTCTACGAGGTTCGTGCCAGCGGGTCGCTGCTACCTCGCCCGTACCGCATCCTGGCTTGTCGTAGCCACCATCGCCGGGTCGGGCGCCGGTTCGGTGACCTGCGGGGGATGCCGGCGAGCCTGGAACCGGAAGCGGAGACCGCGGAGTCTGTGGCAGGGTGTACGGGTGACTGAGGGTGGACCCGCGCCAGCGCCGGGAGAGTGGTTGTCGCTGCCGGAGGTTGCTGACCGGCTGGAGATCTCGGTCAGCAAGGTGAATCAGTTGATCCGCGACGGTGGGCTGCTGGCGGTGCGCCGCGACCGGGTGCCGCAGGTCCCGGCGGAGCTGGTCGCCAACCAGACCGTGCTCAAACATCTACCGGGTGTGATTACGGTGCTGCGCGATGCTGGTTACACCGACGAAGAGTTGCTCCGGTGGCTCTACACTGAGGACGAAACCCTGCCGGGCACGCCTGCGGTCGCGCTCGGCACCGGTGGCGCCACCGAGGTCAAACGGCGGGCGCAGGCGTTGGGGTTCTGACCCGGCCCTCGGTGGGCCAGCAGCTCAACCGGTGCGCGCGGTCGCCGCAGTGGCGAGCGACGCCAACGCCGCCACACCGGGCTCCGCCAACGCTACGCTCGCCAGCGCTGCCCGGGCCGCCTCGGTCAGCTCGATGATGCGGCTCTCGGTCCGCTCCAGCGCGCCGGTCTTGATGATGACCTCCCGCAGCTCCTGCACGCCGGCCTCGTCCAGGGCGGGATCGCCCAGCCGCCGGGTGAGCAGCTCCCGGGTGGCCGGGTCGGCCCCCTCGTACGCCGCCGCGACCAAGAAGGTCCGCTTACCTTCCCGCAGGTCATCGCCGGCCGGCTTGCCGGTCCGGGCCGGGTCCCCGAACACTCCGAGCACATCGTCACGGAGCTGGAACGCCTCCCCGAGCGGCAGCCCGTAGCCGGAGTACGCGGCCTGCACCGCGGGGGAGGCGTCGGCCAACGCGGCACCGAGCAGCATCGGCCGCTCCACGGTGTACTTGGCGGACTTAAGCCGGGCGACCGACAGCGCCCGGTCGACCGACGGTTCGCCGGTGGCCTGGGTGAGCACGTCGAGGTACTGCCCAAGCGTGACCTCGGTGCGCATCTGGTCGAAGACCGGCCTTGCCCGGGCCAGCGTGGTCGGCGACAGCCCGCCGGTGTGAAGAAGCTCGTCGGACCAGACCAGGTAGAGGTCGCCGAGCAGGACCGCCACGGCGGTGCCGTAATCGGTGGGGTCGCCGAGCCAGCCGGCCGCCTGATGCTCGGCGGCGAAGCGGCGGTGGGCCGCCGGTGCCCCGCGCCGGGTGTCCGAATCGTCCATCACGTCGTCGTGGACGAGCGCGCTGGCCTGCACCAGCTCGAGCGCCGCGACCGTGGCGACCAGGGCGTCGGAGTCGTCGCCACCAGCGGCCCGGTAGCCCCAGTAGGCGAACGCCGGCCGCAGCCGTTTGCCGCCGGTGAGCACGAACGACTCGGCCGCCGCCACCAGGGTGGTGGTGGCGGCATCCAGCGAACCGGCCCGCTCCCGCTGGCCTCGCAGGAACTCGGCGAGCGCGGCGTCGATCCGCGCGCGCAGGCCAGCGTACTCGTCAGGACGGGCGGTAGTGCTCACCCGCTGACGCTACCGAGCCGGGGGCGGCGACGTTGCGGCGGGCCGCCAGCATCACCCGACCGGATTGGCCTCCTCGCCCGAACTGGCCGGCCCTGCTGAAGGCAGCAAGCCGTGATAACCCTCGGTCACTCGTTCGTATGCCCGCACTGTCGGCAGATCCCGGTGGCGCAGCAACATCGGGTGGAGCCGGCGCAGCAGCGCCGCAGCCCGGTGCGAGCCGGCGGTAACCGCATTTCGAAACGCCCGCCGGGCCAGCCGACCGGCCTGCTCATACTCGCCCACCTGCAGGTATCCCCGCGCCATCCAGCATTCGTAGAGCGCCGCGCCGCGCGGGCCCCGGCGACCGCCGGCGGCGGTCAGTTGATCGAGCGCTCGCAGCGGCCGGCCCAGCGCCATCAGGGCACGGCCGGTCATCGCGGTCAGCTCGGCCTGATCCAGCCAGTAGAGCCACGTGGGCTCCGGCTCGGACGTGCCGCTGCGCGCGGCCCGATCCGCCGCGCGGAGGGCCGAGTGGGCGCCGCGCCGGTCGCCGCTGCGGGCGGCGGCGAGCGCCACCCGATGCAGCAACAGCGCCCGCGTCAAAGCGGTGGCGTCAGCGCCGAGGCCGGTCTGGGCGGTGCGGGCGAGCAGCAGCGCCTCCTGCGGGTCGCCATCCTCCAAGGTCAGATGACTGAGCCCAGCCAGCACGTAGCCGGCCAGGAGCCGGTCAGCTGCGGCGGCGGCCGCCCGCAGCGCCACCCGGTACGCCCGCCGGGCGGCGCCCGGGTCGCCGGCGTCCGCGAAGACCCACCCGGCCAGCTGTGCGTACTCGCCGAGCAGCGACAATGCGCGCCGCCGGGGTTGGCCGTTGCCGACCGTGGTCAGCACCGAGATGCTCTCGTGCACCTCCTGGTGGACCAGCGGCGCCAGATCCACCCCGCCCACCAGATCGTCCATGCGGCGTAGCTCGGCCAGTCGCTGGGTGCGCGCGTCGAGCAGGTGGGTCGTGGTCGGCGACGGCACCAGGGTCAGGGTCTCCCGCGGCTGCTCCGGCGGGCCGGCCAGCCAGGCATGCGCCATCGTCCGTAAATCCTGGGCGCCGTCGCGATCCAGCGCCCGTCTCAGCTCGGTGGCGGTCGGCGGATGCCAGAGGAGCTCCGGCGTCCACTCTGCCGGGTGGGCCGAGCGCTGCTCGCCGGCGCGGGTGAGCGCCACCGCCTGCTCCAGCTCCTCCACCGGTGCCTCCAGCACCGCCGCCAACCAGCCGAGCCAGAAGGTGCCGGGAACCCGTTCGCCCCGCTCCCACCGGGAGACCTCGTGCCGGCTGACGGTGGCCACGCCCGCGGCGGCGCACAGTTGCTCGGCGACTCGGAGCTGACTCAACCCCCGGGCCAGCCGGAGCGTGGTCAACAACGGCCCGATGGGCTCGGTGACTGGTGCGGGTGGCTCATTGCTCGCTGCTGGTGCCGTCATGCTCGCCTCCGCTCCGTGCCGCGGTGACAGCAATGGTACAACTGTACGAGCCAATCCAGAAGTCGCGCCGGTCACGGTAACGGCGCCCGACGAACGCCTAACCCGGCCACCAACAGCCCCGGGCCCGGTAGACATCCCGGAGCATCTCCAACCGGTCGGTCATGATGCCGTCGACCCCCAGGTCCAGCAGCCGATGCACCATCGCCGGATCGTCCACGGTCCACACGTGTACCTGTTGGCCGAGCCGGTGCGCGTGGCGGACGAATCGGCGGTCGACCACCGGCACGCCGTACGCTCGGACCGGAACCTGGGCGGCGACCGCCGACTCCGGTAGCCATCGGGGTCGGCCGCCAGACCGACCCACCACCGCCGCCAATCGCAGCCGGGTCACCGCACCGCGCCCCAGCGAGGTCGGCACCGCTGGCCCCAGCAACCGTCGCAGCACCGAAAGCCGACGGTCGCTGAACGAGGCCAGTAACACCTGACCCGGGGCAGCGCCCCGCGCCAGCACCGCAGCGGTCGGGGCGACCGCAGCGTCGGACTTGACATCAAGATTGAACCGGGCGCTCGGCCACGCGTCGAGCATCTCCGCCAATCGCGGCACCGCGGCGCCGCCATCGACCCGGATCGTGGCCAGCTCCGACCAGCTCAGCTCGGACACCGCCACCGCCCGGCCGGCGACCCGCTCCAGAGTGGCGTCATGGCACAGCACCGCCACCTCGTCGCGGGTGGCGCGGACGTCGGTCTCCAGATACCGGTAGCCGAGCTCGACCGCACGAGCGAACGCGGCGGCGGTGTTCTCGACCGCACTCGCTGCCCCGCCCCGGTGCGCGATCGCCAGCGGCAGCGGCGCATCCAGGTACCCGAACCGGTTCCCCACAGACCGCAGTATCCGCCCGGTCGGGCTGGCCCCCTCCGCCGGGGTAGGGGCCAGCGAGGGCTGGCACCGCTGACTTTCGTCCTCCAGGCTCCTCCGCACTCGCGCGGCGCCGCATTAGATGAGTACGGCGCCGACGGCGAAACCCGTCGGGCCGCGAGCGGGGATGGTTCGGTCCCGGCGCCCGATCCGTTGCGTCTCCTAGCGAGGGGCCGGTCGATGCGCCTGGGAATGTTGCGAGGCGGCGGGTTCCGGCACTGGAAAACTCGCGCGCGCGGCCGCCGTACCGGCAACGTACCCGCTCGAACGACAGTCTCGGCGGGAGGGAACACAGTGCACACAACGGATGCGGGCACGCGTCGGCACCCGGTCGGGAGGCGCCGATGAGCGGGTACGACGGGCCGACCCTGCGGGCGATCCGCGAGAGCATGGGTGTGCCGCTACGCCGGGTGGCCCGGCAGGTAGGTATGTCCCATGGACATCTGAGCAAGGTGGAGCGCGGCGAACACGGCCGACCGATCACGCCGGCGATCCTCTCCGCCTACGAGAAGGTGACCGGGGTCTCGCTCGCGGAAGCCGCGGCGGCCCTGGCCGAACAACGCGAGAGCGTGGTCGGCCGGCGTGGCCGCACCTGGCGTCCCGGCCAGCTGACCGACATGCGGCGACTCGCCTTCAACGCGGCGATCGGCGCCATCGCTATCGGCGGCCAGATCGGCGAGCCGCTGGGCCGGCTGCTGGACACCACTGGCCGGCCGGTGCCCCCGATCGTGCCGGACCAGGGCGATGTCGAGCAGCTGCACCATTTCGGAGAACTCTTCACCCAGCTGGACCTCCGCTTCGGAGGGGCGATGACTAGCCAGCTGGCCAAGACCATCCTCCGGTGGGCGGTGCCGATGGTGGAGCCGACCAGTGTCTACGACCGGGACGCCCAGCCGCTCTACGGTGCGCTCGGGGCGCTCGCCGCCCGGGCGGCGTGGGCAGCCTTCGACACCGGCGGCCACGAAGCCGCCCGCAGCCTGTTCCGGCTGGCGTTGTTCTGCGCGGTGCGGTCGGGCGATCCGCACCTGCGAGCGCACATCATGGCCGACGCCGCCGCCCACCACAATCACCTCGGCTACCACGACGACGCGCTCGACGTGATCCGCGTGGTCGAGGGCGATGAACGGGTCGCTGCGCCGGTCCGGATGGCCATTCACGGCGTCAAGGCCCGCGCCTACGCGGCCAGCGGGGCGGTGGCGACCTGCCGCCGCCACCTTGAACTCGCCGAGCATGCTTTCACCGAAACCCCGCCGGTGGCGCCAGCGTGGGTGGTGTCGCTGCGCCAGAGCGGTCACCTCCACGCGACCACCGGGCACGCGCTGGCGGTGCTCGCCGAGCACACCGGCGCCGCCGCGGACCGGCAGGAGGCCATCCGGCGGCTGGCGCAGGCGGTGGCGGACTTCAACCCGGACAGCCATGCCCGGGCGGTGGCGCTCTGCCAGGCGAAGCTGTCCGAGCTGCACCTCCAGGCCGGTGAGCTGGAACCGGGAGAGTGGTGGGGGCGGCAGGCGCTGGCCGGCCTGGACCAGGTCCGCTCGGCCCGACTCGCCCGCAGCGTCGGGTCGGTGCGGCGGGCCGCCGGAGACTATCCGGAAGAGACCCGGATGGCGCAGCTCACCTCGGAGATCGACGCGGCGCTGATCACCGCCGAGCAGCCGTACGGCGGATGAGGTGGCGGACAGATGCGTACACCACGGGAACCGGAGATCCACCCGGTCGACGCCGAGGACCTCCTCGCCGAGCCGTATCGCACCGTTACCGAAGCGCTCGCCGTCGGCCGCCGGCTCCGGGCCGCCGGTTGGGTCGTCATCGAACATGTCCGTTGCGCCCCCGCGCCGGCCGGGTTGCGGATGGTCGCCAGCGTCTACCACCCGATCAGCTACGAATCCCCCGGCGACCTCTGGGTGCGCGGCGGCGTCGCACCCGAGGCTCCGGCCACCTGAGCCGCCGGTCGCCGACGCGCCACCTGTTCGCCCTGTCTCGCGCGTCGGCGGCCGGCTCCCCGCCCCATCTACCCGCCCGGCAGTCCCCAGTTTGGAGAGAGCAACCCACCATGGTGACCCGCAACCGGTTCCGTGCCCGACTCGCCGCGCCCGCCGTGGCCGCGCTCGCCGCATTGCTGGCCGGTTGTGCGCTCAGCAGCGGCGGCTCGCCACCGGCGATTGTGGTGGGCGCAGACCTTGCGCTCACCGGTCCCGGTGCGGCCGTGGGTGAGGTGTACCGGCGGGGGATCGAACTGCGGGTGGAGCAGCTCAACCGGCAGCGGCCGGCCGGCGCATCCCCGGTCGAGCTGCGGGTGCTCGACAACCGGACGGAGCCGGCCACCACCGCGGCGAACCTGGCGGAGCTCGCCGCTGACCCGGCCGTGACGGCGGTCGTCAGCGGCGGGTGTACGGCTTGTGTGGCGGCGACCGAGACCGGATGGGACGAGGCCGGAGTGCCGGTGGTGGCGCTCGCGCCCGGCGAGCAGGTCGCCGGACCGGACGGTGCCGGACGGTTCGTGTTCCAGCTGGCCCCGCCGACCAGCGCCGCCGCTGATCTGCTCGCCGCGGAGCTCGCCCAAGCCCCGGCCGAGACGGTCGGGCTGCTCACGCTCGCAGCACCGGGCGACGGCGCCGACGGCGCCCGGGAGCTGAGCCAGGCGCTCGCGGGCGCCGGCCTCGATCTCGTGGTGCACGAGGAGGTGACCGGGTACCCCGACAGCGATGGTGGGGACGGTCCGGCGGCGTCGGCGGCGACGCGGGTCGCCCAGTGGCGGCCCGTCGACCCGCCCGGATTCTTCCCCGGGGATCCGGCCGCGGTCGATCCGTCGACCGGCCCGGACGCCGTGGTGCTCTGGGCGCCGCCGGCGCCCGCCGCCACGCTGGCGTCGATGCTCCGGGAGGCGGGTTGGGCGGGCGAGCTCTATCTGCCGCCGCTGGCCGCCGGACCCGTATCGCTGCCCGCGGCGACCCGGGAGGCGTTCGGAGACGCCCGGTTGGTCTTTACCGAGACGCTGGTGATCGATGAGGTGATCGCCACGTCGCCGGCGCGGACCGCCCGGCAGCTCTGGTGGCGCGAGTACGTAGCCGCATATGGCGGTTACGACGCCCACGCATCGTTCGCCGCGGATGCCCTCGATGTCGTGGTCGCCGCGGTCGACCGAATCGACCAGACCGGCCGGGAGGCGGTCCGGGAAACCATCATGTCCACCAATCTCGACGGGCTGTCAGGTCCGATCCGGTTCACTCCGCAGAACCATTCCGGGCTGCAACCGCTCGCGCTGCGGGTGTTGGTCGTCTCCGGCGACCGCTGGCGATTGGCCAGCTAGGCCGTTCGAACGTGAGAACCCTGCCGCGCTGGCGATCTGCCCGCGGCCCAGCTATCTACTGTGAGGAGTTGCTGATGACCGTAAGCTTGCTGACCCCGCCGACCCGCGATTCGGGGCGGCGCCGCCGCCAGCTGTCCCGCCGAGGTGTCCTCGGCGCCGCCGGGGCGGTAGCGATGACCCCGCTGCTGGCGGCCTGCCGCGGCGGGGAGGCCGACGCCGCCCACGGCGGCGACCCGGACGAGGTCACCTACCTGACCGCGTTCGGCGAGAGCGGACGCGACGCGTACGCCCGGGTGGCCCAGCGCCGGGGCTACTTCGCCGAGGCGGGTATCGAGGTGACGATCGAGCCGGGCGCCGCCGGCGACGCCAACCATCAGGCGTTGGCCGGCGGTGCCGCCCAGTTCGCCGTGGTCGACGCCGCTGGCGCGTTCATCCGCTACGCCAACGGCGTCGACGACAGTTTCCAGATCGTCGCCGCCATCCATCAGCAGCCGCTGATCGGCTTGGTGGCCTTCGCCGACAGCGGTATCCGGCGCCCCCGCGACCTGTCCGGTCGCACCGTCGGGCTGGCGGCCGGCTCGATCGCGGAGACGTTGTGGCCCACCTACGCCGAGCTCGCCGGCCTCGACCCGGGGGAGGTGGAGACCGTGCCCACCAGTCCGCAGACCCAGGTCCAGGAGCTGGTGGCGGGTCAGCTCGACGCGATCGGGCTGTTCGTGGTCGGCGCCCCCGGCATCGAGGCGGCTGGCGGTGGCCGGGAAGTGGTGTCGTTGCCGTTCTCGGACTACCTCGCGGACCTGTACGGCGCGGTGCTGGTGGCGCAGCGGGAGCTGATCACCGACCAACCGGATCTGGTGCGGCGCTTCACCGAGGCGTTGCTGCGCGGGCTGGCCGAGGCGGTGGCGGACCCGGCATCGGCCGGTGAGATCCTGCACGCAGCGCAACCGACGCAGGATCCGGTGGTGGCGGCGGCGGAGCTGTCGCTCATGCACTCCTATGTCCACACCGGACTAGCTCCGGATGAGCCGGTAGGCTTCCTCGACCCCACCCGGGTTGCTGGCGGGATGGCGTTGCTGGCCGGGATCGGGGAGATCGAGGGTGACTTCGGAGCTGCGCTGGGCACCCCCGGTCGCGACCGCGACGGCCTGGTCGACTACCTGGTCGTACCCGGGCCGGAGGTGGCGGAGTGAGCCCCGCCTCGGCATCGCCGAGCTACCTGCTCGACAACCGGCACCACGCGGCCGCCGCCCATCACCGCGCGCTAGCCGAACTCCTCGACCCGTGGACCCGGCAACGGATCCGGCAACGGGTCCGGCTGGGGCAGATCCGGCGCTGCCTGGAGGTCGGCACCGGCGGCGGCAGTATCGTCGCCTGGCTGGCGGACCAGATCTCGCCGTGGGGACACGTGGTCGCGTGCGATCTACGGCCGGCACACATCGCCGACCATCCCCGGATCGTCACGGTCGCCCACGACCTGCAGTCCGACGCCCCGTTGCCGGAGCTGTTGGGCGACCGGTTCGACCTGGTGGTGGCACGACTGCTCCTGGGCCACCTGCCGTTGCGCCGGACCATCCTGCACCGGCTCGCCCAGCTGTTGGCCCCCGGCGGCGTGTTGCTCGTCGAGGACTGGGCCGGACTCCGGGAGGAGGTCGTGATCGCGGCACCGGATCGGCGCGCCGGTGAGCTTTACCAGCGGTTCCAGGATGCCGTCGCCGCCGCCTTCGACGCTGCCGGGGTGGATCGGCGGTGGCCCCGGCAGCTTCACGCGGCGATGCTGGATGAGGGGATGGTGGATGTAGAGACCGCGGTCCACGCGCGCTACTGGACCGGCGGTACGGCGGGCGCCCGGTTGGCCGGGGCGATGATCGAGCAGCTTCGGCCGCGGCTGGTGACCGCGGGTATGACCGAGGCGGAGCTGGCCGAGCTCTCGGTGCGGTTGGACGATCCGCGGCTGGTCGTCCACGGTCATCCGCTCTACTCCACGGCCGGGGCCCGTTGAGACCGCGGCCGTACCGGGTGGTCGTCCGGCCCGCGATCGGGCTGGCCGCCGCGGTGGGTGTCTGGTGGGGGCTGGTGACGGCCTTCGACGTGCCCACCTTCTTTCTGCCCGCCCCGCCCGACGTGGTGGATGCCCTTCGTCGGCAGGGCCCCTACCTGCTCCGGGAGACCTGGGCGACGCTCGGCCATACCCTCGGCGGGTTCGGCCTCGCCACCGCCGCTGGCCTGGCCGCCGCCGGGATGCTGTCGGCGTCAACCTGGTTGCGGGAGACGGTGCTGCCGGTGCTGGTCGCGCTGCAGGCGGTGCCGAAGGTCGCGCTGGCGCCACTGTTGATCATTTGGTTGGGGTTCGGCACCGAGTCCAAAGTGGCGTTGGTTGGGCTGCTCTGCTTCTTCCCGATCGTGGTGGCCACCCTGGCGGGGCTCCGCGCTACTCCCGCGGAGTTGGTGGAGCTGGCTCGATCCCTCTCCGGCTCGCGGCTGCGGACCTTCCGAAGCGTCCGGTTGCCGTACGCGGCGCCGCAGATCTTCACCGGCTTGAAGGTCGCGGTTTCGCTCGCGTTGATCGGGGCGGTGGTCGCGCAGATAACCACGCCGAACGCCGGCCTCGGGGCGGTGATCGTCCGCTCCGGTCAGTCTGCCGATACGCCGCTGGCCTTCGCCGCGATCGGGTTGCTCGCGGCCGTGGGTATCGGGCTCTATTACTCGTTGACCGGGTTGGAGCGACTGTTTCTGCCGTGGGCGCGGGCCACGGCAGCCTAGACGTCCGCCGGTGCCGCGCCTCGGGTCCAGCGGCACCGGCGGACCCAAACCCGCTGCGGATTATGTACCTTTTTTCGCTTTCGCAGCGCCTGGTTGACCCGTCGTCGGAGCGCACCGGCTAGGGTGGGGGCATGGTAGCTACGTCCCCCACTGGTCCTACCGGTCGACATCCGTCGATCGGCGACCTGATTCGAGACCAAGCACCCACCTTCTCCTTCGAGTTCTTCCCCCCGAAGACCCCGGAGCAGGAAACTATCCTGTGGCGGTCGATTCGGGACCTGGAGACTCTTCGCCCATCGTTCGTGTCGATCACCTACGGTGCGGGTGGCACCACCCGTGACACCACGGTGGAGGTGACCGAGAAGGTCGCCACCGAGACCACGCTGCTGCCGATGGCTCATCTCACCGCGGTGAACCACTCGGTCGCCGAGCTGCGCAACGTGATCGGGCGGCTGGCCGCGGCCGGGATCCGCAACCTAATGCTGATCCGGGGCGATCCGCCCGGAGACCCCGAGGGTGACTGGGTCCAGCACCCGGAAGGGCTCCGCTACGCCGAAGAGCTGGTCCAGTTGGCCAGGCAGATCGGCGACTTCAGCGTCGGGGTGGCCGCCTTCCCCTACAAGCACCCCCGCTCGTCCGACATGGCGGAGGACACCGCTCATTTCGTACAGAAATGCCAGGCTGGCGCGGACTTCGCGGTAACCCAGATGTTCTTCGACGAAACCGAGTATCTCCGCCTGCGCGACCGGGTGGAGGCGGCCGGCTGCGACACCCCCATCGTCGCGGGCGTCATGCCGGTGACCTCGATGCGGACCATCGAGATGTCCGAGAAGTTCTCGGGTGCACCGTTCCCGGCGAAGCTCGGCGAGGAGTTCGCGAAGGTGGCCGACGACCCCAAGGCGGTCCGGGCCCTGGGCATCGCCAAAGCCAGCGAAATGTGCCGGCGGCTGCTCGACGAGGGCGTGCCCGGCATTCACTTCATTACGCTCAACCGTTCCACCGCCACCCGTGAGGTTTGGGAGAACCTGGGAGTCTCGGCCACGGCCTGAGCCGCCCGGCACCCGGCCGGCGACGGCCGGCCCCGAGTGAGCCCGCCCGGCGTACCGTTGGGCGGGCTCACTCGTTGCAGGCGGTGATGGGTTGGCACCAGTACGCCGTGGCGTGGGCCGCGCAGCACGGCGGCTATGACCTGCGCCGGGCGCCGCCGTCGGTCCGAGCATGGCTGCGGGCCGGCTATAGCGTGGCGCGGATCCTGCAACCGCTGCGGATCGGCCCCGGGCTGATGTTCGGGCTGGGCGGAGTGCTCGCGGTGGCGGTCGCGGTAGCCGCCGCCGGCAGCGGCGCGGGTGGGCTGCTGCTGGCCGCGGTGCTGGTCCCGCTGTCCGCCTTCGTCGGCACCCTGGACGGTGCGCTCACCGTGCTGCACCAGGGCGACACCGCCCGCGCGGCGATCCGGAGCGTGCTGATGAACCGGCTCGGGGAGGTTGGTTGGCTCACTGGGTTCTGGCTCGTCGGAGTGCCGGTGACGCTGGTCGTGATCACCGGTGCGGTCACCTTCCTCTACGAAGCGGGCGCCCGGGAAGCCATCGCCGGCGGCATGACCAGGGTCGGTGTCCACACTGTCGCCGACCGCCCGATGCGGGTCTGGGTGACCACGCTAGGTCTGCTCTTCGCGGCCTTCTTCGCCGCCGTCGGGGTACCGTTGGCGGCAGGGCTGTTGGCGGTGGCGACCGTCGTCTGGCTGGCGCTGGTGCTGGTGGGCGCAGGTCAGCTCACCACCGCGGTGCGGCGCTCGCTCGCCGACCAGCGTTGACGGCGGCCCAGCGACGCGTCAGCCCGGCTGGCTCTCGGAGCGACGAGGCGGATTGAGCAGCTCCTCCTCCAATGGCAAGGCGCGGCCGAGCACCGCGAACCGGCGGACATCGCCCGGAAAGGTCAGGTTGCGCACCACATCGACGAACCCGAACCGTCGGTAGAGTCGCCACGCGCGGGAACGTTGCTCATCAGCCTCGGGTGTGGACAGTAATGTGGTGCTGCCGGAGGCTAGCCGGAGCAACGCGCGCAGCTGCGCGGCGCCGAGCCCGTGGCCCTGACCGCCGGGGCGCACATGGAGCTCGACCACTTCGAAGCAGTCCCGCAGCCACGGCCCCCGCTCCGCCGCCGGGATCGCGGCGCTCACCTGGTCGTGCCACCACTGTCCGGGCGCCGACCGGTAGCCGTACCCGAACCCGATCAACTCGCCGCTGCTGTCCAGGGTGGCCACCGCCCGGAAATCGGGCCGGCGCACGTGCGTAGCCAGATAGCCGCGGCGGGCCGCAACCGCCTCCGGGCGGTAACCCATCGCGTCAGAGTAGACGGCGAGCACATCGTCGACACGCCGGATCAGATCATCCGGTGTCCAGCGGACCAACCTCATCGATCACGCCACGTCGGCTGGCGTCGCGCTGGTCACCCGCAAGAGTTCAGAGTAGGTGGTGGGGAAGACCGCCTGCGGGATGCCGCCGGCCGCCCAGATCTCCTCATGCCCGGCGAGTGACTCGTCCAGCAACGTGCGCACCGGCTTGGGGTGGCCGACCGGGGCGACCCCGCCGATCGGCTGGCCGGTGTGCAGCCGGACGAACTCCGGCGTGGCCCGGCGGACCCACGGCGCCCCGACCGTAGTCGCGACTCGGTCGGTGTCGACCCGGTGGGCGCCGGAGGTGAGCACCAGCAGCGGCTCACCGCCGGCGTCGAAGACGAGCGAATTGGCGATCTGGCCGACGGTCACCGCCAATGCCGCGGCCGCGGCGGCGGCGGTGTGAACCCCCGCGGGAAGAATCCGGATGCTGGTGGGTGATCCGGCAGCGTCGCGCGCGTCGGCGGCGTCCAGCGCCTGCTGGACTGCCTGGGCATTGGGATGCAGCTGTGGCATGCGCCCATCCTGCCCCTCCCCGCGCCAACGATCAAACTCCGTTGAACGCCGGTCGCTGGCGTGCCACCATCCGCTGCCATAGTCGGCCGACGAAGGGAAGGAAGGCAACATGACCAGATCTCACGTGGCGATCGTGACCGGCGCCAACCACGGCATCGGTGCGGCCACCGCGGTCGCGCTGGCGGCCCGAGGATGCGCGGTGCTCTGTACCTACTGGCGGCTGCAGGACCCGGTGGATGAGGGGATCCCCGAGGCGCACCGGCGGCACCGCGCGGCCGGCGCCGAGCAAGTGGTCGCGCAGATCGAGGCGGCCGGCGGGCGGGCAGAGGCGGTCGAGGAAGACCTCTCCGACCCGGCCGCACCCGCCCGCCTGTTCGATCGGGCGGAGCACCTACTCGGCCCGGTGGACATCCTGGTCAACAACGCCACCGGCTGGTTGGCCGACACCTTCGCCCCCGCCAGCGTCGACCGGCTCGGCCGCGGCCTGCAGCCGGTCACTGCCGCCGCATGGCAGCAGCAGTTCGCGGTGGACGCGCAGGCGCCAGCGCTGTTGATCGCCGAACTAGCCCGCCGGGTCGCGGCCCGCGGCGGTGGCTGGGGGCGGATCGTCGGCCTGCACTCCGGCGGCGAACTCGGCTTCCCGGAGGAGGTCTCGTACGGGGCGGCGAAGGCGGCCCAGCTCAACTACACCATGTCCGCGGCGGTGGAGCTGGCGCCGTTAGGCATCACCGCCAACATGGTCCACCCGCCGGTCACCGACACCGGCTGGGTCACCGAGGCGGTCCGCGAAACGGTGGCGGCCAGCCCGGCGCTGGTGCACGTGGCAGACCCGGCGGAGGTAGCGGAGGTGATCGCGTACCTCTGCTCGGACGCGGCGAAGCTGATCACCGGGAACCTGATCACGCTCCGCTGATCGCGACCAGGACGTGGGCCGATCGGGCAGAATGGCGCGATGCATTACGTGATCATCGGTGCGGGCGCAGTCGGCGGCACCATCGGCGGACGGCTCCACCAGCACGGACACCGAGTCACCCTGGTGGCGCGCGGGGCACAGCTGGCGGCGCTGCGCGACGCGGGGCTGCGACTGGCCACGCCGGTGGCGGAGCACCAGCTGGCCGTGCCGGTGGTCGCCGGACCGGCGGAGCTCGAGCTGACCCCCGACTGCACGCTGATCCTGACCGTCAAGTCGCAAGACACCGTCGCCGCACTGGACACGTGGGCGGACGTCCCGGTGCGGGGCGGCGGCGTCGCCGGCGACCGGCTGCCGCTGGTCTGCGCCCAGAACGGGGTCGCCAACGAGCCGGCGGCGCTGCGCCGCTTCGCCCAGGTGTATGCGGCCTGCGTGTGGCTGCCGGCCACCTACCTGGCGGCGGGCACGGTCGCGGCCCAGGGGCACCCATACTCTGGGCAGCTACAGCTGGGCCGCTATCCGGAACCCGACCCGCCCGGTCCCGCGCTGGAGCAGCTCGCCGCCGACCTGACCGGCAGCGCGGTCGCCGCCAGCGTCCGGCCCGACCCGATGCGGTGGAAGTACGGCAAACTGCTGGCGAACCTGGCGAACGGGCTCGACGCCCTCTTCGACGAACGTGACCCGGAGCTGCTCACCCAGGTACGCGATGAGGGTGCGGCGGTGCTGCGGGCGGCGGGAACCCCGCACACCACGCGGGCGGAGGAGGCCGCGGAGCGAGGGGACCGGGTGGAGCTGCGGCCGGTGGCCGGCCAGCGCCGGGCCGGCAGTTCGACCCGGCAGAGCCTGGCCCGGGGCGCCGGCTCGGTGGAGGTCGACTATCTCAACGGTGAGATCGTTCTACTGGGGCGGCGGCACGGCGTCGAGACCCCGGCCAACCTTGCGGTGCAGCGGGCGGTCCGGCGGGCGGTCCACGACGGAACCGCCCCCGGCCAGTTCCCGGTAGCCGAGTTCCGGGCCATCCTCGCCGCCAGCGACAGTTAGCCCCACCCCACCCCACCCCACCCCACCCCGCCCGCCCGCCCGCGCCCTGCCCGGCCCGCGCCCTGTCCGGCCCGCGCCCTGCCCGGCCCGCGCCCCGCCGGGTCCGGACATTTCGGGCTTGGTTGGCCAGGGAGGGATCTTGTGCCCGGGAAAGTCCGACATTCCCGTATGCAAGATCCCTCCCCAGCCAACCAAGAAGTACATGCTCGCTGGCGCGGAGATCCGCAGGTGGATGAAGAGGCATATAGCCGATTTGTGCGGGCGACGTCAACGGGAGGACTCCGAAGTCAGTGGATCGGAGTAATGTTGCCGACGCGTTGGCACGAGTGTTCGACAAGTTCGAACGGCAGTGCTAATCTCAGAGAGTCGCTGGCTCGCCACTTCCGACCCCCGGGCGGCGAGCCGCGACCCCCCGTCGGGCGGGGCGGTGAGGGGAAGCATCGCCTCGCCCGGCACCGAGCTGCGCCTTCCTCCGCAGCGAATGTCTGTAGGTCACATACATATCGCTCGGATCTCGGAGGAGGAGTCATGCCTGCCAGTTCGGTGGTCACCATCCCCGCTCATGTGTTGCCCCACCGCAGCCCCGCGGAGCTGCTCCGGCTGGCCCGGCAAGGGCTCGCTGAAGCGTCGATCACTCGCCCGGATGGCCTGCGGTACGCCGCGGCGCACCTCGCGGCGTTGCGGGCCGCCGCCGCGGTGTTGGCTATCCGGGCGCAGCCCGCGCCGCGTCGCCGTAACCAGCTGACCAGTGTCTGGGCGCTGCTCGTCCGGGTCGCTCCGGAGCTGGGGGAGTGGGCCGCCTACTTCGCGGCGGGTGCTACCCGACGGGCGGCGGCGGAGGCGGGAGTGCCCCGTGTGGTCACTGGCCGGGAAGCCGACGACCTCTTGCGGGCGGCCGAGCAGTTCGTCGCGGTGGTCGAGGTGGGGCTCGGCCTCACCCAGCCTGTGCCGGTCTCCCAGCCTGCGCCGGTCTCCCAGCCGCCCGCCAGACATGCGGCGTTAGCTGCTGCTTGACACTGCTGGCACCGGGGGGCGGTTGCGGGTGATGGCGCAGGAGTTGTCCGCGGCAGGGCTACAGTCGGCCAGTTCGCTGGCGACCGCCGGTGAGCCGGGTCGATTTCTGCCGGTTGCCGAGGGGTTGCAGCAGCTGCTGCCCGGGCTTCGCCGCGGCAGCACAGTGGCGGTGGGCCCCGGCGCGACTTCGCTGCTACTGGCGCTGTTGGCCGAGGCCTCCGCGGCGGGAAGCTGGGCTGCGGTGGTGGGGATGCCCGACTTGTATGGTCTGGCGGCGCACCAGGCGGGGTTGGCGCTGGACCGGCTGGCGTTGGTGCCCTACCCAGGTCCAGAGTGGCCATCGGTGGTCGCGGCGCTGCTCGACGGGGTCGATCTGGTGGCGGTCGCCCCGCCGGCCGGGGTTCCGGACCGGCTCGCAAGCCGGTTGGCGGCTCGGGCTCGGCAGCGGGGTTCGGTGCTCCTTCCATACGGCTGCTGGCCCGGCGCGGATTTCGTGCTCGCCACCGAATCGGCCGAGTGGGAGGGGATCAGCGCCGGATATGGCCGGTTGCGTTGTCGAGAGGTGACAGTGGTGGCGCAGGGACGTCGCCGCGGCGGTCAACCCCGCCGGGTCCGGGTTCGGCTCCCGGACCAGGTTGGTCGACTCGCCAGCGGCCAGCCCGACACCGCGCCGGTCACCGCCCTACCGTCCCGCACCGGAGCGTCGAACGGGTCACCGTCGAGCGCCGGCTCGCCCCGGCCGGTGCTGGCCCTGCTCCCCGGCGGCGCCAGCGGGGCAGCCGTGGCGGCGTCGCCGGACCGGACGCCCGGGCCGGCAGCTGGTCCCCCCGGGCAGCCACAGGCAGTTCAGGCCGGGGCGGTGCCCGGGGAAGGCAGGGCGGCATGACCTCCCCGCGGACGCTGTTGATCTGGTGCCCGGACTGGTCGGTGATCGCTGCCGAACAGTTCGCCGGAGTGTCCGCGAGCCGGCCGGTGGCGGTCATGCACGCCAACCGGGTGGTCGCCTGCTCGGTAGCCGCCCGGGCGGAGGGGGTCGGGCCAGGGCTGCGGCGCCGCGAGGCGCAGAGTCGTTGTCCGCAGCTGATCGTGCTGGCGCACGATCCGATGCGCGACATGCGGGCGTTCGAACCAGTGCTAGCGGCGGTCGAGCAGGTGGTGGCGGGGGTGGCGGTGCTGCGCCCAGGTAGTTGCGCGGTCGCCGCTCGGGGACCGGCCCGCTACTTCGGATCCGAGGAGCGGGCGGCCGAGCACATTGTGGAGCAGATTGCGCAGGAGTGTGCGGTGGAGGCGCGCGTCGGCATCGCCGAAGGGATCTTCGCCGCGGAGCTGGCCGCCCACGCCGGCCAGATCGTCCCCGCGGGCACTACCCGGGAGTTCCTGGCCGGGGTTGAGGTGACCGCGTTGGCGCGACCCGAACTCACCTCGCGACTTCAGCGACTCGGCATCGCCACCCTCGGCGACTTCGCCGCGCTGCCGGCCGGAGACGTGATGACCCGGTTCGGGTTCGACGCCGGGCTGGCGCACCGGCTCGCCGCTGGGGAGGATCCGCAGCCGTTGGCGGTCCGGCGCCCACCGCCGGAGCTGGTCGTCGCCGACGAGTACGAAGAGCCACTGGCACGGATCGACCAGGCGGCCTTCGCGGGGCGGGCACTGGCCGAACGGCTGCATGATCGGCTCGCCGCGCACGGGCTGGCCTGCACCCGACTGGGCATCGAGGCGGTCACCGCCCACGGCGAAGAGCTGCACCGCAGTTGGCGGCACGACGGGTTGCTGACGGCGGCAGCGATCGCCGACCGGGTGCGGTGGCAGTTGGCGGGATGGCTGCAACCGCACCCCCGAGGTGGCGCGGCTGCGGGCCGGGGCGGGCCGGGCGCGGCGGCGTCTACGCGGAACGCGGCGGAGTGGGCGCGGCCAACCGCCGGTATCCGGCGGCTACGGCTGCTGCCCGAAGGTGTTCTCGACCATGCCGGGCTACAGCCAGGGCTCTGGGGCGAATGGGGGGAGGAGCGGGAACGCGCGGGCCGTGCCCTGGCCCGGGTGCAAGGGCTACTCGGCCCCGAAGGGGTGGTCACCGCGGTGTTGCAGGGCGGCCGTTCCCTGGCCGAGCAGGTGCGGTGGGTGCCGTGGGGAGACGAACGGGAAGAGCCCGAGACCGCGCCCCCGTGGCCCGGTCGGCTGCCAACACCCAGCCCGGCCACCGTGTTCCGGAGCCCGACCCCGGCTGTGGTCTGCGACCGGGCCGGCCGGCCGGTTCAGGTCAGCGCCCGGTTGCTGGTCAGCGCCCCGCCGGCGCGGCTGCAACTGGGCGACGAGCAGGAGGTCGAGATCACCGCCTGGGCGGGTCCGTGGCCGGTAGACGAACGATGGTGGGCACCCGCCGAGGCGTACCGGGTGGCGCGGTTCCAGCTGTGCCTGGCGGACGGGCGGGCGATGCTGGTGAGCCTTTCGGCGGGCCAGTGGTTGGTGGAGGCCGAGTATGACTAGCCGGCGACCGCGACCGGCCAGGGCAAGAGTCCGGAGCTGATCGGCGATGGGATGGAACAACCCGGCGGTGCCGTGGTCGGAGTTGGAACGGGTGCTGTCTGGACGCCCCGGCACCCCGGCGGTGGTGGATCCACTCGCGGTCGAGCCGGGTGAGCAGGCGGCACCGGAGTCGCCGCACCGGCGTCGGCGTCCGCCGTACCGGGCGTCGCCGCTGCTGCGGACCGCCGATCCGATCGAGTACGCAGAGCTGCACTGCCACTCCAATTTCAGTTTTCTGGACGGGGCGAGTCACCCCGAGGAGTTGGTGGCGGAGGCGGCCCAGCGGGGCCTGTCGGGGTTGGCGCTCACCGACCACGATGGTTTCTACGGGGTGGTGAGGTTCGCCGAGGCCGCCCGGGAGCATGGCCTGCCCACCCTGTTCGGGGCGGAGCTGTCGGTGGAGCTGCCCGGCCCCCGTACCGGGGTGCCGGACCCGGCCGGGCGGCATCTGCTGGTGCTCGCCGACGGGCCCACCGGGTATGCCCGGTTGTCGCGCACCATCGCCGAGGCGCAGCTGCGCGGCGGCGAGAAGGGCAAACCCGACTACCAGCAGCTGGAGGCGGTGGCGGAGTCGCTCGCCGGGGAGGTGCTGGTGTTGACCGGTTGCCGCAAGGGTCATGTGCCGGCCGCGTTGGCCGCGGCCGGCCCGGCCGCCGCGGCCCGGGAGTTGTCCCGGCTGATCTCGCTGTTCGGGGTTGAGCGGGTGGCGGTGGAGTTGACCAGCCACGGCGACCCGGGCGACGACGAGCGGCACGAACAGCTTGCGGAGTTGGCCCGCGCCGCGGGCGTGCCGGTGGTGGCGACCAACAACGTCCACTACCACGCCCCCGGGCGGCATCGGCTCGCCGCCGCGCTGGCGGCGGTCCGCGCCCGGCGCAGCCTGGACGACCAGGTTGGGTGGCTGCCGGCGGCGGGGACCGGGCATCTTCGCGGTGGGAGCGAGATGGCGGCCCGGTTCGCGGCATGGCCGCAGGCGGTGGCCCGGGCCGCCGCGTATGGGCGGGAGCTCGCCTTCGACCTGAAGGTGGTGGCGCCGAAGCTGCCGGCATATCCCACCCCGCCGGGTCACACCGAGATGAGCTGGCTGCGGCAGCTCACGGCGGAGGGTGCGCAGGTGCGCTACGGCGACGACCCGCGGGCCCGGCGGCAACTCGCCCACGAGCTGGCGATGATCGAGCAGCTCGGCTTCCCCGGCTATTTTCTGGTCATCTACGACATTGTGACCTTCTGCCGGGAGCAGCGGATCTTCTGCCAGGGGCGTGGCTCCGCCGCCAATTCGGCCGTGTGTTACGCCCTAGGCATCACCAATGTGGATGCGGTCGCGCATGAGCTGTTGTTTGAGCGGTTCCTGGCGCCGGAGCGGGACGGACCGCCCGACATCGACATCGACATCGAGTCGGATCGCCGGGAAGAGGTCATCCAGTACGTCTACCAACGGTACGGGCGGCAGCACACCGCCCAGGTCGCCAACGTCATCTCCTACCGGCCCCGGTCGGCGGTGCGGGACATCGCTCGGGCGTTCGGGTTCTCACCGGGGCAGCAGGATGCCTGGAGCAAACAGATCGACCACTGGCACGGCGCGGCGGTCGCCGATGTGGCGGGGGTCCCGCCGCAGGTGGTGTCGTACGCCGACGAGGTGCAGACCTTTCCTCGGCATCTGGGCATCCACTCCGGCGGGATGGTGATCTGCGACCGGCCGATCGTCGAAGTGTGCCCGGTGGAGCATGCCCGGATGCCCGGCCGCACCGTGTTGCAGTGGGACAAAGACGACTGCGCCGCGGTGGACCTGGTCAAGTTCGACCTGCTCGGGTTGGGGATGCTCTCGGCGTTGCGGTATACGTTCGACCTGGTCGACGAGGGCTGGCAGCTGCACACCATCGGCCAGGAGGACCCCGAGGTGTACGACATGCTCTGCCGGGCCGACTCGGTCGGGGTGTTCCAGGTGGAGAGTCGGGCGCAGATGGCGACGCTGCCGAGGCTGAAACCCCGGACCTTCTACGACCTGGTGGTGGAGGTGGCGTTGATCCGGCCGGGGCCGATCCAGGGCGGCTCCGTCCACCCGTACATTCGGCGTAAGAACGGGCAGGAGCCGGTGACCTACCCGCATCCGTTGATGCGCGGGGCGCTGGCCAAGACCTTGGGGGTGCCGCTGTTTCAGGAGCAGCTGATGCAGTTGGCGATCGACGTGGCCGGGTTCAGCGCGGTGGAGGCCGATCAGCTGCGCCGGGCGATGGGGGCCAAGCGTTCAACCGAGCAGATGGCGCGGCTGCGGGATCGGCTCTACGCCGGGATGGCCGGCAACGGGATCGTCGGCGACCTCGCCGACGACATCTTCCGGAAGCTGTCGGCCTTCGCAAATTATGGCTTTCCGGAGAGCCATGCGATCAGCTTCGCCTATCTGGTGTACGCCAGCTCGTGGCTGAAACGCTACTACCCGGCCGCGTTCTGCGCTGGGTTGCTGAACGCCCAGCCGATGGGGTTCTACTCGCCGCAGACGTTGGTGGATGATGCCCGGCGGCACGGGGTGGTGGTGCGGGGCCCGGACATCAACGCCAGCCGGGCCGGTGCCGCGTTGGAGCCGCCGGAGGTGGCGGGCGGGCCGCGGCACGGCTCTGGGGCGTCGCCGGCCAGTTGGGGGGTGGGCGGTCCGGTGGTCCGGCTCGGCCTGGCCAGCGTGCGGACGGTGGGGTCGGCGGTGGCCGAGGCGATCGAGGCGGAGCGGGTGCGGGGCGGGCCGTTTCCGGATCTGGTGGCGGTGGCGCGCCGGTTGGCGGTGGCCGGCACCCCGGTGAGCGCGGCGCAGCTGGAGGCGCTCGCCACCGCCGGGGCGTTCGGCTGTTTCGGGCTGACCCGGCGGGCGGCGTTGTGGGCGGCCGGAGCGGCGGCGCAGGAGGCGGTGGACCGGCTGCCCGGCACGGTCACCGGCGCGGTCGCGCCGCCGTTGCCGGGGATGGACGAGGTGGCGCGGCACGTCGCCGACGTGTGGGCCACCGGGCTGTCTCCGGACAGCCACCCGGCCCAGTTCATCCGGGCGGAGCTGGCGCAGCGGGGGGCGGTGCCGATCGGTGGGCTCTGCGAGGTGGAGCCTGGCCGGCGGGTCCGGGTCGGCGGAGTGGTCACCCATCGGCAACGGCCAGCAACCGCCGGGGGAGTTACCTTCATGAATCTTGAGGACGAGACCGGGATGCTCAATGTGACCTGTTCACCAGGGCTGTGGCTGCGTTACCGGCGGGTGGCTCGCACCAGCCCGGCGCTGCTGGTGCGGGGCATCCTGGAGCGGTCGGAGGGGGTGACCAACCTGCGGGCGGATCGGCTGGAGCCGGTCACCCCGCCGGCCCGGACCCGCTCCCGCGACTTCCGCTGATCGATTCGCCCAGCCCCGGTCAGCTCGTTGTCGATTGACGGATATCCGATTCTTATCCTGACACAGGCAACTTCATGCCTGTCTCATCACGTCTGTCAGGGAGTACGTGTTGTCCACCGGACTGGAGGAAACAGTTGCGTACCAGAAGATCCCTCACCGGCGTGGCCTCGGCGGCGCTGGCTCTCGTCCTCGCCGCCACCCTTGCGGCGACCGCGCCAGCGAGCGCCACCTATCCACCCGCTACCACCTCGACCGATTACCCCACCGTTCCCAGCTGGACGGTTACTTTGATCACCGGCGACCGGGTGACCGCGGTCGGCGAGCGGCAGTTCGCGGTGGCCCCGGCGCCCGGCCGGGACCACGTCACCTTCCTCACCCAGCAGCTGGGTGACGACCAGTTTGTGATCCCCAGCGACGCGGCAGAGCTGGTCGTCGCCGGCCAGCTCGACCGGCGACTGTTCAACCTGACCGCGCTGCGCGAGTTCGGGTACGACGACCGCCGGGGGGAGCTGCCGCTGCTGCTCACCGGTGTGGACGGAGCGCCGGCCGGTGCCGCCGGGGTCGAGGTGCAGCGGGCGTTGCCGGTGATCGACGGAGTCGCCGCCGAACTCGACAAAGCAGCGGCGGGTCAGTTCTGGCAGGACCTGACCGGTGGCGGTGCCGACCCGCCCCGGACCCTCACCGCCGGGGTCGCCACCGTGATGTTGGACGGGCTGCGGCAGCCGACGTTGAGCGAGAGCGCCCCGCAGGTCGGCGCCCCCGCCGCGTGGGACCTGGGGCTCGACGGCGCCGGGGCGACGGTGGCGGTGCTCGACACCGGGATCGACGCGACCCACCCGGACCTGGCCGACCGGGTGGTCGGAGCCGAGAACTTCACCGACGGGGAAGAGGACGACCGGGACCTGGTGGGGCACGGCACCCACGTGGCGGGGATCGTCGCCGGCTCCGGCGAGGCGTCCGATGGCGCGCCCGGCGGTGCCCACATCGGGGTGGCGCCGGGCGCGGATCTGTTGGACGGCAAAGTCTGCGTGGAGTATGGCTGCGCCGAGTCGTGGATTCTCGCCGGGATGCAGTGGGCGGCCGAGCAGGGCGCCGATGTGATCAACATGAGTCTGGGCGGTCCGGCCTTTCTCGACGAGGACCCGGTGGAGCTGGCGGTGGGGGAGCTCACCGACGAGTACGGGACGCTGTTTGTGATCTCGGCCGGCAACGACGGCGGTTTCGGGTCGATCAACTCGCCGGGGACCGCGTCGGCGGCGCTGACTCTCGGCGCGGTAGCCAGCGACGACGAGTTGGCGCCGTTCTCCAGCCGCGGGCCGCTGCTCGACGGCGGGCTCAAGCCCGACCTGACCGCGCCGGGCGTCGAGATCGTCGCGGCGAACAGCGCAGACGGCTTCCTCGGCGAGCCCGGAGACGCCTACACCGCGGTGTCCGGGACGTCGATGGCGGCGCCGCACGCCGCCGGGGCCGCCGCGATCCTGCGGCAGCAGCATCCGCAGTGGGGTCCGGAGCAGCTGAAGGCGGTGCTCATGGCCGCTGCGCAGCCGCATCCCGACCTGGGCGCCGACGCCCAGGGGGCGGGCCGGCTGGACCTGGCCCGGGCGGTGGCCCAGCCCGCGGTCAGCGAACCAGCCAGCGTCAGCTTCGACCGGCAGCAGTGGCCGCACGAGGAGAATCCGCCGCAGACCGAGACCGTGACCTACCACAACCACGGCGACGAGGAGCTGGTACTCGAGCTGGCAGTGGCCGGGGTCGACCCGGCCGGGCAGCCCTTGCCGGCCGGCTTCGCCGTCACCGACGTGTCGTCGGTGACGGTTCCGGCCGGCGGCTCGGCCGTGGTGGCGTTGACCGTCGACACCGCCATCGGCGAGGTGGACGGCTACTACAGCGGCTGGTTGACCGCCACCAGCGACGGCGCCCGGGTCACCACCCCGTTCGGGGTCGACCGGGAGGTGGAGAGCTACGACGTCACCCTGGAGCACATCGACCGGGACGGCGGGTCGCCGATGGGCTACTCCACCACCCTTTACCGGTGGGACGAGTTCGGGTACGTCGACTTCTTCGGGGAGCAGGACTCCGTCACCATGCGGGTGCCGGCCGCCGAGTATGCCCTCACCAGCTTCGTTTCTACCACCGAGGAGGAGACGAGCCTGTTGGCGCAACCCCGGGTCGTGGTGGATGGCGACCTGACCATCGAGGTGGACGCGCGGTTGGCCGAGCCGGTCTCGGTGTCGGTGCCCCAGCCGGGGGCGCAGGCGGCGATGGCGACGGTCGGCGCGGAGCTGAACACTGACAACTTCACCGTAGGCAGCAGCCTGCTCGGGACGAGCTTCGATGCACTCTCCAGCGGCCAGCTTGCGCCGTCGGCGCCGGTGCCGGGTTTCGCCTCGGCGGTCACCGGCACCTTCGCCCGCCCGGGTGCGGCGGGGGACTTCGCGGACACCCCGTACACCTACGACCTGGCCTGGTTCGCCGAGGGTGAGCTGCTGACCGGGCTGGAGCGGCAGGTCAGGCATCGGGACCTGGCGGTGGTTCGCGCCGAACATGCCCGGCACGCCGAGGCGGAGGCGGCGAAGGTGACCTTCGGGACCTTGCCCGGCGTCGTGGAGTCCGGCTGGAGCCTGATGTTGCCCGTCGAGACGCCGTTCCAGCGGTGGGAGTTCCACAACACCGACGGCGGGGTGCAGTGGAGCAAGGGGTTCGAGGAGCTCGTCTTCCGGGATGACGACTTTCCGGAGTTCCTCAGCTTCACCGAGTCCGAGCCGATCGCCTACCAGGCGGGCGAGCGTTACCGGGAGCAGTGGAACCATGCTGTCTTCGGTCCGGCTTTCCACCCCGCTATCCCGACGTTGGCGCGTGAGGGCGACCAGCTGCAGCTCTTCGCGTTCCTCTACGGTGACGCGGCCGGCCGGCCGGGGCAGAGCCTCGCCACCGGGTCGGCGCTGGTCTACCACAACGGTGAGCTGGTGGCCGAGCTCCCCGACGGCCCGGGCGGGGCCGTGACGGTGCCACCAGAGCCGGGTGAGTACCGAGTGGAGATCGAGGCCGAGCGGGACGAATGGTTCTCGCTGTCGACCGCTACCGAGGTCGTCTGGACCTTCCATTCCGAGCGGCCTACCGACGGGGAGGTGGTGCTACCGGCCTCGGCGGTGCGGTTCTCGCCCGAGCTGGACCAGCACAACACCGCGCCGGCCGGGCAGTCGTTGCAGGTGCCGGTGGCGGTAGTTCCGCAGCCGGGGTCGGCGGCGGGTGAGCCGGTGGAGTTGTCGGTGGCGGCCTCCTTCGACGATGGCCAGACCTGGCAGGAGCTTGAAGTGCAGACAGGGCCGGCCGGCCAGTACGTGTCGGTGCCGCATCCGACGGAGGCCGGGTTCGGGTCGTTGCGTGCGGTCGCCGTCGACGCCGACGGCAACTCGGTGGAGCAGACGATCATCCGGGCGTACGCCATCGGGTGACGGCCGCGGCGGTCGACCGGTCTGCCCTTCGCCGGGCCTGTCCCGGCGAAGGGCAGACCGGCCAACCGCTAGGCTGGCTCTGGTGGAGCACACCTCGACCCGGTCGGCCGGGCCGCACACCTCACCGCGTACCGCGGTGCTCTGGGATGTCCTCACCGCTGAGCTGGACCGGCAGGGTGCTGGCCCGCTGGTGGTGATCGATGTCGGCGGCGGCACCGGCGGCTTCGCGGTGCCGCTGGCCGAGGCCGGCCACCAGGTAACGGTGGTCGATCCCAGCCCGGACGCGCTGGCGGCGCTGACCCGGCGGGCAGCCGACGCCGGGGTCGCCGAGCGGGTCCGCGCACTGCAGGGGGACGGTGACCGGCTCGCCGAGCTGGTGGCGCCCGGGGCGGCCGACATGGTGCTGTGTCACAGCCTGCTGGAAGTGGTCGACGAGCCGGCGGAGGTGCTGCGGTCGGTGGCCGCGGCGCTGCGTCCGGGCGGAGTGGCTAGCGTGCTGGTGGCGAATCGGGCTTCGGCGCTGCTGACCCGGGCTGCCAACGGGCACTTGGCCGCCGCCGCTGCCCTGTTGGACGACCCGGACGGGCGGGTGGACGCACGCGACACGCTGCGCCGCCGGTTCGATCCGGCGACCGCGGCGGCGTTGGTGGCCGGTGCGGGGTTGACGTTGGAGGCGATCCACGGGGTGCGGGTGCTCTACGACTTGATCCCGGCCTCGTTGGCGGAGGCTGACCCGGCGGCGTTGGTGACGCTGGAGGCGAGGCTGTCCCAGCAACTGCCGTACCGGGACATCGCCGCCCAGCTGCACCTGCTCGCCCGCCGGAGCGGGGAGCGGTAGTGACGCCGGTCCGGCCGGCGTACGGGCAGGGCAGCCTCGCCGAGGTCTTCCCGAGCATATTGGCGACCTGGTCGGTGCCGGGTGCGGTGGACCTGCTGGGCCTGACCGGGCAGCTGGCCGGTGCCCGTAAGGTCGCGGTGCTGCTGGTGGATGGGCTGGGCCGGGAGCTGTTGCCGGTGGCAGCACCGGTGGCGCCGGTGTTCGCCGACGCGCTCGCGGGCCGGCCACTCGCCGGCCGCGGCAGTCAGCTGGGTTCGTTGACGGCTACCTTCCCGTCGACGACGCCGACGAGCCTGACCAGTCTCGGCACCGGTGCCGCGCCGGGCGGGCACGGCCTGCTGGGCTTCACCGTCAACGTCCCCGGTACCGGCCGGGTGCTCAACCATATCGACTGGTACGACGATCCGGACCCGCTCGTGTGGCAGCCGCTGACGACGCAGTTCGCGCGGGCGGCGGCGGCCGGGGTGGCGGTGCGGGTGGTCGCCGCCGGAGCGTACGTCGGTAGTGGGCTGACCCGTTCGGCGTGGCGGGGCGGCGCCTACCGGCCGGCAGACGATTGGTTGAGCGTGGCCGAGGGGATGCTCGGGGGGCTGCGGGAGGCGTCGTCGCCGGCGTTGGTCTACGGTTACCACCCGGATCTGGACGCGCAGGGGCACCGGTTCGGGGTGGATTCACCGCAGTGGCGGGCGGCCGCGGTCGAGGTTGATCAACTGCTGACCCGGGTGCTGGACGGCCTGCCGGCCGACGCCGCGCTGGTGGTCATCGCCGACCACGGGCAGCTCGATGTGCCGGCCGCCCAGCGGTTTGATGTGGCGGCGAAGCCGGCGCTGCGGGCCGGGGTGCGGGTGCTGGCGGGCGAACCGCGGGTGCGCTACCTGCACACTGAGCCCGGCGCCGTGGCCGATGTGGTCGCCGCCTGGCAGGCAGTGCTGGGGGAGGCGGCGTGGGTGGCCACCCGGGAGGAGGCGATCGCCGACGGCTGGTTCGGTCCGGTGGTCACGTCGGCGCATACCCCCCGGATCGGTGATGTGGTGGTGGTCTGCCGGGACCGGTACGCGGTCTTCGCCACCGACCGGGAGCCTCCCGAGTTGGCGCGGCTGGTCGCTTTTCACGGTTCGTGGACGGCGGCGGAGATGCTGGTGCCGTTGCTGGTGGTGCCTGCGCGTGACTGATCGTTGACGGTCGCGGCTCCCCAGCGGTTAGCGGTGGCCGGCGCAGGGTACGGTGGTGGCCAGCCGTACGATGGAAGTGAGACGCGTTCGCAGCGGTCGCCGGTGGGTGAGTGGACAAAATGTGGCGGTGACGCCTCCGGTCCGGCTTTCCGAGCGGGCCGGCTGCTCGTAGACTGGCGGTTAAGCAGCTAGCCGGCTGCCGCGCTCTTGACGACCGGGGAGGAGTACTGTGCCGCTCTCCGAACATGAGCAGCGGGCGTTCGACCAGATGATGGAGCGGGCGTTCGCCGAGGACCCCAAGTTTGCCTCCGCAGTGCGGTCCAGCGACCCGAAGGTGCATGCGCGCCGCCGGCTGGTTCTGGCCGTGCTGGTGATCCTGGCCGGTCTCGGCCTGGTCGTCGTCGGCACCGTCAGTAACCTGCTGCCGCTGGGGGCGGGCGGGTTCGTGGTGATGCTGGCGGGTGCCGCTTTCGCCATGCAGTCGCAGCGCCGGGCGAAGAACCCGCCGTTGCAGGCGGTTGATGGCAAGGCGAGCCGTCAGACTCGCCGCCGGTCGTCGTTCGTCGATCGGCTGGAGGGGCGCTGGCGGAACCGTCCCGAGGGCAACCGCTGACCGACCGCCAGGTGTCAATCTTGGAGAGTTACTGTTCGCAGCGAACAGCGAACCAATAACTCTCCAAGACCGCCGCAAGGGCGGGACCCTGCGCCGGCCTACCGACCCGACGCACGCTCCTGCCGTGCTGGCGTGAGAGGGACTGAGGCGGCTCTTTCTTCGTCGATGCTGCCCTCGGCGTCCATGTTAGCGATGTCTGATTCGTGTCAGATGTCCCCATGGGGAAACGTGATGAACAGGTGCTGACCTTGGTCTGGCGGTGGCAGAACAGCTATCGGTAGACGTTGGCGCGGTGGTCGATCCGGACGACATCGATAACCCGGAGTTCTTCGTCAACAGAGAGAATGACCCGGTACTCGCCCCGACGTGCCCCACGGAACCCTTCCAGCTCGTCCCCCAACGGCTTCGACACGCGCCACGGGTCCTGGCGCAGCGGCCCATCAAGGAACTCGTACACAGCGAACGCAGCCGCTACTGGCAGGCCGCGGGGCGGTCCGACCTCCAGCGCGCGGGCGGCCCCTGGCGACAACCTCACGTCATAGAGATCGCTCACGAGCCGTCATCCTCATCCCGACGCCGGGCCTCCAGTGTCGCGCGCGCATCGGCGAGCGTACGGTAGCGCCCTTCCTCGATGTCCCTTGCTCCTTGACGGATGTCCTCGAGCGCACCGGGCGTCGCAAGGATCTCGCGAGTCATCTGCAGGGATTCGAATTCGTCTACCGAGATCACCATGACGTGCGGCTTCCCGTTGCGGGTCACCACAACTCGGTCATGGGTGGCCGCGACCTCGTCGGCGATCGCGGAGAACCGAGTCTTGACCTCGTTGAGCGGGAGTATCGTCATGGTCTTAATTCTAGTTGACCAGAATCTAGACCACAAGGTCGTGCCGCCGGACCGGCACGGCATCCGCTACTCGCTGGAAGCTGAGGTTACGACGCGGTCCCTTGGAACCCTCAACCCCAACAGCGCCACTTGCTTCAGTCTGCCGATCTTCCAGCCCGGGAGAATCTAGAGATTCGGACCGAGGAGGATACGTCCCCCTTCTGTCGGGTGGGACTACTGGCTGAGGGGAAACTCAGGAAGAGCTGAGGAGTCGCCTGGGGGATAGCCGGGCCATCCGGGCGCTCCAGCGTTGCCGCCGGCCGATCGCCCAACTCGCCGCCTGCCCGGCAGCGGCCCGCCAGCGTTGCACGGTCGAGGTGGGCAGGAGCGCCGCGCGGAGCCGGACGATGCGGGGCGCCTGTGTCGAGATCCCCCGGCGGACCGTGCGGACCGCCCCGCGCAGGTCGACCGGGGCGTCCGGGGTCGGGGCGTAGCGGGCGCGCTCCTCCGCCCGGCCGAGTAGCCGCACCGCCTCCCCGACCGGGGTCCGGTCACCGCCGGTGAATTCGCACTCGTGGACCAGCCGTCCGGCGGTGGCCCGTGGACTCTCGGCAGGATCGACTCGGACCTGATAGTCGACCATGGTGTCGAGTAGCTCGTCCCAGGCCCGATGGGCCCGATGGCGGGCGGTCGCGGCCGGATCGCCGGCCGGTGTTGTGCCGCCGCTATCCGCGGGGGTGGCGCTCGCGGTGGGGTGCTGGTCTGCGAGTCGGGCCGGGACCCGTCGACGCCGCAGCAGCACCCGGCTCAGCGCCGGCGCCGCCAGTAGTGCGAGCAGCCCGATCAGCCCCGCGATCAGCCACGGGGTGAGGCTGCGCGGCTCGGTGTCGGATAGGCCGGTCACCGCGCCGCCGGGCTCTGGCGCCAGATCGGCCAGGCCGTCGTCCGGCCCGTCGCCGGGCGGCAGGGGTTCGGCGTCGGAGCCGGAGCTGTCCTGGTCGGTGTCGGGTAGGTCCGGCACGTTCGGGTCGGGTGCCCAGTCGCGCTGCGCCGATCCGGCGACCGAACTGCTCGGGGTGGGGTCGAACGGAACCCAGCCGAAGCCGTCGAAGAAGACCTCGGTCCAGGCGTGCAGATTGTGGTTGGTCAGCAGGTAGGTGCCGTCCGAGCGTTCGCTGCCGCGGGTGAACCCGGTCGCGACCCGGGAAGGGAGCCCGGCATCCCGCACCATCCACGCCATCGCGGCGGCGTACTGGACGCAGAAGCCGGCCCGGTGCTCGAACAGGAAGTCCACGATCGCCGAGCCGGTCGTCTCCGACCCGGTCTCCAGGCTGTAGCGGAAGCCGTTGTCGCTAGTGAAGTGGCCGTGCACGGCGCGGACCCGGTCGTAGGGGGTGTCGGCGTCACTGGTGAGGTCGTCGACCAGCTCGGTGACCCGCGGTTCGTCGATCACCGCACCGAACCGGCGCTGGATCGGGTCGTCCTCCGGCAGCAGCTCGGCCCGCCCGAGCGCCGCCGGGTCGTACTCTCGCCGGACGAACTCGAACTCGTACGTCAGCCCGCTGGCGCGAGTCTCGTCGGCGAAGACGACCTGCTGCTCGTTGTCGTAGCGCCACTCGTCCGCGCCGGTGATGCCGATCAGCTCGGCAAAGATCGGCAGCCGGTTCATGTCCCAGCCGAGCACCTCGACCTCGGCGGTGTGCCGGTGGTGGGTGACGCCGGAGGGCGGCACCGGCAGCGGGAGTGACACCGGTGCCCGGGAGCCGCGGGGGGCGCGGTGGTCGAAGCCCCGGTCGGAGATCTGATCGGCGGTGCCGACCCGCAGATAGAACGGGTCGGGGTCGTCGGTGGTGACCTCCAGCAGGTCGACCGTCTCGTCTCGGTTGAGCAGCCCGTCCAGATGGGCGAAGAGGTTCACCGAGGTGGGCGTCCCGCCGGAGCCGGAGCCGTCGCCGCCGCCGAGGAACCCGGAGCCGAACCGGTCGATCATTCCGCCGGTCATGCCGGGGACGGCCAGCGGCAGCGCGATCGCCATCACTACCCCGACCACGGTCAGCCGGCGACCGGCTGCGGCTAGCGGTGAGGGTTCCCAAGCCTCGATGCCCCGGCCGTCGCCGGTGAACCGCCGTCCGAACCGGCGTACCCGATCCAGGCTGTCGGTGGCGACCAGCCACAGGTAACCGACCACGCCGATGGCGAAGGTGAGCGCGGGAACGCTCTGCTGGCTGACCGCCACCGGCACCGAGTAGATGGCCAGCATCGGCAGCCCGGCGAGGGCGGGCCGGCGCAGAATCACCGCGATGGTGTCGACCAGGATCGCCACCACGCCGATGCCGAGCATCGCCAGCAGCAGCAGGCCGTCGTGGTCGGTCACCGGGAGGGCCTGGGTGGCGATCGCGTCGGGCACGCCGCCGAGCAGCGTCCCGAAGTGTTGAAAGGTGGCGGTGGTGGGGAAGAGCAGCAGCTCATCGCCGCTGCGGAACTGGAAGGTGACGGCGAGCAGCAAGCCAGCGGCCATCGCCAGCGGCTGTAGCCAGCTCGGTAGCCGGAGCGCCCGGGCCGCGGCGGCAGCGGCGGCGACCGCGACGACCGCTACTACGCCGTGCACCAGCCAGGTCCAGAGTTCGAAGATCACCGAGAGCGGCGCGGTGGCGAGCAAGGTGGCGGCGGCGGCGACCAGCCCGAGGTGGTGCCGGCCGCCGAGCGCGCCGCCGGCCCGGGGGGCGCTAGCTGGGGCGGTCATCGGCGACCTCCGGCGACCGTCTCGGCCAACGCCGCCCGCAGCGCGAACCCCTGGGCGCCACGGGCCGCCTGCGGCCACAAACCGGCCAGCCGATCCCCGTGACGGACGCTGATCACCCGCCACCCGGTGCTAAGTAGCGTCCCCACCGCGGTCTGGTGCCCCTGCTCGGCCTGTTGGCGGGGGTGCGGTGGCAGCTCGACCCAGCTGGCGCTGTCGATCAGGAATGCGAGACAGGTCAGCCCACTGCCGCGCAGCCCGGCCAGCACCTCGGCTTCGGCCTTGGTCAAGGCGCCGAACACGCCGATCACCAGCCCGCCGTCGTGGCGCGCGCGAACCTGGTCGACGAGTTTGGCGACATCGGCCTGGCCCCGGGTGCGTACCTCAGAGAGCTGGTCGAGCACCACCCCGTCGCCGGTGCGGTCGTTTGCGTCCACGTCGAAGGTGGTGGAGACCAGCCGGACCCGGTACCCGGTCTGGCGCAGGTGGACCGAGATGCTCGCGGCCGCCGACACCGCCCATTCGAAGCTGGCGGTCGGGCCCTCGCCCCGGTGGCCGAACATCCGAGTGTCGAGCACCACCGTCGCCCGGCTCTCCCAGGGCTGCTCCTCGCGGCGGACCATCAGCTCGCCGACCCGGGCGGTGGAGCGCCAGTGCACCCGGCGCAGGTCGTCCCCGTGCCGGTACTCCCGGGTGGCGGCGTCGTCCTCGCCGTGAACCGCGACGGAGCGGGCGCGGCTCTCGCCGCTGCCGGTGAACTCGCCCGCCAGCCGGATCGGCGGCAACGGCACCACCTCCGGGACCACCGTCAGCCGGTCCACGCTGGGGAACGAACGCACCAGCTCACACAGGCCGAACGGGTCGGTCAGCCGAACCATCAGCGGGCCGACCTCGTACCGGCCGCGAACCTCCGCCCGCACCGAGTACGTCACCGAGCTGGCCTGGTGGCCGGCGAGCCGTTCCAGTACCAGCCGGGGACGGGTGCCCAGCGCGTACGGCAGTCGATCTTCCAACAGCAGGGTGCCGGTGACCAGCCGAGACAGATTCTGCATCCGTAACTGAACCCCGGCGCGACCGCCGACCGGCACCCGCCCGGGGGTCAATTGCCGGGTGCAGGCCAGCCGGTACCGGCTCCGCCCGACATACCACGCCGCGAGCAAGGGCAGCGCGGCCAGCAGCGCCGCCACCCGCAGTAGGTCGTTCTCGCCGAGCACCACCGCGGACAGCGCCGCCGCCGCGGCGGCGGCGAGAAAGCAACGGCCCCGGGTGGTCAGCCCCCGCAACGCCTGCAGCACCGGTTATCCCCGCTGGATGGAGCTGGGGTCGTGGTCGGACCGGTCGTGCGCGGTGCGGGTCCGGTCCTGTGGCACCGGCAATCGATGCACCAGCTCGGCGATGATCGCGTCGGTGGTGCGGCGGGACAGCTGCGCCTCGGGGGTAGAGATGACCCGGTGAGCGAGCACCGGGACCGCCAACGACTGCAGGTCGTCCGGGAGCACATAGTCCCGCCCGTCCAGGGCGGCGATCGCCCGGGCGGTGCGGAGCAGGTGCAGGGTCGCCCGGGGCGAGGCGCCGAGCCGCAGCTCGGAGGCCTCCCGGGTGGCGTTGACCAGATTCACGGCGTATTGCTTGATCGCGTCGGCGACGTGGATCTGCCGGACGGTGGCGATCATGCGGCGGACCGTCTCGGCGTCGGAGACCGGTTTGAGGTCGTAGAGCGGATCGTAGGCGCCGTGGGCGTCGAGCATGGCCAGTTCGGCGCCGGCGTGAGGGTAGCCCATGCCGATCCGGGCGGTGAACCGGTCGCGCTGTGCCTCGGGGAGCGGGTAGGTCCCCTCCATCTCGATCGGGTTCTGGGTGGAGACCACCATGAACGGCACCCGCAGCCCGTACGACGTGCCGTCGACGGTGACCTGCCGCTCCTCCATGCACTCCAGCAGGGCGGACTGGGTCTTCGGCGAAGCCCGGTTGATCTCGTCGCCGACCACCAGGTTCGCGAAGATCGCGCCGGGCTTGAACTCGAAGTCGTGGGTCTCCTGGTTGTAGACGCTGACTCCGGTGACGTCGCTGGGCAGCAGGTCGGGGGTGAACTGGATCCGGCGTACCGAGCAGTCGATGGAGCGGGCCAGCGCCTTGGCGAGCTTGGTCTTGCCGACGCCGGGGACGTCCTCGATCAGCAGATGCCCCTCGGCGAGCAGCACCGCCAGCGCTAGCCGGACGGTCGCGGTCTTGCCCTCGATGATCTGCTCGATATTGTCGACGATCGCGTTGGTGGCGGTGCGGAACTCCGCGAGCGGCAGGGGTGCGCCGAGCTCCTCGCCGGTGCGTGGAACGGTCACTGGCATCCTCCTGGTGGTGCCTCGGCTTGCCAACTAGGACGCTGTCGACCCACTCCCGGGTTCGTCGACTCGCCAAACCGGTCGCCCGAGCCGTGCCGTCCCCCGTACCGAACGCGTCACTTCTGCCACACAGGCTAACCGGCGCCCGCGGACCTTGCCGAGTTTCGCACATGGTTCGCCCCGGTCGGATCCGGGAACCCGGTCCGGGTGACCTGGACGAGAGCGGTGGTCGACCGGCTGCGGGGGGCCACCTCGACCAGCGGGGTCAAGCTGTGGCCGCTGGCGGTGGTGGCGGCCGTGGTGGTGCTGCTAGCCGTCGCCGGCGCGCTGCCCCGCTGGCCGGGCCTGGTGCACCTGGTGGCGCTGCCGCCGCTGGAGCTGTTCGGCGATCTCCGACTGCTGGCGACCGAGGCGGTCTCGCTTCCGGTCTTCCTGATCCTGCTGGCGGCGGTCTGGACGATCCGGGTGTTGGTGCTCTCGCTGCTGCTCGGCGGGTTCACCCCGGACCGGCTCTGGTTGGCGGCCCGCTTCTATCTACTGCTGACCCCGGTGGTGCTGGTCCTGGCGCTGCTCGACTTCGCCGCGTACGCAGTGCTGTACTCGCGGCTGTTCTGGCCGGTGGTGGGGGTGGTAGCCGGGCTGGGCCTGCTGCTGGCGCCGGTGCCGTGGCTGGCCCGGGACCCAGCTGGCAGATGGCGGCTGCGGACCGGCCTGATGCGCAATCTCCGACAAGGGCTCCGGCTGGCGGTACTGCTGCCCTACGGGCTGGTGCTGGTGCTGCTCGGGGGGCTCGCCGACGCGGGCGGAGAGACCGTGACGGTTTTGCTGGTGCCGGTCTCGGCGCTAGCCACCGCGGTGGCGGTCCGGCTGCTGGCCGCGCCCGCCCCGGCTCACTCGGGGCGGCTGGCCGCCGCCGTCGCGGTGGCCGCAGCCTTGGTGGCCGCGGGGTTCGTCACCACCCGGACGGTGGCGCCCGCCCCGCCCGCGCCGCCCCGCGCCGGCTCGTTGGTGTTGATGTCCGGGATCAACTCCTCGTCCGGCAATGGGGCGATCTTCGAGACCGAGGTGGCGGCGTTGGGGTTCGACTGCGGGCAGACCTACTACTTCTCGTACGCGGGCCCGGGCGATGGCGCGCCGCAGGGGCAGGCGCGTTGTCCGATCCGCACCGGCGCGCCGTACGTCCAGGCCGACACGCTGCGTCCGCTCGGTGAGCAGGTGGACTCCTTCGCGGCGCAGGTCCGGGAGCTGCCGGCGCCGGTCACCGTGGTCGGCCACTCGCTGGGGGCGTGGGTGGTCTGGCATGCGGTGGCGACCGGGGTAGCTCCGCAAGTGGACCGGGTGGTGCTGCTCGGACCGTTTCCGGACAGCCCGGTCGGCTATCCACCGGCGAATCACGACGGTCCGGGCCGGGTTGCCGGCGACGCGCTGCGGGCCATGGCGCCGCTCGTCCGCGAACTCGGTTTCCACTTCGTACCGGACGCGCCGGCCGCGCGGGAATTGCTCGCCCAGCCGGACCGGGCGACCGAGCTGTACGCCCGGCCGCTGCCGCCGGAGGTATCGGCGCTGAGCCTGCCCAGCTCCGCGGATCTGCCGCTGATGCCCGGTGGGCGGCGGCTGGCCGGCGCGCAGGACGGTTGCCCGATCCGGGAGGCCCATCCAGACCTGCCGGTCACGCCGGCGTTCTATCGGGAGGTGAACCGGTTCCTGGCTGGGTCCCCAACCGACCCATGCCCGCCGTGGCGGGATTGGGGGGCCGCGGCGGCCCGTCCGTTCGGGCCACCCGCGGCCCGGTACTGACCCGTTGGACGTTTTCTGGTGACTGGTGGCGGGTAACTCACCACAAACGGGGTGAGGAGGGATGACGTGTCGCATCACCGGAGTAAGTGCGTGGTGATCACCGGCGCCTCCAGCGGCATCGGCCGGGCCAGCGCGCTGGCGTTCGCGGACAAGGGTTACCAGTTGGTGCTCACCGCGCGGCGCCGGGAGGCGCTTGACGAGCTCGCCGCCGACTGCCGGCGCCGAGGAGCGAAGGTGCTGGTGGCGCCGGCCGATGTGACCGACGCGGCGGCGGTCGCCCAGGTCGCCGAGCGGGCCGTCGCCGAGTTCGGCAGCCTGGATGTGTGGGTCAACAACGCCGCGGTGGTGGCGTACGGACGCACCGAGGAGACCCCGGTGCCGGTCTGGCACCGGGTGATCGAGGTTAATCTCTTCGGCTATTACCACGGGGTGCGGGCAGCGGTGCCGTGGTTTCGCGAGCAGGGGCACGGGGTGCTCATCAACGTCTCCTCGATGCTGGGCAAGACCCCGTCGCCGCACCAGAGCGCCTACGTCGTCAGCAAACAGGGCATCCGGGCGCTGTCGGACTGTGTCCGGCAGGAGGTCGCGGACCTACCCGGAATTTCGGTCTGCACGGTGCTCCCGGGCGCGATCGACACGCCGATCTTCCGGACCGGGGCGAACGTGAGCGGCTACCAGATCCAGCCGGCCGGGCCACCGATCGACGCCCGCCGGGTGGCGGGCGCGATCGTCCGGTGCGCCCGCCGGCCCCACCGCCGCGAGGTGGCGGTCGGCGCGGCCACCCGGGTCGGTCTGGCCGCCACCCGGCTCGTGCCCGGCCTGACCGAACGAGTCTTCGGCCGGCTGGTGGAGCGCGCCCACTTCCTCGACGAGCCGGCCGCCCGTACCGAGGGGAATGTGTTCACACCGAGCGGCGACGGCGGGTCCGTGGACGGTGGCTGGCGACACAACGGCTGGCAGCCGCCGTCGCCACCGGGCCGTCGCTGGTTGGCGGGGGCCGCGGCGGCGACCGCCGTCGCCGCCGCCGGTGCCCTGGCTGTCCGCCGACTGCGAGAGGGGAACTGATGTCCAAGCCGAGCTTCGTCGCCGGATTCGACTCCACCACCGGCATGCTGCAAGCCACCGCGGCTTGCCTGCGGGGCGAACCGTTCCCCGCCGCCGGGCATCCGCCGGGGCTGAAGGGGCCGGCCCGCGCCACGCGGCGGTTGCCGCAGCGGCTGCGAGAGTCGGCGTTCCTGCTCGGTGGCGCGGCCGAGACGGTCAGCTCCCGGCGGGCTGCCCGGATCGACCCGGAGGAGATCTCCGAGTGGGTGGTGGAGCAGTACCCGAAGCGGAAATACCCGGTGATCGTGATCGGGTCGGCCAGCGGCGCGTTGGTGCATCTGTGCGCGGCGCTGGGGGTGCCGTGGCTGCCGCAGACCTTCTTGATCCCGGTCCGGCAGCGGGTCCACCCGGACGACGTCGACGCCGCATTCGCCAAGGGGCTGGAGCCGGGCCGGGAGCTGGTGGCGAACAACCCGACGCTGCAACTGCACCATATGCACGACGCCAACCAGGACCGGATCATGGTGCGGGCGCTGACCTACTTTCGGGTCAAGCGGCGCGAGCTGGGGGAGGCGTACGAGCGGTTCCTGCTTGACCACCTGGCCCCGGGCGGGACCATTCTGATCAGCGAGTGTGCCCGGACCTGGGACACCACCACGGTGGGGCCGCGGCACGTGTTCCAGCACGGGGCCGTTGGCGGGGCCACCGACGCGGAGTTCCACTACGGCGGGCCGCGGGTCGTCGACTACCTAGCCCGCCATGACTCCCCGGTCCGCCAGTGGTCCGGCCCGGAGCTCGACGGCGTCAGCCCGGAGGCCGAGTGGGGGTTCGCACCCGCGCTGCGGGACGACATCGAGCGGTTCGCTGGGCAGCACCAGTTCCAGGTCCGCCGGTTGATCTTCGACGAGCCGGAGTCGATCAGCCCGATGGTGGCTGACCTGTATCGGTGGTGGTACCGGCAGCGCAACCTGCCGTCGAACCGGCTGTTCGCCGAGTCCTTCATCATCCTGGAGCCGTACTGGACGCTGCGGACCGGTTCCGTGCCGTACTGGATGACCTTCAACACCGACCCGTCGCTGGCGCGGCTGGCGGAGTACCTGGCTAACCGGGAACCGTTCGACGAGATCATGCTGGCCCTGTTCCAGAACGCGGTAGAGATGATCGGCCTGCCCTCGGTCGACGACTGGCGCGAGCAGGTGCTTAGCCGGGCTCGCCGGGCCGGCTGGTTCGCGGGCCTCAGCCCCGAGCACCATCCGCGGGATCTGGGCCATCTGGCGAGCTACGACGATGCGCTCAAGGAGCTGCCGGCCCGGTATCCGCTCCCGGGCCCGCTCACGCTGGCCGAGTTGGACGACTTCCTCGCCGCCCAGGGTGACTACCCGGAGGTGCGGTGGGAACGGGGCGGCGTGGCGGCGTCCCAACGCGCTACAATGCCCGCATGACCGGGAGCGTTGTTCTCCTTACCAGGCCGTGCTGACGCGAGTTCGCGTCCGCACGGCAGCCCCTCTGCGGAGGGGCTTTCTTATGCCCAGAACAACCCCCGGATAGCCAGGACAGTGAGGTGGCGACCATGAGCGAGGTGGCGGCGAAGTCGGCGGCGGCCCCGGAGCCGGAGGGGGAGGTCCCCCCGTTCCGGTACAACGCCGAGACCGCCAACCGGATCGAGGCGCGGTGGCAGGACTACTGGGATCAGCACGGGACCTTCCACGCCCCGAACCCGGCCGGTCCGTTGCACGACCCTTCGCATCCTCGCGCCGGCGCACCGAAGCTGATGGTCATGGACATGTTCCCCTACCCGTCCGGGGAAGGGCTGCACGTCGGGCACCCGCTGGGCTACATCGGCACCGACTGCTACACCCGGTACGCCCGGATGACCGGCTACAACGTGCTGCACCCGATGGGCTTCGACGCGTTCGGCCTGCCGGCCGAGCAGTACGCGGTGGAGACCGGCACCCACCCGCGTAAGACCACCGAAGCGAACGTCACCCGCTACCGGCGGCAGCTGCGTCAGCTGGGGTTGGCCTACGACGACCGCCGTTCCTTCGCCACCACCGACGTCGACTACTACCGGTGGACGCAGTGGATCTTCCTGCAGATCTTCAACTCCTGGTTCGACCCGGAGCGTGGCGCTGCCCGCCCGATCGACGAGCTGGTGGCGGCGTACGAGTCGGGGGCGCGGACCACTCCCGACGGTCGGCCCTGGTCGGAGCTGTCCGAGGTGGCGCGACGGGAGATCATCGACGGCTACCGGTTGGCGTACGTGAGCGAGGCGCCGGTCAACTGGTGCCCCGGCCTGGGGACGGTGCTGGCCAATGAGGAGGTCACCCCGGAGGGCCGTTCCGAACGGGGCAACTTCCCGGTCTTCAAGCGCAGCCTGAAGCAGTGGATGATGCGGATCACCGCCTACGCCGACCGGCTGCTGTCCGATCTGGATGATCTGGACTGGCCGGAGAAGGTCAAGCTGATGCAGCGCAACTGGATCGGCCGCTCCACCGGCGCGCACATCGACTTCCCGACCGAGGCCGGTGCGCTGCGGGTCTTCACCACTCGGCCGGACACCGTCTTCGGGGCGACCTACATGGTGCTGGCGCCCGAGCACGAGCTGGTCGACGAGCTGACGGCGAAGCAGTGGCCGGCGGGCAGCAAACCGGCGTGGACCGGCGGTCACCCCGACCCGGTCGCGGCGGTGGCCGCTTATCGGAGCGAGGCGGCGGCCAAGACCGAGTCGGAGCGCACCGCCGAATCCCGGGAGAAGACCGGCGTGTTCATCGGCGCGTTCGCCACCAACCCGGTGACCGGGGGTCAGATCCCGATCTTCATCGCCGACTATGTGCTGGCCGGCTACGGCACCGGGGCGATCATGGCGGTGCCCGGGCAGGACGAGCGGGACTGGGAGTTCGCCGAGGTCTTCGACCTGCCGATCATCCGGACCGTGCAGCCGCCGGCCGACTTCGACGGCCAGGCGTACACCGGCGACGGTCCGGCGATCAACTCCGCCAACCCGGCCGCCGGGATCACCCTGGACGGGCTGGCGATGACCGAGGCGAAGGCCCGGATCATCGCCTGGCTGGCCGAGCACGGCCACGGCGAGGAGGCGATCACCTACCGGCTGCGGGACTGGCTGTTCAGCCGCCAGCGGTATTGGGGGGAGCCGTTCCCGATCGTCTACGACGAGACCGGCCTGCCGGTGGCGCTGCCCGAGTCCCAGTTGCCGGTGGCGCTGCCGGAGGTGGCCGACTTCTCGCCGAAGACCTTCGACCCGCAGGACGCCGGGTCGACGCCGGAGACACCGCTGTCGCGCAACCACGAGTGGGCGACGGTGGAGTTGGACCTGGGGGACGGGCCGAAGGTCTACACCCGGGAGACCAACGTGATGCCGCAGTGGGCCGGCTCCTGCTGGTATGAGCTGCGCTACCTGGACCCGACCAACGACCAGGCGTTGGTGGACCCGGCGAACGAAAAGTACTGGATGGGGCCGCGGCACGAGCGGGACAGCGGCGGGGTCGACCTGTACGTCGGCGGTGTGGAACACGCGGTGCTGCACCTGCTGTACGCCCGGTTCTGGCACAAGGTGCTGTACGACCTGGGGCACCTGAGCAGCCACGAGCCGTTCCGCCGGCTGTTCAACCAGGGCTACATCCAGGCGTACGCCTACACCGACCCGCGCGGGGTCTACGTCCCCGCGCACGAGGTGGAGCAGCGCGACGGCCAGTACTTCTACGGTGACACCCCGGTCCGTCAGGAGTACGGCAAGATGGGTAAGTCGCTGAAGAATGTGGTTACGCCCGACTTCATGTGCGCCGAGTACGGTGCCGACACGTTCCGGGTCTACGAGATGTCGATGGGGCCGCTGGACGTGTCCCGGCCGTGGGAGACCCGGGCGGTGGTCGGGTCGCAGCGGTTCCTGCAGCGGCTGTGGCGGCTGGTGGTGGACGAGCACACCGGCGCGGTCCGGGTGACCGAGTCGGAGCTGGACGAGCAGACCTACAAGTTGCTGCACAAGGTGATCGACGGGGTCCGTGGCGACATGGACAACCTGCGGTTCAATACCGCGATCGCCAAGCTGATCGAGCTGACCAACCGGGCCACCCAGATCTCCGGCCCGGGCACGCCGCGGGCGGTGGTGGAGCCCCTGGTGCTGATGGTGGCGCCGTTCGCCCCGCACTTGGCGGAGGAGCTGTGGCGCCAGCTGGGGTACGACGACTCGCTGGCGTACGCCCCGTTCCCGCAGGCTGACCCGGAGGCGCTGGTGGCCGAGACGGTCACCTATCCGGTGCAGGTCAAGGGCAAGGTGCGGGCCCGGATCGAGATCGACCCGGACGCGCCGGAGTCCGAGGTGCGGGCGGCGGCGCTGGCCGCGGTCGCCGACCAGCTGGGTGGCGCGGAGCCGCGCAAGGTCATCGTGGTCCCCGGGAAGATGGTCAGCATCGTCCCCTGAGCCGCGGCAGCTTGGTTGGCTGGGGAGGGATCTTGCGCACGGATAAATCCGACTTATCCGTGCGCAAGATCCCTCCCCAGCCAACCAAGGGCGGGGTGCTGTTAGCGCACTTAAGCGTAGAAATACCTCATTTCCTGATTACTGCGAGAAGTGGCACGGATACGCGAACTCCGGGCTCGGTCGTCTCTAGTGTGGAGCGCGGCAGGGCAACGAAAGGAGGCTAGCGATGCGGCACATCGACTGGGCCTGAGGCCAGCGCAGGACCCCTCGGACCCCAGACTGCGGTAGCCTGGCAGCGGTCGCGCTGCCGCGGCGATCGGTGTCCGGGAGGGAGCGCCTCCGTGCGTACGAACGAGACCGACAGGTGGCTCGACCGCCTCGTCGGTCTCGTCGTGTTGGCCGCACTCGGCTGTCTGGGCTGGGCCGTCGTCAGCATCGGCGAGACGCCGCCAGCGGTGTATCTGCTCGTGGTGGCGACGCTGCTGACGCTCGCGGGCCTCTGCCGCCGGATCCACCTCAACCTCCGGCAGCAGCTCACCATCACCTCCGGTGGCGCCGCGATCCTGGTCGCGGTGGTGCTCCTGCCGCCGCCGTGGGCGATCCTGGCGGTCGCTGTGGCCGTGTTGATCGGCCAGGCCGCCCACCGGCGGCCACTGCGTAAGGCCGCCTTCAACACCGCCACCGAGACGCTCGGAGTCAGCGCCGCCTCGGCCGCGTTCCACGCCGTCGGCGGCGCCCCGATCACGGTCGCCGACCGGTCGCTGCTGACGCTGTTGGTGGCGCTGGTGGTCGCGATGGTGGCCTATGCGCTCGTCGACGAGCTAGTGAGCGTGCCGGTCATCGCCCTGGCCAGCCGGACCTCATGGTGGCGGCTTGTCCGGGGCAACGCCTTGATACTGGCGGTGGTCCGGGCTACCAGCCTGGCGCTGGCACTGGCGACGGTGACTCTGCACGCGATCAACCCGGTGCTGGTGACGCTCGCCCCGCTCGGGGTGCTGGTCGCCTACCTGGCCTACCGGCACCGGCTGCACCTGCGCGAGGAGCGGCGAGCCTGGCAGCAGCTCGCCGCCTCCACCGACGCCTTGAGCAGTGTCGGGGTGGACAACGTCCTCTACACCGCGATCCGGGGCGCGGCCGGGCTCTTCCCGGACCTGAAGATCGAGGTGGAGCTGGCGGACTCCGAGCCTCGCCGGGTGGTGCGGGGCGATCGGCACGGCGTCCACTACGACGGGGACCCCCGGCAGGCGCCCACCCAGGCCGGTCCGTGCCTGTCGGTGCCGCTCGGCCTCGACACCGACCAGGAGCCGCTGGGCATGCTACGGCTGTGGTTCCGGGTGGAGGCTCGGCTCTCCGACCGGGAGCAGTACATGCTCGCCACCTTCACCGCCGGTCTCTCCACCGCGATCCGCAACGCGGCAGCGTACGCCGAGGTTTCCCGGCTCGCCGAACGGCACGCGTACGACGCGAGCCATGACGCGTTGACCGACCTGCCCAACCGTCGACAGCTCCATGGCCGGGTCACCCAGCTGTGGCAACGCGGCGAGCCGGGCACCGTCGCGTTGATGCTGCTCGACATCGACCACTTTAAAGAGGTCAACGACACGCTCGGGCATGACGCGGGTGATCAGGTGATCGTGGAGGTCGGTCAGCGCCTGCGCGCAGCCGCCGGCGACAGCATGGTGATCCGGCTGGGTGGGGACGAGTTCGCCGTGCTCTTCGACGGACTGGCGAACCCCGCGGCGGCCTCCGGTCGGGCTTGGGACGTGTTGGCGACGCTACGCCACCCGATGGACCTGCGGGGAGTGTTGATCAGCCTCCACACCAGCGCCGGGTTGGCGGTGGCGAGCGACCCGACCGACCCTACGGAGCTGCTGCGCCGCGCGGATGTGGCGATGTACCAGGCTAAGGATTCTGGCCGGCAGGTGGCGGTCTACGCGCGCACCAGCGACAGCGCCGACCGTACCCGGCTGGCGCTCGCCGGAGAGCTGCCCCGGGCGGTGGAGGGGCGCGAGTTCGCGGTGCACTATCAGCCCATTGTGGACCTGGCGAGCGGGCGCGTCCTGGGCGCCGAGGCGCTCACCCGGTGGGCACATCCCGACCTCGGTGACCTGCCGCCCGCCACCTTCCTCGGCCTGGTCGAACGCTCCGGGTTGCTCGCCCCGTTCACCGAGACGGTGCTGAACCGCGCCCTGGCCGCTGCGGCGTACTGGCGCCGGGAGGGCTTCGAGCTGCAGATCGCAGTGAACGTGTCGCCACGCAGCCTCGGTGACCCACGGTTACCGGCGATGGTGTTGGATGCGCTGCAGGCGCACGGGGTGCCGCCGCAGCGGCTGACCCTGGAGCTGACCGAGTCGGCGGCGATCGGCTACCTCGAGGTGGTGACGTGCGCGGTGGCGACGCTGCGGGAAGCCGGGATCCGGATCGCGCTCGACGACTTCGGCACCCGGCACTCCAGCCTCTCAGCCGTCTTCCAACTCCCGGTCGACCAGCTGAAGATCGACCGTACCTTCGTCTCCGCGCTGGGCACCTCCCGCGAGGCGAAAGGTCTGGTGTGCTCGATCCTCGAACTCGGGCGGGAACTCGGGCAGCTGGTCGTCGCCGAGGGCGTCGAGGAGGTGCAGCAGCGGCAGACCTTATGGGAGCTGGGCTGCGTCGCCGCTCAGGGGAGCCTGTTCGGGTGGCCGCCGCAGACCAGCGATGCGCTGTTGCGCTCGCTGCGGCAAGGCTTCGACGGCGAGCAGGGGACGTTGGCGCCGAAGCTGCAGCAGCTGGCCCGAGCCGACTCCGTCGGCTAACCGCGCTGGTCGCCCAGCCGTCGGCTAGCTGCGCTGGCCGAGTGGAGGCCGGACCAGCGTGTTGTCGATGTAGCAGTAGCGCCAGTGCTCACCCGGCTCCAGCGACTCCACGATCGGGTGGTTGGTCTGCCGGAAATGAGCAGTTGCATGCTTGTTGATCGAGTCGTCACAGCATCGCACCACACCACAGCTAAGACACAGTCGCAGCTGCACCCAGTCGTCTCCGGTAGCGACGCACTCCGCGCATTCTTGCTGGTCGGTCTCGGTCACCCTGATCTGGTCCAGATGGGTGCAGGCGGTGCTGATCGTCTCCTCGCGTACGTAACGCCAGTTCTCGCGAAACAGCCAATCCGGCAGCACCCGGGCCAGCAGCCGGGAGCGGGCAGCGAGCAACGGGCTGAAGATGGCCAGGATGAGGACGTAGAGAGCGACGAATGGTCCGATCCGGGCATCCAGCCCGGCCGCGAGCGCCAGCGTCACCAGGATCAGGGAGAACTCGCCCCGGCCGAGGATGGTCAACCCGATGTTCGCCGCCGCCCGCTGGTTGAGCCCGAACAGCCGGGCGGTCCACACCCCGGCGATGACGTTGCAGGCCACAGTGACGACTACCGCGATCGCGACCGGAATCGCCACCGCCCCGAAGTCGCCCACGTCGATGCTCAGTCCGAAGGTCACGAAGAACACCGCGGCGAACAGGTCCCGCATCGGCAGCACCACGCGTTCCACTCGCTCCCGGACCGCGGTACGCGAGACCACCAGGCCGATGAGCAGCGCCCCGATCGCGTCGGAGACCCCGACCTCCTCGGAGAGCCCGGCGACGAGCACCACCAGGCCGATCGCGAGCACCGCCAGCAGCTCGTCCTCCCGGCTGCCGATCACCGTCCCGATCACCCGGGCGCCGTAACGGGCGATGGTGAACAGCAGCAGCAGGAACCCGAAGCTGATCGCGATGTCCCGGGCGAAGCCCAACGGCGACCCGGCGCCGGAGAGCACCGGCGCCAACAGCGCCAGATAGAAGGCGAGGAAGATGTCCTCGATGACGATGATCCCCAGCACCGCCGGGGTCTCGACGTTGGCTAGCCGGCGTAGCTCGATCAGCAGCTTGGTGGCGATAGCGGAGGAGGAGATTCCCATCGCACCGGCGATCACCAGCGCCTCCGCTGCCCCCCACCCGAGCGCGAACCCGAGCGCCAAACCGGCCGAAATGTTGAGGCCGATATAGAAACCGGCGGCAAGAAACAGCCGCCGACCGCTGCTGAGCACCTGTTCGACCGGGAACTCCAGACCCAGGTGAAACAGCAGCAGCACCAGCCCAAGCGCCGCCAGCAGCGACAGATCACCGGGGTGCGCAACGAAGACCGGCCCGGGCGTACCCGGTCCGAGGAGGATCCCCACGATCAGGTAGCAGGGGATCGTTGGTAGGCCGAAGCGGCGGCCGATGCGTGCCACCAGCCCGGCGACCAGGACCACCGCCCCGATCCCGATCAGGTCGACATGCTCCACCCCGCGCCCCCCGCCGCCGCGGTGTTCACTCTTCGAAGAAGGTGCCGCCGAGCAGCGCCCCCAACTTGCGGGCTTGCTCCTCGGTCAGCTCAACCACCGCGGTCGGCTCATCGCTGGTGTCGGCGAAGACGTAGAGATCGCGGGTGCGGTCCTTACGGACCACCACCGAGAGCCGGCGCTCGCCGCGGCCAAGGTCGAGGTCGTAGCGCCGGCCGATCCCCGGTAGCTCCTGGACGTGCACGCCATGACCCATCCTGCGCTCCTTGGTGAGGGTCGGACTATCTCCAGCTTACGGCGCGGTGCCCAGCGTCTGTCGCTATTCGGCGGCAAGCCGGGCGGCGTTCGCGGGCACAGCGGCGTTACTGCTCGGCCACCTCGAGGACCGGCGAGCTCTCATCGCCGCTCCCCGGTTGGGCCGCGGCCCGGGGCCGGCCGAGTACGAGATAACCGAGGCCGAGGATGCCCCGGTAACCACCGACGTACTGGCGCAGCCGGGAGTCGAGCTCGTCGCCGACCTCGGTGGCCTGCGGGTCGGCCGGGTTCGCCAGCAGCCACTCCTGGCTGCCCGCCAACCAGCTCGACTCGAAGTCGTCCCATTCCCGCTGGTCGGCGGTGCTCAGGTGCAGCACCCGCCAACCGGTTACCCGGGCCTGCTCGACCAGGTCCGCGAGCGAGCCGGTCTGGTCGCCGAAGAGGTCGATCAGCTCGGCGGTTGGCGACTGCTGCCAGAAGACCTCCCCGAACAGCAACCGGCCCCCGGGGCTGACCAGGTGGGTCAGCGCGCGCAGCGCGTCAACGGTCCCACCGAGGGCGTGGGCGGCGCCGACGCAGAGCACCCGGTCGGCCGGTTCGCGCCAGTCCGCGGCGTCGTGGGCCACGAACCGCACCCGGGCGTCGAGCGACCGGTCGGCGGCGAGGGCGCGACCCTGCGTCAGCAGCGCCTCGTCCACGTCGACCCCGGTGCCGGTCACCTCGGTGGGCGCCGCGTCAACCGCGCGCAGCAGCAGCTCACCCCACCCGCAGCCCAGGTCGAGCAGGTGGCTGGCGGCCGGCAGGTCCAGTCGCTGTAGCAGTAGTTCGGCGTGGCTGTCCGAGAGCGGAGTGTTCCACCGCATCCGGGCGTACCGGGCGGCGCGCAGAGCTGGTGACGACATCCGGCGAGTCTGGCAGCGGGCGATGGGCGGTGCACCCTGATTTCACCGGCGGGCGCCCGCGCCAGCGAGCATGTCCTTCTTGGTGGGTTGAGTGGCGCCAGATTTGCCAGGTTCGATCAGTTCTGTGAACCTAGTGGATCACCACTCAACCCACCAAGAAATACATGGCCCCTGGCGGGACCGCCCGTAGGTAGGTGAAACTCGGTCGGCGGTGTCGCTCGCCGTCGCCGGTTACGCTTGGTGCCCTTTCGGTGCCTGAAACCAAGAATGGCGCGGGAGCCCGTCCCTGGTACCCCAGGTTGTTGCCCCCGAGCACGTGTCTCAGTGTCATGAGTCTATGACGGGCTCCGCGGGCGACGCCGTCTGATTGGTGCGCGATCGGATGGAGGCCCGTTTGGAGATTATTTACACCCATGTGGGTGGGATAGACGTGCACAAGAAGCAGGTCACGGTGACCGCGCGTACGCCGGACCCGAAGCGGGACAGACGGTGGGAGACCACCCGCACGTTTCGTGCTTTCTACGCCGATCTGCTGAAGATGGCCTCGTGGTTGGTAGTGGAGCGGGGGGTCCGGCATGTGGCGATGGAGTCGACCGGCCCGTACTGGTGGCCGGTGTACTCGGCGTTGCGGGAGGTTGCCGGCCCTGAGCTGACCATTGAGGTCGTCAACGCCGCACACGTCAAAGCGGTTCCGGGGCGTAAAACCGATGTCAAGGACGCTGCGTGGCTGGCCCAGTTGATGGAGGTGGGTTTGCTGCGGGGCAGCTTTGTGCCCCCGGAACAGGTTCGGGTGATGCGGGACTGGAGCAGGTACTTGACCAAGCTGACCCAGGAACGTAGCCGGGAGAAGCAGCGGCTGTTGAAGATGTTGGAAGCGGCGGGGATCAAGCTGGACAACGTAGCCTCGGACACGTTCGGGGTCTCTGGCCGGTTGATGCTTGAGGCGTTGGTGGCTGGCGAGCGTGATCCGCAGGTGTTGGCGGGGTTGGCTCGTGGAGTGCTGCGTAACAAGGCTTCTGATCTGCGGCTGGCTTTGGCGGGGCGGTTCACCGCTCATCATGGGGAGATGGTCGGGCTGCACCTTGCCCGTATCGATCATCTCGAGCAGATGGTGGGCCAGGTCAAAGACAAGATTGGTCGTCTTGGTGGTGAGCAACCCGGTGGGCTGGTCGCCCCGTTTGCTGCTCAGGCGCGGTTGTTGATGAGTATCCCCGGTCTGGGTGAACGTGCCGCCACGGTGATCATTTCGGAGATCGGTGTGGATATGGGCAGGTTTCCCACCGGGAAACATTTGGCTGCCTGGGCTGGGCTGGCTCCGGGTAACAATGAGTCGGCTGGGCGGCGTCGTAGAAGTCGTCACCGTAAAGGCAACAGCCATGTGCAGTCGATCCTCGTGGAGGCGGCCTTGTCGGTGTCGCGGACCCGGACCAGGCTTGGGGCCCGCTTCCACCGGCTGCACCGCCGTTTCGGCGGTAGAACCAGTCCGGGCGCGGCGAAGAAGGCTGCCTTCGCTGTGGCGCACACTCTGATCAAGGTCATCTGGAGTGTGCTGAGCACCGGTGTGGCCTATCAGGATCTGGGTCACGACTATTACACCCGCCGTCTCGACCCGCACATGCAGACGAAGAAGCTGGTCGCCCAACTGGAGATGCTGTCGGGCAAGAAGATCGTCTTCGTGGACGATGGTGGTGAGGCCACCGCCTGATCCGCCGCCCCATATGGGCGGGAAGAGCGCCGACAATGCCGATCTTGCGGCGAAGGTCAGGGCTCAAGCGGCCCGACAACGTGGTCGCTCTTCCCGCGACACCACAGCTTGCCGCAGCCATCATCGCTTGGCAAGCCCTTCAGCATGCCCACCCACATGATTCGCGGCTTCGCCGCGAAGCTGCCGCGCTTGTGGCTGGGCCCGAGTTTCGTCTCAGAAGGCAGGCCCCCTGAGTCGCGCGTGAGCTGCCCCGACCTGGAGCAACCCGCTGGGTTGCCCGGCCCGGCCGACCGACCCGCCGTGCGCGGGCCTCCTGAGTTTGCGCAGGTCAAGGGGCTGGCGGTGGCGACCCCAGTCTTCCCTTGCGGTTGCGTTGTCGGTGGCTCCGGTGGGCGACAACACCGGAGCCACCGTGGTGGGTCAGCCCACCGGCGGGCCGTCGATCACCAGCAGGTGACCGTCGACCAGCAACTCTGCCGACAGCGTGTACTCACCGGGCGGCAGGTCGCGGATGACTCCCAGATAGAACCCGCCGGCCCAGGCGGGCTGCACTCGGGCGACCTCCTCGCCGTCGCCGTCCCGCACGACCAGCTCCGCCAACTCGGCGGGGGCGGGTCGAACCGGTGGGCCGGTCAACGTCAGCGTCACCGGATGGTTGCCACCGCCGCCGCGCACCTCCCACTCGGCCTGCCAGCGGCTTACCGTCACCGGTTCCGAGGGCGGGGATTCCCCAGCCGGGTTGCTGGCGACCGCGGTCAGCTCGGTCTGCCCGACCGGCAGCGGCACCGCTACCGACCAGGCCCCGTCGACGTCCGCCTCGGTGCTCGCTACCGGCTCGCCCGACGCCAGGACGGTGACCGTGGACCCCGGCGCGGCCTCGCCGCCGGCCTCGACCGTCTCGGTCACCACCAGCGGCGCCTCGACCGTCAAGGACGGCGCCTCCGGCGGGGCGAGCGCCTGGTCGCGGGCCCAGTCGATGGTGTCGACCAGCAGCCGGCCGGCCTCATCGGTCCAGCCCAGGCCTGGCCCGACCGCCTCGGTGACCGCGCTCGCCGAGAGCAGCACCTCCACGCTGCCGGCGGTGCGCCGGTCCCAGCCGACCGCCGGCCCGGTGACCGGGTCGTCGCCGTCGCGGGCCACCGTCAGCTCGGCCAGCGGCTCGCCCACATACTCGGCCAGCACGCTGTAGTAGCCGCCCTCGACGATCAGCGTGGCCGGGTCGTCACCGAGCCTGGCGAAGGCCGGATGCTCGGGGTCGAAACCGGTCAACTGCACCGGCCCGTCGCCGTACCCCTGGGCGCCGACGGTGACCCGGTCGGTGTGCCGCTCCAGCAGCCGGACCCCGCCCCGGTCGACGCCCCAGGTGCCGGTGAAGATGAGCGACACCTCGGCCTCGTCGGCGGCGTCGAGCACCGCGGTGAAGGTCTCGCCGTCGGGGTTGCCGCCGTTGACCACCACCACCTGGTACGGCGTCAGGTCCAACCCGGCGTCCCAGGTGAGCTCGGCGGCGGGTACCCCGGCCTCCTGGAGATACCCGGTGAGCGCGCCGCCGGCGTCGCCGAGCACGCCGATGTCGGTCGGCTGCAGGGTGATGTCCAGCTGGGCCGGTTCGTCCGCGGTGACCGTCACCGTCGCCGTCGCCGACTGGAAGCCGTCGGCCCGCACCGACACCTGGTACTCGCCGGGCAGCAGGTCGGCGGCGATGTAACCACCGTCGGCGCCGGTCGTGGTCGACCAGTTGGTCGGCCCGGCGCCGCTGACCTCGGCGCCGGCGACCGGCTCCCCGGTGGTTGCGGAGACCGTGCCGGAGACCGTGCTGCGGGGCAGCGGCGTCAGGTCTACGTCGAGCGTGACCGTGCCGGATTCCGGGATCTCCACCTGCTCCTCGACGGTGGCGTAGCCGAAGGCCTCGACCTCGATGGTGTGCTCACCGGTGGTGAGCCCGAGGGCGTAACCGCCGTCGGTGCCGGTCACTGCCGTCGCGCCGGTCGCAGACGAGGTGACGGTGGCGCCGGCGAGCGGCTCGCCGCCGCCGGTGACCACCCCGGTCAGTTCGGCCTGCCGGGCGTCGAGTGTCCACGCCACCGCGTTGCGGTAGAGCTGCCGGGCGTCGTCGGTCCACCGTTCGTCTGGCCAGCCGTGGCCGCTGGCGGCGAGACCGCCGAGCAGCAGCTCCACACTGGTTGGTGAGGTGAACTGGTAGCCGACGCCGGCGCCCAGGTCGGCGCCGTCGGTGCGGCCGTGCAGCTGCCCGATGGTCTCGCCGCCGTACCCTTCGAACGACCCGTACTGCTGGTTCTGGTTGCTGAGGGTGCTGGTGATCAGCTCGATCGGTTCCCCCACCTCGAACCCGGCGAAGATCGGATGCGCGACGGTCGGTACGTAGTCGACGCCGACGCTGACGAAGCCCCAGTCGGCGCTGGCCGGGTCACCGCGTTGGGCAGCGAGCTGTGGGATCGCGTACCCGCCGCCGTGCTGACTGCTGTGGATCATCGACACGCCGGCGTCGGCGGCGGCGTCCACCAGCACCGGGAAGTCGTCCTGCTGCGCCGCCAGCAGCGACGCGTTGACGATCACCAGCTGGTAGTCGTCGACCCGGTCGACCAGCTCCGGCAGCTCGGCGCGGGGCACCAGCTCCACCTCGTACCCCTCCGCGGTGAGCAGGCCGGCCAGCGATTCACCGTGGGTGCTGGAGCCGGTGGTGTCCACCACCGCGACCGTGGCTCCCGCCGCCAGCTGCACGTCGGCGGTGACGGTGCCGCCGTCCGGGACGGTCACCGGCAGCTGCGCGGTCCGGTACCCGTCGGCGGTGATCCGGACCGTCCAGTCGCCCGCCGGCACCGCGTCGACCAGGTAGTCACCACTGTCGTCGGTGGCGCCGGTCAGCGGCGTGCCCAGCACCGTCACCTCCGCGTCGGGCACCGGGGCGCCGTCCGGGCCGGTGACCGTGCCGGCGATGCCGCCGGCGGGATCGGCGGGCAGGGTCACCGGCGCGCTGCGGGTCTCGCCCGCGGCGACCGTCACCTCGACCGTCTCGGTGGCGTGACCAAAGGCGCTGACCTGCAACGTCCAGCTGCCCGGTGCGAGCGGCACCAGGAAGCTGCCGTCGCCCTCACGCCCCTGGTAGGTCCGGCCGGTCTCCACCACCTGGACCTCGCTGGCGATTCGGCCCCCCAGGTCACTGTCGACGGTGCCTCGCACCTCGGCGCCGAGCTGGTCGGCGGTCAGCGCCCATGCGAGGGCGTTGACGAGCAGCCGCTCGGCCTGCGGGGTCCAGTTCAGCGCCGCCGACGTTCGGGTACCCGGGGCCCCGTGGGTGGTGATCGACGAGGTGGCGAGCAGGACGTCCACCGCCGCAGTGGTCCGGCCCCGGTAGGCGACCGCGGCGCCGCGCTCACCGTGATCGCCGGTGGTGAGGGCGGCGACGGTTTCGCCGGCGAACTCGTCGAAGAAGCTGTACCGGCCGCCGTCGACCATCAGCGGGAACTCACTGTCCAGGCCCGCCACCAGTGGGTGCGGCTCGGCGACAGCTGCGGTCACCGGCCCGTCGTTGAAGCCTTCACCCAGCACCGCCGGGTCGTCGTCGTGCTCGTGCAGGAACTGGATCGCCCCTCGACCATGCTGCCCGAGCCACAGCACCGGTACGCCGGCCCGGTTCACGGCCTCCTCGAAGGCCCGCAGCTCGCCGTCGGTCAGCGAGAGGCCGAAGTCGGAGACGTTCGCGACCACCAGGTCCAGCTCGCCGATCCGGTCCAGCGATCCGAAGCCGATCTCCTCGACCTCGTACCCCCAGTCGGCCAGGAACTCTTTGCCGCGGTCGCGGGAGTTGCTGAAGTCGGAGTCGTCGATGATCCCCACTAGCGGCGAGCTGACCAGCTCGACGTCGTGGCGGGTGGTCTCGCCGGCGTCGACCGAGACCGGCGACAGCGTCCGCACGTGTTCGTCGATCTCCAGCTCCAGTTCGTACGAGCCGGCGGCGACCCGGGTGAACTCGTACTCGCCGGCCGGACCGGTGACGGTCTGGTGCGGCGTGCCGAGCAGCTCCACTGTCGTGCCGGCCAGCGGGGCGCCGTCGATCTCGGAGGTCACCACCCCGTCGATCGTGCCCACTTCACCCAGCTCCAGCTCGGCAGAGACGTCCACGGTGGTGCCGGCCGCGACGGTCACGGTCCGCTGAGCCGGCTGGTAACCGAAGGCGGTGTAGTGCAGCGTGTGCTCGCCGGGTGGGACACCGATCTCGAACCGGCCGGCGTCGTCGGTGACGGCCTGCCAGTGACTGTCGGCGACCTCGACCACCGCGTCCGGGATCGGCACCCCGTCCGGGTCGGTGACCGTGCCGGCCAGCCCGCTCTGGGCCGGGTCCGCCGCCCAGCGCACCGCGTCGACGAAGATCTGCTGCCCGGCCGGGGTCCAGTTGCCGGTCGGCGTGTTGCGCAGGGTGGCGGCGAGGCCGCTCAGCAACAGGTGCACGTTGTCCGGGGTACGCACGTCGTAGGCGACGCCGATCCCGGCCGGGTCGGCGTCGGACTCCCCGACCTGGGCCAGGGTCACGCCCTCATACGCGGGGAAGTAGCCGGCCTCGCTGGCGGGGTTGAGCAGCTGCGCCGGGTCATCGTCGACGCCGGCGAAGACCGGGTGGTCGGCGAGGTCGTGCAGGAAGATCGGCGGGCCGTTGACCCCGCCGAGCCGGCCGAAGCTGCCCGGGTTGCCGGTGTGGCGGACCAGCAGATCCACCCCCCGGGTACGGGTGGCCCAGCCGTCGGCCGGGAAGATCACGCTGACCCCGGCTGCGTCGAAGGCGGCGAGCGCCGCCAAAAAGTCGTCGCGGCCCAGGTCGGACGGGTTGTGGAGGATTACCACCTCGATCCCGGCGAGGTCGTCTACGACCTCCCAACCGGCCTGTTCGACCGGGATCGAGTGGCCCTCCAGAAAGTCACTGATCTCGTCGTTGCGGTCGCCGAGCACCACCACTCCCGGTGCCCGGGTGAGCGCGGCGTCGAGTTCGGTGACCGCGCCCTCGACCAGCTCGACCTCGTCGATGGTCAGCGGCTCGTACCCGTCGGCGCTGACCTCGACCCGGTACTGACCGCCGGGCAGGTCGGTCACCAGGTACCGGCCGTCGGGGTCGGTGCTGACCGGCGATGCGCCGGTCTCGGGCAGGGTGACGGTGGCGCCGGTGACCGGGGCGCCGCCGCCGTCTTCGGTGATCTGGCCGGTGAGGGTGGCCAGCGCGGCGGTGGGCAGCGATACCTCGATCTCGTGGCTCTGCCCGCCGACCACGGTGATCGCCCGCTCGACCGGTTCGTAGCCGAGGGCGGTGAACCGCAGCGTGTGCTCGCCGGGGTCGAGCAGCAGCCGCCACCGGCCGTGCTCGTCGGTGACCGTCTCGGCCAGGCCGCCGATGAGTTCGACGGTGGCGGTCACCGGCTCGCCGTCGGCGTCGGTCACCGGGCCGGTCGCCTCCCCGTAGCTGGCCTGGGCGGCGTGGTCGACCGCGTCGACCAGCAGTTCGGCCATGGCCGGCTGCCAGGTGGACCAGGGTGAGGCGGCGGTCGCCGGCAACAGCACGTGGTTGCTGTCGAGGGTGCGGGGCTGGTAGCCGACGCCGGCGCCGCGTTCGCCGTCGCGGTCGTTGCCGAGCGCGGCGAGCGAGTATCCACTGTAGTCGTCGAACCAGGCGTGCCAGCTGCCGCTGGTGAGCACCGGCGCCCGGCCGGTCGCCGGCAGCGAGGCGGTGATCGGATGATCGACCGGGTCGGCCAACCAGACCTCACCTCGGTTGCTCAACTCCGCCGCCTCGCTCGCCGGGTCGCCGGTGACCTGGGAGAGCGTCCGGATCGAGCCGTAGCTGGGGCCGCCGGTGTCCAGGAAGACCAGGCTGGTGCCGGCCTGGTCAGCCTGCTCGACGATCCGGCCGAACCGCTCCAGGTCGGCGTCGGCCCGGTCGTCACCCATCCCGGCGAGCACCACCGCGCCATAGTGGTCGAGGGCGCCGTCGATCGTGGCGAACGAGACCTCGTCCACCCGCCAGCCGGCGTCGGTCAGCGCCGCGGCAACCCGCCCTTCGTAGTCGGCGACGACCGCGATGTCGTACCGGGAGAGCACATAGTCCGCCACGGTGGTCTCGCCGGCGGCGATCACCACCGTCTCCTCGGTACGCGCGTAGCCGTCCGCATCGACGACGACCGGGTAGCTGCCGGCCGGGACCTGGTCGAACCGGTAGCCACCGGCCTCGTCGGTGACGGCCGGGGGCAGCGGCGTGCCCGAGATAGTGACCTGGGCACCACCGAGCGGGTCACCGGCCTCGTCGGTGACGGTCCCGGCGAGCGCGCCGTCGGCGACCGGGCTCAAAGTGAACTCGGCGGTCGTGGTCTGCGCCACCGTGACCGTGATCGTCGTGGTCTCGGTGGTGTAGCCGAAGTAGCTGGCGACCACCGTGTACTCGCCGGGCAGCAGGCCATCGAGCCGGTACGAACCGTCGGCGTCCGCCTCCGCGGTCAACCCGGCCTCGGGGACCGAGACCGTGGCGGGCAGCGGCCCGTCCGGTCCGGTGACGGTGCCGGCGACCGAACCGGTCGGGTGGAAGGCGCGGACGGCGCCGTTGCCGTCGGCGGTCACCAGCCGGCCGTCGGCGTAGGCGGGGGAGGAGAGCACATTGGCGCCGGCCGGCTGCTCCCAGACCAGCTCACCGGTGGCGGCGTCGAGCGCGAACACCCGCTGGTCGAGCTGCGACCCGCCGATGACGTAGCCGTCGCCGCTGACCAGCACCGAGGAGCTGACGCCGCCGCTGGTCGGCAGGCCGTAGTGCCACACCGCCGCGCCGGTGTCGCGGTGGTAGGCGGCCACCACCCCCAGCCCGTGGGAGCCGGCGATGACCAGGTCACCGTGGACGGCGGGGACGCTGCCCTGGCCGTCGCCGTGGCTGGTGTTCTCCCACCGCAGTTCGCCGGTGGCGGCGTCGACCGCGAGCAGGCTGCCCTGGAAGCTTTGGCCCGACCCGCCCGGCACCGAGGTGGTGACGTAGACACTGCCGTCGGCGATGCTGGGCCCGGTGACGAACTCGTCCGCATCCCGGGCCAGCGTCCACACCTCGGCGCCGGTGGCGGCGTCGAATGCGACCAGTCGCCGGTCGCCGGCGCTGGTGGCGATGACGAGCCCGTCGCCGACCGCCGGGCCGAAGAAGGCCCGGGAGCCGAGGTCGGCCGACCACAGCTCGTCGCCGGTGGCGGCGTCGAGTGCGTAGAGGGTGTCCGGCCGGTCCTGGGTGAAGCCGGTGTTCACGTAGACCACGCCGTCGGCCACGGCGGGGACACTGTAGATGGTGCGCTGGTCGGGGGTGGGGAAGCTCCATACCGGTTCCCCGGTGGCCGCGTCCACCGCGTGGAAGCCGCCGGCCTCCCCACCGCCGGTGTAGACGACGCCGTCCGCGACGGCCGGTGCCCCGCGCAGGCCGGCGGCGCCGACATCGTAGGCCCACAGCTGCTCGCCGGTGTCGAGGTCCAGCGCGACCAGCTGACCGGGGTCGGCGTTGACGAAGACCCGGCCGTCGTCGATCACCGGCGAGCTGAAGGTGACCGCGCCGCCGGCGCTGGTCTGCCAGTCGGGCTGTAGCGTCTCGGCGGCCAGATTCTCCGTGCTCACTCCGGTCCGGGCCGGGTTGTTCTGGTACAGCGCCCACTCCGGGTCGGGCGCCACCGCCGTCGCGGCCAGCGGTACCGAAACCTCGGTGTCGCCGTCGACAGTAATCGGCACGGTGGCTGGTTCGTGTCCGGCCGCGCTCGCCCACAGGGCGTACTCGCCCTCGGCGATGGTCAGCCGGAAGCCACCGTCGGTGCCGGTGCGGACCGGCTCCAGCGGGGTGCCGGGCAGCGCGATCCGGGCGCCGGTGACCGGGCCGTCGGCGCCGGTTACGGTGCCGGAGAGGGTCTGCTCCGCGGCGACCGGGAGCGAAACGTCCACCGTGGTGGTCTCGCCGGTGGTGATCGTCACCGGGCCGGTCCAGGTCTGGTAGCCGTAGCCGGCGACCGTGAGTTCGTGGTCGCCGGGCGGCAGCCACAGCGCGTACCCGCCGGTCTCTGGGTCGGTCTCGACGCTGAGGTCGGCGCCGGGGTCGGCGGAGGACACGGTGGCGGCGACCGGTTCGCCGTCCGGTCCGGTCACCGTCCCGAGCACCGCCCCGGCGTGCGCAACCTCGGTCACCGCGGCGTAGGCGTCGACCACCCCGGCCCCGTACGCGTGGGGGAGCGCGGTCATGTGTGACTCGCCGCGGGCGGTGCGGGTGAGCACCTCGCGGACGTCGTCGATGGTGAGCTGTGGGGCGGCGGCGAGCAACAGCGCCACTACACCGGTGGCGTGTGGCGCGGCCATCGAGGTGCCGGAGATGGTGTGGTACGGGCCATCGGGCAGGTGGGTCGGCCACGCCGAGTAGATGTCGTAGCCCGGTGCGCTCAGCATCGGCTTCGCGTGCTCCACGCCGTCCCAGACCACCGGGCCGCGGCTGGAGAACCAGGCGATCCGGTCTTCGCGGTCGGTGGCGCCGATCCCGATCGAGTTGGGGAAGCTGGCCGGCGAGCCGACGGTCCCGGCGCCGGGGCCGTTGTTGCCGTTGGCGAAGATCGGCACGATGCCGGCGGCGACCCAGGCGTCGACCGCGTCCCAGTGCTCGGTGCGGTAGGTCGCGTCCGAACCCCAGGAGTTGTTGACCACGTGCGGTGCCGCGGCGGGGTCGCCGCCGGGGGCGAGCATCCACTCGAACGCGGCGTGGATGATGCTGTCGGTGGTGCCGCCGCCATCGGTGAAGATCTTCGCCGCGATCCACTGCGCGTCCGGGGCGACACCGGTGACCTCGCCGGGCGGAGCGCCGACGATGCTGCCGGTTACGTGGGTGCCGTGGCCGTGCCCGTCGCCCGGGGTGGGGTAGTTCTCGCCGGTGGGGGCGAACCAGCTGGCGGCCGGGTCACCCCGGTGGCCGCGCCAGGAGTCCGCCAGCGCCGGGTGGCCGCCGTCGACGCCCGAGTCCATGACCCCGACGACGATGCCCTCGCCGCGGACCCCGTAGTCGCCCCACACCTGCGGAGCGTTGACGCTCTCCAGGCTCCACACTGGCTGATGCGGCTCACCGGGGTCGGCGGGGAACGGATCGGCCAGCTCGATGCTGCGGTCCAGCGACACACTCGCCACGTCCGGGTGGTCGGCGAGCGTGGCCAGCGCTGTCTCATCCACAGTGGCCGCGAAGCCGTTGAAGACCCAGAACGAGCGTACGTCGGAGACCTGCCCGGCGGTGGCCTGTTCGGACAGTAGCGTCGCCACCGCGGGCTGATGCTGGTCGGCGAAGTCCTGCAACGCCGCCACCACGGTACGGCCGCGGGCGGCCCGCTCGGCGTCCCGCGCCCACTGGCCGGCGTTGCGGGCACCGTGCTGTTCCCGGGCGGTCGCCGCGGCAGCGGCCAGCCCGGCCTGCGCGGCCTCCTGTTCGATGGCGGGTAGGTCGGGCTGGTCGTGCAGCCGGACGATCACCGGTGCCCGGCCAGCGGCGTCGACCGCCGCGGTCACCTCCTCGGCCACCCCGTCCGGGTGCCCGCTGTGCCCTTCGGCGGGCGCCGGCTCCGGCGCCGGTTCCGCCCCGTCCAGGCCGGAGTAGACATCGACCCGTTCGCCGCCGGCAGCCATCGTGGGCGGGTCCGCCGAGTCGCCGGTGACCGGCGGCAGTTCCCGCCGCTCGTCGGTGGTCGGGACCGGACCGGTCGGGGCGGTAATCGCGTCGGCGTCGGCGTCGGCGTCGGCGTCGGCGGCTGGTGGCGACGAGCCAACCGTCGCGGGGGCGACCGCCGCGGGGGTTGCCGGCGCGGGGCCGGCGGCGGCCGGTGCTGGCGCCAGGCCGAGGATCAGCGCGGCGGCGGCGCCGGGGACGAGGAGGCGAAAAGCGTTCGGTCTGAACACGAAGGACGGCCTTTCCGACGCACGACGGGTGAGGCCTCCCCTGACCGATCGTCATCGTATTCAGCCTGAACAGGCTTAGCACTGCGTCGGATGACCTAATGTTGCTGGATACCCTGTCCTATGTTGCTGGTTCCACTGTCGCGAAGATGATGATTGCGAGGTTCGCCGATGGGCGCCATGACCGACTCCGGGTGGCGGTTGACCGAGTTCTCGCCCGGCGCCGGCTGCGCCTGCAAGCTGCCGCTGGGCAAACTGGAGGAGCTGCTGGCGGCCGCCGGCGGCGGTCTGGCACCGGCGAGCGGCCGGCTCGCCGCCGGCGGCGAGCTGCTGGTGGGCGCGCGAGAAGGCGACGACGCGGCGGTGGTGCGCCTCGACGCCGACCGGGCGCTGGTGTTCACCACCGACTTCTTCACCCCGATCGTGGACGACCCGTACGACTGGGGTCGGATCGCCGCGGCGAACGCGCTCTCCGATGTCTACGCGATGGGTGGCGCGCCGCTGCTGGCGTTGAACCTTACGGCTTGGCCGTCGGCAACGCTGCCGATGGAGTTGCTCGCCGAGGTGCTGCGCGGCGCGGCCGAGGTGGTGAGCGATGCCGGTGCCGCGGTGGTGGGCGGGCACACGATCGACGACCCGGGTCCGAAGTACGGGCTGGCGGTGGTCGGCCTGGCCGAGCCGGGGCGGCTGTTCGCGATCGATCAGCTCGCCGCCGGCGACACGCTGGTGCTGACGAAGCCGCTCGGCACCGGTGTGATCACCACGGCGTGCAAGCGGGGGGCCGCCAGTTCGGATCAGCTGGCCGGCGCGGTGGCCACGATGGCCACGCTGAACGCGGCGGCGAGCGAGGCCGGGCGGGCCGCCGGGGTCCGGGCCGCCACCGATGTCACCGGGTTCGGGCTGCTGGGGCACCTGCACCGGATGCTGCGGGCCAGCGGGCTCGCCGCGGCGGTGACGGCCGAGCAGGTGCCGCTGCTGCCCGGAGCCCGGGAGCTGGCCGACGGCGGGCACATCTCCGGCGGCACCCGGGCCAACATCGACTATCTGCAGAGCTCGGTCACGCTGCCGGCGCAGCTGCCGGCAGCGCTGCGGTACCTGCTGCATGATGCGCAGACCTCCGGTGGGCTGCTCTTGGGTGCCCCGGGCGGCGGCGACGCGCTGCTCCGTGAGCTGGCCGGCCGGGGGGTGCCGGCCGCCGCCATCGGGCAGGTGCGCGCGGGGGAGCCGGGTCAGATCGTCGTCGAACCGGGGTGACCCGTCGCCGGGTTGTTACGACAATCCGGACAAATAACCCTATAACCTGTCGGAATGCCTCGAGGTCGCCGGATCACCACGCTGCTCCTGCCGCTGCTGCTGAACACCGCGCTGGTGCTGGCCGGCGCCGCCGTCGCCGGATGCGGCGCCAGCTCGGCGGAGTCGCCCGCCGAGGTGCCGAACCCGCTCCGGGTCGGGCTGGTGCCCAACGTGGCGCCCGACGAGCAGCGGGCACGGTACGAGCCGTTCCGCGCCTACCTCGCCGACCGGCTCGCTGTCGACGTGGAGCTGGTCGTGGCGACCGACTACGCCGGTGTGGTGGTGGCGCTGGTGAACGGCCAAGTGGACCTCGCCTACGTCGGCGGGCTCACCTACGCCCAGGCGAGGACGCAGGCGCCAGTGGAGCCGCTGGTCACCGAGGTCGATGAGGCGACCGGCACCGAGTTCTACCACGCGGCGGTGGTGGTGCCCGCGGATTCGCCGCACCAGTCGACCGCCGACGTGGTCGAGGCCGGCGGAACCTTCGCGTTCGGGGACGTCAGCTCCACCTCCGGGAGCCTCTATCCCCGACAGATGGTGATCGACGCGGGTGCCCAGTGCCAGCCCCGCGACCTGTCAGCCTGCCCGCCGCTGCGGTCGGTCGTCTTCACCGGGGGCCACGACGCCGCCGCCCAGGCGGTGCTGCAGGGCAGCGCCGATGCCGCCGGGGTCGAGCTGCGAATCCTGCGTCGGTTGGAGGCCGAAGGCGCCGTCCCCGCCGGTGCGCTGCGGCCGGTCGAGACCCGCGAGGTGATCGGCTACCCGTGGGTGGCGCGGGCGGGGCTTTCCGAGCCGGCGCGAGCCGAGCTGGTACACGTCTTCACCGGGATCGACGATCCGGAGCTGCTGTCGCTGCTACGCGCCGTCCGGTACACCCCGGTCACCGCAGCGGACTACCAGGAGCTGGAGCAGGCCGCCCAGCAGCTCGGCCTGTTGACGGCGGGCTGACCGTGGAGATTCGACTCGACCAGGTCACAGTCGACTTCCCGGCCCGAGCGCTGCGCGCGGTCGATCAGCTGTCGCTGCGGATCGACGTCGGTGAGCAGGTGGCGCTGGTCGGCGGCTCCGGTGCCGGCAAGACGACGCTGCTCCGGGTGTTGCTGGGGGCGGTAGCTCCGACCGCCGGGTTGGTCACCGTGGGGGGCCGCGACCCGTACCGGAGCCGTGCCGAGCTGGCCTGGTTGCGCCGCCGCACCGGGCTGATCCGGCAGCGGGACGACCTGGTCCGGGGCGTCTCCGCCCGGCTTAATATTCTGATGGGCGACGCCGGTCGGTGGCGCCTGCGGGACTGGTTCACCATCGTTCGCGGGGGCATCCCGCACCAGTACCGGCGCCGGCTTCGACACCTGGCCCAGCAGCACGGCATCGAGCAGCTGCTCGACGCCCCGGTCGACCAGCTCTCCGGTGGCCAGCGGCAACGGGTCGCCCTGCTGCGGGCGTTGTTGCCGACCCCGGCGCTGCTGCTCGCCGACGAGTGCACCAGCGGGCTCGACCCGGAGCGAGCGGCGGTCGTCATCGGTCAGCTGCGGAGCGCCGGCGCCACCCTGCTGCTGACCACACACGACTTGCAGATCGCCCGGCAGTTCCCGCGGATCGTGGCGCTGCGGGACGGCCGGCTGGTGGCCGACGGGCCCAGTCTGGACAGCGCGGCCACCGCCGAGATCTACCGGTCACCGGTGGCCGCCGATGGGCCACCGACATCGTGGTGAGCCGACGGCGATGGTGGCGGCTGGCCGCCGCCTCGCTGGTCGTCGCGGTAGTGGCCTGGTCGCTGGTCGGGACCGGGGTCGGGTTCGGCAGCGTGATCGCCGGCCGAGACGGAGCCGGCCGGATCCTGGCTGGGCTGTTCCCGCCGGCGCTCGACCGGCCGCTGCTGGCCCAGGTCGGGCGGGCGAGCATAGAGACCCTGCAGATCGCCGTCGCTTCGCTGGTGCTCGGTGCGGTGCTGGCGGTGCCGCTGGCGGGGCTGATCGCCGGCAACGTCGCCGCCCCCCGTTGGCTGGCCGGGGCCGCCCGGACCACCGCGACCGTGCTGCGGGGCGTACCAGACCTGCTGTGGGCACTGCTCTTCGTCGCCGCCGTCGGGCTCGGCCCGGCCGCCGGGGTGTACGCGATCAGCCTCCACGCCGCCGGCATGTTGGCGAAATTGTGGTCGGAGCAGCTGGAGGCGGTAGACCCGGCGCCGGTGGAGGCGCTGCGGCTCACCGGGGCCCCGCGCGCTGCGGTGGCATCGCTGGCGATCCTGCCGCAGGCCCGGACGAATCTGCTCTCGCAGCTGCTCTACCAGTGGGAGTGCAACGTGCGGGCGTCGGTGATCGTCGGCTTCGTCGGGGCCGGCGGCATCGGGCAGGAGCTGGGGGTGGCGCTCCGGCTGTTCCGCTACCAGGAGCTGGCCACGTTGATCATCGCGGTGTTGCTGATCATCGCCAGCCAGGACCAGCTCTCGCGGTGGATCCGCGCCCACTACGGCGCGGCCAGCCGCCGCCCCGACTGGTGTGGGTGAGTAGCTACTGGGGTGTCAGCGCCGCCAGCCGCTCGCCGCGCAGCCGCTCGCTCCACGAATCGTCCAGCGGGGCGAGCTGATTGTTGCCGGTGGCCCACCGCAGCAGCAGATCCGCGAGCGCGGGATTGCGCGCCAACGCCGGGCCGTGGCTGTAGGTGCCCAGCACAGTGCCCCGGAACGCGCCCTCGGTGCTGCCGTCGTTGCCTACGCCGGTGGTCACCTCGGCCAGCGGGTAGACCTCCGGCCCCAGGTGGGTACGCCCGCCGTGGTTCTCGAAACCGGTAAGCGTCGGCAGCGACAGCCGCGGATCGACCGGCCCCGCCAGCTCGCCGACCGCCCGGGACGGGCCCCGGTCGGAGCGCAGGTCGAGCAGGCCCAGCCCGGCGTGCTGCTGGTCTTTGGCGTAGAACGACGCCCCGAGCAGTTGGTAGCCGGCGCAGACCGCGAAGATCACCGACCCGGACTCGACCGCCCGGTGCAGCGCCCCGTCGGTGTTGAGCCGTTGCGCCGCGAGCGACTGGGGGCCGTCCTCACCGCCGCCGAGCAGGTAGATGTCGGCGTGGCGGGGCAGCGGCTCGGTGGAGCGCACCTCGATCGGCTCGACCGGGATGCCGCGGGCGCGGGCCCGATGGGCGAGGATCAGCAGGTTGCCGCGATCGCCGTAGGTGGACATCAGGTCCGGGTAGACCCAGACGATCCGCAGCGTCGACTCGCTCGGGGGTAGCTCAGAGGACACGATCCAGCTCCGCTCGAATGTCCTGGAAGGCGGTGTAGTTCGCGATCACCTCCAGCTTGCCCGGCGGCGTCGCCGCCACCGCCGAGGCGAAGCTGGTCACGTGGGTGAACGGCACCTGGTTGACCTCCAACCGTACCGCCAGGTCGTACGCCCGGTCCCCGGTGATCATCACCGGCCGGCCCTGTAACGGCGAGAAGTCCACGTCAAACAGCCACGAGGTGTCCATGCCGTCGGGGCCCCGGGCGTTCACCGACAGCAGGGTCGGGCCGGGCTCGGCCATGTCGAACGCCTCCAACCAGCTGGCCGGGTTTTTGGCAAGCAGCAGTCGGATCTGTCGACCGTCCCGCTCCACCTGGGCGTACCGGCCGGCGACCGACGCGACCTCGGCGAGTCGGGGCACCGCGTCGGCGGGGCGTACCCCGAACCGGGCGGCGACCGCCAACGCGGTGGCGGCGTTGCCGACATTTACCCGCCCCGGCAACGCCAGCCGGACTTCGTACCGGGCATCGTCCGGGCCGATGGCGGCGTGATCGTCGGCCATCCAGTCCGGCTGTGGCCGCTGCAGCGGGCAGCTGGAGCAGGCCCACTGCTGGCCGCCGTCGGGGGCGTCGCCGACCCGCTGGATCGCCGACCCGCACGCCGGGCACACCCAGGAGTCGTCCTGCCAGCGCTGTCCGGCACTGAACCAGGTGACCTCGGAGGCGGAGGAGGCAGCGAAGACCACCATCGGATCGTCAGCGTTGGCGACCACATGCACTCGGGGATGGTTGGCGAGCGCATCCCGCCACCGGGTGGCCATCATCGTGACCTCCATCGCCCGGTCGAGCTGATCGCGGGAGAGGTTGAGTAGCGCCACCACCGCGGGCTCGGTCGCCACCAGCACCTGCGCCAGGTAGTGCTCGTCGACCTCCAGCACCGCGTACGGGGTGCGGCCGGCCCGGGCGAGTGCGGAGGTGTGCCCGGTGGGCATATTCGCGCCGAACGAGTTGGTCGCCACCGGCCCGAGCACCCCCATCGCGGCGGTGGTGAGCCGGGTGGTGGTGGTCTTGCCGTTGGTGCCGGAGACCAGCGCGACTCGGCGGCCGGCGGCGAGGTTGCGGAGCAGATCTGGGTCGATCATGAGGCCAAGTCGGCCCCCGATGACCGAACCGTCGCCCCGGCCGGTCGCCCTGGAGAGCGCGGCGGCGCCTCGCGACACCGCGCTGGCGAACTTGGTCCGCAGGGGAAGCCGCTTGTCGGCGATGCGCACCGCCTCGGCGCCCGGGTGGCTGCGTGTCCCGTCACTCACGCGGAAAGCCTACCGGCCCGGCCCGGCGGCCGAGCCGGCCAGCCCCTACCCACCGCCGGCCCCGCTCGGAGCTAGCTCCGGCCCGTCCGGCGCCCCGTCCGTCCCATCACCGTTGGCGCGTTGGCTGGCGACCGGCCGAGTCGCCGGGGAGATCTTGGAGACTTACCGTCCGGAGCGAACGATAAATCTCCAAGATCTCACACGCAGGCTCCGCCCGGGCAGCTGTCTATTGTGTTAACTGCTGCAATGGGGATTTTTGCCTAGGCAACTATTTACCGGTCCGGTGTCGGGCCGAGGTCGGCAATTCTGCCTTCATCAATCGATACCGGAGCTTCGGGAAACAGGGCGCTGCCGACGGTCGGGGTCACCCGGATCGGTGACCTTTGAAAACTAGATCGATTACCTCGCGGTAATCGATGAATAGGTCGCCACGCGCAAACCGGAAGCGGACGTTCCGGTCAATCGATAGAATTGCATCAGCCGGCGCCTGGGTGGCCGCGGGAGGGCGCTCATGGTCGCTTCGTCTGAAGTGCGCGAGTTAGCTGTCAGCTAGCGGAGGCTGACTGGCCAGGCTACGATGGACAGGAGTTTTACGCAGGGTAGTCCGTTCGTCTGGTTACCCGCCGGGAACCTGGTGAATCCACATCAACCGCTATCAGGTGCCAGTCCCGGTGAAACGCCCCTTAATGGTCATAAAGGCGAATTGATAGGGGGCGTTCGCTCGGTCCAACAGGTCCGCTCAATCCGTTGCGCACCAATGGGTGCAGCAATTCTTGAGTGAGTGGACAACTGGCGACCGGCTTGTATACTTCGGCCATCCGTTTCGAAGTCACGGCGGCACTTTCTGTGCCCCCGTGAGGGCGCGTCTGGGCTTGGAGGTGTTGGTGCAGGCATGGCACACCGCCGCCAACGGAGCGCCGGTCGGCGCTGCCACGGTGGTGGAGTCCGGCCGGATGCCGGCGACGCCGATCCACTTCCCCTATCGAGACGCCACGCTGGGTGCCGCCTTCGCCGACGTCGCCCGGCGCTACCCGGGCCGGCCGGCGGTGCTCGGCCCGGACCGCTCGGTCACCTATCAGGAGTTGGCGGCGGCGGCTGGCGGGATCGCCGAGCGACTGCGCGCGATCGAGACCGGCCACCCGGCCGACCGGCCCGTCGACGTCTCGGGCGCTGACCCGCGCGGGCCGGCGCTCGCCGGGCGCTTCGACCTGGCGCCTCGAGTGGGGCTGCTGCTGTCGCACGGCGAACCGATGATCGCCGCCATCCTCGGCGGGCTCGCGGCCGGCTGGTGCTACGTGCCGCTCGACCCGACCTATCCACCGGAGCGACTGCGGGTGATGGCCGCCCAGTCGGGGCTGTCGGCGATCGTGACCCACAGCTCGCTGCGAGAGCTGGCCGCGGCGGTGGCCGAGCCCGTCCCGGGCGCGGTGGTGATCGAGCTGGACGAGGTGGCGCCCGGCCCGCTGGAGATCACCGAGGTAGCCGCGGAACAACCGGCCTATATCCTCTTTACCTCTGGCTCGACTGGCCGACCCAAAGGCGTCACCCACGGCCACCGGAGCGTGTTGCACGGTCTCGGTAACCATATCGAGAATTTTGCCCTCCGACCGGCCGACCGCACCAGCCTGGTGACCCCGTTCAGCTATGACATGTCGGTCAGCGACCTTTACGGGGCGTTGCTCGCTGGGGCGGCGGTGGCCCCGGTGGACCTGCGGCGCGACGGTTTGGCCAGGCTCGCCGACGCGCTCGCGCGGGCGCGGGTGACCATCTACCACTCGACCCCGACGGTCTTCCGGTACCTGGTGGACTATCTGATCGAGACCGGCGGTCCGGAGCATCGGTTGCCCGATGTGCGGACCGTGCTGCTCGGCGGCGAGCCCGCCACCCGGGACGACCTGAACCTTGTGCGCCGTCACTTCGCGCCCGACTGCCGATTGGTCAACGGCTATGGTGCCACCGAGGTGAGCTTCACCGTCCAGCTGCATCTGCCGGTCGGGGCGGAGCCCCCCGGCGATCCGGGCAGCCAGGTGTTGCCGATCGGCACCCCGCTCGCCGGTTACCAACCGGTGTTGCTGGATGGGGCCGGGCAACCGATGCCGGAGACCGAGTCGGGGCCGGGCGAGCTGGCGATTCGCAGCGACTACCTGGCATTGGGGTACTGGGGGGAGCCGACCCAGACCGCGGAGCGGTTCCTCGACAGCGGCCGGCTCTATCGCACCGGTGACCTGGCGGAGCGGCTGCCGGACGGGACGCTGTGCTACCGGGGCCGGGTGGACCGGCAGGTGAAGGTCAACGGCCACCGGGTCGAGCTGGGCGAGGTGGAGGCGCAGTTGGCGGCGCTGCCCGGGGTGGCGCGGGCGGTCGCGGTGGCCCGGCCCGCGGCGACCGCCGGCCCGGCCGGCGGGGTGCAGCTCTACGGCTATGTGCAGCCGGCCCGGGGGGTGGCGACCGAGGCGCTCGACCCGGCCCGGCTGCGCACCGACCTCGCTGCCCAGCTCCCGTCGGCGTTGCTGCCGCACCGGGTCGTGGTGGTCCCGGCGCTGCCGTTGACGATCTCCGGCAAGGTCGATGTCCGTGCGTTGCCTGACCCGACCGCCGTCCCGGCGCCGGTGCCGGTGCAGTCCCGCCCGGTCGGGCGTACCGAAGATCTGGTGGCCCGGGCCTGGTGCGACGTCCTCGGGGTGGCCGCGGTGGGCCGGCAGGTGACTTTCTTCGACGCCGGCGGCGATTCGTTGTCGCTGAACCGGTTGCAGTACCGGCTGACCGCGGTCACCGGGGTAACCGTGCCACTGGTCCGGTTGTTGGAGTATCCCACGGTCGCGGCCATGGCGGCCCATCTCGACTCCGGCGCTACCGCTGGCGCCCGTTCGTCCGTGGTGGACGATGCCGCCGCGGCTCCGGAGGTCTCCGCGCTGGATGCGGTCGCTGGCCGGATGGCGCAACGCCGCGGTGCCCGTAGGGCCCGCAGCGAGCAGGAACGGCAGCGGGGGCGGAACGGAAGGTGGATCGGTGACCGGAGATGAGACGTCGTACGGGGATGAGATCGCGATCGTCGGCATGGCCGGGAGGTTCCCCGGCGCTGGTGATGTGGGCGCCTTCTGGACCCAACTGCTCGACACAGTAGATAGTACGGGGCAGCCGACCCCGTGGTTGACCGAGTTCGACCCTGACTTCTTCGGCTTCACTCCGGCCGAGGCGGTGGCGACCGATCCGCAGCACCGGATGTTCCTGGAGCTCGCCTGGCAGGCGTTGACCGACAGCGGCCACGACCCGGCCGCACCGCCAGGGCCGGTCGGAGTCTTCGCGTCCGCCTCCGCCAACCAGTACCAGAGCCTGCGGGTCGCGGCCGGCCGTGACCCGGCGCCGTTCCAGTCGGCCGACCACCTGCCGGGCCAGGTCTCCTACCGGCTGGGCCTGACCGGCCCGGCGGTGGCGGTGCAGACCGCCTGCTCCGGTTCGCTGGTGGCGGTCTGCCTCGCCGCCCAGAGCCTGCTCGACTTCCGCTGCGATGTGGCGATCGCCGGCGGGACCAACGTCGACCTGCCGGATTATCGGCACCCGAGCGACGGGCTGCGGTCACCGGACGGGGTATGCCGGGCGTTCGACGCGGCCGGGCAGGGGTCGGGGTTCGCCAGCGGTGGGGGCGCGGTGGTGCTGCGGCGCCTGGCGGACGCGATCGCCGCCGGCGAGTCGGTCTACGCGGTGCTGCGGGGCTTCGCGGTCAGCAACGACGGCGCCAACCGGGGCGGGTTCGCCGTCCCCGGGGTCGACGGCCAGGCCGCCGCGGTAGCGGAGGCGCTCGCCGTGTCCGAGCTGGCCCCCGACCAGGTCGGCTACATCGAGGCGCACGGCAGCGGCACCCGGCTCGGGGACGCCATCGAGGTGGCGGCGCTGCGCCGGATCTTCGACGACCGGGTGGCCGGGCCGGTGGCGCTCGGCTCGGTGAAGACCAACCTCGGCTATCTCGACGCGGCGTGCGGGATCACCGGCCTGATCAAGACGGCGCTGGTGGTGGGCCAGGGCATGATCCCCGCGAACCTGCACTTCCGGGAAGCCAACCCGGAGATCGATTTCGGCCCGTTCGTGGTGCCGACCAAGACCACCCCGTGGCCGGAGCAGCCGCCGGGCACGCTCCGGGTGGCTGGGGTGAGCGCGTTCGGCGTCGGGGGCACCAACGCCCACGTCGTGGTGGCCCAGCCGCCGACGCCGGGCTGGTCGCGGCTGCCCACCGCCGCACAGCCCTTCTCCCGGCAGCGCTGCTGGGACGACGCGGTGGCGGTGGTGGCATGAGCTGGTTCCGCACTCCGCAGCCGCGGCCTACCGCCCGGGCCTTACTAATCTGCCTGCCGCCGGCGGGCGTCGGTGCCGGCAGCTTCGCCGCGTGGCCGGACGCGATCGGCGACGCCGCCGAGGTACGCGTGCTGCAGCTACCCGGCCGGGAACAGCGGATCGCCGAGCCGGCGGAGGTGGATGTGCCGGCGCTGGTCGCGGCGTTGGCCGGGGAGGTCGACCGGCCGTACGCGCTGTTCGGTCATTCGATGGGCGGGCGGCTCGGCTTCGAACTCGTGCGTGGGCTGATGGCGGTGGCCGGGCCGCTGCCGAGCGTGCTCTTCGTGGCCGCCTGCCGGGCGCCGGACCTGACCGGCCAGGGCCCGCTGGACGGGTTGTCCCGGCTGCCCGATGACGAGCTGCTGTCCCGGTTGTCGGAGCACGGCAGCCTGCCGCCGGCCGTCGCCGCTGATCCGCAGCTGCGAGAGGTCTTCCTGCCCACGCTCCGGGCCGACTTCGCTTGGATCGACAGCTACCAGTTCACGCCCGGTGCCCCGCTGCCGGTGCCGATCGTCGGGCTCGCCGGGCTGGGCGATGCCGCGGTGCCGGTAGCCGAGGTGGCGGCATGGCGACGCCACACCAGCGCCGGGTTCACACTGCACCAACTGGACGGTGGGCACTTCTTCCCCCAGCAGCGGCTGCCGGAGGTGGCCGAGCAGGTGCGCCAGCACCTGACCGGCGTCGCCGGTGCTGGTTTGGCCGACGCTGCCGGACCGGCTGGCGGGGGCGCGACCGCCGGCGCCGGTGATCGGGAGGTGCTGACGGGCTGGTCGGTGTGGCGCGACGCGCTGCTGCGCACCACCGGTTTCCCCGCCGACGGGCTGGACCAGTTGGTCACGGCCGAGTGCGCCACGGCCGCCGACTCCTACCTCGTGGCCGGTACCGAGGAGCACGCGACGCAGCTCGACAAGCAGCTGGCGGTGGCGCAGGCGGAGGGGTCGGCACAGATCCGGAAGATCGCGGCGGACCCCCGGTTCCGGGAGGCGGTCACCTGGCAGACGCCGAGTGTGCTGGCGACCCTGGACGGTCTGGTCGCGGGCGACAAGTATCGCCCGAGCGTCGCTCGGCACCGGGAGCTCACGGTGGTGCGGTACTGGCAGCGTTACTGCGCCAAGAACGAAACCATCGGCTTCTTCGGGCCGGTCTGCTGGGCCCGGATCGACGGTGGCCAGTCCGAGGCGATCCAGGTGCGACCGGGGCCGGGGCTGTTGCAGGAGCGGCGGGTGTCGTTTGAGTCGTGGGCACTGGCCGAGTTCGGCCAGCGGCTCGCCGCAGACCCGGAGATCCGCCGGTGGCTGCGGCCGGTCCGGCAGCCGCACCTGCACCTCGCCGACGGCGCGGTGATCGCGCCGCCGCGCCCGCCGGAGCGGCTCTCCCGACCGGAGTATCTAGCCCTGTCTGCCTGCGACGGTAGTCGTACCGCCGACCAGGTGGTGGCCGAGCTGGCGCTGCCCCGCGCGGCCGACGGCCTGTTGCTGCTGGAACGGCTGGCCGAGCGGGGGCTGCTGCGGTGGGATGTCGACCTGCCGATCGGGCCGCAGGCGGAGTCGGTGTTGGCGGACCGGATCGCCGGCATCGGCGATGAGCCGGTGCGGGAGCGCGCCCGAACCGGCCTGGACCGGCTACGGGCGGCTCGGGGCCGGGTGGCAAGCGCAGCCGGAGACCCGACCGCGTTGGCCGGGGCGCTCGCCGCGCTCGACGGGGAGTTCACCGAACTGACCGGCCAGCCGGCGCAGCGCCGGCCGGGGCAGAGTTACGCCGGTCGACGGGTGTGCTTCGAAGATACTGCCCGTGATCTGACCGTCGCTTTCGGAGAGCCGCTGCTCGCCGCGCTCAACGCGCCGATGGGGTTGCTGCTGCGCGCCGCGCGCTGGCTCTGCGCCGAACTCGCCGCCGCGTACGGGTCGGCGCTGCGGGAGCTGTATGAGGAGTTGGCCACCGGCCCGGGTGACGAGGTCAATCTGGCCGAGCTGTGGTTCCTGGCGCAGGGCATGCTCTTCGGGGCGGCCGAGCGGCCGGTCGACGCGGTGGTCGGCGAGTTCCAGCGGCGGTGGGCTGAGTTGCTGGGGCTGGCCCAGGCGCCAGCGGGCACCCGGGTGCTACAGCTGCGCGCCGAAGAGCTAGCCGGCCCGGTGGCGCGGGTCTTCCCGGACCGCGGGACCGGCTGGTCGGCGGGCCGGTTGCACAGCCCCGACCTGCAGATCTGTGCGCCGGACGTGGCGGCGGTCAACCGGGGCGAGTTCACCGTGGTGCTCGGGGAGCTGCACGTCGGGTGGCCGGTCTTCGACAACGCACTCTTCACCGGGTTCCATCCGCAGCCGGAGCGGCTAGTGGCGGAGCTCGCCCGGGATCTCGGGCCGGATCAAGTGCGGCTGCTCTATCCGCCGGACTGGCCCCGGATCGGGGGTCGGCTGGCGCCGACCCTCGCCGCACCGTCTGACCGGCAGCTCGGGTTCGCCCCCGCCCCCGGCGCGGACCGGCGACGGTTGATGCCGGCCGCCTCGATGCGGGTCCGGCCGGCGCCGGGTGGAGGTCCCGCCAGCGGGCCGGCCGGGGGTGAGGAGCTGCGGGTGGTCACCGCCGACGGCCGGGAGTACCCACTCCTTGAGGTCTTCTCTCGGCTGTTGGCGCTGCACACGCTCGACTCGTTCAAGTTGCTCGACACCCGGGCGCACACCCCCCGGGTGGCGGTCGACCAGTTGATTGTCAGCCGGGAGACCTGGCGGACCACGGTCGCCGAGACCGGGCTGGCCGAGGCGGCGGGGGACCGGGAGCGGTTCCTGGCCGCCCGGCGGTGGCGGCGCCGACTAGGCCTGCCGGAGCAGGTCTTCTTGCGGATCGGCACCGAGACCAAGCCGATCTATGTGGACTTTCGCAGTGTGCTTTATGTCCGGTCGCTGGCGACCTTCGCGCGGGCCGCAGCGGCGGAGGGCGGCGGCGAGGTGGCCGTGGTGGTCAGCGAGATGCTGCCTACGCCCGATCAGGCCTGGGTGCCGGACGCCGCCGGCAACCGATACTTCAGCGAGCTGCGGCTACACGTGGGGGAACCCGATGCTTGAGCAACCGGCGACGTTGCCGGCGCTGGTCCTGGCCCAGGCCCGGGCTCGCCCCGGTGACCCGGCCGTACGCCAATGGTCGACCGTGCTCACCTACCAGGAGTTGGTGAGTCGGGCGGCGGCGCTGGCCGCGAACCTGAGCCGGCGTGGTGCCGGGCCGGAGCGGGTGGTCGGAGTCTGCGCACGGCGGACCCCCGAGCTGGTGGTGGCGGTGTTGGGGGTGCTGCTCTCCGGCGCCGGGTATCTACCCCTGGACCGGGCGCAGCCGCGCCAGCGTTGCCGCAGCATCCTCGCCGACGCCGGGGTGGAGCTGGTGGTCGCCGACGCGGCCGGTCGGGAGCTGCTGGGCGAGGACGCCGCCGAGTTCCTGCCGGTGCCGGCAGCCACGTCGCTTGTGGATCCCGGGCTGCTGCCGGCGGGGCCAGCGGCCCCGCTCAACGTCGCGCACGTGATCTACACCTCCGGTTCGACCGGCGCGCCGAAGGGGGTGCTGACCAGCCACCGCAACGTCGTGGAGTTCGTCACCGGTTGCCGCCGGTGGCTGCCCGGGGTGGGGCCGCAGATGCGCACCCTCGGGGTCAACTCGTTGAGCTTCGACGCCGCGACCTTCGATGTGTATGTCACCCTGGCGCACGGCGGGTGCGTGGCGTTGGCGGGCGACAGCGACCGGACCGATCCGGCGCGACTGCAGCGGTTCGCCGCCGAGCACCAGGTCACCTGGGGGGTGGTGACCCCGGCGGTGCTGGGGTTGCTCGACCCAGCCGGGTTGCCGGAGTTCGCGGTTGCGCTCTCCGGCGGCGACGTGGTGCCGCCGACGCTGGTCGGGCCCTGGACGAGCCAGCCCGGGCACCGTTTCTTCGATGTCTACGGACCTACCGAGGCCACTGTCTGCCAGGTGGTCAAGGAGCTGTCGGGCAGCTGGCAGGAGCCGCTACCGATCGGTGCGCCACTGCCGAACCACCGGGTGTACGTACTCGACGAGGCCGGCGCGCCGGTGCCCACCGGGGAGGTGGGGGAGCTCTACCTCAGCGGGGCCGGCATCGCCCGCGGCTACCTGGGCCGGCCAGGGCTGACCGCCGCCCGGTTCCTGCCGGACCCGTTCGCTGGTGAGCCGGGGGCGCGGATGTACCGCACCGGCGATCTGGTGCGTCAACTGCCCTCCGGCGACCTGGAGTATCTCCGCCGGCGTGATGGTCAGCTGAAGGTGCGCGGTCAGCGGATCGAGCTGGCGGAGATCGAGGCGGTGCTGCGGGCACACCCGGCGGTCGGCGACGCGGCGGTAACCCCGGTCGACGGCCCCGACGGGGTGGAGCTGGCGGCCTTCGTGGCGCCGGAGAGCGCGCCGGACCGGTCGGCGCTGCGGGAGTTCGCCGGGGAGCGGGTGCCCGCGGCGATGGTGCCCCGGTTCGTCGAGCGGTTGCCGCAGCTGCCGCTCGGCGCCAGCGGCAAGGTGGATCGGAGCACGCTGCGGGAGTGGGCGGGGCGGCTGGTCGAGGCGCCCGCTGTGGCCGATGGCGACTCGCTGGCGGCGCTGTGGCAACGCGTGCTCGGTGGCCCTCCACCGGAACCGGCGGCGGATTTCCTCGCCGCGGGTGGCCATTCGGTGGCCGCGATGCGGCTGGTGGCGGCGATCCGGGAGCAGCTCCGCCGGGATGTCAGCGTCGAGGATGTCTTCGCCGCCCGCACTCTGGCGGCGTTGACCGTGCGGGTCGCGGCGGCGGCGGGGCTCGCCGCTGCGGAGCTCACCGGGGGGCACCCACCGGCGTTGGCGCCGTCGCAGCGCCGGATGTGGTTCCTCGACCAGCTTGCCCCGAGGCTCACCGCTTACCACATCGTCTTCGCGGAACGGCTGCTCGGTGAGCTGGACGTGGCCGCGCTCGGCAGCGCCCTGGCCGCCGTAGCGCAGCGGCAGGACATTCTGCGCTGGCGGATCGCGGACGCCGGGGGCGAGCCGTACGCGGTCTGCGACCCACCCGGTGAGGTCGCGCTGGTGGTGGAGCCGGCCACCGAGGCGGAGCTGCCGGAGTTGGTGGCGGAGCTGGCGGCGCACCCGTTCGACCTGGCGAAGGGGCCGCTCTGGGTGGCCCGGTTGTTCCGGTTGGGCGAACGGCAACACGTGCTGGCGCTGGCGTTTCACCACTCGATCGTGGATGGTTGGTCGCAGACTCCGCTCTACGCCGACCTCTCCGCCGCCTACCGAGCCGCGTTGGCCGGCGAATCACCGCAGCTGGCGCCGCTGCCGTACGGTTACGCCGACTACGCCGACTGGCTGGCGCGCCGCGACCAGCGCGCCGGCAGCGCCGATCGAAGCTGGTGGGCCGATCACCTCGCGGGCGCACCCACCACACTCGACCTGCCGCGGGATCATCCGCGGCCGCCGGTGCAGCGGTACGCCGGAGCGCTGGTGACCGCGCGGTTGGGCGACGAGGCAGCGATCGGGGCGCTCGCGCGGCAGTGCGGGGCGACCGTGCCGCAGCTGGTCCTCGCCGGGCTCGGCCAGGCGCTCCGGCGGCTCACCGGCGGGACCGACCTCGTGGTCGGCGCCGTGCACGCCGACCGTCGGCTGGCAGCCATGCAACCGGTCGTCGGGTTCTTTGTGGATATCGTCCCGCTCCGGTTGCGGATCGCCGACGACCGCAGCTTCGCGGACGCGGTGCGGGCCGCCCGGGACGAGTTCCTCGCCACCACCGGCCACCCCGCCGCGCCGTTGGAGCGGATCGTGGAAGACCTCGGCGTGGCGCGGGACCCGAGCCGGTCACCGCTGATCCAGGTGATCTTCAACGCGTACACCTTCGGCAGCCCACAACTGGCGCTGCCCGGGGTTACCGCCTCGCCGGTGCCGGTGGCGCCGCCCGGGTCGCCGTTCGACCTCACCGTCTACCTGCTGGAGCGGGACGGTGAGCTGGTGCTCGACCTGCTCTACAACCGGGATCTGTACGACGCCGACCGGATGAGCAGGCTCGCCGCCGATTTGCCGGCGCTGCTGGCGAATCTGGTCTCCGCCCCGGACCGGCCGGTGGCGGAGGTCCCGGGCGAGTTCCGCACCGACCGGGTGCCGGAGGTGGCGGCGGTGACCCCGGCGCCGGCCGGTGGTCCGGTCCTGCCCGCCGACCCGGTCACCCCGACCGAACGGCTCGTCGCCGATGTCTGGCGGCAGGTGCTCGGACTCACCGCGGTCCGGGCCACCGACAACTTCTTCGACGTGGGCGGACACTCCCTCGCCCTGGTCGCGGTGCAGCACCGGCTGGCCGAGCTGACCGGCCGGTCGCTGCCGGTGGTCGATCTGTTCCGTTACCCCTCAGTCCGCGCGCTCGCCGCCCACCTCGATGGCGACGCGCCCGATCCCGAGTTGTCCCGGGCCGCCCAGGTAGCCGCGGCCCGACGATCCCGTAGCCGACGCAGGAGGCCGACATGACCGACGAGCACAGCGTGGAACCGATCGCGATCGTAGGGCTCGCGGTCCGGGCCCCGGGGGCGGCCGACGCGCAGGAGTTCTGGCGGAACCTGATCGACGGCCGGGAGTCGGTGCGGGAACTGTCCCGGGAGGAGCAGCTCGCGGCCGGGGCTACCGAAGCGGATCTGAGCAATCCGAGCTGGGTGTCGGCCGCGCCGGTGCTCGATCAACTGGAGCACTTCGACGCCGAGCTGTTCGGGATGACCGCCCGGGAGGCGCAGCTGGCCGACCCGCAGCATCGGTTGTTCCTGGAGAGCGCCCACACCGCGCTGGAGGACGCCGGGTACGACCCGGCCCGGTACCCGGGTTCGATCGGCGTGTACGCCGGCAGCGGCCATGTCCGTTACGAGTGGCTGAATCTGCGTACCAACCGTTCGCTGTGGGCCGGTGACGCCGGCCAGCTCTCGGTGACCACAGTGAACTCGCCGGACTATGTGGCGACGCAGGTTTCCTACCGGATGAACCTGCGAGGGCCGAGCTTGACCATCCACACCGCCTGCTCGACCTCGCTGGTGGCGCTGCACCTGGCGTGTGAGGCGCTCCGCAACGGAGAGTGTGAGCTGGCGCTGGCCGGTGGGGTGTCGGTGGAGCTGCCGCACCGGGTCGGCTACCTGGGGATGGAAGGCTACGTCTCACCGGACGGGCACTGCCGGCCGTTCGACGCCGACGCCGCCGGCACGGTCTGGGGTTCCGGGGCCGGGGTGGTGGTGGTGAAGCGGCTCGCGGACGCGATCGCCGACGGTGACCGGATCCGGGCGGTAGTGCGCGGCAACGCGGTCAACAACGACGGCACCAGTAAGGTCGGCTTCTCCGCGCCGAGCGTCTCCGGCCAGGCGGCGGTGATCGCCCAAGCGGTCGAGGTGGCCGACATCGACCCCCGCAGCATCACCTATGTCGAGGCCCACGGCACCGGCACCGCGCTCGGCGACCCGATCGAGGTCGCCGCGCTCACCTCGGTCTATGGTCCCCGCTCCAGCGACCGGCAGTGGTGCGCGATCGGTTCGGTGAAGTCCAACATCGGGCATCTGAGCCAGGCCGCCGGCATCGTCGGGGTGGTCAAGGCGGTGCTGTCGCTGGAACACGGGATGATCCCGCCGTCGCTGCACTACGAGCGGCCGAATCCGGAGATCGACTTCGAGCAGAGCCCGTTCTATGTGGCGAGTGTGCCGGCGAAGTTCGAGCCGGCTGGCGGGCCGCGTCGCGCCGCGGTGAGTTCGTTCGGCGTGGGCGGCACCAATGCCCATGTGGTGTTGGAAGAGGCGCCCGTGCCGGAGCCGGGCCGGGTGGCCCCGGCCCGCAGCGCCGAGGTGCTGCAGCTCTCCGCCCGGACGCCCAGCGCGCTGCAGACCGCCGCCCGGCAGCTCGCTGACCATCTCGCGCAGCGGCCGGAGCTGCCGCTCGCCGACGTGGCGCACACGTTGCGGGTGGGGCGCACCGCTCGGGCGCACCGGGCGGCGGTGGTCGCCACCGATGCCGGAGACGCCGTCACCGGCCTGCGTTCCGGCAAGCGCCTGGTCACCGGTGTGGCCGGGGAGCCGCCGCGGGTGGCTTTCCTCTTCTCCGGCCAGGGTTCGCAGTACGCCGGGATGGGGGCGGAGCTGTACGGTGCCGAGCCGGCGTTCGCGGCAGCGGTCGACGAGTGCCTGGCCGTGCTGGGCCCGGACTTTCGGGAGTTGCTCTTCGACCCGGCCGCCGCGGAACGGCTGCAGGAGACCCGGCACACCCAGCCCGCCCTCTTCGTACTCGAGTACGCGCTGGCGATGTTGTGGCGGAGCTGGGGAGTCGAGCCGGCGGCGATGCTCGGACACTCGGTCGGCGAGTACGTAGCAGCCACCCTCGCCGGGGTCTTCCGGCTGGCGGACGCGCTGCGACTGGTGTCCCGGCGCGGGGAGCTGATGCAGTCGGTCCCCGCCGGGGCGATGCTGGCGGTGCCACTGGCAGAGTCTGATGTGTCTGGTCGGCTGCCGGCGGAGCTGGTGGTGGCGACGGTCAACGGCCCGGGTACGTGTGTGGTGGCTGGGCCGACCGAGGCGGTGGCGCAGTTCGCCGAGGCGCTGCAGGCCGACGGGGTGGGTGCCCGCCGGCTCCGTACGTCACACGCCTTCCACTCGCCGATGATGGCGCCGATCCTGGCCGACTTCGAGGCTGCGGTGGCCGCCGTACCGAGATCGGCCCCCCAGGCAAGGTTCTGGTCCAATGTCACTGGTGCGCCGATCACTGACGAGCAGGCGACCGACCCCGGGTACTGGGCGGCGCACCTGCGGCAGCCGGTGCGGTTCGGCGACGCGGTGGCGTCGATCCTGGCGCAGGCCGGCGGCGGGCCGTGGCACTTTGTCGAGTGCGGGCCGGGCCGCCAGCTCGCCGGCCTGGTCCGGCTACAGCTCGCCAAGGGCCAGCCAGCACCGTTGCCGAGCCTGCCCTCGCAGCCGGGCAGCGAACTAGCCACGCTCTACGCGGCCGCCGGCCGGCTGTGGACCGCGGGTTCGCCGGTGACGCTGGACGCCAGCGCAGCCGGCCGGCGCCGGGTGGCGCTACCGACCTACCCGTTCGAGCGCCAGCGGCACTGGTCGGACCCGGACCCGGTGACCGGGGACGGCGCGGGCGGGGCCGGTGCGCAGAGCGCTGGTCGGCGCGGCGCCGACGAGGAGGTATCGGCAGCCGCCGGACCGCTGCCGGTGCCGGACCGGTTCGCGGTGCCGACCTGGCGGCAGCTGCCCGGCGCGCCGGCCGACCAGCAGCTCGGGGCCTGTGCAGTGGTGGTCGCCGGGGCGCGGGGGCGGGCGTTGGCCGCGGCGCTGCGATTCGGTGGCGCAGCGGTCACCGAGTTCCCGCCGGGTCAGGAGCCGGCCGCGGTGGCCGCGGCGTCGCACGTGATCCACGCGACCGCTCTCGACGGCGCCCCGGTCACCGACGTCTCCGGTGGCTGGGCCGCCCAGCAGGAGGGTTTCTTCAGCGCGCTGGCGCTGGTGCAGGCGGTCGCGGCCCGGCCCGAGGCCGCCGGCCCGATCCGGCTCGACCTGATCACGAGCGAGACCGAGGACCCGGTCCCGGGCGGGCTGCGCCGGCCCGAGCACGCCACGTTGGCCGGCGTGGCCCGGGTCGCGCCGCTGGAGGTCGCCGAGCTGGCGGTGCGGCGGATCGACACCGGCCCGGAGACGGCGGCCGATGAGATAGTCGGCGAGCTGCGCCGCGCCGCGCCGGACCCGGGCGAGCCCGCCGCCGAGGTGGCGCTGCGCGCCGGTCGCCGTTGGGCGCTGCGCTACGAGCAGGTCAGTCTCCCCGGCGGCGAGCCGCGGCTACGCGAGGGGGGCGGCTACCTGATCACCGGCGGGCTCGGGGGCATCGGGATCACCATCGCCGAGGACCTGGCCCGGCGTACCCGTGGCGAGCTGCTGCTGGTCGCGCGGACCGGGCTGCCGCCGCGGGACCAGTGGCAGGAGTACCTAGCCGAGCACGGCCTCGGCGACCGGACCGGCCGGGCGATCGCCGCGATCCGCCGGATGGAGCGCGCCGGCGCCACCGTGCACGTGCGCGCCGTGGACATCACCGACCCGGAGCAGCTCCGCGAACTCCGGCGGTCGGGACCCCTGCAGAGTCTGCACGGGATCGTCCACGCCGCCGGACTGCCCGGCGGCGGCCTCGCCGAGGTCCGCCAGCGCGCCGACGCCGAGGCGGTGCTCGGGCCCAAGCTCGCCGGCACGCTCGCGCTGCGCGCCGCCTACGGCGACCTGGCGCTGGACTTCGTGGTGCTCTGCTCTTCGGTGACGGCGGTAACCGGTGGGTTGGGGCAGCTCGACTACTGCGCGGCGAACGCCTTCCTGGACGCCTATGCCCGCAGCGAGCACGGCTGGTCGACCCGGGTGGTCTCGGTCAACTGGGGTGGTTGGTCGGAGGTCGGGATGGCCGCGGAGGTGGCCGCACCGGAAGGGCTGCGGGCCAGCGACGCCGCGGTCACCCCGTTGTCCCACCCGGTGCTGACCGCCCGTACCTCCCGCAGCGTCTCGGGCCGGATCAGCGCCGACAGCCACTGGCTGGTCGACCAGCACCGGATCGCGGAGGTGCCGGTGGTGCCCGGCACCGGTCATGTGGAGTGTGCCCGGGAGGCGCTGACCCAGCTGCTGCCGGCGCCGCAGCCGGGGCAGGTGATCTCGTTGCAGGACGTGGTCTTCACCGAACCGCTGTCGGTCCCCGCTGACCTGGCCGCGCGCTACCAGGTCGATGTCTCCCCGGATGGTGAGTTCCGGATCAGCAGCGGGTTGGCTGGCCGGCAACGAACCCACGCGCAGGGGCGTGGCCAGTGGGTCACCCCGCCACCGGCGGCCGGCGTCGACCTCGCCGCGGTCACTGCCCGGTGCACCAGGGCCGGCGCACCGGCGGCCGGCGAGCGCGGCAGCATCGTCTCATTCGGACCTCGGTGGGACTGCCTGCGCGAGGTGTACCGCGGCGACCGGGAAGAGTTGGCCCGGTTGGAGCTGCCGGCGGCAGCCACCGGTGACCTGGCCCGGTGGGGCCTGCACCCGGCGCTGCTCGACGTCGCCACCTCGTTCGGTTTCCGGGCAGCCGAGGGCACCTACCTCCCGATGGGGTACGGCCGGGTGCTGGTGCGGGCGCCGTTGCCGGCGGTCTGCTTCAGCCATCTCCGCTACCACCCCGACGGTGGCGAGGTGATGAGCGCGGAGGTCACGCTCGTCGACTCGGACGGGCAGGTGCTGGTCGAGATCACCGACTTCATGCTGCGCCGCATCGATCCGGCCGCGGTCAGCGCCGGGCTCACCGCGCCCGCCAGCGTGGCCCTCGACGCCGCCGCCAGCGGTGACGCGATCAGCCCCGAGGAGGGCGCCGAGGCGCTGCGGCGACTGCTGGCCGCCGATCTCGGCCCGCAGGTGGTGGTGGCCGCCAGCCCGTTGGCGGTGTTGCGGGAGAAGACCCGCCGGCTGGACACCGAGACCGCCGCCGCGGCGGCCGGCGCCACCGGCGACGATCCGGCGGCCGGGTCGGTGTCGACGGACGAAGCCGGCTACGACGACGGATATGTGGCGCCTCGGACGGAGCTGGAGGCGCAGCTGGCCGAGGTGTGGAGCTCGGTGCTCGGGGTGTCGCGGGTCGGCGCCGAGGACGACTTCTTCACGCTCGGCGGCAACTCGCTGGTGGCGGTGCAGCTGATCGCCCAGGTGCGCAGCGCGGTGCGGGTGAAGCTGCCGATGCGCAGCCTGTTCGCCCACCCGACGGTGGCGGGGATGGCCGAGCAGGTGGAGTCGTTGCGGAAGCCCGAGGCTGCCGGCGGCGAATCGCAGATCACCCGAATCCAACGCGGCTGACCAGAGTAGACCGAGCACGGTGGCGAGAGCGAGGAACCAGATGACGACGGAGTGGGTGGCGGCGGCCTCCTTTGCGCAGGAGCGGGTGTGGCTCGACTGCCAGGCCACACCCGATCTGACCGCGTACAACCTCGTCACCACCGCGGACCTGCCCGGTGACCTGACCCACGGGCAGATCGAGCAGATGCTCGCCCGGCTGGTGGCGCGGCAGGAGGGTCTGCGGACCTCGCTGCAGCTACGCGACGGCGAGCTGATGCAGGTGGTCGCGGCGGAGCTGCCGGTGCCGTCGCTGCCGGTGACCGACCTGTCCGCGGCCCCCGTGGCCGAGCAGGAGCGGCGGGTGTGCCAGATCTGTGAGGTCGAAGCCGCCACCCCGTTCGAGTTGGCGACCGCGCCGTTGTGGCGGGCCCGACTGGTGCGGCTGAGCACCGGCTGGCAGCTGGTGTTCGCGGTGCACCATGCCATCTACGACGGTGGTTCGGCGACCGTGCTCTACGCGGAGTTGGCGGAGCTGGCGGCGGCGGCGCGCGAGCACCGGGAGCCGACCCTGCCCGAGCTGGAGATCCAGTACGCCGACTTCGCCGCCTGGCAGCGGGCGCTGGTCGCGGGCGACACCGGGCGGCAGCAGTTGGCGTACTGGCTGCGGCAGCTGGCGGGGGCGCCCCCGGTGCACGCGGTGCCGCTGGACTCACCGCGGCCGCCGGCACAGGCCCACGAGGGTGACGATGTCCTCTTCACGCTCCCGCCCGGCACCGGCCATAGTGCGCAGTCGCTCGCCCGGGCGCACGGCGCCACCGAGCTGGCGGTGATGCTCGCCGCTTACGTGGCGGTGCTGGCGGAGACGAGCGGTGAGCCGGACGTGGTCGTGGGGGTGCCGGCGATGGGCCGGGACCGAGCCGAGCTGCGACCGCTGATCGGCATGTTCGTCAACACGCTGGTGATCCGGGTGGACGCCGGTGGCGACCCTCGATTCGTCGACCTGCTCGGCCGGGTTCGGGACCGGCTCTTCGAAGCCTGGGACAACCAGGATCTGCCGATCCAGACGCTGGTCAAGCATCTGGTTTCGCAGCGGGACCCGAGTTACCGGCCGCTGTACCAACTCGGCTTCAACCACCTCAAGAGCTTCGACCGGGGCCGGGCCCACGGGGTGGCCCGCGACGAGCTGCTGCTGGTGGCCGCCGACGACGAAGGGCGGATCGAGTATCGGACCGACCTGTTCCGGCGCGAGACCGTGGAGCGGCTAGCCGAACGGTATGTAAGCCTGGTCGGTCAGGCGCTGGCCGAGCCGGAGCTGCGCCTGACCGAGCTGGCCGACGCCGCCCGGAGTCTCGCCGGCAGCGCCCGGAGTGAGGCCGCCGGCGGCACCGCCACCGGCCAGGAGCCCGCACCGCTGCCGGCGACCGCCGGGGCGCAGCGGTACCCGGTCTCGTTCAGCCAGGAACGGATGTGGGTACTGGAACGGCTGGCGCCCGGAGACCCCGTCTACCACATGCCGATGGCGCTGCGGCTACGCGGCGAGCTCCACCGACCGGCGCTGCAGCAGGCGCTCGATACCGTGGTCGGCCGCCACGGTGCCCTCCGCACCACCTTCGGAGAGCTGGAGGGCGAGCCGTACCAGCTGGTCTGGCCGGCGGAGCCGACGGCGATCCTGGTGGAAGATCTCACCGCGGTCGCAGCGGCGGAGCGGCTCCCGGTCGCCCGGGAGGTGACCGCCGCTGAAGCCCGGGCCCCGTTCGACCTGACGACCGGACCGTTGCTGCGGGTCAAGCTGCTGCGGCTCGCCGACGACGACCACTTCCTGCTGATCACGATGCACCACATCGTCGCCGACGGGTGGTCGATCGGCCTGCTGGCGGCGGAGCTGAGCGAGGCGTACCGGGCGGGTGTGGCCGGGGAGGCGCCGCGGCTGCCCGAGCTACCCCTGGGGTACGGCGACTACGCGGCCTGGCAGCGCCGGCAACTCGCGGGGGAGGAGTTGGCACGCCAACTCGAGCATTGGCGGGAGCATCTGGCCGGGGCGCCGGCGCTGCTGGAGCTGCCGACCGAACAGCCACGTCCGGCCACCGAGACGTTCGCTGGCGACCGGACCGTCTTCCCGTTGCCGGAGGCGCTGAGTGACCAGATCAGCCGGCTGACCGCCCGGACCGACACCACCCAGTTCATGGTGATGCTGGCGGCGCTGCAGGTGACGCTGGCCCGTTACACCGGGCAGCGGGACATCGTGGTGGGTACCCCGATCGCCGGGCGGACCCATCCGGAACTGGACCAACTGGTCGGATTGTTCGTCAACACCCTGGCGCTGCGGGGCCGGCTGGCCGGCAACCCCAGCTTCCGGGAGGTGCTGGCGCAGGCCCGGGAGGCGACGCTGGCCGGGCTGAGCAACCAGGAGGTGCCGTTCGAGAAGCTGGTCGAGACGCTCCAGCCCGAACGTAGCTTGAGCCACTCGCCCGTCTTCCAGGTGCAGCTGATCGTGCAGAACACACCCCCGGCGGAGCTGCGGCTGCCGGGCCTGACGCTGACCGCCGAGAGCCGGCACACCCGGAGCGCCAAGTTCGACCTGACCGTCGAGGTGGTGCCGCTGGCGGGCGGTGCGACCGGGGTCGCGGTGGAGTACAAGACCGACCTGTTCAGCGCCGACTGGGCTCGCCGGTTCGCCGGCTGCCTGACCGAGGTGCTGCAGGCGGTCACCGACAACGTGGACCGCGCGGTCTTCGACATCGACCTGTTGCCGGCCGGGCAGCGCGACGAGGTGATCGGGGCGCCGAACCGCACCGCGGCGCCGATCTCGGCCGACGCGGCGGTCGAGCGGCTGGTGGCGGCGCTCGCCGGAGCGGGCACCGTCGCCGTCGGGGAGACGGTCACGCCGCTGTCGGCGGTGGGGGAACACGCGGCCCGGCTCGCCACCGTGCTCGCCGAGCACGAGGTCGGTCCCGATGCCCTGGTCGGGCTCTGCGTGGACCGCTCAGCCGGGATGCTCGCCGGGATGCTCGGAGTGTGGCGGGCCGGCGGGGCGTACGTACCGCTGGACCCGGCGTTCCCGGCGGACCGGCTGCGGATGATGGTGGCAGACTCCGGCCTGCGGGTGATCGTCACCGACGAAGCGCAGCACCGGCTCGCCGCGCAGCTCGCCGGCCCGGGCGTGGTGGTGCTGCGGTTGGACGGGGCGGCGGTCGCCGCGGCCCCGCCGCAGCCGCAGCCGGTTCGAGTCCGGGGCGACAACCTGGCGTACGTCATCTACACCTCGGGGTCGACCGGCCGGCCGAAGGGCGTCGAGGTGCCGCACCGGCCGGTGGTGAACCTGCTCGACTGGTTCGCCGGGTCGCTGCGGCTGGCTGGTTCCGACACGCTGGTCGCGGTGACCACGCTCTCGTTCGACATCGCGGTGCTGGAGCTGTTGCTGCCACTGTGGACCGGTGCCAGGCTGGTAATCGCTACCCAGGAGCAGAGCACCGATCCCCGATTGCTCCGGCGGCTGCTGGACGACGCACAGGCGACGGTGGTGCAGGCTACCCCGGCGACCTGGCGGATGCTGGTCTCCGCCGGCGGCGTGCCGGCCTGGGTGCGAACCCGGCTGTGCGGCGGCGAGGCGTTGCCACCCGATCTCGCCGACGAGCTGGTGGGGCCCGAGATCTCGCTGTGGAACGTCTACGGGCCGACCGAGACCACGGTGTGGTCGGCGGCCGGTCAGGTGACCGGCTCCCCGCCGGCGATCGAGGTCGGGCCGCCGGTGGGCAACACCGCGCTCTACGTCCTCGACCCGCGCCTGCTGCCGGTCCCGCTAGGTGTAGTCGGTGAGGTCTATATCGGAGGCGACGGGCTGACCCGCGGGTACCACGGCCGGCCGGGGCTGACCGCCGAGCGGTTCGTGCCGGACCCGTTCAGCCGGGTCGCCGGTGCCCGGATGTACCGCACCGGCGACCTTGCCCGCCGGCTCCCCAACGGCTGCCTGGAGTTCCTCGGCCGCGCCGACAACCAGGTGAAGGTCCGCGGGTTCCGGATCGAGACCGGGGAGATCGAGACGGTGCTCGCCGAGCACCCGGCGGTGAGCCAGGCCGTCGTCACCGCCGACACCTCCGCCGGCGAAACCCGCCTGGTCGGGTACCTGGTCGCCGTCGCGGTCGACGCGACCCCGGCGCAGCTGTGGCCACAGCTGCGGCCACATCTGCGCGCCAGCCTGCCCGACTACATGCTGCCGGCGACGCTGGTGGTGCTGCCCGAATTTCCACTCACCCCCAACGGCAAGATCGACCGGCGGGCATTGCCGGCGCCGACCTGGGGCGCCACCAGCACCGTCAGTCACGTCGCGCCCCGTACCGAGGTGGAGGAGAAGCTCGCGGCCGCCTGGGCGCAGCTGCTCGCGATCACCGACCCGATCGGGGTGCACGATGACTTCTTCACGCTCGGCGGGCACTCGCTGACCGCCACCCGGTTGGTCGCCCGGATCCGCGGCATGTTCGGGCCGCAGTTGTCGCTGCGGGACGTCTTCGCGGGCGCCACCATCGCCGAGTTGGCGACCGCGATCGTGGCCCACCCCGACTACGGACGCGCCGCCGCGGCCGGGCCGGGGCCGCTGGCCACGGCCGCCCCGCCGGCTCCGACCGCCGCACCGGCGCCGGCCAGCCCGACCGCCCCGGCCAGCCCGACCGCGGCCGGCGGGTCCGGGCTGGCGCAGATGTCTGACCAGGACATCGAGGCGTTGCTCGCGGCGGCCCTGCGGGAGCGGGAGTCCCGGCAAGCGGTCGCAGCGCCGCTCCAGTACCCGTTGTCGCCGTTCCAGCGGCGGCTCTGGTTCCTGCAGCAGCTCGCCCCGGACGAACCGCTCTACACAGTGCACAACCACTGGCCGCTCGGCCCGGATGTCGACCCGGCGGCGGTGCAACGGGTGGCGGACGCGCTGATCGCCCGGCACCCCGCCCTGCGGACCACCTTTACCGTCATCGACGAGGAACCGGTACAGGTGGTGGCCCCGCCCGGGGGCTCCGCCGAACTGACCGTGGTGGACGTCTCCGGCCAGCCCGCGGCGGACCGGGCGGCAGCTGCCCAACAGGCGTTCGCCGAGGAGCTGCACCGCCCCTTCGACCTGACCGCCGGTCCGCTGGTACGGCTGCGGTTGCTGCGCGCCGGCGACGAACACGTCCTGCTGCTGAACCTCCACCACCTGATCGCCGACGCCACCTCGGTCGAACTGCTCCGCAGCGAGTTCACGCGCTGCTACCGGGAAGAGACCGAAGGCGTCGCGGCGGCGCTGCCGCCGCTACCTACCAGCTACGGCGAGTACGCCCGCGCCGAGACCGACGCGGCCGGGGAGCGGCGCCTCGCCGAGCAGCTCGAGTACTGGCGGGACCGGCTCGCGGGCGCGCCGGCGTTGCTGGAGCTACCTACCGACCGGCCCCGGCCGGCGGTGCAGACCTTCCGGGGTGGTAGCTACGAGCGACCGCTGACCGCCGAGGTCACCAGCGCCCTGCTGGCGACCGCCCGGCGGGAGGGGAGCACGCCCTATCCGACCGTGCTCGCCGCTTTCCAGCTGCTGCTGGCGCGTTACAGCGGTCAGCGGGAGGTGCTGGTCGGCACTGCCGTGACCCGCCGGCCCACCGAGGAGCTCGACCAGGTGGTCGGGTTGTTCGTCAATACCGTCGTCGCCCGCGGCGACCTGTCGGGCAATCCGACGCTACGAGAACTAGTGGCGGCGACCCGTGCCGAGCACGTGGCCGCCCTCAGCAATGCGGATGTCCCGTTCGACCGGGTGGCCGAGGCGCTGCGGCCGGACCGGAGCGCCTCGTACTCACCGGTTTTTCAGGTGATGTTCGTCTACAATGATGTGTCACAGCTCGTCGGCGCGGCCGGGGCCGAGGCCGGGCTCGACGACCTCGGGCAGCTGCGGGTGCCGGTGCCGGCGGCCCGGTTCGACCTGACCCTCTCGGTGGGCCAGCGGCGGGGCCGGTTCCAGCTGATGTTCGACTTCAACCAGGACCTCTTCGACGAGTCGACCATCGCCGCGATGGCCGACCAGCTGGCGCGGCTGCTGGCGGCCTTCACCACCGAGCCGGAGCAGCGCAGCTGGGACGTGCCGCTGCTCACCCCGGCGCAGCGCGAGGAGCTGCTGCTCGACCGGCAACCGGTCCGGGCGTACCCGCAGCGGTTCGTTCCGGACCTGGTGGCGGCGGTCGCCGCCGACCATCCGGCGGCGCCAGCGCTGCTCGCCGAAGGCGAGACGCTCTCCTACGGGGAGCTGGTGCAGCGGGCCGGGCAACTCGCGCAACAGCTTCACGCGCTCGGGGTGGGCCCGGACCAGCGGGTCGCGCTAGCGCTCCCGGCCGGTGCCGACGCGTTGGTGGCGGTGCTCGGCATCATGCGGGCGGGCGGCGCCTACCTGCCGCTGGACCCGGGGCATCCGGTGGAGCGGCTGAGCTGGATCGTCGCCGACGCCGGGGCGGAGGTGCTGGTGACCACCTCCGGCCACGCCGATCAGTTCGCTGGCCTCGACCGTAGGTTGGTATTGCTGGACCAGCTGCCCCCGGCGGCCGGCCCGGTGCCGGCCGCCGCCCCGCTGCACCCGCTCAACGCGGCGTACGTCATCTACACCTCCGGGTCGACCGGCGCGCCCAAGGGTGTGGTGGTCTCGCACGCAGCCCTGAGCAACCTCACCCAGTCGTTTGTGGACCTGCACGGGTTCACCGCCGCTGACCGGCTGTTGATGATCCCGCCGCTGAGCTTCGACGCCTCGGTGGGGGACATCTTCCCCGCGCTGGTCAGCGGTGCCGCGCTGGTGCTGCATCCGGAACCGGCGGCGCTCGCTGGCAAGGACCTGCTGCGCAGCTGCGCCAAACAGGGCGTCACCGCGGTCGACGCGCCGTCGGCGCTGTGGCAGCAGTGGGTCGACGACCTCGCCGCCGGTGAGGTGCCCGACCCGGGGCCACTCACCCAGCTGATGGTCGGCGGCGAGGCGGTCCCGGCCGGTAAGGCAGCCGGCTGGGCGCGCGCCACCGGCGGCTCGGTACGGCTGGTCAACCATTACGGGCCGACCGAGGCGACGGTCTGCGCCACCACATACGCCACAGTAGATGGCTCCGAGGTGGCTGGCGCCGGTCACCTCCCGGCGGGTACGCCGGTGCCGAACGTCCGCTGCTACGTGCTCGACGAGCGGCTGCGACCGGTCCCCGACGGCGTACCAGGGGAGCTCTGCCTGGGCGGCGCCGGAGTCGCCCGCGGCTACCTGGGTAGGTCCGGGCTGACCGCCGACCGGTTCGTCCCCGACCCGTTCAGCGAAGAGCCGGGGGCGCGGCTGTACCGCACCGGTGACCGGGCCCGCTGGCATCACGCCGCCGGTTCCCCGCAGCTGGAGTTCCTCGGCCGGACCGACGCCCAGGTCAAGATCCGAGGCCACCGGGTCGAGCTGAGCGAAGTGGAAGCGGCGATCACCAGTCACCCCGAGGTACGCGAGGCGGCGGTGGTCGCCCGTGCCGGAGTCGGCGGAGATCGGCTGATCGGATATGTGGCACCGCATCCGGCGGTCGAGCTGGACATCGAGCGGCTCCGGAGTCACCTGCGCGACCGCCTCCCCGAGTACCTGCTGCCGGCCCGGCTGCTGCTACTGGAGTCGCTGCCGCTGACCAGACACGGCAAGGTGGACCGTACCGCGCTGCCGGAGCCCGCCGCCGACGACGACGGCCGGCCCGCCTACACCGCGCCGGCGGGGCCGACCGAGTCGGTGCTGGCGGAGGTGTGGGCGGAGGTGCTGGAGCTGCCCAACCCGGTCGGCCGCGACGACAACTTCTTCGACCTCGGCGGCCACTCGTTGCTGGCGATCACCGTCGCGACCCGGCTGGGTCGGCGGCTCGGCCACCAACCCTCGCCGAAGCTGCTCTTCCAGGCCGAAACCCTGGCGGAGCTGGCGCAGCTGATCGACCAGGCGGGCAACCCCGCCACCGGAGCTACCGTCGCGGCACCGGACCTGCGGGCGGAGGCTAGGTTGCCCGACGACGTCTGCGCCGACCTGGCGCCGTACCGGCCCGGGCCGCTGTCGCAGGTGTTGCTGACCGGCGCGACCGGCTTCCTCGGCGCCTACCTGCTCGACGACCTGCTGCGGCACACCAACGCCACGGTCTACTGCCTGGTCCGGGCGGGCTCGGCCACCGCCGGGGCGGAGCGGATCGAGCAGAACCTCCGGCGCTACCAGCTGTGGCGGCCGGAGCTGGCCGGGCGGATCACGCCGGTCGCCGGTGACCTCGCCGAACCCGGGCTCGGGTGGTCGGCGGACCAGTTCACCGCGCTCGGCGAGCAACTCGATGCCATCTACCACAATGGTGGGTTGGTGAACTTTCTGCAGCCCTACGAGTGGCTCCGCCCGGCGAACGTGACCGGCACCGAAGCGGTGCTCCGGCTCGCCGGGACGGGTCGAACCACGCCGGTGCACTTCGTCTCCACGCTGGGAGTCTTCCTCTCGGAGCAGTACCGCTCCGGGCAGGTAAGCGAGGCCGATGTGCCGGCCGAGCCGGTGGGTATGACCTCGGCCTACAACCAGAGCAAGTGGGTGGCCGACACGATGGTACGGGCGGCGGCCGAGCGGGGCCTGCCGGTGACCATCCACCGGCCGGCCCGGATCAGCGGCGACAGCCGCACCGGCGCCACCAACGTCGACGACTACTTCAGTCGGCTGCTCAAGACCTATGTCCAGCTGGGCAGCGTGCCGCTGTGGGAGGCCGAGACCGACCTGTACCCGGTGGACTCGGTCAGCGCGACCATCGGCCACGTCTCCCGGCGACTCGCGGCCGGCGAGGAGCCCGACGGCAGCGGACTGCACTACTTCAACAACGCGACCATCAGCTTCGACGAGATCGCGGTGACGCTGCGGCGGGCCGGCTTCCCGGTTCGCCGGCTCGGTTATCCGCAGTGGCGGGAGGAGCTGCTGACCCGGGTCTCCCAGGGGGAGGACCTGGCCCTGGCGTCGTTCGCGCCGTTGATGCCGGAGGAGGAACCGGCGGATTCGCTGCCTACGTTCGACTGCTCCCGAGCCGAGGAGTATGCCGCGGCGGCGGGGGTTCCCTGCCCACCGGCCGACGGCGCGCTGCTGCGCCGCTACGTCGACTACTTTGTCGAGACCGGCTACCTCGAGCGGCCCGGGAGCTGACATGGTCAGGCCGCGGTCGCGGAGGCCGGCGCCGGCACGGCTGCCGCGGGCAGCCGCAGTCGCGCCGGCGCGCGTAGCCTCAGCCGCGCCGCCGGCGCCAGGCTGCCCGGGCCACCAGCGCCGTGCCGACGGTGGCCGCCGCCGCGCCCCAGGTCAACAGCCGGTCCTGGCGTTGGGCACGCCGCAGTGCGTCGGCGTAGGGGATCGCGGTGTGGGACACCATCCGGTAGAGCGGCTGCCACAGCTGCGGCGCCAGCCGGTGCAGCGCCAGATCGGCCTGGGCCCGCAGCATGTGCAACGGATTGCGAACCCGGTCCCGCAGCTCGATGAAGTTGTCGGTCGCCAGGTCGGCAAGCACATCGGTGTGCGGCTTCCGCGACTGCTGATAGGTGGCGAGCGCGGTCTCCGAGACCCCGTAGCGGGCCAGGCAGTCGTCGAGGACCAGACAGTCCTCGAACGCCGAGTTCATGCCCTGCCCGTAGAAGGGGTAGATGGCGTGGCACGCGTCGCCGACCAACACCACCCGGTCGCGGTGGTGCCACGGGGCGGTCCGAATCGTGACGAGCTGACTGACCGGATGGGCGAAGTACTGGTCGGCCAGATCGGGCACCAGCTCCGGCAGATCGCCGAACTCGGTGGCGAAGAAGCTCGCCACCGCCGCCTCAGTGGTCAACGAATCGAAGCTGGGCTGGTCCGGACGCTGCGGATCGTCGTGGTGTGGCAGCAGAACCGTGCAGGTGAGCGAGTTGTCGGTGTTGGGGTGGGCCACGACCAGACCGCGGCGGCTCGGCCACACGTGCAGCGCCTCGATCGGGGTGCGGGCGCTGCCGTCGGGATTGCTGCGGATGGTCAGCTCCCGGTAACCCCAGTCGAGGAAATCCTGCCGATAGTTGACCGGCAAGCCGCGGTGCATCAACTGCCGGACCTCGGAGAAGGCCCCGTCCGCCCCGATGATCAGATCCGCCTCGACGGTGCGACGCTCGCCCGTGCCCGGCTTGGTGAGGGTGAGTCTACCGCCGTCGCGATCCAGCTCGCTGCCTCGCCATCCGAAGTGGAATCGGACCGCCGGCTCCTTCTCAGCGCGATCGACGAGCACCGCGTTGAGTTCGTTGCGGCGGATCGAGTGCAGGATCTCCTCCGGCCGGGTGCCGTAAGGCTGGAACCGCAGCGGTGCCCCGGGCTGGTGGATCACCCGGCCTCGCATCGGCACCAGGCTCGGCGCCATCCCGTCCCAGAGGCCCACCGCCCGCAGCGCCCGGATGCCCCGGGCGGAGATCCCGAGATTGATGGATCGGCCTTCAGCCTCGCCGCCGGCGCGGGGATCGCCGCGCCGCTCGAAGACATCGACCGCGAAACCGCGGCGGCCGAGCAGGACAGCCAACAAGGAGCCGGCGAGCCCGGCCCCCACGACCGCGACCCGACCGAGGCGTCCGTCCGGTGTGGTCGCGCTCATGTGCGACATGATGCCGTGACCCGGCACATCTGTCAACGGAGGTGCCCGCAATGAATAACGCTTTGATGTCGGATCCGACCATTGTCGAATCCGAGCTTCCCGACCAGCTCCGGTCGCTGGAGTTCCGGGTGCTGGGTCCGCTGGAGATGCGGGCGGGGGAGGTGGTGTTGCCGATCGCGGGGGCGCGTCAGCGTACGGTGCTGGCGATGTTGCTCACCGCTGCCGGCCGGGTGGTGCCGGTGGACACTCTGGTCGAGGCGGTATGGGACGGGCATCCGCCGGTCACCGGCCGCACCCAGGTGGCGATCTGCGTGGCCGGGCTCCGCAAGACCTGCAAGGCGGCGGGCGCGGGCGAAGTGGTGGTGACCGCGTCACCCGGGTACCGGCTGGTTACCGACCCGCACCGGCTCGACGCGACCGAGTTCAGTGCGCGGGTCGAGCAGGCGCGCTCGTTCGCCCGGGCACAGCGGGTGGAACGGGCGGTCGCCGCGTTCCGGGAGGCGTTGGCGATGTGGCGCGGCCGCGCCCTGGTCAACATCCGCAGCGAACTGGTCCGGGCGGCGGCGGCGCGGCTGGAGGAGGAACGGCTCAGCGCGTATGAGCAGTACACAGCGCTCCGATTAGAGCTGGGGCAGCACCGGGCGTTGATCGGCGAGCTGACCGACCTGGTCCGGCAGCAACCGACCTGGGAGCAGGCGCGAGCGCACCTGATGCTGGCCCACTACCGCTGCGGTCGGCGGGCCGAGGCGCTGGAGGTGTTCCGGCAGGGCCGGTCCTACTCCATCGCCGAGCTCGGGCTGGAGCCCGGGCCGGTGCTCAGCGACCTGCACACCGCGGTGTTGCGGGACGATCCGGGCCTGGCGATGCCCAGCGGCCCAGCGGTGGTCAGCGCAGCCGTCGATGTGGTGCCGGCCCAGCTGCCGCCCGACGAGCCCGCGTTCACCGGCCGCCGCCGGGAACTCGACCAGCTCGACGACGCCCTACTCGGCGACCGTGGCCGGAACCGGCCACTACGATGGGGTCAGCTCAGCGGCGGGGTGGGAGTCGGTAAGACCGCGCTGGCGGTGCACTGGGCGCACCGGGTGGCGGCGGAGTTCCCGGACGGCCAGCTCTTCGTCGACCTGCGGGGTTATGACCCGCACCGCGAACCGGTCCGGGCCGCGGCGGTGCTCGACGACTTCATCCGGGCGCTCGGGCGCCCGCCGGAGCAGGTACCAGAGGGTATCGATGCCCGGGTCGCCTTCTACCACAGTCTGCTGGCCGAGCGTCGGATGCTGATCGTGCTGGACAACGCGCGTTCGTACGCCCAGATTCAGCCATTGTTGCCGGGCTCCGGCAATTGTCGGGTGATCGTCACCGGACGGGAGACGCTGGATGGTCCGGCGGCGGTCCGGATCCGGTTGGCGGAGCTGGACGGTGGCGAGTCGACGGCCTTGCTGCGGCGGGCGGTGGGCGATGCCCGGGTAGCGGCGGACGCAACGGCGGTGGCGTGGCTGGGGGAGCTCTGCGACGGTCTGCCGCTGGCGCTGCGTTCGGCGGCGGCGAGGCTCGCCGCCAAGCCGCACTGGAGCGTGGGGGAGCTGGCCCACCGGCTCGCCGACGGTCAGCGGCGGCTCACCGAACTCGACCCCGGCGACACTGGGCTGACCGCCGGGTTCTGGCTGACGTACCAGTCGCTGCCAGCGGACGCCGCGAGCATGTTCCGGCGGCTGACGTTGCTCTCGGCGCACGAGGTGGCGGCCGCCGACGCAGCTCCGTTGCTGGCGATCGGGCCATCGGCCGCGGAGGACCTGTTGGAGCGGCTGGTCGACGCGCACCTGTTGGAGGTGGGGCGCCGAGACGAGCAGGGCCGCCGCCGATTCCGCCTGCGTGGGCTGCGCCGACTCTACGCACAACAGCGGGCGGGGCTCGACGACAGCCCGAGTGACCACCGGGACGTGCAGGAACGATTGTCGCCGGCGGAGGCCGGGTAATCTGGCGGGTGGGAATCACACGAAAACCACAATGGAGTGGCGATGTCTGGACTGTCCGTAAACGCTGCCCCCGCCGCCGGCTCTGGCGTCACCACGCCCGAGCTGGTGGTGCTCATCCGCGACATCAGCACTGTGGCGGTGATCCGCATGGCCGAGGTGGTCCGGCAGGCCGGCTGCCGGGTCGCGCTCGTCACCGGGCCGGACACCCCGGCCGTGCAGGCGCGCCTGGCCGCGGGCTTCGATGAGGTAGAGGTGGTGGCGGACCTCGGCGACCTGCCAGCAGTGACCGCGGCGCTACACCGACTCGCCGTCGGGCAGCGGCTCAGCGCGGTGCTCGCCACCTCCGACAGCTGCGTTTCGCTGGCGGCGCAGGCCGCCGCGGCGGCGGGGCTCACCCGCACGCCCGCCGAGCCGATCGTCCTCACCCGCAACAAATTTGCTGCCCGGCAACGGTTGCGCCGGTGTGGCGCCTCGGTGCCCGGATATGCGCTGCTCTCCGGCGAGGGGCAGGTCGCTTCGGTCGCAGCGCAGGTGGGGCTGCCCGCGGTTGCGAAGCCGGTCACCGGCACCGGCAGTCACCTGGTCTTCACCGTCGCCAGCGAGGCTGAGCTGGCGGCTGCTTATCAGACCACGGTGGCGCGGCTGGCGGCCCGCCCGCTGGGCCAGCTGTACCGGCAGCCGCTGGCCGATGATGCCGGCGAGCGGGTGGATCCGCTGCGCACGGTGCTGGTCGAGGCGGCTCTGCAGGGGCGCGAATACTGTGTCGACCTGGTGGTCCGCGACGGTGAGGTGAGCCAGCTCGGCCTGGTCGACAAGTTCCTGCTGGACGAGCGGTTCTTCGAGCTCGGCTTCGTCAGCCCACCGTTCGATCTGCCGCCGGAGCGGGAGCAGGCGATCCGGGAGTGCGTCGACGCCGCCGTAACCGCGCTGGGCCTGGACAACACGGTCGCCCACGTCGAGGTGATCGACGATCCGGTGCTCGGACCCACCATCGTCGAGGTCAACCCGGGCCGACCGGGCGGGCCCGGGCCGATGACGCTCTACTCGGCGGCGGGAGTGAACACCGTCGCCGAGCTGATCGCGGTGCACCGGGGCACCCCCGGTGGCGAGCTGCCGGAGCAGGTGCCGGTCCCGCTGGCGTCGATGTGCTTCTACGCCCACGGCCGCGGGCGGCTGCGGGCCGTGGAAGGGCTTGACCAGGTGGCCAACCACCCTGACGTGCTCTCGGTCAACTCGTCGCTGGAGCCGGGGGACCTGTTGACCGACGAACATGAGGTGATCGTGGCGACCGCGGTGCTGGCCGGCTTCGTCGACCGGGAAGACCTGGTCAAGACCTACCACGAGCTCGCTGGCTCGATCCGGCTCGTCGCGGATCGCGACTAGTCACCGGGGCCGCATTCACCGCGAAAATCAACTCGATAACGGGTTGAAAACCCTGCCGACTAACGTGGACAGCGAGTCGGAGGAGGGACACATTGATCAGTTCTGTGGTGATCGTGGGCGGGGGCACGGCCGGATGGATGACCGCGACATACCTGAAGACTACCTTCGGTGACCGGCTTTCGGTCACCTTGGTGGAGTCGGCCCAGGTGTCCACGATCGGAGTCGGGGAGGCGACGTTCAGCACCGTCCGCCACTTCTTCGACTATCTCGGCCTGGATGAGCGGGAGTGGATGCCGCACTGCGGCGGCAGCTACAAGCTCGGCATCCGCTTCCAGGACTGGCGTGGGCCCGGGCATCACTTCTACCACCCGTTCGAGCGGTTGCGGGTGGTAGACGGGTTCAACGTGGCCGACTGGTGGTTGCAGATCGGTGACCGGAGCCAGCCGTTCGACCGGCAGTGCTACGTCACCTCGGCGCTCTGCGAGGCGAAGGCCTCCCCGCGCGCCATCGGCGGCAGCCTGTTCGCCAACGAGCTGGACGGCCCGCTCGGCCGCTCGACCCTGGCCGAACAGCGCGACCAGTTCCCGTACGCGTACCACTTCGACGCCGCCAAGCTGGCGGAGTTCCTGACCGGATACGGCGTGCAGCGCGGGGTCCGGCATGTGACCGACGATGTGGTGCAGATCGGGCAGGATGAGCGGGGCTGGATCAGCCACGTCACCACCAAAGAGCATGGTGAGCTGCGCGGAGACCTGTTCATCGACTGCACCGGTTTCCGTGGGCTGCTCATCAACCAGACGTTGGGTGAGCAGTTCGAATCCTTCCAGGATGTGCTGCCGAACAACCGGGCAGTGGCGCTGCGGGTCCCGAAGGATCAGGAGCGGGAAGGGATGAAGCCGTACACCACCGCGACCGCGATGGGCGCCGGCTGGATCTGGACGATCCCGCTCTTCGGCCGCGACGGCACCGGTTACGTCTACTCCGACCAGTACTGCACCCCGGAGGACGCCGAGGCGACGCTGCGGCAGTACGCCGCGCCCGGGCAGGACGACCTGTCGGCCAACCACATCCGGATGCGGATCGGCCGCAACCAGCGCTCCTGGGTCAACAACTGTGTCGCCATCGGACTCTCCAGCGGGTTCGTGGAGCCATTGGAGTCGACCGGCATCTTCTTCATCCAGCACGGGGTGGAGCAGCTGGTGCGGCACTTCCCGGACGAGCGGTTCGACCAGGCGCTGATCGACGCCTACAACGATCGGGTCAACCATGTCATCGACGGGGTCAAGGAGTTCCTGGTCCTGCACTACCGGGCGGCGCAGCGCGACGACACCCCGTACTGGAAAGAGGCCAAGGTAAGGCCGATCCCGGACGGGCTGGCCGAGAAGCTCACGCTCGCCTCCTCGCTGCTGCTGGACGAGGAGACCATCTACCCCTATTACCACGGCTTCGAGCTGTACTCGTGGGTGACGATGCTGCTGGGGTTGGGCCACGAGCCGCAGACGCCGCGCCCGGCGCTGGCGTTGGCTGACCCCGCCGGGGCTCGGGAGGAGTTCGCGCGGATCGAAGCAGACGCGGCTCGGATCATCTCGACGATGCCGAGCTGTTACGACTACCTCGCGTCGATCAACTGATCGCGATGGCCATCCGGCAACCCGGCACCGTCGCGGCGCCCGCCGAGGTCCGTGAGGTCCTCCCGGTCGACTCTGCCGACCCGGTCACCACGCTGGGGTTCCGAACGCTGATGAGCGGGTTCCCCAGCGGGGTGGCGGTGGTCTGTGCGGTGGATCAGCAGCAGCGGCCGCACGGCATGACCTGCACCTCGTTGTGTAGCGTGACGGTCGACCCGCCGACGCTGCTGGTGAGCCTGCAGGTGGCGAGCGGAACCCTGCACGCCCTGCGCGAGCGCGGCTCGTTCACGCTGAATCTGCTGCACGCGCAGGGGCAGGGCACCGCCGAGCTGTTCGCCTCCCGGGATCCGGACCGGTTCGGTCGGGCGACCTGGCAGCCGTCGCCGGTGGTGGGGGCGCCGTGGCTGACCGAGGCGGCGTTCGCACTGGCCGAGTGCCGGGTGAGCCAGCTCGTCCCGGTCGGCGATCACACGCTGGTGATCGGAGCGGTGGTAAACATCCAGCAGCGTCCCGACACCCCGTTGCTCTACGGGCTGCGGCAGTTCGCCAGCTGGCCCGGCCACGCCGGCTGACCGCGGATGGCGCACTTCCTGCTGGCGGTGGCGGTGGTGGTGCTGGCCTGCCAGCTCACCGGCGCGCTGCTGGTACGCCTCCGCCAACCCCGGGTGGTCGGGGAGATCCTCGGTGGGCTGCTGCTCGGGCCGTCCGCCTTCGGTCTGCTGCTGCCGGCCGCCCGTGGTTGGCTGTTCACCCCGGAGGTGGTGAGCGGCATCCAGATGGCGGCCGAGCTCGGGGTCGTCATGTTCATGTTCCTGCTCGGCTGTGAGCTGCAACTCGGTCAGATCCGCGCCCGCCGTCGCTCGGTAGCGTTGATCGTCGCCGGCGGCATGGGGCTACCGTTCCTGGCTGGGGCCGGGCTCGCGTGGGCCGGGCACGGCCTGATCGGCGGGGCCGCACACGCGCCCGCGGCACACATCCTCTTCTTCGGTCTGGCGATGTCGATCACCGCGTTGCCGGTGCTGGCACGGATGCTGGGCGATCTACGCAAGGAGAACACCCCGTTAGGGACACTGACCCTCGCCTGCGCCGCCACCGGTGACGGGCTCACCTGGGCGGTGCTGGCGGTGATGTTCGGCATGCTCGGCGTCGCTGGCGGTGGCGCGATGGCGAGCATCCTACTGCCGCTCGGCCTACTAGCGGTCACCGTCGCGGTGGTGCGGCCCGGGCTACGGATGCTGGTGGCACGGGTGGAACGCTCGCCGAGCGCAATCCGACTCCTGTTGCCACTTCTGGTCGCGGGCGCGCTGGCCTACGCCGGCCTGGCAGAGTTGGCGGGGCTGCACCCGGTGATCGGCGCGTTCCTGTTCGGACTCGTAGTGCCCCGCGGCTCGCAGACCGTGGCTGAGGTCAACCATCATCTGCGAGGCTTCGCGGTGATGATCCTGTTGCCGCTGTTCTTCGCCGGGATCGGCCTCGACACCACCGTTGGCGCGTTGGGTGCCGACGGTTGGGCCTGGCTGTTCTTCGGCGCGGTGTTGCTGGTGGCGGTCGGCAGCAAGCTGTTGGGAGCGGCCAGCGGGGCCCAGCTGTCGGGGCTCTCCGCCCGCGAGTCCTGGCAGGTCGGGGCGTTGATGAACTGTCGGGGAGTGACCGAGCTAGTGGTCATCTCAGTCGGGTTCGAGTATCAATTGATCAACTCGGTGGGGCTGACCACACTGGTGCTGATGGCGCTGATCACGACCGCGTTGACCGCCCCGTTGGTCCGAGCCTTCGAACGATGGCCTCGCGAACCCGCGCCGGTGGAACCGCCAGCGTCCAGCCAGACCGGAGGAGGAAGCAAAGCGTGAAAGTAACGGTGAGCGCGGGCGGCCACAAAGTGACCGACTGGGCGGACCTGTCGACGCTGGCGGTGGAGGCCGAACGGCTCGGAGCAGATTCACTGTGGACGGCAGAAACCTGGGCGCACGACGGTGCGACTCCGCTGGCGTACCTGGCGGCCAAGACCAGCACCCTCAAACTGGTGAGCAGCGTGCTGCAGGTCGGCAGCCGCAGCCCGGCACTGTTGGCGATGACCGCGATGACGCTGCACTCGATGTCTGGCGGGCGGTTCATCCTCGGGCTGGGCACCAGCGGTCCGCAGGTGATGGAGGGCTGGCACGGTGTCCCGTTCGACCGGCCGGTGCAGCGTACCCGGGAGGTGGTGGAGATCTGCCGGCGGGTCTTCGCCGGTGAGCCGCTGCGCTACGACGGTCAGCTATACCAGCTGCCGCTCGACGCGGCACACGGCGGCAGCGGCGAGGGCAAGGTGCTGAGCAGCGACGCCCCACCCACCCCCGAGCTGCCGATCTACCTGGCCGCGTTGGGGCCACGGAACCTGCGCCTCACCGGCGAACTGGCCGACGGCTGGATCGGCACGTCCTTCCTCCCGGAGAGCGCGCAGGTGTTTCTCGACCCGATCCGGGCCGGTGCGCAGGCGGCCGGACGCAGCCTGCGCGACGTCGACATCATGGTCGGCGGACAGGTCTGGTTCACCGACGACGTGGAACTCGCCGCCTATGAGCTAAAGCTGCACGCCGCGTTTGTGCTGGGTGGCATGGGGTCGTCGCGCCACAACTTCTACCACGCGGCCTACTGCCGCCAGGGGTGGGCAGACGACGTCCAAGAGGTACGGCGACTGTGGCTGGCCGGTGACCGCGACGAGGCGATCGAGCGGGTGCCGCTGGAGCTGGTGCTCGCCACCAACCTGGTGGGCTCCCCAACGGACGTGCGCGAGCGGCTGCGCCGCTACCGGGACGCCGGCGTGACCACCTTCCGGGCCAGCCTGCGCGGTCAGACGGTAGCCGACCGCCTGGACACCCTCGGGCAACTACTCGACCTGATCCGGGAAGTCGATCTGCCCCGCCGATCATGAGCCCCCGCCTGCCCCGCCGATCATGAGCTAGTTGACCGACACACCGGGCGTGTCGGTCAACTAGCTCATGATCGGCCCGCCGCCGGGCGGCGGGCCGGGGGCCCGGGTCGCTTAGACGTAGGTGGCTGCGTTGGGGTTGCGGGATAGGACGCTGGTCTGATTCTGGGCGACGGTGGTCTGGTCGCTCAGTAGCGCGGTTCCCTCGTCGTCAGCGACCGCGACGGTGACCGCGGCGGAGCCGGTGTTGGTACCGAGGGCTTCGATATTGTCGGAGAGCTCGTTGACCACCGGCCGCCAGCGGTCGCGGTAGCGGGCGACCGCGGCGGTGACCCGCTGGTGGTGGAGCCCGCCGGAGGCCAGTGCCAGGTGGGACAGGTAGCGGCTGGCCAGGCCCGCGGCGTCGGTGTGCTGATTGGCGACCTGCTGCCCGGCGGCGTGGACCTGTTCGGTGTGGCTGGTCAGGTGATCGTTCTGCACCGAGGTCACCCTTCATCGTCGTCAGTTGACTGCTGGTGATAGGAAGGCTACAGACGTACCGCAATCGATGGTGACGAGGCTGGGGGAGGGCCGGGTCGTGGTGGGGGAGTTCGAGCATTATCCAATCTCGCCCGAGACGGTGTGGCAGCATGCCGACGTGGTCGGCGGTCACGCCGGGGATGTGGAGCGGCTCGGTGATGACGTCCACGGTGCTCATCAGCGGGCTCAGCAGGGTGTGGCGGGGTTGTTGGAGCATCCGATGGTGGCTGCCGAGCAGCCGGTGGCGAGGCAGGTTGGCGGCTGGTTGGGGTCGGTGGTGTTCGCCGGTGGGGCGATCCGGCACTTCGGTGACGCGGTCCACACCTACAACAGTGGGATCGATGATCTGAATCGTCGCTGGCGGGAGGCTGTGGACAACCGGTTCGGGGTGCCGGCCCCGGACACCAGCGGCGCCGCCGGTGCGGTGGAGGAGTCGCGGATTTTGGAGGAGCACGGCGATGCGGTGGCCGTTGAGCGGCAGGCGTATTGGCGGAAGCTGGAGCAGGAGCGGGTGACCCAGTGGGAGGAAGCGCTGGATGAGTCCGCCCGGCAGGTTGCTCAGATGTTGGACGCTGGGCCGGATGATGCCGAGTCGGTGTTGGCGTTGTTTGAGGCGGGGGCGTTGCCGTTGGCCAGCCCGCTGGTGTTTCCGACGGTCGATTTCGGTTCGGTCGACGCTCACCAGATGTATGAGAATCTGCTGAATAGTGGGCGGTTGCCGGATCTGGAGTCGATGAGCGACCAGGAGTTGGATGAGTGGCTGCGTAATCATCCGGCTGAGGCGGATCAGTTGCAGGTGGTGTTGGCGGTCACCGGCCCGTTGAGTCCGGGGCAGGAGCGGGTGGCGCAGGCGTTGGGTCGCTACGACGCCTGGCAGGTGGATCGGGGGATGGAGATGCCGCCGGGCCGGCCGGGTCTGGATCAGATCGGGGCGGGCAGTCAGCGGCTGGCCGGGATCAACGCCGGTTACGCCGAGACCGGGAGCATGACGGCGGCGGAGCGGGCTTATTTGGAGGCCTGGTATGACGGGGTCGGCGCGGACAACCTGGCTGCTCTGCCGGCGTATGTCACCGCCGCCAGCCAGGGGATGTATCCGGGTATCGACTACGGCACCGGCAATGTCCTGTTGGAGACCTATCGGGAGCAGTATCTGTCCCCGATCGCCGACGGCATTATGAACCTGTCGCACGAGGTGGGCGGCCTGGACAATATGCCGCAGGCGATCCAGGATCTCGTCAACACACCGATGGGCTCGATCGGTGAGCCACCCCACCGGCTGCCCTCCGGGCTGCTCGATGAGCACGGCAATCTCCATCGGGACCTAGCCGAGTGGGATCTGACCATCGACGGGCTCGCGCAGTATGAGGGCTTCGTCAGCCTGTTGGAGGCCTCGACCGTGGAGGGCGGCGAAAAGTTCACAAGCGAACTCGGTCAGTCGGCGCTGCGGGTCAAGCAGGAGCTGAACACGATCGCGGCCAACATCACGGATATTCTGGAGACTCCGGACATCTACCTGGTGAATGACGGGGACGCGATCGAACGCGCCTGGGCGGATGCAAGGCTGGCCACTCATGATGATGAGGTCAGTCGGATGCTGTCGGTAGTGGCCCGGAATGAGGACGCATCGGCGAAGCTGCTGCTCGATAACGAGAACGAGACCCGCAGCATACTGCTGGGTATGAACTGGTATGACGACCGGGGCGTGGTGGACATCATCGACGCCGGCACCGGGCGCGACCTCGAAGGCGACGGCGCCGGCATGGAGAAGCAAGCCAAGGCCGCCATGGCGTTGATGAAGGAACTCGGAGGTGACCGAGACTTCTACCTCGACCGCACCACCGACAACATGCAGACCGCTATCGTCGACATGGGCATCCGCTGGATGGACACATTTGGCCGCAATCTCAGCAACAACATGAACACAGAGGTTGGCCAGTACCTTTACAATCTGGACGACGACCTACGGCTTGGGATCCAGATTAAACACGACGAGCGGCAGAACTTCCTTCAGTTCATCGCCGGGACCAGTGACGAGGAGTCGATCCGGTTTCGCGCCGCATCGGCACTGTACGCCGAGGACCTGCTCGTGGATGCGCTGCAGCGAGGCAACGCCGTGGACGTGGATCGAGCGCTGGCGGTGGCCGGCCGGCTCGACGGCGCGATCAACGCGGCCGAGTACACCTACGTCATGGACCAGGTCTCCCACGACCAGGCCGAGAACGAGGCGGCGTGGCAGACCGAGACCCGGCGCAACGCCGGGTACGCATTGGCGGCGGAGATGGCCTGGGACGGCGCCAGCACCGCCGCCACCCTCAACTCCGGTGGCCTGGCATCGGTGGTGACCGCCGCCGCAAGCCCAGCGGTGTCGTCGTTGATCGAAACGGTCTTCGATCCTGACGACCGTGGGGACTACCGCGACTACGAGGCCCTGGTCATGAGGCAGGACCGCGACCTCGAGAAGGACCTCGAGCGCAATTATTTCCTCCTCGCTGCCTATGAGAAGGCCGGCATCGAACCGAATCTGGACCTTCAAACCGGCGGTACCCAGGCGCGCGTCGATCTCCTCTACGACGACGAGGGGAGACTGCGGCCGCTGAAGGATATCGGCGAGCCGACCGACGAGGGAGTCAAAGTGTCCGCCGAAGAACGGGACGCTTTCGCGGATGCCGAGAACGTTACCCGCCGTGAGTGGAGTGACCGCAACGGTCAGCAATTTGAGATGAACTCCTACACTGAGGAGCGAGACACGATCGACAGTGGTGCTTGGGAGGTAAACAGTCACGGGGAGAGCGTCCGGCCGGATCCGCCGCGCAATTCCGGTTGGGGTGACGGCGACACCGCCAGGGGGAGACTCTACGGTGACGACTACCACGACGAGCTGCGCCGGCAGTCTCCCTTCACCGATCCGGATGAGCTGTATCGGAATGGAATTGTAGAGGCGAACAGGTGAGGTGGGGCATGGGCTGGCAGCATCGGGCAGGGGTTTGCTTGGTTGCGGCGGCGATGGTGGTGGCGGTGTCGGGGTGTCAGCTCGGCGGGTCGGAGGGGGCGGCTGAGTTGTTTCATCTTCGTGGTGAGATCCGTCCGGACCATCAGTGGCCGGCTCGTGGGTCGTTGACCGGTGATGCGGAGTTGGTGGCGGAGGTTACTCAGGTGGTGGACCGGTGGCAGACTCCGGATGGTGTTGGTCGTTATCCCAGGCCGGTTTACAACTCGATCGCCTGGCTCGGTGAGGTCGACGGGCAGGTGTTGGCGGTGGTGGTGTTCGCGCCTGAGGACGACCACACCAATCGGTGGGTGCTTGAGGTAACTGGGCAACCTGGCGACCTCGCGGTGACCGAATGGCGTGATTTCCGTACCCGAGTCACCAATATGATCGAGGACACTGAGGTGCTGCCGATTCGTTCGCCGGGCTTTGGTCCGCGTTATCTGACTTCTGCGAGGATTAACCGGTTGACCGTTGACGGTGTTGAGGTTGCGGTCACTGACGGGTTGAGCGAGCCGGTGGAGGTAGGCCGATGCGGGATGGTCGAACTTATGGCCGAGGTCGATGACGATCATTTGATCTACGGTGATCTCGGTATCGGCGTTGAGGCTCCCGTCTACCCGCTGTTCTACGCCCGCGTCACTCCACCCAGTGGGATCTCCGACGTGGCGCGCCTGCAAGATGTCGACACTTGTGCCGGCGCGGCAGCAACCGAGTGGCTGGGGTCGTTGCGGGAACTGTTCGCGCCCGACATGCCTGCCGTGATGAGTTGGCGGGACCTGGTGGAGATTAACGCGGGAGAGTTTCACGGCATGGTTGAGGAGATTCCGGTAGATGGCTCTGGACAGGATCAGCGGGCGATTGTGATCATGTGGCGGCCCGAATCGGGCCCGCCGGTGCTGTCCACCGCCGAGCGGGACTGGCTGCGTCCTGAGTCTCTGACGTTCGCCTTTCACACCGATGAAGGCCCGCTCGCGGTTCTGATGTATCCTAGCGGGGTAAACGTCACGCCGGAGCGGGAGTTTCGGGACGTCGAAGTGTCGGCGGAGGCCACGCTGCTGGCTGCCGAGCCGCACGTCATCGTGGTGGCGCTACCCGATCACGAGATCGAGATCTCCTACACCCGTGACGGTGAACGAGAGCAGGTCGCTGTTGAAGCTCCGTGATGCAGTCCATCGCGATTGTCAGATTGCGATTGTGCTTGTTCGGGTCGTCTAGCCTAGTGTCTCGTGATCCTGTTAGCGTTATCTTGATGTGTCGTTGACTCGGTTGTGATGTGGGTGGTCGATGCTGGTGGGGTGGGGTTGACGCAGGAACAGACAGCTGAGCTTCGGGCTGTGATCAACAGCCGGGACGTGTCCGGAGCGGTCGCGACCCGGGCTCGGATCGTGTTGTGGATGGCCGAGGGAAGAAGGCGCAAGGACGTGGCGGCGTTGGCTGGCGTGTCGTTGCCTACTGTGGATCGCTGGGTGGGTCGGTACGAGGCCGAAGGGCTGGCGGGTCTGGAGGATCAGAAGCGGGGCGGACCCAGGGATCAGGTTCCGGCCCGGGTGCGTGCCCGGATCCTGGCGCTGAGCCGTACCAGTCCGCCGCCCGAAACCGGGCTGTCGCACTGGTCGAGTCGTCAGATGGCCGGCTACATCAGGCAGACTGAGGGTGTGCCGGTGTCCTGGCACTACGTGGCCCGGCTGTGGCGTGAGCATGACCTCAAGCCGCACCTGCAGGGCACGTTCAAGCTGTCGAAGGATCCACGGTTCACCGAGAAGGTCGCCGACGTGGTCGGGCTGTATCTGGACCCGCCGGCCGGAGCGGTCGTCTTGTCGATCGATGAGAAGACGCAGGTCCAGGCGCTCGACCGTACCCAGCCGATGCTGCCGATCGATTTCGGGCTGACCGAGAAACGCACTCACGACTACGTCCGGCACGGCACCACGAACCTGTTCGCCGCACTCGATGTCGGCACGGGGCAGGTGACCGCCGGCTGCTACCCGCGCCGCACCGGCGAGGCGTTTCTGGCGTTCCTGCGCAAGGCGGTCAAGCCGCACGCTGGCAAGCAGATCCACGTCGTGCTGGACAACCTGTCCACCCACACCACCCCCGAGGTGAAGGCATGGCTGGAGCGCAACCCGAACGTCACCCTGCACTTCACCCCGGTCGGGTCGAGTTGGATCAACCAGATCGAGGCCTGGTTCGGGCTCATCACCAGGCAGGCCATCCGGCGGGGCACGTTCGCCTCGGTCAACGCTCTGATCGCCCGTATCCGTGCCTACGTCGAGCACTGGAACACCGACGCCAAGCCGTTCGTATGGACCGCCACCGCCGGCCAGATCCTCGCCAAGGTCCGCTGGGCCGAGTCCAACGTCAAGCAACTCGTAGCGAACAACTCAAAGTAACGCAAACAGAGTTACGGAACACTAGCGATGGTTGTGTGACATGAGCTGGCTACGGCAGAGCTTGGTCTGTGCGGTGGCGGCGGCCCTGGTGCTGGCGGTGTCGGGGTGTCAGCTTAGTCAGCCGGCAGAGTCGGCAGGCGAGGCAGAGCTGTTCCACCTGCGTGGGGAGGTCCGCCCGGATGAGCAGTGGCCGGCCCGCGGGTCACTGACCGGGGACCAGGACCTGGTTGATGAGGTCACCGAGGTAGCTGACGCCTGGCAGACCCCCGATGGGGTTCCTCGTCACCCCAGCCCGGTCTTCAGTTCGATTGTGTGGCTGGGTGAGGTGGCTGGCCAGGTGTTGGGTGTGGTTGCGTTTGCCCCTGCGGATGAGTACAGCGATACCTGGATCGTGGAGATCACCGGAGAGCCGGGGGACCTGGAAGTCACCGAGGCCAGGAACTTTCGGGCTGGGGTGACCAACTTCATCGAAGACACCGAGGTGTTGCCGATCCGGTCTGCTGGAGTGGGCCCTCGCTATCTCGTGTCAGCATTCGTTGACGAGGTTTACGTCGATGGTGTGACTGTGGCTGTCGATGATGGGCTTACGGAGCCGGTGCGGGTGCCCGAGTGCGAACTTGTAGAGGTAGTGCTCGACATCCGCCAGGGCAGACTGATCGCTTATGGTGACTGGGGAGCCGCGGTCCCCTACCCGGTTTACCCACTGTTCTTCGCCCGAGGAGCAGAGCCTCCAGAAGTCTCCGACGTTGCGAAGATACAGGGCATGGACACCTGCATCGAGGCGAAGCCAGGTGGTTGGCTAGCCGCTGCCCGGGAGGTGCTGGCCCCGGAGACACCAGCGGTGATCGGCTGGGGAGAACTTGCGAGGATCGACAGCGGTCCACTGGCGGGCGCGGTGGACGACATCGGGATCCTCGGGTCGGGCAATCGCGACCAGGCCGTCGTGGTGATGTGGCGGCCGGAGTCCGGCGGGGCGCCCGCGTTCTCCAGCGCACATCTGGAGCCGTCGCCGATTAGCAACCCGATGGTGTTCAGCCTGAGCACACCGGAAGGGCCACTCGGGGTCGTGACCTACGTGCGGGGAAGCATAACGCCTGAGCGCGAGTTCTCGGATATTGGCGTTCCAAACGAAGCCGGCCTGCTGGTTGCGGAACCAGGAGTGATTGTCGTGGCGCTGCCCGACCACGAGATCGAGATCTCGTATACCCGTAACGGCGAACGAGAGCAGGTCAGGGTTGAAGCTCCGTGATGTGGTCCCGGGCAATCCTCAGGTTGCGCTGGTTCGTGCACTCACGAACGGGACGCCATGGGTCTGCGCGGTATTGGCGGTGATGGTGGTGGCGGTGTCTGGGTGTCAGCCCAGTCAGCCGGCGGAGTCGGCAGGTGAGGCAGAGCTGTTCCACCTGCGCGGGGAGATCCGTCCGGACCACCAGTGGCCGGCTCGCGGATCGCTGACCGACGACGGCGACCTGGTCGCTGAGGTCACCCAGGTGGCGGATGAGTGGCAGACTCCGGATGGGGTCGGTCGTTACCCTAGCCCGGTTTACAACTCGATTGCTTGGCTCGGTGAGGTCGATGGTCAGGTGTTGGGGGTGGTGGTGTTCGCGCCAGCGGATGACCACACCAACCGGTGGGTGCTTGAGATCACTGGGCAACCTGGAGATCTCAGGGTGACCGAGTGGCGCGACTTTCGCACCCGGGTCACCAATATGATCGAGGACTCCGAGGTGCTACCGATCCGATCGCCAGGCATTGGGCCGCGCTATCTGACCTCCGCGAGGATCAACCGACTCACCGCCGACGGCGTAGAACTTGTGGTCACCGACGGGTTGAGTGAGCCGGTGGAGGTAGACCGGTGCGGAACGGTCGAACTCGTCGCAGAAGTCGACAACCGGGATCTCGTGTACGGCGACCTCGGCACCGACGTCGAAGCCCCCCGCTACCCGCTGTTTTATGCGCAAGGCGTCCCTGCCAGCGGCGTCTCCGATGTGGCACGGCTACAAGGCATCGACACCTGCGCCGGCGCGGCCGAGGGCGAGTGGCTGGGGTCGGCACGGGAGCTGTTCGCGCCCGACATTCCGGCCGCGATGAGCTGGGGAGAGTTGGCGGAGATCGGCGCAGGGGAATTCCGCGGCACGGTTGAGGAGTTTGCTGTCTATGGTTCCGGGCGGGATCAACGGGCGATCGTGATCATGTGGCGGCCCGAATCCGGTCCGCCGGTCCTGTCCACCGCCGAGCAGGACTGGCTACGCCCCGAATCGCTCATGTTCGCCTTTCACGCTGACGAAGGCCCACTCGCGGTCCTAATGTATCCCAGCGGGGTAAGCATCACCCCGGAGCGGGAGTTTCGGGACGTCGAAGTGCCGGCGGAGGCCACGCTGCTGGCCGCCGAGCCCGACGTCATCGTGGTGGCACTACCCGACCACGAGGTTGAGGTCTCGTACACCCGTGACGGTGAACGAGAGCAGGTCGGTGTTGAAGCTCCGTGATGCAGTCCAGGGAGATTGTCAGATTGCGATTGTGCTTGTTCGGGTCGTCTCGCCTAGCGATGGTTTTGTGACATGAGCTGGCTGCGGCAGACCGTCGTCTGCGCGGTGGCGGCGGCCCTGGTTCTGACGGTGTCGGGGTGTCAGCTTAGTCAGCCGGCAGAGTCGGCAGGCGAGGCAGAGCTGTTCCACCTGCGTGGGGAGGTCCGCCCGGATGAGCAGTGGCCGGCCCGCGGGTCACTGACCGGGGACCAGGACCTGGTTGATGAGGTCACCGAGGTGGCTGACGCCTGGCAGACTCCGGATGGGGTTCCTCGTCACCCCAGCCCGGTCTTCAGTTCGATTGTGTGGCTGGGTGAGGTGGCTGGCCAGGTGTTGGGTGTGGTTGCGTTTGCCCCTGCGGATGAGTACAGCGATACCTGGATCGTGGAGATCACCGGAGCGCCGGGGGACCTAGAAGTCACCGAGGCCCGGAACTTTCGGGCTGGGGTGACCAACTTCATCGAAGACACCGAGGTGTTGCCGATCCGGTCTGCTGGAGTGGGCCCTCGCTATCTCGTGTCAGCATTCGTTGACGAGGTTTACGTCGATGGTGTGACGGCGGCTGTCGATGATGGGCTTACGGAGCCGGTGCGGGTGCCCGACTGCGAACTCGTCGAGGTAGTGCTCGACATCCGCGGCAGCAGACCCATCGCCTATGGAGACTGGGGAGCCGCCGTCCCATCCCCGATCTATCCGCTGTTCTTCGCCCGAGGAGCAGAAGGCCCGGAAATCACCGATGTGGCAAGGGTGCAAGGATTCGATACCTGCGCCGAGGCTGAGTCGGGCGGTTGGCTAACCGTGGCACGCGAGGTACTGGCTCCAGAGACTCCCGCGGTGGTGGGTTGGCGGGAGGTGGCAAGAATCGATAGCGGGCTGCTCGGGGGAACGTTGGCCGCCCTTAGGCTTATCGCCTCTGGTAACCGGGAGCGTGCGATCGTGGTGATGTGGCGGCCAGAGTCGGGTGACGCGCCCGCGTTCTCCACGGCGCAGCTCACTCCCTCCTCCGTCGACAATCCAATGATTTTCACCATTGACGCGCCGGAGGGGAGGCTCGGTGTAGTGACGTATCAAACCGGGGTGAGTGTCACACCCGAGCGGGAGTTCACCGAGGTGGACATCCCGACCGAAGCCGACCTGCTGGTTGCGGAACCAGGAGTGATTGTCGTGGCGCTGCCCGACCACGAGATCGAGATCTCGTATACCCGTAACGGCGAACGAGAGCAGGTCAGGGTTGAAGCTCCGTAACGCGGTCCCGGGCAATCCTCAGGTTGCGCTGGTTCGCGCACTCACGAACGGGACGCCATGGGTCTGCGCGGTACTGGCGGTGATGGTGGTGGCGGTGTCGGGGTGTCAGCCCAGCCAGCCGGCGGAGTCGGCAGGCGAGGCAGAGCTGTTCCACCTGCGCGGGGAGATCCGTCCGGACCATCAGTGGCCGGCTCGCGGGTCGCTGACCGGTGACGCGGAGTTGGTGGCGGAGGTCACCCAGGTGGTGGACCAGTGGCAGACTCCCGAGGGGGTCGGTCGTTACCCTAGCCCGGTTTACAGTTCGATTGCTTGGCTCGGTGAGGTCGATGGTCAGGTGTTGGGGGTGGTGGTGTTCGCGCCTGCGGATGACCGTACCGATCGGTGGGTGCTTGAGGTAACTGGGCAACCTGGTGATCTCGTGGTGACCGAATGGCGTGATTTTGGCACCCGGGTTACGAATATGATTGAGGATGCTGAAGTGCTGCCGATTCGTTCGCCGGGCTTTGGTCCGCGTTATCTGACTTCTGCGAGGATTAACCGGTTGACCGTTGACGGTGTTGAGGTTGCGGTTGCCGAGGGGTTGAGTGAGCCGGTGGAGGTTGGCCGGTGTGGGATGGTCGAACTTGTGGCTGAGGTCGACGGCGGCCATCTGGTCTATGGTGATCTCGGCGCCGGTGTTGAGGCTCCTTTTTACCCGCTCTTCTTCGCCCAAGTCATCCCACCTAGCGGTGTTTCCGACGTGGCGCGTCTGCAAGATGTCGACACTTGTGCCGGTGCGGCCGAGACCGGATGGCTGGGGTCGGTACGGGAGCTGTTCGCGCCCGACATGCTAGCCGCGATGAGTTGGGGAGAGTTGGCGGAGATCGGCGCAGGGGAATTCCGCGGTACGGTTGAGGATATTGCTCTCTATGGCTCTGGGCAGGATCAGCGGGCGATCGTGATCATGTGGCGGCCTGAATCGGGTCCGCCGGTGCTGTCCACTGCCGAGCAGGACTGGCTGCGTCCTGAGTCTTTGACATTCGGCTTTCACACCGATGAAGGCCCGATCGGGGTTCTGATGTATCCCAGCGGTGTAAATGTCACGCTGGAGCGGGAGTTTCGTGACGTCGAAGTGTCGGCGGAGGCCATGCTGCTGGCCGCCGAGCCGCACGTCATCGTGGTGGCGCTACCCGATCACGAGATCGAGGTCTCGTACACCCGTGACGGTGAGCGGGAGCAGGTCGGTGTTGAAGCTCCGTGATGCAGTCCAGGGCGATTGTCAGATTGCGATTGTGCTTGTTCGGGTCGTCTCGTCGAGTGATGGTTGTGTGACATGAGCTGGGTGCGGCAGAGCTCGGTCTGTGCGGTGGCGGCGGCCTTGGTGGTGGCGGTCTCGGGGTGCCAGCTCAGCCAGTCGGCACGGGATGTTGAGCTGTTCCACCTGCGTGGGGAGCTCTACCCCGACAGCACGTGGCCCGCTCGCGGGTCGCTGACCGGCGACTCGGAGTTGGTCGCCGAGGTCATCAAGATGGTGGACCAGTGGCAGACGCCCGACGGGGTCGGTCGTTATCCCAGTAGGGTCTATAGCTCGATCGCCTGGCTGGGCGAGGTCGACGGGCAGGTGCTCGCAGTCGTCGTGTTCGCACCCGAGGATGACCACACCAACGAATGGCTGCTCGAGGTAACCGGCCAACCTGGCAACCTCACCGTCACCGAGGCCCGCGACATCCGTACTGTGTTCGGCAACTCTATCGAGAACACGGAGCTGGTGCCCATCCGCTCGGACGCGATCGGACCCCGCTACCTGACATCCACCAGGATCGACCGGCTCACCGCCGACGGCGTCGAGCTGACGGTCACCGACGGACTGAGCGGGCCGGTGGAGGTAGAGCAATGCACAATGGTCGAGCTGATGGCAGAGGTCCGCAACGAGGACCTTATCTACGGCGACCTCGGCACCGGCGTCGAAGCACCCCTCTACCCACTGTTCTACGCCCGCGTCCTACCACGCAGCGGGATCTCCAACGTGGCACGTTTGCAAGACGTCGACACCTGCGCCAGCGTGTCCGAGACTGAATGGCTGGGTTCGGCGCGGCAACTTTTCGCGCCCGACATCCCCGCGGTGACGTATTGGCGGGAGCTCGCGGAGATCAACACGGGAGGATTTGAGGGCACGCTGGAGGAGATCCTTATCGATGGCTCCGGGCGGGATCAACGGGCGATCGTGATCATGTGGCGGCCCGAATCGGGCCCGCCGGTGCTGTCCACTGCCGAGCAGGACTGGCTGCGTCCTGAGTCTCTGACGTTCGCCTTTCACGCTGACGAAGGCCCACTCGCGGTCCTAATGTATCCCAGCGGGGTAAGCATCACCCCGGAGCGGGAGTTTCGGGACGTCGAAGTGCCGGCGGAGGCCATGCTGCTGGCCGCCGAGCCGCACGTCATCGTGGTGGCGCTACCCGATCACGAGGTTGAGATCTCTTACACCCGTGACGGTGAACGGGAGCAGGTCGGTGTTGAAGCTCCGTGATGCAGTCCAGGGCGATTGTCAGATTGCGATTGTGCTTGTTCGGGTCGTCTCGTCGAGTGATGGTTGTGTGACATGAGCTGGCTGCGGCCGACCGTGGTCTGTGCGGTCGCGACGGTGTTGGTGCTGATGGCGGGGTGTCAGGGCGAGAATCCTGATGGCGGGGGGGATGATGTTCCGCTACTCAATCTGCGTGGGGAGCTCAACCCCGACGAGCAGTGGCCAGCCCGGGGGTCACTGACCGAGGACGCGGAACTGATCGCAGAGGTGAGCCAGGTTGTGGACCAATGGCAGACCACCGACGGGGTAGGTCGCCACACTCGCTCGGCACTCACCTCGATCGCCTGGCTAGGAGAGATCGACGGGCAGGTCCTCGCGGTCGTGGCGTTTGCTCCCGAAGGCACGTCCAACGACCGGTGGATCGTCGAGGTGACTGGCCAGCCGGGTGACATGGCGGTTACCGAGGCACGCGATATTCGCACCCGGATCGGGAACTCTATCGAGGACACGGAGCTGGTACCGATCCGCTCGGAGGGGATCGGCCCTCGATACCTGGTGTCAGCCCGGGTTGATTGGCTGACCGCCGACGGCGCGGAGGTTCAGCTAGTTGACGGTTTGAGCGAAGAGGTCGAGGTGGGCCGGTGTGAGCTGGTCGAGTTGGTCGCGGCGATCGGAGACGAGCGACTGGTCTATGGCGACCTGGGGACCAACGTCGAGCCTCCGCTGTATCCGTTGTTCTACGCACGGGGTCTTGGGCCAGAAGAAATAACCGACGTCGCTCGGCTACAAGGAGCAGGAGTAGATACCTGCGCCGCTGCGAGGAGCGAATGGTTGGGATCGCTGCACGAGCTGTTCGAACCCGAGATTCCAGCGGTGTTGAGCTGGGTCGAGCTAATCGAGATCAACTCAGAGGATTTTCGTGGCTCGTTGGAGGAGATTCCCGTCAACGGCTCCGGGTATGACCAACGGGCGATCGTGATCATGTGGCGCCCTGAGGCTGGTCCGCCGGTACTGTCTACTGCGCAGCTGAACGAGCCGCGTCACCGTTCCCTGACGTTCGTGTTCGAGACCACCGAGGGCCCGCTCGCGGTTCTGATGTATCCTAGCGGGGTAAACGTCACGCCGGAGCGGGAGTTTCGGGACGTCGAAGTGTCGGCGGAGGCCGCGCTGCTGGCCGCCGAGCCGCACGTCATCGTGGTGGCTCTACCCGATCACGAGGTTGAGATCTCTTACACCCGTGACGGTGAACGGGAGCAGGTCGGTGTTGAAGCTCCGTAATGCACCCGAGGGCGATTGTCAGATTGCGATTGTGCTTGTTCGGGTCGTCTCGTCGAGTGATGGTTGTGTGACATGAGCTGGGTGCGGCAGAGCATGGTCTGCGCGGTGGCGGCGGCCTTGGTGGTGGCGGTCTCGGGGTGCCAGCTCAGCCAGTCGGCACGGGGGTCGAGATCAACACTGGAGGATTTGACGGTGCGCTGGAGGATATCCTCATCGATGGCTCCGGGCGGGAACAGCGGGCGATCGTGGTGATGTGGCGTCCCGAATCCGGTCCGCCGATTTTCTCGAGGGTCGAGCAGGAGCTACTTCGCTACGAATCGGTCACGTTCAGCTTCCACACTGACGAAGGCCCACTCGCGGTCCTGATGTATCACCACGGCATCGCGATCACCCCGGAGCGGGAGTTTCGGGACGTCGAAGTGCCGGCGGAGGCCACGCTGCTCGCCGCCGAGCCGCACGTCATCGTGGTAGCACTACCCGAACACGAGATCGAGATCTCCTACCTCCGTGACGGTGAACGAGAGCGGGTCACCGTCGCAGCTCCGTAAGCCCGCATCGGCTGTCTCGGGTCAGGCCAGGGCAGCCTGGGCCGCCTGTTCGGCTGCGACGAGCTGCTGCTGCCAGTACTCCGACAGGGTGTCGCCGAAGAACTCACGGTAGTAGCCGAGGTAGGTCAGCCGTACCTGTGCTGGGGTCTCCGGGGCGGCGAAGAACGCCAGGTCGCCGGGGACCATGTTGCGCATCCCCAGGATCGGCATCGGACTGGCGAACGGCCGGAAGGTCGGGCTGTGCAGGCCAGGCGTCTCATGTGCGGGCCAGAAGTCGCCGGCGAGCATGCCGCCGGCGACGAACTCGGGCCGCAGCTGGGCGTGGACCCGCTCCACCAGGGCTTTCAGGGCCGACTCGGCCAGGCCGTAGGGGATGATGAAGTACACCAGGTAGCTGCGGTCCTCGGGGTGCTCCTGGCAGTGCTGCACGAACCGGGTCCGCATCTCGCGGGCGTAGCCGGCGAGCGCGTCGTCGCCGAGCGTGGCGTCGAAGGGGAACAGTTGCACCACCTGGTGCTGCAACGCCCGCCCCATATAGGGGCATACTGGCCCGGACCGCCCAAGATCGGGGTGGGGGTTGATGGGGAAGTCGCGTAGCCAGCGCCAGGCCAGGTCGAGACGCTCCTTCGCGGCCGGGTCGAGCACCGGCTCCTCCACAGGAACGGACATCAGTAACCTCACAGCTCCACAGTGGTTATCTCGTAGGTACCATAGGTCGTGGCGCCGGTTCGCGATTATCAGGGCGTTATCGGTGGGACTTCAACCGGCGGTGACCTGGCTGCGCTGCGATGCGAGCCCCCGCCCGGTTCTGGTTAGCACTTGTATACTTCGCGAAGCCCGAACCAGGAGGACACTATGGATGCCGCGCCGAGCGCCGCCGATACCAGGCGCAATGTCCGTAAGTTCCAGATGATCTGGGCGGGTCAGCTCTGCTCGGCGATCGGCTCCAGCCTGACCGGCTTCGTGCTCGGGGTGTGGGTCTTCCAGTCGACCGGCTCGGCCACCCAGTTCGCCATCATCTTCATGGCCTCGACGCTGCCGGGCGTCATCGTCGCGCCGTTCGCCGGCGCCATCGTCGACCGGTACGACCGGCGGATGCTGATGGTGATCAGCAACGCCGCGGGCGGCGTCGTCATCGCGGTCCTCGCGGCGCTGCTCTGGACCGACATCATCCAGGTCTGGCATGTCTATCTGACCGCGGCTGCCGCGGCCGTCTTCGGTGCCCTGCACATGACCGCCTTCTACGCGGTGACGCCGCAGCTGGTCCCGAAGGAGAAGCTCGGCAAGGCCAACGGGCTGCTGCAGATCACTCAGGCCGCCCGGATCGCGGCGCCGCTGGTGGCGGGCCTGTTGTTGGCGACGATCGGGCTGCGTGGAGTGATCCTGATCGACCTCGCCGCCAGTATCTTCGCGATCCTGGTGCTGGTGCTGGTCCCGTTGCGCAAGGAGCTGACCAACGCACCGGGTGCGGACACCAACCGCTCGTTCCTGAGCGACCTGGGGTATGGCTGGACCTATCTGCGGAGCCGCTCCGGGCTGATGGCGCTGGTGCTGCTCTTCACCGGGTTCAACTTCTGTTACGCCATCGCCGGGGTGTTGGTGCAGCCGCTGATCCTCTCGTTTTCGAACGAGGTGACGCTGGGCATCCTGATGTTCTGCGGCGGCGCCGGGTTCTTCGCCGGCAGTGTGCTGATGAGCACCTGGGGTGGGCCGAAACGGCGGGTGCGGGGGATTCTGATCATTCTCGCCATCGGCGGGGTGGTGCTGGCGCTGCACGGTGTCGCCCCCTCGCCGTGGTTGATCGCGGTGGTGGCGCCGTTGTTCCTGGTGACCCTGCCGTTGTTGATGGGGACCTCGATGGCCCTGGTGCAGACCAAGGTCGAGGGCGAGGCGATGGGGCGGGTGATCGCGGCGGTCCGGATGGCGGGCCAGGCGGCGATGCCGTTGGCGTATGTGCTGGCCGGCCCCCTGGCGGATCGGGTGGCGGAGCCGGCGATGGCCGACGGGGCGCCGTTGGGTGACAGCGTGGGGTCGGTGATCGGTGCCGGGCCGGGGCGGGGCATCGCACTGATCTTCTGGGTGGTCGGCTTGATGCTGATCCTGCTGGCGATCGCCGGTGCGGCGTCGAGCAAGTTGCGGCGGTTGGAAGAGGACCTCCCCGATGCCGACCACACCGCGCCCGCGACCCCGCCGGCTGCGCCGGAGCCGGAGCCGGAGCCCGAGCTGGAGTCAGCGCCCGAGCGGGAGCCCGAAGCCCAGCGCGATCCGCGCGCCGGGACCGGCAGTCGATGAAGGAGGCCGCGAGCCATGCCACTATCGCTCTCCGAGCAGGAGTACCGCCGGTTCCTGGAGACCGATGATGCTCCCGCACCCCACCTGGACTTCCTGCACACCGCCTCCTATCGGGCGGCGGGCGCGGGGGTACGCCTAGGGGTGTTCGATGCTCTGGCCGAGGGCCCACTGCCGGGTGAGGTGCTGGCGGAGCGGCTGCAGGTCGACCCCCGCGGGCTGGGGCTGCTGCTGACGGCGTTGCGGAGCTTCGGCTACCTCACGGTCACCGGTGATGGATATGTCAACACCGCGAAGGCGCAGAAGTGGTTGCTGGACACGCCCGGCAGCTATGCGACGGTCTTCTCGTTCTGGCAGACGGTGCTCTTCGAGCTGTGGTCGGAGCTGGAGGATTCGGTGCGCACCGGGAAGCCGGCGGTCGATTTCTACCAGTGGCTGGAGCAACGGCCCGCGACGATGCGGCGCTTCCAGACGATGCTGACCCGGCTGGCCGGGTTCCTGTGTCCGGAGGTGCTGGCGGCGGTGACGCTGCCCGAAGGGGCGACGAAGCTGCTGGACATCGGGGGTGGACACGCCACCTACGCCGTGGGCTTCTGCCAGCGCTATCCGGAGCTGTCGGCGACCGTGCTCGACCTGCCGGGGGCGTTGGCGGTCGGTTCTGAGGCGGTCGCTGCCGCCGGGCTGACCGGCCGGGTCTCGATGCGCGAGGGGGATCTGCGGACGGACCCGTTCGACGCGGCAGAGTTCGACGTGGCGTTGCTCTTCAACATTGTGCACGGGATGCCGCCGGCAGAAGTGCGGCAACTGCTCGCCGCGGTAGCCGCGGCGCTGCGGCCGGGGGGCCGGGTGTTGGTGTTGGAGCCACTGTCCGACCTCGCGGCCGGTGGTGGGGTGGTGGGTGAGGCGTTCGTGCGGACCTTCAGCCTCAATCTCTTCCACGGGCAGGGCGGGCAGGTCTATGGCTACGCCGAGTTGGCCGAGTGGTTGACCGAGGCCGGCTTCACCGACCTCGATCGCCACACGTTCCAGAAGTCACCCACGGACCACCTGATCACCGCGCTCCGCGGTTGACTGCTGCTCATCCATCCAGCGGCGCAACGACAACGGCCGGAGGTCGGTCCAGACCTGTTCGATGTGGGCCAGGCACTCGGCCTTGCCGCCGACGACTCCTTCGCGCCGCCAACCGTCCGGAAGTGGCTGGTCGTCGAGCCAGATGGAGTATTGCTCCTCGTCGTTGACGACCACCGCGTAGGTGTTGGTGTCCTCTTCGTCCTGCATCGCACACCCTTACATCGCCGTAGGTTCGGGGTTCTCGGCGTAATAGTATGGCGCCTGCGGAGCTGAGACCACCAGCTGTCCAGGCGACGATATCTCCACACTGCACCGAAGGAGGCACGGTGGTCCGACCTCAACCGCCCACCGGTGGCGGTGGCGAGCTGGTGGTGCTGGTACGCGATGTCGGCACCAACTGGGTGGAGCACATGTCGGCGGTGGTCCACGCGCTTGGTGACCGGGTGGCGGTGGTGTCCGGTCCCGATCCGGTGGCCGGTGATCGCCTGGCCAGCGCCGCCGACGAGGTGGTCATCGTGGCCGACCCGACCGACCCCGAACCGGTGACGGCGGCGGTTACCAGGCTTGCTGCGGGCCGGCGACCCCGAGCAGTCTTGTCGATCACCGATGGCTGTGTGGCGGTGGCCGCGCAGGCGGCGGAGGCGGTGGGGCTGGGTCGGACCCCGGCGGCGCCGATCATCCGCTCCCGAAACAAGGCCGAGGTTCGTCGCCGGCTTCGGGCCGCCGGTCTGCCGGGTCCGGCGTTCCAACTGTTCGCCGCCGCCGATGAGGCTGCCGCGGTCGCGGCGGCGGTGGGTCTGCCGGCGGTGGTCAAGCCGCTCAACGGCACCGGCAGTCATCTGGTCCGGCGAGTCTGGGATGTGGCCGGCCTCGCCGCGGCGTACGACGAGGTGACCGCCGGGTTGGCGAGCGGGCCGCTGGCGCATCTCTACCAGCGGCCGCTGCCCACCGCCGGTGGTGATCCGCTGGACCCGGGTCGGGTGCTGCTGGTCGAGCGGGCGCTGGTGGGTCGGGAGTTCTGCCTGGACCTGGTCGTCCGGGACGGCGAGGTCATCGAGTACCCGTTGGTCGACAAGTTCCTGATGGACGACCACTTCTTCGAACTCGGGTTCTGCGCGCCGCCGTTCGCGCTCGACAGTTCGCGGCAGCAGCTGATCTGCGCCGCGGCGGTGGCGGCGGTGACTGCGCTGGGGGTGGCCAACACCATGGCGCACGTCGAGGTGATTGACGACCAGTGGCTGGGGCCTACGGTGGTGGAGGTGAACGCGGGGCGGCCCGGCGGGATGGGCCCGGCGTTCCTGAATCGCCTCACTACCGGCATCGACCCGGCCGCGGAGTTGTTGGCGGTGCACTGCGGGGCCGACCGTCCGGTGGCGGCTCCGCGGACCCTGGCTCCGGTCGCCGCGGTGAACGTGTTCGCGCAGGGCAGTGGCCGGGTCCGGGCGGTGCATGGGTTGGCCGAGTTGGCAGACCATCCGGATGTGCTGGCCACGGTCGCGGCGGCCGAGCCGGGCGATGTGCTGACCGAGCAGTACGAGGTCGACGTGGCCGGGCTGGTGCTGGCCGGGTTCACCGATCGGGACGAACTCGTCCGAGTCTGCCGTGAGCTGACCGCTCAGGTGTGGGCGGAGTTCGACCCAGCCTGATCGGCCGCGAGTTGCCGCCTAGCATGTTCGGCCGGTAGCGGGATCAAGTCACCGGAAAATCAGCAAAGGTTTCAGACGCCACATACGCTAAATCCGACCCAATGACCGGTTTGCCGGTTTTGTCAGTGGGGTCGGCGAAGCGTGTGAGGAGGACAGGTGTCTGAGAGCAGATTAGCGGTCATCTACTTCAGTCGAAGTGGCACGATCGCGATGCTGGCGCGGCACATAGCCGAAGGCGCGGCGGCTCACGGCGCCGAAGTGCGGCTTCGGACTGTGGCCAGCCCGGACCAGGGTGGTGGTGGCGGTGGCCTGGCTCCGGAACCGGCGAGCATGGCCGACCTGGAGTGGGCGGACGCCATCGCGTTCGGTTCCCCGACCCGGTTCGGCAACCTCGCTGCGGAGCTGAAGGAGTTCCTGGACCGGACCGGGCCGCTGGCCCTGCGGGGCAAGCTCGCCGACAAGGCGGTCTCCGGCTTCACCAGCGCCGCGTCTCCGCATGGTGGGCAGGAAGCGACCCTGCTGGCGCTCTACCACACGATGTGCCACTGGGGCGCCGTGATCGTCCCGACCGGCTACACCGATCCGTCGCTGCGGGAGATCGGCGGCAACCCGTACGGCTTGTCCGTGACCGCCCGGCACGACGGCTCGCTGTCGCCCGCGGAGGTCGTCGCCGCCCGCTTCTTCGGGGTCCGGTTGGCCGGTATCGGCGCCCGGCTGGCCGAACCCGTCCCGGAGCCGGCCCGCGAACCGGTTCCGGCCGGCGGGGCATAGGGGGGGCCAGCCATGACTCTGGAACAGGTTCAGCCCGAGCGAGTCGACGCTGCGACCGGCCGATTGCGGGTGGTCTTCCTGCTCACCGTCGCCGAGGGCGCCGAGGACCGGTTCGTCGCCGCGTATGAGGCGATTCGGCACCGGGTCGCGGCGGTCGACGGTCACCTGGCAGACCAACTCTGCCAATCGACCACCGACCCATCACAGTGGATGATAACCAGCGAGTGGGAGAGCCCGGAGCACTTCCTCGCCTGGGAACGTACCGCCGGGCACCGCGAACTCGCGGGTCCGCTGGTGGCTTGTACGACCGACCGCCGGTCGCTGCGGTTTCTGGTGCGGCACCAGACCAGCGGGGCCGCGCAGCGGGGGTGGCGGTGATGAACCGGTACGCGTTGAGTTTTCCGATCCGGCCCGGAACGGCGTCGGAGGTGGCGGAGATCCTCCGTAGCTACCGCCGTCCGAGCGCCGGGGCGGCCCCCGGCGGCCCACCCTTGTTGCGGCGTACCACGGTCTTCGTTGGAGCGGACCGGGTGGTCCGGGTGATGACGGTAGCGGGTGAGATCGATGAGGTGATGCGGCACCTCTCCAGCCAGCCGCAGATCCGGGCGGTGGAGGAGGCCCTCGATCCGTACCTGGCGATCCGGCGGGACCTGCGGACTGCGGCCGGCGTGCAGGACTTTCTGGAGCGGGCGCTGCTGACCGAGGCGGTGCATCGGCAGACCCCGCAGGAGCAGTTGCCGGAGGTGACCGACGACGCCGTAGCGCGGTGTGGGCTGCTCTACCCGGTCCGTCCGGGCTGCGGTAAGCCGGCGGCGCAACTGCTCGCCAACGCCGCGCCGCTGCCGGTCCGGGTGGATGCCCAGACCGCCATCGTCGCCAGCAGCGTCTATTACCACGACGACGTGTTGCTGCGAATGTTCGAAGTGGCCGGACGCGTCTCGGACGTGCTGGCGTATCTGGCCCGCACCGCTGCCGCCGCACCGGCGGCGGCGGAGCTGGCCGAGCTGATGGAGACCGATTTCGACCTGACCACCGAGGCGGGTTTCCGGGCGTTCCTCGCCGGGAGCCGGCTGGAGTTGGTCACTGACCGGCGAGTGGAGGTGCCGGCATGAACCCGACCGCGCCACCGCCGGTAGCGGTGATCGGATTGGGCCGGATGGGCAGCGGCATGGCGCAGTGCCTGCTGGCCCGGGGCTACTCAGTCGCGGTGTGGAACCGCACCCCGGAGGCGGTGGCCGAGTTGGCCGGCCAGGGCGCCACTGCGGCGGCGACCCCGGCGGCCGCCGCCAAGGACAGCGAACTGGTGCTGCTGTCGCTGGCCGACGCCGCGGCGACCCGGGAGGTGCTCTACGGCCCGGACGGGGTGCTGAGCGGCGGACCGCTCGCCGGGGTGCTGGTCTCGACCAGCACGCTGGCGCCGGAAGAGATGGCGTTGCTGGCCGAGCGGACGCCAGCGGTGCTGGAGGTGGGCCTGCTCGGCAATCACCAGCACGCCGCCCAGGGGGAGCTGCGGCTGCTGGTCGGGGGTGACCGGGCGCTGCTGGACCGGGTGTACGACACCCTCGACCTGCTGGCCCGGGAGGTCATCTACGTGGGCGAGCTAGGCGCCGGCATGCGGTTGAAGGTGCTGATGAACCTGCTGATGGGGGTGCAGGTGCAGGTGCTCGCGGAGGCCGTGACGCTGGGGGAGGGCCTCGGCCTGGACCGCCAGCTGGTGTTGGACACCATCACCGGTAGCGGCTTCGCCAGCCCGGTGATGAACTTCAAGGCCCGCCGGCTCAGCTCCCAGGACTACTCCGCTCCCGACTTCCGGCTGCGGCTGATGGCCAAGGACTTGCAGCTCGCGCTGGCCGGCGCGGACCAGGTGGGGTTGGAGCTGCCGCTGGCCCAGGCCGCCCTGCGCAGCCACGACACGGCGGTCGCGCTCGGGCACGGCGACCTCGACTGTGCCGCGATCGCCCACGCGGTTGCCGGCCCCCGCCGGAGCCGGCGATGACGATCGATGTGCACGGCCACCTCAGCCCACCGGAGTCGCTGCGGCGCTTCCCGATGCCGCCCCGGTTGGGGGACGTGACCGGCATGATCGAGGCCAAGTTGGCGCTCGGCGTGTCGATGACGGTCATCGGCAGCCCGGTCGGGGCCGGTGCGATGGTGCCGATCCCGGGGGTGGACAACTACGCCCAGAGCGAGGACCAGCTCCGCGGTCTGCACGAGTGGCTGGCCTCGGTCGTCGCCGACCACCCGCAACACCTCCGGTCGTACGTCTACGTCAACCCGTTCGGGGGCGATGCGCACCTGGCTAACGCGGCGGAGTGGGCCCGGCAGCCGGAGTTCGTCGGGGTCATCGCGAACAGCAGCATCTCGGGGCGCTACCTGCTCGGCCCGGAGGCCGATGCCTTCTTCGGGTTCCTTGCGGAGCTGGACCTGCCGCTGTTCCTGCACCCGCCGGCCTCGCCGGCCGCCGGGACCGGCCTACAGGACCTGCCGCTGATCGAGCAACTGGGTCGGTTCTGCGACATCACCATCGGGTTGGCGTGCTGCGTGCTGGGTGGCTGGTTGGAGAAGTACCCGAGCCTACGGATCCTGGCCAGCGCCGGCGGGGGCGCGTTGGGCCTGCTCCCCGAGAAGCTGGACCAGGCGTGGGCGCCGGCGCACTGGGGCGGCCGGCCCGGGGCGGTCGAGTCGCCGCTGCCGCGGCCGCCCAGCAGCTACCTCGATCGGATCTGGGTCGATACCGCCACGCCCAGTCCGGCCGCGCTGACCCTGGCGCTGGCCACGGTCGGGCCGCGGCGGGTGGTCTTCGGCACCGACTCGCCGCCGCTCCCGCCGGAGAGCGTCGGTGGGCTGCTGAAGACGATCGGTGACGCCGCGATCCCGGCCCAGACCCGAGACGGCGTGCTCGCTGGGAACGCCCGCGAGCTGTTCGGAGCCCGGTTGGGCGACCCGTCGGCGGCCATCCCGGCGGCCGTGGGTGAGACCGCGAGGAGTGACCAATGACGACTCAGACCGTTCGAATCGTAGACATCAGCGAGGTGCCGGCGAACCGCCGCCGGGGCGGGGACCTGCGGACGGTGCTCAGCCCGGGCACCGTCGGCGGCGACTCGGGCTTCATGGGCCTGGCCATCCTGGCTCCGGGCGAGCGGGTGGTGGAGCACTACCACCCGTACTCAGACGAGTACCTGTTCGCGGTGGCTGGCGAGGTTACTGTGGACCTGGACGGGGTGGCGCATTCGCTCCGTGCCGACCAGGGTGTGATGATCCCGCGGAACATGCGGCACCGGGTGCGCAACACCGGTGCGGTGACGGCCCGGATCGTCTTCCACCTCTGCCCGCTGGCCCCCCGCCCGGAGCTCGGCCATGTCGACACCGAGACGCTGACTGAGCAGGAGCCGGCGTGACCAGGAGCGCCCCGGGCGCCGGCGGGCGGCGGGCCTGCGTGACCGGGGTAGGCGTGGTAGCCCCCGGCGGCACCGGGGCGCCTGCCTTCTGGGAGCTGCTCACCAGCGGGCGGACCGCGACCCGGGCGATCAGCCTCTTCGACCCGGCCGAGTTCCGGTCCCGGATCGCCGCCGAGTGCGACTTCTCGCCGGCGGCGGTCGGGTTGACGCCGCAGGAGGTGGCGCGCAATGACCGGTACGTGCAGTTCGCCCTGGTCGCGGCCGATGAGGCGGTGCGATCGGCGGAGCTCTCGCTCGACCCGCTGGACCCGTGGCGGGTGGGGGTGTGCATGGGGACCGCGGTGGGCGGCACCATGCTGCTGGAGTCGGACTATGTGGTGACCTCCAATCGGGGCGAGCAGTGGCTGGTCGACCACCGGTACGCGTCGCCGTTTCTGCCCCGTGCCTTCTCGCCAGCGCCGCTCGCCGCCGAGGTGGCCCAGCGGGTCGGCGCCAAAGGCGTGGTGCAGACGGTCTCGACCGGCTGCACGTCGGGGTTGGACGCGGTCGGCTACGCCCATCGGCTGATCCAGGAAGACCAGGCGGACGTGGTGATCGCCGGGGCGGCCGACTCACCGATCTCGCCGATCACGGTGGCCTGCTTCGACGCTATCCGGGCCACGTCGCCCCGCAACGACGACCCCGCCCACGCCTCCCGGCCGTTCGACGCCGATCGGGACGGATTCGTGCTCGGCGAGGGCGCGGCGGTGCTGGTGCTGGAGGAGGAGGGGTATGCCCGCCGTCGGGGTGCGCCGGTGCTCTGCACGGTGGCCGGGTTCGCGACCCGCGGCAACGCCTACCACATGACCGGATTGACCCGCGAGGGCGTGGAGATGGCGGAGGCGATCACCCGGGCGCTCGCCGATGCCCGGCTTGATCCGGCCGATGTGGACTACGTAAACGCCCACGGCTCCGGCACCCGGCAGAACGACCGGCACGAGACCGCGGCGTTCAAACGGGCGCTGGGGGAGCACGCCTATGCGGTTCCGATCAGCTCGATCAAGTCGATGGTGGGGCATTCGTTGGGGGCGATCGGCGCGATTGAGGCGGCGGCCTGCGTGTTGGCGTTGACCGAGCAGGTGGTGCCGCCGACCGCGAACCTGGACACCCCCGACCCGGAGTGCGATCTGGACTATGTCCCGCACCAGGCCCGAGCGCGGCGGCTGGGCTCGGTGCTGTCAGTGGGTAGCGGCTTCGGTGGCTTCCAGTCCGCTCTGGTGTTGCAGCGGGAGTCGTCATGACCGGCGTGGCCGCGGAGGCGGCGGTCATTACCGGCCTGGGGGTGATCGCCCCGACCGGTGCGACCACCGATGTGTACTGGAAGGCCACGCTGGCCGGGGAGTGCGCGATCGGTCGGCTGCAACGCTACGACCCGAGTGGCTACCCGCTGGCGCTAGCGGGCGAGGTGAAGGGTTTCGATGCCGAGCAGCTGATCGAGTCTCGACTGGTGGTGCAGACCGACCGGTTCACCCAGTTCGCGCTCGCCGCCGCCGAGTTGGCGCTGCAGGACGCCGGGCTCGACCCGGCGGACCTGCCACCGTTTGAGATCGGCGTCGTTACGGCCAGCTGCGCCGGTGGCGTGGAGTTCGGGCAGCAGGAGATCGAAGCGTTGTGGCGGCAAGGCTCCCGTTTCGTGGGGCCATACCAGTCGATCGCCTGGTTCTATGCGGCGAGTACCGGCCAGATCTCGATCCGGCACGGCTTGAAGGGGCCGTGCGGGGTGCTCGTCACCGACGAGGCAGGGGCCCTCGACGCGATCGCGCACGCCCGTCGTGATCTTCGGGCGGGCGCGGTAGCGATGCTGGCCGGGGGCGCCGAGGCGCCGTTCGCCCCGTTCTCGATGACCTGCCAGTACGGGACCGGTCTACTGAGCACGGCAACCGACCCGGTGCAGGGATACCGCCCGTTCACCGCGACCGCGGCCGGCTTCGTGCCGGCTGAGGGCGGTGCGATGGTCGTCTTGGAGACCGCCGCCGCCGCCCGTACCCGAGGCCTGCGGGGCTACGCGGCGGTCGCCGGTTACGGCACCACCTTCACCGGTGGCGGCGGGCCGGCGGCGACCGCGGGCGGGTTGGTGCTGGCCGCCCGGCAGGCGTTGGCACAGGCCGAGATCGCCCCGGAGGAGGTCGATGTGGTCTTCGCCGATGCCCTCGGGGTGCCGGCGGCGGATCAGGCCGAGGTGGCCGCGTTGCGGGAACTGTTCGGCGCCCGGGCGGCGCAGGTGCCGGTCACCGCCGCCAAGGCCGGCACCGGTCGGGCATATGCCGGAGCCGCGGCGATCGATGTGGCCGCCGCAGCGCTCACGGTCGCGCACGGGGTGGTGCCGCCGACCCCGAACGTCTCGGAGCTCGCGTACGACCTGGACCTGGTGATCGGCGAGCCGCGGGTGCTCGATGCCCGCACCGCGCTGATCTGGGCGCGGGGCTTGAGCGGCACGAACTCGGCACTGGTCATCCGGGCCTGTGGGTGACCGGCCGAGCTGGACATGTAGATGCGAACGGAAGTGAGGTTGGAATGTCGGAGGGTCCATTCACCTATGCCGAGCTCGCGGCGATGATTCGGCAGTGCGCCGGGGTCACCGTGGCTCCCGAGACGATGTCTGCACAGCCCGAGCTGACCTTCGCCGAGTTGGGGGTCGAGTCGCTGGGGGTGCTCGGCGTCGTCGCCGCGGTGGAGAACCGGTACGGAGTCCGGCTCGGCGCCGACGGCGAGCAGTGCGAACGTCCCGAACAGCTGCGGGCCCTGGTGGGCCGGCTCATCACAGAGGAGGCGACTGATGCCCGGGCACACTGAGAATGAGATCGAGATCGCGGCGCCGCTGGAGCTGACCTGGCGGATGACCAACGACATCGAGCGTTGGACGCAGCTGTTCAGCGAGTACGCGGCGGTGGAGGTGCTGGAGCGGGACGGCGACCGGGTGGTCTTCCGGCTTTCCATGCACCCGGAGCCGGACGGTCGGGTGTGGAGCTGGGTTTCGGAGCGGGTGGCCGACCCGATCACTCGGACCGTGCGGGCGCACCGGATCGAGACCGGGCCGTTCGCCTATATGCAGATCCACTGGAGTTATCAGGAGACCGCTGCGGGCACCAGGATGAGGTGGACGCAGAACTTCGCGATGAAGCCGGACGCCCCGGTCGACGACGCGTGGATGACCGACCGGATCAATAAGAATTCCAAGATTCAGATGGCGTTGATCAAGGAGAAGGTCGAGGCGGCCGCGGCCGAACTGGTAGCGGGGGAGCCACGATGACCAGCACAGTAGCTCCTACCGGGGTCGACCACGGACGTGGCGAGCCGGCCGGCGGCCCGCCGCTGGCGGCCGCGCAGCAGCGCTCGCCGGCGATCGCCGCCCGGGCCAGCGAGATCGAACGAGCCCGCACGCTCCCGCCGGATCTGGTGACCGACCTGAACCAGGCCGGGTTGTTCCGGATCGCGCTCCCGAGCGGTCTCGGCGGCCCCGGCGCCGCGCCCACCGAGCTGGTCGAGACGATCGCCGAGATCTCGCGGGCGGACGCCGCCACCGGCTGGTGTGTGCTGATCGCCAATATCGGCGCGGCCTTCCTCGCCTGGTTGCCGCGCGACGCCGCGGCAGAGCTGTTGGCGGGGCAACCCGACCTGCTGATCGCCGGTGGTCAGGCCCCGTTGGGTCAGGCCGAGGAGGTCGCGGACGGCTTCCGGCTGACCGGCCGGTGGGCGTTCGCCAGCGGGTGTCTACACGCAAACCTGCTGATGGGCGGCTTCATGGTCATGGAAGGCGGCCGACCGAAGACTAACCAGTGGGGCGTGCCGGAGATGCGGATCGGGCACTTCCCGGCGGACCAGGCCCGGGTGGAGGACACCTGGGATGTGGCCGGTCTGGCCGGCACCGGCAGCCACGACATCGTGGTCGAGCAGGCGCTGGTGCCCGCGCGCTACACCTCGGTGCCCTACTTTGCGCCGGCCGACCAGCACCCGGATCCGTTGTTCCGGCTCACCGGCTACAACCTGCTGCTGACGCTGATGAGCGGGTTCCCGCTCGGGGTGGCGCGGCGCGCTTTGGACGAGGTCTACGGCCAGCTTGAGCAGCGCGGTCGGCCGGGCCACGAGGAGGGCTGGCTGGCTGATCCGGCGGTGCAGGTGACGCTGCTCCGGCAGGAGACCGCGCTGCGGTCGGCGCGTCGTCACGTCCTGGACACGCTCGCCGAGCTGCTCGACGAGCTGGGTCGGGGGCCGGTGGCGGTGGCCGAGCGGGCTCACCTCGCAGCCGCCGTGATCAACGCGTACGACGTTGGTCGGGAGGTGGTGCAGGACTGTTTCCGGCTGGCGGGGGCGGCGGCGCTCTTCGACGACAACCCGCTGCAGCGATGCCTGCGCGATCTGGTGGCCGGCGCGCAGCATGTGGCTTTCTCGGTCGACTCGCGCAAGCGGGTTGCCAACGCGTTGTTGGGTCGGCAACAGCATCCGGTCTTCTTCGGAGTGTAGGGAGAATCTCATGTCCAAACTAGCTAAGAAGGCCACGCCGGTAGCCGCACTGGACCCGGTGGCCGAGGCGCGCCGGCTCGCCGACGACATCACCGCGCAGGCCCGCGATACCGAACGGCAGCGCGGCATCTCCCCAGAGCTGACCGAGCAGCTGCGGTCGGCCGGTCTGTTCGGCTTGCTGACCCCCAAGTCGTTGGGCGGGCTGGAGTGTGAGCCGAGCGTCATCCTGGAGACCATCGCGGAGCTGAGTCGGGCCGACGCCGCCACCGGCTGGACTGTCCTGATCGGTCAGGGGGGCGGTTACCTCGCCTGGCTCGACGCTGAGGTGGCCGCGGCGATCGTGCGCCGGGTGCCGAATCCGATCATCGTGGGGTCGATGGCCCCACTCGGGCAGGCGGCCGCCGGCGGCGACGGGGCGGCGCTGCGGATCACCGGCCGCTGGCCGTACAGCAGCGGCTGTCAAGCGGCCGATCTGGTCTTCGGCGCTTTCCAGACCGGCGAGCAGCGCGGCGCGCCGTTCCGATTCGCGCTGTTCGAGCCGGGTCAGGTGGAGATCCACGACACCTGGCGGGTGGCCGGGCTGCGCGGGACCGGCAGCCACGACCTCTCCGCGAGCGATGTCTCGGTCGCGATGGAGCGCACCTTCGACCCGTTCGGGGCGGCGACCGAGCCCGGTCCGCTCTACCGGTTGCCGTACCTGACCTATCTGCTGACCGCGATGGCGGGCTTCCCGCTCGGGGTGGCCCGCCGGGTGCTCGACGAGTACGCGGCGGTGGTGCAGGTCAAGCGCAACGTGGAGCGCCAGGTGCTGGCCGAGACGCCGCTGATTCAGCAGGATCTCGCGCGGTGCGAGAGCGCGGTGCGGGCGGCCCGGGCGGGGGTGCTGGCCGCGATGGTCGAGGTCTGGGGGGAGGCGCAGGAAGGGGTGCCCACGCCGGTCACCCGGGCGCTGTTCACCGGGTCGGTTCAGCACGCGATGCGGACCGCTGTCGAGGTGGCGGACGCCGCCCTGCGTGCCTGTGGCGCGAGCCAGCTCTACCACCACGCACCGTTGCAGCGCTGCTACCGGGATTTGCAGGCAGCCGCCCAGCACATCGCGTTCGGGCTCGACGCGCAGCGGCGCGTGGGGGCGACCTTGCTGGGCCAGGAGGCCCCACTCGCCTTTATCTGACCACCGGCTCACCGAAAGGAGACAGTGATGTACCGGACCATGATCGTTGCGAAGATGCGGCCGGACGCCGCCAAGCCGATCGCCGAGGTGTTCGGGGAGTCCGACACCAGCACCGACCTGCCAGCGTTGGTGGGCGTCCGCGCCCGCAGCCTCTTCCAGTTCAACGAGGTGTATCTGCACCTGATCGAGGGGGACCGGCCGATCGCGGCGGCGGTGGCCGAGGTCGCCGGGCACCCGGCGTTCCGGCAGATCAGCAACGATCTGCGGCCCTATGTGGCGGCGTACGATCCGGAGACCTGGCGGGAGCCGAAGGACGCGATGGCGCACGAGTTCTACCGGTGGGAACGGCGGTCGTCGTGACGGAGACGCTTGACCACCGGTCGACCCAGGTTCGAGGGCCCTCCGCCGCAGATTGGCTGGCCTGTCCCGGCTGCCGTCGGCTGATCTTCGGCCGCCGGTTGCAGCGACACCTCGACGTGTGTCCCGAATGCCACCACCACCGGCGGCTCAGCGCCGATGCTCGGCTCGCCCAGCTGCTGGACCCCGGTAGCCAGCTCGCGTTGCCGCCGATCCGGTCGGTCACCGACCCGCTCGGCTTCGTCGACGAGCAGCCGTACGCCCAGCGGCTCGCCGCGGCCCGCGCCGCGACCGGGCTGTCCGAGGGGGTCGCCGGCGCCCACGGCACGATCGAGGGTCAGCCGGTGGTGGTGGCGGCGATGGACTTCGGCTTCATCGGCGGCAGCCTCGGCGCCGCCGAGGGGGAGCGGATCACCGCCGCCGCCGAGTACGCCGGGGCGCACCGGTTGCCCCTGGTGGTCGTGACCGCCTCGGGCGGCGCCCGGATGCAGGAGGGGGCGTTGTCCCTGATGCAGATGGCCAAGACCAGCCAGGCGTTCGCGGAGCTGGACGAGGCGGGCATCCTCACCGTGGCGGTGATCAGTGACCCCACCTACGGCGGGGTGGCGGCCTCCTTCGCGACCCTGGCCGACATCATCATCGCCGAATCCGGCGCCAGGCTCGGCTTCGCCGGGCCTCGAGTCATCGAGCAGACGCTGCGGACGCGGCTGCCGGAGGGGTTCCAGACCGCGCAGCGACTGCACGCGCAGGGCCTGCTCGACGAGGTACGGCCCCGGGGTTCGCTGCGGTCGGCGCTCGGCCAGCTGCTGCGGGCGGCCGTCCCCGCCGCGGCGGCGCCCGAGAGCCCCGGGCACAGTACGCCGCTGATGCTGGTGCGGGAGGCTAGCGAACTGCCGGCGATCGATCCGTGGCGGGTGGTGCAGCTGGCCCGGGAGCGGGCGCGCCCCACCACCCTCGCCTACGCCAGCCAGTTGTTGGACGGCTTCTACGAGCTGCACGGAGACCGGCTGACCGGGGACTGCCCGGCGATCGTCGGTGGTCTTGGCCGGCTGGGTGGAGCGCCGGTGATGTTGATCGGGCACCAGAAGGGGCAGACCACCCGGGAGCTGGTGGACCGAAACTTCGGCATGGCGTCACCGGCTGGCTACCGTAAGAGCGCGCGGTTGCTGCGGCTCGCGGCCAAGCTGGGGGTCCCGGTGGTCACGCTGATCGACACCCCGGGCGCCGCCGCCGATGTGGCCGCGGAGGACCAGGGGCAGGCCTTCGCGATCGCCGAGAACCTGCGGCTGCTGGCGGGCCTGCCGGTGCCGGTGGTGGCGGTCGTGACCGGGGAGGGTGGCAGCGGTGGGGCGCTCGCGTTGGCGGTGGCCGACCGGGTGTACGCGTTGGCGAACAGCACCTACTCGGTGATCAGCCCCGAGGGGTGCGCGGCGATCCTGTGGCGGGGGCCGGCCGCCGCGCCGCAGGCCGCGGCGCAGCTCCGGCTCACCGCTCCGGATCTGCTTCGGATGGAGATCATCGATGGCGTGGTCCCGGAGCCGGACGGTGGCGCGCACAGCGACCCGGTGGCGATGGTGGAGCTGCTTCGGGAGGTGCTGAACCACGCGCTACGGGAGCTCACCGGGGTGCCGCCGGCGGCGTTGGTGCGGCGGCGCCGGGCCCGCTTCCGGGAGTTCGGACAGACCTTGCCGTCCGCGATGTGGACGGGCAGTGAAGAGGTGAGCGACGATGACGCCGCAGCACTTTGAAGCACCGCCGGTCGCCGTCGGCGCCGGGCCGGGCGCCGGGCCGGGCGCCGGAACGAGCGGTGACGGGAGCCATGAGTCGGTGTTGGCCGCGGTCTGTGCCGCGGCGGGGACGCTGCTGGCGCAGGCCGGCGGACCCATGGCGCGGCTGCGGGTGCGGTGCGGCGAGGTCTCGGTCGAGCTGCGCTGGCCGGCGGAGCCGGTCGCTGGCGGATCGATGCCCGCCGCGGTTACCTCGACCATGCTGAGTGAGGAGTTGACCAGCGTCGACGAGTTGGCCACCGCCGAGCAGTTGGCGGTGACGTACCTGCGGGCGCCGATGGTCGGCACCTTCTACCATGCCCCGGAGCCGGACGCGGCGCCCCTCGTGCGGGTCGGCGACGTGGTCGAGGCGGGGCAGCAGATCGGGATCCTGGAGGCGATGAAGCTGATGAACCCGATCGAAGCCGAACAGGCCGGCCGAGTGGTCGAGGTGCTTGTGCCCAACGCCGCCCCGGTCGAGTACGACCAGCGGTTGATCGCCATCACTACCGCCGACCCGGCGACCTGACCCGCGGAGCTATCGATGTTCTCCACCCTGCTGATCGCCAACCGGGGCGAGATCGCGCTCCGGATCGCCCGTACCTGCCGCGAGCTGGGGATCCGGACGGTGGCGGTGTACTCGAACGCCGACGCCGACACCGAGGTGCTCCGGGTGGCCGACGAGGCGATCCGGATCGGGCCGGCGGCGCCGCGCCGCAGCTACCTGGATATGTCCGCGATCCTCTCGGCGGCGTTGCAGTGTGGTGCGGAGGCGATCCACCCCGGCTACGGTTTCCTCTCGGAGGACCCGGACTTCGCCGAGGCGTGCCGCGCGCACGGCGTGGTGCTGGTGGGGCCGCCGCCGGAGGTGATGCAACGGCTGGGTGACAAGGCTAGTGCCCGAGCGGTGATGGCCGGGGCCGGACTGCCGGTGGTTCCGGGCAGCACCGGCACGGTGGAGACGCTGGCCGACGCCCGGGAGGTGGCGCGGCAGATCGGGTTCCCCTTGATGATCAAGGCGGCGGCGGGCGGCGGCGGGATGGGCATGACCGCGGTCTGCAACCCGGCCGACTTTCTCACCAGCTATCAGCAGGTGCGGGCGCACGCCCAGGCCTTGTTCGGCGATGGCCGGGTGTACCTGGAGCGGCTAGTGTCACCGGCTCGGCATGTGGAGGTGCAGGTCGTCTGCGACACCGTCGGCAACGCGGTGCATCTGGGGGAGCGGGAGTGTTCGGTGCAGCGCCGGCAGCAGAAGCTGCTGGAGGAGACCCCGGCGCCCGGGCTGCCGCGGGAGGTGGCTGCCCAGTTGGCCGAGGCGGCGGTACGCGGTGCCCGGGCGGTGGGGTATGTCGGCGCCGGCACCTTCGAGTTCCTGGTCGACCGGGACGGGCGGTTCTACTTCATGGAGGTCAACTGCCGGGTGCAGGTGGAGCATCCGGTGACCGAGATGGTGACCGGCATCGACATCGTCCGGGAACAGGTGGTGGTCGCCGCCGGATACCCGCTCTCGCTGCGGCAGGCGGAGATCGCACCGAGCGGGTCGGCGATCGAGTGCCGGATCAACACCGAGGACCCGGAGCGGGGATTCGTCCCGACGCCCGGGCAGATCGTCGACTTCCGGCCGCCAGGTGGCCCGTTCGTGCGGGTTGACACCCACGGGTACGCCGGCTTCCGAATTGTGCCGGATTACGACTCGCTGCTGGCGAAGGTGGTGGTCTGGGCACCGGACCGGCCGGGGGCGGTGGCCCGGATGGACCGGGCGCTGCGGGAGCTGCGAGTGGCCGGCCCGGGGGTCGCGACCACCGCCGGATTCCTGCGGCAGGTGCTCGCCGAGCCGGCGTTTCGGGCCGGCACCTACACCACGTCGCTGGTCGACGAGATGACCACCGCCCGGGCGGCCGGCTTCGCCGAGCAGGGCTTCTAGGGCGCGGCGGTCCTCCACTCTCCTCCACCAGGCCGCCGCCAGCCCCGGCGCAACGGGCTCCGGTGCTGGTCGTCGCGGTGAGGTCGTCCCGCGAACGGGTGTCCGGTAGCCGACCGCGGGCCTCGGCGCGTCGCCCGGGCCCGAGCCCGCTACCTGCGAAAACACCGGATAGGTCACGCGGTGTGGTGACCCGCGTGCAGGTAACTGGTTGTCTGTGGAGTGAAGTGGAGTAGAGTGGTGGGCGGTGGCGGTCCATGACTCGCCCGGTCGTAAGGGGGTGGGGTCCGTTGTTTCTCGGCACCCACCATCCGCGACTGGATGAGAAAGGCCGGCTGATTCTGCCGGCCAAGTTTCGCGACGAGCTGGCCGGTGGCGTGGTGATCACGAAGGGGCAAGAGCGGTGCCTGTACGTGTTCCCGGTCGCCGAGTTCGCCGCGATCGCGGCTCGGCTGCGCGAGCAGCCGATGACGCACAAGGCCGCCCGCGCCTACAGTCGAGTGTTCTTCGCGTCGGCACACGACGAGGTGCCGGACAAGCAGGGGCGGGTCATGGTCCCGAGTCACCTGCGGGAGTACGCCGGCCTCGGCCGCGAACTCGCCGTGATCGGGGCGAGCACGCATGTCGAGATCTGGGATCGGCAGGCGTGGGAGTCATACCTGACAGACAGTGAAGACGATTTTGCCAGTATCGAGCAGGGGGTGCTGCCCGTGTAAGGCGCCAGTCCGCACCGGACTGTCGAATCACACTCGCCGTACCGCGAGCTCTCCAGCCGCTTGCGACTGTCCTGACACCTCTTCCCCGGTGCCAGGGCCCGAGCGGATGGGGAGCTGGCGGTACGGCGGCTGCGACCAGGGGGCTGCAACAGGGGGTCGAACAGTTTTGGCTGAGCCGCGCGGTGCGCATGTACCGGTGCTGTGGGAACGGTGTGAACAGTTGCTCGCACCGGCGTTCCTGGCCGCTCTCGCAGCCGGCCGGCAACCGGTCTATGTGGACGCAACGCTTGGCCTGGGGGGGCACGCGGCGGCGCTGCTGTCGGCGCATCCGGAGCTGACCCTGGTCGGTATCGACCGGGACCCCGAGGCGCTGGCGGCTGCGTCGGCCCGGCTGACCGAGTTCGGTCCCCGGGTCGCCACGGCGCACGCGGTCTACGACCAGTTGGCCGAGGTGCTCGCCGCGCGGGGCCACCGCCGGGTCGACGGAGTCCTGTTCGATCTCGGCGTCTCCTCGTTGCAGTTGGACCTGGCCGACCGCGGTTTCGCCTACGCCCGACCGGCCCCGCTGGACATGCGGATGGACCCGGGGCAGGAGCTGACCGCCGAAATGGTGGTCAACACCTACTCTGCGGGCCAGTTGACCCGGGTGCTGCGGGACTTCGGCGAGGAGCGCTTCGCGGCCCGGATCGCGGGCCGGATCGTCCGGGAGCGGCAGCGGGCGCCGTTGACCTCGACCGAGCGGCTCGCCAACCTGGTGCAGGAGGCGATTCCGGCGCCGGCGAGGCGGACCGGCGGGCACCCGGCGAAGCGCACCTTCCAGGCGCTGCGGATCGAGGTCAACAGCGAGCTGGCAGCGTTGCGGGCGGCGCTGCCGCAGGCGATCGACGCGCTCGCGGTGGGCGGCCGAATTGTGATCCTCTCGTACCACTCGTTGGAGGACCGGATCGCCAAGCAGGAGCTGGCGCGCCGCGCCCGCAGCAGCGCGCCGCCGGACCTGCCGGTGGCGCCGCCCGGCACCGAACCAACTCTGCGGCTGCTCACCAGGGGAGCGGAGCTGCCGACGGCGGCCGAAGTGGCCGCCAATCGCCGAGCAGCCTCGGCGAAGCTTCGCGCGGCGGAGCGAATCGCGGCCGACGGTGGGGGATCGTCGGCCGGCCGGCACGACAAGGGGGGAACGACGAGATGACGGATACTGTGTCCGTTCGGGCAGAGGTGGCGCCACCACCGGTGGTGGCGGTGCCGCGGACCCCGTTCGTGGTGCTGGTGCTGTTAGCGGTGGCCGGTGGCGTGCTCGGCATCCTGCTACTCAACACCAAAATCAACGAGAACGCCTTCGTCCTGTACGAGCTGCGTCAGGAACAGGCCACCTTGGACCAGCGGGAGCAGCAGCTCGACCGGGAGATCGCGCAGTCCAGTTCGACGGCGCAGCTGGAGGCGGCGGCGCGGCAGATCGGGCTGGTGGATCTGCGGGACGACGTGGTGCACCTGCGGCTACCCGCCGCTCCGGCCCACGACGAGCCGGCGCAGCAGCTGGAGGCGCAGGGATGAGTAAGCGACGCAGCGACAGCCGGCTCGGGGAGGCCCGGGCGTACCATCCCCGCGGGCGGACCGTGCGCGACCAGCAGTCGGCTGGCCGGGCTGGCCGTACCGGCGATCCCTACCGCAGCGTGTTGCAGGTCTTCGCCGAGCCGGCGGAGGTCACCCGGCAGCGCGAGGAAGCCGGCGAGCGTAAGGGCAGCGCCAGTAACGACAGCGCAGGCAAGAGCGGTGGTCCGGCGAAGAGCAGCGGCCAGGCCAAGACCGGTGGTCCGGCCAAGAGCGCTGGCGCGGCCAAGCCCGGTGGTCCGGCGAAGCCGGCGCGGCGCGGCGGGTCACCGGTCCGCAGTAAGCCCGGTGGCAAGCCGGCTTCGCGCTCGAAGCCGGGCGCGGGTGGCAAGGGCAGCAAGCCCGCCCCGCGCCGAGGTGGCCAGCGTGGCCGGAGCGGGCCGCCGCGGCTGGCCAACTCCAAGCAGCGCCTGCGGCTGGCTACGGCGCTCGCCATGGTGATGTTCTCGCTGATCGGGCTCCGGCTGGTCGAGATGCAGTTGACCGACGGCCCGGCGTACGCCGCCAGCGGCCTGGAGAATCGGCTGCAGAAGGTGACTTTGCCCGCGTCGCGGGGGGCGATCTACGACCGGGAAGGCAACGTCCTGGCGATCAGCACCGAGGCGCGCTATGTCTTCGCCGATCCGTCGATGGTGGACGATCCTGAGTACACCGCCGAGGTGCTTCGTCCGCTGCTCGGCATCCCCGCCTCCGAGCTGGCGCAGCGGTTGACTCCGGAGCCGGGTGAGGACGGCACGGTCTCCCGGTTCGAGTGGCTTGCCCGCGGGATCGAGGTCGCCCGGGCGGAAGAGATCATGGCGCTGAACCTGCCCGGCATCGGTACCGGGCAGGACGAGCAGCGGATCGTCCCCGGCCACGACCTGGGCGCCAACCTGATCGGCTTCACCGGCACCGACCTGACCGGGCTCGAGGGGCTGGAGGCCGCCTACGACGAGGTGTTGCGGGGAGTAGATGGCGAACGGGAGTACGAGGGCGGGGCCGGGGTCAGCTCGGGTCGGCAGATTCCCGGTGGCTACCTGACCGAGACCCCGCCGAAGCCCGGCAGCGATCTGCGCCTCACCATCGACATGGATCTGCAGTATGAAGCGCAGCGGATCCTCGCCGACCAGCTGCGGGCGGTGGACGCCAGCTTCGGGGCGGCGGTGGTGCTCGACCCGCGCAGCGGCGAGGTGCTCGCCCAGGCGAGCTACCCGACCTACAACGCAGCCGACCCGCAGAGCGTGCCGCCCGAGGAGCGGGTAGATGCCGCCACCGCCACGGTCTTTGACCCGGGCTCCACGCACAAGCCGCTGGTCTTCGGCGCGGCCCTGGAAGAGGGCGTGATCGCGCCCGGCGACACCCTGGTGGTCGACCCGTCGACCACTCGGGGCGACCAGAGTTTCCAGGACACCTATCCACATGCCCACGGCACCGAGCTGACCCTGCCGGCGGTGATGGCCTTCTCCTCCAACGTCGGCACCATCCAGGTCGCCGACGACCTCGGCAGCGACCAGCTGTACGCGTACCAGCAGGCATTCGGGCTGGGGCAGCCGACCGGGGTGGGGATGCCGGGCGAGGCCGCTGGCGCGCTGTTGCCGCCGTCGGACTGGTACGGCTCGTCGTACGGATCGGTGCCGATCGGCCATAGCGTGGATGTGACCACGCTCCAGCTGGCCGCGGCGTACGGGGCGATCGCCAACGATGGGGTCTGGGTGCAGCCACGGCTGGTCCAGTCCGTGGTGGCGCCGGACGGTAGCGAAACAGTCACCGGTGATCCCGAGAGTCGCCGGGTGCTCAGCGACGACAACGCCGCGTACGTCCGGGAGTTGTTGGAGGCGGTGGTGACCGTGCCGAACGGCACCGGGGTGACCGCGGCGGTGCCCGACTACCGGGTCGGCGGCAAGACCGGTACCGGCAAGGTGGTCGAAGAGGGGGAGTACGCCGACGGCGATGTGGCGACCTTCGTCGGCATGGCGCCGATCGACCACCCGCGCTATGTGATCGCGGTGGTGGCGCACACCCCCAACGGCGGCGGTGGCGCGGTCGCCGCCCCCGCCTTCCAGGAAATGATGGGCTTCACGCTCAAGCATTACCGGGTGCCGCCGGCCGCCACCGAGCCGCCCACCTTCGAGCTGTACCCGTGAGCGGGGTCCGCGGCCGCACGGTAACGTCTAGCGCCGTGGTGTCAACGCTGCCCCGGCCACCACGGCTGCTGCCGTGTCCGCTGGCCGAACTCGCCGCCGTGGTCGGCCTTCCCGCAGAGCCGGTGCCGGTCACCGGCGGCCCCGCAGCGCCGGTGCCGGTCACCGGCGGACCTGCAGCGCCGGTGCTGGTTACCGGGGTAACCCACGCCAGCGACGCGGTGCAGCCGGGAGACCTGTACGCCGCCCTGCCGGGGCAACGCCGGCACGGTGCCGAGTTCGTGGCCGCCGCCGCAGCCGCGGGCGCCCGGGCCGTCCTCACCGACCGGGCTGGCGCCGACGCCGCTGCGACGGCAGGCTTACCGGCCCTGATCGTCCCGAATCCCCGGGCGGTGCTCGGGCTGGTCGCGGCCCGGGTCTACGGCGACCCGACCGCCCGGCTACCAGTCATCGGCATCACCGGCACCGCCGGCAAGACCACCACCGCGTACCTGGTCGAGGCCGGTCTGCGAGCCGCCGGCCGGACCCCGGCGTTACTCGGCACCGTGGAGACCCGGTTGGATGACCTGGTCGTCGACAGCGTCCGCACCACCCCGGAGGCGACCGATCTGCACGCCCTGTTCGCGCTGGCGGAGCAACGGGGGGTGGACGCGGTGGCGATGGAGGTCTCCAGCCACGCGCTGGAGCTCGACCGGGTCGGCGGGGTGCGGTTCGCCGTCGGCGGGTGGACCAACTTCGGCCTGGACCACCTCGACTTCCACCCGGACGTGGCGGCCTACTTCGCGGCGAAGGCGAAGCTGTTCGACGGCCGGTGCGAGGTCGAGGTGCTCAACGCCGACGACCCCGCGCTCAATTCGCTGATGAAACCACAGACGGTTACCTACTCCGCCGCCGGCGACCCGGCCGCAAGCTGGTACGCCAGCAAGATCACCGGCGCGGTCGAGCAGAGCTTCCTGGCGCACGGGCCGGCTGGGGCGGTCACCGCCGGGGTACGCCTGCCGGGCCGCCACAACGTCGCCAACGCACTGCTGGCGATGGCCGCGCTGACGTCGCTCGGGATCGACCCGGCGGTGGCGGCGGACGGGATCGCCGGCTGCCCCGGCGTGCCCGGCCGGCTGGAGCGGGTGGGCGACGGCCCGGTGCTCGGAGTGGTCGACTACGCCCACAAACCTGACGCCATCGTGGCGGCGCTCGCCGCACTGCGTCCGGTCGCCGCCGCCCGCCGGGGCCGGCTCATCTGTGTGATCGGCGCCGGCGGGGACCGCGACCCCGGCAAGCGGTCGCTGATGGGGCAGGCGGCGGCACGCGGCGCGGACCTGGTGGTCATCACTGACGACAATCCGCGTACCGAGGACCCGGCGGCGATCCGGGCAGCGGTGATCGAGGGGGCCCGAACGGTGGCGGGCGCCGCCGTGGTGGAGGTGGCGGGGCGCCGCCGGGCCCTCTACGAGGCGGTGGGCCGGTCCGCCCCCGGCGACGTGGTGGCGGTGCTCGGCAAGGGCCACGAACGCGGTCAGGAGATCGACGGCGAGATCCGGCCGTTTGACGACCGGGAACTGTTGGCCCAGGCGCTCACGGAGGCGGCGACGTGATCGGGTTGACGATGGCGGAGGTGGCCGCGGCCACCGGCGGCACGCTCACCGGTGTGGCCCCGGAGGTCCGGGTGACCGGCTCGGTCGAGCACGATTCGCGACGGGTCGGACCGGGCGGGCTGTTCGTAGCGCTGGTCGGCGAACGAGTCGACGGGCACGATTTCGTCCCGGCCGCGCTGGCCAGCGGCGCCGTCGCGGTGCTGGGCACCCGGCCGCTCGACGGGGCGCCGATGGTGCTGGTTGACGACCCGTTGGCGGCGTTGGCGGCGCTGGCCCGGGCGGTCTGCGACCGGCTCACCCCGGACCTGCGGGTGATCGGGGTGACCGGCTCCTCCGGCAAGACCACCACCAAGGATCTACTCGCCCAGCTCACCACCGCGCTCGGCGCCACGGTGGCGCCGGCCGGCTCGCTGAACAACGAGCTCGGACACCCGTACACGGTGTTGCGGGCCGACCCCGACACCCGCTTCCTGGTGTTGGAGAAGGCCGCCCGCGGTCTGGGGCACATCGCCTACCTGTGCCGGGTGGCGCCACCCCAGATCGGGGTGGTTCTCAACGTCGGCGTCGCGCATCTCGGCGAATTCGGCAGCGTCGAGGCGATCGCGCAGGCCAAGGGCGAACTGGTGGAGGCGCTGCCGGCCGACGGGCTAGCGGTGCTCAACGCCGACGATCCGGCGGTCGCGGCGATGGCCGCCCGGACCGCCGCCCGGGTGGTGCTCGTCGGGGAGTCGGCCGCCGCCGAGGTTCGGGCCGCCGACGTCACGCTCGACGACCGGGGTCGGCCGGGCTACACCTTGGTCACTCCGGAGGGGAGCGCGCCGGTGCGGCTGCAGGTGACCGGAGCCCATCAGGTCGGCAACACTCTGGCGGTGGCCGCGGTCGGCCGGGAACTGGGCCTGCCGGTGACCGAATTGGCGGCGGCACTGGGGACGCTGCGGGTCACCTCGGCGCGCCGGATGGATGTCTTCGACCGCCCCGACGGGATCACCGTCATCGACGATTCGTACAACGCTAACCCAGCCTCGACCGAGGCGGCGCTGCGGGCACTGGTAAGCCTCGGCAGCGGCCGGCGTACCGTGGCGGTGCTCGGCTACCTGGCCGAGTTGGGTGAGCACGAGCGTTCCGGGCACGAGCAGGTCGGCGCCCTCGCCGCCGAACTCGGTGTGGACGCGCTGGTGGTGGTCGGTGACGAAGCGGCGCCGATCCATGCCGGCGCCGACCTCGCCCGGGCGCGGCGAGTGTGGGGAGGAGAGTCAGTGTTGGTGTCCGATCAGGACGCGGCGGTGGCCTGGCTGCGGGACCATCTGGACCCCGGTGACGTGGTGCTGGTCAAGGGCTCCCGGTACCGGACCTGGGAGGTTGCCGACTGGCTGCGGCCGGCGGCGGCCCCGGTCGCGGGAGCGGAGGTGGCGCGCGGATGAGAGCCGTTGTCGTCGCTATCGCGGTCGCCTTCCTGGTGTCACTGTTGTGCACCCCGTGGGCGATCCGAGCCTTTTCGCGGCTGCGGGCCGGGCAGCCGGTCCGCAGTGATGGTCCACAGAGTCACCTGCCCAAGCAGGGCACCCCGACCATGGGCGGGGTGGTCTTCATCGTCGCCACGCTGATCGCCTACGTGGCGGGTCACCTGACGCTGACCACCCTGCCCTCGGCACAGATCGCGCAGGTCGGGCCGACCATGACCGCGTTGGTGATTCTGGGGCTGTTCGTCTTCTGTGGCGCGATCGGCTTCATCGACGACTACCTCAAGGTGCGCAAGCGCAACAGTCTCGGGCTCTCCGAACGCAGCAAGCTCATCGGTCAGCTGTTGGTCGGCGCGGTCTTCGGCGTGGTGGCGTTGACCTTCGAGAGCACCAACGGCGAGACCGTCGGCAGCGAGACCCTCTCGTTCGTGCGGGACATCGACTGGCTGAACATCACCCAGGTCGGGGCGGTGGTCGTCTTCATCCTGGTGGTGATGGCCACGACCAACGCGGTGAACCTCACCGACGGGTTGGACGGGCTGGCCACCGGCACCTCGGTGATGGTGCTCGGCGCGTACGGCCTGATCGCGTTCTGGCAATACCGCCACTGGTGCGCCGACCCCAGCTACAACCTGGACTACTGCTATGCGGTCCGGGACCCGCTGGAGGTGGCGCTGCTCGCCGGGGCGGTCGTCGGCGCGCTGGTCGGGTTCCTGTGGTGGAACGCCTCGCCAGCGAAGATCTTCATGGGCGACACCGGGTCGATGGCGATCGGCGGCATGGTGGCCGCCATGGCGGTAGCCACCCGCACCGTGATGCTGCTGCCGCTGCTGGGCGGGCTGTTCGTCATCATCACCATGTCGCTGATCATTCAACGGGTCTCCTACAAGACCACCGGCAAACGAGTCTTCCGGATGTCGCCGCTGCACCACCACTTCGAGCTCGCCGGTTGGAGCGAGGTGAACGTGGTCATCCGGTTCTGGATCATCGCCGGGATCGCGGCCGCGGCGGGGCTGGGGATTTTCTACGGTGACTTCCTCGCCGCCACCGGGTGAGGCGGGCATGGCCGGGGAGGGGATGATGGCCCGCGACTGGCAGCGGCCCGATGTTGGGGCCCGCGACTGGCAGCGGCCCGATGTTGGGGCCCGCGACTGGCAGCGGCCGGTGGTGGTGGCCGGCGCGGGGGTAGCCGGTGCCGCCGCCGCCCGGAGTCTGCTGCGACGGGGGGCCACCGTCACCGTGATCGACCAGCGGGCGTCGGCGGCGACCGATGCGCTGGCGGCCGAGGGCGCGAGGGTGGTGGTCGCGCCGGAGCCGCCGACCGGGCTCTTCGACGGGGTCACCGATCTGGTCGTCTCGCCCGGGTTCCCGCCCCACCATCCGCTGGTGGCGGCGGCCTACGCCGCCGGGGTGGCGGTTTACAGCGAACCAGAGCTGGCGTGGCGGCTGCGCTCGCCGGAGAGCCCGGCCTGGTTGGCGGTGACCGGCACCAACGGCAAGACCACCACGGTCACCATGCTGGCGGCGATGCTGCGGGCGGCCGGTCTGCGCGCCGCCGCCGTGGGCAACATCGGCGCCCCACTGGTCGACCTCACCGGCCATGAGGTGTTGGCAGTGGAGCTGTCCAGCCAGCAGCTGCACTGGTCGCAGACGTTGGCGCCGCAGATCGGGGCTTGGCTCAATCTCGCCGATGACCATCTTGAGTGGCACGGCGGCCGGGCCGCCTACGCCGAGGCGAAGTCCGCGATCTGGCGGTCGGCCGGCAACGGTGGAGTCGCGGTGGGCAATCTGGACGATCCGGCGGTGGCGGAGCGGCTGCCGGCTGGTGGGGTCGGATTCACCCTGCGGCCACCGGCCGCGGGCCAGCTCGGTGTCGCCGACGGGGCCCTGGTCGACCGCGCCTTCGGCGGCGGCGAACTGATCCGGGCCGACGCGGTCCGGCCGGCCGGGGCGCACAACCTCGCCAATGCGCTGGCCGCTGCGGCGGTGGCGCTCGGCTACGGGGTGCCCGCCACGGCGGTTGCCGCGGGGCTCGCCGGGTACCAGCCGGAACCGCACCGCAACGCCGAGGTCGCGACGCTGGCACAGGTCCGTTACGTGGATGACAGTAAGGCCACTAATCCGCACGCCGCGCTCGCGTCGTTGCTGTCCTATCCGCGGGTGGTGTGGGTCGCGGGCGGTCAGCTGAAGGGTGTGGCGGTCGACGAGTTGGTCGCACGGGTGGCCGACCGGTTGGCCGGCGCGGTGCTGCTGGGGGTCGATCGGGCGGAGCTGGCGGCGGCGTTGGCGCGACACGCGCCCGGGGTGCCGGTGCGTGAGGTCGCCAGCACCGATGATGGAGCCATGGCAGAGGTGGTACGGGCGGCTGCCGGGCTGGCCCGGCCCGGCGACACGGTGCTGTTGGCGCCGGCGGCCGCCTCGCGGGACATGTACGTCGACTATGCCGCCCGGGGCGCGGCGTTCGTCGCTGCGGTGACCGGGCTCGACCCGGCCGGTGGTGCCCGATGAGAGCCCTGCTCGGCCGCCCCGCGGCGGTGCTGCGGGGATTACTGGACCGGCCCCTTACCTCGTACCATCTGCTGCTGGCCAGCACCGGGCTGTTGCTGGTGATCGGCCTGACCATGGTCTTCTCGGCGACCAGTGTGTATGCCTTCGCCACTGACGGTAACGCCTTCGCCGCCATCGCCGAGCAGGCCACCTACGCGGTGTTCGGGCTCGGGGCGTTCTGGGTCTGCCAGCGGCTCCCGGCCCGTACCTTCCGGGCGCTGGGCCTGCCGCTGTTGTTGGTGGCGTTCACCCTGCAGGGGCTGCTCGACCTGCTCTCCGTCGCCTCCCGGGTCGGGCTGATCGGGACGCCGCAGCTCGGTCCGATCGGGGCGAACGTGCGATGGCTGGAGATCGGCGCGTTGTCGGTGCAGCCGTCTGAGTTGGCGAAGTTCGCCCTCGTGGTGTGGGTGGCGGATGTGTTGGCCCGCAAGGGGTCGGCGGTCGGGTGGTGGCGTGAACTGGCCCGGCCGCTGTTCCCAGTGGTGGGTTTGATGCTCGCGCTCGTGGGATACCAGGACCTCGGCACCATGTTGTGTCTGGTGGTGCTGTTCGTGGGCATGCTGTGGGCGGCCGGGGTGCGGCTGCAGGTGTTCGCGGTGATGGCGGTGATCGGCCTGGCCGGCGTTGCGTTCTTGGTTTTTCTCCAGCGCAGCTACCGGATGGAGCGGCTGACCGCGTTCCTGAATCCAGACTGCGACGTGCTGGACGAGTGTTATCAGGCGATGCAGGGCCGCAGCGCGCTCGGCGACGGCGGCTGGTTCGGGGTGGGGCTCGGCAACGCCAGCCACAGCTGGGGCTGGCTGCCGGAGGGGCACAACGACTTCATCTTCGCGGTGATCGGCGAAGAACTCGGCGTAGTGGGCTGCCTGGTTGTGTTGGGGCTGTTCGCCGTCTTCGCCTACACCGCGCTGCGGATTGCCCGGCGGGTGCCGGACCGGTTCCGGCGGTTGGCCGCCGCCGGGGTGGCTGCCTGGATCGTCGGACAGACCGTGATCAATATCGGTGGGGTGGTCGGGCTGTTGCCGATCACCGGATTGCCGTTGCCGTTCATCTCCGCTGGCGGCAGCGCGCTGATCGTCACGATGGCGGCGGTGGGGATGCTGCTGTCGTTCGCCCGGGTCGAGCCGGCCGCCGCCCGTGCCCTACACGCCCGACCGCCGGCGAAATGGGTCCAGCTACTCTGGGCGCCGTTGCCGCCGCTGCCGCGGGACCCAGCGGCCGCCGCGTCCGATCCCAGCAATCGAGGGACTCCCCGTCAGGAGGTACGTTGAGCAGGGTAATCAGCTCCGTGGTGCTCGCCGGTGGCGGCACCGGTGGGCACGTCTTCCCGCTGCTGGCCTTCGCAGACTGTCTGCGGAGGCACAACCCGGAGATCCGGATCACCTGCCTGGGCACGCCCAGAGGTCTGGAGAACGAGTTGATCCCCCCGCGCGGCTACGATCTGCGACACGTGCCTGCCTACCAGTTGCCGCGGTCGGTGAGTCTTGACCTGATGCGTACGCCGGACCGGATGTGGCGGTCGGCGAAGGCGGCCGGCGAGATCCTGGACGAGGTCGAGGCGCAGGTGGTGGTGGGCTTCGGCGGCTACGTGGCGGTCCCCGCCTACCTCGCCGCCTGGCGCCGGGAGATGCCTTCGGTGATCCACGAGGTGAACGTGCCGCCCGGCGTCGCGAACCGGTTGGCGATGAAGCTGACCCCGCATGTCGCGGTCGGCTTCCCGCACCAGCTGAACCAGGTCAAATCGCTGCGTAACGCCCGGTTGGTCGGGGTGCCGCTGCGGCGCAGCATCACCGGGCTCGATCGGGCCGCCCGGCGGGCGGAGGCCCGGGCCAGGTTGGGGCTGCGCCCGGACGCTCCGGTGCTCTTCGTCTTCGGTGCCTCCCAGGGCGCCCGGTCGATCAACCTGGCGATGGCCGGTGCGGCGAAGGCGGTCACCGCCGCCGGGGTGCAGGTGCTACACGTGATCGGCGCTCGCAATGAGGATGTTGAGATCCCGGCGGGGCTGCCGATGCCGTACGTGAGCGTCAAGTTCCTGGATGAGATGGAGCTGGGGTATGCGGCCGCGGATCTCGTGCTCTCCCGCGGCGGGGCGATGACCTGTGCCGAGCTGGCGGCGGTGGGGCTGCCAGCGGTCTATGTGCCGTACCCGCACAGCAATCAGGAGCAGCGCCGTAACGCGCTGCCGGTGGTGGAGGCCGGCGGCGGGTTGCTCGTCGACGACGACCAGCTCACTCCGGACTGGATCGAGAAGCACGTCTTGCCGTTGTTGGGCGATCCGGCCCGGCTCGCCGCGATGGGCGTTGCCGCGGCCGCCTACGGTCGCCGTGACGGTGACGAGGCGCTGCGAGAGTTCGTCCTCGAAGTGGTGCCAGGGTGAGCGCGAGGACCGCAGCGAGCGGAGCGAGTGAGGACCGCAGTCGTGAACAGTGGTCTGCGGTGAGCGCGAGGACCGCAGCGAGCGGAGCGAGTGAGGACCGCAGTCGTGAACTTGGTGGTGCGGTGAGCGCGAGGACCGCAGCGAGCGGAGCGAGTGAGGACCGCAGTCGCGAACAGTGGTCTGCGGTGAGCGCGAGGACCGCAGCGAGCGGGCGTGGATCGCAGCAGACGGAGGGGGAACGGTGACGACCGCACCGGCGCAGCCTGAGGCGCTCACGGCCGAGCAGCTCGGGACCGTGCATCTGATCGGCGTGGGCGGTGTCGGCATGAGCCAGCTCGCCCGGCTGTTGTTGACCCGGGGGATCCCGGTTACCGGTAGCGAGCTGAAACAGTGGCCGGTGCTTGCCGCGCTGCGGGCGCTGGGCGGCACCATCTTCCCCGACCACGAGGTCTCCAATCTCGACGGCGCGGACACGGTGGTCTACTCCACCGCGATCCCCGCCGACCATGTGGAGTTGGTGGAGGCTCGTCGCCGCGGCCTGCGGGTGTTGCACCGCTCGGAGGCGTTGGTGGCTGCCACCAGCGGCCACCGTACGGTCGCGGTGGCGGGTACTCACGGCAAGACCACCACCACCTCGATGCTGACCGCGATTCTGCAGCATGCCGGGCGGGACCCGTCGTTCGTGATCGGCGGTGAGGTCTCCGAGAGCGGGGGCGGTGCCCATCACGGCACCGGTGAGGATTTCGTCATCGAGGCCGACGAGGCCGACGGTTCGTTTCTGCGGTACGCCCCGTACGCCGGTCTGGTGACCAATATCGACGCTGATCATCTCAATACCTATGGTGACCTTGAGGGTTTGGCCGAGGCGTTCTTCGAGTTCGGCCAGACCGTCGATCCGGCGGGGTTCGTGGTCACCTCCGCCGATCAGGAGCGTACCCGGGAGTTGACCCGGCGGCTGCGGGCCACCGGCCGCACCGTCCACACCTACGGCGAGGCCGCCGACGCGGACCTGCGAGTGGAGCAGCTGCGATCGAGCGTCGCCGGTGCGCAGTACGTCGCTTATCTGGACGGGGTCCGGGTCGGTGAGGTCTCGGTGCCGATGCCCGGTGCGCATCTGGGGCTGAACAGCGCCGCTGCCGCGTTGGTGGCGTTGCGGCTGGGCGTACCGCCGGCGGCGATCGCTGGCGGGTTGGCGGCCTTCCCCGGGGTCCGGCGTAGGTTCGAGTTGAAGGGCACCGAGGCGGGGGTCCGGGTTTATGACGAGTACGCGTACCACCCGACGTCGGTGACCTTGGCGTTGCGGACGCTCCGGGAGATCGCCGGAGCGGGCCGACTGCTCGTGGTCTTCCAGCCGTACCGGGTCTACCGGACCCGGGAGTTGCAGGCCGAGTTGGCGGCCGCGCTGGCGCTGGCCGATCAGGCGGTGGTGATGGAGGTCTTCGGCCCGGGGGAGGTTCGCCAGCCCGGCGAGGGCGGCACGTCGTTGACCGCGGCGATTGAGCTGCCGGACCCGCAGAAGGTCTTCGTGCCGGATTGGGAGGCGGTCACGGCAGAGGTAGTGGCGCGGGTGCGGCCGGGCGATGTGGTGGTGACGATGGGCGCGCCACCGATCTCGTTGCTGGGTGAGGAGCTGCTCGCCGCCTTCGCGGAGCGGTAGTCGATGAGTACCACCCCGCGGCGCTGGCGGTTGGTCCGGGCCAGTACCGACGCGGTGCCGGCGTCGGTGCGGCGGTTCTTTATGGCGCGTCGACCCCGCCGCCGGGATGCGGTGCGTCGCCGTCGATGGTGGCTCGGGTCGGGGGCGTTGCTCGGTACAGCGATGCTCGCGGGTTGGCTCCTGTGGGGAACGTCGCTGCTGGGGGTGCGTTCGGTCGAGGTGGCCGGCGCTGACCTGGTCGCTGCCGAGGAGGTGGTGGCGGTGGCCGGGGTGGATCGCCGGACGCCATTGTTGCGGGTCCGGGAGTCCGACGTCGTCGAACGGGTCGGGCAGTTGCCGGCGGTGGCGTCGGTGCAGGTGCATCGTCGGTTTCCGGACACCGTGGTGATCGAGGTGGTGGAGCGGGAGCCGGTCGCCGCGGTGTCGACCGGTGGGGAGTTCGCCTTGGTCGACGCGGAGGGGCTGCTGTTTCATGAGGTGCCGCGGGCGCCGGCGGGGTTGCCGGAGGTGGTGGTATCCGACACCGGTGACGCTGGCGAGCAGATCCGGTCGGCGCTGACGGTGCTTGCGGCGTTGGCACCGCCGTTGCGTGAACAGCTGTTGACGGTGACGGTTACCGGTCCGGTCAGTATCGAGCTGGAGCTCTCCTCAGGCTGGACGGTGATCTGGGGTGATGAGCACGATAGCGAACTCAAAGCCCGGGTGGTGGCTGCACTGCTGGACCAGGAGGGTGAGATTATCGATGTGAGCGCGCCGCAGGTGGTCAGCGTACGCTGATTCAAAAGTCCGACACGCCGGGAGCGTGGTGCCCGGCTCTGGCGGGCCCGGCGCCTACGCTGCGTGAGAAGGTTGACTTTACTGTTGGCCTCTAGTAGAGGGTGGTAGCTTGCGAGTCGCCTCGATCGAAGGGAGGGCTGACCGATGACGCATCCGCACAACTACCTCGCGGTCATCAAGGTCGTCGGCATCGGCGGTGGCGGCGTCAACGCCGTGAACCGAATGATCGAGGTGGGACTCAAGGGGGTTGAGTTCATCGCGGTCAACACCGATGCCCAGGCATTGTTGATGAGCGACGCCGACGTCAAGTTGGACGTGGGCCGGGAATTGACCCGTGGGCTGGGGGCGGGTGCTGATCCGGATGTCGGCAAGCACGCCGCCGAGGATCACCGCGACGAGATCGAGGAGGTGCTCAAGGGCGCCGACATGGTCTTCGTCACGTGCGGTGAGGGCGGCGGCACCGGTACCGGTGGCGCTCCGGTGGTGGCCAATATCGCCCGTAAACTCGGCGCGCTGACCATCGGCGTGGTGACCCGTCCGTTTTCGTTCGAGGGTAAGCGGCGCCAGGTGCAGGCGGAGACCGGCATCGACGAGCTGCGCAACCAGTGCGACACGCTGATCGTGATCCCTAACGACCGGCTGCTGGCGCTCGGGGACCGCAGCATGAGCATGATGGACGCGTTCCGGCAGGCGGATCAGGTGCTGCTCTCGGGTGTCCAGGGCATCACCGACCTGATTACCACACCGGGTCTGATCAACCTCGACTTCGCCGATGTGAAGAGCGTGATGAGCGGGGCCGGCAGTGCGTTGATGGGGATCGGCGGGGCGCGGGGCGACAGCCGGTCGGTGGAGGCGGCGGAGGCCGCCATCTCCAGTCCGTTGCTGGAGCAGAGTATGGACGGCGCCCGGGGCGTGCTGCTGTCTATCGCCGGCGGCTCGGACCTTGGGCTCTTCGAGATCAACGACGCGGCTCAGTTGGTTACCGACGCGGCCCACCCGGAAGCGAACATCATCTTCGGGGCGGTGATCGACGATGCCCTCGGCGACGAGGTCCGGGTGACGGTGATCGCCGCCGGGTTCGACGGCGGCACGCCCGCGTATAAGCCGGCGGAGCCGCGTAAGCCCGCCACGCCGCCGGAGCCGCCGACCTCGGCCCCGCCAGCGGCGCCGACCTCGCCGCCGCCGACGGCGCGTCGGGTGTTGTTCGACGACGTCGATGTGCCCGAGTTCCTCAAGAACGGATCGTGAGTACGCTCCGGGAGGATCTCGACGCGGGGGGTGACCCTCGGCTCGCCGAGTTGTCGGCGTCCCTGGCGGCGGTTCGGGAGCGGATCGCCGAGGGGGCCCGGGCGGCTGGCCGGGATCCCGCTGAGGCGACGCTGATCGCGGTCACGAAGACATATCCGGCCGCGGATGTGGTTCGGTTGGCCCGGCTCGGGGTAACCGACATTGGTGAGAATCGGGACCAGGAGGCCGCGCCGAAGGCCGCCGAGACCGCGGCCGTCGGTGCGTCGGTCCGGTGGCACTTCGTCGGGCGGTTGCAGCGCAACAAATGCCGTTCGGTGGCGCGCTACGCCGATGTCGTGCACACCGTCGACAGTGTGCGGCTCGCCGGGGCGCTCGCCGCGGCCGCCGCTACGGAGCGGGTCGAGCCGCTCGAGGTGCTGGTCCAAGTGAGCATCGACGATGATGAGTCACGGGGCGGGATTTCGCAGGCCGGGCTGCCGGCCGTAGTGGCGGCGGTGGTGACCGCCTCGTCGCTGCGGCTGCGGGGGGTGATGGCGGTGGCGCCGATGTCGTGGTCGCCGACGGAGGCGTTCGGTCAGCTTGCCGACATCGCATCCCGGTTGCGGGCGGAGCATCCGGCGGCGACCATGGTCTCTGCCGGGATGAGCGGGGACCTTGAGGCTGCGCTCGCCTGTGGAGCGACACACCTACGGATCGGCTCCGCCTTGCTCGGAAAGCGTGACAGCCTGCGGTAACCTGAGCTGGGCGGCCAAATTACACGGGTGTCATTCCGGGTTCGCGGGGGAACGGTCGCTCCGGACGGAGGGTCAGCCATGAGCGCACTGCGAAAGGCGGGGGTGTGGCTCGGTCTCATCGAGGATGAGAGCGACGCGTACGACGAGCGTGAGTTCACCCAGGCCGGCCGTGACCGTGCCCGGCCGCGGCGTACAGAGTCCGCGGCGGAGTACGACGATGACTACGGGGACGAGGACGAGGCACCGCCCTCCCGTTCGCGGGAGAGTCTGTGGCCCGCGGAGCGGGCACCAGAGCGGGCGTCTGAGCGCGCCCCCGAGCGGGCCCCGGAGCGGTCCGCTGACCGGGGTGGAGCCCGCCGACCGGAGCGGAGTGAGGAAGCTCGCAGCAACGTGCGTTCGATCACGCGGGAGTCGGCGAGCCGTGACGGCGGCGTGAGTCACCTCACCCGGGACAACCTCGCATTGGCGCCGTCACCGGTCGTGCCGAACGAGCGCGCCGCCAGCGAGGAGGAGCGGCGTTACCAGATCACGACGCTGCATCCGACCACGTACCGGGAGGCGCGCACCATCGGCGAACACTTCCGGGAAGGCACTCCGGTGATCATGAATCTCACCGAGATGGAGGAGGCCGATGCCCGCCGGCTGGTGGACTTCGGTGCCGGTCTGGCGTTTGGACTGCGCGGTACTATGGAGCGCGTGACGAACCGGGTGTTTCTGCTTTCGCCGGCAAATGTCCACGTCACCGCGGAGGACAAAGCCAAGATCGCGGAGGGTGAGTTCTTTCACCACCGGTGAGTCCGCCACCAGCTCCGCCTAATCCGAACGAGGGATGTGCCAGTGGGCTTCGTGCTTGTGCTGCAGGTGGTTTATGTCCTGCTGTACCTGTTCCTCCTCCTACTGTTCGCCCGGTTTGTGATGAGTTGGGTGCTGGCTTACTCGCGGCGGTGGCAACCCGGTCGGGGGGCGGCCGCGACGATGGAGTCCGTGTGGACCGTCACCGATCCGCCCCTCAAGGCGTTGAGGCGGGTGATCCCACCGTTGCGGATTGGTAGCGTGAGCATCGACCTCGCCGCCCTGGTGCTGCTGGTTATGCTGTTCGTGTTGTTCGCCGTGGTAGGGAGCCTGATCGCCGGCCTGAGCAGCGCTTAGGCAGGTGGCCAGCGGTCTGCGCCGCCGCACTTGACCGGAGGAGTTTCGATGCCGCTAACCCCGGCTGACGTTCACAATGTCGCCTTCAAGAAGCCGCCGATAGGCAAGCGAGGGTATGACGAGGAAGAGGTCGACGCCTTCCTGGACGAGGTCGAGCGCGAGCTTGCCCGCCTCATCGAGGAGAACAACGAACTGCGAGCCAACCTTGAGCGCGGCGGAGGCCGCGGCGCATCAGGGGGTGGAGACCCACGGCTCGCCCAGGAGAATTCCGATCTGAAGTCCCAACTGGATCGGATCCAGCGAGACAAGCAAGCCGCCGAGCAGGCGGCCCGCACCATGCAGGCGGAGCTGGAGCAGTTCCGGGCCGCTGGCGCGGAGGCGGTCGGCCCGGACGGCGAACAGCAGGCGTTGCGGGTGCTGATGATGGCCCAGCGCACCGCCGACGACCACGTCTCGGACGCCCGCCGGGAGGCCGACAAGGTGCTCTCGGAGGCTCGCAGCAAGGCCGAAGAGCTGACCCGCGAGGCCCGCAGCAAGGCGGAGGCGCTGGAGCGGGACGCGCGACAGCGGCACCAGGAGGCGATGGGCGGGCTGGACGCGAAACGCTCCGCACTGCAGAAGCACATCGAGGAGCTGAAGCAGTTCGAGCGGGAGTACCGGACCCGGTTGAAGGCGTACCTGGAGAGCCAGCTTCGGGATCTCGAGGGTCGTGGCCAGGGCCTGGAGGTCGAGATGAACCGCACGGAAGGCAACCGGTCCGGCGGTGCGCTCGCGGGTGCGGGCGCGTACGGGCATGAGGGTCACTAGCAACCGGCCAAGCCCGCAACGACGCCCCCCAGCCCGCTGCGCCCCTCCTCGCCGCCGCAGTCGATGCTGGACCACCCCCAGGTACTGGGAGTGATGTGCCGTGATCGTCGCAAGTCTCCTGCTGATCGCGGGAGCCGCCACGTTGCTCGTGCTCGGGCTGTGGCAATCGTCGAGCGTGCTGCTGAGCGGCTCGATCGCCGCCAGTCTGCTGGCGGCGGTGACGCTGGTGGTGGGGGCCCGGCGGGCGGCTGACGCGCCGACCGCCGCGGCCCGCCACGGGTCTGCTGCGGCGACTACCGCGCCGATGGCCCGGGTGGCCGACGCGCCACCGGCCTTGCCCGACCCGGCGCCAGTCGCCGCAGCCGGGTCCACCGTCGCCATCCCCAGCCAGATGCTCGGTGGCCCGCCGACCGCCGCCGCCGGCCCCGAGTCGCCGCCTTCGGCTCCGAGCGGTGACCTGCCCGAGGCGGCGGAGGTCGATGACGAGGAGCCGTCGGATGAGCCGGCGCCGCAGCAGGTGTCCGCGGCCGACGCCGCTCGGGTGAGTCGGATGCACACCGACGTTCTCGTGGTGGACGGCCGACCCCGCTACCATCTGCCGGGCTGCGTCCACCTGATGGCCCGGGAGAGCGAGCCGTTGCCGGTCGCCGAGGCGATGGAGCTTGGCTTCACCCCGTGCGGTCTTTGTGAGCCGGACAGCGCGTTGTTGGCGGATGCTCGCCGGGTCTGACCGGTCGCGATCGGGTGCTGACCTTGCGCACGGCAGAATGGGTACGTGTCTGACGAGGTGACGGTGGCGGTGCGGGTCAAACCCGGCGCCTCGCGTGCCATGGTGGGCGGTCATCACTCCGGGCCGTTCGGTGCGGCGCTGGTGATCTCGGTCGCCGCACCGGCGGTAGACGGCCGGGCGACCGAGGCCGCCCGTAGGGCACTAGCAGCCGCGCTCAAGGTACGCCGGAGTGCGGTGGTGCTGCGCCGGGGCGCCGCTAGCCGCGACAAACTGTTCGCGGTCACCTCGCCGGGCGATGACGGATTGGCCTCCCGGATCGCAGAGCTGCGCGACAGTGGTGCCCGGTGACCTACGAACTGGTCCTGGCGCTGCTGATCGGCGCCGTCGTCCTGCTGATCTCGGTGGCGGTGATGCGGCTGTCGAATCGGTTGGGCCTACCAGTGCTGCTGATCTACCTGGCGATCGGAGTCGGGCTGGGCGAGGCCGGGCTTGGGCTGCAGTTCGAGGATGCCGAGCTGACCCGCAACCTGGGGCTGTTGGCGCTGGTGGTGATCATCGCTGAGGGTGGGCTGACCGTACGCTGGTCGGCGCTGCGGCCGGTGGCCGCCCGAGCCGCGGTGCTCTCCACTATCGGGGTGCTGACCAGCATCCTGGTCGTCGGTTTCGCCCTGCACTGGTTGCTCGGGATGCGGCTGGAGTTGGCTCTGCTCTACGGGGCGGTGCTCTCTTCCACCGACGCGGCGGCGGTCTTCGCTACTCTCCGGCGGCTGAAGCTGCGCCCGCGGGTGGCGGCGACGCTGGAGGCGGAGTCGGGCAGCAACGACCCGGCCGCGGTGATCGCGGTCATGCTGCTGTCGACAGCCGCGTTCACCACCTGGTGGCAGGAGGGTTTCTCGGTCCTCTACCAATTCGTCGTCGGTGGCCTGATCGGCGCGGTGGCCGGGCTGGTGGGCGCGGCGGTGTTGCGCCGTGCGGCATTACCAGCGGCGGGGTTGTACCCGTTGGCGGTAGTGGGATTCACCATTCTCGCCTACGCGGCGGGGACGATTGTCCAAGCATCCGGGTTCCTGGCGGTCTACGTCGCCGGGGTGATCTTGGGAAACTCCCGGCTGCCCCACCGGCAGGCGATCCTCAGCTTCGCCGAGGGTATCGCCTGGTTGGCGCAGATCGGTCTGTTCGTCATGCTGGGATTGCTGGTCTCGCCCTCGGAGCTGCCGGCTGCGTTGCCCTCGGCGATCGTGGTCGGGTTGGTGCTGGTATTTCTGGCTCGACCGGTCTCGGTCGCGGTCAGCGTGACCGGCTTCCGGGTGCGGCTGCGGGAGCAGTCCTTCCTGGCCTGGGCTGGGCTGCGGGGGGCGGTGCCGATCGTGTTGGCGACCATCCCGCTCTCGGAGCAGGTCGTCGGCGCGCAGGGGCTGTTCAACGTGGTGTTCGTGCTGGTGGTGATCTTCACCTTGGTGCAGGGGACGACGCTGCCGACGGCCGCCCGGTGGGCGCGAGTGACGGCTCCGACCGAGGCGTCGGAGTTGCCGGTCGAGACCGCGCCGTTGGACCGGCTCCACGCCGATCTGCTGGAGCTGCAGGTGCCGGCCGGGTCCCGGCTGGCTGGAGTGCACATCGACGAGCTGCGACTGCCGACCGGCGCGGCGGTGACCCTGGTGTTGCGGGAGGGCAACGGGTTCGTGCCGGGCCCGACGACCCGGATCCGGGTCGGCGACAGTCTGCTGGTGGTCGCCACCGCCGATGTGCGGGACGCGGCCGAGAAGCGACTGCGGGCGGTCAGCCGCCGCGGCCGGCTGGCCCGTTGGTTCGGCGAGGATGGCGAACTGCGAGAAGGATGAGGGTTTTAAGGGTTAAAATCCTAGTTTATCCGGGCTGATGATCGTGACATTGGTGTGGCGTAGTTGTCGGAACCCAGTACGTTCCGTATCCTTGCCACCCTATGGAGTGCGCAGCGACCCGCTGCGCGCCCATTTCCGTATCTGGGGGACGCGATGGCTGAGCGGACGAAGGAGAAGCGCCAGGCTGCTCCGGCGGCGAAGACCAAGCCCGCCTCGGAGTCGGCGGGCAGCGGCACGGCCGCGAAGCCGGCGAAGGCCGGCAGCGCGGCAAAGTCTACGGCTGCGGCGAAGTCGACTCCGGCCAAGAAGGCGCCACCAAAGAAGGCGGAAAAGCCGAAGCCGACCCGGTCGGCGGATGAGACCGAGCGGATCCGGGCGGCGTTGGCGGCCCGGCTCGACGAGCTTCGCGAGGAGTACCAACTCCACCTCGCGGAGATCGCCGAGCTGCAACGGGACCGGCTCACCGACTCTGCCGGTGACGACCAGGCCGACACCGGCAGCAAGACCTTCGAGCGCGAGCAGGAGATCTCGCTGGCGAACAGCATCCTCGAGCGCACCACCCAGGTGGAGCGCGCGCTGGAGCGGCTCGACGAGGGCAGCTACGGCTGGTGCGAGCGGTGCGGCGATGCCATTCCGGTCGAGCGGCTGGCGGCCTTCCCATCGGCGACCCGCTGCGTCACCTGTAAGCAGCTGGAGGAACGGCGCTGATAGGTCAACAGACGCCAGCCGGCGGCGAGAGCGGGGAGCAGGGCCCACCCCGCCCCCGCTCCGGTGGTTTGGGTGCGTGGCGGGCCCGGGCCTGGCTGTTCGGCCTGGCCGGAGTGTTGGTGCTGTTCGACCAGCTAACCAAACAGCTGGCCGTCAACCACCTAGCCGGGGCCGAACCGGTGCGCCTCCTCGGCGGCGCCGTCTACCTGACCTACACGACCAACACCGGCGCGGCGTTCAACCTCGGGAGCTCTTACACCTGGGTCTTCCCGATCGTCGCCTTCGCGGTGATGGCCTGGATCTCGGTCATGGCGGTCCGGCTGCGCTCCGGCGCTTGGGCGCTCGCCCTCGGGCTGGTGCTGGGCGGTGCGGTCGGCAACCTGTTCGACCGGCTGTTCCGGGAACCGGGCCCGTTCCGCGGCGCGGTGGTCGACATGGTCAGTGTCTTCGCTCCGGACGGCAGCGTCTGGCCGGTCTTCAACCTGGCCGACTCGGTGCTGGTGGTCGGCGTGATCCTGGCGATCTGGCTGGAGTTGACCGGCCGCCGGCGGGACGGCACCCGAGCCGGGGCGGAGGGGCAGTCATGAGCGCTACCCGGTCCCTGCCGGTCCCCGAAGGGCTCGACGGGATCAGGCTGGATGTCGCGGTCTCGCGGCTCTTCGGCCTGTCCCGGGCGGCGGCCGCGCAGCTGGTGGAGGCGGGCGATGCTCGGCTCGACGGCAGCGCCGGCAACAAGTCGGCGCGAGTGGCCAGCGGCGCATGGCTGGAGGTGACGCTGCCGGGACCGCCGGTGCCGACCCAGCCCGCGCCCGTGCCCGGGCTGCGGATCCTGCACAGCGACGACGACATCGTGGTGGTGGACAAACCGGTCGGGGTCGCGGTCCACGCCAGTCCGGGGTGGCGGGGCCCGACCGTGGTCGGTGGGCTGGCCGCGGCCGGTTACACCATCGCCACCAGCGGTGCCGCTGAACGCCAGGGCGTGGTGCATCGACTCGATGTCGGCACCACCGGGGTGATGGTGGTGGCGAAGAGCGAGCGAGCGTATTCGCTGCTCAAACGGGCCTTCAAAGCGCGCGAAGTGGAGAAGCGCTACCACGCGGTGGTGCAGGGGCAGCTGGACCCGCTACGTGGCACCATCGATGCCCCGATCGACCGGCATCCACACCACGACGGCCGGTGGGCGGTCGTTTCGGGGGGCCGCGAGAGCGTCACCCACTACGACACGCTGGAGGCGTTCCCGGGCACCAGCCTGGTCGACATCCAGCTGGAGACCGGCCGCACCCATCAGATCCGAGTGCACATGGCGGCGGTCCGGCATCCCTGCGTGGGTGACCTGACCTACGGCGCCGATCCCACCCTGGCGTCCCGGCTCGGGCTGGCGCGGCAGTGGCTGCATGCCCGGTCGTTGAGCTTCACCCATCCGGGTAGCAGCGAGTGGGTGACCTTCGTCAGCGACTACCCGGCGGACCTTTCGCAGGCCCTCGAAAGTCTGCGAGACGGGCCGCAGGCGCACTAGGTCCCAACGACGTGACCCGATAGCCTGTGAACCCGGAGTCACAGCCAGCCCAGGGTCTCTAGACCGCGACTACCAGCGCTGGAGGCGAGCGTGGAGCGCAGCGAGTGGGGCCAACCCGCCGAGCCGGCGCCGCGGTGGCGAGCGTTGCTCGACCGGGCGCTGCTCGGTCGCAGCGGTGAGCACCAACAGGTGCCGCGGGCTCGCGCGGGGCAGCAGGGCGGCGCGTCGGCGACCGTGGACGAGCGGCGGACCGGCTATCCGGACCACCTCCCCGATGAGCATCCCGGCTACTACCCCGATGAGCGTCCCGGCCCGCGCCGAGAGCAGTATCAGGCACCGCCGCGGCCGGGGGTCCCGCCGGGGCAGTACGCTCCGCAACCTCAGCCAGCGGTCCATCCCGGCCAGTTCCACCAGCCGGGCCAGTACCCGAACCAGCTCGATCCCGGGCAGATCGAGTGGCGGCAGGCGGCCCGGCCGGACGACTCCACCGGCTGGGCGATCGCCACCCTGCGGCGGGAGCTGGCCGGCCCGAAGGTGCTGGCGTTCGCTAACCCGAAGGGCGGGGTCCACAAGACCACCGCCACGGCGCTCGCCGCCGCCACCATCGGCAGCGTCCGGGGCCGGGGGGTGATCGCGTGGGACGACAACGAACTCCGGGGCACGCTCGGGCTGCGGGCCGGCAGCGCCCGCCACGCGCGGACCATCCGCCATCTGATCACCGACCTGGCCGAGGTGGAGGCCACCAGCGGCCTGGAGTTGGCGGACAAGGTCGACGACTACCTTCGCCACGCCTCCGACGGCACCTACGACGTGCTCGCCGGCGAGGAGAACCCCCGGTTCGCCCAGCACCTCGACCAGTACACCGTCCGGCGGGTGTTGGAGCTGTTGCGGCGTACCCACGATGTGATCTGCGTCGATACCGGTAACAATGTGGAGAGCACCAACTGGCGGACGGTGCTGCAGGCCGCAGACCAGTTGGTGGTGACGACGGTGCCGCGCGAAGATGCCGCGTTCACCGCCGATTGGATGCTCGACCTACTGGACGAGTCCGGCATGGGGCACCTGGTAGCGGGCGCGGTGACCCTGCTGTCGTGCGCGTCGCCCACTCCGCAGCCGTTGCTGGAGGATCTGCAGGCCCACTTCGCCACCCGTACCCGGGCGGTCGCGGTGGTGCCGTATGACCCGGCGCTGGAGAGCGGTTCGTCGATCGAGCCGGCGATGCTGCAGCCCGCCACCCGGCAGGCCTGGTTGCAGGCGGCCGCCACGCTGATCGACCCGCTGACCCGCTGACCCGCTGCGCGCCGGGGTGAAGGAGATCAGCGCGGATGCGTGCCCGTGAGAGGATCAATGGGTGAGTCAACCTGGGGACCCACCACCGGCCACCGACGCCTGGCCGTCGCCGCCGTCACCGCTGTCCGCATCGTTGGCTTCGACGTCGTTGCCGATGCCGGCGCCCGGGCCGATGCCCGCCGGGCGCCGACCCGTGCTCGGGTGGCTGGTCTTCGTCGCCGCCGTGGCGGTCGCCGGCTTCCCGCTCGGCCTGCTCTGGTCGCTGATCGCGCCGGATGTGCCGTTGGTGTTGGTGGAAGGCGGCCTGGCCTACGCCGAGACGCAGCCCGAACAGCAGATCGCCGCGGATGGCTGGTTTGCCATCCTCAGCGTCCCGTTCGGGGTGGCGGTCGCGGCCGCCGGCTGGCTGTTGGCGCGCCGGCAGCGGGGGAGCGCGGGGTTGGCGGCGGTCACGGTCGGAGCGGTCCTCGCGGCGCTGGCCGCCTGGTGGTTGGGGCGGCAGGTCGGGCTCGCCGGTTACGAGTCGACGCTGGCGGCGGCGGAGCCGGGTGACCAGCTCGGCCGGCCGCCGGACCTCGCGGCAGCCGAAATCGGCTGGTGGCCGCCCCGGATAACCGGTGTCCTGCTGGTGCCCGCGACCGTGGCAGCGGCGGCCTACACCCTGCTCGCGGCGTGGTCCCGATTTCCCAGCCTTCGGGGCGAGGACGAACCGGAACCGTTCGTGGGCCCGGGCGTCGTTGAGCACCCGGGCGTCGCCGAGCACCGGGGCACCGCCGAGCACCCGGGCGGTGACCCGTACCACCGGTGAGGTGACAAACTCTGGGACGCCGCCGACCTCCCTACCGGCGGCGACCTAGACTTGGCGGCGTGCTGAACCGGATCGACCTGCGTGCCGGAGGGGTGGCGGCGCTCGCCGAGCGCGACCTGCGAACCCTGCTGCCCCGCGCTGCCCTGGACGTCTCAACCGCGGTGGAGCAGATCCGCCCGATCGTCACCGCCGTCCGCGACCATGGTGCGGCGGCGGTCCGGGAGGCGACCGCCCGGCTGGACGGGGTGGAGCTGACCGAGCTGCGGGTGCCGGCGAGCGCGATCAGCGACGCGGTGGCGGCGCTCGACCCGCAGTTGCGGGCGGCGCTCGTCGAGTCGATCGGGCGGGCGAGGCTGGCCCACGCCGCCCAGCTGCCGGCTGCGGCGACCACCACGGTCGCCCCCGGCGCCACCGTCACCCAGACCTGGCGACCGGTCACCCGAGTGGGGTTGTACGCCCCCGGCGGCGCCAACACGCTGCCGTCGAGCGTGGTCATGAATGTGGTGCCGGCGCTGGTCGCCGGGGTGTCGTCGATCGCGCTGGCGAGCCCGCCGCAGCGGGGCACCGGGCTGCCCGACCAGACCATCCTCGCCGCCTGCGGGCTGCTGGAGGTCGACGAGGTGTACGCGGTGGGTGGCGCGCAGGCGGTGGCGATGTTCGCCTACGGGATTCCGGGCGAGTGTCCGCCGGTGGATGTGGTGACCGGCCCCGGCAGTGTCTACACCAACGCGGCGAAGCGGCTGGTCCGCGGCGTGGTGGGGGTGGACGCGGAGGCCGGCCCGAGTGAGGTGGCGATCCTCGCCGACGAGACCGCCGACCCGGCGCATGTGGCTGCTGACCTGATCAGCCAGGCCGAGCACGGTGAGCTCTCGGCGAGCGTGTTGATCACACCGGCCGAGTCGCTGGCCGGGCAGGTCGACCAGGAGCTGGCGCGGCGGGTGCCGGCGAGCAAGCATCAGCAGCGGATCACCGCGGCGTTGACCGGTCAGCAGTCCGGCGTGGTGCTGGTCGATGATCTCGCCGACGGGCTGCGGGTCGCCGACGCGTACGCCGCCGAGCACCTGGAGATCCAGACCCGGGATGCCCGGCAGCTCGCGGACCGGGTGCGGCATGCCGGGGCGATCTTCGTCGGGCCGCACGCGCCGGTTTCGCTCGGTGACTACTGCGCTGGCTCCAATCATGTGCTGCCCACCGATGGCTGCGCCCGGCACGCTGGCGGGCTGTCGGTGCAGACCTTCCTGCGCGCGGTGCAGGTGGTGGAGTACGACCAGCCCGCGCTGCGGGAGGTCGCTGCCCAGGTGGTGCGGTTCGCCGAGGCCGAGGATCTGCCCGCGCACGGGCAGGCGATCAGCGCGAGGTTCGAGTCGTGACCACCATCGACCGGGAGATCGACCAGCTGGTGCGGGAGGAGCTGCGCGGCCGCTCCCCGTACGGGGCGCCGCAGCTGGCGGTCCCGGTCCGGCTCAACACCAACGAAAATCCCTATCCGGTGCCGGCGCCGGTCGTCGCGCAGGTGGCCGAGGCGGTCGCTGCCGAGCTGGCCGGGCTCAACCGCTACCCCGACCGGGACGCGGTGGCGCTGCGCACCGACCTCGCCGACTACCTGGGCCACGGCCTCACCGCCGACCAGGTGTGGGCGGCGAACGGCTCCAACGAGGTGCAGCAGCAGCTGCTGCAGGTCTTCGGTGGCCCCGGCCGCACCGCCCTCGGTTTCACCCCGTCCTACTCGATGCATCCGCTGCTCGCCGCCGGCACCGGCACCACCTGGGTGGACGGCCAGCGGGGGGAGCAGTTCGACCTCACCGCCGAGGCGACGGCGGCGCAGGTGCGCGAGCACCAGCCCGCGGTGGTGTTCCTCTGCTCTCCGAACAACCCCACCGGCACCGCGCTGCCGCTGCCGGTGGTCTCCGCGGTGCTCGCCGCGGCCCCGGGGATCGTGGTGGTCGACGAGGCGTACGCCGAGTTCGCCCGGCCGGGCACCGCGAGCGCGTTGACGTTGTTGCCGGAGCACCGGCGGCTGGTCGTGACCCGGACCATGAGCAAGGCGTTCGGCTTCGCCGGTGGCCGGCTGGGCTATCTGGCCGCCGACCCGGCGGTGGTGGCGGCGGTGCAGCTGGTCCGGCTGCCGTACCACCTCTCCGCGCTGACTCAGGCGGCCGCCCGGGCGGTGCTGGCGCACGCGCCAGCCCTGCTGGCGTCGGTGACGGCGCTGAAGGAGCAGCGGGACCGGTTGGTGACCGAGCTGCGGGCGCGTGGCCTGGCGGTCGCCGACAGCGACGCCAACTTCGTGCTGTTCGGCGGGTTGGGTGAGCAGCAGCCGGTGTGGCGTGCGTTGGTCGACCGGGGGGTGCTGGTCCGCGATGTCGGCATCGCCGGCTGGCTGCGGGTGAGCGCCGGCACCCCGGCCGAGACCGATGCCTTCCTGACCGCATTGGATGACGTGTTGAAGGAGCAACGATGAGCCGGAGCGCGAGGATCGAGCGGACCACCGCGGAGACGAAGGTGAGCGTCGCGCTGGCGCTGGACGGCACCGGCCAGGCGGAGATCGCCACCGGGGTCGGTTTCTTCGACCACATGCTGCACCAGATCGCCCGGCACGGCGGCTTCGACCTGTCGGTGCACACCGACGGCGACCTGGAGATCGACGCACACCACACTGTGGAGGACACCACCCTGGCGTTGGGGGCGGCGCTGGCGGAGGCGCTCGGCGACAAGGCCGGCATCAACCGGTACGGCGACGCGGTGGTGCCGATGGACGAGGTGTTGGTGCAGGCGGCCGTGGACCTCTCCGGCCGCCCTTATGTGGTGCACGACGAGCCGCCGCTCGCCCCGTACATTGTGGGCACCGGTGCTACCTACCCGACCAGCTTGACCCGGCACATCTGGGAGTCGCTGGGGCACACCGCGAAGCTGACGCTGCACGTGTCGGTGCTGCGGGCCGCTCGCGACGGGGCCACCCCGGATCCGCACCACGTGGTGGAGGGGCAGTTCAAGGCGGTGGCCCGGGCGCTGCGGACGGCGGTGGCGCTGGACCCGCGGGGGGCCGGGACGGTCCCGAGCACCAAAGGGACGCTGTGAGCAGCTTCCTGCCGGTGCTGCTCTTCGGCATCGCCGGGGTGCTGGTCGGGGGCGCCTGGTCGCTTTACCGGCAGGGGTCGGGCAAGTTCGCGATCGGGGTGACCGTGGTGCTGGCGCTGTTGGCGCTCGCTGGCGGGATTTTGTGGCTGTGGCCGGGAGGTGACTGATGGGTGAGCCGACTGTGGTGGTGCTGGACTACGGTTCCGGCAACCTCCGGTCCGCCGAACGTGCGCTGGCGCGGGCCGGCGCGCGGGTGCGGGTCACCGACGACCTGGCTGCGGCGGAGGCCGCTGATGGGCTGGTCGTCCCGGGCGTCGGAGCGTTCGCCGCCTGTATGGCCGGCATCGACAAGCTCGGCGCGCCGCCGGTGATCGCCGCCCGGGTCGCCGCCGGCCGGCCGGTGCTCGGCATCTGCGTCGGCGCGCAGATCCTGTTCGAGTACGGCGACGAGCATGGGCAGGTCACCCCGGGGCTGGGGCTGCTGCCCGGCGGGGTCACCCGGCTCGCCGCGGCCCGGGTGCCGCATATGGGCTGGAATGAGTTGCGTGCCCCGGCTGGTTCGGTGCTCTTCGCCCAGCTGCCGCCGGGCACCCGGTGCTACTTTGTCCACTCCTACGCCGCCCGCCCCACCTCCGAGCTGGTCGCCACCGGGGCGCTGGTGAGCGTGGCCGAGCACGGCGGGCCGTTCGTCGCCGCGGTGGAGCGGGGGCCGCTGTCGGCGACCCAGTTCCACCCGGAAAAATCCAGCGACGCCGGGGCCACCCTGCTGCGCTCATGGGTAGGTACGCTGTGACCTACCGCACAGGGACGGGAGAGTCGCCGTGAGCAAGCAGCGCACCGCCAACAAGTCGTCGGGTGGCATGTCGAAGGCGACCGGCAAGTCGAAGAAGGCTTCAGGCAAGCAGCACCCGGCCAGCCGCCGCGGCGGCAGGTACGGCGGCCGCGGTCGCACCGGCTTCGCCGGCATGCGCCGTACCCGCACGCAGCGGCTCGGCATCGCCGCGGTGGCGCTGGTGGCGCTCGCGCTGATCTGGTTGTTTGTGGAGTGGCAGCTGGCGATCGGGCTCAGCGCCCTGGTGCTGCTGGTGCTGCCCGCGTTCGTAGTGCTGACGATGGGACGTCGATACTGATGACACTAACTCTGCTGCCGGCGGTCGACGTGGCCGACGGGGTGGCGGTGCGGCTGGTGCAGGGCGAAGCGGGCACCGAGACCGGTTACGGCGATCCGCTGGAGGCGGCGCTGGCGTGGCAACGGGCCGGCGCGCAGTGGGTGCACCTGGTGGACCTGGACGCCGCGTTCGGCCGGGGCAGCAACGCCGACCTGCTCGCCGACGTGGTCCGGCAGCTGGATGTGGCGGTCGAGCTCTCCGGCGGCATCCGGGACGACGCGTCGCTGCGGGCGGCGCTGGGCACCGGCGCGGCCCGGGTCAACATCGGTACCGCCGCGCTGGAGGACCCGGCCTGGTGCGACAAGGTGGTCGGGGAGTATGGCGACCGGATCGCGATCGGCCTGGACGTGCGCGACCGGACCCTCTCCGCCCGCGGTTGGACCCGCGACGGTGGGGACCTCTTCGACGTCCTCGCCCGGCTGGACGCCGCCGGCTGCGCCCGTTACGTGGTGACCGACATCCGCCGCGACGGCACCCTCACCGGCCCCAATCTGGACCTGCTGCGGGAGGTGTGTGCGCGTACCCCGGCGCCGGTGATCGCCTCCGGCGGCGTCTCCACACTGGATGACCTGCGCGCGCTCGCCGGCCTGGCGCCGCTGGGAGTGGAGGGCGTGATCTGCGGCAAGGCGCTCTACGCCGGCGCGTTCACCATCGAAGAAGCGCTCGCCACCCTCGCGGCCCCCAGCTGACCCGGCTGCCGGACAATCGCGGCATGGGTCGTTGGTTCAACACCGCCGGGCCGTGCCTGCCCGAATACCATTACATGATTCCGGCGCTGCGCCGGCTGCCGGAGGCCCCCCGGCTGGTGTCGCAGCTCGGCTACTTCGTGGTCCACGCGCCGCGGCAGACCGGGAAGACCACCGCGGTCCGAGCGCTCGGTGACGACCTCACCGCCTCCGGCGAGTACGTGTCGATGGCGTTTACGTGCGAGATCGGCCGGGCGGCCGGGGATGACTACCACGCGGCGATCCAGGGGGTGGTGCAGGAGATCCGCAGTCGGGCGGAGGTAGCACTACCTCCCGAGCTCCGACCGCCGCCGTGGCCGCAGGACGGTGAGAATCTCCTCAAGGAGGCGCTCGCGGCGTGGGCGCGGGCGTGCCCGCGGCCGCTGGTGCTGTTCTTCGACGAGATCGACGCGCTGCGGGGCCAGAGCCTGATCAGCGTGCTGAGCCAGTTGCGAGCTGGCTATAACGAGCGGCCGGCCGATTTTCCCGCCTCGGTGGTGCTGTGCGGGCTGCGCGACGTTCGGGACTACAAGGCGGCGGCTGGGGGCGACCCGCGCCGGCTGGGCACCGCCAGCCCATTCAATATCAAGCTGAAGAGCCTACGGGTCGGGGACTTCACCGCCGCCGAGGTGGCCGAGCTGTACGGGCAGCACACCGCCGACACCGGGCAGGAGTTCACAGCGGATGCGGTGGCCCGGGCGTTTGAACTTACCGGCGGACAGCCGTGGCTGGTCAACGCCCTCGCCAAGGAGATCGTCGAAGAGATCAGTGTGCCCACAGCGGAGCCGATCACGGTGGAGCATGTGGAGGCTGCCAAGGAGCGGCTGATCCTGGCCCGCGCCACCCACCTGGACTCGCTCGCCGCGCGCCTGGCCGAACCGCGGGTCCGTCGGGTCATCGAGCCGGTGCTGGCCGGGACCCTCGCTCAGTTGGAGCCATACGACGATGACACCCGCTACGTGCGCGATCTGGGGCTGGTGGCGTCGAGCCCGCCGGTCCGGATCGCCAACCCGATCTATCACGAGGTGATCGTGCGGGTCCTGGGCAGCGCCGTGGAGGAGAACGTGCTGGCCGATCCGCGCAGCTTCGTGCTGCCCGACGGCCGCTTCGACATCGACCTGCTGCTCCGGGAGTTCGCGGCGTTCTGGCGGGAAAATGGTGAGCTGCTCACCGCCGGGATGATCTACCACGAGGTGGCCCCGCAGTTGGTGCTCATGGGCTACCTGCAGCGGGTGGTCAACGGTGGTGGCACCGTAACCCGGGAGTACGGGCTTGGTCGGGGTCGGATCGACCTGCTCATTGAGTGGCCGTACCGGACTGCGGATGGCAAGCGGAGCTGGCAGCGGGAGGCGATCGAGTTGAAGGTCTGGCGTACCGGTGAGCCGGATCCGCTCGACCGGGGCCTGGCGCAGCTCGATGGCTATCTGGACCGGCTCGGCCTCGACCACGGTGTGCTGGTGGTCTTCGACCGGCGCGCCGAGGCCGCGCCGATCACCGACCGGACCGGCTTCGCCGAGCACCACAGTCCGGCGGGGCGGCCGGTCACCCTGCTACGAGGGTGAGCGTGCCCGGGCGGCCGGGGCCCGCCGACCGCTAGGCTCAAGGCATGAGCGTGGCGGTGCGGGTGATCCCCTGTCTGGATGTGGACGCCGGTCGGGTGGTCAAGGGAGTCCGGTTCCAGGATCTGCGGGACGCCGGCGACCCGGTCGAGCTGGCGGCGGCCTACGACGCGGCCGGCGCCGACGAGTTGACCTTCCTCGACGTCACCGCCTCGTCGGACGACCGGGACACCATGTTCGACGTGGTCCGGCGCACCGCCGAATCGGTGTTCATCCCGCTGACTGTGGGCGGCGGCGTAAGGAACGCCGATGATGTGGACCGGCTGCTGCGGGCCGGTGCCGACAAGGTGGGCGTCAACACCGCGGCGGTGGCGCGACCGGAGGTGATCGCCGAGATCGCCGAGCGGTTCGGCCGGCAGGTGCTGGTGTTGTCGCTGGATGTGCGGCGCGCGGCCGGTACGCCCAGTGGGTTCGAGGTGACCACCCACGGCGGTCGCCGTGGCACCGGCATCGACGCGGTCGAGTGGGCGCGCCGCGGCGCCGAGTTGGGCGCCGGCGAGATCCTGCTGAACTCGATGGACGCCGACGGCACCAAGGACGGCTTCGACCTACCGCTGATCGAGGCGGTGCGGCGGGCGGTGGAGATCCCGGTGATCGCCTCTGGCGGCGCCGGTTCGGTCGCGGACTTTCCCCCGGCGGTGTCGGCCGGCGCCGACGCGGTGCTCGCGGCCAGCGTCTTCCACTTCGGTGAGTTGACCATCGGGGCGGTGAAGGAGTCGCTGCACGCCGCCGGCCACCCGGTCCGTTAGCGTGCGGGAGGGCTATCCGGGCATTGCGGACGATGTCTGGAAGATTCTCAACGATGTGCTCAGTCAGACCCTGTAATCGGCTGGTAGCAGGGCGCGAAACCGGCTCGCGCTCCCGCGCGGGGTGACAGCGCCGGTTAAGGTGACGGCCATGACCGATCCGCTGCAACAGCTGAGTTCCCAATTCGCCGGGCTGTGGGTACGTCGCGAGAGCGCGTACGGGCAGGTCTTCGTCGGCCGGGACTCGCTGGGGGTCGAGGTGACCATTGCGGTGCTGAGCGCGACCGCGGCCGCCGATCCCACATTGCGGAACGCGTTCGCCGAGTCGGTGTGGCAGCGCAGCGTCGGGTCCGAGTCCAGCCGGGCGATCGTGTACGCGGCGGACCTGCACGCGCCGCTGCCGTGGGCAGCGGTGCGGGTTGCGGGGGCCGAACCCGGTGCCGAACAGCTACTCGACGACCTGCCTGGGGTCGCGCCGACCTCCCCGTTGGGCTATCCCGTGCTGCAGCAGCCGGGTCCGGACTCGGCGCCGCCGGCCCCGAGCTCGGGGGCGCCGTCGACTCCCGGCTTCGGCGCGGGTCCGGGCTTCGCTCCGGCGCCGGCCTTCAGCTCGTCGTCGCCGACCTCCGGCACGACCCCTACCCCGACCTTCAGCTCGCCGCCCACCGCCAGCGGCCAGCAGTGGCCGTCACCGGCACCGCCCTCGACCGGCGGGCGTGGGGGTGGGGCGCTGCCGTGGCTGCTGGGCCTGGGCGGCGCGGCGATGGTCGTGGTGTTGGTGGTGGTCGGTTCGGTGATCGGGCTGCGGCTGCTGGACCGGGATTCGGGGGAGCAGCCGCGGGAGCCGGTCGCCGGGCCGACCTTCGCCCCCACCGTCACCCCGGATCCGGATCCTGCCCCGACCGAGACCAGCGGCGGCGACGAGCTCGAGCTGCGTCCGGTGGAGCAGCTGGATCTGTTCGGTCCGCAGAACTTCGGCCGCGCCGACGAGACCTACACGATGCAGCTCAACGGCTTTCCGTTCGCGTTCCGCACGCCGATTGATTGGGACTGCTTTGGCGGCACGTTCGAGCCCCGGCCGGACGATCCGGCGTGGTCATGCCGCGGAGACGCCGGCGCGGGGCAGCGGGTGGACGTGTTGCTGTTGGAGTGCGAGCGAGGCTGCGACTCCGAGGAGCGGGCGGAGCTGCTGGATGTCTGGCTGGATCAGCCGGAGGCGGCGGTCAGCCCGCCCGGCTGGCCGAACATCATCTACGTGGAGCAGGACAGTAACTCCCGCGACAACTACGACATCGATTTGAGTCATTTTATCGCCGACCCGGCGGGTGGTGGTTCGGAGCTTGAGTGGATGGTGGGGGTCTATGTCGAGTCGCCGCACGACACCGTGGACGACGTGATCAAGATCCTCAACGACATCATCAGCCAGACCGCGTAACGCCGCCCCCGTACGTTGATCATGGGGTTAGGGGTCTGATTTGGCCCTGACCATGTACCTAACCCCATGATCAACTCGCACTTCAGAGTTGGGCGACGGCGTCTTCGTAGAGCTTGTCGATGGTGTCGGAGAAGTTCTCCTCGACGCCTCTCCGCTTGATCTTCATCGAGGGGGTGACCTCCCCGTCCTCGATGCTCAGATCCCGCGGCAGCACCGCGAACTTCTTGATCGTCTCCCACCGGTTGAGCTTGCCGTTCAGCTCCTCGACGTAGCCGCCGACCAGCTCGTGCACCTGCTTGGAGGTGACGATCTCCTCGTACGGCTTGCCCTCGAGCGGGCCGCCCTTGGCCCAGTCGCTGATCGCGTCCGGGTCGAGCGTGACCAGCATGGTGCAGAAGTTGCGGGTGTGGGCGATCACCACCGCCTGCGAGGTGTACGGGCAGATCGCCTTGAACCGGCCCTCGATGGTGCTGGGCGAGATGTACTTGCCGCCGGAGGTCTTGACCAGGTCCTTCTTCCGGTCGGTGATCTTCAGATAGCCCTCGCGGTCCAGTTCGCCGATGTCGCCGGTGCGGAAGAACCCGTCCTCGGTGAACGACTCCTGGGTGGCCTCCGGCAGGTTGCGGTAGCCCCGCATCACCGGCGCGCCGCGCAGCAGGATCTCGCCGTCCTCGTCGAGCTTCACCTCCAGGTCGCCGAGCGCCTGACCGACCGTACCGATCTTGACCTTGCCGGGCCGGTTGACGAAGTTGGCGGCGCTGCTCTCAGTCAGCCCGTAACCCTCGCAGATCGGCAGGCTGGCACCGGCGAAGAACTCGGCGATTTCTCGGGACAGCGGCGCGGCGCCGGAGACCAGCACCCGGATCCGCCCACCCAGCCGCTGCTGCATCTTGCTGAAGACCAGCTTGTTGGCGATCGCGTACTGGATCCCCAGCAACCCGCCGACGGACTGGCCGGCCTGCTCCTTGGCGACCTTCTGCCGGCCCACCGAGGTGGCCCAGGAGAAGATCTTGGCCTTGGCCCCGCCGGCGCTCTGGGCGGTGGTGACCACCCGGTTGTAGACCTTCTCGTAGATCCGGGGGGCGCCGCACATCAGCGTCGGCCGGACCAGCCCGAGGTTGTCCACCAGCTTGTCGACCCGGCCGTCGACGTAGGTAGGCAGGCCGACGTGGATCATTCCGCAGATCAGCGTCTTGCCGAAGGAGTGGGAGAGCGGCAACCACAGGAAATGCAGGTCGTCGGGGCGCAGGATCTCCAGGTCGCCCTGGGCGACCCCCTCCCAGCACCAGCCGCGGTGCAACAGCTCGACACCCTTGGGTTTGCCGGTCGTGCCGGAGGTGTAGATCAGGGTGGCGAGGTGCTCGGGCGCCACGGTCTCGACGATCTTGGAGATCATCTCCGGGTCCTCGGCGAGGGCCCGGCCCCCGCGCTGCTCCAGCTCGGCCAGCGTGAGTTGGGCGGGGGTGGCGGCCGGGTCCGCTTCGCCTTCGATCAGCACGACGTGGGTGACCTCCGGGAGGTCCGCGCCGGCTAGCTTCGCCACCTGGTCGTGGTCCTCGGCGACGACCACCTTGGAGCCGGAGTCGCGCACGATGTAGGTGGCGTCCTCAGCCTCGGTCGTCGGGTAGACCGTGGTGGTCGCGCCGCCGGCGCACATGATGCCGAGGTCGGCGAGCACCCACTCAAGGCGGGTGTTCGCAGCGATCGCCACCCGGTCCTCGGCGTTGATGCCGAGGCCGCGGAGTCCGGCGGCGATGGCCTTGGCTCGTTCCCCTACCTGCGCCCAGGTCAGCCAGACCTGGCCGCTGTCGTCCGGGGTGGGAGCCCCGAAGGCGCGAGCGTCAGGTGTGGCTTCGACGCGCTTGAAGAACATGTCGGGAATCGAGCGGTATGGGATGTTAGTCATGGTGGAGCCAGCCTCCGGTAAACGAGTGACCGCCATCACGTCGGATGCGCGTTCCTGAAGCCTATGGTTCATACCAGAGCCGGGGCAACTGCATCGAACCCCGCACCGCACGGGATTCGTCACGGACTGTTGTGTGATGGTTAACACAGCGAATATTCGATGGTCAACATATGTTTCTCCCGGTAAGGATGGGGAAGTAACGCGAACCTTGTGGGTGGGGACGGGTGGCCTTGAAGACGAGTCGGGACGTGCTGCTGCGTGGATTGCGCGTACTCGGCATCGGCATCCGGCGCCAACCCCGCATCTTCGTCGTCGCCCTCGTCGGCAGCTGTGCCTTCGGGCTGCTGATCATCGCGAACGCGTACGTGATCGGCGCGGTCGTCGGCGAGGTGGCGTTGCCGGCGATCGAGAGCGGCGACCTGCGACTCGGTGCGCTCCTGTTGGCCGCGGCCGCCCTGATCGGGCTGAGTGTGTTGCGGGTGGTCAGCATCTTCGCCCGCCGGATCGGTGCCGGGTACATGCAGTACCGGCTGCAGGCCAGCCTCCGGCGCCAGGTGACCCGGCGCTACCTGCGGCTGCCGGTCTCCTGGCACCAGCGGAATGCGACCGGCACCCTGCTCTCCAACGCCAACTCCGATGTCGAGGCGACCTGGTTCCCGATCGCCCCGATGCCGTTCGCCGTGGGCACGGCGGTGATGTTGGTGACCGCGATCGGGGTTGTCTTCGCCACCGACCCGGCGCTCGGCCTGGTGGCCTTGACGATCTTCCCGGCGCTACTGACCCTGAACGTCTTCTACTCCCGACGGATGGCCCCCCGGCAGGCGCGGGCCCAACAGCTCCGGGCCGCGGTCAGCGCGATCGGGCACGAGAGCTTCGACGGCGCGCTGGTGGTCAAGACCATGGGCCGCGAGGCCGAGGAGACCCAGCGCTTCGACGGCAAGGCCAAGGAGCTGCGGGACGCGCTGATCCGGATCGGCCGGCTCCGCGGCATGTTCGACCCGTTGCTGGAGACGCTGCCGCACCTCGGCACCCTGGCGGTGCTGCTGGTCGGCACCGCCCGGGTGCGGCAGGGTGCGATCGACGTGACCGAGCTGGTCAGCGTGGCGTACCTGTTCACCGTGATGGCCTTCCCGGTCCGGGCGATCGGCTGGGTGCTGGCCGAACTCCCGCGCAGCGTCGCCGGCTGGGACCGAGTGCAGCGGGTGCTGAGCGCCACCGGTGAGATGCCCTACGGGCAGCAGCGGGTGGACACCTCGACCGCCCCGGCGAGCCTACGCTTCGACCAGGTCGGCTTCGCCCACGCCGACCGACAACCGGTGCTGCGTGACATCTCCTTCGAGGTGCCGGCCGGCCGCACCGTGGCCCTGGTCGGCGCTACCGGAGCCGGCAAGTCGACATTGGTCAACCTCGCCTGCCGGTTGGTGGACCCCGGCACCGGCGCCGTCAGCATCGACGGGGTCGACCTGCGGGAACTCTCAGCCGCATCGCTCGCCCGGACGGTCGCGCTCGTGCCCCAGGTGCCGTTCGGCTTCGACGACTCGGTGCGGGCCAACGTCAGCCTCGACCGGTCGGGCATCGACGACGCCCAGGTGTGGCAGGCGCTGCGGCTCGCCCAGGCCGACGGCTACGTCGCCGGCCTCGCCGACGGACTGGACACGGTGGTGGGGGAGCGTGGCACCAGCCTCTCGGGCGGGCAGCGGCAGCGCCTCACCCTCGCCCGTGCGCTGGCCGGTCAGCCCCGGCTGCTGATCCTCGACGACGCCACCAGCGCGGTCGATCCGCGGGTGGAGGCGGCGATCCTGGCCGGCCTGCGCGGCGGCGGCACGTCGATTCTGGTGGTGGCCTACCGGCGGGCGACGATCGCGCTCGCCGACGAGGTGGTCTACCTGGAGGGTGGGGTGGTCGCGGCCCGGGGACGCCACGTCGAGCTGCTCGCCGAGGTGCCGGGCTACCGCAACCTGGTCACCGCGTATGAGCAGGCGGAGGCCGAGCGGGAACGGCAACAGGCGTTCGACGAGACCACGAGCGAGGTGACGCGATGAGCACCGCCGCCCCGCCCGCTGCCGGTCTGCCCGAGCCCGACGAGTCGATCCTGCGGACCACCCGGCGAGGGCTGGCGCTCTCGCCGGAGCTACGCACCGGCCTGGCCGGCACCCTCGCCTTCGCCGTCGTGTCGATGGCCGGCCGGGTGGCGGCGCCGGTCGCCATCCAGCAGGGGATCGACCGGGGCCTGCTGGCCGAGGGCGGCCCGGATGTGGGCACGGTCGGGTGGATCGTCGGGATCACGCTGGCGGTGCTGGCCGTAACCACCTTCTGCGGCTACCAGATGATGGTGCGGTTGTTCACCGTCACCGAGACCGCCCTCGCCGGAGTGCGGGTACGCGCGTTCCGGCACGTACACAACCTGTCCATGCTGCACCAACAGTCGGAGCGGCGCGGGTCGCTAACCTCCCGGGTCACCAGCGACGTCGACATCGTCACCCAGTTCCTCCAGTTCGGCGGAGTGATCCTGCTGATCAGCCTGGGGCAGCTGACGGTCGCGGCGCTGGTGATGGCGTTCTACTCCTGGCAGCTGACGCTGGTGGTGCTCGCGGCGTTCGTGCCGGCGGCTTTCGTCATCCGGATCTTCCAGCGCAAGCTCGCCGCCGCGTACGGGACAGTGCGCCGGCGGGTCGGCGAGATGCTCGCCGCGGTCGGCGAGAGCGTCGTCGGCGCCGAGGTGATCCGGGCCTACGGGGTGTCCGACCGGACCGCCCGGCGGGTCGACACCGCCATCGACGATCACCAACGTGCCCAGCAGAAGGCGATCCGTACCAGCGTGATGAGCTTCTCCACCGGTGAGCTGGCGGCCGGGCTGGCGCTCGCCTCGGTGGTGCTGCTCGGGGTCTACCTGGGGGTGGACGGCAGCCTCACGGTCGGCCAACTGACCGCGTTCCTGTTCCTCACCACGCTGTTCATCCAACCGGTGCAGATCTTCACCGAGGTGCTGAACGAGGCGCAGAACGCCGTCGCCGGCTACCGGCGGGTGCTCAATGTGCTCGACATGGCGCCCGACGTCGCGGACCCGGGCGACGAGGGCCAGGCGCTGCCGCCGGGGCCACTGGATCTGCGCTTCCGATCGGTCGGGTTCGCCTACCCGGGCGGCCCCGAGGTGTTGCGCGACGTGGACCTGTCGATCGCCGCCCAGACCCGGGTAGCGGTCGTGGGGGAGACCGGCAGCGGCAAGACCACCTTCGCCAAGTTGCTCACCCGGCTGATGGACCCCACCCGGGGCGAGGTGTGGCTCGGCGGCGTGCCGCTGCCTGAGATCCGGTTCGATTCCTTGCGGTCCCGCGTGGTGATGGTGCCCCAGGATGGTTTCCTCTTCAACACCACCGTCGCCGAAAACATCCGGTTCGGCCGGCCCGAACTCTCCGACGCCGACCTTGACCTGGCGCTGGCCGAGTTGGGCCTCGCCGACTGGGTCGCCGGGCTCGCCGACGGGGTGCAGACCCCGGTCGGCGAGCGGGGTGAGGCGCTGAGCGTCGGCGAACGTCAGCTGGTGGCGCTCGTCCGCGCCTACGTGGCCGACCCGGACCTACTTGTGCTTGACGAGGCGACCAGCGCCGTCGACCCGGCCACCGAGGTGCGGCTGCAGCGCACCCTCGACGCGGTGACCCGCGGTCGGACCACAGTGGCGATCGCGCACCGGCTCAGCACCGCGCAATCCGCCGACGAGGTGCTGGTCTTCGACTCCGGCGAGCTGGTCCAGCGGGGGTCGCACGCGCAGTTGCTGACCGATACCGACTCGATCTACGCCCGGCTCTACGCCTCCTGGCTGGAACAGACCCGCTGACCCGGCCGGGTGGTTACTCCGGCGGCGGTGACGGTAGCTCGCCGGTCAGGTAGCGCTGCACGGTAGGGCCGATCGCGGCCACGACCGTCTCGGCGGGGGCGGTCGCGATCGGTTCAAGCTGCAACACATACCGGGTGACGGCAAGTCCGGAGAGCTGCGAGGCGATCAGCGCGCCCCGGAGCTGCGCCTGCGCGGGGTCGATGCCGAGCCGCGCCATGGCGTGGCGTAGCAGTTGGGTGGTGAGAAACTCGCGAAGCAGCCGGGCGGCGAGCGGGTTGCTGACCGCCGATCGGAACAGCGCCACCCCGGCGGCGCCGGCCGGGGAGTCCCACACCGTCAGGAAGGTACGGACGAGTCGCTCACCGGCGCCGTCGGGGCCGTCGGCGAAGGCGCGGTCGAGGATCTCCGCCGGGGAGAACGGAAAGTCGATGGTGGCGGCGAAGAGCTTCTCTTTGCTGCCGAAGTAGTGGTGGACCAGCGCCGGGTCGACCCCGGCGCTGGTCGCGATCTGTCGCACGGTGGCCCGGTCGTATCCGTGCTCGGCGAAGGCGTCCCGGGCGGCGGTCAGGATCGTCTCCCGGGTGTCCTGCTTGCCGGGTCGCCGGCCACTGCGTCGGGTCACAACGGTCCAGGGTACGGATCAGGCGGTGCGCCGCCGAAGCGTGGTGGCGCCCGCCGTCAGCGCCAACACCACCACCCCCACCACGATCAGCAGGTCTCGCCACAGCTCGCCGGTCGGTTCTGCCGTCGCGCCCACCTCCTGCAGTGCGGCGACCGAGTACGACAGCGGCATGGCGTTGCTGACCCCCTCCAACCAGCCAGCCATCTGGTCGCGGGGGACGAACAGGCCGCAGAGCAGCAGTTGGGGGATGGCCACCACCGGCATGAACTGCACCGCCTGGAACTCGGTCCGGGCGAAGGCGCTGCACAACAGGCCCAACGCCACCCCGAGTACGGCGTTGGCGACCGCGATCAGCACCACCAGCCAGGCACTGCCGGCGGTCGCCAACCCCAGCACCCAGTAGGCCAAGGCCGCCGCGACCACCGCCTGCACCGCTGCGGCCAGCCCGAACGCCAACCCGTACGCGAAGAGCAGGTCCAGCTTGCCGACCGGGGTGGTGAAGAGTCGCTCAAGCGTGCCGCTGGTCCGTTCCCGCAGCATCGCGATGCTGGTCAGCAGGAACATCAGGATGAACGGGAAGACTCCCAGCATGGTCAGCGCCACCCGTTGGAACATCGGCTCCTGCTCCTCGAACATAAAGTAGAGCAGCGTCAGCAGAATCACCGGAACCCCGAGTACCAATCCGATGGTGCGCCGGTCGTGCCGTAGCTGCCGCAACACCCGCCGGGTGGTGCTGCTGAGAATGGACAGCGACATCACGCCACCTCCGCCGGGGTCGTCGGGCCGTCGGACTGGTGTGCGCTCCGGGCCCGGATCAGCCGCAGGAACGCCTGGTCGAGGTCGTCGGTGCCGGCGGTGGCCTTGACCGCCGCCGGGGTGTCGTCGGCGATGATCGTCCCGTCCCGGACCAGCAGCAGCCGGTCGCACCGGTTGGCCTCATCCATGACGTGGCTGGAGACCAGCAGGGTGCTGCCGCCGTTGGCGAGTTCCCGAAACCAGGCCCACAGCTCGTCCCGCAGCACCGGGTCCTGCCCCACGGTCGGCTCGTCGAGCACCAGGATCTCCGGCCGGCTGACGAGCGCGCAGGCGAGCGAGGCGCGGCTGCGTTGGCCGCCGGAGAGGTCGCCGACCAGCTGTCCGGCGTACCTGCTGAGGCCGGCGTTGCGGATGGTCTCGGTGGCGGCCTGCTTCCCCAGCCCGTACAGGCTGGCGAAGTACCGGACGTTCTCCTGGATGGTGAGGTCCGGGTAGACGCTGGGATTCTGCGTCACATAGCCGACGGTTCGTCGCAGCGCCGGTGAACCGGCCGGTTGGCCCAACACCGTGACCTGCCCGGATTTCACCACCTGCACCCCGACGACAGCCCGCATCAGGGTGGTCTTGCCGCTGCCGCTGGGCCCCAGCAGCCCGGTGATCAGGCCACCGGCCACCCGGGCGCTGACCTGGTGCAGCACGCGTCGCTTGCCGCGTTCGACGACGAGGTCGCAGACCTCGATAGCGGTCTTCATCGCTACTCCCCACAATTCAACAACCGATGAACTCAACGCTAGATGAAATCTAAGCCAGTGGCAAGCAGGGCCAGGTAGCTGGGTGGCTGGGTGGCTGGGTGGCTGGGTGGCTTGGCGGCTGGGCGCAGACGCAGGAGGCGCCGGCAGCCCATCGGCTGCCGGCGCCTCCTGCTATCGGGGCGTCGCTCGGGACGGCTCTACAGGGCGAGCACCTTTTCCAGGAACTCCCGGTAGCGGCGCATCGCCAACCGCATCGCCTCGGTGTCCACCTGCTCGGTGCCGCGGTACGGGTCGAGGTCGTCCCCGGCCGCCTGCAGATTCGACGCGAGCTGCTGGACCGCGTCATCGACCAGCGACTTGGCGCCGACGACCGCGGCGGCCGGGTCGTCGAAGAAGCTGTCCTGCACCTCGCGCAGCTGCTGCCGGATCCGGTCGGCGTCCGCGGCCGACCACAGGACGATCGGCCCGCCAGCAGCCGCCATCGGCGCCGGGGCGGCGGCGGGGGCCTCGCGCTCCGCCGCCTCCGGGCTATCGCTCGACATCGGAGGCTCGAACGACGAGACCACCGGTGGCGTGGTGGCGGGCAGCGGGCGGGTGTCAGGGGTAACCATGGGTGTCTCCGTATCGGTCTGCGGCTCGGCCGTCGACTCGGCCTTCGCCAGTTCGTCGGGCGCAACGGCGGCTGCCCGCTCGGTCGGTTCGGTGGGTCCGATCGGCGCCGCGGCGACCGGCGGGATCGCCTGGGTGGGCGGCCAGTCCGCGGGGCGGGGCGGGATGCCGGGCAACGCCGTAACGGCTGGTGGCTCGGCGGTGTCCACAACCGTCGCCGGAAGGTCTTCCTCCGGGTCGGCGGTAGCGTCCGAGTCAAGCTCCTCGTCGACCTCTTCGATGTCGTTGATGTCGTTGACCTCTTTGGCCTCGGCGCCTCCGCCGGCGCCGACGGTCGACTCCTCGACCACCACCGAGATGGGTGTGTCGGCCGGGTCGGTCGGGTCCTCGGTGGCTTCGGTCGCAACCTCCAGCATCTCCGCTGCCGCCCGGTCGACCTCGGCTGTCTCCGGATCGCCGGTGGGCGCCGGCTGAGCGAGCGCGGTCTCGCCGCCGGTGTCGGAGCCGTCGTCGACCGGCTCTATCGCTTCCGCTGCTGTTTCTGCTTCCGCGAGGTCCGGCTGGGCGGCGACCTCTTGATTCGTCTCCTCCTGGCTGTCGCGGGCCTCGATCTCATCCGAGCCGGGCTCCGTCGACTCGATGTCGCCGGCTTCGATGGCGTCCACCTCGGAGCCCGGGGAATCGGTGGTGTCGGTGTCGGTGTCGGTGGCGTCAGCGGCGGGGTCGGCGGGGTCGGCGGGGTCGGCGGGGTCGGCGGCCGCGGTGGGTTCGGGTGCGTCCTCGGCGCTGGTCTGCTCCGCTGCCTCCTCGGTGACCGCCGTCATCGCCGGGGCGATTACGGGGACTTCGGAGGTTGGTTCGTCGAGAATCGCCGCGTCAGCCGGAGGGCGCTGCTGGGGCGCCACTCCACGCAGGTCTCGCATGGTCGGTTCTTCGTCATGGGTACGGCGAGGGGGATAGGGGTACATGACGTCCTCCGGTCGGTGATTCCTGCGACAACCTACCGCTCGGGCGTTACCCGCACAGCCCTCCGAAGGTGCCGCCCGTGCCAAGATGATCGGTGTGAGTAAAGCAAATGAGTCGGATTCGCGATCGGCGCCTGGAGCACGCCTCGATCCAGAGATCGCCGCCCGGCTGCGCCGAGACGAGCACGGCCTGGTCGCGGCGGTGGTGCGGCAGTACGACACCGGCGAGGTGTTGATGCTGGCGTGGATGGACGACGAGGCGTTGCGCCGCACGCTGCAGACCGGCCGGGCCACCTATTGGTCGCGAAGTCGACAGCAGTATTGGGTGAAGGGCGAAACCTCCGGCCACCATCAGTACGTGCGGTCGGTGGCGCTCGACTGCGACGGCGACGCACTTTTGGTAAGCGTCGAGCAGGTCGGCCCGGCGTGCCACACCGGGGCACACAGCTGCTTCCACCGAGCATTGCCGATGACCCACCGCTCGGCGGTATAGAAGATCGGCCCAACCCCACGCCCGCTGAGTTGATCATGGACCTAGGTACATGATGGGGCGGGATTCGGCCCCCAAACCTCATGGTCAACACCTTCGGGGCGCCGTTGCGGCCACCTTGGTGGGTTGAGTGGTGATCAACTAGGGTGGCAAATGGGCCTAATCTGGCAAATTGGGCGCCACTCAACCCACCAAGAAGGACATGCTCGCTGGCCCGGGCGCTCACCGGTGGACGAAAGTGGGCATATGACCGATTCGTGTTGTCCGGGCGACCGGGTAACGGCCCTCGTAGCCCGATTTCGTCTCAGTCGAGCGGGCCGAGCAACCGCTGACCGGCGAGCAATCAAGCGGGCGCACTAGGCGTGGCGGCAGCGAGCCCCGTCCCTCGCCAGGTCGGGCAGTCAGCTGCCGTCGCGCAGGTCGCCCGGGGCCTGCGCCACGAAGCTGACCTCTTCGAAGGTGACCTGGCAGCCGGGTCCGAGCGGTGACTGCGCTTCGAAACCGACCAGCGCCGTCGTGTCGGGCGGGCCCGTGAGCCGGAAGTACCGGATCAACTGCCAAGACTCGCCGTCCGTGTGGGCGTGAAAGGCCCAGGCGGCGCCGACTCTCGATATCCGCAGCCACACCTGGTCGGTGTCGACGACGAAGCCGTTCGCGTCGTCCGACCAGCCGTGGGTAACCACCGAGACCACCATCGGGGTGCCGGCCGGCGACAGCTCATAGCACAACTTCGCCCAGTGGCGCTCGTCGAACCACACCATCAGCACGCCGGCGTCGAAGGTGGTGGCGAGGGAGGCGCCCACCCGGGCCGAGAGCTGAAAGTCGCCGGGCGGCGGCGAACCGAGCAGCCGTGGGGCGGTGAGCGTCGGTTCGCCGCCGGCGGGGTCGATGAACAGGTCGGTACCGCCGCTGGCGGTGACCGCCAGACCGGCGTCGCCGCGAAGCTCACTGCTGACCGGGGTTTCCTGCCACGTCAGCGAAGCCGGAAGGGCAGCTAGGCGAAGCCCGGGCCCGGAGCTCATCGCGCCGAACCGGCGCGGGCCGCGACCGCCCGGGCCACCACCGCGTCGATCACCGCCTGGCCGGTTTCATCCCGTTTGGACATCAGCGACTCGGGATGGAACTGCACCCCGTAGATCGGTAGCTCCCGGTGTTGCAGCGCGATCACCGCCCCGGCATCGTCGGTGGCCACAGTGACCAGTTGCTCGGGCAGCTGCCCGGCCGGGACGAAGATGGAGTGGTATCTGCCGGCGAGGAACTCGGCCGGCAACTGGTCGAGGAAGCCGTTGCCGACCACCCGGACCTCCCGCTCCTTGCCGTGCAGCGGGTCGGGCAGCAGCCCGAGTGGGCCGCCGAAATACTCGGCGATCGCCTGATGGCCCAGACACACGCCGAAGATCGGCACCCCGGCCGTGATCAGCCGGTCGATCACCTTGGCGGTATCGAAGTCGGTGGGGCTGCCCGGCCCCGGAGACAGGACCGCCAGGTCCGGCGCGAACTCCGCGAGGTGCCGGCCAACCGCCTCACCGAGCCCGCCGCGGGGAACCCGGACGGTGAGCACCTCGGCTCCGGCGACCCGGAAGTAGCCGGCGAGGGTGTGGACGAACGAGTCCTCGTGGTCGAAGAGCAGCACCCGGCAGCTGCTGGCGCGTCGGGCCGGTGCGGCCGCGGCCGGGGCGGAGGGCGGTGCCAAGGCCTCCAGCATGGCCGAGGCCTTGGCTTCGGTCTCTGCCTCCTCGGCGGCCGGGTCGCTTTCGAACAGCAAGGTGGCCGCGGCGCGGACCTCGGCGACGCCGTCCTTGATCATGATCGTCCGGATGGTCAGCCCGGTGTTGACATCCCCGTTCGCGAGCACCGCGCCGATCGCGCCGCCATACCACCGGCGCGGCGATCGTTCGTGCTCGTCGATGAAGCGCATCGCCCACAGCTTCGGGGCGCCGGTCACGGTGACCGCCCACATGTGGCTGGCGAAGGCGTCCAGCCCGTCGTAACCGGCGCGCAGGGTGCCCTCGACGTGGTCGACGGTGTGGATGACCCGGGAATACATCTCGATCTGCCGCCGGCCGATGATTCGGATCGACTCCGGTTCGCAGACCCGCGACTTGTCGTTGCGGTCCACATCGGTGCACATGGTCAGCTCGCTGCGGTCCTTGTCGCTGGAGAGCAGCTGCAGGATCTGGTCGGCGTCCTCGATCGGGTCAGCGCCCCGGGTCACGGTGCCGGAGATCGGGCAGGTCTCCACCCGCCGGCCGGTCACCCGGACATGCATCTCCGGCGAGGCGGAGACGATGAAGTCGTTGTCGCCGAGGTTCATCAGCGCGCCGTACGGCGCCGAGTTGTGGTCCCGCAGCCACCGGAACAGCTCGCTGGGTCGGCGCCGGCACGGCTGCCGGAACGACTGGCTCGGGACCACTTCGAACAGGTCGCCGCGCAGGAAATACTCCTTCGCCACATCGACCAGGGCGGCGTACTCACCCGGCTGGTGGTCCCGGGCCTCGCCCGGCATCGACTCGACCGGCACGAACGGTGCGTCGGCGGTGGTCCGAGCGCCCTCACTGGTGCGCCCGGCGTAGCGGAACTCGTAACGGTGCTCCTGCGCGGTCTCCGAGTGGCGGTCGATCACCAGTAGCCGGTCCGGCAGGTAGAGCACCAGGTCGCGGTGGTCTCCGGGGGGACGCGCGGCGAGGTCCTCGACCTGTCGGATCAGGTCATAGCCGAAGCTGCCGTAGAGGCCGAGATGGGCGATGTCGTCGGGCAGCGCCGCCTGCACCGCCCGCACCACCGAGAAGATGGACGGTTGCCGGGTGCGCTCCTCCTCGGCGAAGTCGCGCTCGCCCTGGTCGTGGGGGCGGATCGTCACCTCCACCCGGTCGTCGCCGACGGTGGCCGCGGCCAGGTGTGGATGCTCCGAGAGCGCCGCCGCCAGCCCGGCCAGCGGGACCCGGCCGCGTTCGTTGAGGGCGGTGAGCCAGACCTCCTCGCCACGCGCCTCCAGCGCTAGCGGCGGATCCACGAAGGCGATGTCCCATCGGGTGTATCGACCGGGGTAGTCCATGCCGGAGCTGAGCACCACACCGCGCCGGACATCCAGCGCGCTGATGATCTCATCCAGCTGGTCAGGGGAGGTCGCCTCTGCGCTGTGAATAACCTCGATCATGACTCGCTCTCCGGTCTGCGCCGCCGTGCTCGCGGGGACGATCGCAGCCTATCAACGTCGCCACGACGCGAAGGGGTCTCGTTACCACCTGTCCACCAGGTGGATAGCATCAGAGTCAGTGACTCCACGCCGACTCCTCACCCTCACCGTACTGCTCTGCGCGCTCGGGGCGGTGCTAGTCCTGGTTGCGGTCGGGCGTACCTGGCTGGTGGAGGTGACCCCGCGGCCGGCGCCGCTGTCAGAGATCCGGACCGAGACCACCGGCGGTCAGCTCCGACCGTGGCTGCCGGCGTCGGGTTGGGTGGCGCTGGCCGGGGCAGGCGCGCTGCTCGCGATCCGGGGCTGGCCGCGCCGACTGGTCGGGGCGTTGCTGGCGACCGCTGGTGCGCTGCTGGTCGCCGGGGCGGTGGCGAGCCTGGCGGAGCCGGAGCTGTCGTCCGGGTGGCCGTGGGCGACGCTGGCCGGCGGCGCGGCGGTGGCGGTCGCCGGGGTGATCGCCGCGGCACGCGGCCACCAGTGGCCCTCGATGGGGGCCCGGTACGAACGCAGCCCGGCCGCTCGGCGTGCCCGCCGGGGTGACCTCGCGGCTGACCCGGCGAGATCGACATCGGCCCGTCCGGAGGAGCTGTGGGACGCCCTTGACCAGGGAGAAGACCCGACCTCCCGGTAGGACTGCGGGTGCGGCGCGGCATTATGCCTCACTGCTGAGCGTGAGGTCCGCCATACCCCCGATGAGCGGTGATGGGGCTGAGGCCTAGCATCAGGCGCAACGGCACCCGGAGAGGGGAGTCTCTTGGTCGCGGCTGAGCAGTCAGATCCGCCATCGGCGAGCACACTCGACGAGATCGTCGCCGGGGTACGCGCGCAGGTCGAGCTCCGTGCGCAGCGCGTGCCGCTGGAGGCCCTTCGGGAGAAGGTGACCGCGGCCCCCAGCGTTCGCGATGCGTACAGCGCACTGCGGCGACCGGGGGTGGGGGTGATCGCGGAGATCAAGCGTGCGTCCCCGTCCGCGGGTGCGTTGGCGGAGATTCCAGATGCGGCGATGCTGGCCGGCGAGTACGCCGCCGGCGGCGCCCGGTGCATCAGTGTGTTGACCGAACCGGAGTGGTTCAACGGTTCAATGGAGGACCTGTCCGCGGTACGCGCGGCGGTCGATGTGCCGGTGCTCCGGAAAGACTTCGTCGTCTCCAGCTACCAGGTGCACGAGGCCCGTGCCTTCGGCGCCGACCTGGTCCTGTTGATCGTGGCGGCGCTGGAGCAGCCGGTGCTGATCGGCCTGCGGGAGCGGATCGAGTCGTTGGGCATGACGGCGCTGGTCGAGGTCCATGATGAGGACGAGGCGGACCGGGCGCTGGAGGCCGGTGCCCGGGTGATCGGGGTCAACGCCCGTAACCTCAGCACCATGGAGGTGGACCGGTCGGTCTTCGAGCGGGTCGCGCCGGGCCTGCCCAACCATGTCATCAAGATCGCTGAGTCCGGTGTGCGCGGTCCGCACGACCTGATCCGGTACGCCGCCGCCGGCGCGGACGCGGTGCTGGTCGGCGAGGGGCTGGTGCGGCACAAGAGCCCGCGGGACGCAGTCGCCGAGCTGGTCACCGCCGGTAGCCACCCTGCAACCCCGAGGCCGGTCCGATGAGCACCGCGCTGGGCCTGGCCGAGGCCGAGGGCAGGTTCGGCCGGTACGGCGGCCGGTTCGTCCCGGAGGCGCTGATCGCTGCCCTGGAGGAGGTGGAGACCGCCTACCGGGCGGCGCAGGCCGACACCGACTTCCAGGTGGAGTTCGCGGCGATGTTGCGCGACTACGCCGGCTGCCCGTCGCGGCTCTACGAGGCGACCCGGCTCTCCGCCGAGCTCGGCGGCCGGGTGCTGCTCAAACGGGAGGATCTCAACCACACCGGCGCCCACAAGCTCCGCAACGTGCTCGGGCAGGGGCTGCTCGCCAAGCGGATGGGCAAGCCGCGGCTGATCGCCGAGACCGGCGCCGGCCAGCACGGTGTCGCCACCGCCACGGTCGCGGCCTACCTGAACCTTTCGTGCACGGTCTACATGGGTGAGGTGGACACCGAGCGGCAGGCGCTCAACGTCGCCCGGATGCGGATGCTGGGCGCCACCGTGGTGCCGGTGCGCACCGGTTCGCGCACGCTCAAGGACGCGATCAACGAGGCGATGCGGGACTGGGTGACCAACGTCGCCGACACCCACTACCTGCTCGGTACGGTGGCCGGCCCGCACCCGTTCCCGACGATGGTGCGCGACTTCGTCCGCGGCATCGGGGTGGAGGCGCGGGAGCAGTGCGTGGCGCTCACCGGCGACCTGCCGGACGCGGTCACCGCCTGCGTCGGTGGCGGCTCGAACGCGATCGGCGCCTTCCACGCCTTCCTCGACGACGCCGAGGTGCGGCTCTACGGCTTCGAGGCCGGTGGCGACGGGGTGGAGACCGGCCGCCACGCCGCCGCGATCGGCGCTGGCGGCGCCGGGGTGCTGCACGGCGCCCGTAGCTACGTGATGCAGGACGAGGACGGGCAGACGGTCGAGTCGCACTCGATCTCGGCCGGGCTGGACTACCCGTCGGTCGGGCCGGAGCACGCCTGGCTGCACGACACCGGCCGGGCGATCTACCAGTCGGTGACCGACACCGAGGCGATGGACGCGTTCGCGCTGCTGTGCCGTACCGAGGGGATCATCCCCGCGATCGAGAGCGCGCACGCCCTCGCCGGCACCCGGCGGATCATCCCGGAGCTCGCCGCGGAGCTGGGCCGGCCGCCGGTCGTGATCGTGACCCTCTCGGGCCGGGGAGACAAAGACATGGCCACCGCCGCCCGGTGGTTCCAGCTGCTGGATGGCGAATCATGAGCGTATCGGTGGCGTTCGAGAAGGCGAAGGCCGAGCAACGGGCCGCGCTCGTCGGCTACCTGCCGGCGGGGTTCCCGAGTGTCGACGGCGGGATCGCCGCGATCCGGGCGATGGTCGGCGCCGGGGTGGACGTGGTCGAGGTGGGGTTGCCCTACTCGGACCCGGTGATGGACGGCCCGGTGATTCAGCGCGCCACTGAGCGGGCGCTCGCTGCCGGGCTGCGCACCGCCGACGTGCTGCGGACGGTCGAGGCGGTGGCGGACGCGGGTGCTTCGGTGCTGGTGATGACCTACTGGGCGCCGGTGGAGCGGTACGGGGTGGACCGGTTCGCCCGGGATCTCGCGGCCGCCGGCGGCGCCGGCTTGATCACCCCGGATCTGATCCCGGAGGAGGCAGCGGAGTGGTTGGCCGCGGCCGACGCGTACGGCCTGGACCGGGTCTTCCTGGTCGCGCCGTCCTCGACCGATGAGCGGCTGGCGCTGACTACCCGGCACTGTCGCGGGTTCGTCTATGCGGCGGCGTTGATGGGGGTGACCGGGGTTCGTGACCAGGTCTCGGACGCCGCTCCGGAGCTGGTCGGCCGGGTCCGGGCGGCGGCTCCGGCGCTGCCGGTGGGGGTGGGCCTCGGGGTCCGGGACGGGGTCCAGGCCGCGGCGGTGGGGCGGTACGCCGACGCCGTGATCGTCGGCAGTGCGCTGGTGGACCGGCTGCTGTCGGCCCCGGATGCGGCGAGCGGGGTGGCGTCGCTGAGGCAATTGAGCGAGGAACTCGCCGCCGGGGTCAGGGCGGCGCGGCCGTAGTAGGGCCCCGCGTCACTGCCCGTCGCGGCGTAGCGTGCGCAGCACCCCGGAGCGGCCGGCGAGCGCGTCTTCGATGGCGGCACGGGTGGTGGCGGTAGTCGGCTCCGGCAGCATCGCCGCCTCATGCCAGGAGAGTCGAGAGATCCATGCCGGCGCGTTGACGGTCGCGTCGCCGGTGCAGCGCCCACGGAAGACGTGCATCAGCACGTCTGGCAGGTCTTCGCCGCGGGCGTCGTCGCTGTCTCCGGTCACCTGATAGAGGCCGACCAGGTCGACGATCTGGGTCTCCATGCCGGTCTCTTCGCGGATGTCCCGCACCGCGGCGGCCATCGGAGTCTCGTCGTTGCGGATCCGACCGCCGGGAAGGACCCATAGCCGGTGGCCCTGCCGCTGTTGGCAGAGCAGCACCCGACCGGCCGGGTCGGTGAGTACGGCGCCGACCGCCGATGCCAAGCTGCTCATGGGGCCAGCCTAGGTGGTCTACGGGCCCGCCGGTACGCCACTCGGAGTAACTGTTGCATCTGCGTAGTGTGGCGATGGCCTGGTGGCCCACAGTGCCCTGCTCGCGAGGTAGCGTATGGAGCCGTGACACTCGCGTCGATCCCCAGCCCGACCACCGCCGTGTGGGATCTGGGCCCGGTCCCCGTTCGTGCCTATGCGCTCTTCATCGTGCTCGGCATTGTGCTCGCCTGCGTGGTGACCGAGCTCCGGCTTCGCGCTCGCGGCGCGCCGCGATGGGCGGTGCTCGACATCGCGGTCTGGGCGGTTCCGTTCGGGATCGTCGGCGCGCGGCTCTACCACGTCATCACCTCGCCCGACCGGTTCTTCGGCGAAGACGGCGAGCTGGCCGCCATCATCCGGGTGTGGGAAGGCGGGCTCGGCATCTGGGGCGCGATCGCTGGCGGTGCGCTCGGTGCCTGGCTGGCCTGCCGGCAGCTGAAACTGCCGTTCCTGATGGTCGCCGACGCCGCCGCGGTGGGGATTCCGCTGGCGCAGGCGGTCGGCCGGATCGGCAACTGGTTCAACAACGAGCTATACGGCGCCGAGACCACCCTCCCCTGGGGGCTGGAGGTCCACCGCATGGTCAACGGTCAGGCGGTGCCTGACCCGGTGACCGGCGAGAGCGCGCTGCCCGGGCTGTACCACCCCACCTTCCTCTACGAGGCGCTCTGGTGTGTCGGCGTCGCGGTCCTGGTGTGGCTGGTGGGCAAGCAGTTGCGGCTGGGCGCCGGACGCCAGTTCGCGCTCTATGTGATGGCCTACACCGCCGGCCGGGCCTGGATCGAGATGTTGCGGATCGACGACACCAGCGAGGTGCCGGTGCCCGGCGCCGCCGACACCGTGATGACCGTGCTGGGTCTGCGGGTCAACGTCTGGGTGGCGGCAGGGGTGTTCCTCGCCGCGCTGGTCTACTTCATCATGGTGCGCGGCCCGCAGGAGTTCCTGGTGCAGCGAGCGGAGGGCGAGGGTTTCGAGGTCGTCACCGAGGAGGAGTTCCGCGCCCATCAGGCTGCCGCCGGCGATCCGGAGGTGGCCGCGGAGACCCACGGCGGCCCGCCGGGGCAGCGCGACGCGGCGACCGCGGAGTCGTCCGAACCCACAAGTCCCGGCCCCGACCGAGACTAGCGGGCTGCTCGATGGCTTCGACACGATCGGCGGTAGTGGTCGGCGCGGGGATCGCCGGGCTGGCGGTCGCTGGCGCGCTGGCGGGCACCGGTTGGCGGGTGACCCTGCTGGAGCGCCAGGACCGGCTGCGGGCCGCGCCGACCGCCATGCTGCTCTGGCCCTCCGGGGTGCAGGCGTTGCAGGCGCTCGGGCTCGCCTCCGGCCTGGATGCGATCGCCACGCCGGTGCCTGACCGGGGGCTGCGGCGCCCCGATGGGCGGTGGTTGGTCGAGCCGGACCCCGCGAGTGATCGGGGTAGCGCTCAACTGGTGCACGCGGAGGATCTGCACGACGCGTTGGTGGCTGGGCTCAGTGACCGCGTGGAGCTGCGTACCGGGGTGCGGGTCCGGGGCGTGGCCCCCGGCGCGACGGCTGCGGTCACCGACGGTGATCAGACCTGGGGCGCGGATCTGGTGGTCGCCGCCGACGGCGTGGACAGCGTGCTGCGGGAGCGGGTAGCCCCCCGGTGCCGGACCGTCTCTGCCGGCGCCACCGCGTGGCGGGCGATGATCCCGTGGTTCAGAGCTCCCGAGCTGCCGCCTGATCTCGCCGCTGGCGGGCTCACCATCTCCGCTGGCGGTCCGGCCACCGGCGGTTACCAATTCTTCATGGCCTCGCTCGGCCGCCGGGGCGCTGCGGGCGCGGGCAGCCGGGGTGGCCGCTACTGGCGCGCCACCGTCGTCGGTGCCCCGCGGCCGGAGCCGCCGGAGACTCAGCTCACGTTGCTGCGTCGCTGGTTCGCCGGGTGGCACGAGCCGGTCGGTGAGTTGTTGGCCGCCACCGAGCCCGGTGACCTGGTCCAGCAGGAGTTACGGACGGTGCATCCGATGCCGCCGCGGTATGCGACCGCGCTCGGGGCCGGAGCCTTGGCGTTGCTCGGCGATGCCGGCCACAGCCTGCCCGAGCATCTGGGCTTCGGTGGTTGCCTGGCGCTGGAGGACGCGGCCACGCTGGTGGCGAAGGTGCAGGGGGCGGCGCCCGGCGCGCCGCTACAGACGGCGGTGGCCGCGTACAGCGCCGCCCGCCGGCCGCGGTTGGCGCAGGTGCAGCGGCGTTCCCGCCGGTTGGCCGCCACCGGCCCGGTGGCGCGGCTCGGGCTGGTGCAGGCTCGCCGGCGGGACCAAGCGGTGGCCGCGACAACGAGTTGGCAGCCGCCGATGGCTGCTGACCCGTCGTGAGCAGCCGTCGAAGCCGGGTAGGCTGGCCGCCGAGCACGTTACCGTAGACTAGGAGACCCCCTCTAGACTGCATCTTCCAGGGCCGATGACGTCCCTGCCGCACCATTAGCAGCGACGTCAGGAGGCCTTGTGGCGCACCGGCATCTTCCGCTACCCCAAGGGCTGTACGACCCACGCGAGGAGCATGACTCCTGCGGCGTGGCGATGGTGGCCGACCTTCACGGTCGGCGCGCCCACCAGGTGGTGCAGCATGGGTTGACCGCACTGCGTCGGCTCGATCACCGGGGTGCTCGGGGCGCCGAGCCGAACACCGGTGATGGCGCCGGGATCATGTTGCAGGTGCCGGACCTGTTCTGTCGCGCGGTGGTGGACTTCGATCTGCCGCCGCCCGGTGAGTACGCTACCGGCCTGGTCTTTCTGCCCGCCGATGCGACGGCCGCCGCCACCGCGGTGCGGGTGTTCGAGAAGTACGCGCTGGTGGAGGGCGCGACCATCCTGGGTTGGCGGGACGTGCCTACCGACCCGACCGGGCTTGGCGAGACGGCGCTGGCGGCGCAGCCGCGGATCCGGCAGGTCTTCCTCTCGGGCCAGCGTCTGACCAGCTCGATCGACGGCGCCGCCGGGGAGTCGTTGGCCGGCTTGGAGCTGGAGCGGATGGCGTGGTGCATCCGGAAGCAGACCGAGCGGGAGAGCCGGCAACGCGGCGCCCCGGCCTACTTTCCGTCCCTGTCCGGGCGCACCATCGTCTACAAGGGCATGCTCACCCCCGACCAGGTTTCTTCCTACTTCCCGGATCTGAGCGATCCGCGGGTCGAGTCGGCGATCGCGCTGGTCCACTCGCGCTTCTCCACCAACACTTTTCCTTCCTGGCCGTTGGCCCACCCGTACCGGCTGGTCGCCCACAACGGTGAATTCAACACCATCCGGGGCAACAAAAACTGGATGGCGGCGCGGGAGGCCCTGCTGCGCACCGCCAGTATCCCGGGCGATCTGCGGCGGGTCTTCCCGATCTGCAACCCGGACGGCTCCGACTCGGCCAACTTCGACGAGGTGTTGGAGCTGCTGCATCTCAGCGGCCGTAGCCTGCCTCACGCGGTGCTGATGATGATCCCGGAGGCGTGGGAGAACGACCCGGCGATGGACCCGGCGCAGCGGGCCTTCTACCGTTTCCACGCCTGTCTGATGGAGCCGTGGGACGGCCCCGCCAGCGTCGCCTTCTCCGACGGGACGCTCGCGGGCGCGGTGCTGGACCGGAACGGCCTGCGGCCGGGGCGTTGGTGGCGCACCCGCGACGACCTGGTGGTGCTGGGCAGCGAGGCCGGCGTACTGGCGGTGGATCCGGCCGAGGTGGTGGCGAAGGGCCGGCTGCGGCCGGGGCGCATGTTCCTGGTGGATACCGCCGCTGGTCGGATCGTGGAAGACGACGAGATCAAGGCGGAGCTGGCCGCGGCGGCGCCGTACGACGACTGGCTGCACGCCGGCCTGATCGAGTTGGCTGACCTGCCCGAGCGGGAACACACCGTCTACACCCACGATTCGGTGCAGCGCCGGCAGCAGACCTTCGGCTACACCGAGGAAGAACTGAAGGTGTTGCTGGCCCCGATGGCTCGGACCGGGGTGGAGCCGTTGGGTTCGATGGGGACCGACACCCCGGTGTCGCCGTTGTCGACCCGGCCGCGGTTGCTCTACGACTATTTCCACCAGCTCTTCGCGCAGGTCACCAACCCGCCGTTGGACGCTATCCGGGAAGAGCTGGTAACCAGCCTCGCCACCACTATGGGGCCGGAGGGCAACCTGCTCGACCCGGGACCGGCGAGCTGCCGGCAGTTGGTGATGCCCTACCCGATCATCGACAATGATGAGTTGGCGAAGCTGCTCTCCATCGACGACGACGGCGACCTGCCGGGGTTCAAGTCGGTCCGGGTCTCCGGGCTGTACCCGCTGCGGGACGGCGCTGCCGGGCTGAAGCGCCGGCTGGTGGAGATCTGCCGGCACGTCTCGGAGGCGATCGAGGACGGGGTGCGGATCCTGGTGCTCTCCGACCGGGACTCCACCGCGGAGCTGGGGCCGGTGCCGTCGTTGCTGCTCACCGCGGTGGTGCATCAGCATCTGGTGCGGGAGCAGACCCGTACCCAGGTGGCGCTGGTGGTGGAGTCCGGGGATTGCCGGGAGGTTCACCATGCCGCCTGCCTGATCGGTTACGGCGCCGCGGCGGTCAATCCGTACCTGGCCTTCGAGACGGTGGAGGATCTGATCGCCCGGTCCCGCGCGGTCGATGGTGCCGCGACCGGGCTGTTGCCGGATCTCGACCCGGTGCAGGGGGTCCGCAACTACGTCAAGGCGTTGGGCAAGGGCGTCCTTAAGATCATGTCCAAGATGGGCATCTCCACCGTCTCTTCCTACTGCGGTGCGCAGGTCTTCGAGGCGGTTGGCCTGGACGACAAGCTGATCCGGCGTTACTTCACCGGTACGCCGAGCAAGATCGGCGGGATCGGGTTGGCGGAGATCCACGCGGAGGTCGCCGCCCGGCATGCCCGGGCCTACCCGGCGAACCCGGCTGAGCGGTCGCACCGGGTGCTCGACCCCGGTGGCGAATACCAGTGGCGGCGCGAGGGTGAGCTGCACCTGTTCAACCCGGAGACGGTTTTTCTGCTGCAGCACGCCACCAAGAGCCGCCAGTACGAGGTCTTCCAACGCTATACCTCTACTGTGGATCAGCTCGCGGCCGACTCAGGCTCACTGCGTGGACTGTTCGCCTTGCGCACCGGCGCGAGACCGCCGGTGCCGCTGGACGAGGTGGAGCCGGCGACGGAGATTGTGAAGCGGTTCGGCACCGGCGCCATTTCTTACGGCGCGATCTCGGCCGAGTCGCACGAGACGCTCGCGATCGCGATGAACCGGATCGGTGGCCGCTCCAACACCGGCGAGGGTGGTGAGGAGGTAGACCGGCTCTACGATCCGTTGCGCCGGTCGGCGGTGAAGCAGATCGCCAGCGGTCGGTTCGGGGTCACCACCGAGTATCTGGTCCACTCCGACGACATCCAGGTGAAGATGGCGCAGGGGGCCAAGCCCGGTGAGGGCGGCCAGCTGCCGGGTAACAAGGTGTGGCCGTGGATCGCCAAGACCCGGCACGCCACTCCCGGGGTCGGGCTGATCTCCCCGCCGCCGCACCACGACATCTACTCGATCGAGGACCTGGCGCAGCTGGTCCACGACCTGAAGTGTGTCAATCCGGCCGCGCGGATCCACGTCAAGCTGGTCTCGGCCAGCGGAGTGGGGACGGTCGCGGCCGGCGTCGCCAAGCTCAAGTCCGATGTCATCCTGATCTCGGGCCACGACGGCGGGACCGGCGCCTCACCGATGAACTCGCTCAAACACGCCGGTACGCCGTGGGAGCTCGGGTTGGCCGAAACCCAGCAGACGCTGCTCGGCAGCGGGCTGCGGGACCGGGTGACGGTGCAGGTCGACGGGCAGCTGAAGACTGGCCGGGACGTGATCGTGGCGGCGCTGCTCGGGGCCGAAGAGTACGGTTTCGCGACCGCGCCGCTGATCGTCGCCGGCTGCGTCATGATGCGGGTGTGCCACCTGGACACCTGCCCGGTGGGGATCGCCACCCAGAATCCGGTGCTGCGGGAGCGGTACGCCGGGCGGCCAGAGTTCGTGGAGAACTTCTTCTGGTTCCTGGCCGAGGAGATCCGCGGTTACCTGGCCGAGCTCGGGTTCCGCAGTCTGGACGAGGCGATCGGCCACGCCGAACTGCTCGACTTCACGCCGGCGATCAACCACTGGAAGGCCCGGGGGCTGGATCTCGGCCCGGTCCTTCATGTGCCCCCGCTGCCGCCGGGTACGGCGCTACGCCGGATCCGGGAGCAGGACCACGGCCTGGACCGCTCGCTCGACAATGACCTGATCGCGGCCGCTGCCCCGGCGCTGACCGAGGGGACGCCGACCGCGATCAGCCGGCCGGTGCGCAACGAGCACCGCAGCGTCGGTGCCATGCTCGCCGGTGAGGTGACCCGCCGGGTCGGCGGGAAAGGGTTGCCGGACGACACCATCCGGGTGACCTTGCGGGGCAGCGCTGGCCAGTCCTTCGGCGCGTTCGCGGTCCGGGGGATGACCCTGCGGCTCTACGGGGACGCCAACGACTACGTGGGCAAGGGGCTCTCCGGCGGCCGGCTGGTGGTGCGTCCCGATGAGTCGGCCCCGTTCGCCGCCGAGGCGAACATCATCGCCGGCAACACCATCCTTTATGGAGCGACCGGTGGCGAACTCTACTGCCGCGGGCAGGTGGGGGAGCGGTTCGCCGTGCGCAACTCCGGGGCCACCGCGGTGGTCGAGGGCGTCGGTGACCACGGCTGCGAGTACATGACCGGCGGGCAGGTGGTGGTGCTCGGCCCGACCGGGCGCAACTTCGCCGCCGGCATGTCCGGCGGCAACGCCTTCGTGTGGCGGCTCGACCCGGCGATGGTGAACCGGGAGCTGGTCGACCTGGCGCCGCTCAACGCCGAGCAGCGGGCGACCGTCCGGGCGCTGGTCGAGCGACACGCCGTCGAGACCGATTCGGCGCAGGCGCACCAGCTGTTGGCGCAGTGGGACCGGGCCGCGTCGGAGTTCACCGCGGTAGTGCCCCGCGATTATCAGCGGGTGCTGGAGACGATCCGGGCCGCCGAGGCGGCCGGCGAGGATGTGGACGCCGCGGTCATGGCGACCGCCGGGGCGGGGAGTTGAGCGATGGCTGACCCGAAGGGTTTCTTGAAGCACGAGCGTCGGCTGCCCGAGCGTCGCCCGGTGCCGCTGCGACTGCTGGACTGGCACGAGGTCTACCCGGTCGCCGACGAGCCGTTGGTGCGGGAGCAGGCCACCCGGTGCATGGATTGCGGGGTGCCGTTCTGCCACGAGGGTTGTCCGTTGGGCAACCGCATCCCGGACTGGAACGACCTGGTCCGGACCGGCGCCTGGTCTGCGGCGAGCGAGTCGCTGCATGCCACCAACAACTTCCCGGAGTTCACCGGCCGGCTCTGCCCGGCGCCGTGTGAGGCGGCGTGTGTGCTCGGGATCGGCAACGCCGATCCGGTCAGTATCAAGCTGGTCGAGGTCGAGATCATCAACCGGGCGGTCGCGGCGGACGAGATCCACCCGCAGCCGGCGGCGACCTCCTCCGGCCGGTCGGTGGCGGTGGTGGGCTCCGGGCCGGCCGGGCTCGCGGCGGCGCAGCAGCTGGCGCGGGCCGGTCACGCGGTAACCGTCTTCGAGCGCGACGACGCGATCGGTGGCCTGCTGCGGTACGGCATCCCGGACTTCAAGCTGGAGAAGTCGCACATCGACCGGCGGATCGGGCAGTTGAGCGCGGAGGGGGTGCAGTTTCGCACCGGCGTGAACGTCGGCGTCGACGTCACCGCGGAGCAGCTGCGGGCTGAGTTCGACGCGGTGTTACTCGCGACCGGGGCGCTGGCGGGTCGGGACACTCCGGAGACTCCAGGCCGGGCGCTGCCCGGGGTTCACCTGGCGATGGACCATCTGGTGGCCGCCAACCGGGTGGTCGCCGGCCTGGACGAGACGGCCCCGATCACCGCGGCCGGCAAGCATGTGGTGATCATCGGTGGCGGTGACACCGGCGCCGACTGCCTCGGCGTCGCGCACCGGCAGGGCGCCGCCTCGGTGACCCAGCTGGACCAGTACCCGCTGCCGCCGAAAGGGCGGGACGAAGCGCGGGACCCCTGGCCGACCTGGCCCTGGGTCCTGCGCGAGTACCCAGCCCACGAGGAGGGCGGCGAACGAGTCTTCGCGGTGGCGGTGCAGGAGTTCGTCGGCGAGGACCGGGTACGCGCGGTGCGGATCGCGGAGGTGAGCGTCGAGCGGCGGGACGGCCGCCGGGTCGTTACCCCGGTCCCCGGCACCGAGCGGGACCTGCCTGCCGACCTGGTGCTGCTGGCGATCGGGTTCGAGGGGACCGAGCCGGGGCCGCTGCTGGACCAGTTCGAGCTGCCGCGCAACCCGCGGGGTGCGCTCGACTGTGGCCCGGACTGGCAGACCGGCGCCGAGGGAGTTTTCGTGGCTGGTGACGCCCACCGGGGTGCCTCGCTGATCGTCTGGGCGATCGCCGAGGGCCGGGCCGCCGCGGCCGCGATCCACGACTACCTGGGCGGCGCGGGGGACCTGCCGGCGCCGGTGGGGACAGCGACCCAACCGTTGGCGGTGCCCGGCGCCCGCTGACGGTTACCGGCGGGACCGGACCAGCTGCTCCAGACCGTCGAGGATCGCGCGCAGGCCCAACTCAAAGGTCGATTCCCAGCTGGCGTCGAAGGAGTCTTCGGCCAACGTCGCCATGACCGGATAGGCGCCGGTGGCCATCGCCCGCTCCAGCGTCGGCAGCTGGGTCTGCCAGAAGTCTTCGTCGCTGATGCCGGTCTCGGCTGCCGCTGCGATGTACTGGACCTGGTGGCGGGCGAGGCCGCTGCAGTAGCCGTCGAGGAGGGTGATCACCATGATCTTCTCGCGGTCGGTGAGTGGCGTGTCGGTCAATCCGGTGACCAGCAGCTCCATGCCGGCGAGCGAGTTCGGTCCGAGCACCGGGCGCGACCAGTTGACCTGCAGCAGCCACCGGTGGGCGAGATACTGCTGGAACCCGTTGCGGGCGATGGCCTCCAGCATTCCCCGCCAATCCTTGCCCTCGATCAGCTTCGCTTCCTCGGTCGGGTCGTAGACCCGGTCGAGCATCAGGTTGAGCAGCACCGCCTTGTTGGGCACGTAGCGATAGAGGGTCATGGCGCCGACCCCGAGCGCGGCGGCGACCCGCCGCATTGAGAGTGCGTCGATCCCCTCGGTGTCGGCGAGGTCGATCGACGCTGCCACGATCTGGTCGAGGCTCAACCCCGGCTTCGGCCCGCGGGTGGCCCGCTCGCCGCCGGCCCACAGCAGCTCGTTGGTCTGCTCCAGGACCCGGAGCAATTCGCGGGGTTCAGTGTCCTGACTTGTCATGGTGACACCATTCTAGCGAACCTGGTTGTTTCTGGGTACGACGTACGCTAATGTGCGTACGACGTACCCAGTTGTTAGGAGGAAGTGTGCCCGCGACGGAACCCGCGATCCTGGCGGAAGGATTGCACAAGCGGTACCCCGGCACGGTGGCGCTCGACGAACTTGACCTGACGGTGCCGTACGGCACCGTCTTCGGGCTGCTCGGCCCCAACGGCGCCGGAAAGACCACCGCGGTTCGGATCTTGACCACCTTGCTGCGTTTCGACGGCGGGCGGGCCGTGGTGGCCGGCTATGACGTGGCGAAGCAGCCCCGGCAGGTACGGCACCGGATCGGCCTGACTGGCCAGCAGGCGGCGGTGGACGACATCCTCACCGCCAAACAGAACCTGATGATCTTCGGCCGGCTGTTCCACATCGGTAAGAAGGCCGCGGCACGTCGGGCCGACGAGTTGCTGGCCCAGTTCAGCTTGAGCGAGGTGGCGAACAAGGCACCGAAGAAGTTCTCCGGCGGTATGCGCCGCCGGCTGGACCTGGCGGCCAGTATGATTCTGGCTCCGCAGGTGCTCTTCCTGGATGAACCCACCACCGGCCTGGATCCGTCGGGCCGCCGGGAGGTGTGGCAGGCGATCCGGGACCTCACCGCCCGCGGGACCACCGTCCTGCTCACCACCCACTACCTCGACGAGGCCGACCAGCTCTGTGACCGGATCGCGGTGGTCGACCAGGGTCGGAACCTGGTGGAGGACACACCGGATGGGCTGAAGCGCCGGATCGGCAACGAGCGGCTGCGTGTGGTGGTCACCGACCCGTCGGACCTGCCGGCGGTCGCCGCGCTGCTGGCGAAGGTGGGGATGGATGCCGGAGAGCCGACGGTCGACTCGGCGGACCTGTCGGTCAGCGTGGCCGTCGATGGGGTCGGTGCGCTCACCGAGGTCGCGGTTCGGCTACGTGAGCAGGAGGTCACCGTTGCCGACCTCGGGCTGCGCCGGCCGACACTGGATGAGGCGTTCCTGGCCCTGACCGGTCAGTCCATTGCTGAGCGGACGGAGGTCGCCGCATGAGCTCGCTCGATCTGATCCCAGCGGAGAACGACACCGTCGTCTCCCGCGCCCGGTGGGCGGTGACCGACTGCTGGACCGTGGTGGTCCAGGAGCTCGTGCACCTGATCCGGCAGCCCACGACCTTCCTCTGGCAACTCGGCTTCCCGATCGTCATGGTGTTGATGTTCGTCTACGTCTTCGGCAGTGCGATGGACGTGACCGGGCAGGGTGCCGGCGAGGGGTATATGGAGTACGCGATGCCGGGCCTGTTCGCGATGACTATGGCGTTCGGGTTCATGAACACCGCCTTCGCGGTCGTACTCAACAAGGAGAAGGGGTTTATCGACCGGTTCCGGTCGATGCCGATGGCCTCCTCGGCGGTGGTCACCGGCCGTGGCGTGGCCGACATCATCCACGCCGCCGTCGATCTGGTTGTGCTGGTGTTGATCGCATTGGTGCTGGGGTGGCGGAGCGGGGGCACCCTGGTGGCGACCCTCACCGCGTTCGTGTTGCTGCTCTGGCTGCGGCTAGCGCTGATCTTCGTCGGGATCTACATTGGCCTGCTCGTCAAGAACACCGAGGGCGCGGGGAACCTGTTTGCGCTGGCGTTCCCGTTCGGGATGGTTTCGTCGGTCTTCGCGCCGCCGCACCTGATGCCCGGGTGGTTGGGGGCGGTGGCGGCGTGGAACCCGGTTTCGGGGACCGCGACCGCGATCCGAAGTCTGTTCGAGTCCCCACCGGTGGTGAGCGGCTACTGGATTGAGGACCACGCGATGGCGGCGGCGCTCATCTGGCCAGCGGTGATCATCGTCATATTCCTGCCGCTGGCGGTGCGGCGTTACCAGCGCCTCAGCCGGTAACCCCACCCCCACCCCCGGATGATCATGGACCTAAGGGCGTGGTCGGAGCCTTTTCGCGCCCCTAGACCCATGATCATCCGGGGGTGAGGGGCGGTGACGTTGGCCGGCTGGATACCGACTCGTTATCCGCCGGGTCACCGGAGCCGACTAGCCTGAGGGGCGTGACGCGACGCGCGAAGATTGTTTGTACGATCGGCCCGGCCACCGCTAGTCCGGAACGGATGCGAGGGCTGGTCGAAGCCGGCATGGACGTGGCCCGGCTGAACTTCAGCCACGGCAGCCACGAGGACCACGAGCAGATCTACCGACTGGTACGCGAGGCGGCCAAGTCCGCGGGCCGGCCGATCGGCATCCTCGCCGACCTCCAAGGTCCGAAGATCCGCCTGGGCGAGTTCGCCGAGCCGCCGGTCGAGTGGCGCACCGGTGACCAGGTGGTGATCACTGGCGACGAGATCACCGGCACCGCGGCCCGGGTCTCCTGCACCTACCGGGAGTTGCCGGCGGAGGTCAAGCTCGGCGACCGGCTGCTGATCGACGACGGCAAGGTCGCGGTCGAGGTGACCGGAGTGGCGGGGCCCGACGTCAACTGCCTGGTCGTCGAGGGCGGCCCGGTCTCCAACCACAAGGGCGTCTCGCTGCCGAACGTCGCGCTGTCGGTGCCGGCGCTCTCCGACAAGGATGTGGAAGATCTCCGCTTCGCGCTCGGGCTCGGCGTGGACCTGATCGCCCTGTCGTTCGTCCGGGCCCCGTCGGATGTCGACGGCGTCCGGGCGGTGATGGAGTCGATGGGGGTTCGCCGGCCGGTGCTCGCCAAGTTGGAGAAGCCCGAGGCGGTCGAGGAGCTCGACGGCATCGTCGCCGCCTTCGACGGGCTGATGGTGGCCCGCGGCGACCTCGGCATCGAGCTGCCGCTGGAGCAGGTGCCGCTGGTGCAGAAGCGGGCGGTGCAGCTGTGCCGGGAGAACGCCAAACCGGTGATCGTCGCCACCCAGATGCTCGAGTCGATGATGGACAATTCCCGGCCCACCCGGGCGGAGGCCTCCGACGTGGCCAACGCGGTCCTCGACGGCGCCGACGCGGTGATGCTCTCCGGCGAGACCAGCGTCGGACGGTTCCCGGTGCCGACGGTCGCCACCATGGCCCGGATCATCTCCTCCACCGAGGCCGGCCAGACCGGGCTGCCGCGCGATCGGCAGCGTCCGGGCCTGGAGCATGCTCCCCGCACCACCGGCGGAGCGATCGCCAACGCCGCGTCGCTGGTGGCTCGCTCGATCGGGGCCAGCGCGCTGGTGGCGTTCACGCAGACCGGCGACACCGTGCGCCGGCTTTCCCGGTTGCACTGCGAGTTGCCGTTGCTAGCGTTCACCCCGGATGACGACGTCCGCAACCAGCTCTCCCTCTCATGGGGTGTGGCGGCGTACCAGGCGCCGTTGGTCCACCACACCGATGAGATGTTCCGGCAGGTCGACCAGGAGATGCTGGCGTTGGGGCAGGGGCAGCCGGGCGACATCGTCGTGATCGTCGCGGGTAGCCCACCCGGCACCCCGGGTTCCACCAACACGCTGCGGGTCCACCAGTTGGGCTCGCTCGCCGGGTCGCTCCCGAACGGCGGCTGATGGCTGAGCAAGGGCGTCCGGTCACCGGCCAGGCCGCGGTCGACCACCTGCTCGACCTGTTGGACCTGACCCCGTTGGGGGAGGACAGCTTCCGCGGGGTCAGCCCAAAGGTCGGGCCGCAGCGGGTCTTCGGCGGCCAGGTGGCCAGCCAGGCGTTGGTGGCGGCGGGGCGCACGGTCGACCCGAGCCGGTCGGTCCATTCGCTGCACGGCTACTTTGTCCGGCCCGGCGACCCGGCCGAACCGATCCACTACTCGGTGGAGAACATCCGCGATGGTCGTTCGTTCTCGGTACGCCGGTGCGTGGCCCAGCAACACGACAAGACGATCTTCTTCATGTCCGCGTCGTTCCAGCGGGCCGAGGAAGGGCTAGACCATCACGCCCCGGCGCCGGTCGAGGTGCCACCACCGGAGCAGGTGCCGACGATGGCCGAGCGGTTGGCCAGGTATCCGGACCGGGCGGGCCACTGGGCGATGATCCCGCGTCCGATCGACGTCCGCTACGTCGGCGAGCCCGGGCTGGTGCCGCCGGGCGGCCGGCCCGCCGACCCGCATCAGCGGGTGTGGATGCGCATCGACGGCGAGCTGCCGGACGACCCGTTGCTGCACGCCTGCCTACTCACGTACGCCTCGGACCTGACCCTGCTGGACTCGGTGCTCTCGGTCCACGGTGAAGTCTGGGGCCCCGGCGGGGTGATCGGTGCCAGCCTGGATCATGCGATGTGGTTTCACCGCCCGTTCCGGGCCGACGAGTGGTTTCTCTACGACTGCTGGAGCCCGTCGGCGAGCGGTGCCCGCGGCCTGGCCACCGGCCGGATGTTCGACCGCGAAGGCCGGCACATCGTCACCGCCGTGCAGGAGGGCCTGCTGCGTCGGGTCGGCGCCTGAACCGCGCTCCGCTGGCCGCGATGCGTCATCCCCACGGGCTATCGCGCCGAACTCACCCGGGAGATGGGGCATGGTCGCGTTACGGAGCTGTCTCCTCACCCGGGCGAGCTCGCCGCGCGAAGGGCTCTGCCCCGAAGCTGGCGAGGACGGCTGCGATCTCCACGATCGTGACGGCCGCCGCCACCAGGATGAGGACCACCCGGGTACGCGGCGTCGCCCCTGTCGGAGCGAGCTGTGGATGCGTCAGTTGAGTCATGGTCACCTCCGAAGTTGGTGAGCACTTACTTACTTTACCTCGGGTGCAGATTCCCACTCGCGAGCGTCTTGCGGGCGGGTAGCGATGACCTTGCTTCCCGGCAGGGGAAGTCGTCCGCGCGGTTCAACATCGGCAGCGGTTCTGAAGTCGACCAGCGCGCGACTCGGGCGTGTCCAACCAGCCGGTGGGTCGATTAGAATGCTGGTATGGCCGCGCCCTACCTCGACCTCCACCAGTTGGTGGACCGCTTGACGCCGGAGCAGGCGGACGCACTGCGCGCGCTGGTCCGGCACCTAGTGGGCGCTGGCGAAGGAGAAACGCCGGCCGGCGGTGGGCGGGTGCGTAGACTTTCGTTCGCGGGGACGTTGCAGACTGGAAAAGATGATCTTGCTGCCCGGTCCGAGGAGATCATCCGCGCGGAGCTGGGCGACGTCGGGTGATCGTCGTCGACACCGGCCCGCTGGTGGCGGCCCTGAACTCGGACGACAAGGATCACGAACGGTGCCTGCGGCTGCTGGAGACCCACCAAGGCCGGCTGCTTGTGCCCGGTCCCGTGTTAACGGAGGTCTGCTGACTGCTTGAGCGGGAACGGGGGACCGAGGCTGAAGCGGCGTTCCTCGAGGCTTTGGCACAGGGCGAGTTCGATCTTGTCGCGGTGACCACGGCGGATATGCAGCGCATGGCCGAGCTGGTGCGTCGGTATGCCGACCTGCCGCTCGGCGGGGTGGATGCGTCCGTGATCGCCATCGCGGAGCGACTCGGAGTGGCCGAGGTTGCGACCCTGGATTTGCGTCACTTCACGGTCGTGCGACCGTCGCACGTCAGATCGCTGACGCTGTTGCCCTGAGTCCGCTGCCGAGGCGTCCACCGCGTTTGGCGAGACGAGGTCTCCCAAGATCACGGGTGTTGTCCGTGGTGGTCGACGAGAGTGGTGAGCAACCGCGCGAGCTGCTCCCGTTGCGGTGCGGTCAGCGGCGCGAGGACCTCACCTTCCACTTGCGCAAGGATCGTGTCCAGGGTGGCCAGTTGCTGGCTTCCCGCTGCGGTAATGGTGATGATGTTCCGGCGGCGGTCGGCAGGATTGGGCGAGCGCTCCACCTGTCGCCGGGCGGTCAGTTCGTTGACGACCGAGACGACATCGCTGCGGTAGATGCCGGTCCGGTCGCTGAGCTGCGCCTGGCTGGCAGGGCCCTGCTCGGCCAGCGTGGCGAGGACGGCGTAGTGCCATTTCCGGGCGTCGGCGCGGGCGAGTTCTTCGTTCACCCGGCGGTCCGAGTGCATGGCGGCCAGCGACAGTAGCCGGGTTCGCAGGTTCCGTAGCCGGTGCCCGCCGGTGGATTCGCCCGCGGTGTCACTTCGATCGGGTTCGTGGTCGCTCACGTGGCGAGCGTACCTTGCGTTAGTGGGACTAACGAACTAGCCTGGAGTGAAACGTTAGTGCCACTAATCATTTGGAGTGTCCATGGGACAGACAACCGAAACCAGCGCCATCGCCTTCGGTCCGCAGTTGATCGGCCGAACGGAGAAGGCGCTCAACGCCCTCCTGGATCGGCAGCTCGCCGGCACCGGACTGATCGAACCGCAGTGGGTGGCGCTGACGCTCACCGTCGGGAGCGGCGGGGCGGTGCCCGGCGAGACGCTCGTCGACCGGATCTCCGGCGCCCTGAAGGTCGACCAGGCTACGACTCATCGACTGGTCGGGGAGCTGGCCGCCGTCGACCTGGTGCGGACGACCGAGGCGGGAGTGATCGTCGCGACCGAGGCCGGCGAGCGGCGCTGGCGTGCGGTCCGCGCCGGCATCGTCCCGCTGACCGAAGAGTTGTGGGGCGACCTCGCCGAGACCGAGCTGAAAGTTGCGAGCCGGGTGTTGAACACCATCCTGGCCCGCGCAGATGCCATGCTCGCCACGACATGACCCGGTGGCTGGCGGGGCCCGGGGGTCACGCCAGCTCGGCGAGCCGTCGCAGGTCCCGCCAGAGCGCGTCGATCGTCTCCTCGGTGGTGTGGGGGGAGCCTACCGCCAGCCGCAACGTGTAGCGGCCATTGACCCGGGTGTGGGTCAGGAACACCTCGCCGGCCGCGTTGAGCCGGGTGAGCAGTCGCTCATTGCTGGCGTCGTCACCGCCGCGCAGCCGGAAGCACACCAGTGCGAACGGATGGTCGGTGACCAGTTCGAAGCGGTCGTCGGCGCGGACCAGGTCGGCGAAGCGGGCGGCGAGCGCAACGCCGTGGCGGATGTGCGCCCGGAGCCCTTCGGCTCCGTACCACCGAAGCACGAACCACAGCTTCAGGGCCCGGAACCGCCGGCCCAGCGGCACCTGCCAGTCCCGATAGTCGATGACCGCGCCGGTGCTGGTGGCGGCGTTGCGAAGGTACTCCGGCAGCACGGTCAGGGCCGCGACCAGCTCTGCCCGGTCGGCTACCCAGAACGCGTCGCAGTCGAAGCCGGTGAGCAGCCACTTGTGCGGGTCGAAGCAGTACGAGTCGGCGTGCGCCACCCCGGCGTGGGTCCAGCGCAGCTCCGGGCAGACCGCGGCTGAGCCGGCGTACGCCGCGTCGACGTGCAGCCACACCTGCTCCTGGGTGCAGATTTCACCGATCTGCGGCAGTGGGTCGATCGCGGTGGTGGAGGTGGTGCCGATCGTCGCGACGACCAGCGCTGGGGTCGCGCCGGCGGCCCGGTCGGCGGCGAGCTGGTCGCGCAGCGCATCCGGCCGCATCGCCAACGTCTGCGGATCCACCTCGACCAGCCGCAGCGCCGACTCGCCGAGGCCGGCGATGCGGACCGCCTTCTCGATCGACGAGTGGCCCTCGGTGGAGGTGTAGACCGTGTACCGGCGGTCCACGCCGGCGGTGCGCCAGGCGCCGTCGCTGGCCCGGTGCAGCGCCGCCAGGGTCGCCACTAGCGCGGCCGACGAGGCGGAGTCCTGGATGACGCCGCCGCCGGGCCCGTGGCTGTGGAACCTGGCCGGCAGGCCGAGCAGGTCGACCAACCAGTCCAGCATCACCGTCTCCAGCTCGGTGGCGGCCGGCCCGGTGGACCACAGCATCCCCTGCGTGCCCAGCCCTGAACTGATCAGGTCACCCAGCACGCTGGGGCCGGAGGTGTTGGCGGGGAAGTAGCCGAAGAACCCCGGATGCTGCCAGTGGGTGGTCGCCGGGGTGATGATCTGGTCGAGGTCGGCGAGCACCGCCTCGATGGGCTCACCGTGTGCGGGCGGCTTGCTGGGCAGCTGGCCCGCCACCTGCCCCGGCTTGACCGGGGGCTGGACCGGGAGGGTGGCGGGCTGCTCGGCGAGTCGTCGCCAGTAGTCCGCCACCCAGTCGACCAGCTGGTGTCCGTAGGCCCGAAAATCCTCCGGGGTCATGTGCGAGGCCACGCTCCGATGTTACGGCGTGCGGACGCCGCAGTTGCGCTAGCTGTCGCCGGCCAACCGGTCGGTGAACCAGTCGGCGGTCAGCCGCATCGCCCGCACCTCGTTGCTGCGCCGGGTGAAGCCGTGCCCCTCGTCGTCGAAGACGACATACTCCACCTCCCGGCCGAGCTCCTGCAGCCGCGCCACCATCTGGTCCGACTCGCCCTTGACCACCCGAGGGTCCTGCGCCCCCTGGATCACCAACAGCGGGGTCCGGACGTTGTCGACGTAGCTGATCGGCGACCGCTCCATCAGGAAGTCAGCCTCGGTCTCCGGGTCGCCCACCCACCGGGCCATCAACGCCCGCCAGGTCGGGGGGACCGCCTTGGTGAACGAGACCAGATTGCTCGGGCCGACGATGTCGACCGCGGCGGCCCAGTACTGCGGCAGTCGGGTGACGCACGACAGCGTGGCGAAGCCGCCGTACGACCCGCCGTAGACTCCGATCCGGTCCGGGTCCACCCAGTCCTGGGCGTGCAGCCACCGCACCGCGTGCTCCCAGTCGGCGAGGTCGCCGCCGCCCCAGTCGCGGTGGATGAGCCGCTGGTAGCTGGTGCCGTAGCCGGTGCTGCCCCGGATGTTGGTGGCGACCACCGCGATGCCGCGGCTGCATAGATACTGGTAGAGCCCTGCGTAGAGGGGCCGCTCCTGCGCCTCCGGGCCACCGTGGATCGACAGCACCACCGGGAGCCGGCCGGGCCGGTCCGGCCGGTACACCCAGGCGGGTACGTCGAGCTCGTCGGCGCTGCGGTAGCGGATCAGACTGGGGGCCACGAGCTGCTCCGGGGCGAGCCCACCGAGCATGTTGTCGGTCAGCCGGGTGGCCTCGCCAGTGGCGAGCGTGAGCAGATAGAGCTCTTGGGCGCGGCGGGGCTGGGACCAGAGCAGCGCGGCCCGCTGCCCGTCGGGGGAGACGGTGAGCCCGGTGCCGAAGATTGTGCCGCAGCCGGGCGGCAGGTCGGCGGCGGGTAGGTCCTCGCCGGTGCGCAGGTCGCGGCCGTAGATCCGACCCCAACCATCCTCATTGACCAGCCACAGCAGGACCGTGCCCGCGTCGTCGGCGGCGACCTCCTCCACGTCCCATTCGGGCGTGGCGACCCACTCCAGCTTGCCGGTGGCGAGGTCGAGGAAGGCGAGCCCGGTGAAGTCGCGACCCAGGTCGGTGCGGACCCACAGCCCGGAGCCGTCGGCGGCCCAGGGGCCAGGGTAGAACTTGGTCGGCTCGGTATGGTCGGTGACGAGCCGGGCTTCGCCGGTTTCCAGCTCCACCACGTGGAGTTGGTGGTGGTCGTTGGCGAGCATTTCGACGCAGACCAGGCTGGCGCCGTCGGGGGAGAAACCCGCCGGGACGCAGAAGCGGCCGGTGCCGAAGAGTTTCCGGACCTCGCCGCTGTCGGTGTCGCGCAGCCAGACGTCCATCGCGGTCGGCGTCTGCGAGTTGGCCGAGTAGACCACCCGCCGGCCGTCCGGGTGCCACGCGCCGTCGCCGAGCAGATGCTGCACCTGCCACGCCTCGGTCCACGCCACCGGCCAGCCGCCGTCGGGGTCGACCGCGTACAGCTGGTGGAATTCGTCGCCGTCGTGGTCGGCGGCGAAGAGCACGGTCGACCCGTCCGGGGCCGGCGCGATGCCGCGGACGGTGTGGTCTTCGAAGCTGGTGAGCTGGTGCGGCCAGCCGCCGGTCACCGGCAGCCGCCACAGGTTGAACTGGCCGGAGATGTTGGTGCTGAACAACAGTCCGTCGCCGGCGGCGGTGAACGCCAGCGTCGGCTGGAATCGGCGCACGGCGAAGAACTGTTCGAACCGCGGTGGCCGGGGCGCGTCGGACATCGGTCTGAGCTCCTTCTCGGGGCGGGGCGAGCTCTTTGACCTTATCGCTAGCGGATCGCGCTGGCCGGCGCTGGCAGCAGCTGGCGGGTGCTGGCCCGCACCGTCAGCCGGGGCGCGAGCAGGGTCGCCGCCGGCACCTCCGCCGGCGGTCCGGCGATCTTCCGCATCAGCAACGTGACCGCGTGGTGTCCGACCTCTTCGGCCGGCACCACCACCGAGGTGAGGACGGGGCTGGTCCGTTCGGCGAGTTCATCGGGGCCGATCGCGACCACCGAGATGTCCTGCGGGATCTGCCGGCCGAGTGCGTGCAGCGCGGCCAGGACGTGGCTGACCGCGGCCTCGTTGTGAACCACCAGCCCGGTCAGGTTCGGCCGGTCGCGTAGTAGCTGTGCCACCTCGGCGTGGACCGCGTCGGCGGTCTCCTCGCAGGGCAGGGCGGTCGCGTGGAGTCCCCACTGCGCCGCGGCCTCGGTGAACCCGTTGCGGGTGCGTACCGCGTACCCGGTGTTCCGGTCGTAGACCACCCGCGGCGCGCCCAGCAGCGCGATCTCCTGGTGGCCGAGCGAGGCGAGATGCTCGACGCATCGGCCGCCGGCCGCCGCGAAGTCGAGGTCGACGCAGGTCAGCCCCTGCGGGTCGGCAGGGAATCCGATCAGGACGCTGGGTCGCGGTAGCTCGTGTAGCAGCGGCACCCGACGGTCGTCCAGCTCGACATCCATCAGCACCAGCCCGTCGACCATCGCGCTGGCGGCGACCCGGCGGAGCCCGGCCTCGCCTTCGTCGGCGGTTACCAGCAACACGTCGTGGTCGTACTGGCGGGCGGTGGTAACCACGGTGGTGGCGAACTGCATCAGCACCGGCAGGTGCATGCCGGCCCGCAGCGGCAGCACCAGGGCGATCACGTTGGCGCGTTTACTGGCCAACGCGCGGGCGCCGGCATTGGGGTGGTAGCCGAGGCTGCGGATGCTGTCCATGACCCGCTCCCGGGTGCTGGCGGAGATCGCGCGCTTGCCGCTCAACACATAGGAGACGGTGCTCACCGCGACCCCGGCGTGGCGGGCGACATCGGCTATGGTGACCGTCACGCCGCCTCCAACCCCAGCTCCGCGACGATCGTACCGGGATCGTCGAAGACTAGATACAGGTCGGCCGGCTCCGGTGCCGGCACCGCGGATTCGACGGTGAGGTCGACGTAGCTGTGCCGGTCCGGGGTGACCGGGACGGTGGCCGTGGCCAGTAGTTCGCCGGCGAGCGGGTCGTCGCGGCGCAGCGTGACGGTGGCGGGGGCGTTGGTCGGGTTCGCAGCGCGCAGCCGCAGCCGGCGGGGCTGGCTGGCGAGTTCGACATCGCGGAACTCCAACCAGGCGGCTGGTTCTACCGCCCGGATCGCGTCGCCGTCGACGGGGTGCTGGTCGCAGATGGTCACGCCGTGCGCCTCGTCGTAGTCGATCGCGGCCAGCTGCGGCGGACGGGCAGGGATCTGCTCGCCGCGCACGGTCAGGACGGCGGAGAGGGCTGGGTCGGTGGCGGAGCGGCCGACCATGATCCGGTGGCGGGCAGACTCCACGGTGAACCTGCCCCGGGTCACGTCCCAGAAGGCGAGGTCGCGGGCGGCGAGCTGGAGCGTCACAGTGGTGCGTTCACCGGGGTCGAGGCGTACCCGGGCGAACCCCCGCAACGCCCGCAACGGCTGTTTCACCCGGGAGCGTAGTTGGTGGGTGTACAGCTGGACGACCTCTTCGCCGGGGCGGTCGCCGGTGTTGACGACCTCGACGCTGACCGTCACTGTCCCGTCGGCGGCCACCTCCGAAGCGGAGAGCGCCAGCTGCTCGTACCCGAAGGTGGTGTAGCTGAGTCCGTGCCCGAACGGGTAGACCGGCTCGCCGCGGTAGTACAGGTAGGTCGCGTCGGTGCCGATGATGTCGTAGTCGAGCAGGTCGGGCAGGTCGGCGGCGGAGCGGTACCAGGTCTGGGTGAGCCGGCCGACCGGCTCGGCCTCGCCGAGCAGCACCTCGGCGAGGGCGTGGCCGTGCTCCTGGCCGCCGTGGGCGGACCAGAGCACGGCCGGCAGGTTCTCCGCCGCCCAGCCGAGCGCGTACGGGTAGCTGCTGGTGACCACCAGGACGGTGTTCGGGTTCGCGGTGTGTACCGCCTTGAGTAGCGCCTCCTGGGCGGCTGGCAGGTTCAGGTCGGTCCGGTCCTCGGTCTCCCGGCCGTTGACCATCGGATGGTTGCCGAGCACCACCACCGCTACGTCGGCCTCGGCGGCGAGCTGGGCGGCGGTGGCTGCCGCGCTCTCGACCAGCTCGACCATCAGCCCGGTGGCGTCGTTGAGGTCGGCGGCGTCTACCCGGACCTGCCCGTCTGGGTCGGCCCGCAGGTAACGGCCGGTGGCGAGGTGGCGGAGGGCGACCTCGCCACCGGCCTTCTCCACCAGTCGGAAGGTTTCGCGGACCACCCATTCGCCGGGGCCGGCCGAGTCGTTGACGAGTTCGGCGGCTTCGTTGACCCGCAGATGCGCCTGGTTCGCCGCTGCCCGCAGCGCGCAGCTGCCACCGCCCCAGTCGAACAGATCGAGGTGGCTGGCGTTACCGGCGCCGGCCGGCCCGGCGGCGATCGGGGCGGACCCTGGCGACTCGGCGGCGAGTAGGTAGTGGTCGGTGCCGCGGACTCGGAAGGCGACCCGGTCGACCCCCTCGCACCAGCGCACCGCCTCGGCGCCGAGCCGCTGTGCCAGCCCGTCGCGGACGGTGACCTGGTAGGGCAGGGTGCCGCTGTACCAGTCGGTGTGCAGGGTGTCGGCGAGCGGGCCGATCACGGCGACGGTGCGGTCGCGGTCCCGGCGCAGCGGGAGCAGGCCGCGGTGGGTCAGCAGGACGATGCCGCGGCGGGCGGCGTGGCGGGCGAGTTGCTGGTGCTCCGGACAGTTGATCACCTGCTCGGTGATGCTGGCGTACGGGTCGGCGTCGGGGTCGAGCTCACCGAGCCGGATCCGCAGTTGTAGCAGTCGGCTGACCGCCCGGTCGAGGTCGGACTCGTCGAGCAGCCCCCGCTCGTACGCTTCGGTCAGTCGGCCGATGGTGACCTGCGAGTCTTCGCCGTGGTCGGTGAAGCTGTCCAGACCGGCGCGGAGCGCGGCGGCGTGGGCGGCGGGGTGGTCGTCGACGTAGTGCTGGGGGTCGACCAGGTTCGAGGGGGCTTCAGCGTCGCTGACCACCACCAGCGGCTGCTCGCTCCACCGTCGTAACTCCTGGTTGATCAGCGGGGTGAGGTGGGCGGGGCGGCCGTTGACCAGGTTGTACGCCGCCATCACCGCTACCGCGGCGCCGGTGGCGATGGGCCGCTGGTAGGCCGGGAGCTCATACTCCCGCAGCACTCGGGGCGGCAGGTTGCTGGAGGTGGTGTCCCGGTCGGTCTCGTTGTTGTAGCCGAGGAAGTGCTTGAGCGTGGGCGCGGTCTTGAGGTATTCGGGGTGGCCACCGCGTAGCCCGCTGGCGTAGGCGGTGCCCATGATCGCGGTCAACCACGGGTCTTCGCTGTAGCCCTCCTCGTTGCGCCCCCACCGGGGGTCCCGCAGCGGGTTGACCACTGGGGCCCAGACGTTGAGGCTGCCCCGGCTGGGGTCCTTGTGGTGAAAGCCGCGGACCTCGTCGGCGACGGCGTTGCCTACCGTTTCGACCAGCTCCGGGTCCCAGCTGCTGGCCAGTCCGATCGCTTGTGGGAAGACGGTGGCTTCGCCGAGCCAGGCCAGCCCGTGCAGGGCTTCGGTGCCGGTGCGGAAGGCGGGCAGCCCGAGCCGGTCGATCGCGGGTTGGTACTGGTGCAGCAGCGCGATCTTCTCCGCGGTGGTGAGCTGGTCGAGCAGCCGCCGGAGGCGGCCTTGGGTGGCTGCCCAGGCGGCACGGCTGGTGGGTGCGGTGTCGCCGGTCATAGCGGACCACCTCTCTGCCGGGTGTGGCGGATGCGGAGCGTCGAAGCGTTTCGCTAGCCGGCGTCGAAGCGCTTCTCTCGCTGTCGCCGAGCACCCCGCAGGGCCATGGGTACGACGAGTCGAAGCGCTTCGAAAGCGTGCCGCCACAGTCTCCGGACAATTAACGGCTTGTTACGAGCGGAGTGGTTTGAGGCTGGCACCGCCGGCCCGTCAGGTCAATCGTTCACCGAAGCACGGTTACCAATTCGTTATCATTCGGCCGTCGGGAGGTGGCCGGCATCGACGGCGGCCAGGATCTTGGCGGCGCCGCCGATCGCCGTGGCGTCGTGGCCGAGCGTCCCCGCGACCAGCTGCGCCCCGCCCGCGTCCGGGGCCAATGCCCGCAGCGCCAGCTGCGCTCGGGCCGCCGGCAGCAGCCAGGGCGCTAGCGGCACGAAGTACCCGCCGAGCATGATCACCTCCGGGTTGAGTAGGTTCGCCAGTACCCCAGCGGCGTGCCCCAACCATCCGCCGACCTCGGTCAACGCCGCCGTGACCTCCTTCTCCTCCGCCTTGGCGCGTCGGATCAACTCGGTCAGCTCCGGCTCCCAGTCGCTGGGGACCCCGTCGATGAAGCTCTCCGGGTCGGCGCGCCGAAGCAGCGCCCCCACCCCGGTGAGCGCCTCCAGGCACCCGCGCCGGCCGCAGCCGCAGACCGGACCGGCCGGATCGAGCGGTAGGTGGCCGAGTTCGCCGGCGAGACCCCGGGCGCCCCGGAGTAGCTGGCCGTCGACGATGATGCCGGCGCCGATGCCGGTCTGGCCGGTGAGGTACGCCAGGTGTCCGGCGCCGGCGTGGTCCCCCCACCGGTACTCGGCGGTGGCGGCGAGGTTCGCGTCGTTGTCCACGCTGACCGGAAAGGTGGTGTCGGTCGGCAGCGATCGCGCCAGCTGACCCCGAAGATCGACGTCGCGCCACCCGAGGCTGGGGGCGACCGAGACCACGCCGTCTGGCTCCACCAGCCCTGGTACGCCGACCGTCACGCCGAGCAGCCGGCGGTCCTCGGCCGCTACCCGGTTCAACGCCCGGCGGGCGAGGGCGGTCAGCGCGGAGATCGTCTTGCCGGGGGTGGCGGTCGCGCCGGGGAAGGAACGTCGCCAGCTGAGGAGCCGCTCACCTGCAAGGTCGAGCGCGACCGCGGTCAGGTGGTCGGTGTTCACCTCCAGCCCGACCGCGGCGTAGGTGTTGTCGAGCATCAACATGGTCGCCGGCCGACCGATCCGGTGTTCGGTCAGCCCGGTCTCGGTGACCAGCCGTCGCTCCAACAGATCGGTCACCAGGCTGGAGACGGTCGCCTTGTTCAGGCCGGTCGCGGCGGCGATATCCGCGCGGGAACAGGGCGCGTGCGCCCGTACGTAGCGCAGCGCCACCGCCAGGTTGGTGGCCCGGACATCGGCGAAGTCGGCCGGTTGCGGTGTGCTCAGCGGTGTGATCAAGGTCGGCCCCACTCCGTCCCGTGCTGTCTGGTGTCGTCCTCCATCTTGCCGGAGGGCTGCCGGTGCTCTATATCTTCCCGGGGGACCACCCGGGTCCGATTCGTTGGCCGATCCGCTGGTTGTGGCGCCGGGCCAGGTCCGCTAATTTGTTTAGCCAGCAGACCAACTAACCATACCGTGCCGGCCACCAGCCTCACCACCGCGATTGACCACCTACGGAGGATGATCCCGTGAGACCACCGTTCCGCCCGCTGGCAGCCTCCCGCCGGCGGTTCTTGACCATGGCCGGCCTCGGTGCCGCCGCCGCCCTCGGCGGCGGCACCCTGCTCAGCGGCTGCGGCCGGGACCCCGAGGCTGGCGGCGCAGCGACCCAGCTGGACCGGCTCGCCGACCAACTCCCCACCCACCAACCCCTCGACCTGGTCACCCCCGACCTGGTGGTGCCCCCGCCGGCCGCCTCCGCCTTCACCCGCTACCCCAGCGAACTCACCAGAGCGATCACGGAGCAGCCCGGCCGGGGCGGCCCGCCGATCCAGGCCACCACCCTCTACTGGGGGCCGACCCCGCCGGGCTCCGGGCGAAACGCGTACCTCGACACCATCAACGATGAGCGGCTCGGGGTGACCTGCCAGTTCAGCATCCAGGACGGCAACACCTACGACGAGCCACTAACCGCCATGCTCGCCGCCCGGGACGTGCCCGACGTGCTGGTGGTGCCCTCGTGGAACACCAACGTGCCGCGGTTCTCCGACGCGGCCAGTCTGCTCTTCGCCGACCTCAGCGAATACCTCAGCGGCGACCAGGTGCTCGACTTCCCGATGCTCGCCACGCTGCCGACCGACCAGTGGCAGCACTGCTTCTGGGGCGAGCGGCTGCGGGCGGTGCCATTCGTCAACGACAACCCGTTCGGTTGGGTGCTCTTCCACCGCGCCGATCTGTTCGGGCCGATGGGCCTCGGGCTGCCGACCACCGCCGAAGAGCTCTACGAGATCGGGCGCGAGGTCACCGACCCGGGCAACAATGTCTGGGCCTTCAACGACATCTGGCGGTACGTCAAGATGGTCTTCGGGGTGCCCAACGACGAAGAGGGTTACAGCATCAACTCCGCCGGCGAGGTAGTGCACGAGGTCGAGACCGAGGAGTACGCGGCAGCGCTCGAATTTGCCCGCCGACTCTTCGACGAAGGGCTGATCCACCCGGACTCGGTCGCCGACCCGAGCACGGACCCGAAGCCGAGCTTCGCCAGCGGCCAAGTGATGTTCATGCAGGACGGGCTGGGGGCCTGGCGCGGGATGCAGCTGGAGGAGCAGCGGGCCACCTCTGGCTTCGACATGCAGGCGGTGCCGGTCTTCGCCCACGACGGCGGCGCGCCGGTGGTCTACGGCGGCGGCGAGCCGATCTTCTACACCTTCATCAAAGAAGGGCTCGGGGAGGACCGGGTCCGCGAGATCCTCGGCGTGCTCAACTGGTGCGCGGCGCCCTTCGGCACCGAGGAGTGGGAGGAGCGCCAGCACGGTTTCGAGGGCGTCCACTTCGACGAGCGGGCCGAGGACGGCACCCCGGTCAACAACGACACCTTCCACGACGAGTACGCCGAGCAGTTCACCTTCCTGAGCGGCCGCAACCCGGTCCAGATCGGCAGCCCAGAGATCCCGGGTTGGGTGGAGTCGTACGCCGAGTGGGCCAGCCAGGCCGCGCCCCACATCCCGGAGAACCCGTGGGCAGCCTTCAAGCTCGAACAGCCGGCGGCGATGTCACAAGCGCGGCAGTTCCTGGAGGACACCGAGCACGACCTCCTGCGCGGCCGGCGGGATCTGTCTGATCTGGACGACGTGATCGCCCAGTGGCGGCGCACCGGCGGCGACCGCGGCCGGGATTTCCTCGCCGGCGCGCTCGAGGACGACGACAACTGATCCGCGCTAGCTGACCGAAAGGTTTACATGAGCACCGTCCACCCCGCCCGGTCCGAAGGATCCGCCGCGCCCGGCCCCGGTGAGCCGGGGCAGACCTCCGGCCCGGGCGAGGGAGACGGCCCGCCGCTGGGCGGCGTGGTCCCGCCCTCGCGGCGCCCGCCGGCGAGCACGCGGCACCGCCCGGCGGCCGCTCCGCTGCCGCGGCGGGTTCGGCTCGCCCGGCACTTCCGGCGGGACTGGCCACTGATCGCAATGACCCTGCCGGCGGTAGCGTTCCTGGCGGTCTTCCACTACCTGCCGACGCTCGGCAACATCATCGCCTTCCAGGACTACAACCCATTCCTGGGCGACAACCCGCTGCAGGCGTTCATCTACAGCGACTGGATCGGCTTCGGCAACTTCGCAGTCCTCTTCGGCGACTACCTGTTCTGGCGGGCGCTCTTCAACACCCTGCGGTTCTCGTTCGCGCAGCTGATTCTCTTCTTCCCGTTGCCGATCGCGCTGGCGATCCTGCTGCACAGCATCTTGCACGAGAAGATCAAGGTCTTCATCCAGAGCGTGGTCTACCTGCCGTACTTCTTCAGCTGGGTGATCGTGGTGACCTTCTTCCAGCAGATGTTCGGCGGTGCCGGGCTGCTCGCCCAGCATATGCGCTCGGCCGGGCTGGAGCCGCCGACGATCATGACCAACCCGGACACCTTTATCTTCCTGGTCACCTCCCAGATCGTCTGGAAAGACGTGGGCTGGGGCACGATCATCTTTCTGGCGGCGCTCTCAGCGGTCAACCCCAACCTCTACGAGGCGGCGGCGGCCGACGGCGCCGGCCGCTGGCGGCGACTGTGGCACATCACCCTGCCCGGCATCCGGCCGGTGATCGTCCTGCTGCTGATCCTGCGGCTCGGTGACTCGTTGACCGTCGGCTTCGAGCAGTTCATCCTGCAACGCAGCGCGGTCGGGCCGGCCGCCGCCGAGGTCCTCGACACCTACATCTATTACCACGGCCTGCTCACCCAACAGTTCGGCGTGGGTGCCGCGGCCGGGTTGTTCAAGGGCGCGGTGGGGCTGACGCTGGTGCTCATCGCAAACAAGGTTGCCCACCGACTCGGCGAGCAAGGGATCTACAAGAAGACATGAGCACCACACCGATCGTTACCAAGGTGCCGCCGCCGCGGGGCCGGCGCCAACCGTGGGAAGAGAAGCCGTCGGCGGCCGGGCAGACCGGCAAGGGGGCGGTGCTCACCTTCGTGGTGCTGGCGGTGCTCTTCCCGATGTGGGTCATCGTCGTCACCAGCCTCTCGCCGCGGGAGGCGATCAACAACGCTGGCGGGCTGGTCATCGTCCCGCAGGGACTGGACTTCTCCGCCTACGTCGCGATCTTCTCCGGGGGGCGGGTGACCCGGGCGCTGGGCGTGAGCATGTTCCTCGCCACCGCCGGCACCGCGTTGAGCGTGGTGCTGACGATCCTCGCCGCCTACGGCCTGTCCCGGCAGGGTTCATTCGGTCACCGGACGCTGCTCTTCGTCTTTCTGCTGACCTTCTTCATCTACCCCAGTCTGATCCCTAGCTACCTGGTGGTGACCGGGCTGGGGCTGCGGGACAACCTGCTGGCGCTGATCCTGCCCACCGCGGTGAGCGCCTTCAATCTGATCGTGATGCGCGCCTTCTTCATGAACCTGCCGCAGGATCTGATCGAGAGCGCCCGGATCGACGGCGCGAGCGAGCTGCGGATCCTCCTGCAGATCGTGATGCCACTGTCTCGGGCAGTGATCGCGGTGATCTCGCTGTTCTACGCGGTGGGCTACTGGAACGCCTTCTTCAACGCGATGCTCTACATCCAGAACCGGGATCTCGACCCGATCCAGCGGGTGCTGCAGCAGTACGTGCTCGCCGGGCAGGCGCCGCCGCTGCGCGGTGACGTCGCGAACCTGCCAGGCGTGGCCAGCGTGCCGCCGAGCCTGGCGATCCAGATGGCGGTGGTGGTGGTGACGATCGTTCCGTGCGTGGTGATCTACCCGTTCGTGCAGCGGCACTTCGTCAAGGGTGTGATCATCGGGGCGGTCAAGGGGTAGGCGAGCCGGGGGGAGCCGGCGCCCCATCGCCGGCTACCCGGGTGACACTGCCGGCCACCCGGGCGATGGCCGCGGTCAGCTCCGCGTCCTGGGCCGGATCGACGGCCCGTAAGTCCAATAGCAGCCGGCCATCGGTGACCCGGCCGACCACCGGTGGGTCACCGAGGCGCAGCGGTGCGGCGAAGCTGGCCGGGGCGGCCAGGGCGACGCTCGGCAGCACCACCCCCGGACCACCACCGCCGCCGACCACCGACTCGCTCGGTGCCACGGTGAGCTCCACTCCGGGCAGCGCCGCGACGATCGCCGCGGCCCGCTGGTGCAGCGCCGCCACCGTGTCGTGCAGTGAACGGGGCACCGGCGCTGGCGGGCCGCTCAGCGTGGCGGCGAGCGCCGCCAGGGTCAGTTTGTCCACCCGCAGCGCCCGCGCCAGCGGATGCCGGCGTAGCCGTTCCACCAGCTCGGCCTTGCCCAGCAGCAGCCCCGCCTGCGGCCCACCGAGTAGCTTGTCGCCGCTGGCGGTGATCAGGTCGGCGCCGGCCCGCAACGCCGTGCCGGCGTCCGGTTCGGCCGGCAAGACCGGGTCGGGGGCGAGCAGCCCGGAGCCGATATCGGCCACCACCGGTGGTCCGAGTGTGCTCAGCTCACCGATGCTGGCTTCGCCGACGAACCCTTCGATCCGGTAATTGGAGGGGTGGATCTTCAGGATCAGACCGGTCTGCGGTCCCACCGCAGCCCGGTAGTCGGCGACCGTGGTCCGGTTGGTGGTGCCGACCTCGCGGAGTCGGGCGCCGGTGGCGGTGAGCAGGTCCGGCAGCCGGAAACCGTCGCCGATCTCGATCAGCTCACCGCGGCTGACGATGATCTCCCGGCCGGCAGCGAGCGCGGTGGCGACCAGCGACAGCGCGGCGGCGTTGTTGTTGACCACGTGCGCGGCCTCGGCCTCGGGGACGGCCGCTGCGAGCGCGGCGAGCACCGCGGCGCCGCGCCGGGCCCGGCGTCCGTCGGCTAGGTCGAGCTCCACATCGGTGTACCCGGCGGCCTCGACTACCGCCTTGATCGCGGCGGGGGAGAGCGGCGCCCGACCGAGGTTGGTGTGGACCACCACTCCGGTCGCGTTGATCACCCGCCGCAGCGGCCGCAGCCGGTCCGGCAGCGCGGCCGCCGCTTCCGCGATCACTCGTTCGGGCGGGATCTCCCCACGCCGGGCCCGGTCGGCGGCGGCGACCACCGCCGCCTTGACCGTCGCCCGGCCTACCCGCTCGGCGGCGAGTGCGAGCACCGGGTCGGCCAGCGCTCGATCGGTCCCGGGGATCCGCCGTCGGGTATCGGCCTCGCTCACCATGCGTCCTCTCTTGCCGGCCCGGCCCGCCTCCGGCGCGTAGACTGCCGGTGGAGGCGTCTGGGCGCCTGGTGGCCCCCGCGGTCTTCAAAACCGACGTGACCGAGCAGCTCGGTCAGGCGGGTTCGATTCCCGTCCGCCTCCGCCACTGCGCCCGTATGACCAGGCTAGTCGGACTCCACCGCCAGCTCATCGAGCATCGCCCGTAGCGACCCCTCGGTCTCTGCGCGATCCCCTTGCGCCACCGCGACGCCCTCTGCCCGTAGCAGGTCGTGCGCCGCCCAGATGTCCAATCGGAGCGCCCGGGCAAAGTCGCGCAACGTCACCCTGCCGCTCCCCAGTTGCCCGGCCCATGCCAGCGAGATGAGTGGCGATGAGTCGACGGTGATACGCACATCGCCGATAGTAGCCGCACGGAGTAAGCGAGCCTAGAGTTTTGGCAGGTTGACGTAGACCGGTGGGGTGGTCCCGGCGGTGGTGGGGAACTCGACCGCCGCTACCCGCGCCGGCCCGGTAGTGGTCACCGTGAAGGTGTCTCCGTCTCGCGCCGTGCTGATCACCGTGTCACCATCGACGTCGTGCAGCAGCATCCGGCCAGATTCACCGCCGAAGCTGAGCAGCGTCAGCGCCGGGAAGGGCGCCTCACCCACGGTGTCACCAAGCTCGGCGGTGGGGATCAGCGCACCGTACCGGGCGAAGAGCGGGATCTGTCCCAACGGTACGGTCACCCGCAGGTACCCGCCGCCGGCGTGCACCTCGCCCGTCCACCAGTCGACCCAGGACTCGCCGGCCGGCAGATAGACGGTCTGCTCCCCGGACGGGTCGAAGATCGGGGCGACCAGCAGATCCGGGCCGAGTCGGTAGGTCAGCTCCTCCCGCCAGGCGGCCGGGTCGTCGGGCGAGTCGATCAGTAACGCCCGGAGCATCGGTGCGCTGCCGAGGGCGGCCTCGATCGCCGTCGAGTAGAGGTACGGCATCAGCCGGTAGCGCAGCCGGAGCGCGTCGACCGCGCCCTGCTGGGCGGTCTCCGGGAACTCCCACGGCAGTCGGGTGCTGGTGCCGTGGAACCGGACCAGCGGCGAGAGCGCGCCGAACTGGGCCCACCGGACGTACAGGTCGGGGCTGGGCGGGCCGTTGAACCCGCCCACATCGTGGCTCCAGTACGGCACCCCCGAGAGCCCGTGGCAGAGCCCGCCGCGCAGCGTACTCGCCATCGCCGGGTAGCTGGACTTCACATCGCCACTCCACTGTGCAGCGTGCCGTTGCCCGCCCAGGTAGCTGGAGCGGGCCCAGACCATCCGGTGCCCGGCTACCTCGGCGGTGATGTCGCTTACCACGTCGTTGAAGAGGAGAGTGTAGACATTGTGTAGGGCTACCCCGGTCATCCCGTTGTGGGCGACCGAGTCGGCCGGCACGCCTTCGGCGAAGTCGGTCTTGAACACCGCAACTCCCTGTTCCAACAGCGGGCGCAGCAGCTCCGCGAACCATCGGGCAGCGGCCGGGTTGGTGAAGTCGACGATTCCGGACGCTGGGTGGGTGCCGTGCCATACATCAGCCACATAGGTCGATCCGTCCGGCCGCTTCAACAGGTAGCCGGCGTCTGCGGCAGCCTGGAACAGCGGGCTCTGCCGACTCAGGTAGGGGTTCATCCACAGACAGACCCGGAAACCCTGATCTGCCAGGGTGCGGAGCAGCTGCGCCGGGTCGGGGAAGTGCTCGCTGTCCCATTGCATGTCTGACCAGTGCCCGACCGTCTGCCAGTAGCAGTCGAGGTGCAGCACGTCGCACGGGATGTTGAGCTCCCGGATCTTCGCCGCCCGGGCCAGCACCTGCTCCTGGGTGTCGGCGAAGAAACCGGAGGAGATCCAGGTGCCGAAGGACCACTTGGGCGGCGGCTGCGGCGCGCCGGTGAGCCGGTGGAAGCGGCGGAGCACCTCCACCGGGGTGGGCCCGGCGATCACGTAGTAGTCGAGCAGGTCGTCGGGGACCACGATCTGCACGCAGCTGTGGGTCGATTGGCAGACATCGAACTCTATCGGGGTGCCGCTGTCGACGACGATCCCGTACCCGCGGTTGGAGAGGTAGAACGGGACCGCCTTGTGTGAGCGGTCGGACTCGGCGCCGAAGGCGTCGAAGTTCCACATCAACGGGCGCTGGCCGCGTTTGTCCAGCGGGGTGAACTTCTCGCCGAAGCCGACGAACTTCTCCTCGGCCGGGGCGGCGAAGCTTTCGTGGTAGGCCACCGCCTCGCCATCCACCGTGGAGCGGCCGAACGGCAAGGTGCGGAGCCGGCCGCTGATGTCGTGCTCGCCCGGGTGCTGGGCGAGCAACTCCCGTCCGGTGAGGTCGACGAAGCGCAGATGCCACGGGTCGAGGGTCAGCTCGGCGCAGACCGACCCGGCGTGCACCCGGATCGTGCCCCCGTCGACCTCGACCCGGCCAGCGTAGAAGTGCCCCGGGCTGACCAGTTGGGTGGCGGCCGCGGACCGGCTGCGGGCATCGGGGTCTTGGCTGAGCTTGACCCGGATCACTCCTTCACCAGCGATCGCTACCTGTGCCACCAGCATCTCGCCGCTGCTGGTCGACCCCTTGATGGTCACCGTCCCCTGCGGGTCGGTGCCGATCAGCTCCGCCCGGGTGAGGGCGGAGAGGCCCTGCTCGCCGGGGCCGCGGACCGGGAGGTCAGGGGGGTCGGCGACGAAGGTCTCGAACGACACCAACGGCGGTCGGTACGGCATGCGGTAGCTCCCCTGGGTGGCCGGCCCGGTCGGGCCGATAGTTTCGGCGCGGTCAGAGCCGACGCTGGCTCCTGGCATTTAGTTTTGCGTCTAACCCAACAAACGTCAACCGGCTAAGGTGGCGGGCATGCGAGGGCAGAAACATTGGCCGGCGACCGGCGACCGCTGGTGCTTCGGCGGTGACTGGAATCCAGAACAGTGGCCGGAGCCGGTGTGGCGCGAAGATGTCTCACTGATGCGGGAGGCCGGCGTCAACCTGGTCTCGGTCGGGGTGTTCAGCTGGTCGTGGCTGGAGCCCGAACCCGGCCGCTACACCTTCGACTGGTTGGACCGGGCGCTCGAGCTCCTCCACACCACCGGCATCCGGGCCAATCTGGCGACCCCCACCGCCTCGCCACCGCCCTGGTTCAGCCTCGCTCATCCGGACGCCCTGCCGGTACGCGCGGACGGAGTCCGGCTGCGGCACGGCTCCCGGGACACCTACTGCGTCGCTGCCCCGGCGTACCGGAGCGCCGCCCGCAGCATCGCGCAGCGCCTCGCCGACCGCTACGCCGACCACCCGGCGCTGGCGATGTGGCACATCCACAACGAGTACGGCACCGGGTGCCACTGCGACCACGCCGCGGTCGGGTTCCGGGCCTGGCTGGCCGCCCGCTACGGCGACCTGACCGCGCTCAACGACGCCTGGGGGACCGCCTTCTGGGGCCAGCACTACAGCGACTGGGCGCAGATCGAGCCGCCCCGGGCCACCCAGTACCTGTCCAACCCGCACCAGCTGCTGGACTTCCGGCGCTACCTCTCCGACGAACTGCTCGCCGCCTGCTGCGAACAACGGGACCTGCTCCGCCGCGCCAACCCGGACGCGCCGGTCACCACCAACTTCCCGGTCGGAGCCTGGGTGCCGGTCGACCACCGTCGGTGGGCAGCCGAACTCGACCTGGTCGCCCTCGACGCGTACCCGGAGGGTGTCGGAATCGAGGCCGAACAGCAGACCGCGCTCCTGGCCGACCTGGCCCGGCACTGGGCCGGCGGGCGGCCATGGCTGCTGATGGAACAGTCGCCCGGCGGGCTCGGCGAGCACGGCGTCCAGGTGAGCAAGGCGCCGGGGCGGATGGCCCGACTCTCCACCAGCCACCTGGCCCGCGGCTCCCGGGGCGTGATGTTCTTCCAATGGCGCGCGTCCGCGGCCGGGGCCGAGCAGTACCACTCGGCGATGGTCCCGCACGCCGGTCCAGCGAGCCGAATCTTCGCCGAGGTGCGGGAGCTGGGGGCGCTGCTGCCTCGGCTGGCCGAGGCGGAGGTCGGTGCCGTCCAGGCCGAGGTGGGGATCGGTTGGGACGCCGCGAGCTGGTGGGCGTTGCAGGCGCCGCACCTGCCGTCACCCGAGCTCGACTACTGGGCGGCGCTGAGCCGGGCGCACGCCGCGCTCTGGACCGAGCAGGTGACCACCGACTTCGCCGACCTCGCTGGCGACCTGCGCGGCTACCGGCTGATCCTGATCCCCAGCCACTACCTGGCCAGCGACGCGGTCATCGAGACAGTACGCAACTATGTGGCCGGCGGCGGGCACCTGGTGGTGTGGTACTTCTCCGGCGTCGCCGACCAGGCCGGCCGGGTGCGGCTCGGCGGTTACCCGGGCGCCTTCCGGGAGGTGCTCGGGGTGCGGGTCACCGAGTTCCAGCCGCTGCCAGCAGCCACCAACGTCGCGCTTACCGGCGGCACCGAAGCGACCCGCTGGAGCGAACTGGTGCAGCTCACCGGAGCCCAACCGGTCCTGCGGTACGCCAGCGGGCCGCTCACCGGGGAACCGGCGGTGACCCGGCACCGGTACGGCGAGGGCACCGCCTGGTATGTCTCTACCGAGCTCTCCGACGACACGTACCACGAGTTGGTGCGGGCGGCGCTGGCTGCGGCCGGGGTCGACCGCGGCGGCGCGCCACCCGGGGTGGAGGTGGTCGAGCGGCGGGCGGACCAGCAACGGTGGCGGTTCCTGCTCAACCACACCGACGGCCCGGCGACCGTGCCGGCCGACGGCGTGGACCTGGTCACCGGCGCGACCGTGACCGGTGCCGTCACCATCCCGGCCGGCGGCCTCGCGGTCGTCCGCTCGGACGGCAGCTAGTGTTATCGGATCTGATAAGATCACGTCATGGTAGAGAAGGGCAGCGTGGAGCTGGCGGCGGTGCTCGAATCGGCGTCCCGCCTGCAAGAGCTGGTGCCCGATGCGGTTCTGGTCGGTGGGTCGGCGGCCGCGCTCTACGCATCCCACCGCGACTCCTTTGACCACGATCATGTGGTGGGGGATCTTCGAGATCGGTTCGACCTGGTGCTGGAGGCGCTCGAGTCCGAGGGCGAATGGGTGACCAACCGGGTCCGGCCCGGAAAGATCATCCTCGGCCGGCTCGGCGATATCGAAGCGGGCGTCCGGCAGCTCATTCGTTCTCGTCCATTAGAGACAACCGAAGTGCAACTCCCGTCGGGGCGCAGCCTGCGGGTACCGACCGCCGAAGAAACGCTGCGAATCAAAGCGTTCCTGATCGTTCGGCGTAACCAGACCCGGGACTATCTCGACGTCGCGGCGTTGGCCGACCGCTACGACATCGGCGCCGCCGCCGAAGTGCTGGCGCGGATCGACGATTACTACGCCGACCAGCACGGTGGCGGCCGCGGCGTGGCAGCCCAGGTGGCCAGGCAGCTAGGTGACCCGCGGCCGGCAGACGCCTCCACGACGCAACAGCTTGACGCCTATCGCAATCTGGCGCCACGATGGCACGATTGGCGCCAGGTCCGCGCGGTATGTCGGCGGCTGTCAGCAGCCATCCTGCGAGCGGAGGTCTGAGCCGTGACGCTGTCTTTCCGTAATCTCACGATCGATCCGACCACACCGGTCGCTGATTGGCCGACTGAGGCGGTTCAGACCGCACTAGAGCGGGGAGACCTCGCCGACTGGCACCGGCTGGCCGCGGAGGTAGACCGCCGCCCATGGGGGCGGACCGCCCGCCAGATCGAGGAGGTGCTCGGGTACTCCCGACCTTTCGGAGTGGCTGAAGCTATGGAGACGCTGATCGCTGAGGCCAGGGAACGCGTCGAGCGGGGGGAGCGCCAGGAGGTGGCGGAAGAGATCCGGCAGGTAGTCGACGAGTCCGGGCTCACCCGGACCGAATTCGCGGCTCGCATCGGTACCTCGACCTCCCGACTCTCCACCTATCTGACCGGCAAGGTGGTGCCCTCAGCCGCGCTGATGGTCAGAATCCGGCGGGCGGGCGAGGAATCGGCCGAAGGCGGCGACAGCTAGCTCGTCTATCCTCGGCCGGTGCCGACCGACCGCCGTCCCCCTCCGCCGTCCGCCGGTTACCCGGCCGCCCTCCGCGGTGACCGGGCGGAAGGGCGGCGCTGGTACGACGCCGCGGTCGCGGCCGAAGCCGCTGGCGACCTGCCGGCGGCGACCGCGGCGTTGGCGACCGCGATCGGGCACGACCCCGGCAACGCCAGCTGGCACCAGCGGTTGGGCCGATGGCTGCTGCGCACCCGACAGTGGCGGGCGGCGGTGGCCGCGCTGCAGCGCGCGGTGGAGCTGCAACCGGACCGGCCAGTGCGGCACTACTGGCTCGGACGGGCGCGGGAGCAGTGTTGGGACTATCCCGGAGCGGTCCGGTCATACGCGGCCGCGATCGAGCTGGACCCGTCGCGTACCAGCTGGGCGAGCCGGCTGGCCGCGGCGGAGCGGTCGGCGGCGGAGTTCCGGCCGTTCCGGGGCACCCTGGTGGCGCACCGAGGTCGCTGCGGTGATCACCCGGAGAACGCGATCGAGGGCTTGGCCGCGCTACCGCCGTACGTCGGCGGAGTGGAGGTGGATGTGCGGCTCTCCCGCGACGGCGTACCGGTGCTGATGCACGACCGCCGGGTGGACCGCACTACCAGCGGCGAGGGGGAGGTGTCGGAGCTGCGCCATTGGCGGCTGCGCCGGATGAAGGGGGCCGGGGGAGCGCCGGTGCCGACGTTGGCCGCCTACCTGGACGCCTGCGCGGGTCGCGGCCTGCGGCAGATCCTGCTGGACATCAAACCGCCGGTCAGCCCGGACGGCGCCGGGCTAACCAAGATCGTCCAGGTGGTACGCCGGTCGCCGGTGGCCGACGGGTGCCTGCTGATGCTGCGGGACGAGCCGGAGCTGGCGCTGGCCCGCCGGGTGGCGGGTGACCGGGTGCGGCTCGGTTGGTTCGCGACCACCAGCGAGAACGTCGACGAGCGGGTCGCCGCCGCTGGCGACTATCGGGCGGAACTGTTGCTGGTGGCTCCGGGCGGCCGGCGTTACCTGACCCACCGGGCAGCGGTGGGCACGGCGCGCCACGCCGGGCTCCGCGCCGGCGCCTCCACAATCAACAGTTGGCGGGCGTTGGAGGCGGCCCGGCGTGACGGCTGCGATGTGATCCTGACCGACCTCACCGACCAGCTCGGACACTACGTCGGCGTGGTCTGCTCGGGGTAGCGGCTTCGGCCAGAGTTTCCGGAAACAGGGCTCCGGGCAGCGGCCGGAACTGGCCGAGTTTTTCGGTGGATGTTCGGGCAGATTTCCCGATATGGCGCGGTGTGCAGCGACAATGTTGCGGTAGAAACCTGCTGTAACGAGGAGGTTACAGGGGTATTTCCGGAAAATGTTGACACCTTGATCGAGGCGCCCCTACATTGGCGGGCATCGACGCCTCAACACTGTCGATCCAGGTCATCAGTCCGACCTGGACCATCGGTCGCCGACCGCACGGCGATCGGTTGCCACGGCCTTCACGAGGAGGAAGCATGTCTAAGGACAGAGCCCCCGCCCACGGGATCAGCCGCAGAAACTTCATCGGCGGTGCCGGCGCATTGGCGCTGGTCACATCCGGGCTGATGCTGCCCGGGACCGCCAACGCGCAAGAAGTCATCACCGAGAACCAAGAGGGTACCCATGACGGCTTCTACTATTCATTCTGGACCGATGGTGGCGGGTCGGTCGCCATGACCATGGGTCCAGGTGGCAATTACAGCATGTCCTGGACCGACACCGGCAATTTTGTCTGCGGTAAAGGTTGGAGTAACGGCGGCCGGCGGAGTGTGAACTACTCCGGCAGCTTCAATCCGCTCGGCAACGGTTACCTGTGTCTCTACGGTTGGACCTCGAACCCGCTGGTCGAGTACTACATCGTCGACAATTTCGGCACCTACCGCCCCGAAGGCGAGTTCCGGGGTACGGTCTACAGCGACGGTGGCGAGTACGACATGTACCACACCATGCGCTACGACGCGCCGTCGGTGGAGGGAACCCAGACCTTCCCGCAGTATTGGAGCGTCCGGCAGGCGACCCGGACCGGTGGCACGATCACCACCGGCAACCACTTCGACGCCTGGGCGGCCGCCGGTATGAACCTCGGATCCTTCAGCTACTACATGATCATGGCTACCGAGGGGTATCAGAGCAGCGGCAACTCCAACATCACGGTGAGCGGCTGATCGCCACATCCCACGGGGGAAGGGTGGTGCGGCGGCGGTCTCCGGCGCCACCGCACCACCCTGCCGCGGGCCCTGACCCGAGGCCAGCTTGGGCGGTGACCGCTCGCGGCGGGGTGTGACCGGCCGCGAGACGGGGAACGGCGACGGCATGACGACCTACGGATACTCGCTGCTGTCTGAACAGGCGCCACCGGACCAGTTGGTCGCCGATGCCGCGCGTGCCGAGGAGGCAGGGTTCGACTTCGCCACCGTCTCCGACCACTATTACCCATGGCTCACCGCGCAGGGCCATTCGCCGTACGCGTGGTCGGTGCTGGGCGCGGTCGCCCAGGCCACCCAACAACTGCGGCTGATGTCGTTCGTAACGTGTCCGATCCGGCGGTATCACCCGGCGGTGGTGGCGCAGAAGGCGGCGACGATGGGGGTGCTCTCCGGCGGTAGGTTCACCCTCGGACTTGGGGCCGGTGAGAACCTCAACGAACGGGTGGTGGGGGCCTGGCCGGCAGTGGCCCACCGGCACCAGATGTTCGAAGAATCCCTTGAGATCATCCGGTCGCTGCTGGACGGCGACTCGATCAGCTTCAACGGCGACTACTACGACGTGGGTGGCGCCGAATTGTTCGACCTGCCGGAGGCCACCGTTCCGGTCGCGGTGGCCGTCTCCGGCCCGCACTCCTGTGCGCTGGCGGGCGAGTACGGCGAAGCCATGGTGGCCACCCACCCCGACCCGGACTTGGTCCGGATGTTCACCGAAGCCGGCGGCGAGGGTGGTCGGCGATACTGTCAGGTGCCGGTCTCCTACGGCCCGGACGAGCAAGAATGCCGTCGGGTGGCCCGGGACCAGTTCCGGTGGGCGGCGCTGGGCTGGAAGGCGCTCTCCGAGTTGCCGGACCCGCCGGCCTTCGAGACCGCCACGCAGTATGTGCGGGAGGAGGATGTGGCCGCCATCATCCCGTGCGGACCGGACCTGGACCAGCATGTGGCGGCGGTCGCGAAGTTCCGCGACGCCGGATTCACCGACATCGCCCTGGTGCAGGTCGGGGGCGACCGGCAACGGGAGTTCCTGCCGTGGGCCGCCGAGACCCTGCTGCCGGCGCTACGTAACCTCGATGACTAGCGGGCCACAGCTCTAGTCGAGGGTTGCACAGGCGTTCGGTTCGGTGGCCTCGGACGCCAACCGCTCACCAGTCGGGTGGTAGCCATACCGACCGTCCCACTCGCCTCGCCTCGGCGAGAATTCGCGAGCCGTGACTCTCCCAAAGACCCCGCAGCCGTGAGGTTATGACCACTAGGTCGACTGATTCGTCGGGCAACGGGGTTCGGATCCCGACTGCCCGTTGCCGCGCGTTCCGTTGGGAAGCGTCGCGATCAACGTACTCCGGGTCGAAATCAAATAAAGAGTGCGGTTGCGGCGACTCTGGCCGCCAGTCACCGCAGCCGAAGACAGCAGCGCTGCCCCCTGTCGACAGCGTCTGCAGGGCCGTGCGTATTTCGTCCGCAACCGTCAGGTTACGAGCCGTCCGCGTCCACTCCTGGAGCGCCTCGTACTCGTCGTCCAATGACCACGAATAGTAGTCGAGATCCCAGGCCCAATAAAGTTCCAGGATTGGATCGCGGTGTTTGAGTAGGAACTTGATAATATTGCGGCTATTGCTTGCTTGGTTGGCTTTCCGGTCACGCTCGTGCGGAAACTCGATGCCCCATGCATCGCGACTCACGGTGAACCGGGTTCCTTGCTTGTGTAGCCGATATCCGAGCTCTAGGTCCTCCATTCCCCAGTCGCAGAAGTCCTCATCGAAGCCTCCCGCGGACCAGAAGTCAGCAGATTGAATCGAGAAGTTCAGCGACCACAGGAGTAACCACGGCACCGCATAACGGTTGACGTCGAATCCGACGGGCCCAAACAGAAAATGCCGAGAATCGTGGAATGACCAATTCTCGAGAAACCGACTGCGAACCTCTTGCGGGGTCAGCTTGGTCATGCTTTGCGCGAGACCGGTCAGTTTCGTATCAGACTGTGACCCATACGTGTATCCGATGATCGTGTGCCGGTGCTCGGCTGCTCTAGCATGACCACCGACCAGACCAGGAGCGGCTTGGACACCGGTATCCAAAAACACCAGAATCGGCGCGTCCGCCAACCTGGCACCGGCATTTCGCGCCGCTGCAGCACGGAAGCCCAGGTCATCCTGAAAGGTGTATTTGAGGCGCAAGCGATGGTCAAAAGAACGGACCACATCGGAGGTGCCGTCACTCGATCCGTCATCAGCAACGATGACCTCGAAGTCCTCGGTAGGGAGAGTCTGGTCCGACAGGCTCGTGAGCGTCAGCCGAAGCATATCTTCGCGGTTGTAGGTCGGGACCACAACAGACACCTTGGGCTCTTTCATCAAACCGACCTCCAGCCTGAATGCGCGGGTTCGACTCAGGCCTTGGCCACCGCCTCACCCTCCTCACGCAGCGTGTGTGGGTTAGCGCGGAGTCTACCTCGGACTCACCTCGGAGGCAGCCCGGAGTGCGGCCACAGGGGGCGGTCGGCCGATCTGGTCGCGGTCACCAGCCGCGGGCGCGCCACTCCGGGATCGCAGCGCGTTCGAAGCCGAGGGTGCTGTCGTTGCCGTGGCCAGGGTAGAACCACGTATCGTCCGGCAACCGGCCGAAGATCTTGGCTTCGAGGTCGTCCATGAGGGTTTCGAAGTCGGTGGAGTTTGTTGTCCGACCAGGACCCCCGGGGAAGAGGGAGTCGCCGGTGAACAGGTGCGCTACCCCGGCCGGATCCTGATAGAGCAGGGCGATCGAGCCGGGGGTGTGGCCCACCAGGTGGATAACCTCCAGCGAGCACTCGCCCACGCGTACGGTGTCGCCGGCGGAGACCGTTCGAGTCACCGCCGGGAGCGGGTCGGCGTCGGCTGGATGGGCGACCGAGTCGGCGCCGGTGGCTTGCAGTACCTCGGAGAGGGCCAGCCAGTGATCCTGGTGGCGGTGAGTGGTCACGACCGTGTCGAGGCCGCCGTCGCCGACCAGGCTCAACAGCTGGTCGGCGTCGTTGGCCGCGTCGACTAGTAGTTGCTGGCCGGTTTGTCGGCAGCGCAGCAGGTAGGCGTTGTTGTCCATCGGGCCGACCGAGAGCTTGCTGATGGTCAGGTCGGGCAGCTCGCGCACGGCCGCCGGACCGCCGGGGGTTACCGCTCCGCTGTAGTCCATGCGGCCGACCCTAGCCGCCCCACCCCGGCCGGAGCGAGCAGCCGATAGGCGTAGCAGCGACCAGCCAGGAGGGTCGGTGGGGTTGAATTTGTGGCGGTACCGTTCTCCGACGACGATGGGTGGATGGACTACGAGGTGCGGCGGGTGACACCCGCCGACTGGCTGGCGTTTCGAGAGCTGCGGCTGGAGGCGTTGCAGGACTCACCCCTCGCCTTCACCGAGCAGTACGCCGAGGCGAGGATGCGCTCGGATGCGCAGTGGCGGCAGCGGGTCACGTCGGCGGCGAGTGGCGGCGAGGGGTGCCTGCTGGTGGCTGAGCGGGACGGTCGGCTGGTGGCGACCGTCGGCGGATTCGTGGAGCAGGAGATCACCGAGCAGATTTCGGTGATGGTGGTCGGGGTGTATGCGAGCCCTGGGCACCGGGGCTCCGGGGTCGCCGAACCGCTCTTGACGGGCGTGGTCGACTGGGCGACCGCCGAAGCGGGCGCGGAGCGGATTCGGCTGTTCGTGTTGGCGGAGAACGAACGGGCGCAAGCCTTCTATCGACGGTGCGGGTTCGTCGCCACCGGTGGCACCATGCGTTACCCGCCCGACCCGCGCTATCTGGAGTTGGAGATGGCGTACCGCGCGAGCGGCTCGCCGTCAGCGCCATCCCCACTGCTGCCGCCAGCGACCGGATGACCCTGGCTTCTATCGAAAGACATCGTAACCTAGCAGAGTTCGGCCTCGGCCTTATCCTGGTGCGATGACGGAGATTAAGGACAGCGAAGCCCCGATGTACGACGCGTTCGCCGCGGGCTTTCTGGAGCATGCCCGGGATGGTGCCTGTAACGCCCATTACGATCGGCCGGCGGTGCTTGCGGCGCTCGGTCCGGTGGCCGGCCTGACGGTGTTGGATTTGGGCTGCGGTCCCGGTCTCTACGCCGCGGAGCTACTGGCGCGCGGTGCCGCCCGGGTGGTGGGGGTGGACGTCAGCCCCGAGATGGTTCGGCTGGCTCGGGCGGAGGTGGCTACCGACGCCGCGACCTTCCACTGCCAGGACCTGCAGTCGCCGCTGTCCTGGGCGGCTGACGGCGAGTTCGACGCGGCGGTGATGCCGCTAGTGATCCACCATCTCGACGACCGGGTGGCGGCGCTGCGGGAGGCGGCCCGGGCGCTGCGGCCCGGCGGCCGGTTGGTGGTCTCCACGGCTCACCCGGTCCACGACTGGCTCCGGCAGGGTGGCAGCTACTTCGCGGTGCGCCGGATCGAGGAGGAGTGGAACAGCAGCTGGCAGGTCGCGTACTGGCAGCAGCCGCTCTCGGCGACCTGCGCCGAGTTCGCCGCCGCCGGGTTCCTGATCGAAGGGATCCAGGAGCCGGCGCCGGCGGCGGCGCTGCGGGGGCGCTACCCGGAGCTCGCCGAGGAGCTGGCCAACCGGCCCGTCTTCGTGGTCTTCGCGTTACGCAAGGCCTGACCCGAGGTCCGCCGCCGCGTGGCCGCGGGGGAGGATCACCATGGCCCCGCCCACTACAAAGAGGAGCGACCACCATGGCTGGCGAGAAGGTGACCCTGACCCACGGCGACCACCCGGGCGTTCGCATCCTGGCCCTCACCGACCCGGACCGGCGTAACGCCATCGGCCCGCAGCTGCGCGACGAGCTAGCCGCCGCGGTCGCCGCGGTCGCCGCCGACGGTGAGGCGCGAGCGCTGGTGGTCACCGGGGCCGGTCGGGCCTTCTGCGCCGGGGCCGACCTGCCCGCCGTCTTCGGCCAGCCGGATCGGCCGGTCGCCGAGATCCGGCGCGACCTCCAGGCGATCTACCGGTCCTTTCTGGTGGTGGCCGAATTGACGATCCCGACCATCGCCGCGGTGCAAGGGCCCGCGGTCGGTGCCGGGCTGAACCTGGCGATGTGCTGCGATCTGCGGATCGCCGGGCCGCAGGCGACCTTCGCGGCGACGTTCACGCGGTTGGGGCTGCACCCCGGCGGTGGCTGCACCCACTTCCTAGTCCGGGCGCTGGGCCCACAGCGGGCGCTGGCGATGCTGCTCGACGGCGGCACGTTGACCGCGGAGGAGGCGGTGCAGCGGGGGCTGGCTTTGTCGGTGGCGGCGGACCCGGTGGCGACGGCGACCGCGGCGGCGGCCCAGTATGCGGCGCTCGACCCGGAGCTGGTTCGAGACATCAAGCGCTCGGTGCAGCTGGCCGAGACGGCGGGGCTCGGCCCGACGCTGGAGTTCGAGTCGTGGGCGCAGGCCAGCACCGCCACCGGCGACCAGATCCGCGCCGCGGTCGCCAAACTCACCACCCCTCCCGGTCGATCATGAGCGTGTTGACAGACACGCTCGGTGTGTCTGTCAACACGCTCATGATCGGCGGCGGTAGGCCGATATTCGGTTTCTTCTGAGCGGTCTCCAGGCTTACTGTCTATCCAGACGCGCGTCACCGGAGCTCGGAAAGGGGGTGGTCACGATGCCGGAACGATGGCTCCACACCACCCTCCACCTTTCTTGATCGAGGTTTCCCATGACGTACGATCTGACGTCCCTGGGCTGGGACGCGACCTTTACTGACGAGTACGCCGCGCGGGTGTCGGCCGACTCGGACCACTACCCGGGGCGGGTGCTCCGAGCCGACCGCGGCGTCTGCACTGTCCTGACCGCGTCCGGCATCGTCCGTGCCAGCGTGGCCGGGGCGGTACTGTCGGCCGCTGGCGGCGACCCGACCGTCCTACCTGGCGCCGGCGACTGGGTGGTGGTGCGGGAGTGGCCCGACGAGCGGATCACCGCCGAGGCGGTCCTGCCGCGCCGGACCTCGCTGATCCGGCGGACGGCCGGCAAGGACGCGAGCGGTCAGCTGCTCGCCGCGAACCTGGACACCGTCGCGGTGGTGGAGGCGATCGACCCCTCGCCCGACCTGGCCCGGGTGGAGCGGCTGCTGGCGCTGGCGTGGGAGTCGGGCGCTGAGCCGGTGGTGGTGTTGACCAAGGCCGACCTGGCGGCCGATGCTCCGACCGTCGCCGACCAGGTGGCCGACGCTACCGCCGGGGTGCCGGTCCTGCCGGTGAGCGCGGAGCGCGGCGACGGGTTGCCCGCGCTGCGCCCGTACCTCGGAGTGGGGCGCACATTAGGGCTGGTGGGACCCTCTGGCTGCGGCAAGTCGTCGTTGGTGAACGCGCTAGCGGGGGCGGCGGTGATGGGTACCCAATCGGTGCGCCGGGTGGACGGCAAAGGCCGGCACACCACCACGTACCGGGAGTTGGTGCCGCTGCCCGGCGGCGGCGCGGTGCTGGACACCCCTGGCGTACGGGCGGTCGGGCTGCTCGACGGTTCCGGCGGCCTAGACCGCGCGTTCGCGGAGGTGGTGGCCTTGACCGAGCAGTGCCGCTTCGGCGACTGCGGCCATGCCAGCGAGCCGGGCTGCGCGGTTCGGGCGGCGCTGGCGTCGGGGGAGTTGTCGCCGCGGCGGTGGGAGAGTTGGCTGCGGCTGCACCGGGAGGTGGCCTACGAGTCGGGCCGCCGCCGGGCCCGCAGCCGGGTCCGCTCATCCGGCCGCCGCTGATTCGGCCGCACTGATTCGGCCGCACCGAGCATTGGGTGCCCCTGATCACAGAAAACTGTGTGACAGGGGCGCCCTCCTCGGACCGAGTTGTCAGGGTGCGGGGCTAGAGTGTGCGCCGTGGCCGACCGACTCATTGTGCGCGGGGCGCGGGAACACAACCTGCGCGATGTCGACCTTGACCTGCCGAGGAACGCGTTGATCGTGTTCACCGGGCTCTCCGGGTCGGGTAAGTCCAGCCTTGCGTTCGACACGATCTTCGCGGAGGGGCAGCGACGGTATGTCGAGTCCCTCTCCTCTTATGCGCGACAGTTCCTCGGTCAGATGGACAAGCCCGACGTCGACTTCATCGAGGGTCTCTCGCCAGCGGTCTCGATCGACCAGAAGTCCACCTCCCGCAACCCGCGCTCGACGGTCGGCACGATCACCGAGGTCTACGACTACCTCCGGCTGCTCTACGCCCGGATCGGTGAGCCGCACTGCCCCAACTGCGGCCGGCCGATCAGCCGGCAGACGCCGCAGCAGATCGTCGACCGGGTGCTGGCGATGACCGAAGGCACCCGGTTCCAGGTGCTGGCGCCGGTGGTGCGGGGCCGCAAGGGCGAATATGCCGACCTCTTCGCCGAACTCCAGTCGAAGGGCTACGCCCGGGTCCGGGTCGACGGGGTGGTGCATCAGCTGACCGAGCCACCGAAGCTCAAGAAGCAAGAGAAGCACACCATCGAGGTGGTGGTGGACCGGCTCACGGTGAAGGCGAGCGCCAAGCGCCGGTTGACCGACTCGATCGAGACCGCGCTGCGCCTGGCGGGCGGTCTGGTGGTGCTCGACTTCGTCGATCTTGACGAGGACGACGAGCAGCGGGAGCGGACCTTCTCGGAGCACCTGGCGTGCGGTTACTGCGACCTGAGCTTCGAGGCGCTGGAGCCGCGTTCCTTCTCGTTCAACGCGCCGTATGGCGCCTGCCCGGAGTGCACCGGTCTGGGCACCAAGAAAGAGGTCGATCCGGAGCTGGTGGTGCCGGACCCGGAGCGCACACTGCGCGAGGGTGCGCTGCAACCATGGGCTGGCGGTCACACCCTCGACTACTTCCTCCGGCTACTGGAGGCGCTCGGTAAGCAGGAGGGGTTCGACCTCGACACCCCGTGGCGGGCGATCAGCTCCCGGGCGCAGAAGACCATCCTGCATGGCGCCCAGGATCAGATCCACGTCCGCTACCGAAACCGCTACGGCCGGACCCGCTCGTATTACACCGGGTTCGAAGGGGTGGTGCAGTGGCTGGAACGCCGGCACGCCGACACCGACTCGGAGTGGTCGCGCGACCGGTATGAGGGCTACATGCGGGAGGTCCCGTGCAAGGTGTGCGCGGGGGCCCGGCTCAAGCCCGAGGTGCTGGCGGTCACCGTGCACGGCCGTAACATCGCCGAGATGTGCGCGCTCTCGGTCGGGGAGTGCGCCGAGTTGGTCGCCGGCATGACGCTGACCGACCGGGAGCGGCTGATCGCCGAGCGGGTGCTGAAGGAGATCAACGCCCGGCTGCGGTTCCTGGTCGATGTCGGGCTGGATTACCTGTCGCTGGACCGGGCGGCCGCCACCCTCTCCGGCGGTGAGGCACAGCGGATCCGGCTCGCCACCCAGATCGGCTCCGGTCTGGTCGGCGTGCTGTATGTGCTGGACGAGCCGTCGATCGGGCTGCATCAGCGAGACAACCACCGGCTGATCGAGACCCTGGTGCGGCTACGTAACCTCGGCAACACGCTGATCGTGGTGGAGCATGACGAGGACACCATCCGCACCGCCGACTGGATCGTCGACATCGGGCCCGGCGCCGGTGAGCACGGCGGTCGGATCGTGCACAGCGGCCCGTACGATCGGCTGCTGACGGCGGAGGAGTCGGTAACCGGCGCCTATCTGGCCGGTCAGAAGTCGATCCCGGTGCCGACGCAGCGCCGGCCGGTGACGGCGGGTCGGGAGCTGGTGGTGCACGGTGCCCGCGCCAACAACCTGCGCAACCTGACCGTCAGCTTCCCCCTCGGGCAGTTGATCGCGATCACCGGGGTGAGCGGTTCCGGCAAGTCGACGCTGGTCAACGACATCCTGTACGCGGTGTTGGCGAACCGGATCAACGGCGCCCGGCTGGTGCCGGGGCGGCATACCCGGGTCAGCGGCATCGACCAGGTCGACAAGGTGGTCGGGGTGGACCAGTCGCCGATCGGGCGGACGCCGCGATCCAACCCCGCCACCTACACCGGCGTCTTCGACCACATCCGGAAGCTGTTCGCCGGCACCACCGAGGCGAAGGTCCGTGGGTATGGTCCGGGCAGGTTCTCGTTCAACGTCAAGGGCGGGCGGTGCGAGAATTGCGCCGGCGACGGGACGATCAAGATCGAGATGAACTTCTTGCCCGACGTCTACGTCCCCTGCGAGGTGTGTCAGGGCGCGCGGTATAACCGCGAGACCCTGGAGGTCCACTACAAAGGCCGCACCATCGCCGAGGTGCTGGACATGCCGATCGAGGAGGCCGAGCAGTTCTTCTCCGCGATCCCGGCGATCCATCGACACCTGAAGACGCTGGTCGATGTCGGGCTGGGCTATGTCCGGCTCGGGCAGAGCGCGCCAACGCTGTCGGGGGGCGAGGCGCAGCGGGTGAAGCTCGCCTCCGAGCTGCAGCGCCGCTCCACCGGCCGGACCGTCTATGTGCTCGACGAGCCCACCACCGGGCTGCACTTCGACGACATCCGCAAGCTGCTGCGGGTGCTGGAGGGGCTGGTCGAGAAGGGCAACACGGTGATCGTCATCGAGCATAACCTCGATGTGATCAAGACGGCTGACTGGTTGATCGACCTGGGTCCGGACGGCGGCAGCAAGGGTGGCCGGGTGGTGGCGGTCGGCACCCCGGAGGAGGTGGCCGAGACGGCGGTGAGCTTCACCGGCCAGTTCCTGCGTCCGGTGCTCGGGCTGCCCGAGGCGGCGGTGATGGCGTCGACCGAGGCGGCGGCCCGGGCGGCGCAGGCTAACGGCGCGGACGCTGCGGGTGCGACTGGTCGGGCCGGCTCCGCTGCGAAGGCCGCACCGGCCAAGCGGGCTGGGCAGGCCACGAAAGTCACGAAGGCTACGAAGGCTACGAAGGTTGGCAAGTCTGCTAAGGCCGCTGCGAAGCCTGTGAACGGCAGCGACTCGGACCAGTCGGCTAAACCAGCTAAGGCACCCAAAGCGGCCAAATCGGCCAGATCCTCGAGGGCTGCGGCGTCCGGTCGTCAATGACCGGCCCGGGTTGAGTCAAGATCGGTCGAGGTTGAACCAGCCTGCCGCCGGACCCGTATGTCCTGGCATGGCTAACCTAGCCAAAGCTCACAAACAGTACAGAGAGGTCTGCCCATGAGTGACGAACGGTTGGCGAGCGAAGCATCGGGTACGAGCAGCCGGCGTGCGGTGCTGGCGGGAGCCGGCGCATTGGGCGCCACCGCGGTGCTCGCCGCCTGCGGCACTGAGCCCGACGACGACCGCGATCCGTTCGAGCCAGCGCCGCCAGCGGACGACCCGGGCGCACCCGAGGGCAGCAACGGGGACACCGAGGAGGACACCGGCGGCAGCGGCGGCGAAGTGCTCGCGAGCGCCGAAGAGGTCGAGGTCGGCGGTGGGCTGATCGTCGCGGACCAGAACGTGGTGGTCACCCAGCCGAGCGAGGGCGAGTTCCGCTGCTTCAGCGCTGTCTGCACCCATCAGGGGTGCCTGGTCAGCGACGTTGAGGACGGCACGATCAACTGCAACTGCCACTTCAGCCGCTTCTCGATCGAGGACGGCTCGGTGGTCGAGGCGGCCGAGGGTGGTGACCCGGCGGGTCAGGACCCGCTACCCGAGGTCGAGATCGAGGTCGACGGGTCGGAGATCCGGCTCGTCTGACCCCGCCCTAACCGCCGATCATGAGCTGGTTGCCCCGACACGCTGGCGTGTCGGGGCAACCAGCTCATGATCGGTCCGTCTCAGAGTGCGGTGGGAGCGGTCCCACCGAGCGGGCAGAGGCTAGCGTAAGCGTCGCCGTCGATGCCAGGATCTGCCTATGCAGACGGGTACGAATATCGACCAGCGTCGCCGGCGCGGACTCCAGCTGGCGGCGCTGCTGGTCGTGGTGGCGGCCGTCGTGGTCGCGGTCGGGCTACGCCTGGTGGGGCCAGCGGAGGACCAACCGGCCGCGCCGGTCGCGGGCGGCGACGACCGACCCCTGCCTGAGCAGCTCGCGGACGAGGTGGTGACCCTGTTGGAGGGGGCCAGCCTCGCCGAGCATGCCGCTCATGGCCACCACTTCGACGAAGATGCACACGGCATCGTGTGCGCCGCCGACACCCTCGGCTTCGAACCCACCACCGCCAGCACGGTCGACGAGGTGGAGACCATCTACGCCCACCACATGTGCGCCGAGTACGGCCCGGGCCTGTACTGGCCCGATGCGTTGCGCGCTTCCGGGCCGTTGGTGGTGGAGCTGGACACCGCACCGGCCTCGATCATGCTGCCGGAGCAGGCGTTGGTGGGGGAGGAAGGGGTCACCCACGCCGACCGGGTGCGTTCGATCCTCCCGGAGGAGTACCACGAGCAGGTGATCGCCGCCGACGGGTTCGACCCGGACGTCGCCGAGGTCCTCCGCGACCGCTTCGAGTCAATCAGCTGAGCGACGATTCAACCGCTTGAGCACATGGCCGGCGTGATCTTGGGCGGCATCCACACAGTCGGAGTTGTGGATCCAGCTATGGTCGCGGTCATCGGCGTCCACTTCGGCTTGCGGGCGCTGCTACCCTAATTGGTCGGGTAGCGAGCTGCCGATGATCACGATTGCTGAGGGGGGAACTTGCCACCGGAGCACCTTGAAGCCGACGTCGACGTCGTTCACTCGGCCGCCAAAGAGACTGACGCGATGTCGGGGAGCTGGCAGCAGTGGGGAACCCACGTCCAGCTCTGCTTCGCCGACACGTCGAGAGCGGTGCGCAATAGCCGCCTTGGTGTGGCGGTCACCAATTACACCGCCGAGGTCAATCCGATTGCCCAGCGGATGGCTGGCCGGGTAGCCACCCTTGGCGGTGCTACGGCCGACGCCGCGATCACGGTCAACAGTGCGGACCAGGATGCCGAGGCGGTGCTGGTCGCTCAACATGGGGCCGCCGCCGGGCAGAGCACTGTGCTCAATCGCCCGGTGAACTTCTAGGACTTGTGATGGTGAATACACCGACCGGCGCCGGTGGGGGCGGCACCGACGTCGCGATCGAGCCGTTCGATCGACACCCCTCCCTGCCCGGTGAGTTGGAGGCGATCGCCCTGCGGCTCGAAGGCTTGGCGGGCCGGACAGTAGACCTACGGATCGTTACTGACCGGCGGTTTCATCCGGCTGAGGTGAGCTGGGACGGGCTGGCGGCGGAGGAGTTGGCGGCGGCCCCGGCGGGAGTGCGCCAGGACGCCCTGGTGGCTGGTGATGCCACAGTCTGGCTGGCCGGGGTGGTCTGGTATTGGCGGCGCCAGGTGGAGGATTTCAACACCCAGGTGCGGCTGATTGATGATGAACGAACCGAGGCACAGGGCAATCGATTCGGGGTTCCGCTTGGTGAGGAGTTCGATCACGAGTTCGCCCTGGCCCGGACCGAACACGACCGGCGGGCGCGAGAACGGTGGTGGGACGCGCACCACATGTTCATCGATGAAGGTTCGCGGACCGCGGCGGCGATGCTGCGGGAAGGCCCGAGCGCGGCACATCTCGACCTGCTCACGGAGTCGGGCGTGTGGGGTTCACCCGCTGGAGCGGTCGAGGTGTTCTTGCCGCTGTGGCACGACCGGGCGATGAAGGAACTTGCTGGCGAGGTCGGCGAACTCACTCAACGGATCAATGATCCAGATCAGGAGGTCAGCCAGGCGGAGTTGGAGCGGTTGGAAGAGTTACTCTCCGCCCACGCCGAGGACGAGGCCTTCGCCTACTACCTAGCCACCGAGTTGGGACCCGCTGCGGCCCTGGAGCTCAACGGGAACCTCGCATTCCTGACCGTCGATCCCCCGGAGGCGGGCGACGGCGAACTCGCCGATCTGATCGGGTCGATCCAGGCTGGTCTGGGGACGGCACTGGCGACGGCGACCACACGGCGCGGCAGCGGCGGCGGGCCCGGCGAACCTTACATCCCGGGGCCTTACGAGGTAGACGAGGCGTGGCGAGCGGACCTGCTAATCGCGTTGGAGACCCAGTTCGACTTCGAAGGCGACAACCTGGCGGTTCCGGGGCCAGTCCCACTGTATGGGTACCAGTTGATCGGTCCGCTGTTGAATCATGGCGACTACGACGACAGCTTTCTTCGGCAGGTCGGTGCCGGCATGATCGACTTCGAAGTTCTGCACGGTGGCAGCGAGGTCTGGACCCGAGATCTTCCGGTGGGCGGGCAATGGGATGGCATGCGGCTCGACTGGACCGGGGGCGGCGGACCCACTCAACCGGCCGGGTTCGACCCGATGATCGGGCTGATGACGGCGTTGGAGACCAGCCCCACCGCCGCTCTTGAGATCCTGACCAGTCAGCGGACCTGGGGTGATGTCCCCGACAATGTGGCTGACCCGATCAGCGGCCATCGGTTGTCGCGGGTCCAGTATTTGCTGACTGAGCGAGACTGGCCCGTAGATGTCGTCAGTTCGCCAGAGGTTCGTGACTACTTTGTTGACCATCCGGAAGAACTGGTGACCGGTCTGCCGGCCTTCGGTAACGTCCTTGAGAACGCGGCCCGGGTGGAGGATCAGCGGGCAATCTGGCTGGTCGAGTCGATCGTCTATGAACTCAACGCCACCCCCGCCGCACGTTCTGGTCCTGACGAAGATCTGATGCACCCGGTGCTGCGTCAGTCGGTCGGCAACATCATGGCCGACTACATCTGGGACGTTAATCGCGCGGTCGACGTCGTGAACTCCAACATGTCTGGTGGGCTGGGGGCTCGGTTCGGCAGGGACGACATTTTTCGCCTGCTCGTCGACCTCGGCCGAGACGAGGGAGCACACGAAACGATTCGCGAAGCCCAGGCGGTGCACTCCGCGGTGGCGTATCAGCACTTTCTCTCCAGCGAGGACTACCCAGAGAAAGACCTGTCTGAGCGGATCATCGCCGCCCAACAGGTCGCCCGCAGGTACGGGTCGGTGATGGGTGCGCTTGACTACGGCGCCGGCCGCGAGGCTTGGTTCGAACAGGTCGAATCGGGTCAGGGGGACGGCTGGGGACGCGGGGCGGCGTTCGGGACCGCCGGAATTGTGGTGGAGCAGCTCGTGGACACCTCAGTGAAGGTGCCGGGCGTGGGCAGCGTCGCCGGTCAGTTCGCGAGTCTGATCCTGGAAGAAGCGAGCGAAGCGGTGGCGGCGGATCGTTCAGCCCTCGCCACCTACGAGCTCGCCGAATTTCTCAGCGACGGGCGTCAGTCCGCGGGAAACCTGGCCATGTCCGCGCTTTACCACAGCGGCGAGCTTCCCGACCTGCCGTCAGTCCTCGAAGAAGGTGGCGAACCCAAGCCGATGGATAGCTGGGGGGAAGACGAGGTTGAGGCCTGGCAATGGTATCTGGACAGGGAGGGGCAGAGTTCGGTGGTGCATCTGGCCGCGAGTGCCGCTACCAGTTATGACGAGGGTATAAGTCACGCCAATGTCGTCGTCAACGGGCTTTGGAGTTGATGTGGTGGCCGAGCGGTGGCGCCGGCATCGTTGGCTCGGCGTGGGTTTGATTGCGGGGCTGGTGGCGGGGTTGCTCTCGGCCTGTTCGGGTGATGGCCCTTCGTCGGATGCTGCGGCGTCGGCGTCGCCGTCGGCATCGCCGTGGGGTCCTGAGTTGAGTTATGAGCAGGCTGTCGAGCAGATCCCTACCGCTGGGGCGGTCGAGCTGCCGTTGGTGTGGCGGCTGCCTGAGGTCGACGATGCGAATCTCGCTGATGCGCTGCGGGTGTCGCGGTTGACGATGGCGTTGGGGCATTATCGCGCCTCGATGTTTGATCCGACCGAGTATTCCCACCTCTATCGTTACGTGATGACCGAGCGGATGGTGGATGTCCAGTTTCCGGATGGTCCTCACACCGGCCTTCGGAACGATCCCCCGCGCAGCGGGCCGGTGTGGATTTGGGTGCTGGAGGTGGTCGGGGTGTCGCAGTTGCAGGCGCGGGTGTCGTACTGTGTCGATTACGGGTGGAGTGGCCGGCCGGGTGTGGACACTCTGCCGCGGGTTTCTCGGGCCGGGTTGGAATCGCACGATTTGGTTTGGGAAGCGGGGGCGGACGGGGAGTTTCGGTGGGTGGTGGACGGGATTTGGAATCAGGATTCGGCGCTGGGTCCTGAGTACCGTGATGAGTGCGACGCTTGGGCGAGCCACACTCCGGATGACCTTGACTAGACGCGCATCATTGGCCTGCTGTCGACCTCGGCCGAGCGAGGCAGCGTGAAGGTGCCGGTGTTGGTAGCTTGCTGGTCAGGTGTCGAGTCTGATCTTGGATGCGGCGAGCGGAGTAGGGTTCGGTGGTGCATCTGGCCGCGGGTGCCGCTACCAGTTATGAGAAGGGTAGGAATTGGGCCAATGTCGTCGTCAAAGGGCTTGGGGGTTGTTGTGGTGGCCGAGCGGTGGCGCCGGCGTCGTTGGCTCGGCGTGAGCTTGATTGCGGGGCTGGTGGCGGGGTTGCTCTCGGCCTGTTCGGGTGATGGTCCTGCGTCGGATGCTGCGGCGTCGCCGTCGGCATCGTCGTGGGGTCCTGAGCTGAGTTATGAGGAGGCTTTCGAGCAGATCCCTACCGAAGGGGCGGTCGAGCTGCCGTTGGTGTGGCGGCTGCCTGAGGTCGACGATGCGAATCTCGCTGATGCGCTGCGGGTGTCGCGGTTGACGATGGCGTTGGACCATTATCGCGCCTCGATGTTTGATCCGACCGAGTATTCCCACCTCTATCGTTACGTGATGACCGAGCGGATGGTGGATGTCCGGTTTCCGGATGGTCCTCACACCGGCCTTCGGAACGATCCCCCGCGCAGCGGGCCGGTGTGGATTTGGGTGCTGGAGGTGGTCGGGGTGTCGCAGTTGCAGGCGCAGGTGTCGTACTGTGTCGATTACGGGTGGAGTGGCCGGCCGGGTGTGGACACTCTGCCGCGGGTTTCTCGGGCCGGGTTGGAATCACACGAGTTGGTTAGGGAAGAGGCAGCGGACGGAGAGTTTCGGTGGCTGGTGGGGTGGATCCGGCATCAGGATGCGGCGCTGGGTCCTGAGTACCGTGATGAGTGCGACGCTTGGGCGAACCACACTCCGGATGACCTTGACTAAAGGATTCAATTGGGTATGCGCCCGCAGATTTGGGCCTGCAACCCTGTCCGAGGTCGCGGGTAATCGCCGGTCAGTTCGCGAGTCTGATCCTGGAAGAGGCGAATTCTTCAGCGACGGGCGTCAGTCCGTGGGAAACCTGGCCATGTCCGCGCTTTACCACAGCGGCGAGCTTCCCGACCTGCCGTCAGTCCTCGAAGAAGGTGGCGAACCCAAGCCGATGGATAGCTGGGAAGAGCGCGAGATCTCGGCCTGGCAACGGTATCTGGACGAGGAGGGGCAGAGTTCGGTGGTGCATCTGGCCGCGAGTGCCGCTACCAGTTATGACGAGGGTATAAGTCAGGCCAATGTCGTCGTCAACGGGCTTTGGAGTTGATGTGGTAGCCGAGTGTCGTCGTCGTTGTTGGCTCGGTGTGGGTTTGGTAGCGGGGCTGGTGGCGGGGTTGCTCTCGGCCTGTTCGGGTGATGGCCCTTCGTCTGATGCTGCGGCGTCGCCGTCGCCGTCGCCGTCGGCATCGCCGTGGGGTCCTGAATTGAGTCATGAGCAGGCTTTCGAGCAGATCCCTACCGAAGGGGCGGCCGAGAAGCCGTTGGTGTGGCGGCTGCCTGAGGTCGACGATGCGAATCTCGCTGATGCGCTGCGGGTGTCGCGGTTGACGATGGCGTTGGACCATTATCGCGCCTCGATGTTTGATCCGACCGAGTATTCCCACCTCTATCGTTACGTGATGACCGAGCGGATGGTGGATGTCCAGTTTCCGGATGGTCCTCACACCGGCCTTCGGAACGATCCCCCGAACAGCGGACCGGTGTGGATTTGGGTGCTGGAGGTGGTCGGGGTGTCGCAGTTGCAGGCGCGGGTGTCGTACTGTGTCGATTACGGGTGGAGTGGCCGGCCGGGTGTGGACACTCTGCCGCGGGTTTCTCGGGCCGGGTTGGAATCGCACGATTTGGTTTGGGAAGCGGGGGCGGACGGGGAGTTTCGGTGGGTGGTGGACGGGATTTGGAATCAGGATTCGGCGCTGGGTCCTGAGTACCGTGATGAGTGCGACGCTTGGGCGAGCCACACTCCGGATGATCTTGACTAGAAGATTCAGCTGGGTATGCGCCCGCAGGTTTGGGCCTGCAACCCTGTCCGAGGTCGCGGGTAATGTTGAGGCTCGTGGCAGACCCGACGACGTACCGGCCGGCGCCGGGGAGCATCCCCGACGCCCCGGGGGTGTATCGGTTCCGGGATGAGTCCGGCCGGGTGATCTATGTCGGCAAGGCGAAGAGCCTGCGCAGCCGGGTCAACTCCTACTTCGCCGATCTGTGGTCGCTGCATCCGCGGACCCAGCAGCTGGTGACCACCGCCGCCGCGGTGGACTGGGTGACGGTGCGCACCGAGGTGGAGGCGCTGCAGCTGGAGTACGCCTGGATCAAGGAGTACGACCCGCGGTTCAATGTGAAGTACCGCGACGACAAGTCGTACCCGTACCTGGCGGTAACTCTCAACGAGGAGTATCCGCGGCTGCAGGTGATGCGCGGCGCGAAGCGCAAAGGGGTCCGCTATTTCGGGCCATATTCGCACGCCTGGGCGATTCGGGAGACGCTGGACCTGCTGCTGCGGGTCTTCCCGGCCCGCACCTGCTCGGCCGGGGTGTTCAAACGTGCCGCCCAGATCGGCCGGCCGTGCCTGCTGGGCGATATCGGCAAGTGTGCCGCGCCGTGTGTGGGCCGGGTGGACGCGGCCGAGCACCGGCAGATCGTCGACGATTTCTGCGACTTCATGGCCGGCCGGGCCGATCCGTTGGTCCGGCGGCTGGAGCGGGAGATGCAGGCGGCGTCCGAGGCGCTGGAGTTCGAACGGGCCGCCCGGCTGCGCGACGACCTGGCGGCGGTCCGGCGGGCGCTGGAGAAACAGGCCGTGGTGCTGCCCGACGGCACCGACGCGGACGTGTTGGCCTTCGCCGATGACGAGCTGGAGGCGGCGGTTCAGCTGTTCCATGTGCGCGGGGGTCGGGTGCGTGGGCAGCGGGGCTGGGTGGTCGAGAAGACCGAACCGCTCTCCACAGGGGATCTGGTGCACCATTTCTGTCGGCAGATCTACGGCGAGGCCACCGAGGTGCCGCGGGAGTTGCTGGTGCCGGAGTTGCCCGCCGACGCCGACGCGCTCACCGACTGGCTGGCCGAGCGGCGCGGCGCCCGGGTGCGGCTGCGGACGCCGCAGCGCGGCGACAAGCGGGCGTTGCTGGAGACGGTCGCCCGCAACGCCGCTGAGTCGTTGACCCATCACAAGCTGCGCCGGGCCGGTGACCTGACCGCTCGCAGCCGGGCGTTGGACGAGATCGCCGAGGCGTTGGGGTTGGCCACCGGTCCGTTGCGGATCGAGTGTTACGACGTTTCCCAGATCCAGGGCACCGATGTGGTCGCCAGCATGGTGGTTTTCGAGGACGGGTTGCCGCGGAAGTCCGAGTACCGCCGGTTCATGGTCCGGGGTGAGGACAAAGATGATGTGGCGGCGCTCTCGGAGGTGCTGCGACGGCGGTTCAGCCGATATCTGGCCGCTGCCGTGGGCGCTGGCAATGCGGATGGGGACGACGCCGGCCGGGTGCAGTTGGAGATTCTCACCGGCAACGGCGACCCGGCGGAGGAGACCGCGGAGGCGGGTGGCGAGCGGCCCGGGTTGGACCCGGAGACCGGCCGACCCCGCAAGTTCGCGTACCCGCCGCAGCTGGTGGTGGTCGACGGCGGCGAGCCGCAGGCGAATGCGGCGGCGGCGGTGCTGGCGGAGTTGGGGATCACCGAGGTGGCGGTGTGCGGGCTGGCGAAGCGGCTGGAGGAGGTGTGGCTGCCGGGTCAGGAGTGGCCGGTGATCCTGCCGCGCCAGTCGGAGGGTCTCTACCTGCTGCAGCGGATCCGGGACGAGGCGCACCGGTTCGCTATCGCGTTCCACCGGCAGCGCCGGTCCAAGCGGATGACCAGTTCGGCGCTGGATTCGGTGCCCGGCCTGGGGGAGGTGCGGCGCAAGGCGCTGCTGCGGGAGTTCGGTTCGGTGAAGAAGCTCGCCGCCGCGAGCGCGGAAGAGATCGCCCAGGTGCCAGGGGTCGGCCCGCGGACGGCGGCGGCGATCGTGGCCGCGCTGAACCCACCTGGATAGGCTTCGCTCATGATCAAAGTACGGCGGGCGGTGCCGGCGGACGCCCCGGAGCTGGTCCGGCTGCGCACCATCATGCTTTCGGAGATGGCCGGCGAGCCGGTGCCGCCGGGGGAGTGGGCGGCACCCGCCGAGCAGATGTTGCGGGAGCGGTTGGCGGAGCCGGCCGGGACGGCCCGGCTCGCCGCGTTCGTGGTCGATCCGCCCGACGGGGCCCCGGGGCTGGCCTCCTGCGCGATCGGGACGATCGAGCGGCGGCTGGGCGGTCCGGAGAATCCGACCGGCGAGTTCGGCTATCTGTTCAACGTCGCCACCGACCCGGCGTACCGGCGGCGTGGCTTCTCCCGCGCCGGTACGGAGGCGGTGCTGGCCTGGTTCCGGGAGCGCGGGGTGGTCCGGGCGGATCTGAAGGCGACCCCGATCGGGGAGCCGCTCTACCGGTCGCTCGGCTTCGTCGACTCGTCGGCGCCATCCCTGAAGCTGGTGCTGCCCGACTGACCGGCTCCTGCCAGATCTTGTGCGGTTCTTGTCGTAGTCGCGACGCGACAAGAACCGCACAAGATTCGAACGGTCAGGGGCGCCAGCCGGCGGCGACCAGTGCCTGACGGATCACATCGGCCACCTCTGCTGGCCGATGGCGCAGCTGGTAGCTGGTGAAGCGCAGAATCCGCTCGCCCTGGACCCAGATCGCGTTTTGTCGGCGAAGGTCGGCTTCCCACTGGGCAACATCGGTGTGGTGGGCGCCGTCGACCTCCACCACTAACCGAAACTGTGGCCAGTAGGCGTCGAGGTAGCGAAGTCGGCCAGCGCTGTCGTGGCGCTGGTGTTGCCGCTCTGGCCGAGGTAATCCGAACCGGCGGCATAGCCGATCCAGGTCGATCTCAGCCAGGCTGTGGGCGCCCCCGGCGGCGTCCTCCGCGGTCCGCCGGACCAACGCGCGCCGCCGGACGGTGGGCATCCGCTCCAGCACTGAGTTGATCTCGCTCGGGAGTAGCAGGCGTTGCTGGCAGGCCGCGGCCACAGTCATCCGGGCCTCGTCCTCGGTGAGTGCCCACTGCGCCGCGTCGACCACCGATCGTGGTAACGCGGTGCGTTCTGGCCGGCCGCGTTGCCGGTCCTGCTCAGGCAATGCGGTGGTGCGGTGCACCTTGACTGCGGGTAGCTCGGCGGGGAGCCGCCGCAACAGGTCTGGGGCTCGCCGGCCAGCCGGTATCAGCACGTCGATCACTTCCCGCCGGCGGCGCCAGCGAGCGCGCAGCCCGCCAGCTTCCGCAGCGGCGAGGCCGGCCAGCAGCGCGCCGGAACCGGCGGCGAGGACCGCTGCCGAGTGATGTTGGGGTGGCCCGAGCGGCCCGGTGAAGGTGATCAGCAGGCCACGGCTGAGCCGCCGCCATCGGCGGCTGGCCAGCAGGTGCCGGACCTTGCTCGGGCTGAGGTGGCTGGTCGCCTGGTGCCAGGTCACCACTCCGGCTTGCTCGAAGGTGAGCCACTCGAAGGGATCGGCGTTGTACGCGGGTAGCTGCACGGTCGCATGGTGTCGTACTCCCGCAAGGTTGTGCGGTTGTTGTCGTAGCTGCGACTCTTCAGTCCCATGACATCTGTCGCAGTTTGTGTCCCGATACATGTGTCACCCTGTTCCTGCCGGGCAGCCGGGATGTGCTGCTGGGCATGGCTACTCGGCAGCACATCATGAAGCTGTTGGATGCACAACTCGCCGCGGGCGTGAGGGTCAGCGCGGCCCAGTTCGCACGAGAGCATGGAGTGTCGGCCCGTACGGTCTACCGGCATCGCGCGCGTATCCAGGCCGAGGGAGTCTGGCAGGAGCGGTCACGGCGGCCGCATCACAGTCCCACCACCACCCCCGAAGACCTGGACGCGTGGATCGTCAAGCTCCGAGCCGATCTTGGGGTGGACAACGGAGCGGACTTCATCCGCGACGCGCTGATAAGCATCCACGCCCGAACCAGCCCCACCTGGCAGGTGCCGTCCCGATCAACCATCAACCGGGTGCTCTCCCGGCACGACCTGCTGGTACGCAACCCGGCCAAACGACCGCGTAGCTCCTACCGGCGCTTCAGCTACGCCCGGCCCCGTGACTGCTACCAGATCGATGCCACCGAGACGAAGTTGGCCACCGGCGCCACAGCGGTGATATTCGATGTCCTCGACGACTGCACCCGCACCCTGGTGGCCTGCCACGCCGCGCCAGCCGAGACCAGCAAAGCCGCGGTCGCCGCGATCACCAAAGCCGTGGACGCCTACGGCGCCCCCGCAGTGGTGCTCTCCGACAACGGCGCCGCCTTCACCAGCCGCCTGACCCGCCCAGGCTCCCTGTCCGGCTTCGTCCGCACCCTGCTCAACTGGCGCATCAGGCCGATCAACTCCAGCCCCTACCATCCACAGACCTGCGGCAAAGTCGAGCGCCACCACCAGAGCCTCAAGAAGTGGCTACGCGCCCAGCCCGCACCGGCCACCATCACCGACCTCCAGCAACTGCTGGATCGCTACCGCACCCACTACAACCACCAGCGTCGCCACAGCGCCCTTCCCGGCCGGGCCACCCCCCAGCAGGCCTGGACCAGCGCAGCCAGCCTGGGCGGGCCCGACAGCCCACCCATCCAGACCGACGCCACCCTGCACCGCTGCACCGTCGCCGCCAACGGCAACATCCGAATCGGCCGCCACACCACCAGCGTCGGCATCGCCCGCGCCGGAGGCACCGTCACCGCCGTCCGCAACGGCGACCACGCCACCGTCTACAGCACCGACGGTCAACCCATCGGCTATGTCCACATCGACCCTGCCAAGAGATACGCCGCACTCACCAGAACCGAATGATCAGCTAACCATGACACATGTCCCGGGACATTAACTTGACACATGTCCCGGGACATGACAGTCGTAGCTGCGACAAGAACCGCACAAGATTGCGCCGGAGGTACGGCGGCGAGGGCGATCGTCGCGACTCCGAGTGAGTCGATCATAACCGATGGTAGTCTGGCGCATTGGGGGCAAATGCCAACTGGTCAGCGTGTGCGGGGAGGCGACCATGGCGAAGGCAGTCGGCATCGATCTCGGCACCACCAACTCGGTCATCGCCGCCGTGGAGGGCGGCCAGCCCGAGGTGGTGCCCAACGCGGAAGGCGCTCGGACCACCCCATCGGTGGTGGCCTTCACCGACCAGGGGGAACGGCTGGTGGGGCAGCTGGCCCGGCGGCAGGCGATCCTCAACCCCAAGGGCACGATCTACTCGGCCAAGCGCTTCATCGGCCGGCGCTTCGACGAGGTGGGCAGCGAACTGGAGGCGGTCTCGTTCGACGTGGTCGCCGGCCCTGACGGGGCGGTGCGGTTCGACGTCCGCGGCAAGCAGTACGCGCCGGAGGAGATCTCCGCCCAGGTGCTGCGGAAACTCGCCGACGACGCCGGGAAGTACCTAGGGGAGCGGGTCACCGAGGCGGTGATCACGGTGCCGGCGTACTTCAACGATGCCCAGCGGCAGGCGACCAAGGACGCTGGCCGAATCGCCGGCCTGGAGGTCCTGCGGATCATCAACGAGCCGACCGCCGCCGCCCTCGCCTACGGGCTGGACAAGAAGGGCCACGAGACGGTGCTCGTATTCGACCTGGGCGGCGGCACCTTCGACGTCAGTCTGCTGGACGTTGGTGACGGGGTGGTGGAGGTCCGTGCCACTGCGGGCGACACCCACCTCGGCGGCGACGACTTCGACCGGCGGCTGGTGGATTATCTGGCCGACGAGTTCCAGCGGGAGCAGGGTATCGACCTTCGGCGCGACCCGCAGGCGTTGCAGCGGCTCTTCGAGGCCGCCGAGAAGGCCAAGGTCGAGCTCTCCTCGGTCACCCAGACGACGGTCAACTTGCCCTTCATCACCGCCGACGCCAGCGGCCCGAAGCATCTCAATACCACCGTGATGCGCTCCACATTCGACCAGATCACCGGTGACCTGGTCGAGCGGACGCAGGGCCCGGTGCAGCGGGCGATGGCCGACGCGAAGGTCAGTGTGGACGACATCGACGAGGTGATCCTGGTCGGCGGGTCGACCCGGATTCCGGCGGTGCAGGCGCTGGTGCGCAGGCTGACCGGCGGCAAGGACCCGAACATGACCGTCAACCCGGATGAGGTGGTGGCGCTCGGCGCGGCGCTGCAGGCGGCGGTCATGAAGGGCGAGGTCCGCGATGTGCTGCTGCTCGACGTGACCCCGCTGTCGCTGGGGGTGGAGACGCTCGGTGGTGTGATGACCAAGGTGATCGAGCGCAACACCACCATCCCGGCGCGGCGGACCGAGACCTTCAGCACCGCCGAGGACAACCAACCGGCGGTGGATGTCGTGGTGTTGCAGGGGGAGCGGGAACGCGCCGCCGACAACCGGGTGTTGGGCCGGTTCCGGCTGGAGAGTATCCGTCCCGCACCGCGTGGCGAGCCGCAGATCGAGGTCACTTACGACATCGACGCCAATGGCATCCTCAACGTCTCGGCCCGGGATCAGCAGACCGGAGCCGAGCAGCGGATCACCATCAGCGAAAGCTCCAACCTGGACTCTACCGAGGTGGAGCGGATGGTGAGCGACGCCGAGACCCACCGCAGCGAGGACGCCCGGTTGCGGGAGCAGATCGATGCCCGCAACGAGCTTGACGCCGTCGCCTACCAGGTGGATCGCCGGCTGGGGGAGGTCGGTGAGGCCGCACCCAGCCACGAGCGGGCGCGGGCCGAGATGCTGGTGACCGATGCCCGGCAGGCGATCAAGGATGAGGCGCCGCTGGACCGGCTGCGGTCGCTGACCGGCGAGCTACAACAGGTCTACCACGGGCTCAGCGCAGCCGGCAGCGGGGCCGCGGCGGGCGGGGAGCCGGGTGCCCAGGCGGAGCCGGGTGCGGGCGACGACGATGTCATCGACGCCGACTTCACCCCCAGGTGATTCCGATGCCCGATACTTCGCCGGAGCCACGGGGTGATACGCCAGGGCCGGAGCCCGAACCGCCGCCGGAGCAGATGCCGGCAGTGGTCGAGCCGGAGCCCGACTCGGCGGCGCTCCGCCAGCGCATCACCGAACTGGAGGACCAGTCCCTGCGTACGATGGCCGACCTCGACAATCTCCGGAAGCGGCACGCCCGGGAGTTGACGTTGGCGCGGGAGGAAGAACGCGTCCAGGTGGCGAGTTCCTGGTTGCCGGTGCTGGACACGTTGGATCTGGCGTTGGCGCACGCCGAGGCCGACCCGGCCTCGATCGTCGCCGGGGTGGCGGCGGTGCGGGAGCAGGCGCTGCAGGTGCTCAACCAGCTGGGCTACCCCCGCCGCGACGATGAGGGGACGCAGTTCGACCCGGCCTGGCACGAAGCCGTCGCGGCGGTCCCCGACGACGACCGTCCCGCCGGCACGGTGGTGCAGGTGGTGCGCCCGGGCTACGGCGGCGCGGCCCGGCAGCTCCGGCCGGCCGCGGTGGTGGTGGCCCGGGAGGATGAGTAATGGCGGCCCGGGACTTCTACGAAGTGCTGGGGGTCCCGCGGGGCGCTGGGCAGGAGGAGATTCAGCGGGCCTACCGTCAGCTGGCGCGGACCCACCATCCGGATGTCAACGCCGACCCGGCGGCCGAGGACAGGTTCAAGGAGATCTCCGAGGCGTACGACGTGCTCTCCGATCCGGAGACCCGGCGCCGGTACGACGCGTTCGGCCCGCAGTTCCGGCAGGTGCCTGAGGGGGCCGACCCGGCGGACTTCGCCCGCGCCGGTTCCCGTACGAGGGCGGGCGCGGGCGCTGCCGGCTGGCCGAGTTCCGGCGGCGGGGCCGGCCCCGGAGCCGGTGTCGACGAAACCGAGCTCGCGGATCTGCTCAGTGAGCTGTTCGGCGGCCGGGCGCCGCGTGGGGGTGCCCGGGGGACCGGGCCGATCCCGGGGATGGGGCCGTTGCGCGGTGCGGACCAGGAGGCAGAGCTGCCGCTCTCAGTCGCGGACGCGTATCGGGGCGGCCGTCGGAGCGTGACCCTGCAGGGGCCGGGTGGGCCGCGAAGCTACGAGGTGACGGTGCCGGCCGGGGTGACCGACGGGCAACGGATCCGGCTGGCCGGCCAAGGCGGGCAGGGCAGCGACGGCGGTCCGCCGGGTGACCTGTTGCTGGTGGTCCGGTTGCGGCCCGATCCGCGGTACCGGGTCGACGGCCGGGATCTGCTGGTGGAGTTGCCGTTGGCGCCGTGGGAGGCGGCGTTGGGTGCCTCCGTGTCGCTGGAGACCCCCGGCGGGGAGGCGAAGGTGAAGGTGCCGCCGGGCACCTCCAGCGGCCGGCGGCTGCGGCTGCGTGGTCGGGGGCTGCCCAACCCGCGGGGGCCGGACGGCGATCTCTACGCCGAGGTCCGCATCGTGGTGCCGGAGCAGCTGACGGATCGGGAGCGGGAGCTGCTCCAACAGCTCGCCGCCAGCTCCACATTCGATCCTAGGGGGGAAACGTGAGCGACGACCAGACGGCTCACCGGCGGACCAGCGCCGACTCGCCGGGGCCGCAGTTCGCGCTGGTCCGCGTACCCCAGTCGTACCTCAGCGTGGAGGGCTTCGCGCGCCGCAGCGGCGTGCACCCTGAGCTGGTCTACCGGTTGGTGCGGTTGGGGTTGCTGGAAGCGCGGGCCGAGCCGACCGGCGACCTTTCGTTCGCCCCGGAGCAGCTGCGGACCCTGGCCCGGATCCAGCGGCTGCGCTGTGGGCTTGCTCTCAACTACGCCGCGGTCGGGCTGGTGATGGACTTGCTCGACCGGGTAGCCGAGTTGGAGGCGGCGGCGCGTCACCGACGTCGTGCCGCGCTCCACCGCTAGCTCCGGGAGGTTACTGTGGACCCGAACCGACTGACCCAGCGGTCACAGGAGGCATTGCAGCAGGCCCAAGCGAGCGCGGCCCGCTACGGGCACTCGGAAGTGGATGGCGAACATCTGTTGCTGGCGCTGTTGGCACAGGACGATGGGCTGGTGCCGCGGCTGCTGGAGCGGGCCGGGACCGACCCGGCGCAGCTGCGCGGCGAGGTGGAGTCGGAGTTGTCGCGGCGACCGCGGGTCAGCGGCCCGGGCGCTGCTCCCGGCCAGGTCTATCTGACCCAGCGGGTGGCCAGGTTGCTGGACGCGGCCGGGCAGGAGGCGAGCCGGCTGACCGATGAGTACGTCTCGGTTGAGCATCTGATGGCGGCGCTGCTGGACGAGGGGGACCGGAGCGGCGCCGGGCGCCTGTTGCAGGGCCACGGTGTGACCCGGGACGGGTTTCTGCAGGCGCTCACCGAGGTGCGGGGTAATCAGCGGGTCACGTCGGCCACGCCCGAGGGCGCCTACGAGGCGCTCCGGAAGTACGGCCGGGACCTGGTCGCGGATGCCCGCGACGACCGGCTCGACCCGGTGATCGGTCGGGATTCGCAGATCCGGCGGGTGGTGCAGATCCTGTCCCGGAAGACCAAGAACAACCCGGTGCTGGTGGGGGACCCCGGGGTGGGTAAGACCGCGATCGTCGAGGGGTTGGCGCAGCGGATCCACCGTGGTGACGTGCCGGAGGGGTTGCGGGACAAGACCATCTTTGCGTTGGATCTCAGCGCGCTGGTGGCCGGCGCGAAGTACCGGGGGGAGTTCGAGGAGCGGCTGAAGGCGGTGCTCGCCGAGGTCGCCGCGGCGGAGGGGCGGATTCTGCTCTTCGTCGACGAGCTGCACACGGTGGTCGGTGCCGGTGCGGCCGAGGGTGCGATGGACGCCGGCAACATGCTCAAACCGATGTTGGCCCGGGGTGAGCTGCACCTGATCGGCGCCACCACTATGGACGAGTATCGCAAGCGGATCGAGGCCGATGCGGCGTTGGAGCGCCGGTTCCAGCCGGTGCTGATCGACGAACCGAGCGAGGAGGACGCTATCTCGATCCTGCGTGGGCTGCGGGAACGGCTGGAGGTCTACCACGGTGTGAAGATCCAGGATTCGGCGCTGGTCGCGGCGGTGGTGTTGAGCCACCGGTACATCACCGACCGGTTCCTGCCGGACAAGGCCATCGACCTGGTCGATGAGGCGTGCGCCATGCTCCGTACCGAGATCGATTCAATGCCTGCCGAGTTGGATGAGCTGAGCCGGCGGGTGATGCGGCTGGAGATCGAAGAGGCGGCGCTGGCGAAGGAGTCCGACGAGGCGAGCATGGCCCGGCTCGCGGAGCTGCGGCGGGAGCTGGCGGATCTGCGCGGGCAGGCCGACGCGTTGCGGGCCCAGTGGGAGGCGGAGCGGCGGGCGTTGCGCCGGGTGCAGGAGCTGCGGCAGGAGCTGGAGCAGGTACGTCACCAGGCGGAGGAGGCGGAGCGGCGGTATGAGCTGACCCGGGCGGCGGAGCTGCGCCACGGCAAGCTGCCCGAGTTGGAGCGCCGGCTGCGACGGGAAGAGGAGCAGCTCGCTGCCAAGCAGGGCGGGCACCGGCTGCTGCGGGAGGTGGTGACCGAGGAGGAGATCGCCTCGATCGTCGCCAGGTGGACCGGGATTCCGGTCAGTCGGTTGACCGAGGGGGAGCGGGAGAAGCTGCTGCGCCTGGATCGGGTGCTGCATGAGCGGGTGGTCGGGCAGGACGAGGCGGTGCGGCTGGTCGCGGACGCGATCATCCGGGCCCGGGCCGGGGTCAAGGATCCGCGGCGGCCGATCGGCTCGTTCATCTTCCTCGGGCCCACCGGTGTGGGTAAGACCGAGCTGGCGCGGGCGTTGGCCGAGGCGCTGTTCGACACTGAGGAGAATCTGGTCCGGCTGGACATGAGCGAATACCAGGAACGGCACACGGTGAGCCGGCTGGTCGGTGCGCCCCCCGGCTACGTGGGGTACGAGGAGGGTGGGCAGCTGACCGAGGCGGTGCGGCGCAAGCCGTACTCGGTGGTGCTGCTGGACGAGATCGAGAAGGCCCACTCGGACGTCTTCCACACCCTGTTGCAGGTGCTCGACGATGGCCGGCTCACCGACGCCCAGGGCCGGACGGTGGACTTCCGCAACACCGTGATCATCATGACCTCCAACATCGGATCGCAGTATCTGCTGGAGGCGGTGACGGAGACCGGTGAGGTGACGGCGGCGGGCCGCGACGCGGTCATGGGGGAGCTGCGGCGGCACTTCCTGCCCGAGTTCCTCAACCGGGTCGACGACATCGTGCTCTTCACGCCGCTGACCCAGGCGGAGATCGAGCAGATCGTGTCGCTGATGTTCGACGATCTGCGGCGCCGGTTGGCCGACCGCCGGCTGCGGCTGGTGGTCACCGAGCCGGCTCGTCGGTACATCGCCGAGCAGGGCTTCGACCCGGTGTACGGCGCTCGGCCGCTGCGCCGGTTCATCTCCCGGGAGGTGGAGACCCGGATCGGGCGGGCACTGCTCTCCGGCGAGGTGCCGGACGGCTCCACGATCCTGGTGGACGTGGTCGACGGCGAGCTGCTCGCGACCTACGAGGCGCCTACCCCGGCGACCCAGCCGACGCCGGAGCCGGTGCCCTGACCAGAAGCCGTGGTTTGCGTCCGGGGCGTACGCGTATCCGTGGTGCTGGGCGGGTAAGAGCAGTCGGAATTGTTGCCGGTACGAGGAGGTGAGCATGATGGGCATCGGGGTGAGTATTTTTCTCATCGCCGTCGGTGCCCTGCTCGCGTTCGCCGTCGATTACCAGCTGGGGTGGTTGGACATCACCGTCGCCGGCTGGGTACTGATGGCGGTCGGGGCGCTGGGGTTGCTGTTGACGCTGCTGTTGTGGAGTCGTCGGCGGTCTCGCGTTCTGGTCGAGCCGGAGCCCCCGCCGCGGGTCCGGGGCTACCGTGACGAGCCTGGTCCCCCGGTCCCGTAGACGGGGCCCGGAGCCGCGGCACGGCACATGCGGGCGGGCCGGCGCGAATCGCGCCGGCCCGCCCGCATGTCGCGAAGTTACTTGTCGTCGCGGTTGAAGGCCTGGCGGGCCTTCTCCCGGACCGAGTCCGCGGCGTCGCGCGCGGAGTCCGCGGCCTTGTCGGCCGCTTGCTTCGCCTTGGACTTGCCCTCCTGCATGCCGCCTTCGGCCTGCAGCTCCGGGTCGTCAGTAACCTCGCCCGTCTTCCGCTTGATCTTGCCCGCTACCTCTTCTGACTTGTTCTCGAACTTGTCATCCATGGTCGATTCCTCCGTCTCGGGGTGCGCCTCGGCGGATCATCGGCCGGGCCACGGTAACTGGGTTCCCGATGCGCTTCGGGCCTAAACAGCTCTAGAAGTAGTGCCGGCGCCCCCCGAGCGGGCGACCCAGGGCGCCCAACAGGAACAGCAAGGCGCCCACGACGATCAGGATGATGCCGATCGTCCAGAGGATATTGACTCCGAAGATGGCGCCGAGAATAAGTAGGATTACACCTAGTACGAACATCGGTTGCTCCGATCCTTTCTGATACTGCTGTTTCCACTACCCACATTCGAGGCAGGATAACGCCGGTGAGTCGGCGAGTATCTGGCGCGGCGGCCGGGAGTTTGGGGCCGGGTGGTGATCTGCCAGGATGATGGCATGGCGTTCGACGCGAACAACCTGCCAGATGTGACCGGAGTCACAATCGCGATCCTCGGTGGCACCGGGGATCAGGGCCGCGGCCTGGGCTACCGGTTCGCGGTCGCCGGGCATCCGGTGACCATCGGCTCGCGGACCGTTGCCCGGGCCGAGGCGACCGCCGCCGAGCTCGCCGATCTACCCGGCGTCGCCGCGCCGATCCGGGGGATGCTGAACGCTCCGGCGGCCCAGCAGGCCGACATTGTGATCATCGCCCTGCCGTGGGATGGTCACGCCGACACGCTGGCGGAGCTCGCCGACGACCTGGCCGGCAAGATCGTCGTCGACTGCGTCAACCCGCTCGGCTTCGACTCCCGCGGCCCCTACGCCCTGCCGGTACCCGAGGGCAGCGCCACCCAACAAGCCGCTGCGCTGCTGCCCAACTCCCGCGTCTGCGGCGCCTTCCACCACGTCAGCTCCGTCCTGCTGACCGACCCGGCGGTCGCCGAGATCGAGCTGGACATCATGGTGCTCGGCGAGGACCGGGAGGCGGTCCGGGTGGTCCAGGCGCTGGCCGGGCAGATCCCCGGCTGCCGCGGCGTCCACGCCGGTCGGCTCCGCAACGCTCCTCAGGTGGAGGCGTTCACCGCCAACCTGCTGGTGTTGAACCGTCGCTACAAGGTGCACGCCGGGGTACGCATCACCCAGCTATGAGCCGCGGAACGTTTTCCGGTCGCGGGGCTGGGAACGAACCAGGGTGGCACTGCAACCGCGTCCGAAAGGAGCCACCATGGCTACCGCGCGCGAGATCATGCACCCGGGTGCCGAGTGCGTCGACATGGACGACACGCTCGCCTACACCGCCCGCCGTATGCGGGACCTAGGTGTCGGGGCGCTCCCAATCTGTGGTGAGGACGACCGGCTCCACGGCATCATCACCGACCGCGACATCGTCACCAAGTGCATCGCCAACGGCGGTGACCCGAACACGGTCACCGCGGCCGAGTTCGCCAACGGCACCCCGGTGTGGGTGTCCGCCGACGCCGCCGACCGGGAGGTGCTCCAGCTGCTCAGTGAGCACAAGATTCGGCGGCTGCCGGTGATTGAGCAACACCGGTTGGTCGGGATGATCAGCGAAGCTGACGTCGCGACCCGGTTGCCCGAGCATGAGGTGGCCGAGTTCGCCCGGAGCATCTACTCGGCGCCGTCCAACGGCTGACGCCGCCCACCATCGCGCCGACCATCGCGCCCACCTCGCGGCCGATCATGAGCGGGTAAGCAGACACGCCCCGCTTCGGTTCAACCGGTCCGTGCAAGTGGTTCGTTGACCACGGCATGGACCGGTTGAACGGAGTGGGTGCATGGCTCGGGCGCATGTGTTGACGTTGGGGCACCGGCAGGTGATCGAGAACCTATGGCGGCAGGGAGCGACCTTCGAGCAGATCGCGGCAGCGCTCGGGGTGGGATTCTCGTCGGTATGGCGGGAAATCGCACGGTCGCATTCCTCGCGGCATGGAACGAAAAACCCGCTCGGGCCGGTGCGGGGCGGGCTGTACCGGTGGGGCTACACCGCCCAGTGGGCGCAGCGACACGCCGAGAAGCGGCGTGCGCGGCCTAAACCCCGCCGACTGGACCACAAACCGTTGCGTGAGCAAGTCGCTACCTGGCTGCGGCAACGTTGGTCGCCTCAGCAGATCACCCACTCCTTGCGGCGTACCTTCACAGGTATGCCCCAGATGCAGGTCAGCCACGAGACGATCTACAAGTCCATCTATCTGCAGGCGCGGGGAAGTCTGCGGGAGCTGGTCAACGACGCGCTACGTACCGGCCGTAAGCAGCGGCGTTCGCAGTCCCGCGCCGCGCAGGCCGCCCGGGGGGCGATCTGTGGTAAGCCGTGGGTGACCGAGCAGGTGCATATCTCGGCGCGTCCGGCCGAGGCCAACGACCGGGCAGTGCCCGGGCATTGGGAAGGTGACCTGGTCCTGGGCCGTAACAACGCCTCGGCGATGGTGACTCTAGTGGAGCGCACCACCCGGTTTGTGATGCTCGGCGCATTGCCTGTTGACCGCTCCAGCCCGGAGGTATTGACGGTAGTGCGCGGATTGATGGCCCGCCTGCCGCAGCATCTAGTGCGTTCGCTGACCTGGGACCAGGGAAGCGAACTGGCTGGTCATGCCTCCTTCACCCTGGCCACAGGCTGCCCGGTGTTCCTGTGTGATCCGCACTCGCCCTGGCAGCGGGGCACCAACGAAAACACCAACAGGCTGCTGCGTCAGTACTACCCGAGAGGCAAAACCAACTTCTCTGTCGTCAGCCAGGCCGAGATGGACACGGTCGCGGTGTCGCTGAACGGCCGTCCGCGGGAGACCCTGGGATGGGATACTCCCGCGGAGGCCTTGAATCAACTACTCCTTGCACCGACCGCTTGAAACCACCCCGGCGAGTCGGTCAACACGCTCATGATCGGCGCGATGGTGGGGCGGGTGGAGCGGGCAGGTCAGTAGGAGTGTTCCGGGGCCGGGAAGGTGCCGGCGCGGACCTCGTCGGCGTACCGGGTGGTCGCCTCGGTGAGCACTCCGGCCAGGTCGGCGTACCGCTTCACGAACCGCGGCGCGGCGCCGGTGTTGAGCCCGGCCATGTCTTGCCAGACCAGCACCTGGGCGTCGGTCTCGACTCCGGCGCCGATCCCGATGGTGGGGATCGGCAACTCGTGGGTGACCTGCTTGGCGACGTCACCGGCGACCATCTCCAGCACCACCGCGAAGGCTCCCGCTTCGGCGACCGCGTGGGCGTCCGCCAGCACCTGCTCGGCGGCGTCCCCCCGCCCCTGCACCCGGAAGCCGCCGAGCTGGTGTTCGCTCTGCGGGGTGAAGCCGATGTGCGCCATCAGCGGGATCCCGGCCTTGGTGATCGTCTCGATCTGCGGTGCGCACCGCGCACCACCCTCCAGCTTCACCGCGTGGCAGCCGGTCTCCTTCATGAACCGGACCGCCGTCCGCAGCGCCTGAGTCGGGCCCTCCTCGTAGGAGCCGAACGGCAGGTCACCGACGACCATCGCCTGCTCGGTCGCTCCGACCACCGCCCGGACCAGCGGCAGCAGCTGGTCCACGGTCACCGGCAGGGTGCTGCCGTAGCCGTAGACGTTGTTGGCTGCGGAGTCGCCGACCAGCAGCACCGGTATCCCCGCCCGGTCGAAGATCGCGGCGGTGTACTGGTCGTAGGAGGTGAGCATCGGCCACCGCTCGCCGCGCTCCTTGAGCGCTCGCAGCTGGTGGGTGCGTACCCGACCGGGCATTTGGGTCTCCTCTCGCCTCGAGGCCGCCCGCGGCGGTCCCCGGGTGTCCAACTCCGTTGATCGTCCCACTCATCGGGAGGTGGGGGGAGGAGCCGGTGGAAGATCTCACACCGGTCAGGCGTCGCGGAAGCGGTTGGTGACCGGTAGTCGGCGGTCCCGGCCGAACGCCTTGATCGAGATCTTGGTGCCGGGTGCGGCCTGGCGGCGTTTGTACTCGGCCTGGTCGACCAGGCGGAGAATCCGGTCGACGACCGCCGGGTCGTGCCCGGCCGCGACCAGCCCGTCGCGGCCCAGGTCACCGTCGATGTAGCCGGCGAGAATCGCGTCCAGCTGCTCGTACGGCGGCAGCGAGTCGGTGTCGCGCTGCCCCGGCCGCAGCTCCGCGCTCGGCGGCTTGGTGATCGAGCTCTCCGGGATCGGCGGCAGCTCGTCGGCGTCGACGGCGGCCTGGTTGCGCCAGCGAGCCAGCTGCCAGACCAGCGTCTTCGGCACATCCTTGAGCGGGTTGAAGCCGCCGACCGAGTCGCCGTAGAGGGTTGTATAACCCACCGCCAGCTCGCTCTTGTTGCCGGTGGTCAGCACCAGGTGCCCCTCCTGGTTCGACAGCGACATCAGGATCACCCCGCGGACCCGGGCCTGCAGGTTCTCCACCGCCACGCCCGACAGCGACAGGTTCGCCAGGAAGGCGTCGACCATCGGTTGGATCGGCTCGATCCGGTAGTCCAGGCCGGTACGTTTCGCCAGCTCGGCGGCGTCGTCCCGGGAGTGGCTGGAGCTGTGCTGGCTGGGTAGCGAGACCCCCACTACCCGTTCCGGGCCGAGTGCGTCGACCGCGAGCGCCGCGGCCACGCTGGAGTCGATGCCGCCGGAGAGGCCGAGCACCACCGAGGTGAACCCGTTTTTGCGGGTGTAGTCGGCCAGGCCGAGGGCCAGCGCGCGCCACACCTCCGCCTCGGTGGCCAACCGGGGCGCCACCCCGCCTTCGCGCGGTGGGCCGGTCGGGGCCGGCAACGGGATCGGCAGTTCAGTGCGGGCCAGCCGGAGCCCGGCTAGCGCCGCGGGTGCCGGCGCGTCGCCACCGCCCGCGGCGGGCGGCAGCGGCAGGTCATGGACGAGCAGGTGTGACTCGAACTGCGGGGCGCGTGCCAGCAGTTGCCCGGTCGCGTCGACGATCATCGAGTCGCCGTCGAAGAGCAGCTCATCCTGGCCGCCGACCAGGTTGACGTACGCCACCGCGGCGCCCGCCTCCCGGGCCCGCCGGGCGACCAGTGGCGCGCGTACGTCGTCTTTGTCCAACTCGTACGGGGAGCCGTTGATATTGACCACCAGCCCGACCCCGGCGGCCCGGGCGGCGGCGAACGGGCCCCCGGCCTGCCAGATGTCTTCGCAGATGGTGAGCGCCACGTCCACCGGCTCGGCGGGCGGCCCTACCCGCACCACGGTCAGCGTGTCGCCGGGGACGAAGTATCGGTCCTCGTCGAAGACGCCGTAGTTGGGGAGGTGGTGTTTGAAGTACCGGGCGGCGACGGCGCCCTCGTGCAGCAGCGCCAGCGCGTTGCGGGGTCCGGCGGTGCGGACCGCTTCGGCGCCGAGCCGGGCCGGGCCGTCGGCGTCGAGGTAGCCGACGATCACCGGCAGGCCGCCCAGCCCGTCGGCGGCGAGGTCGGCGGCGAGCTGGCTGAGCTGGGCGCGGGACGCGGCGACGAAGGCCTCCCGGAACACCAGGTCCTCTACCGGATAACCGGTCAGCGCCAGCTCCGGGAAGGCCACCAGCTGGGCGTCGGCGTCGGCGGCGCGCCGGCACCACTGCCGGATCAGCGCGGCGTTGCCGGTGATGTCGCCGACGGTCGGGTTCAGCTGGGCGAGCGCGAGTCGAAGCTGGGGCATGGTTCCATCATCGCGCACCCGGATGGGGGCCCGTAATGTGGCGGTAACCGGGGAAGAGGAGACTGGGGGATGGTGTCGACGCGCTGGCGGGGGCGAAGGCGCCGGTGACGCGCAGCCGGCTGGAGAGGAAGACATGGAGCGGCAGCAAGAGTTCGTCCTTCGTACGCTGGAGGAGCGGGACATCCGGTTCGTCCGGTTGTGGTTCACCGATGTGCTCGGCACCCTCAAGAGCGTGTCGGTGGCGCCGGCGGAGCTGGAGGCGGCCTTCTCGGAGGGGATCGGGTTCGACGGTTCGGCGATCGAGGGTTTCGCCCGGGTCCACGAGTCCGACATGATCGCGATGCCGGATCCGACGACCTTCCAGATCTTCCCGCTGGAGGGTGGTTCGGACGGCGAGAGCGCGCGGATGTTCTGCGACATCCTGATGCCTGACGGCTCGCCGAGCTGGGCCGATCCGCGGCATGTGCTGCGTCGGGCGCTGTCGAAGGCGGCCGAGCAGGGCTTTACCTTCTACACCCACCCCGAGATCGAGTTCTTCCTGCTGCAGGAGAATCCGGCCGACGGCGCCGAGCCGATGCCGGTAGACACCGGTGGCTACTTCGACCACACCACCCACGCGGTGGCCCGGGACTTCCGGCGGCAGGCGGTGCTGGCGCTGGAGCGGATCGGCATCTCGGTCGAGTTCAGCCATCATGAGGTGGCGCCCGGCCAGCAGGAGATCGACCTGCGGTACGCGGACGCGCTCACCACCGCCGACAACATCATGACCTTCCGGCATGTGGTGAAGGAGGTGGCGCTCAGCCACGGGGTGCACGCCACCTTCATGCCGAAGCCGGTGACCGATCAGCCCGGCAACGGTATGCACACCCATCTGTCGTTGTTCGAGGGCGAGCGGAACGCCTTCCACGATCCGGACGACGAGATGAAGCTCTCCAAGGTGGCGCGGGCGTTCATCGCCGGGCTGTTGATGCACGCCCGGGAGTTCACCGCGATCACCAATCAGTGGGTCAACTCGTACAAGCGGCTGTTCCCGAAGCCGTTGGCGCAGGGCATCACCGAGTCCCCGGCGTATGTCTGCTGGGGTCACCAGAACCGATCCGCGCTGGTGCGGGTGCCGGCGTACGGCAAGCCGAACTCGGCCCGGGTGGAGATCCGCTCGTTGGATTCGGCGTGTAACCCGTACCTCACCTTCGCGGTGATGTTGGGTGCCGGGCTGGCCGGTATCGAGCGGGGCTATGAGCTGCCGCCGGGGGCGGAGGACGACGTCTGGGCGCTGTCGCCGAAGGAGCGGAAGGCTGCCGGGTACGAGCCGCTGCCGGAGAACCTCGCCGAGGCGATCGCGGTGATGGCCGACTCGGAGCTGGTGGCTGAGGTGCTCGGGGAGCATGTCTTCGACTATGTGCTCCGCAACAAGCGGGACGAGTGGGAGCAGTACCGCCGGGAGGTCACCCCGTACGAGCGACGCCGGTATCTCAACCTGTAGTGGACGAGTGGCGCGGTGACTCTTAGTAGTCAGGCAAATACCATGAGGTTATGCCTGATGCTCAGTCGCGCTCCGAGGTAACCGATCCCCACCTGCTGGTGCCCCCGATGCGGCGGGAGCCTGATCCGGCGCCGGAGGGGGCGCTGAGTAACCGGATCCTCGCCGCCATCGACGAGAGCCGGCGGTTCCTGGCCCAGTGCCGGGCCGCCGGCCCCCACCCGGCGGCCGAATCCGACGAGGTCCAGGCCCGGATCATGCGCCGCGGCGGGTGCCCGACCGTGGAGCATTACCAGCGGGTCTTCCAGATCGAGGGGATGCCCGCCGAGCAGGCGAGGGCCGAAGCCTGCCGGATGGTCGAAGCGGACCGTGAGTTGCTGGCCCGGTACCCGGCGGCATGATCGCTGACGCCGGCGGGTGGGTGCTGGACACCGGCGCGCTGCTCGCCTACGCCAACGACGACCTCTATCTTCAGTCGGTGGTCCGGTCGTGCCGCCGCCGCGGTCGCACCCTGCTGGTCTCGACGCTGTCGCTGCGGGAAGCGCTCGCCAGCCGGCCCGGCAGCGAGCAGTTGACCGAGCTGCTCCACGACGCTGGGACGGTGTTGGCAGAGCCGGGGGCGCACGACGTCGCGGTGCTCTGCGCCCAGGTGAAGCTCGCCGGCGGCGAGGTGACCGCGGCGCATGTGGCGCAGTTGGCGGCGGCTCGCCGGTGGCCGGTGCTCTCCGATCGGCCGCATCAGCTCGCCGCCGCGGCCCGCGATCTCCTCATCGAACCCGTCTAACCCCCCACCCGCGCCCGCTTCCCCCGCGCGATCATGGACCTAGGTACATGGTGGGGGCCAAAACGGGTGCCAAACTCCATGGTCAACACTCATGGGTCAGGGAGGTCAGCAGACCGCGGCGCTGGCGGTCAGGGTGCCGGCCTCGGCGTCCAGTGTGGCCGGCACCCCGACCGGCACCGTCAACTGGCCGTCGCCGTGCCCGATCGGCAACCCACCCAGCACCGGCACGCCGAGCTGCCCCAACGCATCGGTCAGCACCTCGGTCGTGGTCGCCGGGTCCGCGTCCGCACCGACGAACTGACCCACCGCCACCGCCGCCACCTCGGCCAGCGCCCCGGCCCGGCGTAGCTGGGTCAGCATCCGATCCACCTTGTACGGCGGTTCGGCCACATCCTCGATCAGCAGCACCGCCCCGGCCAGATCCGGAAAGTCCGGCGTGCCCAGCGAAGTGGTGAGCAGACACAGGTTCCCGCCGAGCAGGGTGCCGGCGGCGCTACCCCCGCAGGTGACCGGCGCGGTCGGCGCCGCCGGGTCCTGCTTCACCACCACCGGCCGGGTGGTCAACAGCGCGTCGCGCAGCGACTCCGCCGACAGGTCGCCGGTACGCGACGGTCGCCAAGCCAGGCCGGGGCCGTGTACGCAGGCCAGCCGGGCGCCGCGCCACAGCGCCAGCTGGAGCGCGGTGATGTCGGAGAAGCCCACCACCGGTTTCGGATCCCGGCGGGCCGCGGCCAGGTCGATCTCGTCCACGATGCGCTGGGCGCCGTACCCACCCCGGGTCGCTACCACCGCCCGCACCTGCGGGTCCCGCAGAGCGGCGTTGAGGTCGGCGGCCCGGTCCTCGTCGCGGCCGGCCAGAAAGCCGTCCCGGTCCAGCGCATGCGCCCCCAGCACCGGGTTGAGCCCCCAGGACCGGAACAGGTCGAGACCGACCTCGACCAGCTCCGGCTCGGCCGGCCCGGCCGGGGACACCACCGCCACGGTGTCGCCTGGCCGCAGGACCGGACCACGAACTGTCGCTATCGAATCCACGGGCAGGAAGCGTAGCCGGCGGACCGAGTCGATAGCCTCGGAGCGTGGCAGAAAACCCGCAACCACCCGCCGAGGTGCTGGTGGTTGAACTTGACGTGGCTACCGACCTGCGCCGGCTCGGCGACTGGCTGACCGGAGCCGGCCTCCGGTTGCAGCGGGTCAAGCCGGCGGCCGGTGAGCCGCTGCCCGCCGACCCCACCGAGTACGCCGGAATGGTGGTGTTCGGGCGACAGCACCCGGACGCCCCACCCTGGCCGGCGGGGGCCGAGTCGCTGCTGCGTAAGGCGGTCCGATACCGGGTGCCGACGCTGGCGATCGGCCGGGGGGCGCAGCTGCTCGCGCTCGCCCACGGCGGTGCGGTGGCCCCGGCCAGCAGCGCGCAGGCCGGGGCGGCGCTGGCTGCCCGCCGGGACGCAGCCGACTCCGACGTGCTCTTCGAACGGGTTCCGTTCACCCCGGATGTGGTGCAGTGGCTGCGGGACGAGATCTCCGAGTTGCCGGCCGGCGCCGTGCTGCTCGCCGCGTCGGTGCACCATCCGCATCAGGCGTTCCGGATCGGTTCGGCCGCCTGGGGGCTGCAGTTCCACATCGAGCCCGATCCGGGGCAGCTCGCCGAGTGGGCGGTCGCCGACCCGGAGCTGCTGCTGGCCGCCGGGGTGGACCCGGATGTGCTGGTCGCCGGGGTGGCCGCGGTCGGCGACGACCTGGCCGAGGTGTGGCAACCGGTGGCTGCCCGGTTCGCCGCCGTGGTTCGCGGGGAGCTCGTCACCGCCCCGCCCGATCTGCCGTTGCTCGGGCAGTGAACGACTCGCGGGGGCCGGCCCGGAATCGGCAGGAGCGGGCCGGGCGGTTGGCCGGGGCGGCCGATCCGGAGCTGGCGCAGCGGCAGCTTGACCGGCTCACCGAGGCGCTTGGCATCGATCCGCTCGCCGAGCATCCGGAGGTGCGTTCCCGGCTGCTGGCGGTGCTCGGCGCCTCCTCCGCGCTCGGTGACTACCTGGTCGCCCAGCCGGAGCAGTGGCGGTGCCTGCTGCCCGACGCACCGCCGGAACCGCCGGTCTCCGGCGCCGACGTCGCCGAGCTACGGGTGGCGTATCAGCGCAGCCTGTTGCGCATCGCGGCCGACGACCTGACCGGCATGGTCGACCTGGAGGAGGTGATGGCGCGGCTGACCGGCCTGGCCGAGGCCACCCTGGCGGCGGCGTACCGGCTCGCCGACGGCCCCGCCGTCGCGCCGTCGCTGGCGGTGGTGGCGATGGGCAAGTGTGGTGGCGGAGAACTCAACTACGTCTCCGACGTGGACGTCATCTTCGTAGCCGACGACGGGGCGGATCTGCCGGCGGCCACCACGGTCGCGGCGACCATGATTCAGATCTGTGGTCAGGTGGCCTGGCAGGTGGATGCCGCGCTGCGGCCGGAGGGCGCCCGGGGGCCGCTGGTGCGGACCCTCGCCAGCCATCTGGCCTATTACCACAAGTGGGCGCGGACCTGGGAGTTTCAGGCGCTGCTCAAGGCCCGGGCGGCCGCTGGCGACGCCGCCCTCACCGAGCGCTGGCGCTCGGAGCTGCAGCCGTTGATCTGGGCGGCGGCGACTCGGCCGGACGCGGTCGCCGACATCCGGGCGATGCGGCAGCGGATCATCGACAACGTACCCGCGGGGGAGCTCGACCGGGAGATCAAGCGGGGCCCCGGCGGCCTGCGCGACATCGAGTTCGCGGTGCAGCTACTGCAGCTGGTCCACGGCCGGGCCGATGAGAGCCTACGGGTGCCGGGTACGCTGCCGGCGCTGCGGGCGCTGGTCTCCGGTGGGTATGTGGGCCGGGACGACGGCGAGGCGCTGGTCGCGTCGTACCGGTTCCTGCGCCGGGTCGAGCATCGGCTGCAGCTGCAACGGCTGCGCCGCACCCACCTGGTGCCGGATGATCCGGCAGGGCTCGCGTGGCTGGCGACCGCTCTGGGCTACCGGGGCGACGCCCGCGGCGACGCGGTCGGCGCCTTCCGGGCGGAGTGGGTCGGGCACGCGGCCCAGGTGCGACGGTTGCACGCCAAACTGCTGTACCGACCGCTGCTCACCGCGGTGGCGCGGGTGTCGACCGACTCGCTGCGGTTGACTCCGGCGGCGGCGTCGGCCCGGCTGGAGCTGCTCGGCTTCGCCGACCCACCCGGCGCCCTGCGCCATCTGGAGGCGCTCACCGGCGGGGTGTCCCGCTCGGCGGCGATTCAACGCACCTTGTTGCCGGTGCTGCTGGAGGAGTTCGCGACCGCGCCGCAGCCCGACCGCGGGTTGTTGGCCTACCGGCAGGTCTCGGAGGCGCTGCGGGCGGTGCCGTGGTATTTGCGGCTGTTGCGCGACACCGGCCCGGTGGCGCAGCGGCTGGCCCGGGTGCTGGGGTTGTCCCGCTACGTCACGGAGCTGCTGGCGCGGGACCCGGAGGCGGTGCGGCTGCTAGCCGACGACGAGGAGCTCGTCCCCCGGTCCGGTTCGGTGCTGCGGGAAGGTTTCGCGGCCGCGGCCTCCCGGCATCTCAGCGGCGGTGCCGTGGGGGCCGCCACCGGGGCGGTGACCGCGGTACGGGCGCTGCGGCGCCGGGAGCTGCTCCGGATCGCCTGCGCCGATGTGCTGGCCGCTGGCGAGCTGGCGCCGGGCAGCCCGGTCGAGATCGACACGGTCGGTGCGGCGCTCGCCGATCTGACCGACGCCACCATCGGAGCGACGCTCGCGGCGGCACGGGCGGCGGCGGGGGCGCCGGAGACCCTGCGGTTCGCGATCATCGGCATGGGCCGGCTCGGTGGCCGGGAGCTGAGCTACCCATCCGACGCCGATGTGCTCTTTGTCTACGAAACCTCCGGTGGGCTGACCGACGAGCTGGCCGCCACCAGCGCCCGCCGGGTCGCCGAGCAGCTCCGCGGTCTGCTCTCCGCGCCGGCGCCAGACCCGCCGCTAGGGATCGACGCCGACCTGCGACCCGAAGGGCGGCAGGGGCCGCTGGTCCGCAGCCTCGCCGCGTACACCCAGTATTATGCCCGCTGGTCGGGAGTTTGGGAGGCGCAGGCGTTGCTGCGCGCCCGGTTCGTCGCTGGCGACGCCGACCTGGGCACCCGATTCCTGGCGATGGCCGACCGGGTGCGGTTCCCAGCTGGTGGGCTGACCCGAGAGCAGGTGGTGGAGATCCGGCGGATCAAGGCCAGGGTGGAGGCGGAGCGGCTGCCCCGCGGCGCGGACCCGCGTACCCACACCAAGTTGGGCCGCGGTGGGTTGGCCGATGTGGAGTGGACGATCCAGCTGTTGCAGCTGCGGCACGGGGCGGAGGTGGCCGAGCTGCGGACGCCGCAGACGCTGCCGGCCTTCGCCGCCGCCCGCACCGCGGGCCTGATCGGCGCGACCGACGCCACCGCGCTGGTCACCGGCTGGCGGCTGGCAGCGCAGGTGCGTAACGCCCTGACCTTGGTACGTGGCCGACCCGCCGACGAACTGCCGGCGCACGGTCCGGAGCTGGCCGGGGTGGCCCAGTTGCTGGCCGAGCCGGACCCGCACGAGTTCTACGACCACTACCTGCGGGTGGCGCGCCACAGCCGGGCGGCGATGGAGCGGGTCTTCGATGGCTAGTCCGGTGGGCACCGGGCGCGGCCTGGTGCCGGGTGGTGCGGTCGCCGCACTGACCCGACCCGATCGGCGGCCGCTGCTGGTCACCGGAGCGCTGGCGGTGGCCCTGGTGGTCGCCTGGCTGCTGGCGCCGCCGATGGGCACCGACCTGTCCGCGCAGGTGGCCCGGGCCGACTTCTTCGCCGAGCACGGCTGGGCGCCGGTCGATTTCCGCTGGTACGGCGGGGTGGTGCCGTACGGCTACAGCATGGTGTCGCCGCCGTTGATGGCGTGGCTGGGTCCTCGGCCGGTGGGTGCGATCGCGGCTGTTGTCTCCGCGCTCGCCCTGGTGGTGCTGCTGCGGCGGACCGGCGCGCCGCGCCCGCTGCTCGGCGGCGTGTTGGGTGCGGTGGGTTTCGCCGGCAACCTGGTCTCGGGTCGGGTCACATTCGCGCTGGGGGTGGCGTTCGGCCTGCTCGCGCTGGTCGCCCTGACCGGCCACGGGCCGCAGCTGCGGCGATGGACCGGGGCGTTGGTGCTGGCCGCGGTGGCGGCGGCGGCGAGTCCGGTGGCGGGCCTGTTCGTCGGCCTCGCCGGGGTAGCGCTGCTCTGCCACGGCTGGCGGCGGCGCGACCCCACCCCGGGCGGCGGGACCCGGCCGGTGGTGTGGCGTGGTTCGTTTCGCCCGACCGACCCGGCGCTCGGTGGGCTGATGCTGATCGCCGGGTCGGGCGTACCGGTGCTGGTGATGGGTGGCTGGTTCGGCACCGGTGGGTGGATGAACATGAGCGCCGCCGATCTGTGGCAGGCGGTGGTGGCCAGCCTGGTGGTGGCGCTGCTGGTGCCGCACCGGGTGGTCCGGGCCGGGGCGCTGTTGTCGGCGGCCGGGGTAGCGGCGGCTTACCTGGTGCCGACGCCGGTGGGGCTGAACGCTACCCGGTTGGCGGCGCTGTTCGCGCTGCCGCTGGTGGGCGCGTACGCGATGGTGCCGCAGTGGGTGTGGATCGGTTGGCGGCTGACCAGGTCGGCGCTGGGCAGGTTCATCCATCGGGCGCACGGGTGGCAGCTGCGGCGGCCGGTGGGCTGGTTGACCGCGGTGCTGGCGGGCTTGGCGGTGTGGCAGCCGCCGGTGGTCTTCCAGGATCTGGCCCGTGCTGGCGATCCGACGGCGGCGCCGGAGCACTATGCGGCGCTGCGGGAGGAGCTCGCCGGCCGGCAGTTGGAGGGGCGGGTCGAGGTGGTGCCGACCGTCAACTATTGGGAGGCGGCGCACCTGGACACCGCCCCGCTCGCCCGGGGTTGGTTGCGCCAGGCCGACCTCGACCGGCATCCACTCTTTTTCGACGGGACCCTCGACGCCGACTCATATCAGCAGTGGCTCACCGATAACGGGGTCGCGTACGTGGTGCTCCCGCAAGGGCCGGTGTCGTGGGTGGGCCGCCCGGAGGCGGAGCTGATCGATGAGGGGTTGCCTTACCTCGATCCGGTGTGGGAGGACGACGACTGGGTGCTGTATAAGGTCATCGACGCCCCGGCGATCCTGGAGGGGCCGGCGACCCTGCTGGAGATGACGCCGCAGTCGGTGGTGTTCGAGGTCACCGAGGCCGATGCGGAGGTGTTGCTGCGGGTGTGGTGGTCGCGCCGGTTGGCGATCGTGGGCGACGGTGAGGCCTGCTTGACCGCGGCGGGGGAGTGGACCGAGGTGCAGGTCGCCGAGCCGGGTGAGTATGAGGTGCTGGGGGTGGTCACCCGGCCGGGCCCGCGCTGCTGAGCCGTAGTTCGGCCACCGCCTCCGCCTCGATGGTGGCGCGTTCCCACCGCCACGGCAGCATCTCGCCCCGTTGCCAGGGCTCCAGCTGGTCGACGTAGTTGGCGTGGTAGGGGTGCCCGGAGTTGCCGGTGGCCTGGATCCAGCGGGCACTGTCCAGGTCAGACATGTCGATGACCATCCGCATCGACGGCAGGACGGTCACCTCGTAGCCGTCGGTGCGGGCGTCCCACGACGTCGCGTTGACGATGTCCGACCCGCCGGCGACCGGGAACGGACCCCGGTTGAACAGCGACTCCACCGGACCGATCCCGGAGCTGCCGAAGGTGGCGTCGCGTAGGTGCAGCGTGTGCAGGTCCCCCCAGCGCCATTGGGCGGGGTCCTCGCCGAACTCAGCCGCGAGATCCTGGTACGCGTCGGTGAGCGCCTGCGCGAGGATGTCGTCGCGGGTTTCGGTGGTTCCGGTGTCGAGCCGGTTCCACCACGGCGAGTCGGGTTCGTCGAGCAGCGCCGCCACCACGTCCAACCAGCGGCCCCGGCCGGTCGGTTGCCGGTCTTCGGGCAGCTCGTCGAAGGTCAACTGGAGCAGGTGTCGCCACACCGCGTTGTAGTAGGCCGCGGCGGCCGCGCTGTGCGCCTCGGTCGACCCCGGGTCGCCGTCGGCGGGTTGCTGATGGTCCCACTCCCGCAGCAGCTCCACCGCGGCCTGCTCCGGGCCGTCGCGGTCGGGGGCGGGTGCGGCGGCTAGCAGCGCCGGCACCAGCGTCGGTGCGAACTGTTGGTAGTTGTCGAAGACCATCCGTTCCATGTCGGCCACGGTGATCGGTCCGGCGGCGATCGCCTCGTCGAGCAGGTCGTAGATCCGGTTGCTGCGGTAGCCGACCCCCCAATCTTCGGTGAGGGCGGGCTGGTACTGCGGCCCGACGACGGCCTGGTTGGCGGCGACGATCAGTGCCTCGGGCGGGTTGTAGGTGTGTGGCAGCGCTTCGAACGGCACATCGTCGCCCCAGTCGAACTCCGAGCTCCAGCCGGGCGCCGGCCACTGCCCGTCGTGGGCGGCCCGCACCGGCACCCGGCCCGGCGCCTGGTAACCGATGGCGCCGTCGACGTCGGCGTAGACCAGGTTCTGCGACGGCACCTCGAAGCGCGCCGCCGCTTCCCGGAAGTCTTCCCAGCCGGTGGCCTGGTTCAGCACGAACAGCGCCTCGATGGTGGTGCCCGGGGTCAGCGCGGTCCAGGCCAGCGAGAAGCCGAACTCCTCACCACCGGGGGCGCTCGGGGCCGCACCCGCGGTGTCGATCACCTCATCCTGCACCGGGCCGGCGTCGGCGAGCCGTGCCAGCTCATCATCGGCGTCGGAGAGCAGCGGCCCGCGGTGGGTCTGCCGCACCTCGACGGTGACATCGTCACCGCCGGCGACCCGGATCGTCTCGGTGCGTACCGACAGCTCCTGCCACTGCCCGTCGAGTTCGTACCGGTCGTCGGCGAGCCGTTCCAGGTACAGGTCGGTCACGTCCGGGTTGAGGTTGGTGAAGCCCCACGCGATCCGGTCGTTGTGGCCGATCACCACCCCGGGGACGCCGGTGAAGCTGAACCCGCTGACCCGGTAACCGCAGTCGCAGTGCAGCCCGACCTGGTACCACGTCCCGGGCATGGTCACCCCCAGGTGCGGGTCGTTGACCAGGATCGGGGCGCCGGATTCGGTGTGCGCACCGCTGACCACCCAGGAGTTCGACCCCACTCCGGCGTCGCTGCCGGCGGGGCCGAACCCTCCGGCCGGGGCGGCGCTGCCGGCTCCGCCCTGACTGTCGGCCTCGCCGCCGCGGCCGGCGGCCGCACCCGACTCGGCCGGCTCGTCGTCGCCGGGGACGAACTCACCGTCGACCAGATCGCCGTCACCGACGATCGGCGGCTGCTCCTGGTACTGGTAGCCGGGGAAGAGCTCATCGATCTGGTCCCGGCGCAGGCCGGCGGCGAGCAGCGCCGCGCGTTCCACCTCCGCGTCGAGGTTGCCGCGCAGCTCCCAGGCCATCGCCTTCAACCAGGCGAGACTGTCGATCGGGTCCCAGGGCGCCACCTCGTAGCCGGAGTTCTGCAGGCCCAGCACCCGGTAGTGCAGTGACTTGCGGCCGGTGGCGGCCGGTCCGCCGGTCTCCGCCACCCAGGCGTCCACCCCTTCGGCGTACGCGGTGAGGTAGCGCTGGGTTTCGGCGCTGAGCAGCTCCCACTCGGCCTCGGCCACCCGGCGCCAGCCCATGGTCCGCAGATACGTGTCCATCTCCACCTGATCGGGGCCGAACAGCTCCGAGAGCCGGCCACTGGTGAGGTGCCGGCGGAAGTCCATCTCCCAGAACCGGTCCTGGGCGTGGGTGAACCCTTGGGCGCGGAACAGGTCCTCCACGGTTTCGGCGTAGATCTGGGGGACGCCGTGCTGGTCACGGTAGACGGTGACCGGGGAGTCCAGCGCGGGCAGAGCGAGCTCCCCGTCGTGGCTGGGGAAGGCGCGGCGGACGGTCCAGACCCCGAGGAGGCTGGCGACGAGCGCGACGACCAGCAGGGTTGCGAGCGTCCAGATGCCGATCTTCAACGTTCGGCGGGGCCAGCGCGCAGCGGAGTTCATCCCGGCAGCGTACTTGCGGGTAGGCCGCCGTGTCGGCCCGGCGCTGATCAGAGGCGGCAGACGGCGAGGGCCGCCCGGAGAATCTCCGGGCGGCCCTCGCCGTGGTGGTCTTCTGGGTCAGACCCCGAAGTACATCTCGAACTCGTGCGGCGTCGGACGCAGCCGAACTGGGTCGATCTCGTTCTCGTTCTTCCAGTCGATCCAGGTCTCGATCAGGTCCGGCGTGAACACCCCGCCCTCGAGCAGGTAGTTGTGGTCGGCCTTGAGCGCCTCCAGCACCTCAGGCAGCGAGCCCGGGGTCTGGGTGACGTTGGCGTAGTCCTCCGGCGGCAGGTCGTACAGGTCCTTGTCGATCGGCGCCGGCGGTTCGATCTTGTTTTTGACCCCGTCGAGGCCGGCCATCAACATCGCCGAGAAGGCGAGGTACGGGTTGGCGGACGCGTCCGGCACCCGGAACTCGACCCGCTTCGCCTTCGGGCTGGCGCCCGTGACCGGAATCCGGATGCAGGCGGAGCGGTTACGCTGCGAGTAGACCAGGTTCACCGGGGCCTCGAAGCCGGGGACCAGCCGCCGGTACGAGTTGACCGTCGGGTTGGTGAACGCCAGCAGGCTCGGCGCGTGGGTGAGCAGCCCCCCGATATACCAGCGGGCCATGTCCGACAGGCCGGCGTAGCCGGTCTCGTCGTAGAAGAGCGCGTCACCGTTGAGCGAGAGGCTCTGGTGGGTGTGCATCCCCGACCCGTTGTCGCCGAAGAGCGGCTTCGGCATGAAGGTGGCGGTCTTGCCGTTGGCCCAGGCGGTGTTCTTGATGACGTACTTGAACAGCTGGGTCTGGTCGGCGCAGTGCAGCAGGGTGGAGAACCGGTAGTTGATCTCCGCCTGGCCGGCGGTGCCGACCTCGTGGTGGGCCCGCTCGACCGTGATGCCCACCTTGCCGAGGTTGGTAACCATGGCGTTGCGCAGGTCGGCGTAGTGGTCGGTCGGCGGGACCGGGAAGTAGCCGCCCTTGTAAGCGGTCTTGTATCCCCGGTTGCCGCCCGGCTCTTCCCGCCCGGTGGCCCAGGCGCCCTCGACCGAGTCGATGTAGTAGTAGCTCTGGTGCGGGCTGGTCTCGTGCCGGATCGAGTCGAAGACGTAGAACTCGGCCTCGGGCCCGAAGTACGCGGTGTCGGCGATCCCGCTGGAGATCAGGTAGGCCTCGGCCTTCTTCGCGACGTTCCGCGGGTCCCGGCTGTACGGCTCACGGGTGAACGGGTCGTGGATGAAGAAGTTCATCGCGAGCGTCTTCTCAGCCCGGAACGGGTCGACGAAGGCGGTCGCCACGTCCGGCAGCAGCAGCATGTCCGACTCGTGGATCTGCTGGAACCCGCGGATCGACGAACCGTCGAAGGCGAGCCCGTCGGTGGCGACCGAGTCGTCGAACGACTCGATCGGGACGACGAAGTGCTGCATGACCCCGAGCAGGTCGCAGAACCGGACGTCGATGAACTTGACACCCTCGCTGCTGATGTAACGGAGCAGCTCATCAGGGTTGGCGAACAACACTTCCTCCTGGCGCTGGCGTGCGGATCGGGTACATCCGGCCGGACGCAACGTCGCGCACAGGTGGCCGGCTCTGCACCTAGCCTATGGCCGAGGGGTTGCCCTAGCGTGTCTCGACTGTTTCTGGTCTGTTACAGCATCCCGGCGGGGGATCCGGGCCGGTCAGCGGCCGCGGGTGGCGCCCTTCGGCGGCCGAATGTTGCGGGGGACCATCTCCTTCGGGATGGCGCCCTTCGGCATCCGAGGTCGCGCCGACAGCGCCTTCAAGCGCTTGTCCAGCGAGTTGACGTCCCGCCCGGACATGCTCTTCGGCAGCTGCATCAGCTTGATCCGCAGCTTGCCCAGCGGGATCTCATTCTCCCCGTGGCCGAGGATGAAGTCGTGTAGCGGCGCCGAGCCGATCACCTTCGACAGTCGCCGCTTCTCCTGACCGAGCATCGGCTTCAACCGCTGCCGGTCACCCTCGGCGAGCAGGATAACGCCGCGCCGGCTCAACACCAGGTGGATCATGTCCATCTGGGTGGTGGAGGAGATCGCCGGGGTCACCCGCCAGTCGCCCCGCATCCGTTCCACGATCGAGGCGGCGGCGCCCGGTTGCTGCTCGGCGGCCTTCATGAACACCTTGCTGGACCGCACGTTGAGCACGATCAGCAGCGCCAACAGGCTCGTCATCAGCCCCACCGGCAGCCACAACCACCCCAGCCCCGCCAGCAGGGCGAGGACCACCAGCGACATGGGTAGCAGGACCGCGGCAGCCGCCCACGGAACGAACCATTTGTCCTGCTTGGCGGTGAACTTGAAGACCATCCCGATCTGCTTGAGACGGCCGAAGAACCCCACCTTCTCCTGCTCAGCCTTGGCCATCCCGCCAGTCTAGCCGTGACCGCCCCACCAGCCGCCCACCGCCCGCCGCTCTCTCCGGCCGACTTCCCGGCCGATCATGAGCCTGTCAGCCGACCCGTTCGTGCCGTGGCCGCGATGGCGTTACCTTCGAGTGTGCCCGCGCCGCGTGGGTTGGGTGTAGTAGCGGCGCCCGCGCACGAAGTCGATCAGGCCGGCCAGACAGGCGACGGACACCAGTTGGCGGTAGCCGAAGGTCTCGGACAGCGCATAGGTCACCAGCCGGCTGGTCTCCGGCCCTGGTGCGTGCCGTCGATAGTCCGCCTCGGCCAGCGTCAGCGCGGCTAGCGAACCGCTGATGCTCAGCGAGATCGACACCGCCAGAAACAGCAGGAAGACCGGTAGCGACAGCACCCCGAGCAACGCTCCGACGATCACCGTCACCCAGGCCAACACCTCCACCGGCGGGCCTAGCAGCTCCAGCAGTAGGTACGGCATCGCGTAGCAGCCCAGCCGGCCGTAGCTGGGGCGGAACACCACTCGGCGGTGGCGCCAGATCGCCTCGGCCAGGCCGCGGTGCCAGCGCCGGCGCTGCCGCAGTAGCCCGCTGAGGGTGTCGGGGACCTCGGTCCAGCACACCGGGTCGGGCAGGAAGACGATGCGGCTCCGGCGGCCGGTTTCGCGGGCGAAGCGGTACAGGTGGATCACGATCTCGACGTCGTCGGCCGCGGTTTCGGTGTAGTAGCCGCCTACCTGCTCCACCAGGTCGCGGCGGAACAGCCCGAACGCGCCGGAGATGATCAGCACCGAGTCGGCCCCGCTCAGCGGTGTGCGCATCAGCAGGAACGACCGGAAATACTCGGCAATCTGGAGGCCGCTCACGTAGGTGTCGGGGAAGCCGACCGTGACCACCCGGCCGTGCTCCACCACCGAGCCGTTGACCGCCCGGACCATGCCGCCCGAGCCGATCACCGACGGGTCGGCAAGGACCGGCTGCATCGCTCTGAGTAGCGCCTCCGGCTCCAGGATCGCGTCACCGTCCACGGTAGCGAAGTAGGGGTAGCGGGCAGCGTTCACACCGGCGTTGAGCGCGTCCGCCTTTCCGGCCTCGGGCTTGCACATCAGCCACAGGTCCGGGTAGCGGCTGGAGAGGAAGCACGGCCCTACCGGACCGGTGGGAATAGCGTCCCGGCTGGCCCGCTGCGCGGGCACCAGCTCGAACTCGTCGATCAGCCGCTGCCTGGTCGAGTCGGTGGAGCCGCCTTCCACCACGATCACTTCGAACCTCGGATAGCGCAGGGCGAGCAACGACTGCACGGTATCCACGATGGCCGCTTCCTCATTGCGGGTCGGCACCAGGATCGACACACCGGGCGTCAGCTGCGAAGCGAACGCCTCCGGGGCGGTCGAGCGCCGCAGCTCCCGGCTGATGTCACGCAGTTTGCGTGCGGCCAGGATCGAGTTGAGCAGGTAGATGCCGTTGGTGACCAGGAAGGTGCTGAGCACGATGATGACGATGACCAGCAGTGCGGTAGTCATCTCTACCCCTCGCTGCGCGTGCTGGCGGCGCCTACCCGACTGGCGGCCTCGGCGAGGTGCGGGCCGGAGTCTGGATCGGCCGCGGCCTCGAGCAGCCGCGCGCCGTCGGTACGCGCCACCGCGTTCGCCGCCGCCTGGGCGGGTTCGAACACATCCTGCCTGGCCTGCGCGAGCAGCTCGGGGAGAGCCCGCGGATCCCCGACCTCGCCGAGCGCGTCGGCGGCGGCCGCCCGTACCTCTGGTTCGGGATCCGACAGCCTCGCCAGCAGGGGTGGAAGCGCCTCGGCGTCTCCCAGCCGCCCCAGCGCCCGGCACGCCTGGGAGCGCACCTGCGGGGCCGGGTCGGTGAGCAACGGATAGACCCAGCCCGTGTCGTCGGCCGACCCGAGGACCCCGAATAGCTCTACCCCGCCGGCTCGGGCGCGCGGCTCCGGGTGGTGCAGCAACCACGAGAGCGTGGGCACGACCCCGGTTCGGATGTCGATCAGGATGGTGCCACCGAGCGGGTAGGGCAACCGGCCGGCCGCCATCGTCGACGCCAACGGTTCGACGGCCTGGCTGGCCCGCAGCCGACCCAGGCTGCGGGCGGCCGCGGCGACCACCTGCGGGTCGGCGTCGTCCAGCCGCTCGATCAAGGCCGGCACGGCCCGATTGGAGCAGGCGTCCCCGAGCACGTAGGCGGCCTCTGCCCGGCGCCAACCCCGGCGGGACGAGAGTAGTCGCAGCTCCCGGTCGACCAGCCCGACCGACTCGAAGTATGCGGCGATCTCCTCCCGGCTGGTGCCGGTGATCTGCCGGGAGAACTCCCACAGGACGCTGGCGAGAAGCGCGCTGTCCCTCGGCGGGAGCGGCGGCGGGAACTCCCCGTCCGTGATCAGCGCGGCGGCGAGCAGCCGCAGCTCGGGCAGGACGCGGTCGCGGTGACGTTCCGCCGACAGTCGTGCCAGCCGCCGCACCGCCAAGGTGACCAGCAGCGCGGCCAGCGTCAGCAGGAGCACTATCAGGGCAACTGACAAGATGCGGGTCGGCATGCCCAGGAACCCCTGGCCTCCGGCGTCCATCAGCCTCCGGTCCGGGCTATCGCTGCGTTGACTCTGCTCACCAGCTCTCGTGGGCTGAAGGGTTTCACGATGTAGTCGGTGGCGCCACGCTCGAAGCCCAGTTCGATATCGCCCTCGAGGGTCTTGGCGGTGAGCATGATGACCGGCAGCTGGGCGGTCTGCTCGGAGGCGCGGATCTCGGCCAGCACATCAAGACCGGACAGACCCGGCATCAGGATATCGAGCAACACCAGGTCGGGCGGTGTGTCGCGGATCCGGCCAAGGGCGGACTCGCCGTCGGCGGCGGTATCGACCTCGAAGCCCGAGCGAGTCAGCCGAAAGGAGATCAACTGCACAATTCCAGGGTCATCATCCACCACAAGGATTCGTGACATTCCCCTACCACCTCCAGCTGGTGGTGGCCCCTCGGCTTCAGGCGCGATAGTCCTTCATTATCCAGCTTTCTCGTCCTATAGCACGACAAGTTCTAGCGTAGCCGCAGTAGGGTGGAGGAAACCGCCGGTTCGGGGGTTGCGATGTCGAAAGTCATGGTGACGGGCGGCGCGGGTTTCATCGGGCGCTACTTGACTGCGGCGCTGTTGGCTCGCGGTGACTCGGTAGTGGTGGTGGACGATTTCACCACCTCGGACGCGGCTCGCCTGGCGGAGTTCCGCCACCAACCCGGGCTCACGCTCCAGGAAGGCAGCGTCCTGGACCAGTCGCTGGTCGAGCAGGTCAGCGCCGAGTGCGACTGGACCGCCCACCTCGCCGCTGCGGTCGGGGTCCGCCGGATCCTCGACCGGCCCCTGGCGTCACTGCGTGGCAACGTGCTCGGCACCGAGCATGTGCTCGCCGCCGCACAGCGGCACCACCATCAGCGGGTGCTGCTCACCTCCACCTCAGAGGTGTACGGGCGCAACACCGGCACCCTCTACGAGGACGCGGACCGGCTGCTGGGGCCGACCACGGTCAGCCGCTGGAGCTACAGCGCCGGCAAGACGGTGGACGAGTTCCTCGCCTTCGGCTACTGGCGCGAACTGGGCCTGCCGGTGATCGTGGCGCGACTGTTCAACACCGTCGGGCCCGGGCAGTCGTCGGCGTACGGGGCCGTGCTGCCCCGGTTCGCGGCGCAGGCGTTGGCGGGGGAGGACCTGACGGTCTACGGCGATGGTCGACAGACCCGGTCGTTCTGCTACGTCACCGACGTCGTAGCGGCGCTGCTCGCGCTGACCGACCAACCGGCAGCGGTGGGGGTGCCGGTCAACGTGGGCTCCGAGGAGGAGGTCACCATCCTGGACCTGGCGCACCGGGTTCTCCGTGCCGCCGGATCCGCCAGCTCGGTGCGGTTCGTGGATTTCCAGGCCGCCCACCCGGATGGCTTCGAGGAGGTGCCGCGCCGTCGGCCGGAGACCAGCCGGGTGCGGGAGCTGACGGGCTGGCGCCCCCGTTATGACCTGGACGCGATCATCGAGGCGGTGCTGGAGCACGAACGTCACCGCACCGGCCAACTGGCGCAGGGGGGAGTGTCGGGACATGGAGAATGAGCCGACCCGGGTGGTCGTGGTCGGTCAGGGGTACGTGGGGCTCCCGCTGGCCGTCCGTGCGGTGGAGTGCGGCTACGACGTAGTCGGGCTCGAGTTGGACCACGATCGGGTCAAGCAGATTACCGCCAGCGAGTCGTTCACCGACGACATCTCCGATGCTGAGCTGGCGGAGGTCAACGCCACTGGCCGGTACCGGGTGACCACCGATCCGAACGACTGCGGTGTGTTCCAGGTCGCGCTGATCACCGTGCCGACACCATTGAGCGAGGGGATCCCCGACCTCTCGTTCATCCGGGAGGCTGCCACCGTCCTCGCCGGCTGTCTGCGCCCGGGCGCCCTCGTGGTGCTGGAGTCCACTACCTACCCCGGCACCACCGAGGAGATTGTGCGCCCGATCCTGGAAGCGGGTTCCGGCCTGCGGGCGGATCTCGACTTCTCGCTGGGGTTCAGCCCGGAGCGGATCGACCCTGGCCGGGATCGGGGCCCGTTCTGGCAGACCCCGAAGGTGATCTCCGGAGTGGGCGCCGCATCGCTGCGCGCAGTCGAGGCGTTCTACCGGACGATTGTCGAGGAAGTGGTTTCGGTCAGCAGCACCCAGGTCGCGGAGATGACGAAGCTGCTGGAGAACACCTTCCGGCACACGAACATCGCGTTGATGAACGAGATCGCGATGCTCGCCAGCGACCTCGATGTCGATGTCTGGGAAGCGATCGACGCCGCCGCCACCAAGCCGTACGGGTTCATGAAATTCGTGCCGGGGCCGGGGGTCGGGGGCCACTGCCTCCCGATTGACCCCTCTTACCTGGACTGGTGGGTGATGCGTCGCTTGAACGTGCACCTGCGGTTCGTCAACCTGGCCAACGAGATCAACACCGGGATGCCCGGCTATGTGGTGGGTCGGGTCTTCGGTGCCCTCAACGCCGCCGGACGGGCGGTGCGTGGCGCCCGGATTCTGTTGGTCGGGCTCGCCTACAAGGCGAATACCAGCGATGTCCGGGAGTCGGCCTCATTTGCGGTCGCCGAGCGGCTGCTGAGGTTCGGGGCCGACGTGCACGCCTGCGACCCGCGGGTCGGCGAGGTTGACCTGGACGAGCGGGTCGCTCGGGTCCAGCTGACCCGGGAGGAGCTGCTCTCCGCCGATCTGGTGGTGATCCTGACCGACCACGACGACTTCGACTACGACCTGATCGCCGACAGCGCCCGGCGGGTCCTGGATACTCGGCACCGGGTCCACGGCCGGCAAGTGGAGTACCTCTAGCCGCGCTCGGACTCGTCGCGGTCGGGGCTGCCGTACCGGGGGAGGCCGAAGGAGACGGTGGTGCCGCGACCCTCCTCGGAGTCGAGGTCGATCCAGCCGTGGTGCTGGTCGATGATCTCCTTGCAGATGGCCAGCCCGAGCCCGACCCCCTGACTCGCCCGCTGTCGGGCGGCCGCGCCGCGGCGGAACCGCAGGAACGCCTTCGCTTGCTCGCTGTTCGGGATCCCGATCCCGGTGTCGCGTACCTTGACTACTACTTCGCCGTCCGTCGCTTCCGTGGAGACCGTGATTGAACCGCCGGACGGAGTAAATTTGATAGCGTTCAATACTAGGTCGGTCAGAGCCCGGCCGAGCTGGTCGCGGTCCGCGGTTACCAGTGGCAGATCATCGGGGACAATGATAGTCAGCTGGTGCCCCAGCGGCTCGTACACCCGTTGAAGTGTGTGGAGCGCTCGATAGACCACCTCCGCGAGCCGGACCGGACGGAGGGTCACGTTGAACCCGCCGCGGTCGATCTGGAACACAGTCAGCAGGTCCATGATGGTCGCCTGGAGCCGGCTGCCGGCCCGGCTCATCGTCGCCAGCAGCTGCTGCTCCTCCGGGCCGAGGCTACCCTCGGAGTCCTCCACCAATGTCTCGATGGTGCCGTTGATCAGGGACAGCGGGGAGCGCAGTTCATGGCTGACTGCTTCGATGAACTTCGCCTTCATCTCGTTGAGCTCGCGGAAATCGAGGATGTCCCGTTCGAGGTCAGCGGCTTGGTCCCGCAGCTTGGCGCGAGCGGTGCGGAGCTCAGCCTCGACCCGCTTCTTCTGCTCGGTGATGTCGGTGAGGATCCCGCCGACCGCCTCGCCGGGATCCCCGTCGTCGTTCTCCAACCGGATCGGGTACCGCACCGACAGGTAGATTCGCCGGTCAGCACCGTGGCCGAACTCCTCCGGCCGGCCCTCGGCCGGCCGATCGGGGCGGACTTGGTTCAGCGCGGTGAGCCGGTCCGCCAGCGGCGCGGCGACTAGCTCCCGGTCGGTCCGCCCGAGCGCGGTGCCCTCTGCGACCCCCAGGAGTTGTTCCATCCGCCCGTTCGCGATGACGTACCGACCAGCGCCATCCTTGGCATAGATAGCCGATGGTGCATTGTCCACCACCCCATTGAGTAGGAGCGTGGCGCGCCGCTCAGCGCGACCAGCGCGCCGCCGGCTGGCCCGCAACTGCTGTTCGGCGAGCGCGTGCTCGACCGCCGGCCCCAGCCGGGAGAGCCGGTCCTTGAGTAGGTAGTCGATCGCGCCGCGGCGCAGGCACTCGACACACGCCTCCTCGTTCATCACCTCGCTCACCACGATCAACGGGATGTCGAGATCGCTGTCGTCGAGCATGGTGAGCGCATCGAGCGCATCCAATCCAGGCAGCGCAAAGTCGGACAGTATGATGTCAGGTCGATGCGCCAGCCCGGCCTGGAACGCGTCGAAGGTGTCGACCCGGGTCCAGTTGCATTCGATCCCCGCCCGGCGCAGCTCCAACACCAGTGCTTGGGCGTCGTCGGGATTGTCCTCCAGAATCAGGACCTGAAGTCTCGACATCGCGTGCTCCGGCCGATTAGTGGGCGGCCTGCTCCATCTCCCCACGCTACTCCGGCGCTGGTTCTGCGCACCAGAAATGAGCTCGTTTGACCAGCGCCGATCATGAGCCTGTAAGCAGACACGCCGAGCGTGTCCGCTCAAAGGCTCATGATCGGCTGCTCAACAAAGCTCGGGGAGCTGCTCGCGGGCCTGTTTCGCCTGCTGGTAGAGCCGGCCGGCCCGGTACGACGAGCGCACCAGCGGGCCGCTCATCACCCCGGCGAACCCGATCTCCTCTGCTTCGGCGGCGAAGGCCACGAACTCCTCCGGCTTCACCCACCGGGCCACCGGGTGGTGGCGCGGGCTCGGCCGCAGATACTGTGTGATGGTGATCAGCTCGCAGCCGGCCGCGTGCAGATCCCGCAGCGCCGCCGACACCTCCGCCGGCTCCTCACCCAGGCCGAGGATCAGGTTCGACTTGGTGACCAGCCCGGCCTCTCGGGCCTTGGTGATCACCTCAAGCGAGCGTTCGTAGGTGAAGGCTGGGCGGATCCGGCGGAAGATCCGCGGCACCGTCTCGACGTTGTGGGCGAGCACCTCCGGCCGCGCCCCGAAGACCTCCGCCAGCTGATCCGGCTTGGCGTCGAAGTCGGGGATCAGCAGCTCCACCCCGCAGCCCGGGACCGAGTCGTGGATCTGCCGCACCGTCTCGGCGTAGAGCCAGGCCCCGCCGTCGGGCAGGTCGTCCCTGGCCACCCCGGTGATGGTGGCGTAGCGCAGCTGCATGGTCGCCACCGACTCGGCCACCCGGCGCGGCTCGTCGGCGTCGAACTCGGCCGGCTTGCCGGTGTCGATCTGGCAGAAGTCGCAGCGCCGGGTGCACTGGTCGCCGCCGATCAGGAAGGTCGCCTCCCGGTCCTCCCAACACTCGAAGATGTTGGGGCAGCCGGCCTCCTGGCAGACCGTGTGCAGGCCCTCCTTGGCGACCAGCGAACGCAGCTGTGCGTACTCCGGGCCCATGGTGGCCTTGACCTTGATCCACGGCGGTTTGCGCTCGATTGGGGTGGCCGCGTTGCGCGCCTCGACTCGTAGCAGGCGCCGGCCTTCAGGTGCGACGGTCACCCCCCTACCGTACGCGGCAGGAAAATCGGGTGCCCGTGCGCTCGGTCACGCCATACCCCGCAACGGCGACGAGCCCCGGCGGGGACCAGGGTCACCTGCGTACGCGGTAGCGCAGGTGGGTGACCCGGTCTCCCTCGATCACCGGGGAGGGCCCGTCGAGCACCACCGGCGCCGTGCGCAGGTGGTCGAAGAACGGGGTGCCGCCGCCGAGCAGGACCGGCACCAGGTCGATCCGGATCTCGTCGAGCAGCTCGGCGTCGAGGCACTGGCGGGCGATGCTGCCGCCGCTCACTCCGACCAGCCGGTCACCGGCGAGTTGTCGGGCGGTCGCCACCGCGGGCTCGATCCCATCGGTGACGAAGGTGAACGGCGCGTCGGGGCGTGGCCACCCCTCGGGCACCTGGTGGGTGAGCACCACCACCGGGCATCCGATGGGGTGGCGTCCGCCCCAGCCGTCGGTGAGGTCGAAGGTCTTCCGGCCGACCACCAGTGCTCCGGTCTCCTGGAGCAGTTGCCGAAATACTTGTGCGCTCGGTTCGCGCAAGCGCATCGTGAGCGCCGGGTCGGCGGTCGTCACCTCGACGTCGCCGTTGCCGTACCAGTCGAAGAGTTGGTCGAAGCCGGCTTCTGCCGGTCCGGAGACGTAGCCGTCCAGCGACATGCTCGCTGCGGCGTAGACCGTGGTCATAGGTTCACTCCCGTCGCCATGCTTGGTGCGTCCCTGGAACGTCGGTGCCGGCGGTGGCGGCAGGACAGGCGGGCGGAGAATCGGCGGCGGGCGGCGTGGGGTCAGCTGAGCAGGGTGGGCAGGTGGCCTTCGACCACCGGGGTCACCTCGGTGACGGGCACCGGCCGGCCCAGCTCCGCGGTGAGGGAGGTCATGCCGGCGTCGCTGATGCCGCAAGGGACGATCCGGCCAAAGTATGACAGATCACAGTCGCAGTTGAGCGCAAAACCGTGCATCGAGACCCCCCGGGAGACCCGGACCCCGATCGAGGCGATCTTCCGCTCCGGGCCGCGGCCGTCCGCCGGCACCCACACCCCGCTGCGGCCCTTGACCCGGGTGGTGGTCACGCCCAAGTCGGCGCAGGCATCGATCAGGACCTGCTCCACCCGCCGCACGTACGCCACCACGTCGCGGGGCCGGCCGCCTTCGGCGGGCAGGTGGACGATCGGGTAGCCGATCAGCTGCCCCGGGCCGTGCCAGGTGATCTGACCGCCCCGGTCGGTCTCCACCACCGGCGTGCCGTCGGTCGGCCGGTCCCACGGTTGGGTCCGTTTGCCGGCGGTGTAGACGCTCGGATGTTCCAGTAGCAGCACCGTGTCGGGGGCCTCGCCGGCCACCACCGCGGCGTGCAGTCGCCGTTGCTCGTCCCAGGCCACCTCATAATCGAGAACGCTCAGATGGCGGGTCGCAAGCGCGGGCAGGGTGCTGGTCACCGGACCAGCCTACTGCGGGGCGGTCAGGTCACCACCGAGCCGCCGTCGACCGGCCGGGAGAGCAGGCTCTGCTGACCGGCCACGGCGGCGCCGACCGGCTGCTGCTGGCACGACGCGTCCACGTCGGCCCCCTCGACCGTGGCCGTGGCGGCGCAGGTGCCGTCACCGAGCCGCCGGACCTGCCGCGCGGCCTCGTTGGCGTGGGCCACCCAGACCTCTCGATACTCGTCGATCGCGGTCACCATCACGTGATGCCGGACCACATTCTCGGCGGTCAGCAGCTCTTCCCGGAACCAGTTGGCCAGCCGGCCCGCCGGGGTGGCTTCGTTCCCGACCCGTTGCCCGGCCTGGTAGGCCTCGACCAGGTTGATCCCGAGGAAGGGCCAGCTGCGGTCACTCATCTCGCATCGCCTCGCACGCTGGGTGGCGGTTGTCTGATAGACACGGTACGGCAACCGAGCAACTACTGAGGACTGGGGAGACGGCATGCCCGGCAGTGCGGGGAGTGGCTCCGGCCCATTTGATCACTATGGAGCCAGTCCGGTGGCGGTCCGGACGGCGGCAGAACAGGTGGGTCGGGTGGGAATCCGGGTCGACCAGCTGGATGAGGAGGTCTCCGGCGGACATCAGGGCGCGGTGTCGAACGTGGCTGGTCTGCTGCATGATCCGATGGTCGCCGCCGCCGAACCGGTCCACCGCAGTCTGCTGCTGTGGCTGCAGGCGGCGGTGGTCGGCGGCGCCGCCATTCGACTGTGGGCCGAAGGGATCGAAGAGTACAACCGGGGCATCGACCGGCTCAACGAGCGGTATCTTGAGGCGAAAGCGCGGGATTTCGATGTGTTACTACCAGAGCCGGAGTTCGGCTACTTCCCACGGTCCGGCCCTGGACCCGGTCCGCCGCCCGCGATCCTCGATCACCGGGCGGAGATCGCCGAGGCCGAGCGGCAGCTGATCCGAGCGCTGGGGCATGAGCGTGACTACGGCCTGTCGCCCGCGTTGGAGCGGGTTGCCCGGCAGGCGGCCCGGTTGTTGCGGCAGGGCCCGGACGATCCGGCGGCGGTGCGGGAGTTGTACGAGGCGGGCCTGCTGCCGCCGGACGCCAGCCTGATCTTTCCGGTGCTGGAGCCCGCCGGACCACCGCCGGGCGCGCCCCCGCCAGCGTCACCGCCGCCAGCGTCGCCGCCGCCCGCCGAGGTTGGTTCACCGCCCGGGCCGCCTACTGGTGGCGTCGCCCCGGCGGGCCCCGATGCCGATGGTGGCGAAATGGGCGGTCGCCGGCTGGTCACCGGCGCGATCTCCGGAACTCAGCCGATGACCGAAGACGCGCAGTTCGAGTACTTCACCAACCACCCGGCGGAGGCGGCGCAGGCGACGGCCGCGCTGCTGCCAGGCGCCGGGGCGCTCGCGGACGGGCAGGAGACAACCCTGACGGCGCTCGGTCGCTACCACGCCTGGGAGCTGCAACGGGCGCTGGAGATGTACCCGTCCCCGGCCGGTCTGGAGCGGATCGAGGCCGCCACCGAGCACCTCGCGGAGATCGGCGAGCGACTGTCCCCCGGTGAAGCGCTGACCGAAGCCGAACGGGTGTACCTGGCCGCCTGGCTGGAGCACGTCGGCAGCCACGGGCTGGCGGCGCTTCCCGACTATGTGCAGGCGGCCGTGGCGGTGCCGGCAGGCACCCCGCCCGCGGACGCCGCTGTGATCCGCACCGCCCAGATCACCCAGCAGCTGGCTCCGATCGCCGACGTGATCATGCACTTGTCGCACCCTGACCGGGGTGGGCTGGTCGATCCAGCCGACCTGCCGACCTCGGTGCGGGAGTTGCTGACCGCCCCGGTCGGCCAGATCGACCCGGTGACCGGGCAGCGGTGGCCGGCGCTAGACCCGGCCGGCGGAGGGCCGATCTTCGCCGCCACCGACCCGCCGGACTTCACGGTGGCAGGGCTGGCCCGATACGACGGCCTGGCTCGGCTGCTGGAGCACGCGAGCGTCGAGGGCGGCACGCTCTTCACCCGGTCGCTGGCGGAGTCGGCGCAGCGGGTGCAGGACGAGTTGGCGGAGGTCACCGAAAACGTCCGGGCGGTGTTGCCGGCGGCCGAGGTGGCACCGGCGCTGCATCACCGGCTCGGGGTGGCGACCGCGGACGACGCGGTTGTGCGGATGTTGGCGGTGGCGGCGCGGGAGTTCCCGGATCCGGCCGACCCGGACTCGGCCGGCTCGGACTCGGCCGACCCGGACTCGGCCGGCCCGGATCCGGCTGACCCGGACTCGACCGGCCCGGACTCGGCCGGGTCACCAACCGGGGGCAACGGCGAGCCGATGATCGGCCGCCGGATTACCTGGTCGTGACCGGCGAGGCCGGCTGTTGGCGGCGCCGCGCATAGCGGCCGGCGACCAACCCTCCGGCGGCGAGCGTGCCGGCCGCGGCGAGCGATACGAAGAATCCGGGGGAGCCCGGTGAGAGGGCGGCGGCGCCGACGTTCGCATACACCACGGTGCTGGGCACGGTCCCGATCAAGGTGCCCAGGCCGAACACCCGGGCGGGTACGCCGGTGAGGCCGTACCCGTAGCTGATCAGCCCGAACGGCGCCAGCGGAAGCACCCGGGCGACCACCACTCCGAGCAGCCCTTGGCGGACGATCCACTGGTCCGCCCGGGTGGTGCGGGAGTAGGTGAGGATCAGGTCCCGGCCGAGCCAGCGGCCGACGGCGTAGGCGGCCATCGCGCCGGTCCACGCGCCGGTCAGCACCACGACCGCGCCCAGCCAGGGGCCGAACAGCACCCCGGCGATCGCCGCCATCACCGGACGGGGGACCACCGCGAGGGCCAGCACCGCGGTCGTCAACACCGCCAGGATCGGCGCCCAGCCGCCGGCCTGGTTCACCAGCGTCGACCAGGTCTCCGGCGACGGGATCCCGGCCCACAGGACGGCCGCCCCGAGCGCCGCGACGCCGACGGCGAGCACGCCGAACCGGACCAGCGGCCCGCCCCCGCGCCGAATCCCGCGCCAGACCCCGCGCCGATCATGAGCTAACTGGCCGACACGCCCGGCGTGTCCGTCAACAAGCTCATGATCGGCCGATCGGGCGGTCGCGGGGCGGTCATGATCGGCCGCTTGGTCGGGGTTCATGGTCGGCCGGTGGGGAGAGGGGCGAGGGCGGCCTGGAGGATCGCCTCGAGCTCCGGATGCTCGAAGGTGAACCCGGCGCCGGTCAGGACATTGGGCACCACCCGGTGGTTGCCGAGCGCGTCGCGGCCGAACTCGCCCAACGCCGCCACCAGCAACGGCGCCGGTGCCGGCAGCACGGTTGGCCGCCGCAGCAGCCGGCCCATCGCCGCGGTGAACTCCCGGTTCGTCACCGGCTGCGGGCCGACCAGGTTGACCGGGCCGGCGACCGTGTCGGTGTGCAGCACGAAGTCCACCGCCGCCAGCCAGTCGGCGAGCGAGAGCAGCGGCTGCCACTGCCGGCCGTCGCCGATCCGGCCGCCCAACCCGAGCCGGAACAGTTGCCGCAGCGGGGCGAACATGCCGCCGCTACGGTGCAACGGCATCCCGGTGCGCAGGTACGCCACCCGGACCCCGGCGGCCTCGGCCGGTGCCGCGGCCTGCTCCCAGTCCCGGCTGGTGGCGGCGAAGTAGCTGTCGCCGGGCGGAGACGACTCGTCGGTGACGGTGTCGCCGGTGTCGCCGTACCAACCGACCGCGGAGCCGGCGAGAAAGGCCCGCGGTTTCGGATCGGCGGTGGCGATCGCCTCCGCCAGGGTGGCGGTGGCGTCGACCCGGCTGGCCCGGAACTCCCGGCGGTAGCTGGGCGTCCACAGCCGCACCGGCACCCGTACCGGGCCGACCCGGGTGCCGAGCGAGCTGCCGGCGAGATTCACCACCGCGTCCACGTCGGCGACGGTCGCGGGGTCGAGCGGAGCGGCCCCGGGCTGCCAGCGCCGCTCGTCCGGGGCCGCCGGCTGGCGTCGAACCAGCCGCAGCACCTGGTGGCCGTGGCCGGTTAGCCACCCGACCAGGGCGGCCCCGAGGAAGCCGGAGCCGCCCGCGACCAGGACCCGCATCAGGTCACCAGCCGTAGACGTGGAGGTGGTAGGTGGCGCTCTCGACCTCGGTGCCGATGCCGACCAACGTGGACAGCGCCAACGCGGCCGGCCCGGACGACAACGTCACCTGGCGGAACTGCCCGTCGCCGGGGCTGCCGGTGACCACCGCCTCGGAGCTGATCTCGGCCTCGGCCAGGTCGACCGTCAGCAACACGACCTCGGCGGTCTCCGGCCGGTAGTGGGCGACCGCCGCGGTGCCCGGCGCCGCCGCAGCCACCTCGATCGGCTGCCCTTCCGGCAGCTCCACCCGCTCCCGGACCTCGCCGTCCTGGGCACTCCGGATGATCAGCTCGCCAGCACCGCCGCCAGCGCCGTCGTCCTGCCACTCGGTGCCGATCAGCTCCTCGCCGATCTGCACATGGTTGCGGATCCCGTCGAGCTCCGCCTCGTCTTCGATCTGCCACCGGACCTCCCCGGTGATCGGATCGAGCGCCACCCCTTCCCGGCCGTCGTCGGCCTGGTAGGTGACGACGACGACCTCCTCGGCGGCGGCGACCTGGCAGTCGGCGACCACCGTCTCCGCGTCCGGCCAGGACCAGCGGGCCTCAGCGGTCTCCGGGTCTGTGCCGGTCACCAGGCAGCTGCCCGCCGGCTCCACCGCCTCACCGTTGTCACCCGGCAGCGGCGCGCACTGTTGGGTGCTGACCAGCAGCCCGGCGGTGCCGCCGGTGGCGGCGATGAAGCCGCAGCCTTCGTCTTCCTCTACCCGCCAGCTCTCCTCGCCGCTCTCGGCATCGATCGCCACCAGCGACAGCGAGGACTCCTCCTCGACCGCTGGCGACGACGGCTGGTCGGGGACCACGAACCAGTCGCCGGTCTCATGGGCGACGACGATGTTGCTCATCGCCGCCACCAGCTCGTCATCGAACCGGTCCCACTGCAGCTCCCCGGTGCCGGTGTCGAGCGCGATCACCCGGTCCCGGCCGGTGCCGCCGCCGTCGTACTCCAGCGCCAGCACCACCGTGTCGCCGCCGCCGGTGACCACCCCGGCCACCCGCTGGTAGGTGTCGTCCCGCCAGTGCCAGCGATCCTCACCGGTCCGCGGGTCGACCGCCCGGACCCCGGACTCCTCTTCGATGATCAGCCCACCGGGGGTGCCCCACACCTGGGTCGGCCGCCCTTCCTGGGCAGCCGCCAGCTCGACCGTCCATGCCGGCTCGCCCGCGGTCTCCGCCGACGGGTGCTCGCCCAGCGCCAGCCGATCGGCGGTGCTGGAGTCTACGGTGGTCACCCAGCCGGGAGTGACCAGCAACGCCCCGGCGACCAGCGCAGCCCCGCCGACCGCGCCGGCCGGCCCGCCCACGAACTGTGCCCGCCGGACCGTGGGGAGGTTGCCGAAGCCCCGGCTGCGGGCATCGCCCAGTCCGAAGGGGAACAGCGCCTGTAGTTGGCGAAGCCCGATCAGCCAGGTGGTCGCGCCGGCCAGGACCAGCACGGCGCCGACCGTCGCCACCAGCGGGCCGGGGCCCCGGCCGGCCGGTTCGGTCTGCCACAGCAACGCCAGCGAGACCACCGCCACCGCGCCGGCGGGCACCAGCAGCGGCACCCGCAGCCGGGCCCGCAGCTGCTCCGAGCGCACCAGCCACGCCGCGACCAGCGCCAGCAGGACCAGCGCCAGCGCCGCCTGCAGCACCACCCACACCATCTCCGACTGGCCCCACAACGCTTCGCCCCACTGCCAGCTCAGCAGACTCGCCGCGACCAGGCCGGCGGCGCCGGCGATCTCGACCCCGACCGCGGCGGTCATGGCCAGCGCGATCCGTACGTGCCGGCGCTGCATCACCGTCCGGTGCCGGGCGGCGGCGGTCGCCGTACCGGACGTGCCGCGGCCGGCCGCAGCCCCGCCGTCAGGTTTGTCTTTGGCCGGCGCAGTCTGCTTCGCCTTGGCGGGTGTGCCGGCCGCCTCCGTCGGCTCGGAATCGGCGGCGGGGTGGTCGGTGTCTTCTACCTTGTCGCGTGCCACCGCCCCACTATCCGCAGTTCGGACCTTTTATGCAATCCCAGCGGCGTTCTTCCCGGCGGGTGGCGCGTCCGGCGTCGAGATTACCGGCCGGCGGCGCCGCCGCGGGCCAGTGCCGCGGCCCGGGTCAGCCCGCGACGGAGCAACGCCCGATCGCCCAGCCGCGCCCGCAGCCGCTGCTCCAGCCCGGCGATCGGCACCAGATTCTGCGGCGCCCGGGAGTCCTTGTACGCGCTGGCGGCGAACCGGGGCAGGGTCACCGCCGACAGGTCCGCCAGCGCGACCGCCGCCGACGGGGACAGCTGCGGCGAACACTCCACCCGGGCGAGCCCGGACCAGGGGGCGCCGGAGGCGCCGGGCAGCCGCAGATACCACGTGTAGAGCCGCCAATTGGTGCCCCGGAACACCGGCGAGCGTTGTCCAGGCGCCAGCCCGGTCACCACCTGGTTCTGATCGGCGGGCAGATACTGGCTGCGGTGGCTCTTGACGTAGCCGACGGCGCGGGGCAGATGGCCGCGCTGCCGCAGCGGGCCGTCCAGCACCAGCAGGTCACCCGGGTCCGCCACCTGGTCGCGGGCCCGTTCAGCCACCCGGATCTCCAGCTCGGTCAGCGACTGCTGGGCGACGCCGTCCAGCTGCGGAAGCTCGCCGGAGTCGACCCGGTGGACCGGATAGTGGATCTGCCCCCAGGTGATCGGCGGCGCGGTGGGGCTGGTGGTGAAGATGCCCCGCTCCACTGTGGCGGTGAGCAGCGTAGCCGCCCCCCGCCCCAGGTCACAGTGCACCACCCCGGCGGCGTACGAGGCGGCGAGGCCGGGGTGCGGCCCGTCCGCGTCGGCCGTCCACACCACCGCGTCCCGGCGGCGGACCCCATCGACCAGCAGCACATGCTCCGGGGCGAGCAGATCCGGCGGCGGCGGCAGCGCCCGCCACTGGTCCGGGGGGAGCTCCACATCGAGCTCCAGGTCGGCGTTGCTGGGGGTGGCCGGACCCGCGTCGGCTCCGTCGAGGTAGGCCGGATCCCAGGCGTCCACCCACAGTCCGGCCGGCGGCGCGTTCACAACCCCACCCGGGTCACCCGCGCCGACCGGACATCCTTCGACACCTCGTACCGGACCGGGATGCGTTCGGCCAGCGCCGGCACGTGGGTGACCACCCCCACCACCCGGTCGCCGCGGGCGGCGAGATTTTCCAGCGTCGCGGCGACCGCGTCGAGCGTGGCAGCGTCCAGGGTGCCGAAGCCCTCGTCGAGGACGATCGACTCCAGGCTCGCCGACGCGGTCGACACCCCGGCGAGCTGCTCCGACAGCGCCAGCGCCAACGCCAACGAAGCCTGGAAGGTCTCGCCGCCGGACAAGGTACGCACCGGTCGGCGCAGGCCGGCGTCGTGGTGGTCGATGACGAAGAAGTCGCGGCCCTGATGTACCAGGTCGTACTGGCCGCCGGAGAGCTCCCGGAGGATCGCCGACGCGCCGGCCACCAGCCGGTCCAGCGCCTCCGCGAGCAGCCATGCCTCAAAGTTGTTGGCCCGCAGATGCTGCGCCAACGCCCGGGCCACCTGCGCGGCGCGAACATGATCGGCCCGCTGCTCCAGCAGCCGTTGCGCCTGGTCCCGCCGCTGCTGCAGCCGGTCCAGCTCGGCCCGGGCGCGTTCGGCGGCGACCGACGCGGCCCCGCTCGCCGCCGCTGCGTCCGCCCCCAGGGCGGGGGTGGGCAGCCCCGCCCCGGTGAACGCCTCGGTCAGCTCGGCCCGCAGCTTCGCCACCGCCGCCTCAGCGTCGGCCACCGCCGCAGTCGCCGCCGGTTCGCCCGCCGCCAGCTCATCCGACCGGCCGCTCGCCCATGCTGCCAGCGTCCGCCACGCCGTCTGCAGATCCTCCCGGTCGGCCGGCGGCGGCCCGAGCGGCGCGAGCGAGTCCCGGGTCGACTCGAAGCTGCGCCACGCCGTGCTCAGCTGCGCATCGGCCTGCTCGGCCTCGGTCACCGCCCGGCGGTACGCCTCCCGGGCCTGGCGGACAGCGGTGGCGGCCTCCTGCACCCGCTGTTCGGTGGCGGCGATCGCCGCCAGGTCGGCCCGCAGCGTCGCCACCGGCGGCGCGTCGGCCAGCGTCGCCGCCAGCTCCGCCACCTGGGCGTCGAGCGACTCCGCCCGGGTACGCGCGGCGGTCGACGCCCGGTCGAGGTCGCGTACCGCGACGTCCCGCTCCGCCAGCCGCCGCTCGGCCCGGTCGGCCGCGGCCCGCGCCTGCTTGCCCGCCGCCTCCGCCCGGGCCACCGCCGAATCCTCAGCCAGCGGCGGCACCTCGGCCACCGGTTGAGTACACACCGGACAGGGGTCGCCCGCGTGTAGTTGGGCGCGCAGCGCCGTCGCCTGGTCGGCGGTCTGCGCCCGGGTGTACTCCGCCCGGGCCGCCTCCAACTCGGCGTCGGCCTGCCGAGCCTCGGCCTGCGCGGTCGTCAGCGCCTCGGTCGCCGCCTCGAACTCCCGCTCCGCCTGCGTCGCCTGCCCCCGCAGCTCATCCCGTTGCCCGGTCAGCTGCTCGTGCTCCTGATGCTGGCCGAGCAACGCCCGCAGGGTAGCCGGGTCACCGGCGGCGGCCAGCTCGCTGCGCAGCTTCTCCTCCTGCTCCTCGGCGGCGGTCACCACCTCGCTGGCCTGCGACCGGGCCTGCCTGGCGGTGGTCGCCGCCGCGGCCAGCACGGTCGCCTCGGCCGGTGGCCGCACCTGCCCAAGCTGCCGGATCTGCCGCTGCCGAAGCTGCAGCTCATCCTCGGCGCGCGCCTGCTCGTCCCGGGCGGCGGCGAGCCGCGGCAACACCTCCGCCACCCGCGCCGTCAACTGCTCGGCGTCGGCCACCCGCTGCTGCGCCGCGGTCAGCTCCGACTCCTCGACCACACCGAGGTCGTCGAGCAGCCGGTCGGTCGCGGCGAGCTCCGCCTCCGCCCTGGTCGCCCGGGTAGTGGCCTGCTCCCGCACCCGCTCGTAGACGTGCAGGCCCAACAGATTGACCAGAATCTGCTGCCGGGTGGCGGGCTTGGCGTGCAGAAACTCGGCGAACTCGCCCTGCGGCAGGATCACACAGGTGACGAACTGGTCGTACGGCAGGCCCAGCACCTCCGGCACCGCCTGGTCCAGTTCGGTCGGCGTGCCGGCGAGCACCTCGCCGAGGTCGTCGGGGGTCAGTCCGGTGTCCAGCCGGCGGACGTCGAAGCCGTCGGGCATCCGCTGCAGCCCGGCGGCGGCGGTCTTGACCCGCCCCTTGCCGTCCCGGCGCACCACCCGGGTGGCGACGTAGCGGGCGCCGGCGGTCTCGAAGACCAGCCGCACCCGAGCCTCCGTGGCCGACGGAGCCAGCGCGTTCGCCACCGACCGAGGATCCCGCCACCGGGGGACGGTGCCGTAGAGCGCGAAACAGATCGCGTCCAGCAGCGTCGACTTCCCGGCGCCGGTGGGCCCGACCAGCGCGAAGAAGTCGGCGTCGGTGAAGTCGACACTGGTCTCGTCGCGGAAGACCGCGAACCCGGCCAGGTCCAGCCGCAACGGCCTCATCCGCTCACCACCTCGTCGTACAACTCCTCGAAGAGCGCCTGCACCGGGGCGTCGTCGTGGCCGCGGACGTTGAGATACTCGGCGAACAGCTCCGACGGGGAACGGCCGGCCCGGGCGGCGACCTGCCCGCCGCCACCGCCGGCCGGCAGCAACTCCGGGTCGATGCGCACCTCCAACGCCCGGGGCAGCAGGTCCTGGACCTCCTCCCGGAGCCCGGCGCGGGGCTGTTCCCGCACGAACACCCGCAGCCACGCGTCGCCGGGCGTCAGCTCGGCCAGCTCCGCCAGCGTGCCCCGGACCGTCCGGAGCGGCAACGCAGCGGTCACCGGCACCTCCCGGGTGCGGGCGGCCCGGTCGGCCGCCACCTCCACGATGGTCACGCTCGAGCTGGGCTCGCCCGCGCCACCAGAACCCGCCGCCAGCTGCTGGCTGAGCTCCCCGCCTTCCCCAAAGTCGACCGCGAGCGGGCTGCCGCTGTAGCGCACCGGCGCCGGGCCGGGCACGGTCTGGGCCCGGTGCAGGTGGCCCAGCGCCACATAATGGGCGCTCGCTGGGAAGATGGTCGCCGGCACCGCGTACGCCAGGATGGTGTGAGCCTCCCGCTCGCCGCCGCCGGTGGTGGCGCCGACCACGGTGAGATGGGTGGTGATCAGGTTGACGTGGTCGTCGCTGGCGAAGCCGGCGGTCAACGCGGCCAGCAGCCGGCTCAGGTGGTCGGCGTAGGTCTGGGTCGCCTCGGCGGCCGACAGCTCAAACATCTCGGTCGCCCGCACCGCGTACCGCTGGGACAGGAACGGCAACGCCACCAGCCGCCAGCGCTCACCGCCGCTGGTCTCCCCGGTGATCAGATGGTCTTCGGCGCGGCGGACCGTGCCGCGCAGGACGATCCCGGCGGCGTCGGCCCACGGCCGCAACGCGTCCAGCGCGGCGCCGTTGTCGTGGTTACCGGCGATCGCGACCACCTCGGCGCCGGTGCCGCGCAGCGCGGTCAGCGCCCCGGTCACCAGCCGGGTGGCCGCCGGGGTGGGTGCGGCGGTGTCGAACAGATCACCGGCGACGATCACCAGGTCGGGCGCCTCGGCGCGGGTGATCTCGACCAGCTCCGCCAGCACCGCGGCGTGCTCGTCCGCCCGAGACGCTCCCTTGAGCACCTTGCCGACATGCCAATCCGACGTATGCAAGATCTTCATCAGAAGGGGAACTCCTGCTCCTGATCTGCCCCGACCACTGTGAACGGGTCGGCGGCCTGGGTGATCGAACGCATCGTGGCCGCTGGCGCCGCCCCGGCCTCCTGCGGCCGGGTGGCCCAGGCCGGGAACGGGAACTCGACACACAGCGGCACCGGGATCTCCGGCTGGCTGACGAACATCGTCCCCGGCTTGGCCAGCAGCACCCGCTGCCGTTGGGCCGGCGGCAGGAAACCATACTCCGGGCGGGAGGCCTCGGCCGGGTCGAGCCGGCCCACCACCTTCACCGCCGAGTTCGCCACGATCCGCCGCTCCACCTCGCTGGCGGTCTGCTGCGCCCCGATCAACACGACCCCAAGTGAGCGGCCCCGTTCGGCGATGTCGAGGAGCACCTCCTTGATCGGGCTGTCGCCCTCCCGCGGGGCGTACTTGTTGAGCTCGTCGAGCACCACGAAGAGCAGCGGCCGGGCGGTGCCGGACTTCTCCTTCCGCTCGAACTCGCTCCGCAGCGTCACCCCGACCACGAACCGCTGCGCCCGGTCCGGCAGATTGTGCAGGTCGACGACGGTGACCCGGGCGCTCTCGGCGGTGTTTATGGTGTGCGGCCGGCGGCTGGTCAGATCGCCCCGGATCAACCGGGCCAGGTCCCGCTTGCTGGCGATCAGCCGCCGGGAGAAGGCGTTGACGGTGCCGAGCCCGAACGACGAGCCGGCCCAGGTCGCCCGGGTCTCCTCATCGGCGAGCTGGTCGACCAGATAGTCGACCAGATCCGGGTAGCTGTGCAGCGACGCGCCTTCGATCGCCACCCCGCCGGAGTCCAGCGGCTGCGCCAGCTTCGCCAGCGCCGCGGCGACCGCGTGCACCACCATGGTGTACTGCTGCCGCTCGTCGTCGGCGTCGGCGAAGACGTAGGGCAGCAGCCGTTCCTGGCAGAACTGCGCCAGCGTCCAGTAGAAGGCGTCCACCCCGGCGGTGCGGCTGGCCACATCCGGCGTACCGGTGGGGTCCCCGGCCCGGGCCGGGGCGTAGACATGCACATCGGCGAACGGCTTCGCCGGCAACCCAAGCGTTCCGTACGTGGCGGCGGTCGGCTCGTCGAGGTGGCTGTTCGGGTAGTCGAGGAAGTTCAGATCCTCACCCTTGACGTTGAAGATCAACGCCCGGGAGTTGACCCGGTCGGCGCCGAGCGCCTCGGAGTGGAACGCCGAGTAGAGCAGGAACGTGGCGAAGCTGGTCTTGGTGGCGACGCCGGAGACGCCGGAGATCGACACGTGCGCGCCGGAGGTGCCGTCGAGAAAGTCAGCGTTGAGGAAGACCGGCAAGCCGTCGCGGCCGGTGCCGAGCGGGATCTGCCGGGCCATCCGGTCGAAGTGCAGCGCCGCCGCACGGGCCTCGCCGGTGGCCCGGTGCACCGGGCCACCCGGGCTCGGCGGCACGTAGATCTCCGGGGTGACCCGGGTGGTGGTGATCTCGGCCGCCTCCTGCACCTGCGCGGGCAGCATCCCCTCGGCGATGGCGAACACGTCCGAGTCGAACTGGGCACCCTCGTGGCGGGCCCGGATGGCGGTGACCACCCCGGCGATCGTCACCGGCTCGGGCGCATCCGGCAACCGCCGGTGGGTGACGACGACATCGTCCAGCTGGAGCCACGCATCGGGGTCCACCGCGGTCCAGAACTGCAGCGGGGTGGCGTCGGCGGTGCCGAGGACCCGGCCAACCGGCGGGCCGGAATCGGGTGAGAGCGTGGGGTCGTCAGGGGTCACCCTGAGCATGGTGCCGTACTCGCCACCCGAACGCATGTACGCCGCGCGGATCTTCGGGCTATCCACCGGCTGTCCACAGCTACGGCGAGTTGTCCACAAGTCTGTCCACAGGTACGGGGGATTAGCTCCCGGAGCTGCGGAGGTACCGCAGGAGCAGGGCATCACCGGCGGTGATCAGCTGGTGCAAGGTCATGTCGCGGACCGGGCTGGCTGCTCCGGCGGTGATCCGGCCGGCGCCCGGCCCGGCCAGCAGCGGTGAGAGCGTCAGGCAGAGTTCGTCCACGAGGTCAGCGGCGGTGAGCGAGCCGAGCAACTGCGGCCCGCCCTCGCTGAGCAGCTGCCGCAGCCCGCGGTCGTGCAACGTCGCCACGCCGGCGGCCAGGTCGACGGTGGTGTCGCCGACCGTGAGCACGTCGGCGACCTCGGCCAGGGCGGCGCGGCGCTGCGGCGGCGCGCCCTCGTGGGTCAGCACCACCGGCCGGCGCGGAGCCTCGGTGAAGAGCGGATGTGTGGGGTCCAGCGCCAACCCGCCGGAGACCACCACCAGCAGCGGATCGTCGGGGAGCCCGTGCCCGCGCCGCCACTGCCGGCGTTCCGCCGACATCCGCATCGGCCCATACCCCTCGACCCGTACGGTACCGGCGCCGACCAGCAGCGCGTCGCACCGCATCCGGAGCAGCCCGAGCAGCCGCTGGTCGGTCGGGCTGGACAGCCCGCGGGAACGGCCCTCGATGGTCACCGCCCCGTCGAGGCTGCTCACCATGTTCGCCCGCAGCATCGGAGCGGCGGGGTCGACCGGGGCGTAGAGGTCGGCCAGCTCGTCCGGTGAGAGCTGCTCACCACCGGTGATGATGCGAGCGCCGCTGGTCGGGTGTGTCGTCATCCGGACAGCACACCATGACCGGGGGTCGGTGCCCCCTCCGACCTGGCCAAACCCGTGATACCAAGCGCCAACCGCGCCGAGTGAGCACGTAGTACTAGCCAGTTACACTGACTTCGCCGGGAGTTACATCGATCTCTGTCATGATTATGATCAGTTTTGGAGGGTCCTCTTGAACGTGGTGAGGCGGAGCGGGTTGGCACTGCTGACGGCGTCGTTGCTGGTGGCGACGAGCGCCGCGTGTGGCGACGACACGGATGACCTGCCCCCAGCACCGGCGTCCCCGGCCCCGCAGGGCACATCGGAGCAGGAGCCGGTGGAGCTGGAGCTGACGGCGGAGGAGCAGGACGCGGTCGATGAGGTGCGGGAACGCTTCGACGAGTTCATGACCGCCTACGTCGACGTCCTGACCGCCGGCGAAGGCGCCGACATCGACACCATCTTCCAGGTCAACCGCTACGCCGCCGATCAGGCTTCGATCGACGTTCACGAGCAGATCGTTGACAACTTTCTGGCCGACCAGGTCGCCGACGGTACGCTGGACTGGGAGTTCCTCGAGGTGGTCGAGGTCGATTTCGACCGGATAGTGGCGGATCGCGAGTCGCCACAGATTCAACTTCGCTACTGCCTCGACGCCACCGATTGGCGAGTGGTGGAGAGAGACGGCGGGGCGACCGTCACCGAGCCCCTCGGGCAGCACACCGCGCTCATCACCGGCAGGTACTCCGAACAACGGAGCGACACCGGGGCACAGGGCTGGCGAATCGCGGGCTGGGACAACGAGGAGACACCGTGCTAGGCAGCGCGCTGCTAAGCGGGTCGATTGCGGTCACCGTGGCGCTGGCACTCGCAACATCTCCGGCGGTGCCGCGGGTGCAGCCCGGCGGCGTCGAGTGCGCGGCCGGCACTAGCGTGGTCATTGATGGCGAGGCGGAGTGCATCCCTTGGGTAACCGGACCGGTGACGCACGGCGAAGCGGCCCAGCTGGGCGAGCCAGGTGGCGGCGGAGGCGGGGGCCGAAGCATGTGCCCCCGACCGATCGGCGGCCAGCAATACCACGGCCCGACCGAGGTGCGGTGCCATAGCAACATTGGTTGGTACAGCCATGACTGGGATTGCTTCCTCGACTCAGCCGATGACCTACCGGCGGCGGGGATGCCCGGGTACGAGCGGCACGGTGACGACGGGCAGGTCTTCAGGGCACTGTGTTGGGCGGTCACCACGAACCCGCACGGGTTGCAGCACTGGCATCCGTCGGCGGGCATCTGGTTGGCGCCGACGCTGGTGGTGTTGGCTGAGCCGCCGGAGGGGTTCGGGGAGGCGGGGCCGGACATTGTGGCGCTGTGGGTGGAGGCGGTCAACGCGCTCGGGATGCTCGGGCCGGAGATCGGCACGGCGCCGCCGGTGACCGGGTCCGCGCTGGTCAACCTGCCGGTGTGGCTCTGGACCGAGACCGGCGGCGCGGTCTGGCCGCAGGACGGTCCGCTCGCCGCCACCGCCAGCGACCCGGTGCTGCCCGACTGGGTGGACGCGTTCGCCGAGCCGGTGGGGATGGAGTGGGACATGGGCGACGGGCGCGACCCGGTGGTGTGCCGCGACCCTGGCCAGGCCTGGGAGCCCGGGCTGGACCTGCGGGTGCCCGGCGAGTGCCACCACGTCTATGTCCGGGCCAGCCGGCATCAGCCCGACGGCCAGTACGAGATCACGGCGGTGACCACATGGCGAGTCTGGTGGGACATCAACGGGGTCTTCGACGGAGAGGTCGAGCTGCCGGTGGGGTCGACCACCGCATACCAGGTCGATGAGGTGCAGGTCCTCACCGGCACCGGGTGACTACGCGAGAGTGCGCACCACCGAGAGCGGGCCTGTTATTTCGGGGCCACATACTCACCGTTGTGGCCCACAACGGTGAGTATGTGGCCACCCGTACGAAGGTCCCCTTACCGGTAGGCCACATCGAGGTCTGGCCAGCCGCGAAGATTCGAGGGAGCAGCGGGAGTTCGGCGAGGTGCAGGTCCTCACCGGCACCGGGTGATCAACGCTGCCGTAGCCTGACAGGTATGGACCAGGAGGAGCGGATCGCGCTGTTTCTCGACTACGAGAATCTGGCGCTGGGTGCGCGGGACCATCTCGGCGGCGCCGCGTTCGACCTGCGGCCGATCGCCGATGCGCTCGCCGAACGAGGCCGTGTGGTGGCCCGCCGGGCGTACGCCGACTGGTCGTACTTCGACCAGGACCGGCGGGCGTTGACCCGGTCGCATGTCGAGCTGATCGACATTCCGCAGAAGATGGGCGCTTCCCGCAAGAACGCCGCCGATATCAAGATGGCGGTGGATGTGCTGGAGATGGCCTTCGAGCGGGGGTATATCTCCACGTTCGTGCTCGGCACCGGCGACAGCGACTTCACCCCGCTGGTGCACAAGCTGCGGGAGCTGAACAAGCGGGTGATCGGGGTGGGGGTGGCGGCCTCCACCTCTGGGTTGTTGCCGCCGGCCTGCGACGAGTTCCTCTACTACGACCGGCTTGAGGGGGTCGGGCCGCCGGAGCCCGCCACCGTCGATGAGGAGCGGCCGGCGACCGACGACGCCCCGGTCAAGCAGCAGATCAGCGGCGACCAGCTGGCGAAACTCGTCGCGCAGACCGTCGCCGGGGTGCAGCGCAGCAGCGGTGAGGTCACCGCCTCGACCTTGAAACGGACCTTGCTCCGCAAAGATCCCACCTTCAGCGAGGCCGATTATGGCTTCCGGGCCTTCGGCGAGTTGCTGCGGCATCTGGCGGAGCGGCGGGTGATCGAGCTGTCGGATGGCCCGGCCAAGGGCGACCCGGAGGTCGGCCTGCCAGAGCACGGCGACCGCGAGGTGGCGTTCGGCCTGCTGGCGACGGTGGTGGCGGAGCTGACCGAGCCGGATCGGCCGGTGGCGCTCTCCGGGCTGAAGGATCAGCTGCGCCGGGTGCGGCCGGAGTTCAGCGAGAAGAAGCTGGGCTACAGCAGCTTCCTCCAGTTCTGTAAGGCCGCCGCGACCAGCGGTGCGGTGGCGTTGCAGTGGCGTTCGGACGCGGGTGACTATCTGGTCACGGCTGCCGAGTCGGCCGAGCCGGTGGGCTGACCCATGCCGTTGGCGATCTTCGATCTGGATAACACCCTGGTCGACCGGGCCGGGTCGTTCACCCGCTGGGCGCGGGCCTGGGTGACCGAGCAGGGGCTGGATCCGGCCGAGGTCGAGTGGTTGACCGAAGCCGACGGGGACGGGTTTGTCCCGCGTGCGGAGTTCATGGCCGCGGTGCGCCACCGGTACGGACTGGCCACCCCGGTTTCGAGGCTGGTCGCCGACTATCAACCGCGCATAGTCGAGTCGTTGGTGCCTGATCCCGGCGTGCCGGCGGCGTTGGCGGGTCTGCGTACCGCGGGGTGGCGGGTGGCGATCGCGACGAACGGCGGGACGTACCAACAACAAGCCAAGATCGAAAAGGCTGGGCTGGCGGATGCCGTCGACGCGATCGCGATCTCGGAGGAGGTCGGCGTGAAGAAGCCGGACCGGCGGATGTTCGAGGTGGCGGCGGCGCGGTGCGGGGCGGAGCTGGTGGACGGCTGGATGGTGGGGGACTGCCCGGCCCGGGATATCGCGGGTGGTCACGCGGTCGGGCTGAAGACGGTGTGGTTGCGGCGGGGCCGGCCCTGGGTGCCTGGGCAGCCGCCGCCGCAGGCGGCGGTGGACGATGTGCCGACCGCGGTCGCCGCGATCGTCAACTGGCCCGGGGCAGCTGCGGGCTAGGGCCCGAGTAACGGCCGAGGACGGGCCGGAGTCGGATACATGTCCGGCCGGCTGCGGTCAGTCTCCCGGGGGTCCGGTGACCGGTGGGGTCGGGGCCGGTGGACGGTGCTGGCAGTCGCACCAGGAACGGCCGCGGCATCGATCATGACGTTGCTCGCGACACGCTGAGCAGATCATGGGGAAACTCTATGTGCGGCCGCCGGTGTTCCGCTAAGAATGGGACCATGCCTCGCCAGATCTACGACCTGCGGATCACGTTGACCGAGGTGACGCCGACCGTGTGGCGCCGAGTGCTGCTGCCCGGCGCCTTCACCCTGGACCGGGTCCACCGGGTGGTGCAGCTGGCCATGGGTTGGCGGGATGCGCACCTGCACTCGTTCGACATCGATGGTAAGCAGTACGGCCCCGGTGAGCTCATCGATGACCTGGACATGTGGGATGAGATCGAGCTCCGGTTGGATCAGCTCGTCGGCAAGGGCGACGGCTTCACCTACACCTACGACTACGGTGACTGGTGGGAGCACGACCTGGTGGTGGAGGACGTGTTCGGCGCCGAGCCGGACCAGCGGTACCCGCTCTGTGTCGAGGGTGCCCGCGCGTGCCCGATCGAGGACGTCGGCGGACCGGAAGGTTACCGGGATTATCTGGAAGCGATGGCCGACCCCGCGCATCCGGAGCATGACCGACTCCTTAACTGGTACGGGCCGGGGCACGATCCGGAGCACTTCGATCCCGGTCCGGTTACGACTTTGTTGCGCCGGCTCGTCTGACCTGCTAACCGCTGCGCTGCGCCATCGACGCTGCTGCTGAAGCTGCTGGTCGGGGCGACCGGAAATACGCGTCGGCCGGCAGGTAACGAAATGGGAACGCTCCCAAGAAGCTATTGACAAGCCGTTAACCTCACGGGAGAGTCCAGTGGGAGCGCTCCCGTGTCAGGTGTGGCGTACGCCACGTTTGCGCGGTCAGCGCCTAGATCCCCCAATAACGACATCAAGACCTGAGAGGGGTCACGATGAGAGTCCTCACGCGCCACGGGCGGACGGCCGTGGCTGTGTTGGCCGTCGGCGGGCTGCTGGGTGCCGCAGCCTGCGGTAACGATGATTCAGACAGCGGTAGCAGCGGCGACAACGGCGACATCACGTTGGTCATCGACGTCTTCGGCGAGCAGGGCTTCGGCTACGACGCGCTCTACGCTCAGTTCGAGGAAGAGCACGGGGTCACGATTCAGGAGCGGGGCCGTGGCCTCGGAGTCGGTGACTACGACGACCGGCTGTTCCAGCAGATCATCGCCGGTGAAGGCGCCGGTGACGTAGTGGCGCTGGAGGACGGCACGATCCCGCTCTACTACGCCCAGCTGGAGCGGTTCGTCAACCTCGCCGACCACGGCCTGGACGCCCGCCAGGCCGACTTCCCGGACTGGAAGTGGGACAAGGGCGTCGTGGACGACTTCGTGCTCGGGCTCGGGACCGACGTCGGGTCGATGGCGCTCTGCTACCGGGGCGACCTCTTCGAGGAGGCGGGTCTGCCCGGCGACCGGGATGAGGTCTCGGCGCTCTACGACAGCTGGGAGGACTTCCTGGAGGTCGGTCGGGACTTCGCCGCCGCGGGCACCGACGCCAGCTTCCTGGACGCCGCCACCAACTTCTTCAACGCGGTGTCGCTCGACATCGCCGGCGGCAGCTCCGGCTACACCTACTTCGACCTCGATGACAACCTGGACGTCGACAACCCGGATCTGCGGACGACCTGGGACCTGACCATCGAGATGATCGAGTCCGACCTCTCGGCGAACCTGAACACCTTCTCCGATGAGTGGAACGCCGGCATCCAGCAGAGCCAGTTCGCCGCGGTGGCGTGCCCGGCTTGGCTGGCGGGCGTGATCCAGGGCGGCGCCGACGGCGCCGTCGAGCCGGGCCTGTGGGACATCGCCGACGCGCCGGGCAGCGGCGGTAACTGGGGCGGTTCCTGGCTGGCGGTGCCGGCCGAGACCGACCACCCGGAGCTCGCGGCCGAGCTGGTGAACTTCCTGAGCTCGCCGGAGGCCCACATCGTGGCCTTCGAGGAGCTCGGCAACCTGCCGTCGACCCTGGAGGGTCTCGCCAGCGAGGAAGTGCAGGAGTCGACCAACGAGTACTTCAGCGACGCCCCGGCCGGCGCCATCTTCGCCGCCGGCGTCGAGGAGTTCCGGGCGGTCCACTTCGGTCCTCAGCACGAGGCCGTGCGTGCTGAGTTCGAGGGCGCGCTGCAGGCCGTCGAGCAGGGCGAGATGACCCCCGACGAGGCGTGGGAGGCGGCGACTTCCAACGCCCAGCTCGCCGCTGGCGGCTAGGCATCAGGGTGGTTGCGGTGGCGCCCGGTTCCCCGGGCGCCACCGCAACCGCGGATTGAACCCCACGTGCCCACCCACCGCGACGCACCCCGCAGGAGAGATCGAAGGCGATGACCAAGCTGGATGTCACGGAGCCGCCGCCGACCGACACCGGTCGGCGGGCTGGCTCAGCGCCGTCAGGCAAGCCCCCCAACGGCGGCTGGCGCCTGACGTTGAACAGGCTCGACCTCAAAGGGTCCCCGTACCTCTACATCGCGCCCTTCTTCATCCTGTTCGGGATCTTCGGTGCGTACCCGATCATTTATACGATCTGGCTCTCGGCCACCAACCGGTCGCCGCTGCGGGCCGAGACCGAATTCGTCGGATTCGACAATTTCATTACGCTGTTGGGCGATGACCGCTTCTGGGGTTCGGTCATCAACACGCTCGGCATCTTCGTCATCGCGACCGTGCCCCAGTTGGTGCTGGCGTTAATGCTGGCGAACTGGCTCAACCGGCAGATGCGGGGGATGGGCTTCTTCCGGATGGCGATCGCGGTGCCGATCGTCACCTCCACCGCGGTGGTGGCGCTCATCTTCGGCATGTTCTTCGCCCGCGACTACGGTCTGGTCAACTACCTGCTGGAGACGATCGGGCTGGACCGGGTGGATTGGCGAGCCAGCCAGGGTCATTCCTGGTTGGCGATCGCCAGCATGGTCGACTGGCGCTGGACGGGCTACAACGCGCTGATCTACCTCGCGGCGATGCAGGCGATCCCCAAAGACCTCTACGAGTCGGCGGAGCTGGACGGCGCCTCCCGTGGGCGGCAGTTCTGGACCATCACGATCCCGCTGCTTCAGCCGACCATCATCTTCACGGTCATCATCTCCACTATCGGTGGGTTGCAGCTCTTCGTTGAGCCGCTGATGTTCACCAGCGGCTCCGGAGCGCTGCGCGGCGGCTCCACCGGTCAGTTCCAGACCATGAATATGTACCTGGTGCAGACGCTGCGAGATTTCCATGAGTGGGGCCGGGCGGGCGCGATCGCGCTGTTGCTCATATTGCTGACCGTGGTCGTCTCGGCGATCAACTACTGGCTGATCCGTCGGATCAGCTCGGATAAGTGAGAGGGGGGCCGATGGCGACTACGACACTGAGCGAGCGGGCCACCGAGGCCGAGCCGGACAGCCCCCGTCGGCGGGGGAGGCAGGGCCCCGGGCCGCGGGTGATGCGGGCCGGCCCGCTCACCGTGATCGGGCTGATCTTCGCCGCGATCCTGTCGTTCTTCCCGCTCTACTGGATGGTGGTGGTGGCCTCCCGGACCAGCGCCGCCGCCTACCAGTGGCCGCCGGCGTTCCTGCCCGGCGGCAACCTGGGCGAGAACATCGAGCGGGTCATCAGCAACCCGGACGCCGCGATCCTCAAGGGGATTCTGAACTCCTTCATCGTCGCCGGCACGATCACCGTCGCGACGGTCTTCTTCGGGGCGCTCGCCGGGTTCGCCTTCGCGAAGCTGCGCTTCAAGGGCCGCAACGCGCTGTTGCTGTCGGTGCTGTTGACAATGATGGTGCCGATTCAGCTCGGCGTGGTGCCGCTCTACATTCTGATGATCCAGTTGGGCTGGCTGAACGACATCCGGGCGGTGATCGCGCCGTTCCTGATCAGCGGCTTCGGCATCTTCCTGATGCGGCAGTACACCATCCAGTCGGTGCCGGACGAGCTGATCGAGGCCGGCCGGGTGGACGGCTGCTCGACCTGGCGGATCTTCTGGCACATCGTCTTCCCGGCGCTGCGGCCCGCCGCCGGGGTGCTGGGCCTGCTCACCTTCATGCAGCACTGGAACGAGTTCTTCTGGCCGTTCATCGTGCTGGCCGATCCCAGTAACCCGACGGTGCAGATCTCACTGCGGTCGCTCAACTCCGCGTACCACCAGGACATGTCGCAGATCTTCGCCGGCATGTTCATCGCGACCGTACCGTTGGTGGTGATCTTCGTCCTGTTCTTCCGCCACATCATCAGCGGGATCATGGAAGGCGCCGTCAAACAGTGAGCGACCTACGGTCACCGGGCCGCAGCCGAGCGGTAGCGCTCCCGTCACGAGGTAAGGACCGGCTGGTCTGGTTCTGCCGGTGCGCTTCAGTAGCGCGGACGGGTGGGGTGTCGGCGCGGTCCGGTGACCGTGGGGCAGGCCATTTGACACCGTCAGGCACCCTGACGGTGGGTAACGGATGGGCTGTTCGGAGGGTCGGGTGCAACGGAGTGGCTGCGGATCAATGACACCGGTGGACCCGTTACGCTTCCCAGTTAGGGCTGGTGGGCGACGGGAGCAGGAGATGACGACGCAGCGGGCGCGGTCAGCGGGGCGCCCCACCCTCGACGAGGTCGCGGCGCTGGCCGGGGTCGGCCGGGGCACAGTGTCGCGTGTGGTCAATGGTTCGCCACAGGTTAGCCCGGCCGCTCGAGCGGCGGTCGAACGAGCGATCGTGAAGCTCGGTTACGTGCCGAACCGCGCCGCGCGGGCGCTGGTGACCCGCCGGACCGACTCGGTGGCGTTGGTGGTCTCCGAGTCGGAGGAGCGGGTCTTCGGTGAGCCGTTCTTCGCCGGGATCGTGCGGGGCATCAGCTCCGGCCTGCAGGACACCCCGTTGCAGCTCTGGCTGGCGATGGCCCAGTCACCCGCCGAACGGGAGCGGGTCGAGCACCACCTGACCAGTCAGCACGTCGACGGGGTGTTGCTGCTTTCGTTGCACGACGACGACCCGCTGCCGCATCTGCTGGAGCAGCGGGAGCTGCCGGCGGTGCTGGGCGGCCGGCCCGCCCGGATGATGCCGGAGCAGTTCGCGCCCGACTCCGGCGAGCCGACCCGTAACGGCGGTTGGTTCGTCGATGTCGACAACGCCGGCGGTGCCCGGCAGGCGGTGGCCCATCTGGTGGCGGCGGGCCGGCGCCGGATTGCCACCGTGGCCGGTTCGCAGGACATGGGCGTGGGGGTGGCCCGACTCGCCGGTTACCGGGAGGCGACCGCCGCCGCCGGCCTGCCCGCCGACGAGGCGCTGATCGCGTACGGGGATTTCAGCGAACCCAGCGGCGCGGCGGCGATGCGGCAACTGTTGGCGCGGCGCCCCGATCTGGACGCGGTCTTCGTCGCCTCCGACCTGATGGCCGCCGGCGCGTTGCGGGTGCTCCGGGAGACCGGGCGGCGGGTGCCGGAAGATGTCGCGGTGGTCGGTTTCGAAGATTCGGCGGTGGCCCGGCAGACGGATCCGCCGCTCACCACCGTGCACCAGCCGGTGGAGGAGATGGGCCGCGAGATGGCCCGGCTGCTCGTCTCGCGGATCCGTCGCGAGCAACCCCCTCGCCCGTACTCGCTGCTCGAAACCCACCTGGTGGTACGCAAGTCGGCGTGATCGGCCGGGTGGGTCGGCGGCGGTTCGCGCCGCTGCGTAATCTTCGTCGCCGGGTTATGTCACCGAAATCAACGAGAAACGCTCCTCGGCCAGCATAGTCAGCACGGGCCGCCACGGCCGACGCTGCTGGTGAGGGGAGACCGGGGATGCTGCTACGGGTACGGGTGACGCTGCCAGACCGACCAGGGGCGCTGGGGCAGGTCGCTCGCACGCTGGGGGTCTCCGGGGCCGACATCGTGCAGGTGGTGGTCCTGGAACGGTTGGGCGGTCGGGCGGTGGACGACTTCACCGTGGTCTGGCCGCAGGCCGCGCGGGTGGAGCGGTTGCTGGCGGGCCTGGGCGCGGTGCCCGGCGTGCGGGTCGACGGGCTGTGGAGTGTGTCGGGAGCGCCGATGGCGGGCGGGCACGACGCGCAACTCCTGGCCCAGCTCGCCAGCAACCCCACCGACGGGGTGGCGACGCTGGTCGACGCGGTGCCCGGGCTGTTGGCCGCCGACTGGGCGGCGGCGGTGGCGGTGCCGCCGGACTGGGCAGACCGGTACCGGACCGCCGGCTCGGTGGTGCTGCGGGCGAGTTGGCAGGCGGCGGAGCCGTTGCCGATCCCGGAGGTGTCGCCGTTGCGGTCGCGGGCGCTCGCCGGCCCGGGCGGGGTCCGGTATGCGGTGGCGCCCTTTGAGCGGGCCGGCATGGTGCTGGTCGCGGCCCGAGCCTACGGTGACCACCTGCCACCGGCCTCGTTCCACCGCAGCGAGGTGGATCGGCTGGCGCAGCTGGTGCGGGCCGCCGCGGTGGTGCTCGGTGATCACCTCGATGCGGTGCAGCTCGAAGCGGCGGGGCTCGATCCGGTGCCGGCAGCGCCGCCGGCGCTTTCGCGTTGACCGGACGGCCGAGCTGGCCGTCGAGACACCACGCCGAGGAGGAGATGGCCGTGGCGTTGTGGCAGGTACGGGCGACAGTCGATGATCGCCCCGGGTTTCTGGCGGTGCTGGCGGCGAGCTTGGCGCTGCGTTCGATCAACATTCTGTCGGTCGGGGTGCACGTCACCGAGGCCGGTGCGATTGACGACTTCCTGGTCGATGCGCCGGAAGAGGTCACCGAGGCGCAACTGTTGGCGGCGATCGAGCGGGGCCGGGGGCGGGACGCTTGGGTGGCTCCCGCGCACGCCCACCGGCTGGTCGACGCACCGACCCGGGCGTTGGACCTGGCCACGCTGGTGGTGCGCCGGCCGAGCGCGGTCGCCGAGGCGTTGGCGGAGCTGCTCGACGCGTCGGTGACCTGGCAGCCGGCGACCGGCCCACTGGCCAGCGAGGGTGACGGCGCACCCGAGTATGGGCTGGCCGGGACGGTGATGCGGGTGCCGGCGCCGGGTGGGGGCGGCTGGTCGGCGACGCGCGACGCGCCCGACTTCACGCCGGCCGAGTACGCCCGGGCCCAGGCGTTGCTGGCGTTGACGGCGGCGTGCGCCGACCCGGGGCCGGCGGCGCTGGTGTTGCCCGACGGTCGGGAGTTGACGGTCCGCCGGGCAGGCGCGGGCGATGTCGACGCGGTGCGCCGGATGCATGATCGGTGTAGCCCGACCACCCGTCACCTTCGGTATCTCACCGGTGCCCGGGGCCCGACCGAGGCGCAGGTCGCCCGGTTTCTGACCCCGGCGCAGGGCTGGACGTTGCTGGTCGAGACCAGCTCCGGGGGAGAGGAGCCAGCTGGTGCCGGACCGGCCGGGCGGGGTGCTCCGCCGGGGCAGGTGGTGGCGATGGCGAACGTTTTCGAGGAGGGCGCGCAGGCCGAGTTGGCGCTGCTGGTGGAGGACGGGTGGCAGCGGTGCGGCATCGGGACCGCGCTGCTGCGGCGGTCGGTCCGGCTGGCCCGCGCGGCCGGGCTGGACGCGTTGCTGGTCCATAGCCACACCCACAACCTGGCGATGCAGCGTACGCTGCGGCGGCTGCCCGGGCCGCGGCGGCGCGAGACCGACGGTGACCTGGTGACGGTGACCTTGCCGCTGCTGGTCAGCGAAGCTGCGCCGCAAGCTCCTCGACCGCGGTGACGAGCCGGTCGCCGCTGAACATCGCCGGGTCGTTGTGGTCGGCCGCCGGGATCTCGACCACCGTGGTGGGCCCCGCCGCCTGGTCGGCGACGCTGCGACTCTGCTCCGGCGGCACGATCGTGTCCTGCGTCCCGTAGATCACCGTGACCGGGACGTCGACGTCGGCGATCTGCTCGGCGACCGGGAACCGGTCCCAGAGCATGGTGCGCACCGGCAGGAAGGGGTAGTGGGCGGCGCCGGCTTCGGCCAGGTCGATGAAGGGTGAGCGCAGCACCAGCCCTGCTGGCGGGTGTTCGGTGGCGAGCCCGGTCACCACACCGGCGCCCAAGCTCTCTCCAAAGTAGATCATCTGCCGGGGTTCGACCCGGGCCTCGGTCACCAGGTACTCGCGGGCGGCCCGGGCGTCGGCGCGCAGGCCGGTCTCGGTCGGCCGGCCCGGGTTGCCGCCGTACCCGCGGTACTCCAGGAGCAGGACGTCGAAGCCGGCCCGGGTCAGGGCCTGCGCCAGCGGCACCCGAGACTCCCGGTTGCCGGCGTTGCCGGGGGCGACGAGGATCGTGTGCTCGGCCTCGGCTCGCTCCGCGGGGACGAACCAGGCTTCGATTTCCAGGTCGTCGTCGGTGTGGAGCGTGACCTCGCGGCCAGCCGGGAAGTACTGCTCGACCGGCGCCACCGCCGAAGCGTCCGGCAGGTAGACCAGGCGCCGCTGCGCCAGCACCGCCAGCGTCACCAACAGCGCGCAGAGCAACACCAGCACCAGCAGCACCACCAGCGCGGGTCGGATCACCGCCGTCACTCTGTTCATCGCCTCCTCCGGATCGCGCCAGGTTTGCCACACCAGGAGGGTGGCTACTGACAGGGAACTGTACGGCCCGATAACGTGAAAGAATGGCCGACGAGTACGTACTTGACCACGAGGGTCAGCAGCTGCCCCTGCCGATGCGGGAGGCCGTGGAAGGCCCCTCCGGGCTGGACATCAGCGAGCTGCTCCCGCAGACCGGACGCGTGACCCTCGACCCGGGCTTCGGTAACACCGCCGCCTGCACGTCTGAGATCACCTATATCGATGGCGACGCCGGGGTGCTGCTGTACCGGGGATACCCGATCGAGGAGCTCGCGGAGGGGTCCTCGTTCCTGGAGGTCTCCTATCTGCTCATCTACGGTGAGCTGCCCAGCCGAGAACAGCTGGACCAGTTCACCGACCGGATCGGCCGACACAGCATGCTGCACGAAGACCTGCGGCGGTTCTTCGACGGCTTCCCCCGCGACGCTCATCCGATGGCGGTCCTCTCCTCGGCGGTCAGTGCGCTCTCCACCTTCTACCAGGACAGTCTCGACCCGTTCGATCCGGAGCACGTGGAGGCGTCGACCATCCGGCTCATGGCCAAGGTGCCGACGATCGCCTCGTACGCGTACAAGAAGTCGATCGGCCAGCCCCTGCTCTACCCGGACAACTCCCTGGAGTATGTCTCGAACTTCCTCCGCATGACCTTCGGGGTGCCGGCTGAGACCTACCAATCCGACCCGGTGCTGAGTCGGGCGCTGGATGTGCTCTTCGTGCTGCACGCCGACCACGAGCAGAACTGCTCCACCTCGACGGTGCGGCTGGTCGGTTCCAGCCAGGCGAACCTGTTCACCTCGGTGTCGGCGGGTATCGATGCGCTCTCCGGCCCGCTGCACGGCGGTGCCAACCAGGCGGTGCTGGAGATGCTGGAGCAGATCCGCCAGGAGGGTGGGGACGTCGCCAGCTTCGTCCGGCGGGTGAAGGACCGGGAAGCCGGTGCCCGGCTGATGGGCTTCGGGCACCGGGTCTACAAAAATTACGACCCCCGGGCCAAGATCGTCAAACAGGCGGCGCAGGATGTGCTGGCCCGGCTCTCCCAGTCGGATCAGCTGCTCGACCTGGCGATGGAGCTGGAGGAGGTCGCGCTGAAGGACGACTTTTTCGTCTCCCGCAAGCTCTACCCGAACGTCGACTTCTACACCGGGCTGATCTATCGGGCGATGGGCTTCCCCGCGAAGATGTTCACGGCGCTGTTCGCGATCGGGCGGCTGCCTGGCTGGATCGCCCAGTGGCGCGAGATGATCGACGATCCGGCTACCCGGATCGGCCGGCCCCGTCAGGTCTACGTGGGCCCGCAGCGCCGGCCGTACCAACCCTTGGAGAAGCGAGGCTGACCCGCTTCTTCCCATCGATCGAGGTCGCCGACGCGGTCGCCGCGTTCGGCGGCCTCGATCTGGACCGGTCAGGCGCCGGTGAGTTCGCCGTGGGCCACGCAGCTGGCGCGCCAACCGCCCGGTAGCACCTGCACCTTCATCCGGCGCCGGCAGGCGGTGCAGAACCGGGGCGGCTCCAGCGTGAGCGCCGCGGCGCACCCCGGATGCGGGGCACCGGACTCCGGCTCCCCGCACCGGCCGCACCAGCGAGCCGCCGCCGTGGCCTCCGCCCTGGTAACCTCGTTCACGATTGCGTACGATACCCGGCCGTCGCGTGCGTGAGGGCGGCGACCAGCCGACCGTCGCCGATCGCGGAGGTCACCAACGCCCGTTCCCGCCCGGCCAAGTGGTCGAGGTCGACCGTCGCCAACCAGCCGACGACCAGCGCCAACCGGTGGCGTAGCGCGAGCCGGAAGTCGTGCCACAGCTGCGCCATGGGGTAGCCGGTGGCGCCCTGGTTGGCGACCGCGGCGGCGTAGCTCGCCAGCACCGCCGACCGGGCAGCGCCGTCGGTGTCGCGGTGCAGCGTGCTCCCCAGCACGCTCGCCAGGTCGACCACGGCCGGGCCGGTACGGGGACCCTGCCAGTCGAGCAGCACCGCCGCCCGGTCGCCCGGTGAGCCGGTGAAGATGACGTTGTCCAGGTGCAGGTCCGCGTGGATCACGGTCTTCGGTGCCTGGTTGAGTTCGGTGAGCACGTGGGCGTACTCGTCGGCGAGTCGGCGGACCTCCTCGACTATCGGAGCCGGCAACGCGGCACCGTAACGGGTGAGAAAGGGCGTCACCCGCTCGGCGTACCGCTGTTGATGCTGGCCGGGATCGGTGATGAACGGGGGGAGCCAGTCGGGGGTGGGGCGTGCCCAGTGCCGGCCGTGGACCCGCGCGATCGCGGTGAGCACGGCGGTGGCCTGCCCCGGGTCGGCGCCGGCGAGGTTGTCGCCCGGCAGGCCGCGATCGAGGTCGGCTAGGACCAGCACCAGTCGCCGCTGATCCGGATCGGCGCTGGCGAAGTAGCACCAGGGAGCTGTGTCGCCGGCGATCGCCAACTGCCGGTAGCTGTGGACCTCAGTGCTGGACCGGTCGAAGTGTGCCTGCTCCGACACCCGGGACCGGTACGCGGAGGCGCTGGCGCGGGTGGCCATCGGCAGCTTCACCACCACCGAGGCTGGTGGGGCCCCGCCATCGGCCAGGTCGCGGTAGTGGAGCCGGACCCGGACTACCACGCCGGTGAATCCGTGATCGGCGCCGATGACCTGGCGATCGACGCGGCTGACCCGGCCGTGCGGAAGGTCCCCGCTGTCTTGGAGGACCGCCGTGAGCCAGCCGGCGGTGACATCGGCCGGCGCGGCCGGGATGGGGATCGCCATCGCGGTCAGGTTACGTCGGGCGGTCGGCGTAGGCCGGCGGGTCGAGCCCGCCGATCAGCGCGCAAACGAAGTATCGCCAGTCGTCGCAGGTCATCGAGAGCTGCGGGCCGTCCGGGCACTTTGAGTCGCGGACCAGGATGTGGCGCCGGTCGGCGGCACGGGCCACCTCCACACAGTCGAGGTGGCTGCTGCGTGAACTCTTGCGCCAGGTCTGTACCGGCCAGCCGGTGTCGCTCATGCCAGTCCTCCCATCAGCAGCGAGGTCGGTCGCGGACACGGCGTCGCTGCCGTATGGGTGAGGGCCATGGAGTGTCGGTGTGGCGTGCCTCACGTCCACATTATAAAGGCAGCGGCCAAACGAGTTTGAATTCACGCCAGGGCTGTTGATCCGCGAACAAGGCAGCTGGTTGCATCGAAGTACGGGAATGTCCCTTAATCGCCGGATCCGGGGAGCGCCCGGTCGTGCGAGAATCGTTCGTATGCTGCCATCCCCGCAGGCCCTGCTACTCGACTTCGGCGGTGTGATCGCCGATGGCCCGACCCACCCCGAGTGGCGGACGCGCCTGGCCGAGGATGTGAACGAGGTGTTGGCCGAGGCCGGAGTGACGCCGCTGCCGCCGGCGGAGATCCTCGCGGCGGTCGACGGCGAGGAGGCGGCGGATCACTTCTGGCAGGAACCGGCGCCGGAGCAGCCAGACCACGCCACCATGTGGGGCGAGATCGTCGCCGCCGGATGGTCGGCGGCTGCCCGTACCGCGCTGGCCGACTCCGGTGAGCTGCTCTCCCGTCGGTTCATCGAGCACAAGCATGCCCTGACCTGGCAGCTGCGCCCCGGGATGGCCGAGCTGCTGGCCAACGCGGATCAGCACGGGTTGCCGGTGGCGATCGTCAGCAACACGCTCTGCGCCGGGCCACACCGGGAGTTCCTGACCCGGCTGGGGCTCGATGACCGGTTCACCGGGCAGTTCTACAGCGACGAGCATGGTGTCCGGAAGCCGAATCCGGAGCTGGTGGCGAAGGCGGTGGCGGCGGTGTCGGTCCCGCCCGAAGGGTGCTGGTTCGTGGGGGACACGCTCACCCGGGACATCCTGGTCGCCCGCCGGGCCAACCTCGGGGCGGCGGTGCTGATGCGCTCGCAGCGCAGCGAGCCGGCGGCGCCCCCGGACGGGGTGGCGCCCGACGCGGTGGTCGCCGATCCGGTCGAGCTCAGCCACCTCCTCGACCAGCATGGTTGGGCTGGCGAGCCGGAGACTGCATAGCGGGCCGACTCTGCCTGCCACCCGCCGGCAGCTCACGACGCTTCGGTTGGTGGTTGCGGGTGGATCGGGGCTCGTGTCCTGGCCTACGAGACCTGCTAGCACAAACGGGGCAGTGCCCGGCCAGCGCCAGCCAGCTTCCCGCGGTGACCCCTTGGGCAACCGCGCCTGGCCAGCACCGGCGGACCCGAAGCGTTGGCGCTTCTGACCTGGTCACCTACCGCGGCATCGCCGCAGCCCTCGGGTGGATCGAGGCGGGTGCCCGGGCGGCGGCGCGGTCCCGCCACCCGGCCGGCGCCGCTGCGTTTGTGCTAGCAGGTCTCGTAGGCCCCGAACCGGGGTCCACACCCAAGTACGCCGATCGCCTGCGTACCGTCGGTAGTATCTCGCATGCTGGCAGCTATGGAGAGGGCTGGCTGATGGCGGCGTGGTTCGCTGAGCGGATCATCGATACCGGCCGGCTGCCGCTGTTCTGCTTTTTCGCCGGCATGGTGGTCGGGTTCGTCTTCATCCGGACCTCCACCCGGCTGATCCGGGCGCAGGTCCGCTGGTGGCCGGGGAATGTTGAGCCGGGCGGGCTGCATATCCACCACGTGGTCTTCGGCGTCGCATTCATGATCTTCTTCGGGGTGGTGAGCCTCGCGGTCCCGGACGACCTGGCGGGGTGGCGGGCGGTGGCCGCCGCCGGGTTCGGCGTCGGCACCGCCCTGGTTCTCGACGAGTTTGCGCTGATCCTGCACCTGCAGGATGTCTACTGGAGCGAGGAGGGCCGGGCCTCGGTCAACGCGCTCTTCGTGGTGACGGCGGTCACCGGCCTGTTGCTGGTCGGGTTCCAGCCGTTTGTGGTCGAAGATCTCAACCTGGTGCTCCACGATGCACCGGCCGCCCGATTCTGGGCCGCGGCGCCGCTGCTGGGCCTGCTGGCGCTCGCGGTGGTCACCGTGCTGAAGGGCAAGACCTGGACCGGTCTGGTGGGGCTGTTCGTGCCCATCCTGCTGATCGTGGGCGCGGCCCGGCTGGCGCGGCCCAGGTCGCCGTGGGCGCGCTGGCGGTACCGAGATGGGCGGCGGCGGGGCACGCAGAAGCTCACTCGCGCGCAGCGGCGGGAGGCGCGCTGGCGGGAACCGGTCAACCGGGCCTGGGACCGGGTGCAGAACGTCATCGCCGGGGCGCCAAACCAGCCCGACCCGCCGCCCCCGACCCCACCGAACGGGCCGGAGCCGCCGACTCGCTCCGGCCGGTCGTGACGAGCGGCCGCGGCCGGCCGCGCTGGTGGCCGGCGGCGACCGGGTACCGTGGCGGCCGGCCGGTGGTTATTCGCCTCGTCGAGCCCGACGGCGGCCGATAGGATGGTGACCCGTGATCACAACGACCGGCCTGGAGCTGCGCGTCGGCAGCCGGATCCTCCTCGACGGGGCCGAGCTGCGCGTCCAGCCGGGCGACCGGATCGGGCTGGTCGGGCGCAACGGTGCGGGTAAGACCACCTCGCTGCGGGTGCTGGCCGGCGAGGGTGCGCCCTACGCGGGTGAGGTCACCCGCCGCGGGCCGGTCGGCTATCTCCCGCAGGACCCCCGCACCGGCGACCTCTCCGGGCTGGCCCGCGACCGGGTGCTCTCCGCCCGCGGGCTGGACACGTTGCTCGCGGAGCTGCGTGAGCTGGAGGCCCGGCTGGAGACCAGCGAGGAGCCGAAGCTGCTGCGCCGCTACGGGGCGTTGGAGGACCAGTTCGCGAGCCTCGGCGGCTACGCGGCGGAGGCCGAGGCTGCCCGGATCTGCGCCAACCTTGGACTGCCGGACCGGGTGCTCAACCAGACCCTGGGCACCCTCTCCGGCGGGCAGCGGCGCCGGATCGAGCTGGCCCGGCTGTTGTTCCGGGATGCCGGCGCCACCGGCACGCTGTTGCTCGACGAGCCCACCAACCACCTGGACAGCGACTCGATCTCCTGGTTGCGAGGGTTTCTCGCCGGCCACAAGGGTGGGCTGGTGGTGATCAGCCACGACACCGAGCTGCTCGCGGCGGTGGTCAACAAGGTGTGGTATTTGGACGCCACCCGGGCGGAGCTGGACGTCTACAACGTCGGTTGGCGGGCCTACCTCGATCAGCGGGAGACCGATGAGCGGCGTCGGCGGCGGGAACGCGCGAACGCCGAGCGAAAAGCGGGCGCGCTCAAGTCGCAGGCTGACAAGCTCCGGGCCAAGGCGACCAAGGCGGTGGCGGCGAAGAACATGGCCCGCCGAGCCGATGCGCTGCTCGCCGGACTGGCCGACGAGCGGGTGGCGGACAAGGTCGCGAAGGTCCGGTTGCCGACGCCGGAGCCGTGCGGACGTACCCCACTGACCGCGGCCGGGCTATCCAAATCGTACGGTTCGCTCGAGGTGTTCTGCGATGTCGATGTGGCGATCGACCGGGGCTCCCGAGTGGTGATCCTCGGCCTGAACGGTGCCGGCAAGACCACCCTGCTGCGGATGCTCGCGGGTGAGTTGACACCGGACACCGGCACGGTCGAGGCCGGGCACGGGCTGCGGATTGGCTACTACGCCCAGGAGCATGAACACCTCGATGTCGATCGGTCGGTGTTGGAGCATCTGCGGTCGGCAGCGCCCACCCAGACCGACGGCGAGTTGCGAAAATTGCTCGGGGCTTTTCTCTTCTCCGGGGAGGACGTCAACAAACCGGCCGGTGTGCTCTCGGGCGGCGAGAAGACCCGGTTGGCGTTGGCGTCGCTGGTCTGTTCCGGCGCCAACGTCCTGCTGCTGGACGAGCCAACGAACAATCTGGATCCGGCCAGCCGGGAGCAGGTGCTCGACGCCATCGCCCGCTACCCTGGCGCGATTGTGCTGGTCACCCACGACCCGGGGGCGGTGGGCGCGCTTAAACCCGATCGGGCGATCCTGTTGCCGGACGGGGCCGAGGACGCCTGGAGCGACGACCTGTTGGAGCTGGTGGAGCTCGCCTGAGCGGGAGTCCCATCGATTAGTCGGTTACCAGACACAAAGAGCGTGTCGGTTGGCGTGTGGGTCACAACTGGCGCATGATCGTCGTAGGTGGTCCAATAGATAGGGACTACTTCCGCACACCAACGTGATGTAGCCGCATGTCAGGGACGTGAGGAAGAAAGATGACAGCCACCGGCACCACAACCAGTTCCGAAAAGGGCCGCCGGATCATCGGTTCGGAGCGGCAGACGCTCGCGAAGGATTTGGTCAAGCGTTACACGGACGGCGAGAGCATCCGTGCGCTCGCCTCCTCCACCGGTCGGTCGTACGGCTTCGTACATCGGGTGTTGACCGAGTCCGGAGTGCAGCTTCGGCAACGCGGTGGCGCCCGCCGCCGTAAGAAGGCGTGACGCGGCCCGACGCGTACCCTCGCCCCCGGTCACGGACCCGCACGTGACGTCGCCGGGGGTGCGGGCGGGCCACGACGAAGCGGCGGCCGTCCGACTGGACCGTGACGGGCCAGTAGCGACGGTCACGTTGTGTCGACCGGAGGTGCGCAACGCCCAGACCCCGCAGATGTGGCAACGTCTTCGGCGGATCGGCCGGGACCTCCCCGGTGATGTGCGGATAGTAGTGGTGCGCGGCGACGGGCCGGTCTTCTCCGCCGGCCTGGATCGGACGGTGCTCACCTCGGGCCTGGCGGCGGAGCTGGCCAACACCCCACCGGCGGCCGCGGCGGCGCGGATCGCCGAGTTCCAGGGCGCCTTCAGCTGGCTGCGTCGACCCGACCTGATCACGGTGGCGGCGGTGCACGGCCACGCGGTCGGGGCGGGGTTTCAGCTGGCGCTCGCCTGTGACCTCCGGGTGCTCGCCGAGGACGCCCAGCTGGCCATGGCCGAGGTGACCCTCGGCCTGGTGCCGGATCTCGGCGGCACCAAACGCCTGGTCGAGCTGATCGGCTACGCCCGGGCCCTCGAACTGTGCGTCACCGGCCGCCGGGTCGACGCCACCGAAGCCCACCAGCTGGGGTTGGCGAACCTGGTCGTCCCCGGCGCCGAACTCACCCCGGCGGTCGCCGACCTGACCGCCGCCGTGCTGGCCGGTCCCCGGGACGCGGTGATCGAGATCAAGGCCCTGCTCAGCGCGGCATCCGGCCGCTCGTACCCTGAACAGGAGAGCGCAGAGCGGCAGGCCCAGGTCCGCCGGCTCCGCGAGTTGGCCGGATCCGGGGAGTAGACACGCAGTGGCCCCACCAATGGGCGGCATGGGTGGCGGCGGGGGTTGGGGTACCCTCCGCTCGCTGCGCCGTGAAGATGAGCTGAGCGGGCACCAGACCCGCCGCGGGACGATACGCCGGGTGATCGCCTTCGCCCGGCCATTCCGCGGCACCATCACGGTCTTCCTGCTGACCGTGATGATCGCGGCCGGCGCCGCGGTCGCCACCCCGGTGCTCGCCGGCCGGGTGGTCGACACCATCGGCGGTGGCGGTCCGGAGGCCGGGCGGACGGTGATCATCCTCGCCGCGGCGATCGCCGGGCTGGCGCTCGCCGACGCGTTGCTGCAGTTGGCGCAGCGGTTCTTCTCCGCCAAGATCGGCGAGGGGGTGATCCTCGACCTCCGCTCCCGGGTCTACGACCACATCCAGCGGATGCCGCTGCAGTTCTTCAGCCGTACCCAGACCGGGGCGCTGGTGAGCCGGCTCAACAACGACGTACTGGGGGCGCAACGGGCGTTCACCACCACCCTCTCCGGGGTGGTCAGCAACGTGATCCAGCTGACGCTGACCGCGGTGGTGATGTTCACCCTGTCGTGGCAGATCACCACCTTGTCGCTGCTGCTGCTGCCGGCGTTCATCATCCCGGCGCGGCGGGTCGGGCGCCGGCTGGCCGAGATCACCCGCGAGTCCTACAACCTGGACGCGAAGATGAACGCGACCATGACTGAACGGTTCGCGGTGGGCGGGGCGCTGCTGGTGAAGCTCTTCGGCCGCCCGGAGACCGAGTCGGCCCGCTTCACCGACCGGGCCGCCCGGGTCCGCGACATCAGCATCCGGCAGGCGATGTACGCCCGTACCTTCTTCGTGGCGCTACTGCTGGTCGCCTCGCTGGCGCAGGCGCTCACCTACGGCCTGGGTGGCTGGCTGGCGGTCAACGAGCAGCTCTCGGCCGGCACCGTGGTCACCCTGGCGCTGCTGCTGGTCCGGTTGTACGGGCCGCTCACCGAGTTGGCCAACGTCCGGGTGGATGTGCAGAGCGCGCTGGTCTCGTTCGACCGGGTCTTCGAGGTGCTGGACCTCGCCCCGGCGATCTCGCAGCGCCCGGACGCGGTGCCGCTGCCGGCGGCGGCCGGACGGATCGAATTCCGGGATGTCCACTTCCGCTACCCGTCGGCGGCGGAGGTGTCGCTCGCCTCGCTGGAGGACGTGGCGGTGCTGGACCGGACCGTCTCCGACCCGGTGCTCCGGGGGGTGTCGTTCACGGTCGAGCCGGGCCAGTTGGTTGCGCTGGTGGGCCCCTCCGGTGCTGGGAAGACCACCACCTCGATGCTGGTGCCGAGGGTCTATGACGTCACCGACGGGCAGGTCTCGATCGAAGGGATCGACGTCCGGGACGTAACGTTGGATTCGCTGCGGGACGCGGTCGGGGTGGTCACCCAGGAGGCGCACCTGTTCCACGAGACGCTCGCCGAGAATTTGCGGTACGCCCGGCCCGAGGCCAGCGACGACCAGCTGTGGGAGGCGCTGGCCGGTGCCCACATCGCCGACCTGGTCCGGACTCTCCCAGAAGGGCTCGACACCGTGGTGGGGGAGCGGGGGTACCGGTTCTCAGGCGGCGAGAAGCAACGGATCGCGATCGCCCGGCTACTGCTCAAGTCCCCGTCGATCGTCATCCTCGACGAGGCCACCGCCCACCTTGACTCCGAATCCGAGGCGGCGGTGCAGCGGGCGCTGTCGGTGGCGTTGACCGGCCGCACCTCGCTGGTCATCGCCCACCGGCTCTCCACGGTCCGCAACGCCGACCAGATCCTGGTGTTGGAGGCCGGCCGGATCGTGCAACGGGGCCGGCACGAGGAGCTGGTCGCCGCTGGCGGGCTCTACGCTGAGCTCTACCGGACCCAGTTCGCGACCGACGCTTCCCCCACCCGGGCGGTGGGCTGAAACCGGCCGGTGCGCTAGAGCCCGCGGCCGGCGCCGCCGTCGACCGGCACGGTGATCCCGGTCAGGTAGCTAGCAGCGGGGGAGAGCACGAACGCCGCGACCCGACCGAACTCGGCCGGCTCCCCGAGCCGCCCCATCGGGATCTGGGCCTCCACCTGTGCCTGCGCCTGCGCCGGGTCACCGGTGGCGGCGAACAGCTCCCGGTTCCGGTCGGTCATGATCCGGTGCGGGAGCAGGCTCACCACCCGGATCCCGGCTGGGGCGTACTCGTCGGCGAGGTCTTTGGCCGCCCCGGCGAGCCCCGGCCGGAGCCCATTGGACAACCCCAGGCCGGGCACCGGCGCCCGCACCGACGAAGACAGCACCAGCGCGATCGCGCCGCCGCTCCCCAGCTCCGCGGCGACCGTCCGGGCGGTGCGCACCACCGACAGGAAGACCGACTCGAACGCCTGCCGCCACTGCGCGTCGTCGGCCTGGGCGACGCTGCCCGGCGGCGGCCCGCCGACCGACAGCAACGCCCCGTCGAGCCGCCCGAACTCGGCGGTGGCGGTGGCCACCAGCCGGCCCGGGGTGGCCGGGTCGGCCAGATCGGCGGTGACGCCGACGGCGCAGCCGGCGCCGCCGCGCTGCTCCAGTGTCGTCACGGCCGCGGCCACCCGCTGCTCGTCGCGGGCGGAGACGACCACCCGGGCGCCGTCGGCGACCAGCTGCTCGCCGGTGGCGAGGCCGAGGCCGCGGGACGCGCCGGTCAGCAGATACACCCGATCACGCAGTCCAAGGTCCATAACTGGCCATCCTGCCAGTTACCCCAGAAAGTGGCATCCTTGACTTCGAGTCCGCTCGAAGAGAAGGCGAGGCGTCATGACCCAGATGGCGGCAGAGCAGGTGTGGTTGAGCGTCGGGGAGGCGGCGGCCCGGGTTGGCCTGACCACCCACACCCTGCGCTGGTATGAGCAGGAGGGCCTGGTCGCGCAGATCGGCCGGGACAGCGCGGGCCGCCGCCGTTACAGCGAGACCGACCTGGGCTGGTTGGAGTTGCTGATCAAACTGCGGCGTACCGGCATGCCGGTACGCGAAATGCGCAGGTACGCGCAGCTGGCCCGGGAGGGTGAGCACACGCTGCCGGAGCGGCTGCAGCTGTTCGAGGAGCACCAGGAGCGGGTGCGGGCCCGAATGTCGGAGCTGCAGCGGGACCTCGACACCATCACCTACAAGGTCGATATCTACCGCAAGATCGTTGCCGACCAGGAACCATAGCGGCCCGCGCACCCGCCAGCGCCGCGCCGCGCCCCACCGCGCCGCCTTACCCCCGTGATCAAGGTGACTGAGTGGTCGCTATAGCAGCCACTCGCTCACCTTGATCTCCGACGATTGGGCGCCCGGGTGGGCAAGGGATCTGACTCCGCAAACCGGATCGCGGCGGTCGCCCCGGTGGCGCGTCGGGTCAGGTAGACCTGCTCCACCTCGGCAAGGACGGAAGCTGGCGCGCCCCGAATCCGCGAAGGCGGCAGGTGAATCACTACCGCGCCGTGGCGGGCGAGCAGGTTGTGTCGGGCCATCGTTCGGCTCCAGGCCCCGGGTGAGGTGTGAAACTCTCGCGAGTCGACCTCCAACGCCACCCCGACATCCGCGAGGTAGCCGTCGGGCGTCGGTAATGTCTCGCCGCCCTCGGCGGAGACGAGGTGCGGATTCCAGTGGATCGGCGGCCGGATGCGGGAAGCCCCGAGCACCTGCCGGAGCTCGGACTCGGCGACCGAGCGGACCCCGTCGGCCATCTCGGCTACCGCCGCGCGCAGCAGCGCCGAATGCTGCCGCGCGGCGCGAGCAGTCTCCTCCTGCAACGCGGCGACAGTGGTGAGGCGCCGCTGGACGGCGTCGGCGACCATCGCCCGGACCTGCCGCCGGCTCCGGCACCAGCGGGCGGCGTCGGCGACGGCCCGAGCGGGCGAGGCGAGCAGGAGCGGGTCGACGCGTACCGGTCGGGGATCAGGCCGGTCGGTACGGTGGAGCGCCACGAAGCTCACCGACCGGCGCTGCTGCCCGCGTGGCACCAGGATCCGCACGTACGGGTCGGTCGGCAGGTAGCGGAAGCCGTGCGCGCGTAGCGCAACGCCGCCGGTCAGCTGCGCCCCGGCGCCGCCGTACAGGAGACCGGCGAGGGCGCGTTGGCGGGCGGTCGGGTCGCCGGTAACGGTCGCATAGATGTGCGGCAAGATCTCCCGCCAGTCGCCGCTGGCGAGCCGCCACCGGAGCGCCGCCCGGGTGAGCCCACACTGGTACGCCTGCGCCTGGGTGATGAGGCCGTCCTGGGAGGCTACGAGCCGCGCGAAGGTGTCCACGAATATCGAGGATGACTGTTCCGTCGCAACCAACGCCGGACCCGAACCAACCGCTGACGCTCGCCCGTGATCAAGGTGACCGTGCGGCTGCCATAGCAGCCAACCAATCACTTTGATCACGGAAGCGGGGGAAGGGTCACGGAGCTGGGGGTCTGCGGACCGCTGCCTCGATCAGGTCGAGCACCTGGGTCAACTCCGGGCTCGGGGGGTGGTCCATCGCCAGGTGGAGCACCAGCCCGTCGTAGGTCAGCTGGAGGAACTGGGCCAGCACCGGGATGGGCACATCGTCCCGGAGGACTCCGGCCTCTCGCTGCCGCGTCAGCCGGTCGCGGGTCGCTTCGGCGATCGCTTCACTGCGGGCGGCCCAGCGTTTGGCGAACGCCGGGTCGGTGCGCAGCCGGCGGGCCACCTCCAGTTGGGTGCCGAGCCAGCCCACCGTGTCGGTCGTGCCGGCGCGCGCCAGTAGTTCCCGCATCACCTGTACCAGGCCGTTGCGGGCTACCGTCGCCACCATGGCGGCCGCGTCGTCCTCGGCCACCGCGAGGAACAGTGACTCTTTGTCGCGAAAATGGTGGAAGATGGCGCCGCGGGAGAGGCCGGTCTCCTGTTCGAGCCGCCGGACGGTGGCGCCTTCGTACCCGTGGCGGGCGAAACAGGCGCGGGCGCCGGTGAGGATCTCCCGGCGCCGGGCATCGAGTTGGTCCTGGCTCACTCTCGGCACACCGAGATCGTGCCAGCTCAGGCCGGTGGGATGCAATCCGTACGTACGGATTGCATCCCACCGGCCTGAGCGGTCAGGCAGAAGTCGACACCAGGAGGCTGAGGCAGCAGCAGCCACAGATGAAGACGACGAACGCGATCAGCAGTCCGATCGTGATGCCGGCGGCTGGGTACTTCTGGGGCGGCGGGCCGAGCGCGCCACCGCTGAAGACCCACAGCGGGGCTTTGTACTCCACCTCGACGGTCTGCCCCGGGCTGACCGGTACGGTGACGTCAGCCTTCCCGATCTGGGAGGGAATGATATAGGGCACGTGGACGTGCAGCTGGTGCTGGCCCGGCGAGACTGTCCAGACCTGTCGGCCCCAGGCGTTGGTGGCGATCTCCTGGCCGTTGAGGAAGACCTTCGGCTTGAAGAAGGCCAGCATGAAGAAGGCCCACTGGTACTTGGTGGTCAGTGCGATCGCGGACTGACCGTCGCCGGCCTGTCCGTACGGCGGCTGCTGCCCGTAAGCCGCCTGCTGTTCAAACTGTCCTGGTTGGCCATACTGGCCCGATTGCCCATACTGGCCGGCCGGTTCTTGCCCGTACTGGGGTTGCTGGCCGTACTGCGGCTGCTGCCCGTACGGAGGCTGCTGGCCCGGTTGCGGTTGCTGGCCGTACTGGGGTTGCTGCGGATACTGGCCCGGTTGCGGCTGACCGCCGTGTGGCGGCGGCGCCGACTGCCCGTACACACCGGGCTGCTGGCCGTACTGGCCCGGCGGGTGGGGGTTGGTCACGCGTACCCTCCTCGATTCTAAAAGACCAGTGGGAGTATGCCCGGTCTGCGCAACTGTCCGACCGGGCCCGGACCGGTCAGCCGTTCCGGCAGTCCTGCGAACCACATGCAACCGCCGACGCCCTCCCACATAGTGGGAGCGGCGCCGGCGGTCGGCTTCGGCAAGAAACAGGTCAGGCAGCCAGCATCTTCCGCAGCACGTACGGCAGGATCCCGCCATGCCGGTAGTAGTCGGCCTCGGCCGGCGTGTCGATCCGCACCCGCGCGTCGAAGGAGACGCCGGTGTCGGTGGTGACCCGGACCGTCGCCGGAGTGGTGCCGTCGTTCAGCTCCTCGACCCCGGCGATGGCGATGGTTTCCCGGCCGGTGAGGCCGAGCGAGGCGGCGCTCTGACCGGACGGGTACTGCAGCGGCAGCACTCCCATCCCGATCAGGTTGGAGCGGTGGATCCGCTCGTACGACTCGGCGATCACCGCCTTCACGCCGAGCAGCGCGGTGCCCTTCGCCGCCCAGTCCCGAGACGAGCCCGACCCGTACTCCTTGCCGGCCAACACCACCAGCGGCACGCCGGCCTCGGCGTACGCCTCGGCGGCCTGGTAGATGCTGGTCTGTTCGCCGGTGAGGTGGTTTACCGTGACGCCGCCTTCGACGCCGGGCACGAGCTGGTTGCGCAGCCGGATGTTGGCGAAGGTGCCGCGGATCATCACCTCATGGTTGCCGCGCCGGGAACCGTACGAGTTGAACTCGTGCCGGGCCACGCCCTTGTCCAACAGGTACTGGCCGGCCGGCGAGTCGGGCTTGATCGCCCCGGCGGGCGAGATGTGGTCGGTGGTCACCGAGTCGCCCAGCATCGCCAGCACCCGCGCGCCGTCGAAGTCACCGACCGGCTGCGGCTGCGGGCTCATCCCGTCGAAGTACGGGGGCTTGCGCACATAGGTCGACTCCGGGTCCCAGGTGAACGTGTCCCCGCTGGGCGTCGGCAGATTGCGCCACCGCTCGTCGCCGGCGAAGACATCGGCGTACCCGCTCTGGTACATCTCGCTGGCGATCGCCGCCGCCATGGTCTCCTCGATCTCCCGCGTGCTCGGCCAGATGTCCCGCAGGTAGACCGGCTGACCGTCGGAGCCGGTGCCCAGCGGTTCGTTGGCCAGGTCGATATCCATGGTGCCGGCGAGCGCGTAGGCGACCACCAGCGGCGGCGAGGCGAGGTAGTTCATCTTCACGTCCGGGTTGATCCGGCCTTCGAAGTTTCGGTTGCCCGACAGCACCGACACCACCGACAGGTCGTGCTCGTTGACCGCCTCCGAAACCTCGGTCGGCAGCGGCCCGGAGTTGCCGATGCAGGTGGTGCAGCCGTAGCCGACCAGGTGGAAGCCGAGCTTCTCCAGGTACGGGGTGACCCCGGCCCGCTCGTAGTACTCCATGACCACCTTGGACCCGGGGGCAAGGCTGGTCTTCACCCACGGCTTGCGGGCCAACCCCTTGTCGACCGCGTGCTTGGCGAGTAGCGCCGCCCCCAGCATCACCTGCGGGTTGGAGGTGTTGGTGCAGGAGGTGATGGCCGCGATCACCACCGCGCCGTGGTCGAGCTCGTAGCTGTTGCCGTCCTCGCCGGTCACCCGCACCGGCCGGGAGGGGCGACCGTTAGCGCCGACGGCGGCCGAGATCAGATCCCGGGGCGCGTCGGCCGGGTCGTCGGCGTGCCCAATGGCGGGCGCGTCGCTGGCGGGGAAGGACTCCTCCGCCGCCTCGTCGGCCGAGCCGGTGTCGCCGTGGTCACCGTCGGCGACGTAGTCGTTGAGCGCGCCTCGGAACAGGGTTTTGGCGCTGCCCACCGGCACCCGGTCCTGCGGCCGGCGAGGACCGGCGAGCGACGGCTCCACGGTGGACAGGTCGAGCGTCAGCTGCTCGGAGTAGGCCGGCTCGGCGGCCGGGTCGTGCCACAGCCCTTGCGCCTTCGCGTACGCCTCGACCAGCGCCAGCTGGTGTGCGTCGCGGCCGGTGAGCCGGAGGTAGTTCACGGTCTCGGCGTCGACCGGGAAGATCGCCACGGTCGAGCCGTACTCCGGGGACATGTTGCCGATGGTGGCCCGGTTGGCGACCGGCACCGCCGCCACCCCGGGCCCGTAGAACTCGACGAACTTGCCGACCACCCCGTGCTGGCGGAGCATCTCGGTGATGGTGAGCACCAGGTCGGTGGCGGTGGCGCCCTCGGGGAGTTCACCGTCGAGCTTGAATCCGACCACCCGGGGGATGAGCATCGAGACCGGCTGGCCGAGCATCGCCGCCTCCGCCTCGATGCCGCCGACGCCCCAGCCCAGCACCCCGAGCCCGTTCACCATGGTGGTGTGGGAGTCGGTGCCGACCAGCGTGTCCGGGTAGGCCTGGCCACGGCGGGCCATCACCACCGGCGCGATGTGTTCGATGTTGACCTGGTGCACGATGCCGGTGCCCGGCGGCACCACCTTGAGCTCGTCGAAGGCGTTCTGGCCCCAGCGGAGGAACTGATACCGCTCGCGGTTGCGCTGGTACTCGAACTCGACGTTGCGCTCGAAGGCGTCGGGGCGGCCGAAGACGTCGGCGACCACCGAGTGGTCGATGACCAGGTCGGCGGGGGCGAGCGGGTTGACCTTCGCGGCGTCGCCGCCGAGGTCACGGACGGCCTCGCGCATGGTGGCCAGGTCGACCACGCACGGGACGCCGGTGAAGTCCTGCATCAGCACCCGGGCCGGGGTGTACTGAATCTCGACGCTCGGCTCCGCGGTGGGGTCCCAGTCCGCCAGGGCGCGGATGTGGCCCTCGGTGATGTTCGCCCCGTCCTCGGTGCGCAGCAAGTTCTCCAGGAGGATTTTCAAGCTGTACGGCAGCCGTTGCTGGCCGGCGACCGCGTCCAGCCGGAAGATCTCGTACTCGGCGTCGTCGACGCGTAGTTGGCTGCGGGCTCCGAAGGTGTCGAGGCTGGCCACGGCTTCTCCCTGGTGTGTTCGGAGGTGGGACGGATCGGACTGGTCACGGCAAAGTCTGTCGCATCCAGCCGGGTGCGGCCGGGTTAGGCGAGGCTTACCCCACTTCGTGGGCGTTACCCCCGACCCCGGTGCCGCTAACCAAACCGTACGTCCGTCTTGCTATCTACGTCAAGGCCCCCCGGTGAGTTGATCATGGGCTTAGGGGTCCAAAAAAGCGCCGATCATGGACCTAGGTCCATGATCGGCGCTCGGGGTGACGTGGGGTCAGCGGGTGCCGACCGGTTCGGCCTCCCGCTCGGAGAGTTCGTGCCGCAGCTTCTCGCCCTCGATGTCCACGTTGGGGAGGATCTTGTCCAGCCAGCGGGGCAGCCACCACGCAGCCCGGCCGAGCAGCGCCAGCAGTGCTGGTACCAGGGTCATCCGCACCACGAACGCATCCAGCGCGATCGCGATCGCCAGCGCCAAGGCGATCTGCAGGATGAAGTCCATGCCGGAGAGGGTGAACCCGGCGAAGACGCTGATCATGATGATCGCTGCGGCCGCCACCACCCGGGAACCGTGCTGGAAACCGGTCACCACCGCTGCCTTGGGTGCCGCGCCGTGGACGTACTCTTCCCGCATCCGGGTGACCATGAAGACCTGGTAGTCCATGGCCAGCCCGAAGACCACGCCGATCAGGATGATCGGAAGGAAGCTGACGACCAGGTCGGACTGCGTCACCGGCAGCAGGTCGGTCAACCAGCCCCACTGGAAGACCGCGACCACCGCACCGAAGGTCGCGCCCATGGTGAGCAGGAAGCCCAGCGCCGCCTTGATCGGCACCAGGATCGACCGGAAGACCAGCAACATCAGCAGCAGCGACAGCCCGACCACCACGCTGAGGTACGGCAGCAGCGCCTGGCCCATCTGCTCGTTGAAGTCGATGATGATCGCGGTCTGGCCGGTCACCGCCACGGCGACACCGGCCTCCTGCTCGATCGCGGTGGTGCCACCCCGGATCGCCTCGACCAGCTCCTCGGTCGCCTCGCTGCTGGGGCCGGTCTGCGGGATCACCGTCACCAGGGCGGTGTCGCCGGCCTGGTTGAAGACCGGAGGCTGCGCGAACACCACGTTGTCCAGCTCGCTGACGGTCTGGAAGACGCGTTGGGCGGCCGGCTCCGGGTCAGGGCTGCCGAGGGTGTCGACGACCACCATCAGTGGGCCGTTCGCCCCGGCCCCGAAGCCCTCCGCGATCAGGTCGTACGCCTGCCGTTGGGTGGTGTCCTCGCCCATCTGTCCGTCGTCGGGCAGGCCGAGCCGCAGGTCGGCGGCGGGGATCGCCAACGCCACCATGCCCACGCCGACCAGCAGCAGCACCGGCAGTGGCCGACGGGTGATGAACTTGACGTAGCGGGTGCCGAGGCTGGGGTTGCCGTCGGCCTCCTGCGCCTCCGGGTCGCGGGCGCGCAGGCCGGGCACCTGGCCGCCGGTGATCCGGCGGCCGACCATCCCGCAGAGCGCCGGAAGCATCGTCAGCGCGATCAGCACCGCCATGGCGACCGCGAACGCCGCCGCCAGGCCCATCTCGGTGAGCATGTCCAGGCCGACCACCGAGAGGCCGAGCAGCGCGATCATCACCGTGAGGCCGGCGAAGACCACCGCGGAACCAGCCGTCCCGAGCGCCCGGCCCATCGCCTCCGGGCCCGGGTCCTGGTCTCCCGAATCGGCGAGGACTCTGCGCTCGTGGCGGTAGCGGGAGACGATGAACAGGGAGTAGTCGATCGCCAGCGCCAGCCCCAGCATCAGCGCCAAGGTGGGGCTGGAGCTGGAGAGATCGAAGAATCGGGTCGCCGCGGTGAGCGCGGCGATGGTGATACCGATGCCGATGATCGCGTTGAGCAGCGGCAAGCCGGCGGCGACGAACGAGCCGAAGGTGATCACCAGAACGATGGCCGCCACCCCGAGTCCGATCAGCTCGGCGGCGTGGTTCTCGAACTCCTCCATCAGTGCTTCGCCGGCGAGTTCCACGGTCATCCCGGCGTCTCGCGCGGGCTCGACCGCCTCGGTCAGCTCCTCGTTCGCGGCCGGGAAGGAGTTGTTGAAGGCCACCTCGGCGTAGGCGATCCGCAGGTCCGGCGCGACCGTCTGCGCCTCGAACGGATCGGTGACCGCCACCACGTCGCGCACCTGCGCCAGCTCCTGCAGGGTGGCGGCGAGGGTCGCCTGGTGCTCTGGGTCAGTAAGGGCTTCGCCCTCGTCGACCGCGAACACCACCCGGGCGGTGGCGCCGTCGTTCGCCGCCTCCGGGAACCGCTCCTGCAGCATCGCGAGCGCGTCCACGGATTCGGTGCCCGGCACGTCGAAGGAGTCGGTGGTCTCCTCGGCGAGGGTGGCGGCGGCGACGCCCATCAGCACCAGCAACGCCAACCAGAGGGCGGCGACCGTCTTTCGCCGTCTGAACGCGGACCGGCCGAGCCGGTAGAGCAGCGTGGACAACCGAGAATCTCCCGTCACTGAGTGGGTCAGCGTCAGCCTAAGCCGGAGCTGGATAGCTGCGACCGTCGCTTAAAGACGTTGTGGCCTATGGCACCCTGGTGTACCCAGCCGGTGCTGAGAGCTTCCTGAGAACCAGGACCCACTATGCTGGCCCGGATGGCAGACCACGAGCGGGGGCGCCGTGGCGGCTAGGAGGCCAAGGTGCGTAATCAGCCCATAAGCGAGTTCTTGAGTCAGCTCGCCGCCCGGATGCCGGCTCCCGGTGGCGGCGCGGCGGCCGCGTTGCACGCCGCACAGTCGGCGGCGCTGCTGGCGATGGTCGCCCGTTACAGCGAAGGCGCGAAGTACGCCGACCATGAGCCGGTGATCACGCGGGTGCGGGAGACCGCCGACCGGCTGCGCGATACCGCACTGTCGTTGGCTGAGGCGGATGCCAAGGCCTTCAGCGCGGTCGCCGAGGCGTACGCGATGCCGAAGGCGACCCCGGGCGAGCAGGCGGCCCGGTCGGCGGCGATCGCCCGGGCGCTCGCCGGCGCCGCCGAGCCGCCGGCTGAGGTCGCCACGCTGGCCGGCCAGCTGATCGGTCTCGCCGATGAGCTGCTCCCGGTCGGCAACCCGAATGTGCTGCCCGATGTCGCCGCGGCCGCGGAGGCGGCCCGGGCGGCGGCCAGCACCGCCCGGGTCAATGTCGAGGTCAACTTGGCGGGCGTGACCGACGACGTGTTGCGGGTCAAGCTCGCCACCGAGATGGCGGTGGTCGACACCGTGGCGGCCCGGGCCGAGCGGATCACCGCCGCAGTGCGGGTGCGGATCTCCGCGTGAGCGCACGGGAGCTGGCCGGGCGAGCCCTCGCCCGCGCGATCCGCGAGGAGACCGCGGCGCAGGCGAGCGCGTTGGCCGCGGCCGGGCGGCCCGCCCGGCTGGTGATCGTGACGGCCACCGACGACGACGCCAGCGGCTGGTATGTCCGATCGTTGGCGAAGGCGGCGAGCGGGGTCGGGGTGGAGTGCGAGGTGGTCGACCTCGGGCCCGCCGCCGACGCCGCCACGATCCGCCGCGAGCTGACTGGGCGCAGCGCCGACCCGCAGGTCAGCGGGGTGATGCTGCAGACTCCGCTGCCGCCGGGCGCATCCGCCGCCGAGCTCGCCGAGGCGATCGCGGTCGAGAAGGACGTCGACGGTGCGAATCCGTGGTCGCTGGGCCGGCTCGCCGCCGGCCGGCCGGCCTTCGCCCCGGCGACCGCCGAGGCGGTGGTCCGGCTCCTGGCGCATTACGAGGTGCCGCTGGCGGGGCGGCCGGCGGTGGTGGTCGGGCGTTCCACAGTGGTGGGAAAGCCGCTGGCGCAGCTGCTGCTGGACCGGGACGCCACCGTGACCGTGTGCCACTCGCGCACCGCGGATCTGGTGGCGGTGACCCGTTCCGGGGAGCTGGTGGTGGCCGCGGTCGGCCGGACCCACCTGATCGGACCCGAGTATGTGTCGCCGGGTGCGGTAGTGGTGGACGTCGGGACCAACCCGACTCCCGACGGCGGGTTGGCCGGAGACGTGGACCCGGCGGTGGCGGCGCACGCGGACGCGCTCAGCCCGGTGCCGGGCGGGGTCGGCCCGGTCACCACCGCGCTGCTGCTCGCCCACACTGTGACCGCCGCGATCTGACCCGCCCCCGGCTGGTCATGACCGTCGGCTGCGGTAGGCGCGCTGCCGGCAGGCCGGTGAACAGTACGCCCGGCGCCGGCCGTTGGTCGGCTGAGCTACCGGACCACCGCAGGTCGGGCAAGTTTCGTTACGCGTTTCGTCACGTCGATTGACCAACACTTCGACGCCGTCGAGCACCCGCTCCAGGCCGAACTCGAACGGGTCCGCCGGTTCGTCGTACGCGCCGGCCTCCCACAGCCAGCTCAGGGTGGGGTAGCGGTCCATTCGCGCGAAGAGCGTCTCCCGTGAACTCCACCATTCCTGCTCGGTCACCCCGCTGCGGCGCTCCTCCTGTGCCGCCTCCACCAGCCGCAGCGCCTCCGCGTCCACGAACCGGCCCACCAGCTCCACGGCGGCGACCATCTCGGACGGGGTGAGGTTGGTGTCGGCGACGACGCTCAGCATGTGCTCGAAGTACGCGACGGCGCGGGGGCCGGGTACGTGCCGGGTGCCCCGCACCTCGGCCAGCCACGGATGGCGCCGGCGCAGCTGCCAACCGGCGCGGGCGCAGGCCGCCAGTTGGGGCCGCCAGCCGTCCGCGGTCTTCGCCGGTGGTGGCTCGATCACGGCGTCACACATCAGGTTGACGAGCTGGTCCCGGCCCGGGACGTGGCGGTACAGCGACATGGTGGTGAAGCCGAGCCGGTCGGCGACGCGGCGCATCGAGAGCCCGGCGAGCCCGTCGGCGTCGGCGACCGCGATGGCGGCCGGCACGATCTGGTCGAGGGTGAGCCCTCGCCGTGGCGCGGCTGGCCGCGGTCGGTCACCCCAGAGCAGCTCAACCCCGTGATCCGGGTCTCCCGCTAAACCCCTCGCCATCGTCGCCTCCTTGGTGTGTACTGTACACCTTGTGTACGCCATAAACAGGGAGGCATCAATGCAGGACTTCTACGTGGCGGTCGGGGGCGACGACTCCGGCCCGGGCAGCCTGGACCGGCCGTTCGGGACCCTCACCCGAGCCCGCGATGCGGCGCGGGACGTCGGCGGCGAGGTCGTCGTCCACCTCCGCGGCGGAGTCCACACCATCTCCGAGCCATGGGTGCTGACCGGCGACGACTCAGCGAGCGAGGGCCGCCGGATCGGCTACCAGGCGTACGGCTTCGGCACCGCGGACCAGGAGGAGGTGGTGATCAGCGGGGGCCGAGAGATAAGCGACTGGCAGGTGGTCGACGGGGTGTGGCTGGCAGAGATTGGCGATCTGGCCCCCCGTCAGCTCTCCGTCGCCGGCCGCCGGGCCGAGCGGGCGGGCATCGACGGCCTGCCGCCGGACGCTGCCAGGACCGAGACCGGCTACACCACCGAGAGCGCCGCGCCCCGCTCCTGGCGGAGCCCGGCCGACGTCGAGTTCGTCTATCGGGGGGTCTACCCCTGGACGGAGGCCCGGTGTCCAGTCGCCGAAGTCTCGGGCGAGGGCCCGGTGGCGATCACTATGGTGCAGCCGGCCTTCGCCCTCGCCATCGACCTCTACAACTTCTCCTACGGGGAGGTGACCCAGTACGGGCCGGGACTGCCCAGCCGGGTGGAGAACGACCCCACCTTCCTCACCGAGCCGGGCACCTTCGTGGTGGAGCGCGCTCGCCCCGGCCGGCACCTGCTTCACTATCTGCCGAGGCCGGACGAGGACCCCGAGCACACTCCGGCGGTCGTACCGGCGGTGGCGACGCTGCTGCGCGCCGAGCGGCTGCGCGGTGTCTCCTTCCGTGGCCTGACCTTCGCCGACGCGACCTGGTCCGGCCCCGGAGACCGGAACGGGTTCCTGCACTATCACGGCAACTCGTTCTATGAAGGTGGGCCGGTCGAGCAGGTGACATTAGGGGAGGGCGCGTGGGTGACGGTCCCCGGCAAAGCCAGCACCATCCCGGCCGGGGTGGTCTTCACCGATTGCCGCCACGTGAAGATCGAGGGCTGTCGGTTCACCCGGATCGGCGCGGCCGGTCTGGCGATCGAAGCCGGCGCCGACCTGACGGTCCGCGGCTGTGACTTCGAAGGGCTGTCGGCCGGTGCGGTCACCATCACCGCTGCCGCCACGGTCCACTTCGAGGAGAACCGGATCCGCCACGTCGGGCTCGACTACTCCGGTAGCCCCGGGATCCAGTTGACCGACACCCGTGACTGCGTGGTGGCGCAGAACGAGGTCAGCGAGGTGCCGCACTGTGGCATCGTCGCCGGGCCGGGCGAGGGGACCCGCATTCTCCGCAACCGCACCACCGGCACCATGAGCGTGCTGGCCGACGGTGGCGGCATCTACCTCGCCGGAGACCAGGGGGGCTCGCCCGACCGGGCCGCGGTGATCAGCGGAAACGTCATCGCGGACACCCGCACGCCGTACAACTTCGGGCTCTACACCGACTACGGTGCTGCGTGGGTCACGATCGAGGAGAACGTGGTCACCGGGGCGGACAACTCGGCGGTGCTGGAGGTCTCGCCGCCGCTGGAACACGTCGTCTACCGGGGTAACTTCTGGGACGCCGACCCGGTCGGGGCAGCGGCGCCACCCGCCGGGGTCCGCTATGAGGGCAACACCACCCTCACTGATCCGGCGGAGCTGGCCGCCGCCACGGCCACGATCCAGCAACGGGCAGGGCTGCGTGGCCCTCGCCGGTGAGCCGGCGCGGCTGACGGCGGTCGGCGATCAGCCGGTGAGCTGGTCGATGGTGCGGTAGATCCGCTGCTCCGAGATCGGGAAGCGGGTGCCGAGCTGCTGGGCGAAGAGGCTGATCCGCAGCTCTTCGATCATCCGGCCGATGGTGTCGAGAGCGGCGTCGCTGACGCCCGGCGGTGGCGCCGAACGTAGCTGCCGGTACTCCTCCTGGACCCGGTGGATGACGGTCATCGACTTTCGGTCGCGCTCGACATTGCCGCCGAGCTTCGCCAGCCGCCGGTCGATGCCCTGGAGCCAGCGGTTCAGGTCGGGCAGCAGCTGCCAGCCGACGTCAGTGACGAAGCCGGGCCGGATCCACGCCGAGAGCTGTTCCCGCATGTCGAGGATGGCGTCGGCGCGGGCGCCGTCGCCGATCGTGGCCAGCCGCTGGCTCAGCTCGTTCGCCAGGTTCATGATCGGCAAGATCTCCGTGACCACCCCGAGGGTGGCCCGGTTCAGCTTGCCGCGGACCTGGTCGCGCAGGGTGGCGAAGGCGGCTTCGTCCCAGGCGGGTCCGCCGTGCTCGGTGACGATCGCGTCGACGGCGCAGCCGGCGCAGTCGTCGAGCAGCGGCCGCACGCCGCCGTGCGGGTTGCGCAGCAGCGCCAGCTTCGCCTCCGGCGCCAGCCGGTCCGAGACGTACCCGACGGGGGAGGGCAGCGCCCGCAACAGCAGCCGGCGGGTGCCGGCCGGCATGTGCCGGGCCTGCTCGGCCTCGGTGGGGAAGACCCGAACATCTACCCGGTCGCCGGCATCCACCAACGCCGGGTACGCGGTGACCGGGTGGCCGGCCCGCGACAGCTCTACCCGTCGGGGCAGTTCGCCGATGGTCCAGTCGGTCAGCCCGCGGCGCTCGACATGGGAGGCTGCGGCGGTGAGGCTGGCCCGGGCCGCCGGGGCCAGTCGGCGCGCCAACGCGGCCAGGTCCTTGCCCTCGGCGAGCACCGCACCGGCGTCGTCGGTGACCCGTATGGTCATCCGCAAATGGTCCGGGACCTGGTCGACCGACCATGCCTCGCTGGCGACCACCGCGCCGGTCAGCGTGCGCGCCGCCTGCGACAGCGCCTCCGCCAGCGGCTGCTGGTGGGGCGTGACCATCGCCAGCAGTTCGGTGGCGACCTGCGGCGCCGGCACCAGCTGCCGGCGTACCGGTTTGGGCAGGGTCCGGATCAGCGCCACCAGCAGCTCGTGCCGCAGCCCCGGCACCTGCCAGTCGAAGCCGGCGCCGGCGGCCTGGGCCAGCGCCGGCAGCGGCACCGTGACGGTCACCCCGTCGGCGGCGGTGCCGGGCTCGAACTGGTACGTCAGCGGGAAGCTCAGCTCGCCGTACCGCCAGTGGTCGGGGTAGTCGGCTTCGGTGGCGGCGTCCGCGCGTTCCGGGTTGAGCAGCAGCTCCGGGGTGAAGTGCAGCAGCTCGGGCTGGCTGCGCCGGGTCTGCTTCCACCACTTGTCGAAGTGGGCGGCCGACACCACTTCGGCCGGGATCCGCTGGTCGTAGAAGTCGTACCGGACCTGGTCGTCGGCGAGGATGTCGCGGCGGCGGGCCTTACGCTCCAGCTCCTCCAACCGGGAAAGCAGCGCCTGGTTGTCCTGGACGAACTGGTGGTGGGTCTGCCACTCGCCCTCGACCAGGGCGTGCCGGATGAACAGCTCCCGGCACAGCGCCGGGTCGACCCGGGCGAAGTTGATCCGCCGCCGGGCCACCAACGGCAGACCGTAGAGGGTGACCTTCTCGTACGCCATCACCGCGCCGCGCTCGGCGTCCCAGTGGGGTTCGCTGTACTCGCGCTTGATCAGGTGGCCGGCGACCGGTTCGACCCATTCGGGCTGGATCCCGGCCGCGGTACGCCCCCACAGCCGGCTGGTCTCGACCAGTTCGGCGACCATCACCCACTGGGGAGACTTCTTGAACAGTGCGGACCCGGGCGCGACCGCGAACCGGGCGCCGCGGGCGCCGATGTATTCGTGGCGCCGGCGCGGATCTTTGCTGGTGACGTCCTTGGTGCCGAGGTGGGAGAGGAGACCGGCCAGCAGTGCGGTGTGGACCTGTTGGGAGTCGGCCGGTTCGCGGTTGAGCGGGCCGCCGAGGCTGCGGGCCAGCCGGCGCAGCTGCTGGTGGACCTCCTGCCACTCCCGGACCCGCAGATAGTTTAGATACTCGTCGCGGCACATCTTCCGGAACTGACTGCCGGAGCGGGCCTGCTGTTGCTCGTGGAGGTAGTGCCACAGATTCAGGTAGGCGCTGAAGTCCGATTGCGGGTCGACGAACCGGGCGTGCTGGGTGTCGGCGGCCTCCTTGGCGTCGGCCGGCCGCTCGCGGGGGTCCTGGATGGAGAGTGCGGCGGTGATCACCAGCACCTCGCGCAGGCAGCCGTTGCGGTCAGCCTCCAGGATCATCCGGCCCAGCCGGGGGTCGACCGGCAACCGGGCCAGCTTGCGCCCGAGCGCGGTGATCCGGTGGTCGGTGTCGAAGGCGGCCAGCTCCACCAGCAGCCGCCGGCCGTCGGTGAGCTGCCGCCGGTCGGGCGGGTCGAGGAACGGGAACCGCTCGACGTTGCCCAGTTTCAGAGCGGCCATCTGCAGGATCACCGAGGCGAGGTTGGTCCGCAGGATCTCCGGTTCGGTGTACGTCGGCCGGGTGGTGAAGTCGTCCTCCTCGTAGAGCCGGATGCAGATGCCGTCGGCGACCCGGCCGCAGCGGCCGGCCCGCTGGGTGGCGGAGGCCTGGGAGATCGGCTCGATCGGTAGCCGCTGCACTTTCAGCCGCGCGCTGTAGCGGGAGATCCGGGCGGTCCCGGGGTCCACTACATACCGGATGCCGGGGACGGTGAGCGAGGTCTCGGCGACGTTGGTGGCGAGGACGATCCGCCGTCCGGTGTGGGGTGCGAAGGCTTTGTGTTGTTCGGCGAGGGAGAGCCGGGCGTAGAGCGGCAGCACCTCGGTGCCGTGCAGCCGCCGGTTGCGGGTGATGGCGCCGGTGAGCGCGTCGGCGGCGTCCCGGATTTCGCGTTCGCCGGAGAGGAAGACCAGGATGTCGCCGGGGCCTTCGGCGGCGAGTTCGGCGACCGCGTCGCAGATCGCGCGCGGCTGGTCGACATCGTCGGCGGGGGGCCGGTAGCGGACCTCCACCGGGTAGGTGCGACCGGAGACCTCGATGACCGGGGTGTCGGCGCCGAAGTGGTGGGCGAACCGGTGCGGGTCGATCGTCGCCGAGGTGATGATCAGCTTGAAGTCGGGTCGGCGGGGGAGCAGGGTGGCTAGATATCCGAGGATGAAGTCGATGTTGAGGCTGCGTTCGTGGGCCTCGTCGATGATCAGGGTGTCGTAGCGGCGCAGCGACCGGTCCTTCGCCAGCTCGGCGAGCAGGATGCCGTCGGTCATCAGCTTCACCCGGGTGCCGTCGCTGACCTGGTCGGTGAAGCGCACCTGGTAGCCGATGGTTTCGCCGAGCTGCTCGCCGAGTTCGTCGGCGACCCGGTCGGCGACGGTGCGGGCAGCGAGCCGACGCGGCTGGGTGTGGCCGATCAGCCCGTGCTCGCCGCGGCCGAGCTGGAGGCAGATCTTCGGCAGCTGGGTGGTCTTGCCGGAGCCGGTCTCCCCGGCCACCACCACGACCTGGTGGTCGCGGATCGCCGCGGCGATCTCGTCGACCCGCTCGGTGATCGGCAGCTGCTCCGGGTAGGTGATCTTCAGCGCCGTGTCCATGTCGCCCGCCAGAATATGCGGGCGACATCTGGTGGCCAAACTATTTCGGCAGGTGGTCGCGGCGGGCCCGGCTACCGGGGGCCGCCGCCCGGATCAGGTCTTGTGAAGTAGGGCTGGACATCGTAAGTGTCGCGTCGATCACCGCGCCCTTTTCGCGTCGATCATGAGCGTGGCAGCCGACACGCCCGGCGTTTCTGTCAACTCGCTCATGATCGGCGCGGTGGGTGGCGGGGTCTGGTGGGCTGTGTGGGCTAGACCAATTGGCCGTTCGTGGGGGTGAGGTCCAGGATCACAGTTTGATAAATTCCTAGACCAGCGGCGTTCTACAAGGAGGTAGCGCCGGTACTGTCCTAGACCACTGGCTCGCTGGTTCGGCGGGCGCAGGACCGGGAGGCGCGGTGCGCAACGCCAAGTATCACTCTATCCGTGACGAGATCCTCGATCTCGTCGAGGAGCTCAACGTCGGAGACGCGTTGCCCCCCGAACGGGTGCTGGCACCGCGATTCGCCGTCTCCCGGATGACGCTGCGGAGGGCGGTGGAGGAGCTCGTGCGAGAAGGTCGGTTGGAACGCCGGCACGGCGCCGGCACCTTCGTCGCCGAGCCCAAGATTGCGCAGGGGCTTGCGGTCACCTCGTTCTCGGAGGACATGCGGCAGCGCGGTTCGGTGCCGGCGAGCCGCACCCTCGCCGTGGACGAGGTGCTCGCCGGGGCCCAGCTGGGCCGCCGGTTGGAGATCTCCCCCGGCGACCGGGTGACCCGGGTGGCGCGGCTGCGGCTGGCCGACGACGCGCCGATGGCGCTGGAGACGCTGCATGTGCCCCAGTCGGTCGCCCCCGACCTGACCGGCGAGATGCTCGACAACCAGTCCTTCTACGAGCTGCTCGGCGCCCGGTACGGAGTGGCGTTGGCGCGGGGTCGGCAGACCATCGAGGCGACCGTCACCGACGAGGCGGAGTCGGAGATCCTTGAGGTGCCGCTGCACTCGCCCGCCTTCCTTTTCGAGCGGATCTCCCACGCCACCGACGGTCGGGTGGTGGAGTTCGTCCGGTCGGTCTACCGGGGCGACCGGTACCAGTTCGCGCTGGATCTGCACCCGGACCGGGGGCGGCTGGAGCGGGCCGACCGGTCGCCGGCCCCCGCGGCTGGGGGGCCCTGATGCCGGTGCTCGCGGTGGATGCCGGCCGCACGCACTGCCGGGCGGCGTATTTTCCCACCCCGGACGCGTGCGACCCGGAGTCGGTGGTGACCGTGGCCAGCGAGGGCACGCTCGCCGACCCGGCGGGGGCAAGCCGGGTCGCGGCGAGAGTCGTGACCGCGTTGGCGACCCTCGGGCGGTGGCCGCACGAGACCCCGAGCACCCTGGTGGTGGCGGCCGCCGGCTGCCTCTCGCGGCCGGCCGCGGCGGCCGGGCTTGCCGAGCAGCTGGCGGGGGCGCTGGCGACCCCGTCCCGGTGGGGGCTGGGCGCCGGCACGGATCGGCTCGTGGTTGCCGACATCGTGGTCACGAGCGATGTGGTCGCCGCCCACGCCAGCGCCTTCGCGGGCGCCGCCGGTGTGGTGCTGGCGGTGGGCACCGGGGCGGTGGCGCTGGCGGTGGCGGAGAACGGGGAGCACACGGTGGTCGACGGCGCCGGCTACCTGTTCGGCGATGCCGGCGGCGGTTTCTGGATCGGTCGGTCGGGTCTGGCGGCGGCGCTACGCCACGGTGAGGGCCGGGCTGGCGGGTCGGCGGCGCTGGCCGAGGCGGCTACGGCCTCGTTCGCTCCGCCCGGTGGCACGCTGCGGGACGGGGTGACGGCGCTGTACGGGGAGGCTGACCCGACGAGCCGGGTGGCTCGGGTGGCGTCGTTCGCACCGGCTGTCGCCGTCGCTACTCGGGGCGGGGACGAGGTGGCGGCCGCGATCTGGCGGGACGCCGTCGCCGAGCTGGCGGAGACCGCGGCGGCCGGGTGCGTGGTGCTGCCGGCGGAGCAGCGCCGGGTGGCGTTGGTCGGGTCGATGTTCGAGGTTGCGGATCTGCTCACCGCGCCGCTGCGGCGGCGGCTGGCGGAGCGGGTCGGCGACGTCGAGGTACGTACGGGTGCCGGTGATGGCCTGGCCGGCGCGGCCCGGCTTGCTCGGCGTCCGGTGGGTGGGTACGACCCGCTGTTGCGTTCTTGTGCGGTCGGCGCCCCCGCCGACCCGGATGGGGCGCCGGCTCTCGGGCTGGACGTGCCGGGGCGGGCAGCGGCCGGAACTGCGGAATCGAGGAGGGAGATCGGGTGAATTACCGACGGAGAACCGGGGCAGGGCTGGTCAGCGGCGCCGCCGCGCTGGCCTTGGTGCTGGCGGGCTGCGGCGACGGTGACGGTGGTGACAGCGACTCGTTGACCGTTTGGATCATGGAGCCGGGCAACCCGGAGGTGCAGGCGACCATCGATGGCTTCGGCGAGACTTTCGAGGAGGAGCACGGGGTCAGCGTCACCATCGAGTATGTCCCCTGGCCGGACGCGCATACGCAGCTGACCACCGCGATCGCCGGTGGCCAGGTGCCGGATGTGGCCGAGTTGGGCAACACGATGACGCCGGAGTTCGCCGAGGCGGGCGCGTTCGCAGAGGTGGAGTCGCCGGACGGGGCCGAGTATGTGGACGGGCTGGCCGCGTCGAGCGTCGTCGACGGCGTGAACTACGGCTACCCGTGGTACGCCGGGGCCCGGGCGCTGATCTACCGCACCGACGTCTTCGAAGAGGCCGGGGTGGACGTGCCCCAGAGCTGGGACGAGGTGCTCGAGGTCGGCGACACGATCGCCGACGAGGTGGATGACATCGCCCCGATCCACGTGGCCGGTGCCTACCAGCACATGAACCAGCCGCTGGTGTGGGGCGCCGGTGGCGAGATCGCCGCCCAGCAGGGCGACGAGTGGGTGCCGGGCTACGACTCCCCGGAGGGCCACGAGGCGCTGGAGTTCTTTGTGGAGCTGTGGGAGCGGGACTGGTCGCCGGAGGGCGCGGTCACCTGGAACTCCGCAGATGTCCGGGAGGCGTTCGCCAACGAGCAGTCGGCGATGATGGTCGGTGGCGGCTGGGACCTGCGGGTGATCCTGGACGACAATCCGGATCTGGACGGCAACGTCGGGGTGGCGTTGATGCCGGCCGGCCCGGGCGGCAGCCGGGATGTCTTCGCCGGCGGCAGCCACCTGGCGGTCTTCGAGGAGTCGGAGAATCAGGACCTGGCGAAGGAGTTCGCCGAGTTCATGATCGAGACTGAGCAGGCGACCGAGTTCGCCGACCAGATCGGGTTCCTGCCCGGAACGGTGGAGGGTGTCGACGCGGCGGTCGGCGGCGACCCGCTCTTCGGGGTCTTCGGCGAGCAGTTCGTCGACCACTCCCGGGCCTACCCGGTCGCCGGCTGGTGGGGCAGCGTGGAGGGCACCGGCGCCATCCCGGATGAGTTCCAGAAGCTGATGCTCGGCGACGTGACGGTGCCGGAGGCGGCGGCCAACATCGACGCCGCGCTGGCCGGCGCCATCGGGTAGTCGACTGGTGAGTACGACCCTGCGGAAGGGTGGTCGGCGGAGCCCCGCCGGCCACCCGGACGCCCCACCTCGCGCCCGCCGCCGCTGGTCGGCGCAGAAGCTCTTCGACGACAAGCTGCTGCCGTTGCTGCTGGTGGCTCCGGCGGTGGTGGTCATCGCCGGCCTGGTCGGCTACCCGGTGATCCGTACGGCGGTGCTGTCGTTCACCGACGCGGCGGGCCTCTCCGCGCTCACCGGTGGTGAGATCAACTTCGTCGGGTTGGCGCAGTACCGCGAGATCATCGGCGATCCGATTCTGCGCCGGTCGGCGATCGTCACGGTGGTGTTCGGCCTGGCCTGCGTCGCCGGCACCATGCTGGTCGGGATCGCGGTGGCGTTGCTGCTCAACCGCAAGTTCCACGGCCGCGGTGTGTTGGCGGTGCTGGTGCTGCTGCCGTGGGCGATCCCGCACGTGGCCGCCTCGTACGTCTACAAGTGGCTCTTCAACGACCAGTACGGGATCCTCAACTGGGCGTTGACCCAGCTACCGGGGGTGGACTTTACCGGGTTCGCGTGGTTCAACCGGTGGTATACCGCGTTCATCGTGATCGGGCTGGTGGTGATCTGGCAGTCGTTCCCGTTCGTGTCGATCGCGTTGCTGGCGGGGTTGCAGACGGTCCCCAGCGAGGTGATCGACGCCGCCAAGGTGGACGGTGCCAGCGCCTGGCAGCAGCTGCTGTTGATCCGGTTGCCGATGCTCAAGCCGTTGCTGCTGGTGCTGGTCGTGATCTCCACCATCTGGAACTTCAAGATCTTCGACCAGGTCTGGGTGTTGACCGAGGGCGGGCCGGCTAGACAGAGCGAGATCCTGGCGATCAGCGTCTACCGGGAGGCGATCCTGCAGCTCGACTTCGGGCTCGGTTCGGCGTTGGCGATGGTGCTCTTCACCATCCTGATTCTGTTCACCGTCGTCTACGTGCGAATGGCGCGAGAGGAGCAGCCGTGACCACGACCGAGCGGCCGGCCCGCCGGGACCGGGTGCGGATGATGACCTCGGCGCAGGCGCGCCGCCGCCGAGTGACCGCGAGCGTCTTCACCTACCTGGCGGCCGGGCTGGTGGCGCTCTTCGCGCTCTTCCCGGTCTACTGGATGGTGATCACCTCGTTGAAGCCCACCGCCGAGATCATCACTCCGCAGCCGGTGTGGTGGCCCTCGGAGTTCGAGTGGGGCCGCTACCAGCGGGTGATGGACGCCGGGTTCACCACCTACCTGCGCAATTCGTTGCTGGTGGCGGTCGGCACCACCGGCCTCGGACTGCTGGTGGCGATCTTCGCCGGGTACGCGCTGGCCCGGTTCCGGCTGCCGCTGCGGCGGTATCTGGTGCTGGTGGTGCTCGCCACCCAGATGTTCCCGGTGGTCGTGCTGTTGATCCCGTTCTTCATCGTGATGCGCAACCTCGGTTTGCTGGGCAGCCTGTGGGGGCTGATCATCGCCTACCTGGCGTTCATCACCCCGCTGATGATCTGGATCCTGCGCGGCTTCTTCCTCTCCATCCCGAACGAGCTGGAGGACGCCGCGTTGATCGACGGGTGTACCCGGTTCGGGGCGATGTGGCGGGTGATCATGCCGTTGGCCGGGCCCGGGGTGGCGGCGGTGTCGATCTTCGCGTGGATCGCCGCCTGGAACGAGTTCCTCTTCGCGTTGACCTTCATCCGCAGCGACTCGCTCCGCACGCTGCCGGTCGGCCTCACCCAGTTCGCCGGCCGGGACGCCACCGACAACGGCGCGATCATGGCCGCCAGCGTCATGTTCACGCTGCCGGTGGTGATCTTTTTCCTATTTGTCCACAAAAAACTGACCACCGGTCTGGTCGCCGGTGCGGTCAAGGGTTGATCAGCAGCCATACGACGATCGTGAAGGTGGGACGGTGAGCACGCGCAACGACGGGACCCTCAACGGGTTGGCTACCGAAGGGCGACTACCGGAGGCGGCCGACCTGGACCTGTTACCGACCAGCGCCCAGGTGGCGCTGCTGTGCGAGCAGGACCACCGGGCGGTGCGGGCGGTGCAGGCGGCCAGCGAGCAACTGGTCACCGCGATCGACGCCGCCGCGGTACGGCTGCGGCGCGGCGGCCGGCTGATCGAGGTGGGGGCGGGCACCCCGGGGCGGCTGGCGGTGCTGGACGCGGCCGAGTGCGGCCCCACCTTCGGCGTCGAAGAGGGCCAGGTCATCGGGGTCATGGCCGGTGGTAGCGACGCGGTGCCCAAGGCGGCGGAGAACGGCGAGGACGACCACCGGGCCGGCGCCACCGACCTGGTCGCGGCCTCGCTCACCAGCGACGATGTCGTACTCGCGGTCAGCGCCTCCGGTCGTACGCCGTACGTCCGGGGGGCGATCGCCGCCGCGTCGGCGGTGCGGGCGCTCACCATCGCGGTGGTGAACAACCCGGACTCGCCGATCGCCGCCGAGTGCGACCTGGCGGTCGAGGCGCTCACCGGCCCCGAGGTGATCTCGGGCTCGACCCGGCTGAAGGCGGGCACCGCCCAGAAGCTGGTGCTGAACACCTTCTCCACGTTGCTGATGGTGAAGCTCGGCCACACCTACGGCGACCTCATGGTCAACGTCCGGGCCAGCAACACCAAGCTGCGATGGCGCAGCCAGCGGATCGTCGCGGAGGCGGCCGGGGTCGACACCGAACAGGCGGCCGAGGCCCTGACCGAGGCCGGCGGCCAGGCGAAGGTAGCGACCGTGATGCTGCTCGCCGGGGTGGACGCGGCGACCGCCCGTTCCCGACTGACGGCCGCTGCCGGCCACGTCCGCGCGGCGGTGGCCGGCAGCGCCGCGCCGTGACCCCGGTGGGTGGGCCGGCGCCGCCGGTCCGCACCACCCCGATTCGGGTGCTCGGGCTGATGTCCGGCACCTCAGCCGATGGCGTGGACGCCGCGGTCGCCCAACTCGCGCTCGCCGGCGACACACTGGAACTCACGCCGCTGGCTGCGCACACCGACCCGTGGCCGCCGGAGCTGCGGCGACGGATCCTGGCCGCGCCCGAGGCCGGGGCGGCGGAGCTGTGTCGGCTGCACCGCGACCTCGGGGCGGCGCTCGGCGAGGTGGCGGTCGGCGCCATCGACCAGTACGGGCCGGTCGACCTGCTGGTCAGCCACGGCCAGACCATCCACCACGAGGTCGGCCCCGACGGCGCCGTCCACAGCACCCTGCAGCTGGGGGCGGCGGCCCAGCTGGCCGAGCAGACCGGCGTCCCGGTCGTGGCCGACCTGCGTACCCGGGATGTGGCGGCCGGTGGGCAAGGCGCGCCACTGGTGAGCATAGTGGACGAGCTGCTGTTGGTGGGGTCGGCGGACGCGGGCGGGCCGCCCGGCGGCGACGAGCCGGTGGCCGCGCTGAACCTCGGCGGGATCGCCAACCTCACCGTGGTCCGGCCGGCCGCGCCTACCCTCGCCTTCGACTGTGGCCCGGCCAACGCGCTGCTCGATGTGGCGGTCGCCCGCGCCACCGGCGAGCCGTACGACGAGGGTGGTGCGCTGGCCGCCCGCGGCACCGTCGACGACCGGCTGCTGGCGGTGCTGCTCGCCGACCCGTACCTGGCGGCGGCGCCGCCGAAGTCCACTGGCCGCGAGCGGTACCACGCCGGCTACCTGGACGCCGCGCTCGCGGTCGCGCCGGTCCTCGCGCCGGCCGACCTACTGGCGACCCTGGCCGAGTTCACCGCCGCCGCGGTCGCCGCCGATGTCGCCCGCTACCGGGTGCGCCGGGTCTTCGCCGCCGGTGGCGGGGTGCACAACGCCGGGTTGCTGGCGGCGCTGCGGCGCCGGCTCGCCGCCGCCGGGGCGCAGCTGTTGACGACGGCGCAGTGGGGGTTGCCGGTCGACGCCCGCGAGGCGTACGCGTTCGCGGTGCTCGGCTGGCTGACCTGGCACGGGCTGCCGGGAACCATCCCCAGCTGTACCGGCGCGACCGGTGCCCGGGTGTTGGGGTCGATCACCCCGGGCCGGGAACCGCTGCGGCTGCCGCCGCCGCTGCCCACCCCGCCACGGCGGGCGCTGGTCCGGCGCTGACCGCCCGTCACCGGTGACCTGGCCACCGACCGTGCCAGAATGATCTAGCAGCGCAAACGGGGAGGGCACCCTGCGGGACATTCTGGCGGCGTTCGCGGCCCTCTGGGTGATCACCTTGGTGGGGTGGCTGGTCGGCCGGTCCGGACTGCTCGGCGCCGGCGCGGAGACCGTGCTGGCGCGAGTGGTCTACTTCGTCGCCGCCCCGGCGCTGCTGTTCGCCACCGTCGCCACCACCCCGGTCGGCGGCGTCTTTACCCCGGCGTTCGTGCCGTTCCTGGCCAGCACGGTGGTGGTGGCGATCGCGGCCGCCGCGGTCGCCCGCTGGCGGTGGCGGCTCGACCGGGGCGACGGCACAGTAGCCACCCTCTGCGCCTCCTACGTCAACGGCGGCTACCTCGGCATCCCGATCGCCGCGTTCGTGCTCGGTGATGTGTCGTTCGCGGTACCGGTGCTGCTGTTCCAGACGCTGCTGTTCAGCCCGGTCGCGCTGTGGCTGCTCGACTCTCGGCCGGGGCTCCGAGGCCTGCTGTCGTTGCCGTTACGCAACCCGATCATCCCCGCCTGCGTACTCGGATTCGTGGTGACCGCGGTGGGCTGGACCCTGCCGGCGGAGGTGCTGCGGCCGTTTGAACTGACCGGCTCGGCGGCGGTGCCGTTGGCGCTGCTGGCGCTGGGGCTCTCGCTCGGCGGCGCCCGGCCGTGGGGCGGTGGCGCCGACGCCGAACCCCGGTACGCGGTGGTGGCGGCGAAGGTGGTGCTGCAGCCGCTGGTGGCCTACCTGGTGGCGTTGCTGCTCGGCTTGGAGGGGGAGCTGCTGCTCGCGGCGGTGGTGATGTCGGGCCTGCCGACGGCGCAGAACATCTTTGTCTACGCCGCCCGGTTCGGCAAGGGCACCCGGCTGGCCCGGGATGCGGTGACCCTCTCCACCGTCCTGGCGGCGGTGACGCTGGTGCTGGTGGCGCTCTGGCTCGGGTGAATTGACCCGCTGGCGGTCGCGGCGGCGCCGGTGGCTACTGCGGCGGTTGCTCGCCCGGCCCGGACTGCTCGGCGAGGAACCGCTCCAGCTCCGCGCCCAGCTCCTCGGCGGTGGGCAGCCCGGATGGGTCGGCGAGCAGGCTCGGCCGCTGCCGCGACTGCAGCATCGAGTCGTACTGACTCTCCAACCCCTGAACGTGGCTGGCGACCTCATCCGACTTGGCCACCTGGGCGTCGATGTTGGCGCGCATCGTCTCCGCCGCCTGATGCAGCTCGTCGGTGGGCAGCGCCAGCCCGGTCAACCGGGACACCGAGGTGAGCAGGATCTCCGCCGCCGCCGGATAGTCGTTCTGGGTCAGGTAGTGGGGCACGTGGGCGGCGAACCCGGCGGCGGCGTGCCCGGCCTGACCGAGCCGGAACTCCACCAGGTTGCCGACGCTCGCCGGCACCTCCACCCGCTGCAGCCAGGGCTGATAGTCGGCGATCAGCTCCGTACGGGTGGCGTGGGCGGTCACCCCCGGCGGCCGGGTGTGCGGCACCGCCATCGGAATCGCGGTCATGCCGACGGTTAGCCGGACCCCGAGGTGCTCCACCAGGGCGGTCACCGCCGCAGTGAAACGGTCCCACTGCAGGTCCGGCTCGGGCCCGCTGAGCAGCAGGAACGGTGTGCCGGCGTGGTCATGCAGCAGCTGCAGGGTCAACGACGGCGCGTCATAGGACTCCCAGTGGTCCTCGACGAAGTGCATGGTGGGTCGGCGGGAACGGTAGTCGAAGAGCTGGTCCAGGTCGAAGCTGACGGCCGGGGCGGGGTCGCCGATGCTGAGCAGGTGCTCGCGGGCGAGCTTGGCCGCGTTGCCGGCGTCGACGAAGCCGCTCATGCCCTGGATGAGCACCGGCTCCGAAAGCTCTGCAAGCTCCCCGACCATCTCGTACAGCTCGTGCGGATCGCGCACCGGTGATGCCCCCTGTTCCCGTGTTCGACCAGACCCTCCATTGATACCCCATTCCGGTGGCGACCGCCGACCGCCGGACAGCGGTGGCGCCGACTGGAACAGACGTTCGCACCATGGTACGTCGTGGCAGATGTCGGGCTGGGTGGCGACCGCGGCGGTGGCCGACTAGGCGCGCCGCCGGTCAGCCAAGACTCGCGGTGAACCGAGACAGCGCCTGAGCTAGCGTCGCGTCGAGCACATGCTCGACATTGTCCCATTGGGCGCTGGGAGGGTCGGTGTGAACCCAGGTGACTGTCTCGGTAGGGGTGGACACCACCGCTAGTTCGGGTTCACCTCGGCTGTCGTCGTTGCGGGCGCCAAGGATCTCCGCATAGGCGGTAAGGGTCAGCACTCCGGTCTCACCGCGGCCCACCTTCTGGAGGAAGGTGAGATAGCGCAGCGTCTGACCGAGCACGTCCACTTGAAGTCGGGTCCACCACACCCCCTCCTGAAGATTCGCGTAGAAGTCAACGCTGTTCGCGGCCTGGACTACCTGTCGCCGCCAGTAACGGGCTTCCTCCTCCGGAGGGGCGGCGGAGAGCACCGATGTCCGGGCGGCCGGGTCGATACCCTCGCGGAGCCGGTTCTCAATCCGACCCGCCATCTCCGACAGCCAGGTCACGACTTGGTCCTGCACGCTGCTACCGAGCCGCTGCACGGCCGCGGCCCGTTCGGCCGCCCCAGCGGTGCCACGTAGCCCGCGAAGTCGTTCGATGCCGGCGTCGAGGACGCCGATGGCGCCCCGTCCGGCATCGGCGAGTTCGGCGGCGACCGGCTGCTCCAGCTCGCTGCGCAGCGCGACGATCTCCAACTCTGCGAAAAACCGCACCAGCGGTCGGAGATCCCCATCGTTGGCCCGGTCGAGGACTCGCAGGTAACGATCGCGCTCGCGGCGGTCGATCACCATCGGTGCGAAGTCGTGCCGCAGCAGGCCCAACAGGGTCAGGCAGCGCGCTACCCGCCCATTGCCGTCCTCGAACGGATGAATGCGGACGAATCTATGGTGCAGCCAGGCCTCACGAACTACCGGGTCGACGTGCCGGTAGCGGTGGTAAAACTCGACCAGTCGCTCGATCTGCGGCTGGACCTGCTCCGGTGGCGTGTAGTCCAGCACGGACCCATCAGATCGCTCTACCCAGTTTGCCTGTCGTTTCCACTCGCCATGATGGAGGGTGGCTTCGAAGACCATACCGGCTGGCGACATCGCGGTGAACGTGGACTGGTTTCGAGTGAGCGCGACGTGAAGCTCCCGGATCAGCGAGGTGGACAGCTCCCGGCCTTGCCTAGCCACATCCGCAAGGAACTCTAGCGCTTCATACTGGGTCCGGATGAGCCGCAGCACGTCCTCGGATATCGAGCCATCGACAGACCGGTTTACGGCGTCAGCGGTCAGTCCTTCGGCTACGAGCGCATGGGTTACGCCCCAGTCGACATCGTACAGGCGCTCGATGATCCCGGTCTCGATCGCGTGCCGGCGCAGCGACCGACGGCGGGCCTCGTGAAAGGCGTCGGTGTTCGCCGAGACCACCGCCTGCCACGCCCGCTGGAGGGAATGCACTGGAGCCAGCACCGAGTCGAGGGCACCGTTGACCTCAGGCAACGGCTCCACGTCAACCCACCGGGCGGCCTCCACCGACATTCCCTGAGTGTAGGTCAATGGCAGAGCGGGACAGCGGAGCAGGTCTGCGAGGAGGAAACCAAGTTAGAGATCTGGGCGACTTACTGCCCGCGCCGGTGCCGGACAGGAAGTCGCCAGATCCAGCTACGCACTCGGTTGCGGGTCCCAGCGCTAGGTGTGGCCTGCCAGCGGGCCGTTCGGGGTGGGCGGTGCTGCCGTCATCTGCCCTACGGTTCCGAGCCGATCGCCCAGGTCGCTGCGCCGGAAGGCCGCGAAGACCGCCGCCAACTGGTCCAGCAGGTACCGCCGTTCCTCCTGGCCCAACCCGGTGAGGAACTCCCGGAGCAGGGTGGCGATGGTCTGCTGCGGGTCCTCAGGGGTCTGCCCGAGCCGCTCGGCGATCTGTTCGAACCGGTCGCTGAGCAGCTCGTCGAGGGCCTCGGGGTGGTGCCGGAGCCAGTAGCTGCGGGCCACCTCCGGACGGGTGAAGACCTCTCGCAGGTAACGGAGCTCGTTGCGTTCGACCTCCCGGCGCAGCCGATCCAATGCCAGCTCCCGGTGCAGTTCCTCCCATTGCAGGGCGGCACGCCTGCTCGCTGCTGGCGCATCCAACGTCACCGATCCGGCGACCAGGACAAGGTCGGTGCCGGGCAGCGAGCGGGTAGCGGCGAGCCGCTGCGCAAGTCGAGTCTGCACCGCTGGCACGTCGCTCGGCACGTCCCGGGCGGTGATGGCGGCGGCCCATGCTCGGACCGCTTCGGCGAGCTGCTCATGGTCCGTTGCCTCCGCCGGGGTGGTGTTGTACCACTCGACGGTGAACCACGCCTCGAACGGCGCTCCCGGCAGCGCGCTGGGCAGCCTTGACTCGAAACTGGACGCGCTTAGTTGCCGGGTGGGGGTCGGCTCGGCGACCGGCGGCGACCACCAGTCATGCCACCACTGTCGCCACGTACTCTGCGTCATCGATTCCACCTTCCTTGTCGTCGGGGCCAGCGTTTGGTAGTCGGTCGGTCAGCCGCAGCGTGGTGAGCAGCCGTTCCCGCAGCCGATCGCGGGTGGCTCGCTGCGCGGCGGGCGTGCCGGGGTCGGTGCTGGCGTGCCAGCGAAGCACCAGGGTGTAGAGCCGGGCGGTGCGCGGGGCCGCCGTCGTCCCCTGTGCCGCCTCCCGCCACAACGCCGCCACTGCTCGCCAGCAGGCGCCGTCGCTGATAGCCAGCTCTAGCCAGGCGAACGCCGCGTCGGCCAGGTCGGCAGTGGTCCCGGGGCGGTCCAGCGTGGTGGTGATCGCGGTCACCAACGCGTGCCAATCCGGTCGATCGGCGGCGGCCACCACGAGCGGGCAACCGGCGGGTTCCGGGGACTCACCGATGCGGGCCAGCGCCGTCGCCGCCGTCGCGGCGGCGGGTTCGTCGCCGGTCGTCAGCCACCGGCACAGGCGGCGGAGCACCGGCCGGCGCAGCGGCGGCCGGCGCCACAGCTGCGCCACCGCCGCGGCCACCCGCTCGCGGGTGGCCGGGTCGTCGCGGCCGGCGAGGTGGCCCAGCCGGGTGAGCGCGATCTCCGGGTACGCGTCGGCGAGATCGCCCTGGCAAACCTCGATGACGGCCTGGTGGACGGGCAAGGGCCGGTTGGAGCGCGCCAACTCGTACAGCAGCGAGCGGGTCGTCCGCCCCACCTCCCGGCTCAGGCCCGCGGTGGTGAGCAGTTGCACCAGGGTGGGGCGTAGCTGGTCGTTGCCCGACCATTCCCCGATCACCAGGTGCAGCAGTCGCTCGTGCCGATCCTGGTAGAGCCCGTGTAGGAGGGAACCGGCGATCGGGGCGGCCACCTCCGCCCGAGCCACCGCGGGTAGCTCCAGCGGAAACTCGATCGCCGCCCGCCAGGTGCGGTAGGCGCAGACCTTGGTGCGGTCGGTACGCACGAAGTCGAGCACCGCGGGGCCGTAGCCCGGTTTCGGCAGGCTGACCCGGCCCGCCGTGTCGATCCGCGCTCCGGCTGCGCTGGCGAGGGCGTGCAGCCCGTTGCCGCCGAGGCCGTCCCACTCGGCCCGGGTGGCGAGCGCCCGGCCGATGAACTCCCCGAGGTGCAGGATGAGCTGCCCGTGGCAGCCGGCCAGGAAGGCGGTCGCCACCAGGAACAGTCGGCTGCGCTGGTCGGGGTGGTCGCGGAACCATTCGGTGAGCTGGCGGTACCAGTGGCTGAAGGCGTCCGCAACCTCCTGGGCGAGTGCGGCGGTCGACCGGTCCGCGTCCTGGCTGGTAGCTACGACCAACTCGGCCAGCCGGGCCACCTCGCGCGGTGGCGCGGCCGTCACCAGCGCGGTGACGGTGGCGTGGCGGCCCACCGCCCGGGCAGCGGAGTCTGGGTTGAGCCGGGACACCTCCGTCGCCAGCAGGGCCAGCGGGTCCGGGGGCTGGACCGACAAGACCGTCTTGTCCCGCTGACCGCCGATCATGCGCCAGGTCTCCGGGCTGGCGACGACCACCAGGTAGGAGCTGTGCGTGGCTAGCTCTTCGCGGTACGACTGGAGGTCGCGCGCGAAGCTGTCGCCCAGGGTCCGGCCCCCGCTGTCGGGGAGCTCCAGCAGGTAACCGTGGGCGCTCTCGGTGGGCAGCTCGGTGACGGACAACCACTGTGTGCCGTACGGCTCGATCGGGATCTCCTGTATCGGCAGGTCGAGCGTGGCGAGCACCCCGACCGCCGCGGTGTGCCGCCCGGTGCCGGGCTCACCGAGCAGCACCAGCGACCCGGCGGCGGCGAGTAGTTCGCCGGCACCGACCCGGTCGAGGCACGCTCCCGCGTCGCTGCGGTACTCCCGCGCCACGAAGGTAGCCGCCACCGTCGCCAGATACGCGCGCCCTCGCGGGGTCGGGCGTGCCCGGGCTGCTTGCTGGTAGACGTTGGTGATGGTCTGGCGGTGCAGGTGCATGCCGCCGTGGACCGTGTTGGCCGCCTGCCCGAGGTTGTCCCGGGCCACGGTCGGGGCGAGCGTCGGTACGTGACTGGCGGCTGGTTCGTCGATCCACTCGGCCGGTGGGTAGGCGAGCGAGGTGGAGGTCATCGGTGGCTCCCCGTCTCGGGCCGGTGCATCGACATGCCGCCGTGGACCACCCCCGCCACTTGGCCATAGTTGGAGCCGGACTGGACCGCGCCCTCCGGCGTTGCCACCGGCTGCTCGGGTGCGCCTGGATCGGCAGCCGGGGGCGGCGCGCACGGCTCGGGGGCCACCGCGGGTGAGCCGACCGTCAGCAGGTTCCCCGACGGCGCGGGCACCCGCAGCCAGGCCCGTTGGGTGAACCCTTTGCCTGGGACGGTCGCCGGGACCTCGATGAAGTGGTCCGGGTGCAGGCTGGTGTAGCCGGCGGCCACCACATCCTGGAAGATCCGGTCGGAGAGGATGGCGGCGACGAAGGTCACCCGCGGGCTGGCGGCCGAGAGGATCGCGCGGACCGGCGTCGAGTCGAGTAGCCGGTGGGTGTCGTTGCGGGGGGTGCCGCCCCCGCCGGTGAAGGGCTGCGCCGGGTCGGCCGGCAGCGGCCCGACATGCAGACTCACCCGCAGCCGCAGTAGCGCCTCCGCGCGGCGAGAGCCGCTGTTGTGGGCGGCCAGCACCTGTTGCAGCTCGGCGAGCAGCGGGTCTACCAGGTACGGCAGCGCCCGGGGCGGGACCCCGACGGCGAATCCGTCGCCGGTGGGGCCGAAGAAGGCGGGCTGGTTCCACACCTCTGCCAGGCCGATGTTCTCGAAGGCGGTGCCGGTCAGTCGCGGGATTAACCCGCTGATCGGCTGGTGCGCGACGCTCGGCTCGGCCGTGAAGTCCTTCGCGTCCACTGCCAGGATTCCCAGGTAGTCGGGTAGGTCCCGAGCACCGGAGAACGGGGGGAGTTCGGTCGCCATCACGTACCCCTATCTGTCGATAGTGTCTGGTGTGGCTAGCATGGGCCCCTTCGGGAGCCGCTTCCGCCCATTACTGGGCAGATCTGCTGTGACCTATCGCATCGAGGAGCGTTACGGCTGTGCGTACCCGGCGAGCCCGGAGCGGTCGCGAATGATGATCGTTTTGCGGTGGGTGGTGAGCAACCCGGCGGTGCGAAGCTCAGCCAGCGCCACCACTACCGCGTTACGCGAGGCGCCGACGAGTTGTGCCAGGTCCTGCTGCGACAGCTGCACCTCGGGCCGGTCACCCGGACCGTTGCCCGCTCCGAGCCGCAGCAGCGCCCGGGCCAACCGGGACCGGACCGGCAGCAACGCGAGTTCCCCGCGCAGCTCGGCGGACTCCCGGACCCGAGCCATGGTGTAGTGCAGAAAACTGGCCGAGACCGCCGGGTCGGCGGTGAACCGGCGCAGTTGTTCACCGGTGAGTAGGCGGGCGGTCACCGCGCTGATCGCGGTCACGGTGGCGGAGCGCGGTTGACCGTCCAGCGCCGCCAGCTCCCCGATCACGTCTCCGCCGGCGCGGACCGTAAGGATGGTCTGGCCCCCGGTGGGTTCCGAACGTTGGATCTTCACCGCGCCTCGGAGCAGCACGTACGCGTGTCTGCCCGACTCGCCTTGCTGAAAGAAGATCTGCCCTTGGCGGAAGGACACCCCGACCCCGAGGCGGGCGAGCGCCGACCACTGCGCTGCCGGCAGCAGGCCAGCGAGCCCGCGCTCGCCCGCTGACTCACCGCGCACGCCCGCTCACGGGGACAGGATAGTGTCCGCCGGGCACCCCGGCGACCCGAACCGGGCCGCTAGGAGTTCACCCCGCCCGGCCGCCGCCTCACCAGCGACGAGGCCGGTGCCGGGCGCTTCGGGCGGTAGACCAGCAGCGTGCCGGGGAGCTTGCCGAAGCTCAGCGTGTCGGTGCGACCACCAGCTTCGCCATCGTGGGCCACCGGCAGCGCGCCGTCGAGCGAGTCCACATGCACCGTCTTAGCGAGGCGGGCGTGGTAGAGCCCGTCGCGGCCGCTGAGGCCGGCCAACGTCGACAGCACCGCGCGGGCTCGGGAGAAGCGGGCGTCGGCGCGCAGAAACTGCACGTCGAGCCAGCCGTCGTCGAGCCGCGGTCGCCACGCCGGGGTATTGCCCTGTGGCCGGTATTCACCGTTGCCGACGAACAGGGTCCACACGGTGGCCGGTTCGCCGTCGATCCGTAGCCGCAGCGGTTCGTGCCGGCGGAGCACCTGGCCGGCCGCGACCGCCATCGCCAGCCACTTGCCCCATTGTGGCTCCAGCTGCTCCCGGCGGCGGACCATCTCCGGGTAGGCGCCGATGACCGCGGTGTTGAGGAAGGGCCGGCCGTTGATCGTGGCGACATCGACCGCCACCGCCTCACCGCTGGCGAGCGCCTGCAGCGTGTCCTGGACGGCTGAGATGTCGGCGTCCCGGGCGAAGTGGTTGAGGGTGCCGGTGGGGAAGACCGCTAGTGGCAGGCCGTGCCGCAGCGCCGCCGCCGCCACCGAGGCCACGGTGCCGTCGCCGCCGGCCGCGCCGAGCGCCCGGGCGTCCGGTGCCTGGCCGGCGAGTTCGGCGTCGAGGTCGACTTCGTCGGTGAGTTCGATGAAGCTCGCCGCCGGCAGTGCCGCCTTGAGCTGGGGGCCGGGGTCCCCGTTCGGGCCGGAGCGGGGATTGAGCACCACCACGAGACCTTCGCCCTGCTCTATCCGGGGAGCCGGCAGGTAGGGGCGGAGCCGGGGCGGGCCGGCGACCGTCAGCGGCCACCAGCGACGGGTGGCGAGGGCGAGGCCGGCGCCGAGCGCGGCCCCGGCGACCACGTCGCTGGCGTAGTGGACTCCGACGTGGACCCGGGAGTAGCCGACTGCGGCGGCGAGCGGCGCCACCGCGGCGCCGGCGAGCGGGCTCTCCAGGGCTACTCCGGTGGCGAAGGCGGCGGCCGAGGCGGCGTGGCCGCTCGGGAACGAGCCGCTGGTCGGGGTGCGGCGCAGTTGCCGCACCACCGGGGTCCGGTCCACGGCTGGGCGTTGCCGCTGGGCGAGCGGCTTGAGGACGGCGTTGGTGATCAGGCTGGTGGCGGCGAGGGCTCCGAGTCCGCGGATGGCGGCGCGGCGGGTGCGGCCAGGGATCAGCAGGCCGGCGGCGGCCACCGCCAACCAGAGCCGGCTGTAGTTGGCTGAGTTGCTCAGCATTCGCATTGTGTGGTCGAGCCGGGTTCCGGTGGCGGTCATGTAGGCACACTACCCAGTCAGTGGGCGGTTCTCACCTGTCCCGATCAAGGCGTTGATGTTGGCAGCGCCGCGAGAGGAGGAATCTTCGCTAAACACCATAAACCGGATAAACCTTGTGAAAAGCTGTCTGACGTTGCGGCGGGATCGAGTTCACAAGAGACGGAGTAAACCGATGGGAGTCAGACGGATTGGCGGCGTCGCCGCCGCGTCCATGTTGGGGGTGGTCGCCGGGTTGGGGCCGGTGGCGCCGGTCTTCGCAGCGGAGTCTGCCGATGCCGAGGTTGCCGACGACGCCGTGGTGGTCGAGGAGAGCACCACCCTCGCGGAGCTGATCGAGCAGCTCGACCTCGAGGTCCTGGTCCAGAACGATGTGCGTCGCAGCGATCAGGCGACCGCCGTGGAGTGGGCCCCGCCTGCGCCGAGCGGCCCGGTGCTGGACTCGGGCTACCCGTGGTGGATCGCCGAGGCTGCCGCGGCGGCCACGCCCGGCCCAGGGTTGACACCGGTGGCGCTGCATCCGTATCTACTGTCGCACTACCCCGGCGGCTACCCGGTGGTCGTCAGCTACCCGGTGACGGTCGGCTACCCAGTGGCGGTCGGCTATCCAGTGGCGAACCCGCAACCGGCCGCTGACACCTACACGTTGCAGATCGACCAGCTGATCATCGTTCGCTAATTGACCTTACAGAAGCCCATCGGCCAGGGACGGGGGATGGCCGGGGGTCGGTCTCCTGTTGACCGTACCGAAGGGGAGCGAGGGACGTGAGGGATTCTCGGTTGCTCGGCGGGTTCGGGCTTACCCGGCGGGGTCGGCCAGCCGATGGGTAAGCGCGGTGTAGCGGCGGCCGGCCCCGGCGGTGCGCACCGCGATCGCGATCGCCTTGCGCGCGCCGGCCAACACCACCAGCCGCTTGGCCCGGGTCACCGCGGTGTAGAGCAGGTTCCGCTGCAACATCGGGTACGCGCTGGTGGTCACCGGGATGACCACCGCAGGGTATTCGCTGCCCTGCGACCGGTGCACCGTGATCGCGTACGCGTGGGCAAGCTCATCCAGCTCATCGAAGTCGTAGCCGATCTCCTCATCCTCGTCGGTGCGGACGAGCAGGCGCTGGTCGTCGAGGTCGACGGTGGTAACCACGCCGACGGTGCCGTTGAAGACCCCGGCTGCGCCCTTCTCGTAGTTGTTGCGGAGCTGGATCACCTTGTCGCCGGCGCGGAAGACCCGGGCGCCGTGGCGCCGCTCCGGCTGGCCCTCGCGGGGTGGTGACAGCGCCTGCTGCAGCGCGGTGTTGAGCGCGCCGGCGCCGCAGACTCCCCGGTGCATGGGGGCGAGGACCTGCACCTCCCGGGCGTGGATGCGGAACCGGCGGGGGATCCGGTTCGCCACGATGTCCACCACCTGCTCGGCGGTGGCTTCGGGCTCGTCGCTGGGGAAGAGGAAGAAGTCCGGGTGGGCGCCGAACTCGGGGGACTGCCCGTGGTTGATCCGGTGGGCGTTGATCACCACCCCCGACTCCTGGGCCTGCCGGAAGATCTCGGTCAACCGGACCCGGGGGATCGGTTCGGCGGCGAGTAGGTCCCGCAGCACCTCCCCGGCGCCCACCGAGGGGAGCTGATCCACGTCGCCCACCAGCAGCAGGTGGGCTCCGGCGGGAACCGCCTTCGTGAGCTTGTTCGCCAGCAACAGATCCAGCATGGACGCCTCGTCGACCACCACCAGATCCGCGTCGAGCGGGTTGTCGGCGTCGCGGGCGGCGTCACCGCCGGGTCGCAGCTCCAACAGCCGATGGACGGTGGCGGCCGGGTGACCGGTCAGCTCGGTGAGTCGTTTCGCGGCCCGGCCGGTCGGGGCGGCCAGCACGATCTTCGCCCGCTTCGCCGCCGCCACCTCGATGATCGACCGGACCGTGAAGGACTTGCCGCAGCCGGGCCCGCCGGTGAGCACCGCCACCTTCTCGGTCAGCGCGAGCCGCACCGCCGCCCGTTGACCGGCGGCGAGTTCGGCGCCGGTGCGCAGCTGCAGCCAGCGGAAGACCTTCTCCCAGTCGACCGTGGCGAAGTGGGGCAGCCGGTCGTCGCGGCTGTGCAGCAGCCGCCGGAACCCGTTCGCCAACGCCTGCTCGGCCCGGTGGAACGGCACCAGATAGGCCGCCGGGATGGTCCCGTGCTCATCGCTGGGGTTCGGCACCGCCTCCCGGACCACCCCGTCCTCGTCGGCGAGGGCCGCCAGCTGCGGGCGGACCAGCTCGGCCGCGAGCGCGAGGATCTCGGCGGCGTCGGCGACCAGGTTCGGTTCCGGCAGGAAGCAGTGGCCGTTGTCGGCCGCCTCCGAGAGGGTGTAGCGGAGCCCGGCGCGGATCCGTTGCGGGCTGTCGTGGGGGATGCCCACCGCCTGGGCGATAGTGTCGGCGGTCTTGAATCCGATGCCCCACACGTCGCTGGCGAGTCGGTAAGGTTCGTTGCGGACCACCGAGATCGACCCGTCGCCGTACTGCTTGTAGATCCGCACCGCCAGCGACGTGGACACGCCGACCCCCTGCAGGAAGAGCATCACCTCCTTGATCGCCTGCTGTTCGAGCCAGGCGGCGCCGATCGCAGCGGTCCGTTTGTTGCCCAGCCCGTGCACCTCGCGCAGCCGCGCGGGCTCCTCTTCGATCACCCGCAGCGTGTCCGCGCCGAAGGTGGCGACGATCCGGGCGGCGGTCTTCGGTCCGATCCCCTTGATCAGCCCGGAGCCGAGGTAACGCTCGATGCCCTGCACGGTCGCCGGCAGCACAGTGGTGTACGAGTGGACCTCGAACTGCTTGCCGTAGCGAGGGTGGGAACTCCACCGGCCGACCAGCTTCAGGCTCTCCCCGGGCTGCACCCCGAGCAGCGAACCCACCACCGTCAGCAGGTCGTCGCCGGAGCGGCCGGTCGCCACCCGGGCGACCGTGTAACCCGTCTCGTCGTTGGCGTAGGTGATCCGCTCCAGCACCGCCTCCAGCACCGCCCCCCGCGGCCGCGTTTCGCTGGACGCGGGGGGCGGAATGCTGGTCACGACCCCATGATGGCAACCAGCCGGGGACCGCTGGCGCCGGGGCTACTGCGGTTCGTGGACCTCCGGCGTGACTCCGGTGGTGGCGCCGCCGTCCACGACGAACTCGGTGCCGGTCGAGTAGGTCGCCTCGCCGACCACGAACCGCACCATCCGGGCCACCTCCTCCGGCCGGCCGAACCGGCGAATCGGCTGCCCGGCGACGACCGAGTCCTCGAAGCCGGCGGTCATCGGGGTGGCGATCGGTCCCGGGTGCACCGAGCAGACCCGGATCTGATCCGGCGCCAGCTCCATCGCGGCGGTCTTGGTCAGGCCGCGCAGCCCCCACTTGCTGGCGACGTACGCCCCCAGGTTGCCGTAACCCATCAGGCCGGCCGTGGACGAGACGTTGACGATGCAGCCGCCGCCGGCTCGGCGCATCGAGGGCACCGTCTGGTGCATGCCCAGCCAGGCGCCGTACAGGTTGATGTCGATCACCCGCCGGAAGCTCGCCGGATCCTGGTCGGCGATGGCCCCGAAGTCGAGGACGCCGGCGTTGTTCACCAGGACCGAAACCGGGCCGTAGCTCTGCTCCGCGGCGGTGACCGCGGCAGCCCACTGGTCGGTGTTGGTGACGTCCAGGTGGACGTAGGCGGCGCGCTCGCCGAGGCGGTCCGCGAGCGCCTTGCCGTCATCGTCGAGGATGTCGGCGATCATCACCTGCATTCCCTCGGCGACCAGCGTCTCGGTGATCGCCGCACCGATCCCACGCGCCCCACCGGTCACAATCGCGGTCTGGTTCGTCAGTGTCATGGGTTCGCCTCCTCAGCTTCGCCTCTATTGCACGTCGGCGGCGGCTGACTCACCCAGGGTCGAAGGTCCCGTACCGGGCAGGGCTACCGCCCCTGCCGCTGGCGGGTAGGGCGGCGCAGGCTGGTGTTGCGCGGCAAGCCGGCCGCGTCGGGGTCGGTCAGTCGACCGCCCCGCCCAGCGAGGGGAGCAGCCATGGCCACCGTGGAAGAACTGCCGATCGTGGTCGGGGTCGACGGGTCGGAGCCGAGCCGGGCGGCCTGCCGGTGGGCGGCGACCGAGGCGCGGCTGCGGGGACACCCGCTGGAGCTGGTCTACGGCTACATCGGGCCGGCGCTGGCGGTGCCGCTGATGGCCCCGCCGTACGACTGGTTGCCGCCGGCGATGCAGGAGGAGGCCGAAGAGTTGGTGGCCCAGGCGGTCGCCCAGGTCCGGGAGCAGGAGCCGACGGTGCAGGTCACCGGGCGGGCGGTCGCCGGTGCGCCGAACCAGCTGTTGGTCGACCTGTCCGCGGAGGCGTATCAGGTGGTCGTCGGCCACCGGGGCCACGGCGGGTTCCGCTCGCTGCTGCTCGGTTCGGTCGCCTCGACCGTGGCGGCCCACGCGCACGCCCCGGTGGTGGTGGTACGCCCGGGGGTCGACCACGCGCAGCTGCGGGACGCCCCGGTGGTGGTGGGCGTCGACGGCTCGGCGACCGCGCAGGCGGCGCTCAGCTTCGCCTTCGAGGAGGCGGAGCTGCGGTCGGTGCCGGTCCACGCCGTGCACGTCTACCAGGTGCCGCTCATGCCCTCCCGGGCGGACGAGGTCGATCCGGCGCGGGTGGAGCGGGCGGAGCGGCAGCGCCTGCGCCAGTGGGTGCAGCCGATCCGGGACAAGTATCCACACGTCACGGTCGAGGAGAAGCTGCTGACCGGGCAGCCGTCCGAGCGATTGGTTGACGCCGCCGAACGGGCAGGGCTGCTGGTGATCGGGTCCCGCGGCCGGGGTGGTTTCAAGGGCATGCTGCTCGGTTCGGTGAGCCAGCAGGTGATCCGGCACGCGGAAGGGCCGGTGGCGGTGGTGCGCTGAGGCACCCGGCGTCGGGCGGGCTGACCCGCCCGACGCCGTGCCCGGTGTGGTGTCACTGGCCGAGATCGCCACCGACCGGGATCTCAAGCTGCCGGCGATGACTCTCGACCTCACCGGTGCGTACCGTGACCGTCAACCGCCAGACTCCGGTTGCCGGCAGTGTCGCCCGCGCCTCGAACTCGCCCGGCGCGACCGGTCGGAGCGCCACCGGTACCGGTCCCCAGTCCAGGCCGGGCAGCGAGAAGTCGGCCCGCAGCTCGGGGATGTCCCAGGCCTCGCCAGCGGCGTCACGTACCGAGATCGCGACCCGGTTGTCGCCGGGCCGGGCCGGGTCGACCAGCACTTGCAGCAGCGCCTCGTCGCGCTCCCCGAACGGCTCGGAGATGAGCACCGGGTCACCGGTTGCGCCGGTGGCGACGGCGGTCGCCGAAACCCCGGGGGGAGTGGCGACCAGGATCGCCACCAGCGCCAGCACCGCCGTCGCCAGCACCACCTCGCGCTGCACGTTGCGACGGAGCCGGGCGTGCAGCCGGTCGGTGGTGGCGGCGGCCGCGCGGGCGCGGCGGCGGGTGGACCGGCTCACCGGGTTCCGGACCGCGGCGGCGGGGGCGTCCCGGGTGGGGGTCTTGGCTGCCGGTCCGGCCCGGCCGGCGCGCTGCACCAGCGAGCGGGAGCCTGCGCCGAGGCAGAGCAGCAGCGCCACCCCGGCGAGCTTGAGCGCCAGCAGCCGACCGTAGTCGGTGCCGGCGAGCGCGGCGAACGACCCCACCTCTTGCCAGGCCAGGTAGCCGCCGGTCGGCACCAGCACCAGCACCGAGAGGGTCGCGAGCCAGGAGAAGCGGCCCAGCGCTGGGGTCAGCTCGGCGGCGGGTGGTCGGTGGCGGGGGGTGAGCAGGCACCAGCCGAGCAGCACCAGGCCGCCGAACCAGCCGGTCATCGCGAGCAGGTGAAGGTAGTCGGCGACCAGCAGCGCCGGGCTGCCGAGGCGGCTGTGGCCGGTGCCGAGCCAGGTCGCGGGGAACAGCACGGCCAGGCCGACGGCGGCGACTGGGCGGATCCGCTCGCCGTGGCGGCGCAGCCCGAGGGCGATCCCGGCGGCCGCCGCCAGCAGGCCGATCCGGGCGAGTTGGAACTGGCCGAATTCACCGCCGAGGGTGGCCGACAACAGCGCCGGGTCGGTCGTCGCCGAGAGACCACGCCCGGCGAGGTAGGGCCCCTGCAGCAGCAGCGCGGCGGCCGCGCTGAGCAGGCTGAGCCACCAGCCACAGTGGATCACGGTCCAGGCCCGGGGTCGTTGCCAGCCGCCGGGCCAGCAACACCCGAGCACCAGCAGCGGGCCGATCAGCAACACCAGCCCGGCGTATCCGGCGCCCCGGACCAGTGTGAAGCCGGCGGCCACCGCCGGGTCGTCGGTGGCTAGGTCGAGCTCACTGGGGTCCTGCGCCGGTGCGCCGACCCCGAAGACGAGGGCGCCGGCGACCGGGTGGGAGTCGGCCGAGACCACCCGGAAGGTGACCACATAGGTGTCGTCGGGCAACCCCGGTGGCACTGGCAGCACGACCGCGGTGGGGGTCTGCGGGTCCACCTCGGCCGGCGGGGTTTCGACCACCTCCCCGGCACCGGTGCGCAGCGCCATCCCGTCGACGGCGAGCGAGACCCGCTCGTTGAACCAGAGCCGGATCTCGGCCGGTGGCGCGTCGAGCTGGGCGCCGGGCTCCGGGCTGCTGCCGACCAGCGAGGCGTGGCCGGCCGCGGGGCTGGCCGAGGCGATCAGCAACCACCCCGCGACCCAGAGCACCACGGTGGTACGCCGAAGCGCGGCGGCGAGCCAGGGGTGCCCCCGCTGGGCTCGCCGCCGCGTCGGCATTGCTCAACCTCCTCTGTGGTATCCGGCTACAGCGGGATGATGCCGCCGCTGCCGGTGACCTGAACCCGGAACACGCCCCACAGTCCGGCGGCGGTCCACGGTTGCCGGCTGTCCCGGTAGGCGTAGTCGCCGGCGTAGGCCCGGGTGCCCCCGGCGCCGCCCACCAGCCAGGCGTCCAGACTCTGCCCGGCGGTCAGCGTCCGCGACGCCATCAGCTGCGAGCCGGTGATGCCCGGCTCCAACGGGAAGGCGTGCCCGGAGATGGTGACCGAGTGCAGGTGGTCCGAGGCGCCGATGCCGATCCGGAACACCACCCGGTCACCGGCCCGGGCCCGGAACACCGGGGTCGCCGGGTCACCGTGGAGGTTGGAGCTCAGCGCGTTGTGATACGGCGCAGCCGGGGTGAATCCGGGCTCCCACCAGTTCGGGCTGTCGTTCGGTCCGGGGGCGTTGGTCAACCCGATCCGCGAGGTCAACGGCGCGGTGCGGTAGTTGATGTGGTTGAACCCCTTGTTGAACGACCCTTCGTCCTGCTCGGTGCCTGGCGGCGCGCCCGCCACCGGGGGTGATGGCCGGTTCGCCGCCCGGGGTCCGTTGATCCCGTTGCCGGCGATCGTGTCCATGTACGGGATGATGCTGCGCCCGTACTGCTGGTCGGTGGTTTGCATAGTCAACGCGAACTCCCGGAAGTCCGGCTGGCCGGGCACCCGGATCACCGCCTGGGTGCTGGTGCGGTTGGGCCCCAGCGCAGCGCCGGTGAAAGAGTCGAACCATTGCGAGTTGCGCGGTTCGACGATCAGCAGCCCGTAGGCGCCGTGTCGCAGCGACGCTGGGCTGCCCAGGTTCTGGAAGATCGTGGTGCCGACCTCCCGATTGGCCCGGAACCGGTACTCGATCGTGCCGCCGATCGGCACCGTCGTGTCGGGGTTGAGCCCCACCGCCGAGCCGGCCGCCAGCTGCGGGTTGCGAAGCAGCTGACCGAGGTCGACACCGGCCCGGGTCCCGCCGACGCGGCTGTCGGGGTCGATGTCGTTGGTCAGCCGCAGCCGCACGCAGTCGCCCTCGTTGGCCCGAAGCACCAGCGGCTCCACCGGCTTCTGGCCACTGCGGATCGCTGCCACGTCGGCGTTGAGCGCGTAGACGATCCCCTCGGCGTCACCGAACGGCGTCGTCGGCAGTGGCTGGTCGAAGACGGTCACCTGGTAGACGCGTACCGGTCCGGTTGGCGGACAGACGTGACTGCCGTTGCTGACCACGCTCTGGTTGACCGTCCCGTTCGGGTTGATCGACGAGGGTGGCGCTGGTCCCGGATCGGCCTGCGGGTTCGCCGCGGTGTGCGGTGAGAGCACCGGGAAGCCGCTACCGGCCGGCGGTGCGTTGTCCGGCAGCGGCACCAGGTCGCCCTGCTGGCGGTCGTGCACCCGGAAGATGCCCCAGGCACCGCTCTCCAACGCGAAGGTACGGGTGCTGTGGTACAGGTAGTCGCCCGCGAACCGTTGGGGGCCACCGGCACCGCCGTCGAGCACGTAGTCGAACCGTTCCGAGATCCCGGTCACCGCGGTGTCCTGCAACGCCCCGTCGGGATGGAACCGCTCGGTGCGGAACTGGTGCCCCTGGATCCGCAGCCCTTCGGCCCGTTCATTGACCCCGATGGTCCGAATCACCACATCGTCCCCGGCGTACGCCCGGAACAGCGGGGTGATCGGTTCGCCGTAGGTGACCGAGGAGAAGACGTGCGGGTCGACCGTGGTGACGGTGGCCGGCACCGTGCCGTCGTTCGGGTTCTGCGGTGGGCTGCGGTCGAAGGCGTTCAGGCAGCGGGCACCGTTGTACTCCAACCGCAGGTCGGTGGTGTCCGGATCGGTGTGGATCGACGCCTCGGAGGTGTCCCCGGGTGGGGTCCGTTCGCCTAACGGCTCCGCCCGCAGGTTGATCGAGCCCTCCTCACACTCCTGGCCGAAGTTCAGCGCCAGGTTGCTCTGCCCGGGTCGGCCGTTGTGCAGGAAGATGACGAACTCCCGGAACGGTCCGCTCTGCCCGACTCCGACCGAGCCATCGGGGTTGACGACATCGACCACTGTGCCGCTGCGCACCGGGTCACCGGTCTGTGGGTCCCGATACTCCGAGCCGGGCGGCTCGATGATGTGCGCCGCGAACAGGCCGTGCGCCCACGAGACGATCCCGTCGACGTGGTCGTGCCAGAACACCGTGCCCGAGTCGACGTCGGAGTACCAGCGGTGCTGGGTGAACTCGACGGTGACCGGGGTGCCGGCCGCGTGGCTGTTGGCCAACGGCTGGTCCAGGGTGAGCTGGTTGCCATTGATCGCCTCGATGGTGCGGATCTCGATCTCGGGGGTGCCCAACCCCACCGCGACCGCGATCCCCGGCCGGAGCCGGTCGACCTGGCTGACCGTGATGGTGGTCGGATCTGCCACGCTCACCAGCTCCCGACCGTCCCGGTGGGCCGGGAAGACCGACTGCTCGTAGGCGTAGCCGGTGATGACGCCGTCGGAGGCGAGCGGATCGAACTGCACAAAGTGGGTGTGCATGTTTGCCTTGTGCAGGTCGTCGTGGTCGGTCTCGTTGCCGAAGGTGATCGCCACGCAGTCGCCCACGTTGGAGCGGACCACCAGCGGCTCGGTCGGCCGGTCTCCGGCGAGCAGCTCCTCCTTGTCTTCGTTGAGGACGTAGAGCATGCCGTCCGGGTCGACCTCCCGATGGGTCATCGCGATCGGCACGCTCACCGCGGTGATGTCGAACTCGCGCACCTCCGCCGAGCTGGGACACAGCCCGTCGGGGCGTTGGGCGGTGGCGGTGTCACCCAACCACGGCGCGCCGGAGTGCTGGTTGGGCGAGAACGGTGGCCGCTGCGCCAGGTGCGGGGTGAACAGCGGGTACGCCGGCCGGCCGTTGCCCGGGTTGAACCGCAGCGCGGGCCGCTGGCCCGGATTCGCCGACCGGTAGTTCGCCCAGACCCGGTCGGTCTCCGGCTCACCGACGTAGACCGGCGCGTTGGCCGGCCCGGTCCGCAGCCAATCCCAGACCGTAGCGTCCTGTGGGTCGAGTTCGCCGCCGCCCAGATCCCAACGCTGGCCCTGTGGCGGCAGCTGGCTCTCCACCAGCGTCTCCAGGCCCGCCTGGGTGGCCGGGTCGGCGACCTCAGCGTCGAGCACCACGGTACGACCATCGTCGAGAGTGGTGCCGAGTAGCTGTGCGGAGGTGACGCCGGCGGGTGGGGCGTTCGCCCCCGGCAGCGGGGCCAAGCCGTCCTGGGCGGTGTCGAAGACCCGCCACAGGCCCCACATGCCGGCGATGTAGTGGTGCGCCACGTGGCAGTGGTAGAGGAAGTCGCCCGCGGCCTGTTGGCAACCGCCGGCCCCACACTCGTGCTCCAGTGTGAATGCCTCCTCCGGGCTGATCGTCTGTGAGTCTAGCCGGATCGAGTTGGCGTTCTGGATCGGCACCTTCCGTAGCCCACCGGCCATGTCGGTGTCGTCGGCGTCCGGGTTCTGCCGCCACCGGGTGGCCCCGCCGTGCAGGTGGTGGACGTGCAGCTGCTCGAAGCCGACGTGCGCCAACCTGGTCTTGGTGGGCTCACCGAGGTAGGAGCGCGGGATCGGGGTCGCCGGATCGCCGTAGGTGTAGGAGCTGTAGGCGAGCGACTTGTTGTCCTTCTGCGCCTGGGTCGCGTCGGCGTTGTCGCCGCCGGCCTCGGCCACCAGCACCGTCTCCAGTTGGAGCCGCCGATAGAACGATTCGGCCCGGTAGTTGAGCGCCCGGCTGCCCGGCCGGTAGGCGCTGGTGTTGGCGCCCGAACCGGTGGGGTTGTCGACGTTCGGGCCACCGTCGACCATCGGCAGCGGGTTGCCCACCTCGCCGTACTCGGGGAAGCCCGGGATCACCGCGCTCCCTTCCCGGCGGGGCCGGCGCAGGTTGAAGTCCTCGTCGCCGATCTCGTGGTAAAGCAATGCGAATTCGCGGAAGGTGGGGTTGCCGCCGCCGGGGGCGACCATCGCCTCCCAATTGCTCCACTGGGTGCCGGTCTGCTCCTCGCCGGTGACCGGGTCGTACCAGCGGGCATTAGGCGCTTCCACGATCACCGCCCCGAACAGCCCGTGGGCGGTGAGCTGGGTGCTCTCGCCGCCGCTGCGGAACACCCTGGTGCCCTCTCCCATCGCCGGGTCCAGGAAGTACTTGTACTCCACGATCTGGCCGGGGTTCGCCATCGTGGCTGCGGTCTGCCCGACCTGTTGGCCACCCTGCCCACCCTGCGGGTGGTAGGCGACGCCCTGCAGGTCGATGGAGACCCGGGGGGCGCCGCTCGGGAACCGGAACATGGTGTTGTTGTTGGGTCCGCTTACCGGCGCCCGCTGCACCGCGTTGCGCATTTTGAAGATGATGCACTCGCCGAGCCGGGCCCGGACCACCAGCGGCTGGATCAGGTCGTCGCGGAGTCCGGGTGTGACCTGGTCGGCCGCCGGATCGGCGGCGACGAGGTCTGGCCAGTCGTGGTCGATGCCGCCCGGGATCGCCCCGAGTTCGCCGCCGCGGCGCAGCGCCGCCTCCTCGGCCCGAACCGCATTGAGGTTGCGCTCCAGCACATACATGTAGCCGAACGGGTCGTTGTCACCGAACCGGTTCACGGTGATCTCCACGTCGATCGCCGCGACGTCGTAGGTTCGTTGCGGCGCGGTGTCGCAGCCGTTGGGTTGCGCCAGGGCCGGGCTCGCCGGTAGGAAGGCGGCGGCGCCGACGCCAGCGAGCAGGGCTCCGCCGGCCGCCACCGAGACCAGCGGCCGGCGGGCGGCGCGGAGCCGGTGGAGGGTGCGCCGCCGGCTGCGTCGGTCTCCGCAGGCGCGGATCAGCCAGCCGCCGCCGAGCGCGGTCAGCAGGACTACCGGCCAGGCGGCGAGGGCGGCGACGGCGCTGGCGATGGCGAGCGCCGCGACCCCGCCGCCGGGGTGCTGGTGCCCGGCGGCACCGCCGACCAGCTGGTGGGCATAGGGCTGGACCATGCCCAGCGGCACCAGCAGCGCGGTGAAGACAACCGCGAACGCCGGCAGCCGCCAGCGCGGCGGTAGCTGCCGAGGCCACCGGCTGGCCGCCAACCCGGCGACCACCGCGACCGGCAGCGTCATCACTGCGTCCAGCAGCAGGTAATGGCCGTGGGGGAGAGCAGCGCCGACCGCCGGTGCGACAACCATGTGCGCCCAGAGGGTGACGATCGCCGCCGCCGGTATCGCCAGCAGCCATACAGATCGGGTACGATGGATGCGGTCGACGGCCCGTGGGCCGGAGCCCGTTGTCGGGCCCACTATCGGGGTCCCGATTGGGCCTGCTTTTCGGGCCCTGGTGATGGGATCCCGGGCTCTGGCCGTGAGGTCCCGTGTTCTGAACTCGCGCATGGTGCAACCTCCCGTTGATGGCGCGAGGGTGGGGCACGGCGACGGGCCGCGACTCCGTCGGTGGTTAGGGCCACCGGCGGCCGTCTAACGTTGAGTCGACTCGTCCCCGTGGTGTCGCTCGTTCCTTTCTGCCCGATCGATCGGCGTTGTCGCAATAATGTGGTCAGTTATGACGCTGGTCGGTCATGAATGATGGTCAGTTCCGGTCCCCGACAGCGGGATCGGCAGCTGGATGATCCGGCCACCGCGCCGCCACTGCAGGTGCAGCGGTGGGTCGGCGGCCGACGGCACCACCAGATCGAAGTAGAGCACTCCCGCTACCGCCGTCCCGGCGGCGAGCCGGGGCAGGTCGCTGACAGTGTCCGCGCGAAGCGCCGCCGGAGTGCTGGTACGTCCGCCGACGACGGTGTACTCGTCGAGCACGTGCAGGGTCTGCGGGCGGGCGCTGCGGTTGTAAATCGTGAGCGAAACTCCGAGCCGGACCTCATCTCCGGCGGGCGCGCCGGGCATCATTTGATCCGGCATCAGGAACCCGCCCTCGCCATCGTGGACATGATCCAGCGGCACCCATTCGGCCCGTTGCACCTGTGTGGTCAGGCCAGCCAGAGTGGCCGTCTCGGCGACCACGATCGGGGGAGGCGCCAACTGCCGCCACCCGAGGAGACCAAGGCTCGCCACGGTGAGCAGCGTCAACAGAGCGGCGGCTACCCGGTGATAAGCAGGTCTCATGGTGTCCCCCAGCAAGGGTGGTCCACCTCGCGACTCTGCGCCGGCGGTGCCGGGGTAGCTGCGCAACGTGGACAATTGCGGCTGACTCTCCGAACTGTACGGCTGCCCGGCCATGTCGGGACATGACGTGAGTCCCCTAGTGGTAGGTAGGGACGGGGTTAGTCGTCCGTGGTTGCCGGGTCGAGCAGGCCGACTCGGAAGGCCACCGCCAGCGTCTCCGCGCGGTTGTGGGTGCCGAGCTTCCGGTACAGCCGGGTCTGGGTGTTCTCCACGGTCTTGGCGGCGATCCCCAGGGCCCGACCCACCTGTCGGATCGTCCGCCCGCGGGCGAGCAGGGCGAGGATCTGTTGCTCCCGTACGGTGAGTTCGGGCGGGTCGGCAGCGGCGGCGGGGTGCTGCCTATCGTCGGCTTCGAGTAGGCCCAGCGCGGCGGCGCGGGAGACCACCAATTGTTGGCTGTCGGCGTGGAGCTTGGCGAAGAGTCGGCGTTTGTGGTTGTCGACCGTGTGTGGGCTGATCTGCAACAGGTGCGCGATGTCGGAGACCGAGTGGCCGGTGCTGAGCAGCGAGATCACCCCGAGTTCCCGCTCGGTCAAGCCGGCCCCGCCGGCGGTCCCACCGGCGGCCGGCCCGGCGGCTAGCTGTCGCAGCAGCCGCACCACCTCCAGCAGCCCTCGTGAGCTCGGGGTGAACGCCGGCACTCCGGCCTGCAACGCCGCGGCGAGCATCTCCAGCGTGAGGTTGCCATAGACCACCAGCGGGGTCACCGTGGGAAACGACACCCGCAGGTCTTGGAGCATCCGGACGGTCGCGGTGGTGAGCGCCGGGACGTCCACCAGGCACAGGGTGGGCCGGCCCAGCGCGCACAGTGACCGGAGACCGTGCGCGGTGCCGGTGTGTCCGACCACGGTAAAATCGGGTTCCTGCGCGAGGTAGGCGACGATCGCCTCCCGCCCCAACCGTCGGTCGGAGTGCACCACGATCCGGATCGGATGGTGACCCTCGTTGGCCATGGCGTGCTCCTGCGGCACGGACAGGCCCCCGGTGGGCAGCCAGCCGCGAACAAATGATTCTAGAGTGGCCTAACAGCCGGCTGCAAGCTCTCGTGGCGGATCGGCGACTTTCAGTGAGACCTACTGGCTGATCGGCTACCGGGAGCCGCCCCCATCGGTGAGCTGATCAAGCTCCCGTCGTAGCTGCCGCAGCAACGACCGGGGTGATCCGGCCCGGGTCAACGGCGGCGGCGGTACCACCAACACCGGACAGCTAGCCCGCCGCAGGCAGTAGCGCACCACCGGGCTACCCCGCGGCCGCCGCCACCAGCTCCGGTGGCCAGCCCCGATGACCAGCAGGTCGCCCGCCCGGCACGCGTACTCGACCAGCACCGGGCCGGCGGCGTCGGGCAGCACCACCGGCTGCACCGTCACGTCGGGCGGTTCACCCCCCATGATCTCCACGAAGGCGCGGACGATCAGCGCCTCGGCCTCCCGGGCGAGGCCGCCGCCAGCGTCCGGCAGCTCATCGGTTCGGCCGTGGCCGAAAGCCATCGGGCCGGCCAGGCCCGCCGCGGCCGAGCTAGCGGGCGGCTCCACCGGACCGGCGCCCCACGCCCGGACGGCGTGCAACGCCGCGCCGCGACGTCGCGCCTCCGCCACCGCCGACCGCACTGCCTGTAGCCCAGACAGGGTGGTATCGACACCGAGCACCACCCGGCCGGGCCCCGTGCCCTCCTCGTTGCGGAAGGTCATATTTCGGGGGTACCCCGCCGGGCCGGAGGTCATGCGCCGATCGGCGGGGTAGCCACCCGGCGGTAGGGTCGGTTTGATGACTGCTACCCCCCGCCTGCTGGCCATCAGCGACCTGCACGTTAGCCACCCGGACAACCAACCGGTGGTGAAGGAGCTCCGGGGTGCTCCCGGCGACTGGCTCATCGTCGCCGGTGACGTCGCGGAGCGACCAGACGAGGTCGCCTGGGTGTTGGAGCTGCTCCGGGAACGGTTCGAGACGGTGGTGTGGGTGCCGGGCAACCACGAGCTGTGGACGACCGGCAAGGACCCGGTCCGGCTCAACGGCGTCGCCCGCTACCAGCACCTGGTGGAGTTGTGCCGGAAGTTGGGGGTGTACACCCCGGAGGACGAATTCCCGGTCTGGACCGGCCCCGGCGGTCCGGTCCGGATCGCGCCGTTGTTTCTGCTCTACGACTACACCTTCCGAGTCGCCGGCACCGCCAACAAGGAGGAGTCGCTAGCCTACGCACACCAGACCGGTGTCGTCTGTACCGACGAGTACCTCCTGCACCCCGACCCGTACCGGAGCCGGGACGAATGGTGCCGGGCGCGGGTGGCCGCGACCGAGCAACGGTTGGCCGCCTGCGACCCGGAGATCCCGTTGGTGCTGGTCAACCACTGGCCGCTGGTCCGCTCGCCCACCCGGGTGCTGCGTTACCCCGAGTTTGCGCAGTGGTGCGGCACCGAGCTGACCGCCGACTGGCATCGGCGGTTCCGGGTCGCCGCGGTGGTCTACGGGCATCTCCACATTCCCCGCACCACCTACCATGACGGCGTTCCGCACCTGGAGGTGTCGCTGGGTTACCCACGTGAGTGGCGGGTCCGGGGGATGCCAGAGCCACTGCTGCGGCCGGTGCTGCCGGCGGGCGGCGCCGAGTGATCGCCCAGCTGCTGCCGGACCCGGTCGTCTGCGCCGAGGCGCGGGAGGACGCGCCGGAGACCTCGCTCTGGCCCGGCGAGGCGGAGCTGGTGGCCCGGGCGGTGCCGAAGCGGCGACGCGAGTTCACCACCGCCAGGCACTGCGCCAGGCGCGCGCTGGCCCAGCTCGGAGTGGCGCCGGCGGCGATTCTCACCGGCGAGCGGGGGGCGCCGCGTTGGCCCGCCGGGGTGGTGGGCAGCATGACCCACTGCGACGGCTATCGGGCCGCCGCGGTGGCCCACTCCGCCGCGGTCGCGTCGGTCGGCATCGACGCGGAGCCGCATGGCCCGCTGCCCGAGGGGGTGGCGGGGCTGGTGGTCCGGCCGGAGGAGGCGACCCGGCTCACCGAGTTGGCCGCCGGTGACGGGTCGGTGGCGTGGGACCGGCTGCTGTTCAGCGCTAAGGAGTCCGTCTACAAGGTGTGGTACCCGCTGACCGGCCGCTGGTTGGACTTCCAGGATGCTTCGGTGACGCTGCGGCCCGACGGCGGATTCTCCGCGCAGCTGCTGGTGCCCGGCCTGGTGGTGGCCGACCGGGCGTGCTCGGTCCTGGAAGGCCGGTGGGCGGTGGCCGACGGGGTGCTGCTGACCGCGATCGCGATCCCCGCCGCCTGACCTTCCCGCCGACTGGCTGTTCCGCGGCCGGGTCAGCTGATCGGGTCGTGGACGGTGATCAGCTTGGTGCCGTCCGGGTAGGCCGCCGCGACCTGAACCCGGTCCAACAGCTCCGGGACGCCGTCGAGGACATCCTCCGGGCCGAGCACCCGCCGGCCGCTGTCCATCAACTCGGAGACGGTACGGCCGTCGCGCGCGCCCTCCAACAGGAACGCAGTGATCACCGCGACCGCCTCCGGATAGTTGAGTCGCAGCCCTCGCTCGCGTCGCCGCCAGGCCACGTCCGCGGCGACGTGGACCAGCAGTCGTTCCTGTTCGTGCTGGGTGAGTAGCACACTGACCTCCGTTGTCCAGGGTGGCTGCCCGGAGATGGCAACCACCGGGTTCGGCAGCGTTGCCTCGCGCTATCGACGGTGATCGTATCCACTGTGATGCGGAGGGTCATCGGCGCCCCATCGGAGGGTGATCGTGGAGGCGTCGCTACGGTCGGGATGGTCCGGTCTCCACTTGACGTTGATCGATTGCTCTGCGAAGATCCCTTCACCCCCCGTGCGGTTGGGCGTCACCGTCCGCAACCCTTCGCGCCACGCGTGCGCCCGCCGGAGACCCGAAGGCAGGCCCCACCATGGACCTACCCAGGCCCCCGTTCGTTGCCCGACCGGCCCATCGCCCCCATCGCCCCCATCGCCCCTGGTATGTCGCGATTCTCGCGATCGCCACCTCCCTCGCCCTGGTGCTCACCCCGGCCGGCGCCCACGCCGGCCAACCCGAACTCGACTCCGACGACGGCCCCGCCGACCACCAGTTGCCGGAGCTGGACAGCCGGGGCGACCAGTCAGCTCGGACGCCGGCCGCGGCCGCTCTCGCCGCCGCCGATCAGCTCGACGCCACGGTGCGCTGGAACCGCTTCGGCACCGTCGCCTCGCTCACCCGTCCCGGCGAGTTCCTCGCCACCGGGGTCGGCGCGGCTGGCCCGGTCGAGGCGGCGCGGAGCTGGCTGCGCAGCCAACCGGAGCTCTTCGCCGTCACCGACGCCACCGACCTGCGGTTGCACGCCGAGATCCCGCTCGGTTCCGAGGCGTACGCGGTGACCTTCCAGCAGTACCTCGGCGGTCGCCCGGTCTCCCCGGACGGGCTGGTAACGGTCGGACTCACCGGAGCGTCCGACGACGGCTGGCGGATCGCCCACACCGCCGGTGCGCTGGTGCCCGCGGCGCCGTTGCCGGCGGCTGCCCGGCTCGACGCCCGGCGCGCACTGCTGGCCGCTGCCGCGGACGTCGAGGCCCCGCTGGTCGCCGCCGCTACCAGCTTTGCCGGGCAGCAGGGCGGCTGGCAGGTGCTGCAGGTCGACGGGGTCGGCTTCGAGCAGCTGGTCCGGCCGGTCGCCTTCCCACTGACCACCGGTGAGGTACGCCCGGCGTACGAGACCAACTTCTACGACGGGGAGCGCGGCTACCGGCACATCGTGGACGCCGAGACCGGTGAGGTCCAGTTCCGGGAGAGCATCGTGGCCGAGCTCGACGACGCCGCGCAGTGGTCGGTCTACCCGGCGCACCCGCCGATGACCCGGCTCGGCCAGCCGCCGTGGGGCTTCCCCAGCGCCGACCAGCGGATGCGCTGGTGCTGGCAGGGGCAGCCCGGCTGCGACCTGCTAGTCGGCGCCGACGCGACCGGTGTGGCCTGGGATGTCGATGCCCGCACCGGCGAGCCCACCCACACCACCATCGGCAACGCGGTGGAGGCGGCCGAGTGGTGGACCACCAGCGGTGGGGCCCCGGCCGGGCACCGCCCGGTCAGCCCCGACCGCGACTATCGCTTTCCGTGGACCAACAGCTGGTATGAGAGCGGCTGTCACTCGGACAACCTCACCGAAGGCGGCAACGACATCGACGCCTCGGTGACCAACCTCTTCGCCCAGAACTGGCGCATGCACACCTGGTCCTACCACCGGGGGTTCACCGAGGAGACCTGGAACGCCCAGGAGTACAACTTCGGGGTCAACCCTGCCGGCGAGGGCGACCCGGTGATCGCCCGGGCCCAGGCCGGTGCGGAGTCACCGGGTTCCCGCAACAACGCCACCATGGCCACCCGGCCGGACGGCACCTCGTCGATCATGAGCATGTTTCTGTGGCAGCCGGCGGCCGGCGCCTTCCACGGGCCATGTGTAGTCGGGGACTTCGACATGTCGGTGATCGCCCACGAGTATGTGCACATGATCGAGAACCGGCTGATCGGCAAGGGCAGCAACCGCTCCGGCTTCCACGCCGGCGCGATGGGTGAGAGCTTCGCCGACTTCATCGGCCAGGAATATCTCAACCAGTACGATCTCACGCCGGGCGGGTTCAGCGCCTGGACCACCGGCGCCTACGCCACCGGCAACCCGTTGCGGGGGATCCGTAACTACAACATGTCCTTCCCGCCGGCCGGCGAGTTCCCGCGCGGCGGCGCCGACGTCCGGGTCAACACTCTCCAGTTCGGATCAATGGGGTACGACATCGTCGGACCGCAGGTCCACGCCGACAGCCAGATCTGGAGCGCGACCAACTACGACCTGCGGCAGCTCTTCCTCGACCGGTATCCGAACCAGGGCGCGGTCCGGCAGGCCGAGTGCGCCGACGGGCGGCGGCCGGTCGGGCAGTGCCCCGGCAACCACCACTGGCTGCAGCTCGTCTTCGACGCCATGCTGCTGATGCCGACCGCCCCGACGATGCTCGACGCCCGCGACGCCTACCTCGCCGCGGACCTGCTCCGCTTCGACGGCGACAACCAGGACCTGCTGTGGCGCGGCTTCGCGCAGCGCGGGTTCGGCGAGCACGCGTCAGTGACCGGTACCCAGGACGGCGACCCGGTGCCCAGCTTCACCTCGCCGCTGCACGAACCAGCGACCCTCCACTTCGAAGCGATCGCCAAGGATGCAGCCGGCGTACCGATCGAGGCGGAGGTCTTCGTCGGCAACTACGAGGCGCGGGCGACGCCCCTCCAACCGACCGAGCAGTTCATCCCCCAGCCTGCGGGGTACCAGTTCGTCGCCCGGGCCGAGGGCCACGGCCACGTCCGGTTCCTCGTTGACGATCTGAGCCCGGGGGAGGAGCGCACGGTCACCATCCACTTCCCGACCAATGTCGCCGCCGAAGCCCAGGGAGCCACCGCGGCCGGCGACGGCGAACGGCACGCGGCGCTGCTCGACGACACCGAGGCGACGAACTGGGAAAGCGTCACTGGGCCGGTCGGCGACGCGCAGGTGACGGTGGCGCTCGCCGGTGAGCAGAGCTTCACGCTGGCCAAGGCGAGCGCGATGCTGCTGCCGGGTCAGCATCGCTTTACCGGCGTCCGGCAGTTCGAGCTCTACGCCTGCACCGCCGGCAACCCGGACAACCCGACCTGCGATGGGGCCAGCGACGCCGGCTGGGATCGGTTCCTCCGCAGCGACCGGAACGCCTTCCCGGCACCGAACCCGCGCCCGTCGTCCCCGGATCTGATCCTGCGCTCGTTCGAGATCCCGGAGATCAGCGCGACTCACGTGAAGTTCGTGGTGGTGCACAACCAGTGCACCGGCTACCGCGGCTATCAGGGGGTGCAGCACGCCGATCCGGCGGCGCCGGATCCGGACTGCCGCAGCACCGCGGCCGGCGCGAACGAGGTGCGGGCGGCATCGTTGCAGCTGCTCACCAGCGAACCCGAGGTGACCGGCGCGACCCTGGTCGACTGACGCCGCCCAGGCACTTGCCGGCGTCGATCATGAGCGTGGAGACCGACACGCGCGGCGTGTCGGTCCCCACGCTCATGATCGGCGCTAATCCGTGGGGCGGTCCGGCTCCGGCCACTGCTCCGGGTTGTAGTCTCCGCCGAACCGGACGCTGGTGGTTGCCGGAAGGGTCATGCGGTGAACTCCCGTTCGACGACCGTGATCGTTGGCCGACTGGTCAGCAGGAGAAACTGGGCGAACGCCCACGCCACCAGTGCCAGCACCGCCTCGGAAGCGGCGTAGGTGAGGCCGACCATCACCACCAGCAGGCAGACGTTACCGAGCGTGGCGCCCGGGGTGCGGGCCAGAAAGTATCCGGCGAGCCGGGCGATGTCGCGGGTGCGGAAGGTGAACAACGAAGTGATCACCAGGGCGTTGACGATCCACAAGGTAGCGACGACCGCGATGACGACGAGCAGCCCCGCCCACCACCCGGGGATCCCGGCGGCGCCGAGGTAGGCGAGGTTGACGGCGATGATGGTCATCCCGGCCAGCCACGGCACCCAGATCCGCAGCACCGGCACGAAGTTCAGCCGGTAGCCGCGCCAGAAGGTGGCGACCGGGTGCAGCTCGGTCAGGTCGTTACTGCGGTGGTGGAACGCGAACACCATGGCCGCCAGCGCCGGACCGAGCGGGATCAGCCCGGCCGCGGCCAGCGGCAGGTTGCTCACGTCGCGGTCCAGTAGCAGCACCAGCGGCACCAGCCCGGGCACCGTAAAGAGCAGGAACAGCAGCTGGGTCAGGAACACTGTGTAGACGTAGGCGCAGCCCCGGGCGAGCGGGCCCGATCCCCACTGATACTCCCGCGGGCCACCCGCCTCGGCATCGCCGCGGCCGGGTGGACCGCCGGCCCGGTTGCCGCGATCGCGGGTGCCGACCATGCTGCTCACGCTACCTCCTGCTCGGCGCTTGGGCCGTCCGTCGCCGCGGGTACGCCGGCCGGGCGGGGGAGCTGCCACGGCGGTGTCTCCTCGACCACCGCCTCGAGCTCCACCAGCGTCACCTCGTGCGGTTCCAGGGTCAGCTCCAACTCGACCCGGCCGGCCACGATCGGCGCCCGCCGGTGGCTGCGGGCCGGTTCGGCCGCCTCCCGCAACACCTCGAGCTGCCGCGACGAGGGCGACCGCGGGCACCCCATGTCGCACCACGCCGCCCAGGCGTTGCCCTGCCGCTCGCTCACCGACGAGCGCACCACAAAGGCCGAAGGGGACACCTGCGGCGGATCTGGGTCCCCGAACGCGCGCCGCGGCACCGCCGGCGCGACCGGCACCGACAGCCGCAGCTCGTGCCGCCCGGTTGGCTGCTCCCCGGTGACCTCGACCGGCGCCCAGGCCAGCACGGTCACCCGACCCGCACCGTCGCGGGTGACCAGATGTTCCTCGCCGCGGGCCAGGATCTGCTCACCCATCCGGGCCAGAAACGCGTACAGGTGGTACGTCGGTTTCTTGATCTGCCGGTGGGTCAACAGTCCGAAGCCGCCGTGGAAGATCGAGGTCGGCACGCCGATCTCTTCAAACACGTCACAGAAGGTCCAGTAGGAGAACGAGTCGACCAGGTCACCCCCGCCGGCCACCACCGGCGCCAGGTACGCGGCGTGGAAGGCGGTGTCGTGGATCGGGTTGTCCGGCCGGTAGGAAGAGTTGAACTCGGTGATGTGCACCGGCAGCTCGGCCAGCGGGGTGCCCCGTAGCGCCTCCCGCGGCTGGGCGAACTGCTCCAACAAGCTGGCGGCGGGCGCCAACGTCTGGCGGACCCCGAACGGTTCGTGCTGCGGCGGACCCGAGCTGTACGCGTGCCGGCTGACGAAGTCGATCGGGGCGCCACGATCGACCACGAACTCGCCGAACCGGGCCAGCCACTCGTCCGAACCCGGTGAGATAGCCGGCCCGCCGACCTGCAGCGAGGCGTCGACCTCCTTGACCGCGTGCGCGGCCACCTCGTACAGCCGGTGATAGGCGTCCGGGTCCGCGTCGCGCCAGAAGTTGTGCAGATTGGGCTCGTTCCACACCTCGATCGGCCAGTGGCGGACCTGCTCGATCCCGTACCGGTCCACGAGGTGCGCCACTGTGGCCCGGACCAGCTCGCCCCATTCGCGCCAGGACCGGGGCGGGGTCACGTTGCCTCGCCACCAGAACACCGTCTGGTCGCCGGCGGCGAGCTGCGACGGCATGAACCCCAGCTCGACGAAGGGCGCGATGCCCAGGGAGAGGTACGCGTCGATCACCTGGTCGACGTAGCTGAACCCGTACCGGACCCGCTGGCTGTCCTGGTACTCGTACGGCTGGTAGACACCGGCCCCGTCGCTGAGCAGCCCGTGACCGCGGATGTGCCGGAAGCCGATCTCCCGCTGGACCAGCGCCAGTGACTCTTGGTAGTCCTGCCGCAGGGCCAGGTCGAACCGGCCGGTGCCGACGCAGGCGCGCCAGGCGTCGGGCAACCGGCCGGTCGGGTGATCGGCGACGCGGATCAGCCGTGCTCCTCTTGGTAGCGCTCGTAAGCGCCGTTGACAATGTCGAGGTACTGATCCATGTTCCGGCCGCGCAGCTCCTCGATGAACGAATCCCACTCGTCGAAGGAGCGCTGGCCGAGGATGAACTTGAGGGTCTCCTGATCGGTGTAGTCCCGCAGCCCGGTCTCCATCAGCGACGCCTGTTCCCGCTCCTGCGGGTTGAGCGGCCGCGGCGGCCCGGCGATACCTTCGATGTCGGCGAGCGTCTCCTGGAACTCCTGCTCCTCCTCGGTGAACTGGGAGTGGAGTAGCTCGGTGCTGCCGCCGTAGACGAAGATGCCGTTGAAGAAGCCGTAGTCCGCGTTGAGTAGCTGGTCCGCGTCGGGGTTGAGGCCGGCCCAGTCGACATCGTCGGCGAGTTCGAAGGAGCCGTCCTCGACGCTACCGGTGTAGGTCTCCCCCTCGATGCCCCACTTGGCGAACATCTTGCCCTCGTCGGAATACCAAAGCCAGTCGATGAACTGCATCATGGCGACGAAGTTCTCGCTCTCCCGCGCCCGCGAGGAGATCATGATGCCGTTCTCCAACCGATCGTTGTGGACCAGGTGGCCCATCGGCCCGCGGGGCCGCCGTACCTTGCGGACGGTGGCGCCGGCGAGACCTTCCAGATCTTCCCGGTGTTCGATCACCGTCTGGGCGTTGGCGCTGATCACAAAGGAGCGGCCGGAGGCGAACTTCTCGATCGCCTCATCGTCGCTCTGGGTGAAGCTCTCCGGGTCGATCAGCTCCTCCCGTACCAGCATGTTGAGGTACTCGAGCACCTGCCGGTACTCGTCCATCGCCGCCGGGAAGACGAACCGGTTGGCGTTACGGTCGAAGTAGGTGGGCTGCCAGGCCCAGCCCGCGTACGTGCCGAAGCCGTCGCTGACCATCGCCAGCAGGTTGTTGGCTCCTGGCTGCGGCGGCGTGCTCCACCGGTCGGAGAACGGGTACCGGTCCGGGTAGGCCCGCCGCATCTCCCGCAGCACATCGGCGACCTCATCCCAGGTGGTGGGTTCGTCGAGGTCGAGTTCGTCGAGGATGTCGGTGCGCATCGCCAGCGAGTAGTCGATCCAGACGTTCTCGTGCAGTCCGGGCAGGACGTAGATCTTGCCGTCGTCTTGCCGCCGGGTGTCGAGGTCGGCGTCGAGGTTCCACCGGGCGACCTTCTCCTGGAAGTGCGGCATCAGGTCGAAGTAGTCACTGACCGGCAGGATGGCGCCGCCGGCGATGAATTGCTCCTCGTCCGGAGGGTAGGTGCGGGGCAGGATCATCGGGGCGTCGCCACCGGCGATCATGACCCCGCGTCGTTCGTTGTAGTCGGCGAGCGGCACGATGACGTTCTCCAACGTGACGTTCGTGCGTTCCGCCAGCTCCGACCAGAACAGCCAGTCCGGGTCGTGCGGGTACCCGGGGTGGTCCTGCATCAGGATCGAGAACTCGACCGGCTCGCTTGCCCGGAACTGGTCACCGACCCCGTAGTCGTCCATGGCGCCGACCTGGTGTTCGGACAGGTCGCTGCTCCCGGATCCGCCGTTGCTGCTGCACGCCGCCAGCAGACTTCCCGCGGTGACCGCGCCGGCGCCGGCGAGCAGGCTACGCCGGGAGACCCGACGCCGGGATAGGTAGCGTTTCATGTGTTACCTCCGGATCGAAATTGGTTGGCGCTAACCCTTGACGGAGCCGAGCATCACGCCGGAGACGAAGTAGCGCTGGATGAAGGGATAGACAAACATGATCGGCAAGGCGGTGAGGACGATAGCGACCGCCTGGATGTTCGCCGCGGTCTGGAGGGAGACATCGCTTGTGGCGCCGGGGTCGGAGGTGGCGGCGGACCCGGCGAGCAGATTTCGGAGATAGATCGTGACCGGGAAGAGTTCTTTGCGATCTAAATACAGGAAGGCCTGGAACCAGGAGTTCCAGAAGGTCACCGAGTAGAAGAGCACCATCGTCGCGATCACCGCCTTGGACAGTGGCAGCACCACCCGGAGCAGGATGCCGTAGGTGTTGAGCCCGTCGACCGAGCCCGCCTCTTCCAGATCGGGGGGTTGGCTCTCGAAGAAGGCCTTCATCACCAGCAGGTTGAAGACGCTGATCGCGTTCGGGAGGACGATCGCCCAGATCGTGTTGCGGAATCCGAGGCTGCTGATGAGCACGTAGTTGGGGATCAGGCCGCCGTTGAAGAACATGGTGAAGACCGCGACGAAGATCAGCAGGCTCCGGCCCTTGAGGTGCTTCTTCGAGAGCACGTAGGCGTAGCAGGTGGTCAGCACCATCGCGATCAGGGTGGCGACGATCGTGTAGATCACCGTGTTGCGGTAGTTGATCCAGAAGGTCGAGTCGGACATCACGTAGCCGTAGGTGGTGAGGTTGAACCCCCGGGGCCACAGGTTGACCTGCCCGGTCCGGATGTAGCTCGTCGCGCTGAACGAGCGGGCGATGATGTTGGCGAACGGGTAGAGGGTCACCACCACGACCATGGTCAGGATGACGGCGTTGACCGCCTGGAAGACCCGGTAACCCCGGGTCGGCTGCGGCCCGCGCGGGCGCTGAAACTCGCGGTTCGCGCGTTGTTCGGCGGCGATGGTCACCATAGGCTCGTCCCCACTGTGCGGCGGGCGATGGCGTTCACCGAGAACACCAGGATCAGCCCGATCAGGGCTTCGAACATGCCGATCGCCGCGGCGTAACTGAAGAACCCGCTCTGGACCCCGACCCGGTAGACGTAGGTGGCGATGACGTCTGCCGTCTCGTAGGTCAGCGGGTTGTATATCAGCAGGATCTTTTCGAACCCGACCGCCATGAACGTGCCGGTGTTGAGGACCAGCAGGGTGACGATGGTGGGTCGGATCCCGGGCAGGGTCACATGCCAGGTCTGTTTCCACCGGTTGGCGCCGTCGATCCGGGCCGCCTCATAGAGGTTGGGGTCGATGGTGGTCAGCGCCGCCAGGTAGAGGATCGTGCCCCAACCGAGGGTCTGCCACATCTCCGAGGAGATGTAGATGGTCCGGAACCACTCCGACTGCCGCAGGAAGGGGATGGGTTCGTTGCCGGTCGCCTGGATCGCCTGGTTCACCACCCCGTCGATGGACAGGGTCTGGAAGATGATGCCGGCGACGACCACGATCGACAGGAAGTGGGGCAGGTAGGAGATGGTCTGGACGAACCGTTTGAGATAGCGGGTCCGGACCTCGTTGAGCAGCAGCGCCAGGATGATCGGCGCGGGGAAGAGGAAGAGCAGCGTGAGCGACCCGAGGATGAGCGTGTTCGTGAAGACCCGCCAGAACGTGGGGTCGTTCAGGAACATCATGAAGTACTGCAGCCCCACCCACTCTTCCCCGAACAGGTTGCCGCCGGGGAAGTAGCGCCGAAACGCGATCACGTTGCCGGCCATCGGGAGGTACCGGAAGATCAGGAAGAAGACCAGCGGCAGCACGGCCAGCGAGTAGAGCTGCCAGTCCCGACGCAGCGCACGCCGCCAGGTGTGGCTGCGCGGGCGGATTGGGGTCGCAGGCGGCTCCGGGTAGACCGATCCGTCGCGCCGCGGCTTCAGCGGCTCGGGCGTTGCTGCTAAGGCCATGCCACCCCTTCGGTCGGCCGAGGGTGTATCCCACCAGGGCTCCGAAACTTCGGCCCTCGACTCCGAAAGTTTCGGTAATGGCACCGGTGAATTCGCAACTTAATCGCGCCGCAACAACGTGTCAAGGCCCACATCAGCCACCCGGTGCCGGCGCATGAGCCCGCCACACCAGCCGGTAAGGGCTCAGCTATGGAAGCGGGGCTGGACAGGGCCGTCGAAACCACTGCTAGAGTTTCGCCGAAAGTTGCGATCAGACTGGGTTAGGTTTCGAAGGCGGGGTGCTGCGTGGCAACGAGACCAAGTTCGGCCACGATCGCGACCATCGCGAGCGAGGTCGGCGTATCCGCCGCGACCGTCTCCAAGGTCCTCAATGGTCGGTCGGACGTGGCGCCGGAGACCCGCGCCCGGGTGGAGGCCAGCCTCGAACGCCACAGCTACCGCCCTCGCTCCCGGCGGCAGCCGGTCCGGAACGAGCTCGAGTTGGTGTTCTCCCGGTTCGACACCGTGTGGGCCATGGAGATCATCCGTGGGGTGGAGGCCGAGGCCGCCACGGCGGAGGTCAACGTGGTGCTCTCCCAACTGGGCGGCGCCTACCGACCCTCCCAGCCGTGGCTCACCGGCGTCCTCACCCGCCGCCCGCTCGGGGTCCTGCTGGTGATGTGCCACCTGGCGGAGACGCAACGGCAGCGGCTACAACGCCAGCAGATCCCGTTCGTCGTGATCGACACCGACAGCGCAACCTCGGCGGCGGTGCCGACGGTCGGGTCGAACAACTGGAACGGCGGCCTGCTGGCGACCCGACATCTGCTGGAGCTGGGGCACCGCCGGATCGCGGTGATCTCCGGCCCGGAGAATGTGCTGTGCAGCCAGGACCGGGTCGCCGGGTTCAGGTCCGCGCACGAACAGGCCGGCGTGCCGGTCGACCCGGAGCTGGTGCAGTACGGAGCCTTCGCCGCCCACAGCGGGTACGAGCATGCGATGCGGCTGTTGGCCGGGCCGAACCGTCCCACCGCGATCTTCGCCGGGGCGGACATCCAGGCGATGGGGGTGCTTCGGGCGGCTCGCCAGCACGGGCTGGAGGTTCCGCGGGATCTCTCGGTGGTCGGGTACGACAACCTGCCGCTCTCCGCCTGGACCGGTCCGGCCCTGACCACCGTTGATCAGCCGTTGCGCGACATGGCCGGCACCGCGACCCGGATGCTGCTCGACCTGGCGCGCGGCAGCGAGCTGCTGGCGTCCCGGGTCGACCTGGTAACTGAGCTGGTCGTGCGGGAAAGCACCGCGCCCCCGCGCCACCCCCCGCTAGGAGCGGCTACCTCTTGAGCTCATACCCCTTGAGCTGATCATGGAGTTTGGGACCGGATTCAGCGTCGATCTGATCCCTAGGTCCATGATCAACTCGGACGTATTTGCGGGCGAGGTTGCCGACGTACGCGACGGCGCCGGCCAGGATCGCGACGTCGTCCAGGTAGACCGGGGCCGGGAGGAGGTCGACCGGGGAGATGCCGTAGATCAACGCGGCCCAGAAGGCCACCTTGCCCTGCAACGGCATCGCCCCGCTCTTCACCGCCGAGTAGAGCTTGAGCAGCTTGACGATGAGCACGATCGCGGCCACGAAGAACCCGACCGCGACCACCCCCAGGATGATCAACGCTATGGTGAGCGGCGAATCCATCCAACCTCCTCGCCTGTGCCGGGCACATCGAGCCTAGCGCGGCGCGGCCAGCGGGATTGGCCTTGACCGGCGGCCCGGCGGCGGCGAGGCTCGAAACATGCATCTAGACCTCGCGACCTTGGAAGCGGCCCTGCCGCAGCTGCGGCAAGCCCCGGGCGACCACGGCCGGCTAGAGATGATCGTCCGTCGCCCCGACATCGATGAACGGGAGGTCGTCGCCGAAGCCGACCTCGACCCTAGCGCCGGCCTGGTCGGCGACTCCTGGCAGCAGCGCGGTACCCCGGATCCGGAGCGGCAGCTTACGCTGATGAACTCGCGGGCGGTGGCGCTGCTGGCCGGGTCGCCGGAGCGGTGGCCGCTCGCCGGCGACCAGCTCTATGTCGAGCTGGACCTCAGCGCCGACAATGTCCCGGCCGGCACCCGACTGGCGATCGGGGAGGCGGTGGTCGAGGTGACCGCCGCCCCGCACCGGGGGTGCAAGAAGTTCGCGGCCCGCTACGGGTTGGACGCGCTACGCTTCGTCAACTCCGAGACCGGATACGCGTTGAAGCTGCGGGGAGTGAACGCCAAGGTGGTCACGGCGGGCACGATCCGCACCGGCGACCCGGTGACCAAAGTCGGCTGACCACAGCGCCGATCATGAGCGTGTGAACCGACCCGCTCGGCGAGTCGGCCCACACGCTCATGATCAGCGCCCCGTGGGCCCGGGGGTGGCGGGCCGTCAGGTGGCGGTGCAGCTGACCGTCGGGACGCTGTTACTGCCGCTCCAGGAGGCGATGAACCCAAATTCGGCGCTCGCGCCGGCGCCGAGATTGCCGTTCCAGGTCTCATTGGTGGCGGTGACCGTCGGCGAGCCGCTGACGACCGCACCCCAGGCCTGCTGGATCGACTGCCCCTGGCCGAAGGTCCAGGTGACCGTCCAGCCGTTGATCGGTTGGGAGCCGGCCGTCACCGATACTGCACCCTGGAACTCGCCGCCCCACTCGCTCACCACCGTGTACGAGGCGGTGCAGCCGGACTCGCCGGGTGGGGTGGTCGGCGGAGTCGTGGGCGGCGTGGTGGGCGGAGTCGTGGGTGGCGTGGTGGGCGGCGTAGTCGGTGGGGTGGTGGGCGGCAGGTTGTTGATGTCCCAACCGGCGGGGGAGTCCAGCCAGGCCGCCCGGTCCAGCATCCAGTCCCGCATGTGGTCCAGGTGGCCCTGCCAGGTGGGCGCGGTCGGGGTCTGGAAGAACCAGATGTACGGATCGGTCAGGTTCGGCCAACGCTGGAAGTTGCGGTCGGCGCCGTTGGTCAGCGGCGCCGACAGGTCGTTGATCCGGGCCTGCAGCGCCGCGTCGGAGAGCACGCCCTCGCGGAGCTCCGCCCACCGGTGCCGAAGGTCGTCGACGAAGGCGGGATCCTCCATCAGGCGCGGATACCAGTTGTTGGCGACCGGCTGCCGATCCTGTTGCCACTGCCAGCCGGAGGTCGACTGGTTGCCGAAGAATCCGCCGACCCCGAAGGACAGGTCGAAATCCCACAACGGACCCGCGGTGATCTTCTCACCCCGGTCCTTGTAGAAGTACTGGCTGCGGTAGTAGCTGTCCATCTCCCGGCTCAACTCCTGGATGATCATCATGTCGATCCAGGAGTCGACATCGATCCAGTCCCGGTAACCGGTCTCCGGGTCGTTCCAGCCAGGACTATGCAACACGTCGTTGAATTCGTTCAGATGATTGGTAATCCAATCTTGCATTTCCGGCTGTAGATGGTTCCTCGGATGCGGGTCCGACAGCTCCAGGTCGGTCCAGCAGGTGTTGGGCGCGCCGGTGCAGGGCAACGTCGGCTCGTCGGCGCCCATCCACTCGAAGGACCAGATGTAGGCGCCGGTGATCCGCGGGTAGGTGAGGTCCTCGGGGCGGTTGGCGCGCAGCCGGCTCAGGTCCAGTCGCCAGCTACGGTTCTTGATCGTCTCGACGATCATGTAGACGCCCTGGTAGTCGCTGTTGCTGACCGAACCGCCGTCGCTGTTGACGTAGACCTCCACGAACCGGAACCGGGGCGCGTAAAGCCCCATCTCCGGCCCCAGCGAGTAGATGAACGCGTCCCGGATCAGGGACTTGTCGCTGAACGGGCCGCGCAGCGCCCAGTCGGCCTCGGCCGGCATCCCCAGCAGCGGGTACCGGGCGTCCTCGTCGTCGTTGTCCCACAGCTCCACCCGGTAGGGGCGCTTGTCGAAGTTCGCCGACGACTGCCCGCGGAGCCGGAACCCGGCCCGGGTGGCCCAGTCGGGCTCGCCGTTCAGGTTGGCGATTCCGCCGTCGCTGTCGAAGAGCACCATGGCGCTGTCGTAGTAGTCCCGTTGCGGCAACCCGTTGCCGTACGAGTCGATCAGCAGCACCGGCAGGTCGTGGTTGGTGGTGATGTTGTTGGCCACATACACCGCGGTGCCCGGGTCACCGGCCGGCGACCCGCCCACGAACGGCTGCGCGCGTACCTCGGTGGTGTTGCTGAAGGTGATCGGGGCGCCGTCGAAGACCGGTGAGCTGGCGGTGGGCAGCTGCCCGTCGGTGGTGTAACGGATCTCCGCACCGTCGACATCGGTGCTGAGTGACACCGACTGCTGACCTTGGAAGGTGCCGCCCGGCACCGAGAAGTCGATGTCGCCGACCAGGTCGTCGGCGGCCTCGTTCGGCTCGACGTGGTCCTGTGGCGCCGGCTGCTCGGAGTGCTGCCCGGGGTAGGCGGCGGGGGCGGCGGCCTCGTCGATGTCGGCCGAAGCGAGCGGGGTCCCTCCGATAAGGACGGCGAGCGCCGCGGCGACGCCGAGGGCGCGGACCGCGTGCCTGCCAGGTGAGGAGGCTCTACCCGGGGATGATCTCTGCAACATGGGCATCGTCCCGTTCTCGGATCAGCTGGCCGGCAGCCAGCGGGGGTGGGGGTGGGCCGCCGGGGTGGCGGCGAAGTGCCGGCGTAGCGTGCGACGCCAAGGTGTCGCCGGCAGGTCCGGATGTAGCGCGGCCATTCCGGTGCCGTACTTGGAGATCCGCACCGGGCGGTGCCGGTGGTCCCGGAGCAGCCGGTCGATATCCGAGGCCGCGGAGCTGGTCTTGGTCTCCACGATCGCCAGGTGCGGTACGGCGAGTTCACCGGCCTGGTCGTGGCAGGTCAGCTCGGTGTCGATGGTTACCCGGCTGGCGCTGTCGGGCAGGAAGAGGGTGCTCCGCTGGTACCGCGTGGTCAGGCTGGGGGCGAATCGCAGCCGGTGGTAGTCGGTGAGCCGTTCACCCGCCAGTACGCCGTCGACGAAGGCCCGGCCCGGCGCCAGCATGGCGCGGTGCGCCGGGTCGTATGGGTGGCGGTGCTTGACCGTGCTGCCGCGCCGGCCGCGGGTCTTCACCTCCAGCCAGCACTGGTGGGAGTCCAGGTAGGTGCGGGTGCGGACCTTGAACCGGCGGCGCCGCCGGTGCGCGGCGAGCAGGTAGCTGGTCAGCTCCGGGGTGTCGAAGTAGACCGACTCATACCCGAACGAACGGGTGCCGTCGATCTCGAGGACGCGGGCCCGGGAACCGATCGCGGTGAGGAAGTCGGGTAGTTCGGCGATGGGCAGGACATACTTGCGGTCGGTCCGGGTCTGCAGCTCGGCCTGGGCGAGTAGCTCGGTCAGGCCGATCGGTGCCAGGGTGTGCAGTGGCGAATCCACGGTGAGTACGCTCATCGGTTCAGCTCCCCTCCGGTGTTGGCGACCGCCGGAATCAGGCTCGTCCGCTGGCCGGCGTGTGAGAATCGAACTTCGACGGTGGTGGTGTCGTTTACCAGGTCCACCCGCTGGATCCGGGCGGCGTGGACCCGGGCGCCGAGCAGCCGTTCGACGTGGGCCATCAGCATGGTGTCGTCGGCGATCGCCGAGTCGAGCACCAGCACCTGCCGCCGGTAGCTGCGGAAGAGCCGGGGATTGTCCCCGATGAACATCACCACCAGGATCAGCGCCATCAAACCGGCGGAGAGCCAGAGCGGGATGCTGCTGATCGCTCCGAGGATGCCCAGCGCCAGCGCGCAGAAGTAGTACGCCACCTCGTGCTGGTCCAGCTCTGTGGATCGCAGCCGGATCAGCGAGAGCACGCCGAAGAGCGCGAAGCCGAGGCCGAGGCCGATGCCGGCGTCACTGCTGATCAAGGCGATGGCGACCGCCATCACGCCGATGTTCACGCCCAGGTACGCGACGACCAGGTCGCGCCGGCGGTGCCGCGGGAAGTAGAGCCCGAAGACGAGCACGCTCACCGCGATGATGTCGATTCCAACCAGGGCGAGCCCCGACATTTTCGATGTCCTCCAGGTGTACGGAAGGTGTCCGATCATCGAACGGCTGTCGAACTGGACACTATATCGAGTTATCTCAATCGCAAGGTTTCAGCCGGATTCTCCCGGATTATGAGACACTGGGTGTCGGCGCGACTTACGCAGGAGTATGCGTAATCTGCCCTGGTGTGAAGCGCCCGGAGTGCGGGGATTCGCCCTTACGGCGGGTCGCCCTGCCCGCTCTGCCCCGCTGGGTCGCGCCCGGTCCGATTGGGGTCGAGTGCCCGGAGTCTCGTCCCGATCGAAACCCGAAAGTTGGCGCGCTGTTCCCGGAAAGTTTACGGAATGCAATCGACCGGGGTCAACCTGTCAGCTACTCCTGGTGGCCGGTCGGGGCGGAGCGAGATGCCCCCGGGGCTGGTTTGGTTGTTGACCGTGATGGCAACTCCTAGCCTGGATGCTGTGGACGAACGGCCGTGCCCTGACCGGCTCCTCGCGGCCGCCGGGACTGCGCTGACCGGGTCGCTCAACCAGCGGCGCATCCTGCGTACGGTGGTGGAGCTGGTGGTCGCCGAGGTCGCTGATGCGGCGGTGGCGGTGGGGCCGGGCGACGGCCAGCAGGTCGACTGCGCCCGGCTGGCCCACGGCGGCCGAGCGGCGACCTTCCAGGCGTATCGGACCGACCTCGACGCGGTGCCGGGGCTGGCGCAGGTCTGCGGTGGCCTCGATCCGCCGTTCGGACAATCGGTACCGGCCGCGACAACGCCCGCCTGGTTGTGGCCGCCGGAGTTTCGCCCGGCAGGGGAGCTGGTGCTGGTCGCGATGCCGCTCGCGGTCGGGGTTGGAGCCGCGCTGATCCTCGCCCGCGGCCCGGGCCGGCCGCCGTTTCGTGACGAGGAGCGCGCCATGCTGCGGACCTTCGGCGTCCAGGCCGGTCAGGCGCTCACCGCCGCGGCGCTCTACCGCGAGCAGGGGGAAGCGATGGCGGTGCTAAAGGCAGAGCTGCTGCCGTTGCCGCTGCCCGAGATCCAGGGAGTCGAGGTGGCCGGCGCCGTCCGGCCGGCGGAGGAGGGGTTGCGCATCGGTGGTGATTTCTTCGATGTCTTCCCACCGGCCGGAGACCCGGCCCGCAGCGTGGTGGTGCTCGGGGATGTCACCGGCAAGGGGGCCCCAGCGGCGGTGCTGACCGGCAAGGTCCGGCAGAGTCTGCGGGCGCTGCAGCTGGTGGAGCAGCGGCCCACGGAGCTGTTACGAGTCCTGAACGACGCGCTCCTGCAGTCCGGCGACGGTGACGGACACCGGTTCGTCACCATGGTGGTGGGGGCGATGCGGCCGAGCGGACACAACTCGGCACCACTCGAACTGACCCTCGCCACCGGTGGCCATCCGCCACCGCTGGTGCTGCGTAGCGACGGCACCGTAACCGAGGTAGCGGTGGCCGGGGCGCTGATCGGCGTCACCAAAAACTTGCGGATGCGGCCGGCTACGGTCGAGTTGGCGCCCGGCGAGATGTGCCTGCTCTACAGCGACGGACTGACCGAGGCCCGCGGCGGGCCGGCAGAACGGCAACAGTACGGCGATCGGCGGCTGCGGCAAGCCCTAGGCAGCTGCCGGGGGATGCCGGCCGGGGCGACCGTCGACCGGTTGCAGCAACTGAGCTCGGAGTGGGTCGGCGAGGGAGAGCATGACGACGTCGCGCTGCTGGTGATCAGGGCGTTGCCGGTCGGGGCGCCGGCATGACCACCTCGGCGACCCTGCGAGTGTGGTCGTGGCCGGACTTGTCCGCCGCGTTTCTCGCGCTACTCGAGGCTGGTGACGAACCCGGAGCGGTGGCGCTGGTGACCAAGCTGCTCCGCGACCGAGCACCGGCCGAGCGGGTGCTGCTCGACGTGATTGCGGCGGCTCAGGCGGCGGTTGGACAGTTGTGGGCGGCGGACAACTGGTCGGTGGCGCGGGAACACGCCGCCACCGCGATCAGCGAGCGGGCGGTCGCGGTGGTGGCGGAGCGGACCCCGACCCGGTCTTACCACGGTCGGCTCACCGTTGCCTGTGTGGACGGCGAGTGGCACGCCCTGCCGGCCAGAATCCTGGCGGAGGTCCTTCGGCTGCGAGGGTGGCGGATCGACTTCCTGGGGGCGAGCGTCCCCGGCCGGCACTTGGCCACCCATCTGCAGCAGACCGACGCCGACGCGCTGGCCCTGAGCTGCATGCTGCCCAGCCGCCTACCGCGCGCCCACGCCGCGATCGTCGCCGCCACCTCGGCCGGGGTGCCGGTGATCGTCGGCGGCCGGGGATTCGGCTTCGATGGTCGGCGAGCCGCCATGCTCGGCGCCGACGCCTGGGCGCCGAGCGCCACGGCCGCAGCTGACCGGCTGGCGGGCCCGGACTGGCCGCCGGTTCGTGCCGGGCGACGGCTCCCGGTCCCGGCGCCCGGGGGTGCGGAGTATTCGCAGCTCCAGCGGCGGCGGACCGGGCTGATCGCGGCGGCGAAGCATCGGCTGACCGAGGCGTTTCCGCCAGCGGGAAGCTTCAGCCAGGAAGAGCTCGGCTCTACCGAGGAGGATCTGGCGTACATTCTGGACTTCCTGGCAGCGGCGCTGTATGTCGAGGATGCCACGGTCTTCACCGAGTTCGCCGAGTGGACCGCCGAGATCCTGGCGGCCCGTGGCGTACCGGTGGCCGCTTTCACTACCGGCCTGGACAGTTACCGGGACCTGTTGCCGGACTGTCCGCAGGCGGCTGCGATGCTGACGGCGGGCAAGGTGGCGGTGACCCGCTGACGCGGTACGAAGGGGCAACATGAGCATGATCGACCGGCGGGCCACGACCCGTACGGCGCTGGCGCGGGCGGTCGCCGCCGCGTTCGTGATGGGCGTTGCCCTCGCCGTCGCCAGTTTCGTCGCGGCGGTGTTGGGGACCTCGGCCGCGTCGACCGAACCGTTCGTCGGCCGACTGGTCACGGCGACCGCCGTCTGCGCCGTCGTGGTCGCGGTGATCCTGCTGCTGCGCCGCCGCTGGGATCGGGCCGACCTGCGGGGGATTGGCCTGACCGGCCCGCGATCGGACACCCGCGGGTTCCTGCTGGGGCTCGGCATGGTCTCGGCCTCCGGGGCGGTCGTGCTCGGCGTGCTCTCACTGGTCGGCGGTGTCCGGTGGGAGGGTTTCGACCTCACCCGGTTCGCGGTCTTCCTCGCCACGAATGCGGTGATCGCGCTGCTGCTGGAGGCGATTCCGGAAGAGGTCGCGATCCGCGGCTACGCGCTGACCGCGCTGCGGGCCCGGTATCGGCGGCCGGTGGCCACGGCGTTGGCGATCGTGACGTTCCTGCTCGTGCCACCGATCGCGCTGGCCACCGAGTCGCTGCTCAAACTGTTGGCCGGCGCCGGAGACGTGAGCCTGCAGGTGGCTCCGTCGGGCGAGGACCCGATCGTCTACTACGTGATGATCGCGGCCTTCGGGACGATGCTCTGCTACGCCCGTGAGGCGACGGTGACCGCGACAGTGTGGACCTGCATCGGCGCCCACCTGGCATTTCTCACGATCAACCGGATCGTCCTGACCTCCGGCACCGGCGTCGAAGTGGAGCTCCCAGAGGTCGCCCTGCTGGTCTTCTTCGTGGTCTACCTCTCAGCCGCGGTGATCGGCTTCAATTGGCTCCGGGCCCGTGCCGACCGGCGGGGCGGCGGGTTGCCGAACCGGTGACCCGCGGCCCCGGCGCGGCGGTCAGCGATGCCGGGCTCGCCGGTCTAGCTGCGCCTAGGCCGAGTCAAGGGCCGGCGCCAGACCACCAGCGAGGTGCCGATGCCGAGCAACAGGCCGCTGACCGTGAAGGGCAGCGGCACCAGCCCGGCGAGTGTGTAGCCCACCCCGAGAGAGGCTAGAACCGCGGCCAGCTGGCCGTCGACCGAGGAACGGTGGATTCACGCCGGAAGCGGCGAAACCGACGAGTTGGCTGCTTCCTGATAACGCGCTACCTCCGTACGCCGGGTCTGCGCGTCCCAGCCCAGCACCGGGGCGATGAGCTCCGACACCGGCTCCGCCGCCGCGTGCCCCCCATCCCCGGTCTCCACCGCGGCCCGCAGCCGGCGGGCCAGCACATCGGTCAGGTCCAGCGCCCCCTCGTGAGTCACCGCGTAGACCGCCTCCACCCGTAGGTACCCCTCCGCCCCGGGGATCGGTTCGCCGAGCGTCGGGTCCGCCCGCACCAGCTCGACCAGGTCGGTGATGGCCGACCCGTACCGGCGCAGCAGCCGGGCCACGGTCGGCACCGGCAGCCCGGTCTCCCGGGCGAAGCGCCGCCGGTCCCGCCACAGCTCTTCGTATCCGACCGCCCCGACCAGCGGTAGCCGGTCGGTGAGCGACGGCGGCACCGCCCGACCCAGGCCCGCCACCGCCGCGCCGACCACATCGGCGGCCATCACCCGGTACGTGGTGTACTTGCCGCCCGCCACCACGAACAGGCCCGGGGCCGGTTCGGCCACCGCGTGCTCCCGGGACAGCTGCGTGGTCTCGTCGGTGTCGCCGGCGAGCAGCGGCCGGAGGCCGGCGTAGGCGCCGTCGATGTCGGCCTCGGTCAGCGGGGTCCGCAATACCGCGTTGACGTGGTCGAGCAAGTAGTCGACATCGGACTGCGTAACCGTCGGCTCGGCCAGCTGCCCCGCCCACGGGGTGTCGGTGGTGCCGACGATCCAGTGCCGGTGCCACGGGATGACGAACAGGACACTCCGCTCGGTCCGCATGATCAGGCCGGTGGAGAGCTCGATCCGGTCCCGTGGCACCAGCAGGTGGACTCCCTTCGAGGTGCGGACCTCGAATGGGCCGGGCACTCCGGCGAGCCGGTGCAGGTCACCGGTCCACACCCCGGCGGCGCCGACCACCCGGCGAGCCCGGACCTCGTAGTCGTGACCGGAGGTCAGGTCTCTTACCTGGGCACCGACCACCCGTGGGCCGTCGTAGCGCAGCGCCGTCACCTCGGTACGGGTCAGCACCGTGGCCCCGTGCCGGGCGGCGGTGCGGGCCAGCATCATGGTGTGCCGGGCGTCGTCGACCTGGGCATCGAAGTAGCCGACCGCGCCGGTGAGCGCGTCCGGCCGCAGCGCCGGGGCGAGCTGCAGCGCCTGCCGGCGGGAGAAGTGCCGATGTCTCGGCACCGCTCGCGCCCCGCCGAGCGTGTCGTAGAGCAGCACCCCGGCGCCCACATAGGCGCGTTCCCAGCCCCGGTGCCGCAGTGGGTACAGGAACGGCACCGGCCTTACCAGGTGCGGAGCCAGCTTCGTCAACAGCAGGCTGCGTTCCCGGAGCGCTTCGCGCACCAGCCCGAAGTCTCGTTGCTCCAGGTAACGCAGCCCGCCGTGGATGAGCTTGCTGGACCGGCTCGAGGTCCCGGCCGCCCAGTCCCGGGCCTCGACCAGCGTCACCGACAGTCCGCGGGAAGCGGCGTCCAGGGCCGCTCCGGCCCCGACCACCCCACCACCGACCACCAGTACGTCCACCTCACCGTCGCCGAGGGTGGTGAGCGCGGCGGTGCGGTACTGCGGATCCAGTCGTGTCGACACCATGCCTCCGTCAGCGGATTTCAGTCAGCGGATTTCAGTCAGTGGGCTTGCGGTCAGTGGCTTCTGGTCAGTTGACGTCGTCGTCGACCCAGTCGAAGGTCCGGGTCACGGCCTTCTTCCAGTTGCGGTAGATACGCTCCCGTTCGGCGGCGGCCAGCCCGGGCGTCCACCGCTTGTCCTCGGACCAGTTGGCCCGTAGCTCATCCAGGCCCTGCCAGTAACCGACCGCCAGCCCGGCGGCGTAAGCGGCCCCGAGCGCGGTCGTCTCGGCGACCTTCGGCCGGATCACCGGCACGTCGAGGATGTCCGCCTGGAACTGCATCAGCAGCTCGTTGCCGACCATCCCACCGTCTACTTTGAGTTCGGTCAGCGCCACCCCTGAGTCGGCGTTCATCGCGTCCAACACTTCCCGGGTCTGGAACGCGGTCGCTTCCAGCACCGCCCGGGCCAGGTGTCCCTTGTTGACATACCGGGTCAGGCCTACCAGCGCGCCGCGGGCGTCGGCTCGCCAGTACGGCGCGTACAGGCCGGAGAAGGCGGGTACGAAGTAGGCACCGCCGTTGTCGTCGACATCGGCTGCGAGCACCTCGATCTCCGGGGCGGAGCCGATCATGCCGAGGTTGTCCCGTAGCCACTGCACCAGCGCGCCGGTGATCGCGATCGACCCCTCCAGTGCGTAGACGGGCTTGTTCGCCCCGAGCTGGTAGCAGACCGTGGTGAGCAGCCCGTTGCGGCTGGGGACCTTCTCTTCGCCGGTGTTGAGCAGCATGAAGTTGCCAGTACCGTAGGTGTTCTTGGCGGTGCCGACCTCGTAGCAGACCTGACCGAAGGTGGCCGCCTGCTGGTCGCCGAGGATGCCGGCGATCGGAACTCCCTTCAGGACGCCCCCCGGCCCGCCGTTGCCGTACCGTTCGGAGGAAGAACGGATCTGCGGCAACATCGAGATCGGGATGCCCATCTCGGCGGCGATGTCGGTGTCCCAGTCGAGGGTGTCCAGGTCCATCAGCAGGGTGCGGGAGGCGTTGGTGACGTCGGTGATGTGCACCCCACCGTTGACGCCGCCGGTCAGGTTCCACAGGGTCCAGGTGTCGGTGTTGCCGAAGAGCAGCTCGCCCTGTTCGGCCTTGGCCCGGGCACCCTCGACATTGTCGAGGATCCACTTCACCTTCGGGCCGGAGAAGTAGGTCGCCAGCGGCAGCCCGGTGCGGGCCTGGTAGCGCTCCGCGCCACCGCCCAACGCTCCCAGATCATCTACGATGGACTGGGTACGGGTGTCCTGCCAGACGATCGCGTTGTAGACCGGCTTGCCGGTGGTGCGATCCCAGACCACCGCGGTCTCCCGCTGGTTGGTGATGCCGACCGCGGCGATGTCGCCCAGATTCAGGTCGGCCCGGGCGAGGGCTTCGCCGACAACGTCGCGGGTGTTGGCGCTGATCTCCATCGGGTCGTGCTCGACCCAGCCGGCCCGGGGGAAGATCTGCTGGTGTTCCCGTTGCCCGACCGACACGATGGTGCCGGCGTGGTCGAAGACGATTGCGCGGGTGCTGGTGGTGCCCTGATCGATGGCGAGGATGTACTGCATGGTGTGCTCCTTCGACGTGGTCGGGGTAGGTCAGAACAGGAACCGGGAGGCCACTCCGGCCAGGATTCCGCCGATGAACGGGCCGACCACCGGCACCCAGGCGTACCGCCAGTCGGAGTTCTTCCGGCTGGCCGGCAGCGGCGGCTCGGCGTCGCCGCCGGCCCCGGGTCCTGCCCCCTCACCCGAAGCTCCGGCACCGACCAGGTCCGGGGTACGGGCCGGAGCCTTGTGGGACATCGGCAGCAGGGCGTGGGCGATCCGGGGCCCGAGGTCGCGGGCCGGGTTGATGGCGTACCCGGTGGGTCCACCCAGCGAGGCGCCGATCCCGACCACCAGCAGCGCTACCGCCAGCGGGCCGAGTTCATGCGGCGTGTTCGCGAACGAGAGCACCACCAGCACCAGCACGAAGGTGCCGATCACCTCGGTGACGACGTTCCAGCCGTAGCTGCGGATCTCCGGCCCGGTGGCGAAGACCGCCAACTTCTTCGCCTCGTCCGGTTCGGCCTCGAAGTGTTTGCGGTAGGCGAGGAAGGCCACGCACGCCCCGAGGAACGCGCCGAGCAGCTGTCCTGCCAGGTAGACCAGGGTCGAGCCGACGGTGATCGCCACCTCCGGGGCGTACTCGTCGGCGCCGCTGGCCCAGATGCCCAGCGTGACCGCCGGGTTGATGTGGCCGCCGGACTTGTACGCGACGAAGACGCCAGCCATCACCGCGAAGCCCCAGCCGAAGTTGATCAGTAACCAGCCGCCGTTGAATCCTTTCGACTTCGTCAGCAGTACGTTGGCAACGACGCCGGCTCCGAGGAGGATCAGCATGCCGGTGCCGAGTACCTCGCTGACGAAGATCATCCCGAGGTCCATCTCTTCTCCCTTCGTCGCACCTGTGCGGGGGTGGTGCGCGATGGCGAGAAGTTACGAGAGTGTTTCGGGTACGACAATAGGTAGCGTTCGACAATGTCGACCCGGGGTCCTGGTGAGGGCTGGCGAACGGCGTTAGTCTCCGCCACTATGGGCTAGATCACAGCAGTTCACCGGCGGTTAGTCGGTGGTCGGCTGTTCGACATCGTCGACTCGGGTCGTCGGGGATAGGTTGGGCGGGGTGCCAGGGGCGATACAGGCGATCGAGCGGGCAGCCGCGATCTTGCGGCTACTCGCCCACGGTTCGGGTCAGTTCGGGCTGGGCGACATCGCGAGTTCGCTGGGGCTGCCGAAGGGGACCGCGCACGGCATCCTGCGGACCCTGCAGGGGGTGGGTTTCGTGCAACAGGATCGTGCTACCGGCAAGTACCAGCTCGGCGCCGCCCTGCTGCACCTCGGCACCAGCTACCTGGACGCGCATGAGCTGCGATCGCGGGCGTTGAACTGGGCGGACATGCTCGCCGCCCGCAGCGGCGAGACGGTCCGGATCGGGATGCCGCTGGAGGGTGCGGTGGTGGTGGTCCACCACGTCTTCCGCCCCGACGACTCGCCGCAGACCCTGGACGTGGGCGCGCTGTTGCCGTTGCACGCCACCGCGCTGGGGAAGGTGCTGCTCGCCTACGACGCCGACCTGGCGGGGGCGGCGCAGCACACCCCGCTCACCTCACTGACTCGCCGGACCATCGTCACCCCGGCGGTGCTTGCCAAGGTCCTCACCGGGGTACGGGAACGCGGGTGGGCCGACGAGGTGGAGGAGTATCTACCCGGCCAGGCGAGTATCGCCGCGCCGATCCGGGCGCACGGCGGGCTGGTGCAGGGCGCGATGGGGATCACCGGTGCCGTGGAACGGATCTGCGACCGCGGTAACCAACCCCGCTCTACGCTGGTCGGCTTCGTACGCGACGCCGCCCGGGCGGTCTCGCGTGACCTCGCCGCCGCCGATTGACCGCCCCGCGTCCTCGTCCTCTCCGGTACCAGCGAAGGAGCGCAGCACGGCTATGGCCCAGCGTTACGTGATGGCGATCGATCAGGGTACGACCTCGACCCGTTGCATCCTCTTCGATCACGCCGGCCGGATGGTCTCGGTAGCGCAGCGTGAACACCATCAGTATTTTCCGCAACCCGGCTGGGTGGAGCAGGATGCGCTGGAGATCTGGCGCAACGTCGACCGCACCATGCCGAAGGCGCTGCGGGAAGCGGGGGTCACCGGCGACCAGGTGGTAGCCCTGGGCATCGCGAACCAGCGGGAGACGGCGGTGGTGTGGGACCGGCACACGGGTACGCCGGTGGGTCGGGCGATCGTGTGGCAGGACATCCGGACCGAGCAGCTGGTGCAGCAGCTATCCCAGCTTCCCGGGGCGGAGAAGATCCGGGACCGGTGCGGGCTGCCGCTGGCGACCTACTTCACCGCCCCCCGGCTGCGGTGGCTGCTCGACACCGTGCCAGGTCTGCGGGAGCGGGCCGAGCGGGGCGATCTGCTCTTCGGCACCATGGAGACCTGGCTGATCTGGAACCTCACCGGTGGGCCGGACGGCGGGGTGCACGTCACCGACGCCACCAACGCCAGCCGAACCCTGCTGATGAACCTGGCCACGCTCACCTGGGACGACGAGCTGCTCGCCTTCTTCGACATCCCGCGGCAGCTGCTGCCGCAGATCCGGCCCTCGACCGAGACCTACGGCACCACCCGGCGGGTGGTCCCAGGCATCCGGATCGCGGCGGCGCTCGGCGACCAGCACGCGGCGCTGTTCGGCCAGACCTGCTTCGACCGCGGCGAGACGAAGTGCACCTACGGCACCGGCAGCTTCCTGCTCATGAACACCGGCAGCACGCTGGTCCGCTCCACCCACGGCCTACTGGCCACGATCGGCTACCAGATGAGCGGAGAGCCGGTCACGTACGCGCTGGAGGGGTCGATCGCGGTAACCGGTTCACTGGTGCAGTGGTTCCGGGACAACCTCGGTCTGATCAGCAGCGCCCCGGAGATCGAGACGCTGGCCCGGAGCGTGACCGACAACGGCGGCTGCTACGTGGTGCCGGCGTTCTCCGGGCTGTTCGCCCCGCACTGGCGCAGCGACGCCCGCGGCATCATCGTCGGCCTGACCTCCTATATCACCAAGGGGCATCTAGCTCGGGCGGTGCTGGAGGCGACCGGTTGGCAGACCCGCGAGGTGGTCGACGCGATGACCGCCGATCTGGGTGCGCAGACCCCGATGCTCAAGGTGGACGGTGGCATGACCGCCGACCATCTGCTGATGCAGTTCCTCGCCGACGTGCTCGATGTTCCGGTGATGCGACCGATGATGGCCGAGACGGTCTCGCTGGGCGCGGCCTACGCCGCCGGCCTCTCGGTCGGGTACTGGCCGGACCTGGCGGGCCTGCGGCGCAACTGGCATCTGGCGGCCCGCTGGCTGCCCCAGATGGACCCCGCCCACCGCGACCAGGAGTACGCCAACTGGAAGCGGGCGGTGGAGTTGACCATCGGCTGGGCCGCCCCCCACTCGCGCCGATCATGAGCATGCCAATCTGAGCGCGGAATCCGGGGCGGGTCCAGGGTTGACGTCCTGGGCGGCTCCGGCTAACGTTGCCGCCGGCATTACGCCAGTAGGTGTCCCGTTAGGTGAGGCTCCTGCGTGTGTATGCGTCCGCTGCCCAGAAAGGTCGAGAGACCCCCACGGGTTGAACAGGCCGGAGCCGAATCAAGGCCCGGCATAATGCGGACCGGCGACCGGTCGGGTGACCCGGCTGGCTCTCCTAGACGCGCAGTGCTGAAGCTCTGACGTAGGGAACGCTCCGGGTTACCCCCGGCTGCCCTGCCACGAGCCCGCACAAAGCCTCCCCTGCCGGGAGGCTTTTTTCGTGGCCGCGCGACCGAGGGAGGGGGTGAGGGCAGTGCCTGGTCGATCTACCACGACCGTGGCGGAGCCCGGCGACAGTAGCCGGACCGCCAGCGACGACCCCTGTTCACCCTGCCCTCACCCGGACGCGCCGCCGATGCTGCCGCACGGCTAGCTTGTGCTGCCAGCCTGTGCTCAGGCGTGCGCGGGTGAGGGTCTGCGCCCGCACCAGGAGACCCATCATGATGACCTACACCACCCTGCAGGACCACCTGACCAACCGGAACCTCACCCAGGCAAAGCAGCTGCTGTCCCAGTTGTTCCTCGACGAGGCGGCCGGGGTGCTGCGTAGCCTGCCGCCCACCGAGCAGGCGCTGGCCTACCGGTTGCTGGAGAAGCAGCTCGCCATCGACGTGTTCGAGCTGCTTGACGACGAGGAGCAGTTGACGCTGCTCGAGGCGATGACCAGCCCTCAGGCCGTGGCCGTGCTCTCCGAGCTCGATGTGGACGACGCGGCCCGGCTGGTCGACGAGGCACCGGCGAAGGTCGCCAAGCGGCTGCTCGCGGCGATGCCGGTGGCCGACCGGGAGCGGGTCGGCGCGGTGCTCGCCTACCGGCACGACAGTGCCGGCCGGTTGGCCAATCCTCGCTACGTCGCGGTACGCCGGGACGCCACCGCGGCCGAAGCGCTGGCCGCGGTCCGCGCCTCCGCGCTCGGCCCAGAAGATGTCACCACCGTGTTCGTGATCGACAACGAGCGGCATTACCAGGGCCTGGTCAGCGTCGCCGAGCTGGTCAAGGCCGGCCCGGAGACCATCGTCACCGAGATGGCCAGGCTCGCCGACCTGGCGGTCCACACCGGAGACGACGCTGCCGACGCCGCCCGACTGCTGCAGCGGCGCGACCTCGGGGCGTTGGCGGTGGTGGATCGGGAGCGCCGACTGGTCGGGGCGGTCACCTTCGACGATGCCATGGACACCTTGGAGGACGAGGCGTCGGAGACGATGTACCGCAAGGCGGGTCTGGGCGACCCGGCCCACGCCAAGGAGTTGCTGCGAAGCGAGAAGCTGACCCGGGGCAGCATCTGGTACCCGGTACGGGTCCGGATCGCCTTCCTGATGGTCACCCTGGTTGGCGGGCTCGCCGTCGGCGGCGTGATCGACTACTTCGAGGACGTGTTGGCGGCGGTGGTCGCGGTGGCGATCTTCGTGCCGCTGATCATGGACATGGGCGGGAACGTGGGCACCCAGTCCACAACGATCTTCGCCCGTGGGCTCGCGTTGGGCCACGTCGACCCGAAGCGGTTCGGCCGGCAACTCGGTCGGGAGGTAACGGTCGGGGCAACCATGGCGGTCGCCCTGGCCACCATCGGCGGGTTCGTCGCCTACGCCTGGCAGGGTGCCCCGAACGACGTACCCCTGTTGGGGCTGGCTGTCGGATTGTCGCTGTTCGTGTCGGTGACGTTCGCGACCTTCCTCGGCTTCGCCCTGCCGTGGTTGATGGTCAAGATCGGTCTTGACCACGCCCCGGGGGCGGACCCGTTCATCACCACCATCAAGGACTTCACCGGCCTGGCGGTGTACTTCCTGCTGGTGGGCGCGCTGTTGGGGGTGGGATAGGTGCTTGAATTCTGGGAGTTCGCCCTGCGGCTACTGTGCGCCGTCAGCCTCGGCGCGCTGGTCGGAGTGGAGCGGCAGTGGCGGGCCCGGATGGCCGGTCTGCGCACCAACGCGTTGGTGGCCACCGGGGCGGCCCTGTTCGTGCTGATGTCGTTCGATGTCGTCGACGAGATCAGCCCGACCAGGGTCGCCGCCCAGGTCGTATCCGGCATCGGGTTCCTGGGGGCCGGAGTGATCCTCCGGGACGGCATCAACGTGCGGGGTCTCAATACCGCCGCCACCCTGTGGTGTGCCGCCGCGGTCGGGGTGCTCGCCGGGTCCGGCATGTACGCCGGAGCGGCAGCCGGGGCTGCCGTGGTGCTGGTCGCCAACCTGGCCCTCCGGCCGGTGGCTCGCCGGATCGAACGGCTGCCAACCGACGCCGGTAGCGAGGTCGAGACCACCTACCGGCTCCGGATCACCTGCCGGGAGGATCAAGAGGCCCACGTCCGGGCGTTGCTGTTGCACACTCTGACCGGCAGCAGTTTCGCCCTCCACGCGTTGCGGAGCGAGGATGTCGAACCCAACGGGCGGGTCCACGTGGAGGCCGAGCTGGTGGCCGCCGGGCGGGTCGACAGCCAGCTGGAGCAGGCGGTCAGCCGGCTCAGCCTCGAACCTGGGGTCACGGCTGTCCAGTGGCGGGCGCTCGACCCGGCCCGACCGCTGCCGTAGCTGGCGCCGCCCGCCGGGTAATCGCGATCAGGTAGGGCCGCGACCTCCGGTCACTGGCCACTCCCGGCAGTCATGAGGAAGTCGCCGAGTTCGGCTACCGAGCGGCTGCCGGTCAGGGTGTGGTCACCGGCCACGATGGTGGGTACGCCGTGGATTCCCCGGCTGACCGCCGCCTGATGGTCGGCGACCACCGCGTCGGCGTAGTCCTCGCCGGCCAGCAGCGACCGCACCGCCGGCCGGGGGAGGCCGATCTGGTCGGCCAGGTCGAGGAGGGCCGCTGGGTCGGCGAGGTCCACATTGCGGCGCAGGTGGGCGTCGAAGGCCGCCTCCCAGGCGGTGGTCGGGTCCACACCGTTGTCGGCCGCGGCGTGGAGCAGCCGGTGGGCGGGCCGGGAGTCGACGACCGCTGTGGTGTCGATGCGTATGTCGAGGCCCTCCTGGCGCCCTTGGGCACGGATCGCCGCGCTCTTTGCCCGCCACTGTTCGGCCGTCATCCCCCACTCGCTGACGGCTATGTCGGCCACCAGCCGGCCCGGGGAGGCCGGACCGGCTGGCTCCAGCAGGAAGCTGCGGTGGCGTACCCGCAGGCCGCCGGGGATCTCCTTGGCCGCGACCTGGAGCCGCCGTAGGCCGATCCAGCACCAGGGGCACCTGATATCGGCCCACATCATCACGTCGAGCACGCGTCTGTCACCTCTCCGTTCGTCAAGTCAACGTGATGTAGAGTCGACTACGTCAAGTTGACTTAATGTCAAGGGCGGCGGTGCGATGAGCCGCTGGAGGTGTCGAGTGCCACAGATTCACGACGATGTCATCTGGCTGAAGCCGGGACAGGTCGCGGACCGTGCCGGGGTCGCTGTCTCCACGCTCCACTACTACGAGAGCGTCGGTCTGATCGAGAGCCGGCGCACCGCCGGCAACCGGCGGGAGTACCGGCGGGACACGCTGCGGGTCCTCGCCTTCATCCGGGCCGCCCAACGCGTCGGAGTGCCCCTTGACCAGATCAAGGAGGCGCTGGACCAGCTCCCCAAAGCCGGGCTGCCGACCAAACGTGACTGGGCCCGCCTCGCCCGGCAATGGCAGGATGAGCTGACCGAGCGGATCGAACACCTCGTCGCGCTGCGGGACCGATTCTCCGATTGCATCGGCTGCGGGTGCCTGTCGCTGAAGTCCTGCCCCTACTCCAACCCGGACGATGTGCTCGGCCTCGACGGCCAGGGCGCCCGGCGCCTGCGTTGACCGCAGCTCGGCCGAGCTGTCGACGGGTCAGTGGGCAGGAGACTCGGCGTAGGCGGCGGCGAACTCCGCTGACGGTGGGATCACGGTGATCACGTCGATCAGCACGCCGTTGGGGTCAGCGGTGATGAAGTGCCGCTGCCCCCACTCCTCGGTGCGCAGCGGGCGCAGCACCGGCAGACCACCCTCCTCGATCAGCCGCCGGTGTTCGGCGTCCACATCGGCCACCTCGAAGTTGAGCAGCAGGCCGGCCGTCGGCTGGCCGTGCCCCGCAGGGATGCTCGGGTGGTCGGGGTCGAGCAGCGCCAACTCGTAGTGGGGCGCCGCCGGCTGTCGCAGGCTCACGTACCAGTCCGCCTCGAACGTTCGCTCGAACCCGAACCACTCGGTGTAGAACGCGGTCGACTCGGCCAGTCGGCGGGTGCCGATCACCGGGTAGAAGCTGGTGAGGTTCATCGTATGCCTCCAAGACACGTACCATCGGTATGTGAACAACGCTAGACGCGTACCAGCGGTATGTCAAACTTCGGAGGTGTCATGACCGCCACCCCCCGCCCCAACACCCCCCGTACGAAGGCCGCGCAACGGGAAGCGACCATGGCCGCCCTGATCACCGAAGGCCGGCGCCGGTTCGCCCACCAGGGGTACGCCGATGTCGGGCTCGCCGATCTCGTCGCAGCGGTCGGCGTCACCAAGGGCGCGCTCTACCACCACTTCGGCAGCAAGGCCGGGCTGTTCCGGGCGGTCGTCGCCCAGGTGCAGCAGGAAGTCGCCGACCGGGTGTCGGCCGCCGCCGAGCACCACCCCGACGACCCGTGGCGGCAGCTGGTGGCCGGCTGCGAGGCGTTTCTGGCCGCCAGCGCCGACCCCGACATCCAGCGGATCATGCTGATCGATGCCCCGGCCGTGCTGGGCTGGCATGAGTGGCGGGCGATGGATGAGGCCGCCTCTGGCCGGCTGCTGGTCGATGTGCTCACCGTGCTGACCGGCGACGGCACCCTCCCGGCGCAGCCGGTGCCGCCGCTGGCCCGGCTGCTCTCCGGCGCGATGAACGAGGCCGCCCTGTGGCTGGCTCAGTCCACCGGGTCGGCCGACCTCGCCGCTACCACCGCTGCGCTCCGGCGGCTGCTGGCCGGCCTGCGTACCCACGCGGGCGACCCGAGCTGAGGGCTACCGGCCCGACCGAAGCAGGTCCGCCAGGGCAGCCGAAGCCGCCGGGTGGGCCGCCAGCAGCGTCGCCACCGGCTCGGTGGCTACCGACGGCGGCTCGGCCGCCGCGGCGGCGTCGGCCGGCTCGGTCGCTGCCGGCGCCGACCAGGGCGGCTGCCAGGCGTCCAGCTCCGGCAGGGTGGGCGGGAAGACCCGGCCGGCCTGGCGCACCAGGCCCGGCACCAGCTCGGCCGCCTCCGCCCGTAAGGTCCGGATCAGGGCGGGCAGCCACGGCAGCAGCACCGGGTCGGGGAGCCGGCCGAACGCCTTCGAGATCACCTCGACCACGAACGGCGCCAGCTCCGGAGCCGGCTCCAACGCCTGGACCAGGCCGCTGATGTACGCCGGCACCGCCGGCACGGTCAGCGGGCTGGCCAGCAGGGAGTCGCACCAGTCCCGTAGCTCGACCAGCGGCCACATGCCTAGGTGGACCTGGGCCCCCCACCACAGCGCGATCCGTGCCGGGGCCTGCGGCGCCGCCTGCCGCACCGCGAGCTCCAGCTGGGTGCGGTCGCACCCCACCGAGAGCGCCACATCCTCCAGTGTGCACAGGAATCCCAGCATCGCGGCGACCTGCCGCAGGCTGGTCGAGTCGTCGGCGAACGCGGTGGGCAGCAGCGTGCAGTAGTGGGCGTAACCGGTCTTGATGAACGTCTCACACCAGCTCGGTAGCGTCGGCTCGTGGGCCCGGTAGTACGCCAGCAGCGCCCGGATCTGGGCCAGCACCTGCGGAGCGTCGGCCACGGTGCGCTCTGCGGCGAGCAACTCCACCGCTCGGGCTCCCAGCTCGTCGGCGAACCGGGGGCTGTCCAGCAGCCGGATGGCGTCGATGACGGCGGTCAACGCCTGGGCGGCGGTTGCGGCTGGTTCCCAGGCCGCCTTCCGCAGCCGCTGCTCCAGCACCTGCTCCACCGTGACGCCCTGGTGGCCCAGCTCGATCAGGGCCCGTTGCTGCTTACCCAGGGCCAGATCCCAACTCTCCTGGATGGAGTGCTGACCTAACCCTCGGTCGCCCATCACCGGCCGCACCGTCCCGGTCGGCAGCAGATGATGCAGCCGCCACAGCAGGTCCGAGCAGGCACGCAGGTCGGGCTGGGCAGACAGGTCGAGCAGGGCCCGTTGGACTGTCCGTCTCGTCAGCTCCAACCCCAACGGTGCGAGCCGGTCGTGGACGTCCCGGGCCAGCGGCGGCAGCGCGTCGTAGCCGACCGTGCCGATCCGGTCGCCGCCGAGCAGGATCTCGCACAGCCGGGCGACGTCGCGCCGGCCGGGCACCGCATCCTTCTCGATACAGGTGACCGCCGCGTCCTGGAAGTCGTACGGCGTGGGCCGGGCCCGGTTGCGCAGGCCGGCCAGCAGAATCGAGGTTTCGAAGACCGCGATCGCGTCGGCAGTGCTGGCGAGATAACCATTGCGGCGGGCCAGTCGGACGATCTCCACACACCACTGCCGCAGCTCCGCCTCGTCGAGCGGGTCGAGCTCCGGCGGGGCCGCGAGGAAGTCGGAGAGCCGGTCGGCCGCCGGCGTGTCCGCCGGGTCGGTCGGGGCGACCGGCCGCCGCCGGCCGCCCTTGGCTGCCTTCTTGGCCAGCCGGAACGGGGCGAGCCGGCTACGGTCGAGCTCTTTGCGCCAGTTCGCCGCCGCGATCGAGACCGACCCGCCGGCGAGGCCGAACTGGGCCTCGATCGCCGAGTGGCTGGAGGGGATCAGACCGTAGCGCCAGCCGGTCCCGGTCGACGGTGTGATCTCGAAGTCGTCGGCGGCGGCCACTCCGAACCCGGTGACCGGGCTGACCGCGTGGAACGCCCCGCAGACGTAGAGGCACTCCGACCGGTCCACCCCCGACTCGGCGAGATGGTGGCGGATCCGGGTCCACATGAACCGCTCCCGGTCCTCGTCGCGGGCCAACCGGTCGGGTCGCTCCGGGGCCAGTCGCCGGAACAGGCTACCGACCAGCAGCATCACCTGCCGGTAAGTGGCGTAGTCGGCCCCGGCCAGCGGCTGCTCGACGTACTGGTCCCACCACTCTGACCAGTGTCGCACCCTGCCGTGGTGCAGCAGATGGGCCTCCAGATCGGCGAACCGGGGGCGAAGTTCGCCGATCTCCACCCCGACCGCGTCGCCGTGCAGGCCAGTCCCGGGCGAAGTGGCGGCGGCCGGGTCAGGGTCGGTCTCCGGGTCGTGCTCCGGCGGGGCCCATTGGAAGATGTGGTCGGCCGATCGGTCCACCGGCACCACCGTAACGCCGGGGGTGGTCATCGCGTACGCGATGGCTTGGTACTCCGCCGACGCCTCGGTGATCGGGGCGACGACGCTCAGCGGTCCCCACCGGGCCGGAAAGTCGACCAGCTCGGAGGCGAACGCCTGCAGCGCCACCGGCAGCTCGCAGTTGGCTAGCTCGGGCAGCAGCGGGCCCAGGTCTTCGCACAGCTCAAGGTAGATCACCTTCGGGGGCCGCTGCCGGAGCCGGCGTACCATCGCCAGGCCGGAGGCGGGGGAGTGGTGGCAGACCGGGAGGATCTCCAACGGTTCGGTGAGCGCCCGGTCGACGTCGTCGACCATTCCGGCCAGGATGCTGGCGAGTCCGTTCGAGCCGTCGGTGAACGCGGTGGCCGCCTCGGTCAGTTGGGTCCGCAGGGCGGCGAACCGGTCGGGCAGGCTCATGACAGGGTGGCGATGGCGTCGCGGCCACCGGCGAGGAAGGCCGGCCACGGTTCGCCATCGGCTCGGCTGCGCGGCTCCACCACCCCGTGCCAGTATTTGTTGAGGATCGCCAGATCTTCTGGGGTACGCCGGGCCAGCGTCCCGACCAGCGAGGCGGCGAGCGTCTCGGCCCGCAGCGTGCGGTCGCCGAAGAAGTGGCTGTGCAGGATCGCGTCCTCCAGCACCCCGATCTGCTCAGCGGTCGAGAGCGCCGATTCGAGCTTCTCTTCGTCGCTGTTGGCCGCCTCGGCCGCCGCCCGCAGGTCGGCGAAGCTCTGCAGCAGGATGTCCAGCAGGGTTGGGGGCACCTCCAGCTCGATCCGGTGTCGCCGGAGCAGCTCGGTGGTGCGGAACCGGACGATCTCGGTTTCGCTGCGTTTGTTGGTCACTACCGGGATCCGGACGAAGTTGAACCGTCGCTTCAGCGCCGAGGAGAGTTCGTTGACGCCGCGGTCGCGGCTGTTGGCGGTGGCGATGATGGAGAACCCTGGCTGGGCGAAGACCACGTTGTCGGTGTCCAGCTCCGGGATGGTCACGTACTTTTCGGAGAGGATCGAGATCAGCGCGTCCTGCACGTCGCTGGTGGCCCGGGTGAGCTCCTCGAACCGGCCGATCGTCCCCTCGGCCATCGCGGTCATGATCGGCGACGGGATCATCGACTCCCGCGACTGCCCCTTGGCGATCACCATGGCGATGTTCCAGGAGTACGTCAGATGGTCCTCTGTGGTGCCGGCGGTGCCCTGGACCACCTGGGTGGAGTCCCGGCAGATGGCGGCGGCGAGCAGCTCGGCGAGCCAGCTCTTGCCGGTGCCGGGGTCGCCGATCAGCAGCAGACCCCGGTCGGAGGCGAGGGTGACGATGCTGCGCTCGACGAAGCTGCGGTCGCCGAACCACTTCTGTGCCACCGGCCGGTCCAGGCCGTCGGACTTGTCGGCGCCGAGGATGAAGATGCGCACCAGCTGCGGGCTGAGCCGCCACGAGAACGGTTTGGGCCCCCGGTCGAGACTTTCCAGGTAGTCCAGCTCGTCGGCGTAGGTGGCCTCGGCCGGGGCGCGCAGCGGCTGCTGATCGGTCATCAGGTGGGGTCTCCTAGCTGAGAAAACTCTTGAGTTCGGACACGAGCTTGCGGATGTGGCCCGACAGCACCGGGGTGCCCAGCTCCTTGAGGCGCTGCGCGAACCACGGGTGGGTGTGGCCTCGGCCACTGCTGGTCACCGACCCGACCGGGATCAGTTTCACCCCGGAGCGGTGCAGGGCGGTCAGGCCGTCGAGCACCGCTTGCATGTGCCACTCGCAGAGATCCGAGATCCACACCACCGCGGTCTGCCGCGGGTCGGCGACCTTCGGCCGGAGCTCCTCGAGCGCCACCCGGCCGTCGGTGCCGCCGCCGAGCTGGGTGCGTAGCAGCGTCTCGAACGGGTCGTGGACCCATGGGGTCAGGTCCAGCGCCTGGGTGTCGTAGGCGATCAGGTGGACATCGGCGTTGGGCAGGCCGGCGAAGATGGAGGCGAGGATGGTGCAGTTGACCATCGAGTCGACCATCGACCCGGACTGGTCCACCACCACGATCAGCCGGGCCGGGGTGGTGCGCCGCGCGGTCCGCCGGAAGTAGAGGCGGTCCACATAGAGCAGCTGGTCGGCCGGGCTCCAGTTCGGCAGGTTCCGCCACACCGTCCGTTGCAGGTCGAGGTTGCGGAAGACCCGCTTGGGCGGGACCGACCGGTCGATCTCGCCGACGCTCGCCTTCGCTACCTGAGTACGCAGGACTTGGGCGACCTCGTCAATGAAGCGTCGGATCAGGGCCTTGGCGTTGGCCAACGCCACCCCGGAGAGGTGGGATTTGTCCCGCAGCAGCTGCTCGATCAGCGACATGCTCGGCGTCAGCTGCGCCGCCAGGGCCGGGTCGGCCAGCACCTCCCGCAGCCGCATCCGGCGCACCAGGTCGCCCTCCAGGTCGGCGAGGGTGGTGCCCAGCTCCCGGTGGTCCGGGTGGTGGCGAAGCTGGCCCGGCTCCACGCCGAGCGAGCGTTCGAACCAGCCGGCGTCGGCCTGCCAGCGGGCCAACCCGGCCGCGGTCACCTCGCTGGAACCGGTGCCGAACACATTGAGCAGCAGCTTGCCGGCCAGGGCTGCCCGGCGAACCTCGCCGCTGGTGATTGGCTGGTCGGTCGCCGCCTGCTCGTTAGCAGTTGGTCCGGCATTGGCTTGCCCGGTATTGGCTTGCTCGGCAGTGGCTGGTTGGCCGCCGGCCAGCAGCCCGGTGAGCTCCTCGGCGAGGGCGGGGTGGCGCTGCACCAGCGTGTCTACGGTCACCGCCGGGTCGAGCACGGTGCTCGGCAGGCCGATGTCTTCGGCGATCGACACGCTGACCGACTCCAGGCCCGGCTGCTCGGCGGGGTCGAAGAGCCGGGCCAGCAGCCGCCAGTAGAGCAGCTGCCGCCGCTGGGTGTGTCGCACCGGGTCGTCGTGGTGGTCGGGTTCGTGGTCTGTCATTTTCGTAGCAACCGTCCTGCCCGTTCCCGGAGCACGGCGACCGGGTCGCCGGCCTTGGCTGCGGCCTTGAATATCTTGGGGTCGGTGGGCCCTTGGGCCCAGTCCGCGGTAGCGACCACCGCCGGCTTCTTTTTGACCGTGGTCTGAACCGCCATCGGCCGCAGCGCCCAGCGGCCGTCGTCCCAGCCGAGCAGCCCCAGCATGGCGCAGGCGCCGGCCACCAGGGTCGGCGTGAGCGGGCCGCAGCGGGGCAGCGACGCCAGATCCACCGGTAGCGGGTGGTCCCCGACCCGCCACAGCAGCTCCTCCCCGGCAGGTGAGGGCTTCGTGGGCTCACCCTCGACCAGCACCGGCACCGCGATGCCGGCCGGGTGTCGCTGCCATGGTGGGCTGGCGGCGGCCACCGCCTCCGACAGTCGCAGCCGGGCGGCGGTGAATGGATCTACCGGGTCGGCCAGCCGGGCCTGCTCGTCGTGCCAGCGCAGGTCGCCGCTGGCGTGCAGCGGAGCGTCGGTCACCGACAGGGCACGACGCTCGGCCAGGGCACGCAGCAGCGTGGGGTGCGTGTCGAGCAGGCCCCACACCGCCGGGCCGACGATAGTGTCCACTTTGGCGGCGTTGACCGAGGTTCGCACTAGCCGCGGGCTCGGCTCGCCGGAGACGTCGAGCAGCGCGTGGACCTGCACTGCGACCACGGTGCCGTGCTCGTGGACGACCGCTCCCAGCGGCTGCAGCGTGCCGGTGACCGGGGTAGGCGGCGCCGCGTCGGCGTCGGCCCAGGCTCCCGGCTGCGACAACAGCACCGCCCGGGTCCACAGGTCGGCCCACCGGCGCACCGGCAGTGGGTCACCCGGCCCGGCTGGGCAGACCGCCTGCAGCTCTGCGGCGAACCCGTCGAGCAACACCGCCAGCCGGCGCCGGGTCGGCTCGGCCCACAGCGCCTGTCGGGTCTGGTCGGCGGCGGTGACCAGCGCCGGCTCCACCCCGCGCCATCCGGCGACCGCCAGGTCCCGCAGCCACGCCCGGCACCCGGCCAGCCCGGGCGGGTCCGTCTGCCCGGCCGCGCCCGCCGGGGCGGTGGCCGGCCACTGCTCCCGGGGCCGGCCCAACCCGGTGTCGACCCGGTCGAGCAGTGCGTCGTGGATTGCACCCCAGAGGCCGGCCCGGCCGGCCGCCAGGGCCGCCAGCGCGGCGTCGGTGACGGACCCGGCGGCAAGCTGCGTCACCCCCTGGCCCAGCGGGTCGGCCAACGGAGTGTCGGTATGGGCCTGGGCCAGGGCGGTAAGCGCCGCCGGCCCGCCACCACCGCGCCGGCCGACCCCACCCACCAGCAGCTCGTCCAGCCCGGTGACCAGCTCCAGGGCGCTGGTCACGGTCGGATCGTCCGCGGTGGCCAGCGCCGCCCACTGGTGGGCCAGCATCACCGCACCGCCCCGGTCGCGGGGAACCAGGCCAGCTCGGGCAGCGGCGCTGCGTCGCCGGGCAGCTCCAGATAGGCGAGATGGTGCAGGAACCGGCTGAACACCGCCGCGGCGGGGGATTCTTCCCGCTCGCCGGCCAACTGCCACATGAGGTTTCGGTGCGGGTCGCCGTCGGTGACCCGTAGGTAACGCGCCACCCGGTCGAACCCGTACTGTCGGACCGCCTCGTCGGCCAGCGACTCCAGGTGCCGGCAGGCATCGTCCGCGGCGCCACCACAAGGTCGATTGTGGTTTGTCCGGCAGGAGAAGTTGTGGCTGCCGGCGGCGACCGTGGAGACGTAGACCCGGGCGAGGTCGGAGCCGCTGGAGACCACTCCCTGCAACCGGCCCTCGGCGAGCTCCACGAATGGGACCTTCGCCAGTTTGCGGGGGTGGACCGGCGGCAGCACTTGGACGATGCTGCGGCGGCGTTGGTCGCCGGCGTCAGCGGTCACGCGGCTCACCTCTCGGACGGGTCGAGGGCACGGTTGAGCACCGGCGCCTGTGGATGATCAGGACCGGGTATTTCTATCGCACCGGTCGGACATTGCGGTACGGCGGTGGGGGAGGATGCGGGAATGCAGATCCGCACCGCCCGGCCCGCGGACCTCCCGGTGCTGCGGGAGATCGAACGGGCAGCCGGGGAGTCGTTCCGGGCCATCGGCATGGCGGCGATCGCCGACGACGAGCCGCTGTCGGTCGAGGAGTTGGGGCGCTACCAACGCGCCGGCCGCGCGTGGGTAGCAGCGGCCGACGCGGCGCCGGTGGCCTATCTGATCGCCGAGCCGCTCGACGGCTGCCTGCACATCGAGCAGGTGTCGGTCCACCCCGAGCAGGCTCGGCAAGGGGTCGGTCGGCTGCTGCTGGCGCGGGCGACTGAGCACGCCCGGGCGGCGGGCCTGCCCGCGCTGACCTTGACCACCTTCGCCGAGGTGCCGTGGAACGGACCGTACTACCGGCGTTGCGGCTTCCGAGAGGTGCCCGTCGAGGAGCTGACCCCGGGCCTGCGGGAGGTGCGTCGCCGCGAGGCGGCGCATGGTCTGGACCGGTGGCCGCGGGTGGTGATGCGCGTGACGTGCGGTGAGGCACCGAGGGGTGCCACTTGACCGCACCACCCGACCACCAAGGTCACTAGTCTGAAATACCCGAAAATTCGGTTAAGCTGGATTCATGCGGTTGCCGCTGGCCCGCCTGGTTGACACCACCCGACCGCTGGAAGGGCCGGGTCGATGGCGGCGGTCGCTGCTCTTCGGGGCGGTGGCGCTGGCCGGGGCGGTCGCCGCTGGCCTGTTGCCCGCCGCCGCGCCCAGGGCGCTGGAGGCGGCCTGGCTCCTCGTCGCCGTCATCGTGCTCAGCACCGCCCTACCGTGGCACCGCTGGCCACCGGCCTGGCAGGCCGCGCCGGCCTTCGGTTACCTGGGGGTGCTGCTGCTTTTCGACTACGGCAGTGGCCGGGAAAACGCCCCGATCTTCGTGGCGATCCTGCCGGTCGTCTGGCTGGCCCTTTTCCACAGCCGGCGGCTGCTGGTTGCGGGGCTGGCGGTCCTCGGGGCGGTGCTGTTCGTGCCCCCGTTGTTGTTACCCGCCGAGTACCCGATCCGGCCGTGGGCCTCGCTCGGTACCGCCTTCGCGCTCGCGGTGCTGCTGGGGGTGGCGCTGCATGAGCTGGTGGGCCGCCAGCGGGCGGTGGCGGATGCGCTGGAGCGAGCCCGGTTCGACCGGGACCTGGCCCGCGCCTACCTGCAGACGGTGGGGGCGTTGGTGCTGGTGCTCAGCCCGGAGGGGCGAGTGGAGCTGTTCAACAACCGCAGCGAACAGGTGACCGGCTTCTCGGCGGCGTCGATGGTGGGCGGCGAGCCGTGGCAGATGTGTACCGACCCGGACGGCTTTCGGGAGCGGTTGACCCGGGCGCTGGCCAGCCTCGAGCCGGTGAAGTTCGAGTCCGATATCCGAACCGCCGCCGGGGTACGCCGCCACATCTCCTGGGTGCTCAGCGCGTTGACTCGCGACGACGGCGGGGCGTGGGCGGTCATCGCAGCCGGGGTGGATGTCACTGAAGAGCGGGCGGCACAACGTTTGTTCGCCCATGTCCTGTCCGCCGCCACCGAACAGATGATCTTCGCCACCGACACGACTGGCCGGTTCACCGCCTTCAACCCTGGCGGGGAGCGGCTACTGGGTTATCGGGCTGAGGAGCTGGTCGGTGTGCAGACCGTGGAGATCATGCACCGGCCGGACGAGCTCGCCGCCCGCGCCCGGCACTACGGCATGGACAGCTTCCGGGAGGTCCTCGCTACGGCGACGAAGGATGAGTCGGCGTTTACCCAGGAGTGGCAGCTGATCCGCAAGGACGGCAGCGAAGTGCCGGTGTCGATGACCATCAACCCGATGCGGGACGACGACGGCACCCTGACGGGGTATGTCGGAGTTGCCTGGGACATCACGAGACAGCGCGAGGTCCAGGCGGCGACGGCGGCGGCGCTGGCCCAGGAGCAGGCGGCCACGGAGCACGCCCGGGAGTTGGATCGGGTCAAGGGGGATTTCGTGGCGATGGTCTCGCATGACCTTCGCACCCCGCTCACCAGCATCATCGGCAACACCGAACTGTTGCTCGACGAGACCGGCGAGCTGAGTACGGTCCAGCGGCAGTTGCTCGGCGCCGTCGACCGCAACGCGCGGCGGTTGGAAAATCTGGTCAGCGACCTGCTGCTGCTCTCTGGTGTTGAATCGGGAAAGCTGCAGCTGCAGCTTCGGCCAGTGACGATGGGTCAGGTCATCGACGGAGCGCTGGAGGCGCTGGCGAGTAAGCGGTCAGCCGACATCGCCGTACGCCTGGAGGTCCCGGCCGACCCGTTGCGGGTGTTGGGCGACCCGGCCCAGCTGGAACGGATGGTCACCAACGTGGTCGGCAACGCGCTCAAGTTCACCCCGCCCGGTGGCACGGTGACCGTCCGGGCGACCAGTGACGGCGACTATGTCGACCTTTCGGTGGCAGATAACGGGATCGGGATTCCGGAGGCGGAGTTGCCGCACGTGTTCGACCGGTTCTTCCGGTCGTCGCGGTCGCGGGAGCAGCAGGCTCAGGGCACCGGGCTGGGGCTGGCCATCAGCAAGTCGATCGTCGATCAGCACGGCGGCACGATCCGGGCGGCCGCCACGCCCGGCGGCGGCACCACCTTCGTGGTGGTGTTGCCGCGGCTGACCGCGGCGGAGTCAACAGCGAAGGAGCCGGCATGACTGCAGTTCTGGTGGCGGAGGATGACGCGGACATTCGCGACCTGGTGGCGTTCAAATTGGCGCAGTCCGGGTACGACGTGACCATGGCCGAGGATGGTCGGGACGCGTTGACGGCGGCGCGGGATCAGCTGCCGGACATTGCGGTGCTGGACATCGCCATGCCCGGGCTGTCCGGGCTGGATGTCTGTCGGCTGTTGCGGGCCGAACCCGCCACCTCCCGGATGCTGATCCTGCTGTTGACCGCGAAGGCCCAGGAGCAGGATGTCGAGACCGGGTTCGACGCGGGCGCCGACGACTATGTGGTCAAGCCGTTCAGCCCTCGCGAGCTGGTGACCCGGATCCACGCCCTGGAGGCGAGGGCGCGTCGATAGTGCTGCTGGCTCCGCAGGCGCGGGCGCCCTCTGGAGTGAGGGCGGCCAGGCTCGCCAACAGCTGCACCGGGGCGGCGAGCGCGTCGCAGCACAACGAGTAGACGTTGCTGCGGCCTTTGGGGGAGGCGGTGACCAGCTGCTGCTCCCGTAGCGCGGTGAGGTGGTGGCTGACCAGGGTCTGGCCCAGCTCGGTGGCCTCGGTCAGCTCCCGCACCGTCCGCGGTCGCTCGGCGATCAGCAGCATGAGGTGGAGTCTGGTCTCGTCGGCCATCGCCTTGAGCTTGGGCGCCAGTCGCCGGGCTTGGGCGGCGATCGGCGCGGCGGAGCTGACGTCCCACAGCTCTACGTCGAGCTCTCGTCCGGCTAGGGTCATGTCACTATTCAACCACACCTCCTTGTCATCACCAACAAGTACTGGTAATAATCGCATCCGTTGGTTCAACGGATGGAGGCATCATGACGGATGTAGTGATCATCGGCGCCGGGCCGGTCGGCCTGGCGGCGGCCGCCCACGCGGTCGAGCGCGGCCTCGAACCACTGGTGCTCGAGGCCGACGACGAGGTCGGGGCGGCGGTGCGCCAATGGGGGCAGGTGCGCCTGTTCTCGCCGTGGCGGTTCAACATCGACCCCGCCGCCGGCCGGCTGCTGACGGCCCGGGGCTGGACTGAGCCCGAGCCGGACGAGCTGCCGACCGGGGCTGACCTGGTCGCCCGGTACCTCTCCCCGCTGGCGGAGACGCCGGAGCTGGCCGGCCGGATCCGCACCGGCACCAGGGTGACCGCGGTCTCCCGGGCTGGAGTGGACAAGGTCCGCAGCATTGGTCGGGACCGGCGGCCACTGCTGGTGCGGACGGTGGACCGAACCGGTGCGGTCCACGACCTCATGGCACCGGCGGTCATCGATGCCTCCGGCACCTGGGGTCAGCCCGCCCCGCTCGGAACGGGCGGGCTGCCCGCCCCTGGTGAGCGAGCGGCGGCCGGGTACGTGGCCGGTGCGTTGCCCGATGTGTTCGGTGCCGATCGGGACCGGTTCGCCGGCCGGCACACGCTGGTGGTGGGCATGGGCCACTCGGCCGCCAACACCCTGCTCGACCTGGCGGAGTTGGCCGAGGCGGCCCCGGGCACCCGGATCACCTGGGCGATCCGGGCAGCCTCGCCTCGTCGGCTCTACGGTGGTGGGGCCGCTGACGCCCTGCCGGCCCGGGGGGAGCTCGGCACCAGGCTGCAGCGGCTGGTGGCCGAAGGCGCCATCACCCTGGTCACCGAGTTCCAGATCGCCCGGTTCGAGCCGGCCGCCGGCGGTCCGGCGACCGGCCCGGTACGGATCCATGGCATCACCCCGGCCGGCCCGCGCGAGATCGCCGTCGACGCGGTGGTCGGAGCGGCCGGGTTCCGGCCTGATCTGCGGTTGTTGCAGGAGGTCCGACTCGACCTCGATCCGGCGCTGGAGGCACCGGCGGCGCTGGCGCCGCTGATCGACCCCAACAACCACAGCTGCGGTACGGTGCCGCCGCATGGGGAGCGGCAACTGGCCCACCCGGAGCCAGGTTTCTATGTCGCTGGGATGAAGAGCTACGGGCGGGCCCCGACGTTCCTGCTCGCGACCGGGTATGAGCAGGTGCGTTCGATCGTGGCCGCGCTCGCCGGTGACCGGGCCGCCGCCGACGAGGTGCGACTCGAACTGCCCGAGACCGGGGTGTGCTCGACCGACGCCCCCGAGGTGAGCGGCCGCGGCCTCAGCACCGGGGTGGTCCACGGGTACGCCGGTGAGGAGGCCGGGGCCGAGCCGGCCGGTCAAGGCCCGGTAGCGGTAGCCGTGGCAGATCGACCCAGCTCCTGTTGCGGGTGACCGGCTCCACTGCGGTCACTCCCACCGTAGCGCCGGCCGGGCCGACCCGGCCGGCGCTACGGTGGGGCCTGGCCGTGCTGTGTCTGACGCAGATCACCAGCTGGGGGGTGCTCTACTACGCCTTTCCGGTGATGCTGCAGACGATTGTCGCCGACACCGGGTGGTCCACCACAATGGTCACCGGGGCGTTCTCGGCCGGTCTGGGCGTCAGCGCGCTGGTCGGGATCCCGGTGGGTCGGCTGCTCGACCGCTACGGACCGGGTCCGGTGATGACCGCCGGCTCGGTGGTGGGGGTGGTCGCGGTCGTCGGGATCGCCCTGGCCCAGGGGCCGTGGTGGTTCCTGGGCGGCTGGCTGCTGGCCGGTGCGGCGCAGGCGGCGCTGCTGTATCCCCCCGCGTTCGCGGCCCTCACCCGCTGGTTCTGGCCCCGGCACGTGCGGGCACTCACCATCGTGACCCTGGCCGGCGGGTTGGCCAGCACCGTCTTTGCCCCGGTGACCGCCGCCCTGCTCGACCACGGATCGTGGCGGTGGGCCTACCTGATCCTGGCGGCAACACTGGCCACGGTCACCATCCCGCTACATCTGGCGCTGCTCCGGATCCCGTGGCCGGAACCGAAGCCGGAGCCGTCCACTGTCTCCCGGGACCCTGCCGATCCGGGCCGGGGCGGGGACCGGGCAGTGCTGACCAGCCCGGGGTTCCTGGTGTTGGCCGGGGCGTTCGGGGTGGCGGGGTTCGGGTTCTTCGTCGCCTTGGTCTTCCTGGTGCCGCTGCTGACCGACCAGGGCTTCAGCACCACCACGGCGGCGTGGGCGTTGGGGTTGAGCGGGGCCGGCCAGCTCCTCGGCCGGATCGGATACGGCTGGCTGGTCCGGCGTACCAGCGTCCGCGCCCGTACGGTCGGCATCCTCGCCGCCGGTGGGGTGACCACCGCAGCGGTGGCGGTGGCTCCGGGCCCGGCAGCGCTGGTGATCGCGGTGGCGGTGCTCGCCGGCGCCGCCCGCGGCTTGTTCACCCTGCTGTCGGCGACCGCGGTCAGCGACCGGTGGGGCAGCCACCGGTTCGGTAGCCGCAACGGCGTCTTCCACGCGCCGCTGACCGCGGCGATGGCGACGGCGCCGCTGGTGGGCGCCGTCGCCGCCGGTTGGCTCGGAAGCTACGGGGCGGTCTTTGTCGCCTTGGCCGTGGTGATGCTGCTCGCCGCCGCGGTCTCCGTGCTGGTGTCGGCGACCGGCTCGGTCGGGCGGTGACCGGCGCGGTCGGTCCCGGACCGCCCGTGGCCCCGGGAGAGCCGGCCGGGCCACCAGTTGGCCCGACCGAGCAGGTTCATCACCGCCGGCAGCAGCAGCATCCGGACCAGCGTGGCGTCGATCGCCACCGCCACCGCCAACCCCACCCCGACCTGTTTCATCTCAACGAAGCTGAGCGTGGCGAAGAGCGAGAAGATGGCGAGCATCACCGCCGCCGCCGAGCAGACGACGCCAGCGGCGCGGACCATCCCCGTCTCGACCGCCGCCCGGGTGTCCAACCCGGCGGCCGCTGCCTCCCGTACCCGGCTGACGACGTACACATGGTAGTCCATAGATAGTCCGAACAGGATGACAAAAAGGAACAGCGGCACCCAGTTGACGATGTGGCCGGTGCTGGTGAAGCCGAGCAGACCTTCGGCCCAGGTGTGCTGGAAGACCAGGGTCAGCACACCGAAGGCGGCGGCGACCGAGAGCAGGTTTAGGATGCCCGCGACCACCGCCACCACGACGGACCGGAAGGCCGCCGCCATCACCAGCACGGTCAGCAGCACCACCACCCCGATCGCCCACGGCAGCCGCTGCCGCTGCTGCTCGGTGTAGTCGGCGTTGTCCGCGGTGACACCGGCGACGGCCGCCTCGGCGCCAGCGAGTCCGGCCAGGGCGGCCGGTAGCAGCTCGCCCCGCAGCCGGGTCAGCGACTCCGCCGCCCGCGGATCATCGAACGGGTACGGGACCGCGAGCTCGACAGTGGAGACGGTGCCGCTGGGTGAGGTGAGCACCTCGGCCGCCGGATCGGGGGCGAATAGCGGCTCGGCGGCGGCCCGCTCCGCGAGCGCGGCCAGCGCGGCCCGCACCGGCTCGGCCTGGTCCGCGGGCGCGGTCACCACCACCTGGTGGGTGTTGCGTTGCCCGGGAAAGGACTCCGCCAGCCGGTCGTAGCTCTGCACCGCCGGGATGGTCCGGGGCAGATCGGCTGCGGAGCTGTCGCGCATGCTCATCCCGACCGCCGGCAGCGCCAGCGCCAGCAACGCGGCCAGCACCACCGCCACAGTGGTCCGGGGTGCCCGCAGCGCGGGGGCGAGCAGCGCCGGCCACAGCCGGGGCGTACCGGCGCGGTCGGTGAGCCGCCACAGCAGCGGCACCCGGGGCCGCTCCAGCGACCGGCCGAGGGTCGCCAGCAACGCCGGCATGACGGTGATCGCCCCGAGCATGGCGACCCCGATCACCAGGATCACCCCGGTGCCCAGCGCCTGGAAGACCGGCTCACCGGCCAGGTAGGCGCCGGTTAGGGCAATCATCGAGGTGGCCGCGGAGACCACCACCGCCCGCCCCGAGGTGGCCGCGGCGACCCGGGCCGCGGTCAGCTGGTCGTGCCCGGCCTGCCGCTCCTGGCGCAGCCGCCGGAGATAGAAGAGCGAGTAGTCGACGCTGACCGCCAACCCGATCAGCAGGATCACCTGCGGCACGGTCCCGACGTCGGGCACCAACTGGGAGGCGAGCGCCCACAGGCCGGTCGCGGCGAGCACCGCTGAGAAGCCGAGCAGCAGCGGCACCCCGGCGGCGACCAGCGCCCCGAAGACCACCAGCAGGATCACCAGGGTGACCGGGATGCTGAGCGCCCCCGAGCTGGCCAGCTCGGCGTCGACCTGGTCGTTGATGCCGGCGTCCATCGCCGGGCCACCGGCGGTCTCGATCCGCAGCTGCGGATGCGCTGCGTCCAGCTCATCGACGAGTCCCTGGACGGCGGGCAGCTGGTCGGCGGCGGAGTCGCCGGCGAGCGTGACCGGCACCAGCACCGCGCCGTTGACCTCCGAGGGCAGCGCCGGCCCTGCCTCGGCCACCTCTGGTAGCGCCCCGAGCCGGGCGACCGTCACGCTGGCCGCCGCCTGCGCGTCGGCCGGTTCCCCGGTGATCAGGATCGGTTGGGTGACCGGGTCGGGGAAGTCCGCTTCGGCGAGCCACTCCTGCGCGGTGCCGGCCTCGCCGACCCCGAAGTCGGCCGCGGTCGCCTGCCGGGTCTCCACGGTCGCCCCGATCGTCAGCGCGGCCGCGACGAAGACCACCCAGCCGCCGATCGCCCACCACGGATGCCGGATGCTCCAGGTGGCCAGCCGCTGGATCGGCCCGCCACCGGCCGGTGGCGTTGTCGTATGTGTCATCTCTCCACGCTGGTGTCCGGAACACCCGTCGGCAGTGGGGCTGCGACCCGAACCGGGGTGGGGTAATCCCCACTGTGCCGCCGCCTGGCGCTAGCCAGAATGGGGTCATGACCATCTCTGCTCACCGAGGGCTGCGCTGGCGGCTGCAGTTGACCGGCCTGGCGCTGGGGCTCGCCGTGCTCTACGGCGTCGGCATCGCGCTGTTTGTGCTGACGGTCGTCGGCTTGCCGCTGTCGCTGGTGGCAGGGGTGGGTATCCCGCTGACCCTCGCCGCTCTGTTGCTGACCCGCGGTTTCACCGACCTCTACCGGTGGGCCTTCGCCCGCCTGCTCGGAGTCGCCATCGGCCGGCCGTACCTGCCCTGGCCGCGCGGTCATCTGGGGAGCCAGCTGTGGCAGCTGCTGCGGACGCCCACCACCTGGCGGGACCTGCTGTGGCTGCTACTCAACGCGGTGGTCGGCCTGCTCGCGCCGGTGCTGGTGCTGGCGCTCGCCGGCGGTGTGCTGTGGTACGCGAGCCTGCCGCTGCTGTGGGCGATCCTGGACCGCGCCGCCGGCCCCGAGATGGCCGAGTGGGTGCTGCGCACCGACTTCGGATTCTGGGCGATCGACAGCCAGCAGACGGCGTACGCCGGGCTGGCGATCGCCGGGGGCTTCGCGCTCCTGTGGTGGCTGCTGACCCCTCACCTGCTGCGCGGCTACGCCCGCTTCTGTGGCACGCTGCTGGGCCCGACCGGTGCCGCGACGCTCGCCGCCCGGGTGCGGCAGCTGACCGAGTCGCGGGCGGAGACCGTCGACGCCCAGGCCGCGGAGCTGCGGCGGATCGAGCGTGACCTGCACGACGGGGCGCAGGCCCGGCTGGTGTCGCTGGGGATGAGTATCGGCCTGGCCGAGGAGCTGATCCGCACCGACCCGGAGGCCGCCATCCGGCTGCTGTCCGAGGCGCGGGAGGACAGCGGGGAGGCGCTGGCGGAGCTGCGGCAGTTGGTCCGCGGCATGCATCCCCCGGTGCTGGCCGACCGTGGCCTGCCCGGTGGGGTGGCGGCGCTGGCGATCACGCATCCGTTGCCGGTGACGGTCGTGGACGAGTTGCCGGGCCGGCCGCCGGCACCGGTCGAGTCGGCGGCGTACTTCGCGGTCAGCGAGGCGCTGACCAATATCAGCAAGCACGCGGGCGCCACCGCGGTCGAGGTCCGCCTGGCGTACGCCGACGGGCGGCTGGTGGTAACCGTCACCGACGACGGGCGCGGGGGCGCTCAGCTGGTCTCCGGCGGTGGCCTGCGCGGGGTGGAGCGGCGGCTGTCGGCTTTCGACGGTACGGTGAGTCTGACCAGCCCGGCGGGTGGGCCGACCGTCGTGACCATGGAGATCCCGTGCGAGTTGTCCTCGGCGAAGACCACGCCCTCCTCCGGGACGGGCTGACCAGACTGCTGGTCGCCCACGACTGCGACGTGGTCGAAGCCGCCGACACCGGGCCTACGCTGGCCGCCGCGCTGACCCGCCACCGGCCCGACGTCGCGGTGGTGGATGTCCGGCTGCCGCCGACCTTCACCGACGAAGGGCTGCGGGCGGCGATCGCGGCCCGGCAGGTGATTCCCGGCCTGCCGGTGCTGGTGCTCTCGCAGTATGTCGAGCCGCTCTACGCCCGGGAGCTGCTCGCCGACCGGGCCGGCGGGGTGGGTTATCTATTGAAGGACCGGGTCTCCCAGGTGGCGCAGTTCGTCGACGCGCTGCGCCGGGTGGCGGCCGGTGGCACCGCGATGGACCCGGAGGTGGTGGCGCAGCTGCTCGGCGGGGGCCGGGACCGGCTGGCGCCGCTGACCGCCCGGGAGCAGGAGGTGCTGGCGCTGATGGCCGAGGGCCGCACCAACGCGGCGATCGCCCGGGCGCTCTTCGTCACCGAGAAGGCGGTCGGCAAGCACATCAACAATGTCTTCCGCAAGCTCGACCTGCCCGAGTCGGCCGACGACAACCGGCGGGTGCTGGCGGTGCTGGCCTACCTCCAGCACGATCCGGCGACCGATGGCCCCCGCCGCTAGTGCAGGCCGCGTTTGCCCGCGGCCCAGAAGGGCTTGACCACCACCGCGCTGCGGGGCCAGCCCCGGTCCCGGACCAGCGCCTGCAGCAGCAGCTGGCAGGTACGCGCTTCGCCGGCCAGGTACGCCACGGCGGGCTGGTCCGGCAGGTCCTGCTGGGCCAGTGCGGTGACCAGGGTGGGGGAGGCGACCGCCGGGGCGCCGCGCCGGTGTACGCGTCGCAGCTGGTGCGGCCCGGGGAGCGGTAGGTCGTCCTCGGGGGACTCGCTCTCCAGGATCCCGGTGACGCTGGCCGCCGGGTCGAGGCCGGCGATCATGGGGCCGAACGCGGCCGTGGCGGTCTCGTCGCCGACGAACAGGTGGCGCGGGCCGGGTCGGGTGGCGAACTCGCCCATCGGGCCCCAGAACGTCACCGGTTCGCCCACCGTTGCGGACTCGACCCACCGGATGCCGATGCCGTCCCCGTCGTACCGGTGGATGCGCAGCTCAATCGCGTCGCCGGCCGGGTCGTACTCCCAGATGGTGTAGGTCCGCAGGGTGTCTGACGGCCGAAAGATGCCGTAGAGCGAGAGCGGGTCGTTGATCTGGAGCCGGATGTGCTGGCCCGGGGTGTACTCGGCGGGCAGCGGCTCGTCGGCGGCGACCCGGATCCGCCACATGCTGGGGGTGACCAGCTCTCGGTCGGTCACCGTGCCGGTTCGCCGGTGCTGGTCGAAGAACCTGGCCAAGGGCTTGATGGTGCGGTGGTGAGCGGCGGGTTGCGGCGTGGCCATGACTCCTCCAAAGTTGTTATCAACTGATAACTAGTACAATAGCGAGCGCCGGACGAGGTTGCCAACACCAGGGAGACAACCATGGCCAGAGGTCGGATGACCGCGGCAGAGCGGGGCGATCAACTCGTCGCCGCGGCGGTCACCGCCTTCGCCGCCGGTGGGTACGCCGGGACCAGCACCGACGACGTGGCCCGGCGCGCCGGTGTGTCGCAGGCCTATGTGGTGCGGCTCTTCGGCTCCAAACAGCGGCTCTTCCTCGCCACCCTGCGGCACGCCGCCGACCGGATCGAGCAGCGGTTCCGGGCGGCCGCCGCCGACGAGCCCACACTGGCGCGACTGGGGGTCGCCTACGCGGACCTGCTCGCCGAACGGGATCTGTTGGCGGTCGTGCTGCACGGCAGCGCGGCCTCGGCCGACCCGGAGGTCGGTGCGGTGATGCGAGCCGAGTTCGGCCGGATCGCTATGGCGATCCGGGAGCTCACCGCGGCGACCCCGGATCAGGTGCGGGAGTTCCTCGCCGACGGGATGCTGCTGACCCTGCTCGGGTCGATGCGGGCGGTCGGCCCGGGCGCGGAACCGCCCCAGCCCTGGCTGGTCGAGCTGCTCGCGACCTTCCCGGAGTATCTTCGCGACCCTAGCGCTGGCGATTCCCGGCGGTAAGCTGCTGGCCCCCCACGGTTTGCCGGTCGGCGGCATAATGCCGACGTAGATCATCGGGCGGGACGGCCGGGACACCCCCCGGGCAGCGTCGGCGCCCTGAGCTGAGGTGAGGGGCGCCGATGGCGATCATGGAAGGCACGGCGGGGCCGTCGCAACCGCCGAGCAGCCGCCGCGAACGTGCCGGCTGGATCTGCTACGACTGGGCGAATCAGGCCTTCATCACCACCGTCGTCACGGTCTTCCTCGGCCCGTACCTCACCGCCATCGCCGACCAGGCGGCCCGTTGCCCGGTGGGCGAACCCGACTGCACTGGCCGGATCTCGATCGGGTTCCTGGAGATCCTGCCCGGGCAACTCTTCCCCTACCTGATCTCGGCCTCGGCCATCCTCACCATCGTGGTGCTGCCGCTGGTCGGCGCGATCGCCGACCGGTCACCGTACAAACGGGAGCTGCTGGCGTTCTTCGCCTACCTCGGCGCCGGCGCCACCATGGGCATGTTCTTCCTGGTGGACGACCGGTGGTTGCTGGGGGCGGTGCTGTTCCTGATCGCCAACGTCGCGTTCGGTGCCAGCATCGTGGTCTACAACTCGTACCTGCCGCAGTTGGCCGGGCCGGACGAGCGGGACCAGCTCTCCAGCACCGGCTGGGCGGTGGCGTACATCGGCGGCGGGATCCTGCTGGCGGTCAACCTCGCGGCGCTGCTGATGCGGGACCAGTTCGGGCTCAGCGAGGCCGACGTGGTCCGCTACAACATCGTCTCGGCCGGCATCTGGTGGGCGGCGTTCACCACCGTGCCGATGGTGACGCTGCGCAACCGGCCGCCGCTGGCAGGGCCCCCACAGCGGTTCCTGCTCACCGACGGGTTCGTGCAGCTGTGGCATACGCTCAAAGGGCTGCGCAAGTACCCGCTGACGCTGCTGTTCCTGGTCGCCTACCTGATCTACAGCGACGGCGTCTCCGCGGTGATCGCGCTGAGCGCCACCTACGGCAGCGCCGAGCTGCGGCTCTCCGCCGACCACCTGGTGATGACGATCCTGGTGGTGCAGTTCGTCGCGTTCTTCGGAGCGTTGGCGATGGGGCGGATCGCCGCCCGGGTAGGGGCGCGCAAGACCGTCCTCGGTGGACTCGTCGGGTGGAGCCTGATCGTCTCGGCCGCCTACTTCCTGCCGCCCGGCCAGCTGCCGCCGTTCTTGGCGTTGGGGGTGGCGATCGGGCTGGTGCTCGGCGGCACCCAGGCGCTGAGCCGGTCGCTGTTCAGCCAGCTGATCCCGAAGGGCAAGGAGGGCGAGTACTTCGGGATCTACGAGATCACCGACAAGGCGACCAGCTGGTTGGCGCCGTTGCTGTTCGGGTTGGCGCTGGGCGCGACCGAAAGCTACCGGGTCGCCATCCTGTCGGTGATCGCCTTCTTCGTGGTGGGCTTCGTGCTGCTGTTGCTGGTCCCGATGCGCCGGGCGATCATCGCGGCCGGCAACACCCCGCCCCGGGTGCTCTGAATCCCGGGCCGGCGGCGATCGTTTGCTCCGCCGTAGCCGGGGTACGGGTGACCGGGACGGGTCGCAACGGGGGGAGTCGGTCATGCACAGGACAGACAGCCACGCGGTGGCGCAGGCGACGCACGATCTCGGCAGCGCGTTGTGGTTCGGCGGGTCGGTGATGGGCGCGGTCGGCGTCAACAGTTCGGGGGATGAGTTGCCCCGCAGCATCGACCGAATTCGGGTGGCGAACTCGGCCTGGGGTCGGTTCGCGCCGATCGAGTGGCTGGGGATCGGGGCGGCGGTCGTCTCCGGGCTGCAACTGACCCGGGTCGGCACCCGGCGGATCGCGCTGCAGAAGGGGTTCGGCGAGGCCACCGCGGCCAAGGCGGTGACCATGGTGCTGGGGATCGCCACCACCGCGTACGCCGGATACTGCGGGATGAAGATCGCGGAGATCGCCGAGCAGGCCAGCCAGGAGGGTCGGTTGCTGGAGGTGCAGGACGCCGCGACGCCGACCGGTGGTACGCCGACGGAGCTCGCCCGGTGGCAGCGGCGGCTTCGGGTGGCGCAGTCGCTGGTGCCGGTGTTGGCCGGGGCGAACATCGCGTTCGGGGCTTACCTGTCCCAGTCGTTCCGGCCGGTCGCCACCGCCCGGGGTGTGATGCGGCGGATCCAGCGGCACTAGCCCGTAGCCGGTGCCGGAGTCTGCAACCGGGTGCCGGCCGGTCAGGCCAGCAACGGCAGGCAGGCGAGGTAGACCAGGAGCAGCAGGACCGCGTCGCGCCGGGACGCGCGATAGTTCAGCCAGAGCAGCAGCCAGGCGAGGGCGGAGATCCCGACCATCACCACCAGCAGCGCCGGCAGGAGCCGGAAGTCGGGGTCGCCGCCGGCGGCGAGCGCGACCACGGCGCCGCCGGCGACGCTGTTGAACAGGTTGCTGCCCAGCAGGTTGCCGACGACCAGGTCGGGTTCGCCCCGCCGCTGCGCCTGGATCGCGGTGACGAGTTCGGGTAGCGAGGTGCCGATCGCCACCAGGGTGAAGCCGATCACCTCGGGGGAGACGCCGAGCCGGCCGGCGAGGTCGCTGGCGCTGAGTACGAGCAGCTGGGCGCCGCCGACGGTGCCGGCGAGGCCGAAGACGATGCGTACCGACTCCCGGACGGGCCGGATCGGGCGGGTGGTCAGCGCGGTCACCGAGGCCGGCACCGGGTCGCCGGTGCGGCGGGCAGCTAACACCAGGACGGCGATCGCGACCAGGGTGGTTACCGCGAGCAGGATACCGGCGCCGAGGCCGAGCCCCCACCAGGCCGCCGCCGCCAGTAGCGCCACCGCGACGACCGACATCGGTGCTTCGCGCCGTGCGGTGGCCGACGAGATCGCGATCGGGGCGATCAGCGCGGCGACGCCGAGGATCAGCGTGACGTTGACGATGTTGGACCCGACCAGGCTGGCCAGGGCCAGCGACACCTCGTCGCGGGCGGCGGCCAGGCCGGCGACGACCAGCTCCGGGGCGCTGGTGCCGAGGCCGATGATCACGACACCGACGACGATTGGGCTGATCCGCAGCCGGGTGGCGGCTCGGCTCGCGCCGATCACGAGCTGATCTGCCGCGATCGCCAGCAACGCCAGCCCGGCGGCGGCGAGGAGCAACAACAGCAGCACCAACCCAGCCCCCGAGTGTGCAAGCGGCCCGCCCGCTCCGGCTGGCCAGGCTTCGACCAGCGCATATCGTACGCCACCGCGGGGCGCCCCGGTTACCGACAGCGGTCGGGCAGGTGACAGAAACCGGAGCGACCAAGAGTTGACACATACCTGGCCGGCGCGGCAAGCTCCATGGGAGCGCTCCCGAATATGTAAACCCGCCGCGTCCGGTCGGCTGGTCCGGACTTATAGAGAAAAAGGTGTCGTAGTGCGCTACGGGTACTTTGACGATGAGGAGCGGGAGTATGTCATCACCCGCCCGGACACGCCGCTGCCGTGGATCAACTATCTCGGCACCGAGGCTTACTTCGGCATCGTCTCCAACACCGCCGGTGGCTTCTCGTTTTATCGGGACGCGCGGCTGCGTAGGTTGACCCGTTACCGGTACAACAACGCCCCCTTCGACCTCGGTGGGCGCTACCTGTATCTGCGAGACAACGACACCGGTGACTACTGGTCACCGTCCTGGCAACCGACGCAGTCCGAGCTGGACGCGTACGAGTGCCGGCACGGGCTCTCATACACCCAGATCAATTCCCGTCGGGCGGGGGTCGAGGCGCGCACCCTCTACTTCGTTCCGGTCGGTGAGACGCTGGAGGTGTGGCGGCTGCAGGTCACCAACCATCGGGACACCCCGGTGGACCTGTCGGTCTTCTCCTCGGTGGAGTTCTGCCTGTGGGAGGCCCAGGACGACGCCACCAACTTCCAGCGCAACTTCTCCACCGGGCAGGTGGAGGTGGTCGACGGCGTCATCTACCACAAGACCGAGTACCGGGAGCGCCGGGACCACTTCGCCTACTTCGCCTGTTCCGAGCCGCTGGCCGGCTTCGACACCCAGCGGGAGGCGTTCCTCGGCCCGTACCGTGGTTTCGATCGTCCGGCGGTGGTGGCGAGTGGTCGCTCCACCGATTCGATCGCCCATGGGTGGGCGCCGCACGGCAGCCACCAGGTGCATGCTCCGCTAGCCCCCGGAGAGACCCGGGAGATCGTCTTCCTGCTCGGCTACTGGGAGAACCCGCGCGACGCCAAGTTCGACCCACCCGGTTCGCAGACGATCAACAAGGCGCTGGTGCGCCCGGTCATCGACCGCTGGCTCCGGCCGGAGACGGTGGCCGAGGGGTTCGCGAGCCTGCGCGAGCAGTGGGGGTCGTTGCTCGGGGGCATCCAGGTCGACACGCCGGACCGGGACACCGACCGGATGGTCAATATCTGGAACGCCTACCAGTGCCTGGTGACCTTCAATATGAGCCGGTCCACGTCGTTCTACGAGTCGGGGATCGGCCGGGGGATGGGGTTCCGGGACTCCAACCAGGACCTGCTGGGCTTTGTGCACATGATCCCGGAGCGGGCCCGCGAGCGGATCCTGGACATCGCCGCCACCCAGCTGCCCACCGGTGGGGCGTATCACCAGTATCAGCCGCTCACCAAGCGGGGCAACAACGACATCGGGTCCGGCTTCAACGACGACCCGCTCTGGTTGATCGTCGGCACCGGGGCGTACCTTCGAGAGACCGGCGACAGTTCGATCCTTGACGAACAGGTGCCCTATGACAACCTGCCGGGCACCGAGACGCCGCTCTACGAGCATCTCCAGCGTTCGCTGAAGTACACACTCGACCGGCTGGGCCCACACAGCCTGCCGCTGATCGGCCGGGCAGACTGGAACGACTGCCTGAACCTCAACTGTTTCTCGGAGACTCCGGGCGAGCCGTTCCAGACCACCGAGAACCGCGACGGCGGGGCGGCGGAGTCGGTCTTCATCGCGGGCCTGTTCGTGCTCGCAGCCAAGGAGCTGGCTAACATCGCCGATTACCGTGGGCTCGGCGAGGAGGCGGCCAGCTACCGGACGAACGCCGAGAAGATGTCCGGCACCATCATGGAGCATGGCTGGGACGGGTCCTGGTTCCGGCGGGCGTACGATTTCTTCGGCGCCCCGATCGGCTCGGGGGAGAACGAAGAGGGGCAGATCTTCATCGAACCGCAGGGCATGTGTGTGCTGGGCGGGGTGGGGTTGGAGGACGGCACCGCGGTGCGGGCGCTTAACAGCGTGCGGGAGCGGCTCGCCACCGAACACGGCATCGTGCTGCAGCAACCGCCGTATAGCAGCTACCGGGTCGAGTTGGGGGAGATCTCCTCCTACCCGCCCGGCTACAAGGAGAACGCCGGCATCTTCTGCCACACCAACCCCTGGTTGATGATCGCCGAGGCGATGGCCGGCCGGGGCGACGAGGCTTACCACTACTACCGGCTGATCAACCCGTCGGCGCGGGAGACCATCAGCGAGATCCACCGCTGCGAACCGTACGTCTACGCCCAGATGATCGCCGGCCGGGACGCCCCGACCTTCGGGGAGGCGAAGAACTCCTGGCTGACCGGGACCGCGGCGTGGAACTTCGTGGCGATCAGCCAGTGGATCCTCGGGCTGCGGCCGGGCTTCGACGGGCTACTGGTGGACCCGGTGCTGCCCTCGGCGTGGGAAGGGTTCACCGCCACCCGGCGGTTCCGGGGGGCCACTTACGAGATCACCGTCCGGAAGCCGGCCGGCGTGACCGGCCGGGTTGAGCAACTGCTGGTGGACGGCGCACCGGTGGCCGGCAACCAGGTGCCGCTGGCGCCGGCCGGTGCCACCGTCCGGGTCGAAGCCCAGATCGGCTGACCCGCAACGGCTCAGTTCGCAGTACCCACCCCGTCGAGCCGGCGCCCGCGATCCGGGCGCCGGCTCGACCATTGCGGGCTCGGAGATCAGGCGGGTGCCGCGCCGGTGTAGAACGCGGTGCAGCGTTCGGCGCTGGCCCGGGCGGCGGCTTCGTCGGCGCCGGCGGCGAGATGCGCGTCGAGCCAGCGTTGACTGCTGATCGTCACGAACTCGAGCCCTTCCTGGCTGGTGGGCCAGGTCGCCGCCGCGGCCGGGTCGACCCCGGCGCCGCTGTCGAGGTGGCGCGCCAGCCCGATCAGCGCCAACTCCCAGCCGATGCCGGTGGCGCCGGGGCCGAACTCGACCCAGTGCTCGTCCGGGAGCATGATGTGGGTCAGCTCCAGCCGGGTCCGCTCGTCGGACTCTGGGTGCAGCCGTAGCTCCACCCAGCTGACCGCGCCGCCGTACTCCCAGGTTGCGGTGACGCTGTGCGGCGGGTCGCAAGTTTCGATGGTGCCGCCGGCGTTGCCTTCGAACTGGTAGCTGCCGCCGGGCCGGAGCTCGCCGGAGACCGGCAGGAACCATCGGGGCAGGCGTTCCGGGTTGGTGCAGGCGTCCCAGACATCGTCGATGCTGGCCCGGTAGGTCTCGCTGATCGTGACGGTCTTGGCCGCACCGGCCTCGATGCTCCGGTCGCCGATCCGTCGCTCGACCGCGTTGAGCTGCTCGCGAATGTCGATCATGGGTTCTCCTCGTGATTGTCGTTGCTTGCCGGGTTGGGCTTGCTGTCGGGGTTGTCGTCGCTGGCGCGGCGGCGTTCTCGTTGGCCGCGGGCCAGTTCGGTGGCGAGCGCGGTCAGTGGCGGGGTCCAGAACCGACGGAACCTCTCCAGCCACTCGTCGATGTCCCGCAGGCCGTCCGGTTCGACCGCGTAGAGCCGCCGGGTGCCGGCGGGGCGGACAGTGGCGAAGCCGGACTCGCGCAACACCCGGAGGTGCTGGGACACCGCGGGTTGGCTGATCCCGAACTCCTCCTGGATCACCGCGCAGACCGCGCCGGAGCTGAGCTCACCATCGGCGAGCAGCTCCAGGATGCGGCGTCGGACCGGATCGCCGAGGACATCGAACGCGTGCACGATGGCTACTCTAGAAGCCTATGCTTATATAAGGCAAGTCTGTAACAGAGAAGGCGGCCGGGTGGTTCTGCTATCGTCGTTACCGTGAAGCGCGCTGCTGTGACGACGACGCCGGAGACTGTCCCGGCGCGCTAACCGTTATCTGACGACCGAAGCCCCGGGGCGAGTGCCCCGGGGCTTCGGCGTGTGGTCACTCGTCCCACCAGAGCACGAGGAGACCACCATGCCTGACCACCACAAGCTCGGCCGGGAGCTGGGCCTGTTCGGCACCGACCCGCTGATCGGCGCCGGCCTGCCCTACTGGCTGCCCGACGGGGCGCTGCTCCGGCACACCCTGGAGGAGTACATCAGGGGGTTGGAGCGGCGCGCCGGCTACCAGCACGTCTACTCACCGGTGCTGGGTAAGCGGGAGTTGTACGAGATCTCCGGCCATTGGCGCCACTACCAGCAGGACATGTTCCCGCCGATGCGGCTCGGGGACGAAGAGGTGGTGCTACGCCCCAGCCTGTGCCCGCACCACGCGGTAATCTTCCGATCCCGCGGCCACAGCTACCGGGAGCTGCCGGTGCGGCTCGCCGAACTCGGCGGCATGTACCGTTCGGAGCTCTCGGGCGTGCTGGGCGGGTTGACCAGGGTTCGCGCGATCCAGCTCAACGATGCCCACATCTTCTGCGCGCTGGACCAGGTCGGCGAGGAGGTGACCGCCGCGCTGGTGATGATCCAACGGGTGTACCAGGACCTGGGCATCGAGCCGGCCAGCTACCGGCTATCGCTGCCGGCCAGCGGTAACCCCGCGGGCGGTAAGTACGTCGCGGCGCCGGAGATGTGGCACCGGGCGGCGGCGTTCTTGACCGACGTGCTCGACGCCGCCGGCCTCGACTACGCCGCCTCCGACGGTGAGGCGGCGTTCTACGGCCCGAAGATCGACGTGCAGGTCGCTGACCACGCCGGCCGCGAGACCACCCTCTCCACCATTCAGGTCGACCTATACCAGCCGGCCCAGTTCGGGCTGGCGTACACCGGCCCGGACGGGGCCCGACACCAGCCGGTGATGGTGCACCGCAGCGTGCTCGGCAGCATCGAGCGGGCCGTCGCGTACCTGATCGAACGGCACGGCGGGGCGTTCCCGCCGTGGTTGGCGCCGACCCAGCTGCTGGTGTTGCCGATCGCGCAGCCGGACCAGGACGCGGCCGCCCAGCTGGCCGCCCTCGCCGATGATGCCGGCCTACGGGTACGCGTGGCCGGCCCGGACCGGGGAAGCCTGGCCGCCCGGGTGCGCGCCGACCGGCTGGTGCCCTACCAGGCGGTGATCGGGGAGGCCGAGCGCGCCGCCGACGCGGTCGCGCTGCGGCTGCGCGATGGCCGGCGGCTCGCGCCACAGCCGGTGGGCGAAGCGCTCGGCCGGATCAAACACCTGATCGAGCAACGCGGCGTCGGATTGTGGGAAAAGCCCATCCTGGCCGAGTCGATCCCGGCTGAGTCGATCCTGGCTGAGTTCGGCGGTGCTCAGCGCGGTGGCCATGGCTAACAGCCGAAGTTCGGGGCCCGGTCAACTCAACGCCGTACGCCGTTCCCCGCGGTCGCGTTAACTGACCACATGCGCGAAGCAGCAACCCATCCGGAGCACGTCCACGGGGAGCACGTCCACGGGGAGCACGTCCACGGGGTACATCGGCGCTCACTGCTCGTCGGCGCCGGCGGGCTGCTGATGCTCGCCGCAGCACCGGGCTCGGCGCACGCCGCCACCGTGCCGACGACCGAGGCCGGCGAGCCGATGTCGCAGGGCGCAGCCCGTGCCTCCCGGATCAGCGACGGCACCCAGCTCGTCCACGCCGACCTGCACAACCACACCGTGCTCTCGGATGGTGATGGCGCCCCGGAGGCCGCGTTCGTCTCGATGCGGGAGGCCGGGCTGGACGTGGCGGCGTTGACCGATCACACCACGATGTTCGGCATCGGTGGCCTGACCTCCGCCCAATGGCGGCTCACCGGCGACCTCGCCGACGCCGCCGACGACCCCGGCCAGTACACCGCGATCCGGGGCTTCGAGTGGTCCCATCCGTTGTTGGGGCACGTCAATGTCTGGTTCACTGATGACTTCGCCGATCTGTTGCGGGCCGGCAGCGTCGGCTCGCTCTACCGGTGGTTGACCTCCCGTAGCGGGTTGGCGAGCCTGAACCATCCGGGCCGGGAGGCCGGCCGGTTCGAGAACTTCCGGCTCGACCCCGCCGCGGTCGACCAGCTGGTGGGCCTGGAGATCTTCAACCGGCGGGAGGACTACCTGTTCCGGGGTTGGTCGAGCGGTCAGCGCTCACCGCTGGTGGCGTGCCTGAACGCCGGCTGGCGCACCGGTCTGACCGGGGTGACCGACGAACACGGCACCGACTGGGGTTTCCCGGAGGGCAAGGGGCGCAGCGGGCTGTGGGTGGTGGAGAACACCCGCGCGGCGGTGTACGAGGCGATGCGTGCCCGCCGCTTCTTCGCCACCCGGGTCTCCGGGCTGCGGGTGGACGCGACCGCTAACGGGGTGCGGATGGGCGGGAGCTTGCCGATCGCCCAGGGTGATGTCCAGTTCCGGCTCGACCTCGACCGCGGCCCCGACTGGGTGGGGTTGCCGCTGGTGGTGCAGGTGTTGAGGCCCGGCACTGACGCGCCCGCGGTCGTCGAGGTGGTGGAGCTGACGGCGGGGGAGATCCTGGAGTTCACGGTTCCGCTCGACCGGGCGGACGGGGATTGGGTGCTGCTGCGGGTGGCCGACCCGGCCGAGCCGAATGATACGCCCGGCCCGGCCGGCCACCCCTGCAACAACCGGGGCGTGGCCTATACCAGCCCGTGGTGGTTGGACCCGGCCTAGGATGCTGAGTCGACGTCGATCAGCCGGCGCACCGGGAGCTCCCGGTGCGTGGCGGTCGGGTTCGGCCGGTGGCCACCTCCCGGACAGCGATCTCCCGGGCGGGGCCCGCAACCACCAGAGCGGCAGGACGCCCCGTGCGGCCGTGGCTACACGGGGCGTCCTGGCTCAGCCGACTGTTACTGGTCAGACCCGGTGCTGGTCAGACCCGGTGCTGGTCAGACCGAGGCCAGCTCGCCGTGCGGGTCCAGTACGTACTTCTTTGCCGCGCCCTGGTCGAAGTCCCGGTACCCGTCCGGGGCGTCGGTGAGCGGTAGCACCGTGGCGTTCACCGCGTCGGCGATGTGTGCCCGGTCGTGCAAGATGCTCATCATGAGTTCGCGGTTGTACCTCATCACCGGGCATTGACCGGTGGTGAAGCTGTGGCTCTTGGCCCAGCCGAGCCCGAGCCGGACCTTCAGTGTCCCTTCCTGGGCGTCCGGGTCCACGCCGCCCGGGTCGCCGGTGACGTAGAGCCCGGGGATGCCCAGCGACCCGCCGGCCGCAGTGACCGTCATGATGTCGTTGAGCACCGTGGCGGGCGCCTCACCGGCGCCGCGGCCGTGGCCGCTGGCCTCGAACCCGACCGCGTCGACGGCGCAGTCGACCTCGGGCGTGCCGAGGATCTGGTCGATCTGTTCGGAGAGCGTGGCGTCCTCGCTGATGTTGACGGTTTCGCAGCCGAAGCTGCGGGCCTGGGCGAGCCGCTCTTCGTTGCGGTCGCCGACGATGACCACCGCGGCGCCGAGGATCTGCGCCGAGTGCGCAGCTGCGAGCCCTACCGGCCCGGCGCCGGCGACATACACTGTGGAGCCGGTGGTCGTGCCGGCGCTGTAGGCGCCGTGGTAGCCGGTCGGGAAGATGTCCGAGAGCATCGTCAGATCCCGGATCTTGGCCATGGCCTGGTCCTTGTCCGGGAACTTCAACAGGTTGAAGTCCGCGAAGGGCACCATCACATAGTCCGCCTGGCCGCCGAGCCAGCCGCCCATGTCCACATAGCCGTAGGCCGATCCGGCCCGGTCCGGGTTGACGTTCAGACAGATTCCAGTCTTCCGCTCCTTGCAGTTGCGGCACCGACCACAGGCGATGTTGAAGGGCACTGAACACAGGTCGCCGACCTCCAGGAACTGGACGTCGCTGCCCTTTTCGACGATCTCGCCGGTAATCTCGTGGCCGAGGGTCTGGCCCACCGGTGCGGTGGTCCGCCCCCGGACCATGTGCTGGTCCGATCCGCAGATATTGGTCGAGACCACCTTGAGGATGACCCCGTGATCAGCCTTGCGGGTCAGCCCCTTGGCCTGGGAGACCGCGCTCGGTACCTCCAGCTTCGGGTAGTCGATCGTGTCGACCGCTACCTGTCCGGGGCCTTTGTAGACGACAATCCGGTTTCCCGCCATGACGGTTCACCTCTCTCGGGTGCGGTGCGGGGGAGCCCTCCCGGTCGGATCGCAGGCGGTGACGCCGTCGCCGGCCGAGTGCGCTCGCTCGACTCTCTCCATCTGTTTACTCATTGCAATTCTATAATTACTTTCGGTGTACGGCGCGGGGAGTGATGATCCGCAAATAGTCCGAAACGGGGCAGTGGTCACCAAGTCGGCTAAAGCTCCGGGGCCGGCCGGTCATCTCCTGCCCCTGCGCCAGACTCTGCCCGTAAACAACTCCCGAAAAACGCTCCGGGCGACGCCGGCCGGTGTGGCTGACGTGGCGGCTGTGCTCACCATGTTTGGAAACGCAAGCGCAGTCGCCGGACACCGCGGGTGGGTGCGGTGCCCGGCGACTGCGGGTCGGTGTGAAACGTTGGCGTAGCGCCGTAATGATCGGCGATCAGCCCTGGCGGGCCTCCTCCCCGGCCGGGCGGCGGCGGGCCGCTGGGTAGCGCAGCTCCTCCACCAGCTCCGACAGGTGCGCCGGTGGTGGTGCCGTCAGCTTCGACACGACGATCGTGACCACGAAGTTGACCACCGCCCCGATCGTGCCGATCGCCTCCGGGCTGATGTCGAAGATGTGCGGATTCGCCGAGGTGCCGAAGACATCCAATGTGTAGACCATGTAGCTGATCGTGAACAGCAGTCCGGCGACCATGCCGGCGGCGGCCCCGGTGGCGTTACATCGCTTCCAGAAGATGCCGAGCACGATGATCGGGAAGAAGCTCGCCGCCGCTAGCCCGAACGCGAAGGCGACCACCTGCGCCACGAACGCCGGCGGGTTGATCCCGCCGATCACCGCGATCACCACCGCGAACGCCATCGCGATCCGCCCGGCGAGCAGCCGCTGCCGGTCGGTGGCGGCCTTCTTGACCCGCCGGAAGTAGAGGTCGTGGGAGACCGACGAGGAGATCACCAGCAGCAACCCGGCCGCGGTGGACATCGCCGCCGCCATGCCGCCGGCCGCCACCAATCCGACGATCGGCGCGGGTAGCCCGGCGATCTCCGGGCTGGCGAGCACCAAGATGTCGTTGTTGACGGTCAGGTCGGCCCCGGCGCCGGGGTCGTTGCTCACCGACTGCACCGTGTCGACGCCGTCGGCTACGCTGACCAGCCCGGTGGCTGCCCAGTTCTCGATCCAGGCGGGCAGGTCTTCGACCCCGACGCCCTGCACGTCACGCAGCAGGTTCAGCTTGGTGAAGGCGCCGACCGCGGGAGCCGTGGTGTAGAGCAGGGCGATGAAGAACAGCGCCCAGAAGGCCGAGTAGCGGGCCCCGCGTACTGTCTTGGTGGTGTAGAACCTGATGATGACGTGGGGCAACCCCGCGGTGCCTATCATCAGGGACATAGTGACCAGGAAGACGTCGATCTGAGGTCGGGCCGCGAAGGCTTCGGTATATTGATTCAGCCCCAACTCGACGCTGATCGCGTTGAGTTCGTTGAGTATCTGCCCGAAGGTCACCTGCGGGATCGGCAGGTTGGTCATCTGCTGCGCCACCGCGATCGCCGGGATCAGATAGGCGACGATCAGCACCGAATACTGCGCGACCTGGGTCCAGGTGATCCCCTTCATGCCACCGAGCACCGCGTAGATGAAGATGATCGCCGCGGCGACCATCACCCCACCGGCGATCTCCAGGTTGAGGAAGCGGCTGAAGACGATGCCGCCACCACGCATCTGACCGACCACATAGGTAAACGAGATCAGGATCGCGGCGACCGCGGCGATCGTCCGGACCAGTTCCGAGTACCGGTCACCGACGAACTCGGGCACCGTGAACTTGCCCCACTTACGCAGGTAAGGCGCGATCAGCAGGGCCAACAGTACGTAGCCGCCGGTCCAGCCCATCAGGTAGATGGAACCGTCCGAGCCGAGGAAGGCGATCAGCCCAGCCATCGAGATGAACGAGGCGGCCGACATCCAGTCGGCGGCGACCGCGGCGCCGTTGGCCACCGTAGGTACGCCCCGGCCGGCGACGTAGAAGCCCGCGGTCTCCTTCACCCGGCTGCGCCAGGCGATATAGATATAGACGCCGAACGAAAGTCCGATAAAGACGAACGTCCAGAGCTGGATGTCGCTCACAGCCGCTTCCCCTCCTCGTCGCGCTCGCTGACCCCGTACCGGTCGTCGAGCCGATCCATGAGTACGGCGTAGACCAGAATCAGCACCACGAAGGTGTAGATGGAGCCCTGCTGGGCGAACCAGAAGCCCAGCGGGAAGCCGGCGATCACGATCTCGTTCAGGGGTTCGACCAGCAGCACCCCGAACCCGAAGGAGACCACGAACCAGATGACGAGCAGGATCACCATCAACCGGAGGTTCCGCCGCCAGTAGCCCTGGCGCCAGCTGTTGTCCTCCGGCGGTGGCGGTTCGCCCTCGCCTTCGCGCTGCTCGTGCTCGCGCGTTACCTCACTCATCGCCGCGCTCCTCCTCCCGGGTTGTTACGTAGGTCACCCGTAGCCGCGTGATGTGCGAAGGGAACGCGACCCGGCGCCGGCGCGCAAGAGTGGATCGAGCCGGCGGCGGGTTCCGGGTCGCGAACGGTCCGGCCGGCGCGACCAGCGGTGATCACTGCCGGCCGGGAACCGTTCGGGCCCCGGGAGCCGCCGCCCACGGGCCCGTACCGACCGTTTGTGGATCACCAGTAGGTTGCCGGCAGGTTTCGATCTAGCATCCGGGCATGTCTGCTGTCACTGGCACCGAGGCCGCGCCGACCCGTCGGGGGATCCTGCACGCCGGCAGCCTCGGCATGCTGGTCGGTGGGCTGATCACCGTGATCGGGTCGCTGCTGCCCTGGGTGATGACCCCGTTCGGCTCGCTCTCCGGCACCGATGGCCCCGGGCTGTGGACGCTGAGCGCCGGATTCATCGCCATCGCGGGTGCGCTGCTCCCGTGGCGACGGGTGGTGATCGGGCACTGTTTCGTCGCCGGCGGCGGCGTCGCCCTGATCGTGGTGTGGCAGGTGGGACGGTTGCTGCAGCTGAGCGCCGCCACCGACAGCTGGGGGCAACTGCTGCCCGGCATGGGGCTGGTGATGGCCGCGGGCGGCGCGGTGATCCTGCTCCGCACCGGCACCCGGGTGCTCACCAAGACCTAGCGCGCTGCCCGGACCCAGCGCGCTGCCCGGACCTAACGCGCTGGCCTGGCCTTTCGTCCACCGCTGGACTTCCGCCGGGGGCCGGCCTTCCGTAGGGTGCTGCGCATGGCACGCGAGGTCGACGAGCACGACACGCCCGCAGAGGTGGACGCTGCCTTCCGGACCCAGCGGCGGGTCTCCGCCGCGTACTTCACACTCTTCCTGGTCGCGGTGACCGGGGTGCCGGCGCTGACGCTCGCCCTGGACTGGTGGTCGGCCGGCCGGCTGATCGGCGGCATGAGCCCCGGCTTCGTGATGGCCGCGTTCGGGCTCTACCTGTTCTTCTTCCTGATCGGGCTCGCCGCCGCCACCCTCGCCACCGCCGTCGAGGCCCGGATGCTCGGCGGGCCGGCTGAGGAGCCTGGGCCGCCCGGGGACGGTCCTCCGTGACCAGTCTCAGCGTCGCGGTCCTGGTCGTGGTGCTGGGGCTGGCCGGGGGAGTGGCGGTGGCGATCCGCCCCCGCCGGGTGTCGACCGTGGACTACTACCTGGCCGGCCGGCGGGTGGGGGTGGCGACCAACGCGTCGGCGATCTGCGGTGACTACTTCTCCGCCGCCTCTTTTCTGGGCGTCGCCGCCGCCGTCTACGTGTCCGGTCTGGACGGAGTCTGGTACGCGGTCGGGTTCGCGGCCGGGTTCGTGCCGGTACTGCTCTTCGTCGCCGCACCGCTGCGGCGGTTCGGCGAATTCTCCATCCCCGACTTCCTGGGCCGGCGGCTCGCCTCGGAACGGGTCCGGCTGGTGGCGGTCGGCGTCGTCCAGCTGATCATCCTGTCGTACCTGGTGCCGCAAGCGGTCGGCAGCGGGATCACCTGGCAGCTGCTGGTCGGGCAGGGCATCGCCGGTCTCTCCCCGTACGCCACCGGGGTGCTGATCTCCACCGCGGCGATCGCCGGCCTGGTCGCCATGGGCGGCATGCGCGGCACCACCTGGACCCAGGCGGTGCAGTTCCTGCTGCTGCTCGCGGCGGTGTGCTGGCTGGCGGCGGCGGTGCTCGGCTCCGGGTTCAGCTACGGCGGCGCGGTGGCGGACCTGTCGGCCGAGCCGCTGGCCAATCCGGTCGCCGAGGAGGCCGACCAGTGGCGGCTCGCCCCGGAGGCGAACCAGCTCGACGAGGCGGAGACCGCCCACTTCGGCGAGCCCGGGGCGCGCTACGGCCGGCTCGGCCAGTTCGCGCTGATCATCACCCTGGTGATGGGCACCGCCGGCCTGCCGCACGTGATGAACCGGTACTTCACCAGCCCCACCGGGACCGCCGCCCGGATGACCACGGTGTGGGTGCTCGGGCTGGCCGGCCTCTTCTACGCCCTCGCGGTGATGCTCGGCACCGCCGCCCGGTCGATGATCCCGGGGGCGATCGACGATCACCCGTGGCTGGCGGAGCTGACCGTCGACGGGGTGCTGCGGGTCCCCGAGCATGCCCTGCCGGTGCTGGGTCGGCTCTACGGCGGCACCGCCGGGCTGGGGGTGGTCGCCGCCGGGGCACTGGTCGCGGTGATGTCGACCATCGCCGGGCTGTTGCTCGCCGCCGCCGCGTCCTGGGGTCACGACGTCTACGAGCGGCACCTCAACCCGCGCGCCTCGCAGCGGCAGGCGGTGTGGGCCGGGCGCGGCACCGTGATCGTGGTGGCGTGCGCGACCGCCGGCCTGGCGCTGGCGCTGCGCCCGGAGTCGTTGAGCGCGCTGCTGCCCTCGATCGTGGCGACCATGGTGACCTGGGCGTTCGCCCTAGCAGGCTCGGCGCTGACGCCGGTGTTCATCCTGACCATCTGGTGGCGCGGCACCACCGCCGCCGGCGCCGTCGCCGGCATGCTCACCGGCGGCACCGCCGCGGTCAGCATGTTCGTCGCCGGCACGCTCACCGGCGACCGGGGGTTGGGCGAGATGCTGATGACCCCGACGCTGGTCGCCGCGCCGGTGGCCGCCCTGGTCACGATCATCGTCTCGCGCCGCGGTCAGCCGCCGGCCGACACCGAGGCGATGTGGCTGACCATGCACGGCACCGCCGCCGACCGGCAGGCCGAACGGCTGGCCCGGTTGACGGTGCAGCGGCCGGCCCGCCGACCGCGGCGGCGAGGAACCACCGATGCCCAGCGGTAGCCGGGTGCTCGCCGGGGTGCTGATCCTCGCCTGGGCGGTGGTCTACCTGGTCACCCAGGTGCTGGTGACGCCTTCGCTGGGGGTCGGCACCACGCTGCTCGCCGGGGTGCTGCTGACCACCGTGCTGACGCTCGGCTATCCGTCGGCGCTACGCGGCCCGCGGGCTGCCCGGACGCTGAGCCGGCAGCCGGGCGCTGACGGCTCCGGCTCTGGCTCCGGACGCACCATCGCCGCCGCCGGCCGGTCGATGCCGCTGCGCTCCGGGCTCACCCCGGACGCCGCCCGCCGCACCGCGCAGCTGCTGCGGCCATTACTGGGCGGCGACGCGGTGGCGATCACCGACCGGGAACGGGTGCTGGCCTTCGTCGGCCCCGGCGCCGATCACCATCACGACGCCGACGAGCCACGCTCCGGGCCCGGAGCCCGCGCGATCGCCCGGGCCCGGACGGTGGTGGTGCGGGGACGCGGCTCGCTCGGCTGCCCCGAGCCGCAGTGTCCGCTGCACTCGGCGGTGGTAGCGCCGCTGGCGATCGGCGCCCGGGTAGTCGGCACCCTGCAGGTCTACCGCGTCCACGAGGACCCACCCCCGCGGGACCTGGTCGGCGGGCTCGCCGGCATCCTCTCGCTACACCTGGAGCTGGCCGAGGCAGACCGGGAACGCAACCTCGCCGCCGACGCCAAACTGGACGCGTTGCGGGCCCAGATCAACCCGCACTTCCTGTTCAACGTTCTCAACACCATCGCCTCCAAGGCCCGCACCGATCCGGAACAGGCGCGGCAACTGCTGCTGCGGCTGTCGGACTTCTTCCGGTACGCGGTCCGGCAGGACGGCCACTTCGCCGAGTTCGCCCAGGAGTACTTCTTCGTCCGTACCTATCTGTCGTTGGAGCAGGCCCGCTACGGCGACCGGTTGCGGGTCCGCTACGACATCGACCCGCAGGTGCTCACCGCCCACGTACCGGTGCTGACCATCCAGCCGCTGGTGGAGAACGCGGTGAAACACGGGCTCGCCGACAAGGTGGCCGGCGGCACGGTCCGGCTAAAGGCACGGGTCGATCCGCTGACCCGGACCACCTCGATCGAGGTCGCCGACGACGGTGTCGGCATCCCCGCCGACATCCTCGCCCGGATCACCAGCGGCGAGTTCGGCGAGTCGCGGGCCGGCCCTCGCCCACCCGGTGGCCTCGAAGCTGGTGTCGACGGTGCCGCCGGAGCTGCCGCCGAGGGCGGCGTGGGGTTGCGCAACATTTCGCAGCGGCTGGAGACCCTCTTCAAGGAGCGGTACGCCCTTCAGGTCAACTCTACGGTCGGAAAGGGGACCGTGGTGGAGCTGCGGATCCCGCTACGCTGACCCCATGCGCGCCCGCGCCCTGATCGTCGACGACGAAGCCCCGGCCCGCGCCGAGCTGCGTTACCTGCTGGAAGAGTTCACCCACGTGCAGGTGGTCGGCGAGGCGACAAATGGTGAGGAGGCGTTGGAGCTGATCCGCTCCCTCGCCTACGACCTGGTGCTGCTCGACATCCGGATGCCGGGTGGCAGCGGGCTGGAGGTTGCGTCGGCGCTGCGGCGGCTGCCGAACCCGCCCCGGGTCATCTTCACCACCGCGTACCCGGACCACGCGGTCGCCGCCTTCGACCTGGAGGCGGCCGACTACCTGGTCAAACCGTTCGACGCCGACCGGCTCGGCCGAGCCCTGGACCGGGCGCTGACCGCCTCGGCGGAGGAGCCCAAGCCGGCCCCGCGCGGCTCGCCACCGGCCGGAGCCCTCGCCGAACCTCCCACCCAGGACCCGACGCCGCCGCGGGTCGAACCGCTGAGCCGGATCCCGGTGCAGCGCGACGGCCGGACGGTGCTGGTCGACCCGGCGGCGATCGTCTACGCCAGCGCGGTGCGCGGGTACGCGTACCTGAAGCTCGCCGAGGAACGGGTGCTGGTGACCTTCTCCCTCAACGAGCTGGAGCGCCGGCTGCGCGGCCACTTTTTCCGGACCCACCGCTCCTACCTGGTCAACCTCGACCATGTCCGGGAGCTGGTGCCCGACTTCAAGGGTTCGCTGGCGCTGGTCATGAACGACCGGCAGCGCAGCCGGGTGTCGGTCTCCCGGCGGCAGGCCCGGCAGTTGCGCCGCCGGCTCGGTGTCTGACCGGGAGACTGTGCCACCCTGCTTACTCGGTCCGCGGTAGCCGCAGGAACACCATCCCGCGTAGGTCCAGCCAGGTGCCGCGGGGGGTGCGGACCAGGCGCAGCACCACCTCGTCGCAGCTGGGGCAGCGGGCCACCAGCCCCGGGGCCCGGTGGTAGAGGCGCAGTGACGCGACCGGCCCGACCAGGCCACAGGTGACACACTCGCCGGAGGCGCTGGTGACATCGACAGTGAAGATCTCACTCAGCGGCCCGGCGAGGGCGTTGCCATCCTGGTAATCCTGGTAGCGCTGGTAGTCCTGGTAGTCGGTGGTGCTCACAGGTTGCCGATCCATGGCGTCAACCTCCGGTGGGGCCGAAACGTTCCGTCCGGATCTGCTCCGGTGCATGGCCGAGCTGCACCAGCGCGTCGGCGGCGGCCTCGACGAACCCGGTCGGGCCGCACACGAAGCAGCGCGGCCCCGTCACCGGTGACCAGTCCGCGGCGGCCAGATCCGCCGGTGTGAGCCGGCCGACCGGTCGCTCGCTCCCGGCCGGCGCCGCCCGGGTGTAGACATACGACAGCGAGATCCCGCCCCATTCGGCGGCGAACCCGGCCAGCTCGCCCGTGTAGTAGGCGGCTGCGGGGGAGCGCGTCGAATACACCAGCCGGAAGCGGGCGGAGTTCCCGGCGGCGTGCCGGTGCCGGATCATCGACATCAACGGCACGATCCCGGAACCGCCGGCGACGAGCAGCACCGGTGCCACCTCCTGCGGCCGCCACACGAACCAACCCCCCACCGGGCCCCGGATCTCCAGCGGATCCCCCACCCGGAACTGGTCGGTCAGGTACGGCGAGACCTCCCCACCCGGTACCCGTTCGATGGTCAGCTCCACCTGGTCGGCGGTGGGCGCCCCGGCTACCGAGTAGCTCCGTTGGGCCTGGTAGCCGTCGGCGGCGGTCAACCGCAGGTCCACGTGCTGGCCCGCGACATGGCCGGGCCAGCCCGGCACTGCCAGCGTCAACGTCCGGGCGGTGGCGGTCTCGTCCCGGTACGAGGCCAGCCGGGCCACCCGCCAGGGCAGCCGGCGACCGGTCGGCCGCCGGCCGGTCAGTCGCTGGCCGGTCAATCGCCCTGGTACCGCTGTTCGCGCCATGGGTCTCCGTAGTTGTGGTAGCCGGCGGTCTCCCAGAAGCCAGGTTCGTCGGCGAAGCCGAGCGTCAACCCGTGGATCCACTTGGCCGACTTCCACAGGTACAGGTGGGGCACGAGCAACCGGGCCGGACCACCGTGCTCCGGCGCCAACTCCTCGCCCTCGTACCGGTAAGCGATCCAGGCCTGCCCGTCGAGCAGATCAGCCAGCGGCAGGTTCGTGGTGTAGCCGCCGTACGCGTCGGCCAGCGCAAAGTCGGCGGCGGTGTCGACCTCCGCGAGCAACACATCCAGCGACACCCCCTGCCACCCGGTGCCGAGCTTCGACCATTTGGTGACACAGTGCAGGTCGACGGTGGGCCGCTCGGACGGCAAGGCCAGCAGCTCCGGCCACGACCAGCGCCGCACCTGGCCGGACTCGGTGGTGATCCGGAACTCCCACTCGGCGGGCGGGATCCGGGGCGTCGGGCCGGCCGAGAGCACCGGGAAGTCCTCGGTCAGATACTGGCCCGGCGGCAACCGCCGGTCGTCGACCCGGTCGCGGCCGGAGAAGCCCGGCGACACAATGCCCACTGGTCAGCCCCCCTCTGCGCCAGCGCTTCCCTCATTGTCGCGTATCGGCGGCCCGGTTTCCGGGCGATGACCGGGGTAGTTCGGCGATCCTGGAAACATGTTCGACGTGGCGGTGGTCGGTGCCGGCCCGGCCGGCTGCGCCGCCGCGCTCGCCGCGACCGGGCGCGGCGCCCGGGTGCTGCTGCTGGACCGGGCCGCCTTCCCGCGGGACAAACCGTGCGGCGACGGCATCGCCCCGCACGCGCTGGCGGTGCTCGACCGGCTCGGCGCCGGCGGGGTCGTGGACGGCTACCCGCCGGTGGCGCGCCTGCGGGTGACCGGGCCCGGCGGCGACGAGGTCGACCGAGCGCTGCCGGAGGTCGCGCACACAGTGCCGCGTACCGTCTTCGACCATCGACTGGTACGCGTCGCGGTCGCCGCCGGCGCGGTGCTGCGCCGGCATCCCGTCCACCGGATCGAAGAGCACCCCGACCATGTGACGGTGGACGGGCTCGCCGCCCGGGTGCTGATCGGCGCCGATGGTGCCTCGTCCACCGTGCGGCGGTACCTGGGCCACCGGCCCAACCCACCCGGGCACCTGGCGTTGGCGCTTCGTGGCTACGCCCCGATGCCGCCGGAAGACCCGAGCCTGCCGGAAAACTTGTCGGCAGGCCCGCCCGCACAGCGCATCGTGATGACCGGGCAGGGCTGGCCCGCGTACGCGTGGAGTTTCCCGATCGGCGACGGCCGGCGCAACGTCGGCTACGGCGAGGTGCTGCAAGGGGCGCCGACCACCGGGCGGTATCTGCGTGACCGGCTGGCAGCGCTGCTGCCCGACCTGGCCGGTCTCGACGTCACCGCACTGCGCGCCCACCATCTGCCGCTGTCTACCCGGCGGCCGACCCCCGGCCGGGGCCGGGTGCTGCTCGCCGGCGATGCACTGTCACTGATCAACCCCTTCACCGGCGAAGGGATCTACTACGCCGTCCGCTCCGGGGAGCTGGCCGGCGCCGAGGCGGCGGCGGGCGACGCCGGGGCAGGTGAGCGGTACACCCGGGCGCTCGCGGCGGCGTTGGGGCGACACCTGCGCCACACCCGGGCCGCAGCCTGGTTGGGTGGCCACCGGTGGCTGGTCGACGCCGGGGTGCGCGCGGCGCGGCGCCGGGAACCGGCCTTCGAGGCACTGGTCGCGCTCGGGCTGGGCGATGGCCTACTCACCCCCGGGCTGCTGGGCTCCCTGTTCGCCGAGGCGCTGCGTCCCCGACTCCGCTGAACCGGCACCGCCGCCGCCCCCGTCGCCTGCCGCCCCCGTCGCCTGCCGCCCTGCCGCAGCTGGTCAGCCCCCTGGGCCAGGCCCCGGTGGTGGCGGCTGCCCGGGTGGCGGCTGCCCGGGTGGCGGCTGCCCGGGTAGCGGCGGCTGCCCCGGTGGTGGTGCCGGTGCGGGTCCCGGCGGGGGTGGGTAGGAGCCGTACGGGCCCGGCTGTTGCGGCACCGGGTACGGGTAAGGGTAGGGGTAACCGGCCGGGGCGGCCCGGCGGAAGTAGACGTTGGACTTCGGCAGCGCGAGCAGCACCATCACCAGGATCAACGCGACGATCGTGAAGAGCCCCAACAGGAAGCTGTAGAACTGATACACCGCCGGGTACCCTTCGGGCACCCGCTGTTCGAATGAGGCGCTGCCGCTGGTGCCGCCGCTGTGGGCGTTGAGGTAACCGAGCCCGCTGGGGGCGGCGAATCCGCCCGCCGCCAATGCCCCGAATCCGCACAGCAGCGTGAGGCCACCGAACACCCAGCTGAGGATCCGGCCGATGTTACTGCCGCGGCGCAGGATGAACGCCACCACCAGCAGCGTCGCGCCGATGACCACGGTGACCAGGGCAAGGATCACCACCATCACGATGGCGAAGGTCTCCAGCCCGCTGGTCACCCGACCCGACACTCCAGACTCGAGGATCGCGTCCTCGAGCTGGCCCCGGTACGACCCGAGGCCGACGAGGAGGCCCACCGCGTCGAGTAGGTAACCCACCCCAACGATCAACAGCAGCACGAAGGATGCCGTCACCGTGGTCGGGCGCCGCCGTTGGCTGCTCGGCGGCGCGTAATCCTGCCCCATAGCGTGCCCACCTCGTCCGGTCGCCCACCTTTGGTAGCGACGGTAACAGCAGCCCGCCACTCTGCTCACCCGCCGAAGCCTCGCGCCAGGCGTGCCCGCCGAAGCCTCGCGCCAGGCGTGGCGATCGCCCACCGGCCGCCAGTGGTGGCGGCATGACTACCAAAGGTAGTTGTCGAAGTCTTGTTTCCCCGCCATCGCTGCGGGGAAGGCTGTGGACCGGACAGAAGGGATCCACCATGTCAACCATCGAGATCGTTGTGGTCGTGGCGGTGGCGCTGCTCATCGTGGCCGCGCTCGCCGGAGGCGCGTTGTGGTGGCGGAGCCGCTCCTTGCGCGACCGGTTCGGGCCGGAGTACGACCGGCTGGCCGCCGAGCGGGACAGCCGCTTCGCCGCCGAGAAGGAGCTGCGGGAACGCGAGCGCCGCCACGCCAAGCTGGAGCTGCGGGAACTCGACGAACCCACTCGCCAGCGGTACGCCACGGCATGGCGGGAGGTCCAGGCGGAGTTCGTCGACACCCCCGACACCGCTATCAACGACGCTGAGTCGCTGGTGGTGCAGCTGATCGCGGAGAAGGGTTACCCCACCGACGATCGGACCGAACAACTCGACCAGGTTTCGGTCGACCATGCCCGCACCCTCGGGTACTACCGGGACGCGAATGCGATCTACCGGAAGCATCAGCAGGGTGAGGCGAACACCGAAGACCTACGGCAGGCCCTGGTGCACTACCGGGTGCTCTTTGAGGACCTACTCGGGGAGGCGCCGACGCAGCGCCCCACGCCTGACCACAACGGCCAGCAGCCTGACCCCAACAATCAGCAGACTGCCAGTACCAGCGGATGACCAGGGAGAAGACGTCATGACCTACGCTGCCTCGTCGGCCGATCAGGAGTCGTCGCCGTACCCGAACGGTTCGGGTAAGCCGGATGACTCCGGGTCGGTGCCGCCACCTCCGGCGGCGTTACCCGGCGCCTCGGAACCGCCCGCCGCTCCGGCGCCGGTCCACAGCACCGACCCCGCTACCCAGGGCGGTGACAATTACGCTGCCCAGGACGGTGACAATCTGGTCGGTGATGGTCTGGGCGCTGATGGTCTGGGCGCTGACGGTCCGGGCGGTGACAGTCCGGGCGGTGATCCGGGAGGCTCGTACGGTGGGGACACCGACGCCGGGACCTTCGCGGGAGAACCCGCCGGTGAGGTCTACCGTAGCCAGGCCGCCGCCGACCCGCCGGCCGCAACGTACCCGACGCCCATTGCGGACGGGGCCGCCCCCGCCCCCGAGCCCGTTGCCGCCGACCGATCGGAGCTGAGCACATCCGGCGTCGACGGGGGTACGGCCGGCGCCGCTGCCCCGGGGCTGTGGGGCGACGGTGCCGCCGACCGGTACCGCGACCGGTTCCGGGAGATCCAGATCCGGTTCGTGGACGAGCCGGGCGGCGCCACCGGAGAGGCCCGCGACCTGGTCTCCGAGCTGTTCCAGGAGCTTTGGGAGACGCTGTCGGCCCGTAAGGCTGAGGTCGACCGGTGGGCGGACGGGGACGGCGAAGACACCGAGGAGTTGCGCAATGCCGTCCGCAGCTACCGCGACCTGGTTGATGACCTGCTCGCTCGTTGATCCACATCGTTGGCATCCCCGACGCGCCGTCGCCTATGCGGCGGCGCGTCAGCCGTCGTTCGGTGAGTTCGGTGAACCAATGGGCGCGTCAGCCATCATGAGCTGAGCCGTTCGGCGCCGCTGACGGCTCGAGCGGACAGCCGCGGGGTGGCATGATGGCGCGAACGAGCCTGGCGGTAGCGTGCGAGTGCGCAGGCTGGTGGTGTCTGCCGACCTTCCGTCATCGTCACGCCCCCGGCGGGAGCGCCACCGCCGGCCTCCGCCCGCGATGTAGGGAGGATGCGGAATGTCTCACCTGGATGAGCTGTTCACGTCAGGCAGCGACGACGCTGCCGCACGACCCCACTTCGAACTCGCGCTGCGCGGGTACGACAAACGACAAGTAGACCACTACATTGCCCAGGCAGACAGCCGGTCTGCGAGCCTGGTCGCCGAGCGCGACCGTGCCTACCGGCAGCTGCGGGACCTGTCCGCGCGGCTGGAGCAGGCCCAATCCGAGATGGTGGAGCTCAAAGCGCGGCCGGCGCAGCTGGACCGGGCCACCTTCCGGGACCTCGGGCCCACGGTCGACCAAATTCTGGCCCTGGCGGAGAAGCAAGCTGCCGAGATCACTGACGCCGCCGCCGCCCACGCCGCCGAGCAGCAGGCCGCGGCCGACCGGGCGTTGCAGGAGGCACGGGAGCGTGCTGACCAACTGCACGCCGACAGCGAAGCCGCCTACCAGCGGGCTGAAGAGGAAGCCCAGCGGAGTAACGAGCTCAGTTCCCAGCAGCTTGAAACCGCTCGTGCCGAGGCGGATGAGATGCTGGAAGCTGCCCGGTCGCAGGCGAACCAGGAGATCGAGTCGGCCCGGCAACAGACCCAACACGAGGTGCAGTCCCGGCAGGAGGTGCTGTCGCAGCTGCATGGTGAGCTTGACGCGGCCGAACATCACCTCCACCAGACCCGGCAGCAGGGCACCGCGGCTGAGCAGGAGGTCAGCCAGCTACAGCAGCGACTCAGCCAGGTCACCCAGGAGCTCACCGAGGAACTTGACCGGTTGGAGCAGGCCCGGCAGGCGGCCGAGGCGGCTGAGCGGCACGCCACCGCGGTACGCGCGAGGGTGCACCGGGAGGCCGAGCGGGTCGCCCAGATGGCAGCGGCCGCCGTGATGGCGGCGGCCGAGCGGGGCGGCGAAACAGGCGAGTACCCGATGGTGGTGCCCTCGCAGCTCGTTGCGAAGGCGATGGCGGAAGAGGCCGAGGAATCGAGCGATCAACCCGGCTCACCGGCCCCGGCTAGCTCGTCTGCGATGTTCAGCCCATCGGCTCCGGTTAGCCCGTCTGCCCCGGTTAGCTCGTCGGAACCGGTCAGCCCGCCGTCGACGGGTTCTCCGATGTGGGGTTCCCCGACGTTGGGCTCCCCGACGGTCGAATCCCCATCGATGGATTCGTCGCCGGTCGAATCCCCGACGATGAGTTCACCGCTAGTGGGCTCGCCGACGGCGGGCACAGGGCCGTCGGCGGGGAAGAGTCCGACGAACGCGCCGGAGGATTCGCCCACCTCGGAGTTCAGCTACGAATCGAACGGCCACCCGAGCCACCACTGAGCCAGCCGAGCCACCACTGAGCCAGCCGGCCCAGCCCAGTTATCCCTGCGCCGGGCACAGCCGGGCCATGCACTGAGTCAGCCGGCCAGCCCAGTTACTTCTGGGCCCGGCGCTGGGCTGCGTGGGCTGGGCTGCGGGGGCTGGGCTGCGGGGGCTGGGCTGCGTGGGCTGGGCAGCGGGGGGCGGAGCCGCCGCGGAGTTAAGTACCGGCAGGAGGCAGCGGCCGCAGTGAGTGCCGGGTGGTGAGACCCGGGCCGTAGCCAACGGAAACGGTGAGAGCGGGGCCGGGGGGAGCTGGCCGCTTCGGGGTCAGGGAGCTCCGGCCCGGTAGGGGACCAGCCCGTCGGGTATCGCGGGTTCGGGTGTGGTTACATACTGCAGCCCGCGGGGGGTGGTCCAGCCGAACACTCCCGGGGTGGGCTGGATCAGGTCAGCCCCGCCGTGATCTTTGAACCGGTGGTGCCGTCGGCACAGTGGTCCGAGGTTGTCGGCGGTGCTGGCGCCGCCCTGTGCCCAGGCCACGGTGTGGTCGAGGTCGCAACCTTGGGCGGGACGCCGGCAGCCCGGTGCGACACAGGTGGGGTTTCTGGCGCGCACCAGGGCAGCCACGCTGGTGCTGGGTCGGCGGGAGGCGGCCGGGCGGGCCCTCACCGGGCCGTGGCACACCACTTCGCCAAGGTCGTTCAGGAGCGAGTAGCGCCACGATCCGGCTCGCTGCTCGGCGGCGACGTGCCGGGCGATGTCGGCGATCACTGGGCCGAATCCGCGCAGATGGCCGGGCAGCTCTGTTAGGCCGATCAACGTGGTCAGCGGGACCTGCAACTCCACCACACCGGCCCGGGGTCCCGGCAGCGCCGTTGGGGTGACGCTCCAGTCGGGGGCACCGGCACCGGCACCGGCACCGGCAGCGGCAGCGTCGGTGCCGGCGCCCGGACGCCCTGCTGCGGCGACCGCCGAGTCGATGATCCACTCAGGTGATGCTTCGGGCGGCGGTTCGGGGAGCACCGCCGGCCACACAATCTCGTCCCACAAGCCGTGGTCCGGCAAGCCGTGGTCCGGCACCTCGGGGTTCGGCAAGCCGGGCTCCGGCAACCCATCGCCCGGCGGGCGGTCGTGGTGGGAACGGTGTGTGATCGGTCCAGGGTCGCCAGGGTCGCCGTCGGGGACGGGCAACCCGCCGTGATGGCGGCCCACCGGTCCACCGAGGGCCACTCCTTCGCCCGCGAGCAGATCGACCATGGCGTCTGCTCGGAGCTGGTCAACCGAGCGATGATCACCGGCGCCCTTGGCCGCGGTGGCGATGGCGCTGAGTCTCTCCCACACCATGGCCACATCGCGCGGTGGCAGGCTGCGTCCCCACAGGTCTCCGGAGCCGTCTTCGTTGTCTCGGACCTCCACCCGGCGGCCTCGCACCGCTGCGGTGGCCCGCCGTTGCGCCCAGGCCGGGTCGGCTGCCAACAGCAACGCCCGGAGTCGCGCCCGAAGCTGTCCGGTGGTCCACTGGCCGGCCCGGTCGATCACGCGCTCAACGAACGTGCGGGCGAGTGCGCGGTCAGGCAGCGGCTCGACCAACTCGGTGATCACCAACGCTCGGGGGAGGTCGATCGAGCCCTGTGAAAGCGCAGCCCCCACCGCGGGGAACTTCTCGATGATCTCTTGCGCTTGGGCGAGTCGTCGTCCCGCCGCCATCGAGGTCCACCGGAGGGCGCAAGCGATCTCGGTCTCGGCCCAGGCGTACCTCCCCGAGCCGTCGGGCTCTGGTTGATCTTCCCAGGTGATTGCGGTCAGATCGGCCATCAGCTCGGCCTGCAGGTGCGAGATTAGCCGTTGCCGTGCCTGCAGCAGTCGCACCCGGTCGCGCTCGCTGATCTCTCGGCGATCGATCGAGGCAAGTAGCCGCGCGAGCTCCGGGCCGGGCGCTAGCGTCTCCAGATCGGTGGGGAACTCGCCGGCCGCACCGGTGGAGCCGGCGCCCGGCCAACTCCCCGCCGCTGCCGGGGGCGGCGCCGAAGAAGCGGGCTCCATCGATTCGATCACATGTTCGATTCTACCACGCTGGACAGATGAATCCACCGTCTCGCGTTACCTTGCTCGCACTGGTACGGCCCGCAGCCCGAGGGTACGGCCGGGGCGTACTCAGTCTTGGCGAAGCGTCCCCTGGAAGAAGTCGACCGCGTCGGCCGCGACCCGCCGCCGGGTCAAGGCTCCCAGGTCGCCCGTGGCCGCTGCGGCGGCGGTGAGTTCTGCAACGCCGTCGTCTACGGCGCCGGTGGGCGCTACGGCGGTGGTGGTTTCCGTGGCGGAGCGGGTCGCCGCAGCAGCGGGGGTCTCGGTGGCATCGGCCCGTGCGGTGCCGCCGCCCAAGAAGGCGTAGTGGCCGACCCTGCCGGTGGCGCGCCGCAACGAGGCGGCGGGGATCGGCTCGGCGTAGCAACGGGCCACCTCCGAGGCCGGCACGATCTCGTCGGCCTCGGCCAGCCAGACCCGGGTTGGTCGGGTGATCGCGGCGAGGCTACCCGGGTCGAGCACGGCGCCCAGTGAGGGGCAGATGAGGAAACCTGCGCCGACTCGTGGGTCGGTGTAGTCTCGGCCGACCGCGTCGAGCCACTGCCGCTGTTCTTCCTCGGTGACCGCGGCTCGCAGCTCCGCAAGCAGCGTCGGGTACTCCGGGGTAGGCGGGCTCTCGATGTCGCCGTGGGCGATCGCGGCGAAGCGTGCCGGCAGCACCCGGGCGCCCAGCAGCGCAGCCACCGAGTAACCGCCCAGTGAGAATCCGGCTGCGCCGACCGAGCCGATCTCCTCCGACACCGACAGGCGATCTAGCAGGTAGCGCAGGTCCAGCGGGCGGTCCCACCAGCAGACGAATGCCTGCGGCCGATATTGGTCCACGAAGGTATTGCCGTGGTGGTCGACCCCGGCCACCAGGAAACCAGCATCGGCCAGCGCGGTGGCGAGCCAGGTCAGGTTCTGCGCGGCGCCGCCAGTGCCATGGGACAGCAACACCACATCGGGCGGTGAGTCGGCGGGCTTCGGCCGCCACAGATGCACCCGGATCGGCCGGTCACCCGAACCGTCCCACGCCGGCCGGGAAGGGTCGTGCAGTAGGTGAAACTCGGTGGCCGTCACAATTCGACTGTACGGGTGGCGGGAGGTGGTCCCGCCACCCGCGTACGGTCAGTCGCGGTGCCACCAGCGTGGCTGCTCCGGAGGCGGCACAGTCACCGCATCCGGGGTCGGTACGCGGTGGGGCGTGGCCGCGGGAGCCGGCTCCACCCCGGGGCAGCTGGCGCCCTGGGCCGGGCGATGCAGCGACACCAGGAAGGTGTCGATCGTGCCGGTGGTGCAGTCGCTGCGACCGTAGACGCCGTGCCCCCACCCTTCGTAGGTCAGCAGGGAGGCGTGGCGGCGTAGTTGCGACAGGGCACCGAGGGTCCAGGCGTACGGTGTGGACGGGTCGTGGACGGCGCTGGTCAGCAACAGTTGCGGCCCCACCGGGACCCGTAACGGTTGCTGCGGGTTGGTCACCTCGCTCGGCCAACCGAGGCAGGCGACGGTGGCGTAGACCGCCAGCGGCGAGCAGCGCATGTCCGGTGCGATCCGGTCGAGCTGCCGCAGTTGCCGCGCAAACTCCCGGTGGTCCGGGACCGGGAGATCCCAGTCCTGGCAGAAGATTGCCTGGAACGGAGCGGCTGACACGTCAGCTTCGGCGGCGAGGCCGGTAGCCAACTGGTGACCGGCGACGGCTTTGGTCGGCGCCGGAGCCGGCTGGTCCAGGGTTACCAGCAGTTCGGCCAGCTGGTGCCAATGCGGCCCGTAGAGGCCGCTGAAGACCGCGTTGATCAGTTCGAAGGCGGTGACCGCGACGGGCCCCGGCTCGACGAGCAGTTCGCCACGGTCGGCCCGCGCCAGCAGGTCGTGCCAGACCCCACGCAGATCGTCACCGTGCAGCGGGCAGCTGCTGTCCCGGTCGCACCAGGCCACGAACTCGTCGAAGGAGCCCTGGGCCCCGTCGGTCTGGGTAGCGAGGAATCGTCGGATGCCGAGGCGGTGGTCCATGTTGCTGTCCAACGTCATCGCCCGCACCCGGTGCGGGAAACGCTCGGCGTACTGCTGGCCGATCAGGGTGCCGTAGGGGGGAGAACCATCAGCAGACTAATGAACAGTGCTCACGCCAAGCAGCGGGCACGACATCCCAGCAGCGATCAACCCTCCCGGACACCGACGGGGCACGGTCTTGGGCTGAAGGGCTCCAAGGCCCAGTCAGGACGAGTGCTCACCCGCCGGCGGCGACCGGTATCGAATCTGCCTCACGACCGATCCGATAACTCTCATTAGTCGGGTCACACTGTCCGTTAACATCCCGGGTCAAGCCCAGCCGGCACGCCCGTGACGTTGCGATCCCTCGTAGGGGGCGATGGCAACCGTTGCGCCGTGCAGTAGGGCGAGCACCCGATCAGCGCTCCGTGGGGGGCGTGGGTCGGCACCGGTGCTCCAGCGGCGGAGTAATGCCTTCTGCCGGGGGCAGGTCGAGGCTGGTGCCGTGGAAGCCGCGCGGGTCGCGGGCGCTCAGCCCGGCGGTGGGTCTACCGGCACCGGCGGTGGTGGGCGAACCCGGAAGGCCTGCCGCAGCCCGACGACCTTCCTCTTGCGTCCGGTCGGGTTCGGGAAGGTCGCCGACATGCCGGGAGGCGTCGAACTCGTCGATCGGGCACACCAGCCGCACCCCGAACGTCGCCTCGATCCCGGCCGCCTTAGGCTCGATCAGGAAACGGTGGAGCTGTTGAACCCTGCACTAATCCCGCCGGGTCGAGGCCGCCTTTCCCTCGACGGCCATCGACCCCACTCGGGGTCGTCATCCTCGGTGGTCACCTCACACGCCGGGCGGCCCCAACGCTGCCAGCATTCGCTCCAGCCCTCCGGGTTGATGCTCCGCGCAATGTCTGCGCTCCCAGCTACAGTAATTCGGGGCGAAGGATGACCAAGGACAGAACTACGTCAATGTGGAGAGCCTGGGACCCAATGGGTGAACCGGGCATTGCGGAGGTGGTGGCCGACGCCGTGGCGCGTGCGGAGGCGAGAGGCACTCCAAAAGCAGAGGCCGTCGAGAAGATCCGCGGATCCCTTGAGGAAAGGCTTCCCGAGGTTGTCGATCAGTCGGCTCAGAGCATTGGGCGGACACTCCGCCGAACGACCCCCGCAATGATTAGTCGGCACCGTCGTTACCGTCGAGGGTTCGACAAACGGCTGCAGTGGCAGTGGGGGGATGCCCTTGACCTCCTCTACAGCATCATCGTCTGCTGCCAGGAGCTTGGTACCGGGTTCAGCAGAGCGCAACGAGAACAAGCGGTCAGCGAGAACGATCTCCGATTTGAAGCGCTCGTCAATGAGCCCTTTTCATCGTGGGTGGCGGTGGGCTTCGACGGCGTGGAGGGCGAGGATTGCCTGCACGATTGCGGTGGCGCGGTGCGGGCAGCAGCGCAGCTTGGTCAGCACTTTCCAGGTCTTGAGGGTCGCCACCACGACCCGCCGGCAGCGGCACCTAGCGGACGGCTGACGACCGGCGGTACGCGGCGGCGGCGAGCACTCCGAACACGACAGTCCAAACCGCCAGATAGGCGGCTGTGGCGGGAGTGGCGCCGACGGCTCCGATGGCACTCCAACCCAGCTCAGCGTACTGATGGCTCGGCAACGCGCGGGAGACGGCCTGCAGCCAGGATGGGAAGGACTCCACCGGCACCAACAACCCGCCGAGGCCCGCCAGCGCGAGCCACACCGCCGTCGTGGCCGCTCCGGTCACCTCGCGGGGAAGTGTGTAGCCCAACGCCAGCCCGAGCAACGCGAACGGGACGGTACCCAACCACATCACCAGCACCAGCGTCAGCCATCGACCGACTGGCAGCGACACGTCGTGTAGGAGAACCGCTGCCGCACCGACCGCGACGATCGGCGGGAGGACGGTCAGCGTGGCGACCATCCCCCTGGCGGCGACCACTCGCGACGGTGGTAGCGGCGTGGTGCGCAGCTGCCGTAGCCAGCCGTCGGATCGCTCGTAGGCGACACCGGAGCTGTGTGACAGGACGCCGACCACCGCCCCCCATCCCGCCACGCTGACCATCGCGAATGCGGCGATGGGAACGCCTCGGTGCAGCGCGGACACGTCATCCCCTCCGACAACTGTGAACACCACGTAGAAGGCTGTCGGCAGGAGCGAGCTGAAAACCAGCAGGCCGCGGATGCGTCCGACCCGGCGGAGCTCGAAGGCGAGGTACCCGAGCATTACGGTTCCCGCTCCTCATCGGCCGCCTCAGCGGGGTGAGCGAGCGCCAGATATGCCTCTGTGAGGCCGCCAACCGTGACCTCCAGGTCCGTGACCTGCCCGCGGGCCTGGACCAGCGCGGACACGGCCGCGTCTGCGTCGTCGCAGGTCAGAACCGCACGTCCGGCCCGGACCGCCACCGTCCTCACTCCTGGCAGCCGGTCCAACCCGGCCGCGGAGGCGCCGTCGAGCCGGAAGCTGACCCGCCGCTCGGTCGCCGCGGCGCGCCGGATCTCCGAGCTGGTTCCGTCCGCCACCACTCGGCCGCGCGCGATCACCACCACCCGATCGGCGAAGTCTTCAGCTTCGGCGAGATAGTGAGTGGCGAAGATGACCGTACGCCCGGCCGCCGCTAGGCGCCCGACGGTGTCCCAGAAGCTCACCCTCGCCGAGACGTCGAGCCCGGCCGTCGGCTCGTCCAGCACGAGCAGGTCGGGGTCACCGGCGAGCGCGAAGGCGAACTTGACCCGTTGCGCTTCGCCGCCGGAGAGCTTCTCGATTCGCCGGCGGGTGAGCCGGTCCAACCCCGCCGTGCGCAGTAGCTCGGAAGCCGGCAGCGAGCGAGGATAGACGCTGCGCGCCAGCGCGATCAGCTCGCCGACCGTCGCGTACCAAGGCAGCTGGACGCCCTGCAACATAGCGCCCACCCGGCCAGCCCGGACGGTCTCGCTCGCCGGCACGCCGTACAGCGCTGCCGCGCCGGAGTCCGGCCTCGTCAACCCGAGCAAGATCGAGATAGCGGTGGACTTGCCGGCGCCGTTGGGCCCCAGGATGGCCACCCGTTCCCCTTGGCTGACTGCCAAGTCGATTCCCGCGACCGCCTCGACCCGACCGAACCGCTTGCTGACGCCGGTGAGCCGGACGACCGCCTCGCTCCCCATGAGCATCCACACTAGCATTGCCCTGCAAGCTCGGGGACAGTCGGCGCCCGTCCCCGGTTCGGGGGGGTGTCCCTATGGGTTCTGTCAAGCGGCGACGGGGCGTGGTTGGTAGGTGGTCTTGTGGCGCAGCATGGAGAACAGGACATCGACCCGGCGCCGGGCCAGGCAGATGAGGGCAGCGTTGTGTTTCTTGCCTTCGGCTCGCTTCCGGTCGTAGTAGGCGCGGCTGGCTGGGTCGGCTAGGGCGGCGAACGCCGCGAGGAAGAACGCACGTTTGAGCTGCTTGTTTCCGCCTTTGGGTGGGTGTTCGCCGCGGATGGAGCTGCCGGAACGCCGGGTGACCGGGGCTAGGCCGGCGTAGGCGGCCAAGTGGCCGGGGGTGGGGAAGGCGCTGGCGTCGCCGACTTCGAGCAGGATGCGGGCGCCGGTCCTGACTCCGATGCCGGGCATCGAGGTCAGGACCTTGGCGAGAGGGTGGGCATCGAGCATCCCTTCGACCTCGGCCGCGGTCTGTTCGCGTTGCTTGAGGACGTCGCGTAGCGAGCTGGCCAGCCGGGGAAGGATGGTCTCGGCGGCGTGGCTGCCGGGCACGATCACGGTCTGCTCGTCAAGGGCGGCCAGGATCTGTGCGACGAGACGTTCGCCCATGCGTGGGGCATGGCGGGTGGCGATGGTGGTGAGCTTGCGGCGTCCGGCCTTGCGTAGCCCGGCCGGTCCGCCGCAGCGTGTCAGCAGTTCCAGCACTGCCGGGTGGGCGGCCTTCGGGCCGAGGACACGCTCGAGTGGAGGGTGGATCTGGGTGAGCAGGCCGCGGATGCGGTTGGAGATGCGGGTGGCCTCGCCGGCGAGGTCGTCGTCGTAGCCGATGAGCATCTCCAGCTCGGCCAGGGTGTCATCGCCGGTGTCGACTCGCCGCAGCGTGTGCGGCAGGGTCCGGGCCGCGTCGGCGATGACGTAGGCGTCGCGGGCGTCGGTCTTTGATGTGCCCGGGTGCAGGTCGGCGATACGGCGCATGGCCAGCCCGGGTAGGTAGGCCACCTGGTGTCCGCCGGCACGGGCTACCGCCACTGGCAGCGCGCCGATGGAGGCGGGCTGGTCGACCACCACCAGGATGGTGCCGTGGCGGGCGAGTTTGTCGTAGAGCGCCCGCAGTTTGGCTTCGCTGTTGGGAAGCGGTGCATCGTGGAGCCTGGCGCCGTCGCGGCCCAGCGCGACCGCGTGGTGTTCGCCTTTGCCGACGTCCAACCCCAGGAAGACCTCGTACTGGCCGTTCACTACCTGTGGCCCTCTCGCCTCGGTGCGGCCTCGGTCGCGGGTCTGGGCGTCGGGCTGCCGGCAGCCACGTTACGAGGAGACCTACCCCCGTGCGGGGTGGCCGGGTCCCTATCAGCGGTCGGCCGACGCCACCCGACCCGGCGACAACACCCCCCGGATCATGGCTACGACAGGGGCAGTAAGTCATACCGGGCCGGGCGACCGAGGAGTCCCCGGCTGGGGACGATCAAAAAGGTAACGGGGCATGCGGGTCGTCGGCCGGGGCCCTAGCGTCCCAGACAGGTCCTCACAGGAGGGTGGTGCTGACTCGATCGACGAGGGCTACAGTGCCCGGGGCACCGTCGGCTTCGCCTCGCCGGTTGGGTGGCGCGGAGCGGGTGCTGTGGGAGCTGCAGCGGCGTGTGTCGGGCGCCGGCGTGTGGAACGAGGCGCTCGCCGTGTACGTGGTGGGCGGAAGGCTGGCGATCCCGGCGCTGACCGAGGCGTTCCACCGGGTGGTCCGCCGCCACCCCGCCCTGCGGACCCGGTACCTGCTGCAGCGAGGTGTGCCCACGGCGGTGGCGGTGCCGCCAGCGGACGTCACGCTGGACCTGCCGGTGCGCGGGCCGGGCCATTGCGTGTGGGCGGACGAACTGGGCGCTGCCGCCGGCCGCCCGTTCGACCTGGCGGGGGAGCTGCCGGTCCGTGCGGCAGTGCTGCGGTACCGGGGAGTGGACACACTGCTGCTGGTGCTGCACCGGCTGGCCGGCGACGCGGAGACCGCCGGCCTGGTCTACCGGGAGCTGGCGGCGTGCTACCAAGCACTGTCCGCCGGCGCACCGGCGGCGCCTCTCCTGGACCAGCCAGCTGACCCGTACCTGGAACGTCCAGCTGGACCGGCCGCCGTCCGCTACTGGCAGGACCGGTTGGCCGGTGTCGCCCCGGCGCTCGGTGCGCTCGCGATCGGCCGCGGCGCCCCACCCGATCCGACCTTCGCGGGCTCGGTGTTCGCCCAATCACTCGGGCCGACCGTCGGCCAGGCTGTACCAGCCTTGGCACGGCGACTGGCGGTCACAGAGGAGGTCGTGCTGCTCGCCGGGTACATCGCGCTGCTCGCCCACCACGGCGGCGGACCCGACCTCGTGATCGAAACCCACCTCGACCGACCCGCGGTAACGCACGCGGGATATCGCACCGGCACGCTGCCGGTCCCCGCACCGGCGGACCTCTCCGGATCGTTCGCCGGGCTGGCCACCCGGGTTCACAGGTTCCTGCGGGACGCGGCGGCCCACCCGGTGCCGCACCAACTGGTGCTGCCCCACCCAGGGGACGCCGCCGGTGCACCGCGATTCCGGTATGCCTACCGGTATCGTCGGCGATCCACCTACACCCGGCTGGGAACGCTTCCGGCTCGGCCGATGCCGGTCGACACCGGACACAGCTGGCATGACCTCGTGTTCGACATCGGTGCCGAGCCCGCCCGTTTCCTCGGATGGGTCCGCTACCGTACCGAGATCTTCGATCCGGACGACGTGCGCGCACTGGTGCAGCGGTATGAGACGTTGCTCTGCCGGGCCTAAGCGGACCCGGATCGGCCGCTGGCCCGGCTGCGCTCTGGTGGACCTCGGCTGACCGGGCGCTGGTGGCGGGCGCGCGCCGCAGCGGTGAGGTCGCACGAGTCGTCGACGGGCACGGCCGACAGCTTCCGCCCGGCGTCCGGGGCAAGCTGCACCCCGGTGTCGGGCAGGCCGCCCGGTGGGGGTACGACGGCCGGATAGAGCTGCTGGACGCGGCCGAGCCTGCGGTGGCCCGACATGGCTGCTAAGGTGACCCACCACTCAGGAGCCCGCCGCCGGGTGGTGGTGCTCGCCGGCCGGACCTACCCCGGCTGGAACGGGATGTCGATGCGATGGTGGGCACTGCGCGAGGCGTTGGGTCGCTACGCCGACTGTGAAGTCCGCGAGCTCGGGTGCAACCGTTGGGAGCACTGCCGTTCGGCATGCCAGCTCACCGGCGAGCGGGCACGCGGCGTGGTTTCGTTCCGGCACAACGGGGAGGTCTGGTTCACCGACCGGCGCTACTGCGAAGACTATGCCACCCGGCTCGCCGGTGAGCTCGTGGCGGACGGCGTTTCGGTGGTGGTGTGCAGCGGGCTGGAGACTCACCGATACGTGCCGGTGTTGGCGGAGCGTCCCGAGCTCACTGTTATCTACGACATGCACAACGTCGAGGTGGCGCTCACCAGGGCGATCCATCGGGCGGCACCGCCGGGCTCGTACCACGCCATCGTCTGTGACGAGGAGAGCGTGCGGTTGGTCGAGGCGGCGGAGCGGGCCGCCGTTGGGGCTGCCCACGCGCTGTGGGTCTGCAGCCCCGAGGACCGCGCGATGGTGGCCGCCCTGTGCGATGACACCGCACCTGGCCGGACCACCATCGTGCCCAATGTGGTCGACCTGCCCGGCCCGGCGGCGCCGGCCACCGGCCGCGCACGCATCTGCTACACCGGCCGCATGGACTACTACCCGAACACTGACGCGGGGCTGCGGCTCGGCTACGAGATCGCACCGCTGGTGCATGGTCGCGGGCACGACGTGCCGGTGGTCATCGCGGGCGCGTACGCACAGGAGATGATCGATGGTCCGTCACTGCCACCCGGAGTGGAGCTGATCTCCAGCCCCGCCAGCATCGCGGACGTGGTGACAGGAGGGATCATGGCGGTGCCGCTCACCATCGGCGGCGGCACGCGTTTCAAGATCCTTGAGGCGTTCGGGTACGGGGCGCCGGTGGTCTCCACCGCCAAGGGTGCCGAAGGGCTCGGCGTGACTCCCGGAGTGCATTACCTGAATGCCGAGTCACCACCCGAGTTCGCCGACGCACTCGACACCCTGCTACGCGACGTGCAGCTGCGGACCAGGCTCGCCGGCGCGGCATGGGACCTGGTCCGGGAGCACTACTCGGTGGACGCGCTGGCCGCGCGGCTCAGCGTCGCGGTCGATGCCTGATGACCTCCGTGGCGCCGTCGCGCTCCGTTCCCGCCGTCTCGGTGGTGATCCCGACCTACAACCGGGCGGAGTTGCTCGCCCGTACCCTTGAATCGCTGGCGGCGCAACGGTTCCCGGCGGGGATGCTGGAGGTGGTGGTGGCCGATGACGGGTCGTCGGACGCGACCGCGCAGGTCGTGCGCACCGTCGCCGATCGCCTCCCGGCCCGCTACTACCGCCAGGCGGACCGCGGCTTCCGGGCCGCGAGCGCCCGCAACGGCGGGGCCCGGCTCGCCTCCGCGCCGGTGCTCGTATTCCTCGACACTGGCACCTTGGCCGGTCCGGAGTTCGCACGTGCCCACTACGACGCGCACCGCCTCGGAGGGGAGTCCGCTGGGCCCGGATCGGCCGTGCTCGGGTATGTGTACGGTTACCACCCGGATGACCCCCTGACCGGCCTCGGTGAGCTGCTGGTTAGTCATGGCCCCGAACAGGTGGTCGACCGACTGCGTGACCAGCCGTCCTTCCGGGATGTCCGGCATGCCGAGCTCGCCGAGGCCGACTTCGACCTCGGCAGGCTCACCACCCCGTGGTCGCTGTGCTGGTCGGTCAACGTCTCGGTCCACGCCGACGATTTCTGGGCGGTCGGCGGCTTCGACGAGGACTTCACCGGCTACGGGTTCGAGGATGTGGAGTTCGGCTACCGGCTGGCCCGTAGCGGCGTGGCGTTTACCGCGTCCCGTGACGCCTGGGGCGTCGAGACGCCGCATGACCGGAGTGCCGCGTCGAGTGTGTCCTGGCTACGTAACCTGCGGCGACTGCTCGACAAGCATCGCTGCCCGGGCGTACCAGGCGCTGGAGCGCTGGCAGTGGCAGGCACGAGGCATGGACGTACGCGCGGAGCTGGCGGACGCGAGCACCGGGATGGCCCCGGGCCGGATCGCCGCGTTCGGCTGCGGGGCCACGGTGCCGGCGTCGTGGCCGCCCGACGGGGCGCTGATCGATTTCGACAGCGACCTGCTGGCGCGCGCCGGGGCGGAGCGGCCCGGCGCCCCCCGGGTGCATGCGATCGGCATCCACACCCCGTACCCGGACGAGTACTTCGATCGGGTCGTCATCTCCTCGCGCCTGGCCGGGCTGTGGGACCAGCACGGCGAGCTCCTGCTGGCCGAGGCACGCCGGATCGGCCGCGAGGTCCACGTCCCCCTGCTACACCTGGCCCGCTAGCGGCGATGCCGGTTCGCCGGTGTCGTGCACCCCGGGGCCGGTCACGCGGCTGCGGTGCCCTGCAACAGTTCGGCCAGCGCCCGCGGCGTGGCGGCACGGAAGACCATGCCCATGGTCACCGGCACCCCGCACCGCGCGCTCGCGGTCTCCGCCAACCGGACCGCGAGGATGGATGTCCCGCCACTGAGGAAGAAGTTGGCGTCGGCGTCGAGGCTTGGCCGGCGCAGCACGTCGCGCCATGCCTGCAGGAGCTGCGCCGTTGAAGTTCTGCATCTCCTGCCAGGTCTGCTGTTCGGCCTCGGTCAGGTCGTCGAACTCGCCCGGTTCCCCGATGGGGAACGTGATGAGTGCGTTGAAGTGCTGTCCGATCACCTGCTTCGGGTACTGCTTGCCCAGGTGGGGACCGACCCAGGCGCCGGTGTCGTAGCCCTGGACGCCGTAGCGCTGGTAGCCGAGCCGGGACATCAGCTGTCCCAGCAGGTCGGCCATCCGGGCCGGGTTCATGCCCGGCCCGGCCAGCGGAGTGGAGAAGCCGAACCCGGGCAGCGAGGGGATAACCAGGTGGAAAGCGTCTTCGGCGGCGCCGCCGTGCCGGACCGGGTCTGTGAGCGGGCCGATGACGTCGAGGAAGTCGACCACCCCGCCCGGCCACCCGTGCAGCATCAGCAGTGGTACGGCGGCCGGCTCCGGCGAGCGTACGTGCAGGAAGTGGAGGGTCTGCCCGGCGATGTCGGTGAGGTACTGCGGGTGTTGGTTCAGCATGGCCTCGTGGGCGCGCCAGTCGTAGCTGGTACGCCAATACTCCGCCAGCTCCCGCAGGTACGCCACGGGTACGCCGCGGCTCCAGCCGACACCGGGCAGTTCGCTGGGCCACCGGGTGTTGGCTAGGCGGGCGTACAGGTCGTCGAGGTCGGCCTGCGGGATGTCGATGTGAAAGGGCCGGATCTCCGGCGTTGCGGTAGCCATACCTCGACGCTAGAAGGTAGTTAGGCCAGGTTCGGTCCTAAGCAGGATTAGGCTGGGCGGATGAGCGACACCTCCGCTCGGCTGCTTCGGCTGCTGTCGCTGCTGCAGGCCCACCGGGAGAGCTCCGGCGCGGAGTTGGCCGCGCGGCTGGGCGTCACCACCCGGACAGTCCGGCGGGATGTGGAACGGCTGCGGGATCTCGGCTACCCGGTGCACGCCGTCCGCGGCACCGCCGGCTACCAACTGGGCGCCGGAGCCGCGCTGCCCCCGCTGCTGCTCGACGACGATGAGGCGGTGGCGGTCACCCTCGGGCTGCGGCACGCCGCCGAGGGCTCGGTGACCGGGCTGGCGGAGACCGCGCTGCGGGCACTGCGCAAGCTTGAACAGGTGCTACCGCCCCGCCTGCGGTACCGGGTGCAGACCCTGCAGGCCGCCACCGCGCGGCTCGGCGGCCCGGCCGAGGAGGCCGAGCTGGTCTCCTCGGCGACGCTGATGACCATCGCCGACGCCTGCCGGCGGCAGGAACGGCTACGGTTCGACTACCGCAGCCACGGCGGCGAATCGAGCGCGCGGACCGGCGAGCCACATCGCCTGATCAACGCCGGGCGTCGCTGGTATCTGGTGGCGTGGGATGTCGACCGGGCCGACTGGCGGTCGTTCCGGGTGGACCGGATGACGCTGCGCACTCCGGCCGGGCCCCGGTTCGCTCCGCGGCCACCACCCGACGGAGACGCCGTACGTTACCTGGCTAACCAGCTGTCGTCGCGTACCTGGCCGTGTCGGGCGGTGTTCCGCGTCTACGAGCCGGCAGCGGCGATCGGGGCCCGGATCTGGCCGGGTATGGGCGTGGTCGAGGCGGAGGGTGACCGAAGCTGCCTGGTCTCGATGGGCGCGGACAGCACTTCGGCGCTGGTTTGGATGATCACCTCGCTGGACGCCGACTTCGCGGTGGTCAGCGGTGAGCCGGCGGTGACGGCGGCGCTGCGCTCGCAAGCAGCCCGCTGCGAACAGGCCGCGCGCTCGGCGCCGACGGGTTGACGGGCCGCCGCGGGCTTGCTCGGGTGCCTTACAGTGAGCCGACCAGGCGAACCGGCGTGGTGCCCCGCTGAACTTGGCACCGTGACCAGCCAAAACTTGGGGGCACATGGTGGTGGCCGAGGCGATGATCGCGAAGGTGGCGCCCGCGCCGTTCGGCGGCGCGGAGACCGAGCAGACCGCCCTGGTCGCGGTGCGGGACGGGCAGCTGTGGCTGACCGCCGGTGTGCAGACGGTCGCGCTCCGGCCGGTTCGGGCGACGCTTGGATACGGCACGCTCCACCTGACCACGGCCGATCAGCCGCACCGGCTGCGACTCACCTTCGCCAGCTACGACGTGCCGAAGGTTGCCCAGCAGCAGGCGGCGCACCTGGGGCCGTTCTTTCGCGAGCTGGACGCGGCCGGCCTGCGCGATTTGCTGGTGGCGTTGCGGGATGCCGGGGCGAGGTTGCGGGTGTCGCCCCGGCTGCGCCGAGGGGCCGGGGCGCACCGGCTCGCCGCCTGGGTCGGCGCGTCGGCCCTGCTCTTCGTGGAGCTGGCGCTGTTCGGGCTGCCGGCCGGGGTGCTCGGCGCACTCGCCGGGGGTGCGCTGTCGACCTCGTTCCTCGCGCTGGATGTGTTGCTGGCGGCGGGCCTGGCGACGTTCCTGGCGTTGAGCATCGCGGTCTCGCCGATCCCGCTGCTGGTGCGGCGCTCGTTCGAGCAGGGGGCGAGCGGGGATCCGGTGCGGTACCTCGACACCTGGGCCGGTCGGCCGCCCGAGGCGTGGCGGGCCGGGCCGGGGGAGCGGCTCTGCTTCGTCCCGGGGCGGCCGCTGCTCCCAGCGGTGGTGCTCGCGACGGCGTGCGTCGGCTACCTGCTGTGGCTCTGGCTCGCCCCGGCCATCGACCTCGCGGTGCCGGAGCCTGGCCCCGGCGGGCAGTTGCCGGTGCCGGAACCGGCCTGGTTGGGCGGCACGGCCATCTCCGCGGCGGGGTACGCGGGGATGGTGTTGCTGTTGGTGGTCTTTGCGGTCGGGCTGTGGCGGTGGCACCAGGAACCGGAGCTGTACGGCATCCGGTGGGCGCCGTTGGTCGGTGCGGTGCTCTGTTTCGCGTTCGGGCAAGCCGGCCCCGGGCTGCGGCTGAACCCGGCCGAGGAGTGGATGTATCTGGTCATCGTCGGCATGGTGGTGGCGTTCACCTGCGGGCGGGCGGCGGTGGGTTTCGGCCTCTTCGCCGGGATGGTAGTTCTGTTCCTCCTGGCAGCTTTCGGGTTCTTCGCGAACTCGGCGGCGATCATCTGGTTGCTCCCGGCCTTCGGGCTGTTGGCGGCTATCGCGCTGCGCTACCTACCGGGCGGGGCCCGACTGGTGCCGATCAGCGAGGATCGCGCTGGGCGGGTCCGCCGACTCGCGTGGGCGTTGTGGGCGGCAACGGCGGGCCTGGGGCTACTGCTGATGGTGGCCACCGGCGCTGTCCTGCAGTGACCCAGTGACCCAGTGACCGGTGGCTAGGTGGCCCAAGCGGCCCAGCGGCCCAGCGGCCCAGCGGCCCAGCGGCCCAGCGGCCCAGCGGCCCAGCGGCCCAGCGGCCCAGGCGGCCCAAGGACTGGCTGATTGGACGTACTGCCTGGAGTTGCTAACACTGTGTGACTGTGTCATAACGAGTTTGGGTGCGGCGGCCTCGACGGAGCGGGGATCGCCGTCGATCGTCGGGTCGGGATTGACCGTTCAGCCGATGGGTTCGGCAGCTCGCAGGCTATGACGGTGCTCACGCTGAGCCGACCAGTTGGCCGGGCGATCCGTACACAAACAACGCACCGAGGGTGATTTTTCGGGCAAATCATTCTCTAGGCTGATATCCCGTGACCCCGCTCACGAGCCAGCCCCCTTTTTTCGCCGCCGTATGGCGCCTAGCGTGTGTATTTCCCTTGTCCCCGAACCCAAAGGTTCCCCTCTGATGATTCGTCGCGTTACCCATGCCCTACTCGTAGGACTGGTTGGTCTTACGATCCTGGCTGCTGGCACCGCATTCACGGGGCCGAAGAGCTCGGCGGCGGCGGCCACCAAGGTTTCCGCCACAGGGGAGACTCAGCCTCCTCGCCCCGAACTGCGCGCCGGCATTAACGAGCAGCAGTTGCAGCACGCCATCACCATCGTTGAGACCGGGCAGGACCTGGGTCTGTCCCGGCAGGCCTTCGTGGTGGCGATCGCCACCGCCATGCAGGAGTCTCAGCTGGAGGTGCTGGCCAACGTCCACGTTCCACACTCGTTCGACTACGAGCCGCGGGACGGTTACGGCCGTGACCACGACTCGGTCGGAATCTTCCAGCAGCGGGTCCGCTACTACTGCGTCAACGATCTGCAGTACTGCATGGATCCCCGCTACAGCGCCATGAAGTTCTACAACGACCTGGAGCGGGTCGGCGGCTGGGAGGACCTCCCGGTGACCGTCGCCGCCCAGCGGGTGCAGGGCAGTGCGTTCCCCGACCACTACGCCAAGCACCAGGGCGCCGCAGAGCTGATCGTCGACTCGATCCTCGATTGGCAGGACGCCTGACCCGGTCGCACTCCCGGGCCGTACCGGTGGACCACCGCTAGCTTGTCGCTACAGATTTTCGTTATCATGTAGTGCCGGGCCGGCGGTGGTCCACCGTGCGGTGTCTACGGAAGGTGACGCATGAGCGAGGACGAGACCAAGTCGGTGGTGGCCAAGGCGTTCCAGGACGCCGCCGACGACTATGAACGTGTCGGCCCCGAGTTCTTCGACCGGTTCGGCCGCGAGTTGGTGGCCCGCGCCGGGCTGCGGCCCGGGATGCGGGTTCTCGACCTTGGCAGCGGGACCGGTGCGGCGTTGCTTCCGGCCGCCGCCGAAGTCGGCGCAGCCGGGCGGGCGCTCGGCGTCGATCTGGCGCCCGGCATGGTCGCGCGGCTCGATCGCGCGCTCACCGCCGCCGGGCTCCGCCACGCCGAGGCGCGGGTCGGCGATGCCGAAGATCCACCGGCCGACGAAGCCGGCTGGGATCGGATTCTCGCCGCCCACATGCTCTTCTTCCTGCCCAACCTCACCGACGCGTTGGCCCGCTACCAGCGGCTGCTGCGCCCCGACGGGGTCTTCGCCTGTTCGACCTGGGGTGCGGAGTTCCCCGAGTGGAAGCCGGTCTACGAGGCGCTCTACGGTCAGATCCCGGCGGGTACGATGCCCCGGCTGCTGCCCCAGCGGGAGGCGTTCGCCTCCGACGACGCGTTGCGTACCGCGTTGGAGACGGCCGGCTTCGGCAAGGTCGAGCACGAGACCGTGGCGTACGAGGTCGAGTACCGCGACCCAGCCCAGTGGTTGGAGTGGAACCGCTCGCACGGCGCCCGGGCCTTCTGGGACGCCATCCCGGCGGAGAAGCTCGCCGCCTCCCGCGACGCTGCCAAAGCCGCGTTGGAGCCGCTCCGGCGGCCGGACGGCGTACTTCCAATGCCGATCGCGGTGCGCTACACCATCGCCCACCGAGCTTGACCGGCCCACCGAGCTTGACCGGCCCGGCCGGGTAGCACCGGCTCGCCGGGCGCCCCTGTGCGGTTGGTTACCAGCGATGGTGGACGTGTGGCCGGATGTGCCGGTCGTAGACGCTCCGGACCGCCTCGTGCTGGCCGGCGGTGAGCGGCGGGAGATCAGCGACGGCGGCGTTGCCGGCCACCTGGTCGGCATCGCGTGCCCCCGGGATCACCGTGCTCACGCCGGGCTGGTCCAGGATCCAGCGGAGGGCGAACTGGGCCATCGTCATCGACTCCGGCACCGCCCCGGCCAGGTCGCGCACCGCGGCCAGGCCGACCTCATAGGGGACACCGGCGAACGTCTCGCCGACATCGAAGGCCTCGCCCCGCCGGTTGAAGCTGCGGTGGTCGTCGGCGGCGAAGGAAGTGGTCAGGTCGTAGCGACCCGAAAGCAGCCCGGAGGCGAGCGGGACCCGGGCGAGGATGCCGACTCCGGCGGCCTGCGCGGCGGGGAGCACCTCGTCGAGCGGCCGGTGCCGGAAGCAGTTCAGGATGATCTGAACCGTCGCCACGCCCTTGCGGTCGATCGCCGCGAGCGCCTCGGCGCAGGTCTCCACCGAGACCCCGTACGCCCGGACGATGCCCTCGTCGACGAGCGTGTCGAGGGCGTCGAAGACCCGGTCGTCGGCGTAGACCGCCGGGGGCGGGCAGTGTAGTTGGACCAGATCGATGGTGTCGACGCCGAGGTTGCGGCGGGAACGGTCCAGCCAGGAACGGAAATTGTCCAGCCGGTAATGCTCCGGCCGCTGCTCCACCCGACGGCCCAGCTTGGTCGCCACGAAAAGGTCACCACCGGCGGGCTGCGCCAGCGCCTCGCCGACGAACTGTTCGCTGCGGCCGTCGCCGTAGACATCGGCGGTGTCGATGAGGGTGATGCCGGTTTCGACTGCGGCGGCCAGCACCTGCCGGGCGTCGTCGGCCGCCACCGGACCCCAGTCCGCCCCCAGCTGCCAAGCCCCGAGCCCGACCGCACTGACCTGGCGCCCGGTGCGCCCCAACCGTCGCATCTGCATCCGGCCACCCTAACCGGCGGTGGGGGCGGTCGCCGGGCTGGCGACCGCCCCTGGGCGAGACCGTGGGGCCCAGTGATCGTGGGGCCCAGTGACCGCAGGGTCGTCGGTCAGCCGGCGGTGCCGGTGACCGTACTACCCGAGCGGACCACCTCGTAGCTCACGGTGTCGCCGCTCCAGAAGTGGAAGGTCAGCGTCACCGGGGCGCCGTCGTTGACGCTGTCGAAGAAGGTCGAGGTCAGCTCGATCACCCCGGCGTCGTAGTCCGGCTCGAATGCCTGGCTGAACTCCTTGAACGAGGTCCAGTCGTGGGGGCCGGCGTTGCTGCCGTCGGCGTAGACCGCCTCCATCGTCGCCAGCTGGTCACCGCGGAACTCGGTGGGCACGGCGAACGAGTTGGTGGCTCCGTTGGCGTCCTGCAGGATCGGCGTGTCGTAGCTGATCACACTGATCCGCCACGGCGCGCCCTGCGAGAACTCGGCGTGCAGGTCGGCGTTGACGCCGTACTGCTGGGAGCCGACCAGATCGGTCAGTGTGGACGCGGTGATCGTGAGCTGGTCCCCGGCGACCGTGTAGTGCTGGCCCTCGGTGAGCAGGGTGCTGCCGTGGCGCAGCCCTTCGAAGGTGGTGCCGTGCCGGTTGAGGGTGAGGGTCTGGTCGGTGATCTGCCCGGCGACCTCGACATACACCTGGTCGGCCGAGGCGGTGCCGGAACGGCCGGACCAGCTCGCCGACAGCATGTCGTAGAACTCCTGATCCCGCCAGTGCATCGCGTTGCGGTTGTAGTGCTGGCCGTTGTCCCAGATCTGGGTGGTCAGCTGGGTCTGCTGCGCGTAGTGGTTGACGAACTCGAAGAACTTCAGCTTCTCGCCCTGCTGGATGGTGCCGACGTGCTGGTCGAAACCGAGCAGCCCGTATTCTCCGATCACCACCGGGATGCCGCGGGTGACGAAGGCGTTGTGGACCCGGTCGAAGGTGTCGACGATGTCCTGCCGTACCTCGTCGTCGAACCGGGTGTAGCCGGCGACGTTGACGCTGAACGGCCAGAAGCCGTAGAAGTGCACGGTGGCGATCAGGTTCGGGTCGTCCAGTTCGGCGATGGTGTGGTTCAACGCGTCCAGGTACGGCTGTTCGGATCCGGTGTGCATGGTCGGCAGCACCAGCATCCGGTCGGCGTTGTTGCCGCCCGAGTCGCGGACGATCTCGTGGAAGGAGACGTTCAGCTCGTGCAGCAGCTCCGTGTGCAGCGCGTCGTCGGAGCCGGTGAACAGCGGTTCGTTGACGCTCTCGAACATCAGCCGGGGGGAGGCATCCTGGAAGGTGTCCGCCACCTGGGTCCAGATCGCGTTGTAGCGGTCGAGCACGTTGGTCCGGTCGTTCGGCATGTCGACGATCCACTGCCACGAGTCGTGGTGAATGTTGATCATGACGTAGAAGTCCTCATCCAGCGCCCAGTCGACGACCTCTTCGACTCGGTCCAGATAGGCCTGATCGATGGTGTAGCTGGGGGCTGGGCCCTGCTGGGCGCTCCAGGTGACCGGAATCCGGATGCTGTTGAAGCCCTCTGCCCGGATGTTCTGGATCAGCTCCTGGGTGATCCAGGGGTTGCCCCAGGCGGTCTCGTCGTCGCCGACCGCGTCCAGCGAGTTGCCCAGGTTCCACCCGGGCTCCATGGCAGCCACCACGGACATCGGGTCCTCGCCGTCCGGCGGGGGCGTGGTGGGCGGCGTCGTCGGCGGCGCGGTGGTCGGCGGTGGGCTGGTGGGCGGCGGCTCACTCACGTCGCCGGTACAGGTGGTTCCGTTGAGGACGAACTGGTCCGGGGCCTGGTTGCTGCCCGACCAGGAGCCGTTGAACCCGAACGAAACCGTCCCGTTCGTGGCGATGCTGCCGTTGTAGCCGACGTTGCTGGCGGTCACATCGGCGCCGGACTGGGCGACCGTGGCGCCCCAGGCCTGGGTGACCTGTTGCCCGCTGGGGAAGGTCCACTCCAGGTCCCAGCCGTCGACCGGGTCGCCGAGGTTGGTGATCGCGACGTTGCCGGTGAAGCCGCCGGGCCACTCGTGCTCGGCGGAGTAGTCGACGCTGCAGCCGGTGGCGGCGTGGGCGGTGCTGGCCGCGGCGACACCGAGCCCGGTCAACAACGAGGTGATGGCGACAGTGCTGAGGGCGAGCCGCCAGCGGGCGGCCCGTAACGTGCCGTGCATGACACTCCTAAAGGCGCGGTGCCGCGAGGGTGGCGGGGCCCTACGCCGCTCACCGCACGGCACATCGGCGTGCCCGGACTGCCAGGAGAATAAGTCGGGTCGATAAACTTTGTCAACCGGAGTCGGGGCGAGCGTGGCGGCCCCGCCGCGGCTCCGGCCGGCGGGACGTCCGGCGGTAGCCGATCAGCAGCCCGATCGCCAACAACGGCTGCAGGATGTCCGACGGTAGTGACCAGACATTGCTCGGTGCGCGGTTGTCGTGCGCCACCAGCTGCATCAGATGCCCGATGGCGTCGCCGAAGTAAGAGATCGCCAGCGCCACCACCGCGGCGGTCAACCAGCTTCCGCGCAGCCGGCGAAGCGCGCAGCCAATGCCGAGCACCCCCAGCGCGATATCACCCCAGCCGACCTCCCACTGGAACATGGAAGGCTCGTACCCGATCTGATCGGCGATCTCGGTCGAGTTGGGTCCGATGTGGGCGATCCCGCCGATGATCGCCCAGGCGCCGCCGGCCACCAACACCCACAGCAGTGCTAGCTCCACGGCACGCGGCCCGGTACGCCGGTCGGGGTGCCGGTCGAGCAGCAGGTGCAGGACGAAGCCGACCACGATCAAAGCCCACTGGCCGACGAAGAAGACCATCCCGTCCCCTCCTCCCTCCCGAGGTCGCCGCCGCCGATGGCCTCCAGGCGATCAAATCACCTTATTACAGACTTAACAATGAGATGTCGTATTCAACGAAGGCCGTTGCCGAGGCCGGGTTGCTGCCAGCGGCACCGCTACCAGGGTCAGGGGGCACCGGCCGATACCATGCATGCGATGAATGGGTCGGCGGGCCGCCCGTCGGCGGGCACTGTCGACGGTGGGAAGGCGGGGCGATGGTGGCGACCGGCGACACACCTGCACCGACCTTCGGGCTGGACGACTTCGGGCTCGACGAACGGATGCGGCTGTTCAGCTATCTGACCGCCGACAACCGGTTCGGCTACCTGTGGGTGCTACGCGCCTTCGATGCCGCCCGCTCCAACTATCATGTCCTCCTGCACACCTCGGAGGTGGCCGCCGCGCTCGCGGCGTTGCGGGACCGCGCCCCGGACTGTCCCGACCCGGCCGAGCTGGAGCTGTCCCGGCTGCTCGACATGCTGGTGGAGTGGGGAGTGCTCGACCGGGGCCAGGACAGCACCCGAGCCACCACGCTGGCCGAGTATCGCAACCGGCACTCGGTCTACCAGTTCACCGAGGCGGGCTACCGGGCGCACCGGGCGGTCGAGAACGTCCTCTCCGCCACGATGGACGACAGCACGCTCTCCCGGCTGGTCTTCGCCGACCTGCTGGCCGACCTCGCCGCGCTGGCGACGGCGAACGCCGCGGGCGACAGCGAGGAGGTCTACCGCAAACTCAACCGGCTCGACCGGGCGCTCGCCGACATGGTGGAGCGGGCCGCGCGCTTCTACCACATGCTGGGGGATCTGAGCCGCACCAACGATCTGCGGCCGGAGACCTTCCTGGCGCACAAGGACGCCCTGCTGGCGCACCTGCGCGACTTCCACGACGAACTGCAGCGCTACACCCCACGACTGCGCACGGCCGTACACGAGGTGGAGGCGACCGGCCTGGATCGGCTGGTCGCCGCCGCCGCCGAGGCCGACGAGCGAATCTTCCGTACCCCGGCCGACCGGCTGGCCGACTGGCAGCGCCGGTGGGACGGGCTGCGCTCCTGGCTGGCGCCGCCGGGCGCCGACGAGATCAGCGAGGCCGATCGGCTCGCCGACGCCACCATGGCGGCGATCGGGGACGTGTTGGCGCTGCTGCGCCGGATCACCGAGGCGCGCCGCGGCGGGGTCAGTCGTGAGTCGCAGCTGCGGCACCTCGCCGCCTGGTTCTGCCTGGTCGAGACCGAACCGGCCGCGCACGCCCTGTTCGACGCGACCTTCGGCCTCGGCGCCCCGCGGCACGTCAGCGTGGCCTTTCCGGACCCGGAGGCGATCCCCACCCGGCACTCCTGGTGGGACGCGCCGGCGGTGGAGCTTTCCCGGACCCTGGTCACCGCCGGCCAGCTGCCGGGGCAGGGTAAGGGCCGGCCGGCCCGGCTCGACCGGGCCGACGCGCCGCGGGCCGTGCTCCGGCAACGCCAGCTCGCGGAGGAGCAGCGGCTGGGGCGGGCCGCCGCCGAGCTGGCCGAACTTTCACTCGGAGCGCAACCGCTGGACGATGCCCAGACCGGGGTGCTGCTGCGAATGCTCGACCTGGTGCTCGGCGCCCGGGCGCCCGGCGCCGGCCGGGCGCCGCTGGTAGCCGCGGCGCACGGGGTCCGGCTCACGCTCACACCGACCCCGGGGCGGTTCACCACTGTGCCCACCAGCGCCGGAGCGCTGCACCTGGACGGCTACCAGGTGACCGTGAGCCGCGCCGACCACACCATCAGCCGGGGGTCGGGCAACACCGTCACTGCGAGGTCGGGCGCCACCGCCACTCAGGCGGCGGGTCAGCCGTCGCCGGCGGCGGAGAGCGTAAGGTCTGGCCGGTGAGCGGTCACCGGTTCGCCGAGGAGATCTCGGATCTGGAGCTCGCCGACTATCAGCGGGCCGTCCGGCTGGTGCTGCGACATCCGTTGATCACCGCCGGCTGGCCCGATGAGAAGGCGCTGCCGCGAGTCCGCCGGTTCGCCGCCAGTCTCCGCCACGACCTGGCCGAGGCCTTCGGCTACCGGTTGGAGCTGCACGGCGCCACCGCCCGGCTGGTGCGCACCCGGGACAGCCTGGAGACCGACCATCCCGCCCGTTCCCGCAACGGCCGCCCGTTCGACCGGCAGCGGTACGCGTACCTGTCGTTGTGTCTGGCGGTGTTGGGCCGCGCCGGGATCCAGATCACCCTCAGTGAGCTGGCCGAGTCAGTGGCGGCCGACGCTGGCCGGATCACCGGACTGGGGCTGGACCCGGACCGGGGCGCCGACCGGCGGGCGTTCGTCGATGCGGTGGGCTGGTTGGAGGAGCGCGGGGCCCTGCGCACCGCCGACGGATCGAGCGTCGCCTGGGCCAGCGACCCCGGCACCGGGGAGGCGCTCTACGACGTGGCCCGGGACGTGGTGCTGGCGTTGTTCCGGCCGAGCCGGGTGCTGCAGCATGTCGAGTCGGTGACCGCCCTGCTGGATCGTTCCGGGGCCGCCGACAACCCCAACAGCAGCGGGAACGCGGCCCGGCGGGCGGCGGCGCAGGCGGCTCGTCGGGCGGTGGTGGAACAGCCCGTGGTCTACCTGGCCGAGGTCGCCGAGCCGGTCGCCAACCACCTGCGCGGTTCGGCGCTGCCGGCCGATCTGTACCGGTTGACCGGGCTACGCGTCGAGCGGCGGGCCGAAGGGGTGTTGCTGGTGGACACCGTCAACTTCTCGGTTGAGCGGTTTCCGGGCACCGGTTCGGTGGCGCAGGCGGCGGTACTGTTGGCGGTGGAGATGGCCGACCGGGTAGTGGACCCGGACCGGCGGCGGGTCCGGCGGTTCCCGCCACCGGAGCCAGCCGAGCAGCGGTTGCGGCTGGCGCGAGAGATCGACGCCGGGCTGCCGACCGGCACCCTGGTGCCGTTGCCCGACGAGTCGCCGGACCTCGCGCCGGCGGCGACCGACGGCGGCCCCGGAGACGACGGCGGCCCCGATGCTTTCGGCCGCCCCCGAGATGATCAGGCCGGCCCCGGTCGGCTGCCGTTCGCCACCGACAGCTTCCTGCAGGAATCGACCGATCAGATCCTACGCCGTTACGGGAAGGCTTTCGGCGCCGGTTGGCACGCCGACCCGCAGCGGCTGCGCACCGAGGCGGTGGCGCTGCTGGCGCGGTTCGGTGCCGTGGCCATTGTGCCCGGTGGAGTGTTGGTGCGGCCGCTGGTGGGTCGCTACCGTAACACCGTGGCGACGGTGAAGAAGCGCGCCACCACCCCCGAACTCTTCGCCTGACGCCATCCGCCATCGACTCATGGGGACAGACTAATCGTGACCGATCCCGCCGATGTAGGCCGGTTCCGGCCCACCCGTGCCGGCATCATCAACCTCTGGGACTACCGCGACGAGGAGTTCCTCTTCGTCGACGGCTGGCTGGTGCTCCGCGGCCCGAACGGGTCGGGCAAGACCAAAGCGCTGGAGGTGCTGTTCCCGTTCGTGTTGGACGGGCGGATCGAGCCGCGCCGGCTCAACCCGTTCGCCAGTGAAGAGCGGACCATGAAGTCCAACCTGCTCTACCGTGGCCAGGAGGTCTCCCACGCGTACGTATGGTTGGAGTTCGGTGACGGCAAGCGGTATGTGACCGTGGGGATAGGGCTGCGCGCCCACCGGCACGTGGACCGGGTCAGCCGCTGGCACTTCGTCACCGACGGCCGGGTGGGGGTGGACTTCTCCCTGCTCGACGCCGACGACCGGCCGCTGAACCGTAAGCAGCTGCTGGCCGAGCTCGGCGATGAGGCGGTTCGGGACTCGCCGGAGGAGCATCGACACCAGATCGACGCCCGGCTCTTCGGCCTGGGCCCGGCCCGCTACGAGCAGCTGCTCGACCTGGTCCTGACGCTACGGCGGCCGCAACTGGCGAAAGATCTCAACCCCGCCGAGTTGTCCCGGACGCTGCAGCGCGGGCTGCGACCGGTCGACGAACATCTCCTGGTGGAGGCGGCGCACTCGTTCGACGACATGGAGGCGGTAGCCCGCACCCTGGAGGGCCTGGTCGCCGCCGACACCGCGACCACCGGATTCCTGTCGATCTACTCGACCTACCTGCGTACCCACGCCCGCGCGGCGGCCGACGCGACTACCGCCCGGCGGGCGGCGGTGTCCCGGCAACACGAGGCGGTGGCGCAGGCGCGGGCGGAATCGGCGTCGGCGGCCGACGACGAGCAGGCGGCGGCGCAGCGGCTCGCGGCGGCCGAGTCGGAGCCCGCGCGGCTGCGCGCCCACCTGTCGAGCCTGCAGAACTCGCCCGCCTACCAGTCCCAGCAGGACCTCGCCGACCTGCAACAACACGTGGCCGACCTGGCGGTGGCCGCGCAGCGGGCACAGGCCACGGTGGTCGGCGAGCGCGCCGCCGAACAGGCGCGGGGCCGGGAGCGGCAGCAGGCTGCGATCGCTGCCCGGGACGCCGCCGCCGCGGTGCAGCGTGGTTCCGACGCCCTCGCCGGCGAGGCGGAGCTGGCCGGCATCGACTGGCCCGCGGACGACGCGGTGCCGGACGGACTCGCCGCGAGGGTCACCGCCCGGGTCAGCGCCCGCCGGGTCGACATAGCAACGGTGCGGGAGGCCGCGCAGCGCTCGGCGCAGGCGGAGCGGGACCACGCCCGGGCGCGCGACGACCGGTCCGCCGCCGACGAGGCGGTGGCGACGGCTGAGGCGGAGGTCGGGCAGCGGCAGGCGACGCTCGCGAACGCCCGGGGAGCGGCGGTCGCCGAGGTGCAGCGGTGGCGGCACGGTCACGCCGATCTGCTGGCCGAGCTTTCGGTGCCGGACCTGCCCGAGGTGTTGGCCGAAGCGGCCGGTGCCGCGGGGGAGCCCGGCGAGGCGCCCAGCCTGCGCGAGATCTTCAGCGACGCCACCGCCGCCGCGGTCGCGGCCCGGCGGGACCGGTCGGCGGCGCTCTCGGCGCAGCGTGACACCCTCGACCGGCAGCGAGTCGAGCTGGCGACGGAGCGGGAACGGATCGCCGCCGAGCACGACGACGCCCCACCAACCCCGCCCACCCGCCGGTCGGCGCGGGAGTCACAGCCGGGCGCGCCGCTGTGGCGGCTGGTGCGGTTCGCCGACCAGGTGGCCGACCGCGACGCCGCCGGAGTGGAGGCTGCGCTGCACGCCGCCGGGCTGCTCGATGCCTGGGTGCACCCTGACCCTGACTCGGCCGCCAGGGCGGTCGCCGATGGGGAGCAGGACGGCCATCTGGCACCGTTGCCCGCAGCCCGCCGCCCGGCCGGCGACACCCTCGCCGACCTGCTGGTGCCGGAGGTGCAGCAGCAGGTGCCGGCGGAGCGGGTGGCGGCGGTGCTCGCCTCGATCGCCCTGGTCGACCTGCCGATATCGGTGGCCGCGGCCGATGCCCCGGTGGCAGCGGTCGGCCGGGGCGGGCACTACCGGCACGGGGTCAGCGCCGGCCGGTTCGCCAAGCCGACCGCCGAGTACATCGGCGCTACCGCCCGCGCCGCCCGCCGGGCCGCCCGGATCGCCGAGTGCGACCGGGGCCTCGCCGCGCTCGATGCGCAGATCACTGCTGTGGCGGCGGCGGCACAGGCGATCGACGAGTTGCTGGCGTCGGTAGGAGTGGCCGCCGCCGCGCTGCCGTCGCTACAACCGGTCCATGCAGCCCAGCGGGAGCTCGACCGGGCCGCCGCGACGCTCGCCGCCCGCCACGACGCGGCCGCGGCGGCGAGTACCCGGCTCGACCAGGCGTTGGCCGAGCGCTCCACCGCGGCGGCGGTACAGCAGCGGGTTACGGCCGAACGGTCGCTGCCAGCGGATCGGGTCGACGAGGTGGCGGCCGCGGTCAGTCGGTTCGAGCGTGGCGGGGTGCAGCTGGAGGGAGCCCATCGGCACGCCGCTGGGGCCCTCGACGCCGAGCAGGCGGCGCAGGAGCGGCACGACGAGGCGGCGCAGCGGGTCGCTGACGCCGAGTCGGCCGCGGCCGAGGCGGCCCAGCGCCACCAGGAGAAGGACGCCGGCTACCAAGCGTTGTGGGAGGCGGTCGGCGCCGAGGCGGAGCAGGTGCTCGCCGAAGCCGACCGGGTAGCAGCCGAGATCACCGTCGCCGAGGCGGAGCTGACCGGTGCGCGCGCCGCCCACAGTCAGGCCGGGCGGCGGCGGGCCGCGGCCGAGGCGAGAGTGGAGCTGGGCGACGAGGCGCTGGCCGGCGCGGTCGCCGAAGCGCAGCAGGAGGCGCTACGCCTGCGCCCGTACGCACAGCCGGACCTGCTGGGATTGCTGCGTTGCCCGACCGAGCTGCGCTGGCCGGCCGAGGTCGGAGTTGCCGAGGAGGACGAACTGCCGGAGGCGGTGGTCGCCCTGCACGAGGCGATCCTCGCGGCCACCCGGGAACTCAACCCGACCGAGACTTCATTGAAGCAGAGCGCTACCCGGCTCACCACCGCCTTGGCGGAGCTGCAGGCGCAGCTGCCCGCGACCGGCCTGGACCATCGGCCGGAGTGGACCACCGATGAGGGCGTGATCGTGGTACGGGTCGCCGACGAGCAGGGGCTCACCCCGGTGGCACACTTCGCCGAACGGATCGCCCGGGAACGCCGCGACCAAGAGCAGTTGCTCACCGACGCCGAACAGAAGGTGCTGGAGGATGCGCTGCTGGGCCAGCTCGCCCGGCAGATCCATCAGCGCACCATCGAGGCCCGGGACCTGGTCGAGGCGATGGACACCCAGATGCGGGCCCGGCGGATGTCCTCCGGGATCACCGTCGGAGTGGGCTGGCGGCTCGCCGACGACTTGACGACCGAGCAGCGTGAAGTCTGCAAACTGCTGGAGCGGGACCCGGCCCGGCTCGGCCCGGCCCAGCTGACCAGCCTGCGCCGGCACTTCGCCAGCCGGATCAAGACCGCTCGCGCCGAATCCCCCGAACTGCCGTACCGGGAACTGCTGGGCCGGGTGCTGGACTATCGGCAGTGGCGGGTGTTCGCGTTCACGCTGCACCGGCCCGGTGGCGGCGCCGAGGCCCTCACCCGGGCGCGGCACAGTCAGCTCTCCGGTGGTGAACAGTCGGTCTCGCTGCACCTGCCGCTGTTCGCGGCGGCGAACGCGTTGTTCGGCTCGGCGCGGCCGGAGGCGCCCCGGCTGTTGGGCATGGACGAGGCGTTCGCCGGGGTCGATGAGACCGGCCGGGGCGAGCTGATGTCGCTGGCCCGGCAGTTCGATCTGGACCTGTTCATGACCGGCTTCGATCTGTGGGCCACCCACCAGTCGGTACGCGGCGCGGCGCACTACGACCTGTCCCACTCCGCGGCGGAGCAGGCGGTCGCGGCGGTGCTGCTGGTCTGGGACGGCACCGCCAACCTCGCCGACTTCGACGGGAGCCTGGCGCAGGCGTACGGTTCGCCCGGCACCCGCCGATCTCCGGCGGTCGGATACCCGGCGGTCGATGCTCCCGGCGGCGCAGCGGCCGGGGATGCGTTGCTGCCGTACCCGGAGGTGGCGTGACCGAACCAGCGCCGCGGTGGCAGACGCTGACCGGCGAGCCCGGTTGGTCCCGGCTGCTCGCCGCCGCTCGTCGCAGCCTCGAACGCACCGGTGGGTCGCTGGCGGGCGCGGTTTCGCTGACCGCACCGACCGAGGCGGAACGGTTGGTGGTGATCGGGGTCACCGGCGCTCACCGGTCGTCCGCCGCCACCCGGCTGCGGGTTCCGCTGGCCGAGGTCGACAGCTACCTCCAGCAGGCGTACGGCGCCGGGCTGCTGGCGGTGCTGGCCGCCGCGGCGCCGCTGCGGGACCGGACGGCCGAAATTCGTGACCAGGCCGCCGCCCGCGAGGCGGTGCTGACGGTGGCCTCCAGCAGCAAGTACGCCGGGACGCAGTGGTACGAGCAGTGGCTGGCCAGCCTGCGCCGCGACGGTTGGCTCGCCCGGGTGGCCCGCACCGGCGTGCCCTTCGCAGCCGTGGTGCGGGCGTTGGACGCGCTGCCGGTCGACGGCGAACCGCTGCCGGTCTTCGCCGACCGGGTGCTCCACGACCCTAAAGCGCTGGCGGATGGGGTCGTGCGTGGCCTCGTACTCCGGGCGCTGGCGGCCTGGCAGGGCACCGCGGTGCCGGGCAACCGGGCGCAGGAACGGGCGCTGTGGGAGTCGGTAGGACTGGTACCCGATGACCTGGCCAGCCAGGTGCTGGTGCTGGGGTTGCCGGCGAGCGGTGGGCTGCTTGGCCGTTGGCTCACCGAGGCGGCGGAGGCACGGGTACCGCTCCGGGTGACGCTGCACCAGCTCCGGCTGGCGTCGTTGACGCTGCCGGTCGACGAGATCTTCGTGTGCGAGAACCCAGCGGTGTTGCGGGCCGCCGTCGGCCTGGCACCGCGGGCCCGGCCGTTGATCTGCACCGAGGGGGTGCCGTCGGTGGCGGCGCACCAGCTACTCTCCGCGGCCCCGGCGGAGACCGTGATCCGGTGGCGAAACGACTTCGACTGGCCCGGGGTGAGGATCACCACCGCCGCGCTGGCGCGCTACCCCCGCGCGCTCCCCTGGCGGATGTCGGTCCAGGATTACGCGGCGGCCGGCGGGAGCGGACCGGCGTTGCTGGGCGAGCCGGCCACCACCGGGTGGGATCCGACGCTGGCGGCTGCGATGCGGGCGGCTGGTCGGGCAGTGATGGAGGAGCGGCTGGTGGATCTGCTGCTCACCGATCTGCGGTCTAGCTAGTTCTTGCCTGAGGGGTAACTGGCGTTGCTGCGGTTCACGCGGTTGGGGGAGTTGCCGGGTTTCTTAGCCGCCTCGGCTGCTGGGGTGGCGAAACTAGGTGCCATGCGATCTTCCCAGCGGCCAGTCGTGGCGGTTAACCGAGCTCTCCGCAGCCGAGTCGTCGGCGCCGTAGCGCTCACCGGGGCGCTGCTCGCGAGCGATGGCCTGGCCAGTTGCAACGAGAACGATGGCGGGGCGCCGCCGACGCCGCCCGGGTGGACAGTGGAGTTCCTCGACGACTTCGAGGGGCCGGCCGGTGCGTTGCCCTCGTCGGAGCGCTGGCGGTTGAGCCTCGGCACCAGCTACCCGGACGGGCCACCTAACTGGGGGACCGGTGAGGTCACGGTCTACACCGACGATCCGGCCAATGTGAGCCTCAACGGCGAAGGGCAGTTGGAGATCACGCCGTTGCGGGACCGGGCGGGGGAGTGGACCTCCGCGCGGCTGGAGACCAACCGGCAGGACTTCCGCCCGCCGCCGGGTGGTGCGCTCCGGATCGAGAGCCGGCTGCAGCTCCCGGACGTGACCGGTGCCGCGGCGCTCGGATACTGGCCGGCGTTCTGGGCACTGGGCGAGCCGTACCGGGAGGATATCGACGGCTTCCCCGCGATGGGGGAGATCGACATCATGGAGAACGCCAACGGGTTGGACGAGGTGTGGGGGGTGCTGCACTGCGGTCCGGCCGAGGGCGGGCCGTGCGAGCAGCCCGACGGGCTCAGCGCGAGCACCGACTGCCCGGACGAGCCCTGTGCCGGCTCCTTCCACACCTTCACCTTCGAGTGGGACACCCGGGTGGGACCCGCCGAACTCCGGTGGGCGGTCGACGGCGAGGTCTTCCACACGGTCAGCGAAGCTGACATTCCGGCCGACGTGTGGCAGCAGTTCACCGGCCATGAGGGCTACTTCCTGCTGCTGAACCTGGCGATCGGTGGCGGCTTCCCGGACGCGATGGCCCAAACCACCACTCCGACGTCGCAGACCCAACCCGGTCACCCGCTGATCGTCGACTACGTGGCGGTCTGGACCACCGGTGCCCAGCAGACCGGCGCCCAGCAGACGTGACCGGCCGGGGGTAGGTAGCTCGGGGGAGGTAACCAGCCGGCCGGGGATCGGCCGGCCGGCTACGCGGCGAGGGAGAGCGGGAGGGCCGGGTGGCGACGGGCGATGTGTTCCCGAGTGTCCGGCACCACGTCGCCGGTATCCAGCCAGCAGGAGACGCAGGGGTTCATGTCGGAGCGCCAGATCCACCGGGCCTTCTGGCTCACCAGCGGATGAAACTCGACGATGTTCCGGTTGGCGGGCCGCCGGAACCGGGTCAAATACTCGTCGGAGCGATGGTGAAAGTGGTGCTCCAACCACTCAACGGGGGACATTCGGGGTGCCTCGCTACATTTCGGGGTGTGATCTCGGGTGCGCAGCAACTCTGGGTGCGCAATGGCGCCGAATCTACCTGCCCGGTGAGTGGTTGCGGAGCCTCCGCGAGCATGTGCTACGCCACATCTTCCCAGGTGAGAAGGGTCGCAGTTGGGTACTGTCGGGCGGCGCGACGGCCGCCGTGGTGACGGAGGCCCGGCTTACCCCCAGTGCGGCGGCCGTTCGGCGAGCAGGCGCCGGTCGTCGCCGGTGAGGGAGTCATGGGAGTCGTGGGAGCCCGGACCGGGGTAGTCGTCGCCCCAGCCGGGCCCGCGCTCATCCTGGGTGGTGTCGGGCAGCACCTCGTCGTCGTCTTCCCATCCGCTCACCGCACCAGTGTGCCAGCTCGCGGAGCCTGCTGGCTCATCCAGCGCTGGCGACCTCTCCGCATCTCGACCTCTCCGCATCCCGACTTGATGATCTTGGAGGAGGAGGGGCGGGCGGGCGGGCGGGCGGGCGGGCGGGGGGACTGCTTCGTTGCCTACGAGAGCTGCTAGCACAAACGCAACGGTGCCGGCCGGGTGATGGCACCACGCCGCCGCTCGGGCTCGCCTCGACCTACGGGAGGGCTGGCGCGGCGTCGAGCGGGTGCCGCGATGGGTGACCAGGTCGGAAGCGTCCACCAGTCCGTTTCGGCGGGCGGCCGTTGTCCGGGAATTCGGTGCCGGAACAAGGCCGGCGCCGGCCTGGCGCTGCCCCGTTTGTGCTAGCAGCTCTCGTAGGCTCCGACGCGGGTATCCACCGACCACGAATACAATCCAAGCTCATCAATTGGAGTGGCGTGGGCTGCCGGGGTCAGCCGGCGAGCCGGCGCTGGATCTCCGCCGGCGTCAACTCCTCCAACGGGTGCGAAATGATCCACAGGTGACCGTACGGGTCGGCGACCCGGCCAGACCGCTGCCCGTAGGGTTGGTCGGCGATCGGGAAGACGATCCGCCCGCCGGCGGCGACCATCGCCTCGGCGACCGCGTCGGCGTCGTCGACGGTCAGCTCCATGATCACCGGGGTGCCGCCGGTGCTGGTCGGCGCCAGGTCGCCGTCACCCTCGTCCTTCACCGACACGGTGGCGCCGCCGATCGTCAGCGCGGCGTGCACGATCTTCCCGTCGGGCATCGTGAACCGGGTCTGTTCCCGGGCGCCGAGGCAGCTGCGGTAGTACTCGATCGCGCCGGCCCCGTCGGTCACGACCAGCTTCGGATGCACTTCAACAATGGTGGCCATGGCCCCATCCTCGCCGACCGCCGGGGCCGGGTCTTGTAGAAATCAACCAACCCCCGGGCCGGTCACCGGGATGTGGTTGGCGGCGTCCGGGCTGCGCGGGGCGTACTCGGTGGGTCGCAGCCCGGCGAATGCCCGGAACTCGTGGATCAGGTGTGGCTGGTCGTGGTAGCCGAACTCGGCCGCCAGCCGGCCCCAGTCGACGACTGCCACCGTGCCAGCCTAACCCCGTCGTCGGCGGCCGGGGTTGACCTGAAGCCAGGTTGAGATTGCAGAGTGGCCGGATGGCAGATTTTGATCTTGCGGAGTTCCTCGCCCAGCCGTTGACCGCCCGGGTCGCGACCAACGGCCCGACGGTACGCCCCACCTGGTTCCTCTGGGAGGACGAGAGATTCTGGATTATCACCGGCCCGTGGACGAAGCTGTTGGGCCGGGTGCGTGCCGACCCGGTGGTGGCGCTGGTGGTCGACGAGTGCCAGCTCGCCACCGGGGTGGTGCGGCAGGTCATCGCCCGGGGACGGGCCGACCTGCTGCCCTTCGACGTCCCCCGTGGTCGCCGCAAGCTCTCCCGATATCTCGGCAGCGATGAGAGTCGCTGGGACGACCGCTTCACCAGTTACCTCTACCGCGACCCGGCCGACACCGGCATCACTTGGCTGCGGGTCCACCCCACGCTGCTCCGGGCGAAAGACCTCAGCTATCCGGTCAATCCCCAAGTTTAAGCAGGTCAGCGCCGTGGGTCGTGGGGGTCGGCGCGATGATCGAGCGGCCTGGGCGGGCACAAACTCGCGCGGGCGGCGGTACATCGAGTGCGGAGCTACACTGGCTGTGAGCAGTTCGTCACCCGCTGCGGGTGGGGTGGCTCATCCTCCCGGGGTCAGCGTTTGGAAATCAGGATGCCCGTTACTGGGAGGTCGTCATGGTGACTCCGCTCGGCGGTACGGATCTACCGGTCGAACAGACCCGGAGGGTGACGGTCGCGACCTACGGCGACTACGCGTCGGCCCAGCGGGCCGTCGATTTCTTGTCCGACAACCAGTTTCCGGTCGACCGGACCGCCATCATCGGCACCGATCTCCGGTTGGTGGAGACCGTGCTCGGTCGGCTCACCGTCGGCCGGGCCGCGTTGCAGGGGACCGCGGTCGGAGCCTGGTTCGGGCTCTTCATCGGCCTGCTCTTCGGCATTTTCGCGGTGTCGGGCTGGCTGGCGGTGGTGATCGCCGGGGTGCTGATCGGCGCTCTGTTCGGGGCGATCTTCGGGGCCCTGGCCCAAGCCTTCACCCGCGGTCAGCGCGACTTCTCGTCCCGCCGGTCGCTGGTCGCCGCCCACTATGACGTGACGGTCGACGGGGAGTACGCCGAGCAGGCGTCGCGCCTGCTGGCTACGCTGCCCGCGGAGCCGAACCGCGGCTAGGCGGTCAGGCCCGGGTTCGGGGAGTGTCGATAGTCGACGGATCGAGCAACGCGTTGCTTCGGTGCTGGGGCCGGAGGTAGAACTCGTCCGCCCAGGCCAGTAGGGCGCTGGCGCGGGCGCCGGCGCCCTCCATTAGCTCGGCGTGGACCCCAAGCCAGGCGGTGAAGGCCAGCCGGCCGTGGAGTTCGTGCCGGTGTGGACCCAGCTCGGCGACGGCGGCCTGTCGATCGACCATCGCCATGATCCCCCGGTCGTGGTAATGGAACGGCTGCCGGGGTCGACCGTGCCAGGCGGCGAGCAGATTCTGGGCGGCGTGCCGGCCGGATTGCCGGGCGACGCTGGCCAGCTGCGGCAGCGGATGCCCGTCGGGCCCGCCGGGGATGTTCGCGGCGTCACCGACGGCGTAGACCTGCGGCGCATCCGGCACGGTCAGATCGGGTGCGACGTTCACCCGGCCGCCGGGACCGAGCGGCAGCGCGTCGGTGCCGAGCGGGGGCGTGGCCACGCCGCCGGCCCAGATCGTCAGCCGGGTCGCGACGCTGCCGCCTTGGCTGAGGGTGATTTGGTCGGCGGCGACCCCGGTCACCGAGACCCCGGAGCGCAGCTGCACCCCCCGGGAACGCAGCCGGTCGGTGGCGAACTCCTGCGACTCGGCGGTGAACCCGGTCAGCAACGTCTGTCCGTGGTCGATCAGGATCACCTGCGCCTGCGCGGCGAGGCGCGGCCCGAACGCCGCCGGGACCACATCGTCGACCAGATCGGCGAGCGCGCCGGCGGTCTCGACCCCGGTCGGGCCGCCGCCCACCACGACCAGGTTGAGCGGGACATCGCCCGGCGGCGACTGGTCCCGGGCGGTCTGGAAGAGCCGGATCAACTGGTCGCGTACCGCCTGCGCGCCGTCGAGGGTGTAGAGCGGGTAGGCGTGCTCGGCGGCGCCCGGGGTGTGGAAGAAGTTGGGGTCGGCGCCGCCGGCGAGCACCAGCACATCGGCGGTCAGTTCATCGCCGCTGGCCAGCTGGACGGCGCGCCGATTCGGGTCGAGCCGTACGACGGTGTCGGTCCGGACCGTGACGTTGTGGTGGTGGCGCAACAACTCCACCAGGTCGAGGCCGACATCGGCGGGGGCGAGTTCGGCGGTGGCCACCTGGTAGAGCAGCGGGGTGAACTGATGGCGCCCGGTGCGGTCGACCAGGGTGACGCGGATCTGTCGCCGGCCGCCGAGCTGCTGGGCGCAGGCCAGGCCCGCGAACCCGCCGCCGACGATGACCACATGTGCGTCTTCCGGCCTGCCCGCCATCGCGTCGCTCCCGCCATCGGATCGCTCCACCGCCCGGTGGCGCGGCTTCGAGCACCCTCCTGCTGAGAGAATCACACGAGCCGGCCAACGTCAGCCGGATGGCGGATCCGGGGCGGTCGACTGGTTCCACCGCCGCAGCACCGGGGTCTCCCGTTCCCAGCCGAGCGCGCTGACGGCGGCGGTGTCGAGCGCGAAGCACCGCCCCTGCGCCGCGGGCAGCTCCAACCAGCGGGCGGCGAGCACCCGGAGCAGATGCCCGTGGGAGAAGACCGCGACATCGCCGTCGACGCCCCGCAGCCGGTCGATCAGCGGGTCCACCCGGTCACCCACCTGCGTGGCGGTCTCGCCTGCCGGCGCGCCGTCCCGCCAGATCGACCAGCCGGGGCGCTGCGACCGGATGTCGGCGGTGGTCCGCCCCTCGTAGCTGCCGTACTCCCATTCTCGCAGCTCCGGCACCACCTCGGCGTCGGCGGCCAGGCCCGCAAGTCGGCAGGTGTCGGCGGCCCGGCGCAGCGGGCTGGTCAGCACGGTTACGAACCGCCGGTCGCCGAGGGCGGCGGCGAGCGCGGTCGCGGCGGCCTCCCCGGCGGGGGTGAGCGGCAGATCGGTCCGGCCGGTGTGCCGGCCGCTGCGGCTCCACTCGGTCTCCCCGTGGCGGACCAACACGATCTCCGACATGCCGTGCCTCCGCTCTGCTCACCTGGCAGCAGCTTGCCACGCCGGGCCGCCGGCCGGCGCGATTGTGGCGAAGCCAGCGCCTAAACCCCGACCTTTCTCACTCGGTGGGTGTGCCGGTGCAGGACCCGCCGGCCGGCCCAGGACAATTGGGGGAATGAGCGATGACCAGGCGGAGCGGAACCGGCTACGGCGGGCCGACGAGGGGCTCGAACCGTGGCGGGCGTGGGGCCCGTACCTTTCCGAACGGGCCTGGGGCACGGTCCGCGAAGACTACAGCGAGCACGGGTCGGCGTGGGACTACTTCCCGCACGACCAGGCCCGTTCCCGCGCCTACCGCTGGAGTGAGGACGGGCTCGCCGGGATCTGCGACGAGAAGCAGACGTTCTGCTTCGGCCTGGCGCTGTGGAACGGCGTCGATCCGATCCTGAAGGAGCGGATCTTCGGCCTGGCCGGGCCCGAGGGTAACCACGGCGAGGACGCCAAGGAGTGCTGGTGGTATACCGACTCCACCCCCACCCACTCCTGGTTGAGCTGGCGCTACCACTATCCGCAGGCCGAGTTCCCGTACGAGCAGCTGCGGTCGGTCAACGCCGAGCGAGGGCGGGACGAGACCGAGTACGAGCTGCCGGACACCGGGATCTTCGACGACGACCGGTACTGGGCGGTCACCGTCGACTACGCCAAGGCCGCGCCCCGGGACGTGTGCGCGGTGATCACCGTGACCAACCAGGGGCCCGACCCGGCGTCGCTGCACGTGCTGCCGACGCTGTGGTTCCGCAACACCTGGGCGTGGAGCGGCGACGAACCGGAGCCGGTGCCGGAGATCCTCGCCGACGGCGCCCGGCTGGTGGGCCGGCACCACAAGCTGGGCGAGCTGGTGCTGGTGGGAGACGGAGAACCGACCCCGTTGGTCTGCGACAACGAGACCAACACGCAGCGACTGTGGGGGCTGCCGGGCCGTTCGGACTTCCCGAAGGACGGCATCAACGACCACCTGGTCGACGGGGCCGAGACGGTCAACCCGGAGCTTCGTGGCACCAAGGCGGCGCTGCACTACCGGCTGGAGGTGCCCGCCGGGGGCACCGCCACGATCCGGGTCCGGTTCGCGGCGACCGCGCCGCCGGAGCTGACCGACCCGACCGACACCGTTCCCGACCTGGGGGAGGGGTTCGACCAGGTGGTGGCCGCCCGGCGGAGCGAGGCGGACGGCTACTTCGCGGCGCTGGTGGGCGACGACCTGCCGGCGGAGCGGGTGGCGGTGGTGCGGTCGGCGGTGGCCGGGCTGATGTGGGGCAAACAGTTTTACCACTTCAATGTGGCCCGGTGGCTCGACGGCGACCCGTCGGCGGTGCCGCCGCCGGAAGGCCGCCGGTTCGGCCGCAACAGCCACTGGCGACACATGTACAACCGCGACATCATCTCCATGCCCGATCCGTGGGAGTACCCTTGGTACGCCGCGTGGGACCTGGCGTTCCAATGTGTCGCGTTGGCCCGGGTCGACCCGACCTTCGCCAAGCAACAGCTGGTGCTGCTGTTGAAAGAGTGGTATCAGCACCCCAACGGGCAGCTTCCGGCGTACGAGTGGGCGTTCGGCGACGTCAACCCGCCGGTGCACGCCTGGGCGGCGCTGCGGGTGTTCGCCATCGACGGCGGCACCGACCACGAGTTCCTCGCCCGGGTGATGCACAAGCTGCTGCTGAACTTCACCTGGTGGGTCAACCGGGTCGACACCACCGGCAACAACCTTTTCGAGGGCGGTTTCCTGGGGTTGGACAACGTCGGGCCGTTCGACCGAACCGCCGGGCCGCCGGTCGCCGGGATTCTGGAACAGTCGGACGGCACCGGCTGGATGGCGATGTACGCGCTGAACCTGATGGAGATGGCGCTGCTGCTCGCCGAACACGACCCGGTCTACGAGGATCTGGCCAGCAAGTTTTTCGAACACTTCATCTACATCGCCGGTGCCGCCTACACCCATGGTCTGTGGGACGACGAGGACGCGTTCTTCTACGACGTGCTGCGGTTGACCGACGGCACCACCGTGCCGCTGCGGGTGCGTTCGATGGTGGGGCTGCTGCCGTTGGCGGCGAGCACCACCCTGACCGAGCCGACCCTGCAGCGGCTGCCCGAGCTGGGTGCCCGGATGCGGTGGCTGCTGGCCAACGCTCCGGAACACGCCCACGTGGTCACCGACGGCGACCTGGCCGGCGCCGAGTCGCCCAAGGGGCGGCTGGTGGCGTTGGTCGGCAAGGAGCTGCTGGTGCAGCTGCTCAGCCGGATGCTCGACCCGCGGGAGTTCCTCTCCCCGTACGGGCTGCGCAGCCTCTCGGCGGCGCACCGGGAGGAGCCGTTCGAGGTGGAGCTGGACGGCCACGAGTTCCGGGTCGGCTACGAGCCGGGCGAGTCGGCCGACGGCACCTTCGGTGGCAACTCGAACTGGCGCGGACCCGTGTGGTACCCGGTGAACTACCTGCTCATCGAGGCGCTGCGGCGGTACGGGAACTTCTTCGGCGACGACCTGACGGTGGAGTACCCGGTCGGCTCCGGCCACAAGCAGACCCTCACCCAGGTCGCCGACGACCTCTCCGAACGGCTGGTGGCGCTGCTGCTGCCGGACGCCAAGGGCAACCGGCCGATGTACGGCGACGCTACCGACCTGCGTAACCAGCCGGGCTGGCGGGAGCTGATCGACTTTCCGGAGTTCTTCCACGGCGACACCGGCGTGGGGCTCGGGGCGATGCACCAGACCGGCTGGACGGCGCTGGCCGCGAATCTGATTCTGGAAGCCACGTATCGTGGGGAGGCATGACTGGCCGCTTCCTGATCGACGATGTCACTCCCGCCGTCAACTGTGGGCGATACCCTGCCAAGGCGGTCGTCGGTGAGCTGGTGCCGGTCGGTGCCCGCGCCTTCGCGGAGGGCCACGCGGCGCTCGGCTGCCAGCTGGTGGTGCTCGGCCCGGACGGCGAGCAGCGCGCGCTGACCCGGATGGTGCCGGGTCCGCCGGGCACCGACACCTGGCAGGCACAGCTGCGCCCGGACGAGGTGGGCGAGTGGCGGTTCGCGATCGAGGCGTTTCTCGACCCGTACCTGCAGTGGCGCGACGCCGTCAGCAAGAAGGTCGACGCCGGGCAGGGGCCGGCGGAGCTCGCCAACGACCTCGCCGAGGGGGTGCAGATCCTGGGCCGGGCGGCGGTGGGGGTGCCGACGCCGTCGGCGCTGCGGGTGCGCCGGGCGGCGACGGCGCTGCGGGATGAGGCCCGCCCGTTGCCGGAGCGGCTGGCGCCCGCGCTGGCGCTGGCCGAGCTGTTGTGGCAGTGGCCGGTGCGGGAGCTGGTGACCCGTTCCGACGAGTACGCGATCGTGGTGGACCGGCCGCGGGCGCTCTTCTCCGCCTGGTATGAGCTCTTCCCGCGATCCGAGGGGGCGGTGGCCGACGAGGCCGGCCGCCCGCTGCGGCACGGCACCTTCACCACCGCGGCGCAGCGGCTGCCGGCGGTGGCGGCGATGGGCTTCGACGTGGTCTACCTGCCGCCGATCCATCCGATCGGCCGGGTCGCCCGCAAAGGCCGCAACAACGCGCTTACCGCCGAGGACGGCGACGTCGGCTCACCGTGGGCGATCGGGGCGGCCGAGGGGGGTCACGACGCGATCCATCCGGAGCTGGGGACCCGCGCCGAGTTCGAGCAGTTCCTGGCGCGGGCGCAGGAGCTGGGCATGGAGGTCGCGCTCGACCTGGCGTTGCAGTGCGCACCCGACCATCCGTGGGTCACCGACCACCCCGAGTGGTTCACCACCCGCCCCGATGGTTCGATCGCCTACGCCGAGAACCCGCCGAAGAAGTACCAGGACATCTACCCGCTCAACTTCGACAACGACCCGGCCGGCATCCGGGCCGAGATCCTGCGGGTGGTGCGGTACTGGATCGGCCTCGGGGTGCGGATCTTCCGGGTGGACAACCCGCACACCAAGCCGGTCGACTTCTGGCACTGGCTGATCGCCGAGGTCAAGCGGGACGCCCCGGATGTGCTCTTCCTCGCCGAGGCGTTCACCCGCCCGGCGATCATGCACGGGCTCGCCCGGGTCGGCTTCAGCCAGTCGTACACCTACTTCACCTGGCGCACCAGCGCCGCGGAGCTGCGTGACTACTGCCAGGAGCTGGTCGCCGCAGCCGACTACATGCGCCCCAACTTCTGGCCCAACACTCCGGACATTCTCCCCGAGCATCTGCAACACGGCGGCCCGTCGATGTTCAAGGTCCGGGCGGTGCTGGCCAGCCTGCTCTCGCCCGCCTGGGGCATGTACGCCGGGTACGAGCTGTTCGAGCACGTCGCCCGGCCGGGCGCCGAGGAGTATCTGGACAATGAGAAGTACCAGCTGCGACCCCGGGACTGGGCTGCGGCCGAGGCCGCCGGTGAGTCGCTCGCCCCGTTCCTGACCCGGCTCAACACCATCCGCCGCGAGCAGCCAGCCCTGCACTGGCTGCGCAACCTGCGGTTTCACGAATCCGACAACGAGGCGGTACTGTGTTGGTCCAAACGGGATCCCGAGACCGGGGGAGTGGTGTTGGTGGCTTGCTCGCTCGACCCGCGTCACGAGCAGTGGGCAAACCTGACGCTGGACATGCCGGAGCTGGGGATGCAGGGGCATGAGACCTTCACTGTGCGCGACGAGCTTACCGGCGCTAGTTACCGTTGGGGGCAGCGCAGCACCGTTCGGCTCGATCCGTGGGAAGAGCCGGCCCACGTCTTCACGGTCCACCGTCCGTAGGTTTGAGTAAGGATCATGATGGGCAAGGCCGAGAGGGTGCAGCCGGCGGAGACACCCCATGAGCCCAACGAAGGCAGTCACGCGACCGCGGCGGGTACGGTCGAACACCCGAGCGCCGACGACTTCTCGCACGCGCGGGTGTTGCCCACCGACCCCAACTGGTTCCAGCGTGCGGTCTTCTACGAGGTGCTGGTCCGGGCGTTCTACGACCATAACGCCGACGGCTCCGGCGACCTGCGGGGGCTGATTCAACGGCTCGACTACCTCGAATGGCTCGGGGTCGACTGCCTGTGGCTGCCGCCGTTCTACGACTCGCCGTTGAAGGACGGCGGCTACGACATCCGCGACTTCTACAAGGTGTTGCCCGAGTTCGGCACCGTCGACGACTTCGTGGCGTTGCTCGACGCCGCCCACCAGCGGGGCATCCGGGTGATCACCGACCTGGTGATGAACCACACCTCCGACACCCACCCCTGGTTCCAGGCCTCCCGCCGGGACCCGGACGGCCCGTACGGCGACTACTACGTGTGGAGCGACGACGACCAGCGATACCGCGACGCGCGGATCATCTTCGTGGACACCGAAGAGTCGAACTGGACATTCGACCCGATCCGCCGGCAGTTCTACTGGCACCGGTTCTTCTCCCACCAGCCGGACCTCAACTACGAGAATCCCGAGGTCCAGCAGGAGATGCTGAACGTTCTCCGGTTCTGGCTGGACCTCGGGATCGACGGATTCCGGCTGGACGCGGTGCCGTACCTGTTCGAGGAGGAGGGCACCAACTGTGAGAACCTGCCGGCGACCCACGAGTTTCTGAAGCGCTGCCGGAAGGTGGTCGACGACGAGTTCCCCGGCCGGGTGCTGCTCGCCGAGGCGAACCAATGGCCCTCCGACGTGGTCGCCTACTTCGGCGACCCGGAGGTCGGCGGCGACGAGTGCCACATGGCCTTCCACTTCCCGCTGATGCCGCGCATCTTCATGGCGGTGCGACGCGAGTCCCGCATTCCGATCTCGGAGATCCTGGCCCAGACTCCGCCCATCCCGGAGAATTGCCAGTGGGGCATCTTCCTGCGTAACCACGACGAGTTGACGCTGGAGATGGTCACCGACGAGGAACGTGACTACATGTATTCGGAGTACGCCACCGACCCGCGGATGCGCGCCAACGTCGGCATCCGGCGCCGGCTGGCGTCGCTGCTGGAGAACGACCGCAACCAGTTCGAGCTGTTCACCGCGCTGCTGCTGTCGTTGCCGGGCTCGCCGGTGCTCTACTACGGCGACGAGATCGGCATGGGCGACAACATCTGGCTCGGGGACCGCGACGGCGTGCGTACCCCGATGCAGTGGACCCCCGACCGCAACGCTGGCTTCTCCGCCGCCAACCCGGGCCGGCTCTACGTGCCGGTCAACCAGGACGCCGTCTTCGGCTACCAGGCGGTCAATGTGGAGGCTCAGCGGGACCGTTCGGCGACGCTGCTGAACTGGACCCGAACCATGCTCGCGGTGCGCCGCCGGCACGAGGCGTTCGCGCTCGGGTCGTTCCACGATCTCGGCGGGTCCAACCCTTCGGTCTTCGCCTTTCTGCGTGAACACGGCGATGATGTGGTGATGTGCGTCCATAACTTGTCGCGGTTCCCGCAGGCGGTCGAGCTGGAGCTGACCGGTTGGGCCGGCTACACGCCGGTGGAGTTGACCGGCCGGGTGCCGTTCCCCCGGATCACCGACCATTCCTATCTGCTCACCCTGCCGGGTCACAGCTTCTACTGGTTCCGGCTCAGCGAACCCGAACTGTCACCGACCGCCGCCGGGGGAGAGGCCCCCCGGTCCGGTGGCCGCGAGGTAACCCAGGAGGCGACATGATGCTGCCACTGGCCGATTGGCTGGTACACCAGCGCTGGTACGCCGGCCGGAAACGCACCCTGGTCTCCGCTGAGCCGGTGGCGGTAACCCCGCTGCGGGACAATCTGGACCATGTGTTGCTGTCGGCGCGATACGAGGACGGCGGCTCCGAGCAGTATCAAGTCTTCGTCGGCTGGGACCACGAGGCCAACGACGAGTTCGCGACCGTGGCCACGATCGGCGCCGAGGGCAGCCGCACCGGCTACGACGCGCTCTTCGACGAGGACTCCGCCCAGTATCTACTCAGACTGATCGACGCCGGTGCCGAGCTCGGGCCGCTGCGTTTCACCGCCGAACCCGGGGCGGAGCTGCCCACCGACGCGCCGGCCCGGGTGGTCGACGCCGAACAGACCAACACCAGCGTGGTCTACGACCGGGACGCGATCCTGAAGGTGTTCCGGCGGGTCTCGCCCGGCATCAACCCCGACCTGGAGCTCAACCGGGTGCTCGGCCGGGCCGGCTGCCCCTACGTGGCGACGCTGCTCGGCGCCATCGACAGCACCGACGCCGACGGTGAGCCGCTCTCGCTGGGCATGCTTACCGACTACGCGGACAACGCCGCCGAGGGCTGGGGCATGGCGGTGGCCAGCGTCCGGGACCTGCTGGCCGAGATGGACCTGCGCGCCGACGAGGTCGGTGGCGACCTGGCGGCCGAATCGTACCGGCTGGGGGAAGCGGTGGCGGTGGTCCACGAGACGCTCGCCCGCGAACTCGGCACCGAACCGGCGCCGCTGCCGGTGGGGCAGATGATCGGCCGGTTGGAGACTGCGGTGGAGCTGGTGCCGGAGCTCGCCGGGGTCGCCGACGCGGCGCGGGCGGTCTTCGCCGCCGCCGCCGACCAACCCGTCACCATTCAACGGGTCCACGGCGACCTGCACCTGGGTCAGGTGCTGCGGACCCCGGATCACTGGATTCTGATCGATTTCGAGGGTGAGCCCGGGTCGCCAGCCGACGAGCGGCGCCGGCCCGACTCCCCGCTGCGCGACGTCGCCGGCATGCTGCGCTCCTACGAGTACGCCGCCTACCAGCTGCTGGTGGGTGAAGAGCAGGACACGCAGCTGCTGTTCCGGGCGCGGGAGTGGATCGACCGGAACGAGAGCGCCTTCTGCGACGGCTACGCCGAGGCGGCCGGCTTCGACCCGCGCCACCCCCGGGAGCTGCTCGCCGCGTACGAGTTGGACAAAGCTTTCTACGAGGTCGCCTACGAGGCGCGGCACCGGCCCAGCTGGTTGTGGATCCCGTTGCAGTCGGTGGCCCGGTTGCTGGGGCAGCCGGCGACCGGCACCCCGGGAGGTGCGGCATGGAACACCTGATCTCGGGCGAGGCACATGATCCGCACGCGCTGCTGGGCGCCCACCCCGCCGGCGCCGGCACCGTGATCCGGACGCTGCGGCGAGGGGCCGGTGACGTGGCGGTGGTGGTCGACGACGTCGCCTACCCGGCAACCCGGGTGCATCCGGAGGGGATCTTCGAGGCCGAGGTGCCCGGCGCCGTGGTCGACTACCGGATCCGGGTGGACGGGGTCGTCTACGACGACCCGTACCGCCATCTGCCCACCGTCGGTGAGCTCGACCTGCATCTGCTCGCCGAAGGGCGGCACGAGCGGTTGTGGATGATGCTCGGGGCGCGGTCGAGGGAGGGCGGAGCGGCGTTCGCGGTGTGGGCGCCCAACGCCCGCGGGGTGCGGGTGGTCGGCGACTTCACCGGCTGGGGTGCCCACGACGGCTGGCCGATGCGTTCGCTGGGCAGCAGCGGCGTCTGGGAGATCTTCGTGCCCGGGGCCCAACCGGGCCAGCGCTACAAATATCGGATCCTGGGCGCCGACGGCGGCTGGCGGGACAAGGCCGACCCGATGGCGACCCGGGCCGAGGTGCCACCGGCGACCGCCTCGGTGATCCACCGGTCCGACTACCAGTGGGGTGACCAGCAGTGGCTGGACCGCCGGGTCGGCGGCGCCCCACATCAGCAACCGGTCTCGATCTACGAGGTGCACCTGGGATCCTGGCGGCCCGGGCTCGGCTACCGGGAGCTCGCCGACCAGCTCGCGGAGTATGTGCAGGAGCTGGGCTTCACTCATGTGGAGCTGCTGCCGGTGATGGAGCACCCGTTCGGCGGGTCCTGGGGTTACCAGGTGACCGGCTACTACGCGCCGACCGCCCGGTTCGGCGACCCCGATGACTTTCGTGCCTTCGTCGACCGGCTGCACGCCGCCGGCATCGGTGTCCTCCTGGACTGGGTGCCGGCCCACTTTCCCCGCGACGAGTGGGCGCTGGCCCGGTTCGACGGCACCGCCCTCTACGAGCATGACGACCCGCGCCGGGGTGAGCACCCCGACTGGGGCACCCTGGTCTTCAACTACGGCCGGGCCGAGGTCCGCAACTTCCTGGTCGCCAACGCGCTCTACTGGTTCGACGAGTTCCACATCGACGGGCTGCGAGTCGACGCGGTCGCGTCCATGCTCTACCTCGACTATTCGCGCGAGGATGGCCAGTGGCTGCCGAACATCCATGGTGGCCGGGAAAATCTCGACGCGATGTCGCTGCTCCAAGAGGTCAACGCCACCGTCTACAAGCATCATCCGGGCGTCCTGATGGTGGCCGAGGAGTCGACCGCCTGGCCGGGGGTGACCAGGCCGACCGACCACGACGGGCTCGGCTTCGGTTTCAAATGGAATATGGGCTGGATGCACGACACCCTGGACTACCTCAGCAAGGACCCGGTGCACCGGCAGTACCACCACAATCAGCTCACTTTCTCCACCGTCTACGCCTGGAGTGAGCACTACATCCTGCCGATCAGCCACGACGAGGTGGTGCACGGCAAGGGTTCGCTGGTGGGCAAGATGCCCGGCGACAGCTGGCGGCAGCTCGCCACCACCCGGGCGCTGCTGGCGTTCATGTGGGCGCACCCCGGCAAGCAGCTGCTCTTCATGGGCTGTGAGCTGGCCGACCCGCAGGAGTGGAGTGAGCAGCGCGGGCTGGACTGGGGGCTACGGCACGACCCGGCCCGGGCCGGGATGGGGCGGCTGGTGCGCGACCTCAACCACGCCTACCGGGACACCTCGGCGCTGTGGACCCGGGACACCGAGCCGGACGGCTTCCGGTGGATCATCGGCGACGACGCGGCGCACAACACCATCGGCTTCCAACGGGCCGGCCAGGACGGTTCGGCGCTGATCTGTGTGGTCAACTTCGCGGCCACTCCGTTCGAGGGTTACCGGGTCGGCCTGCCGTGGGAGGGCGCCTGGCGGGAGCTGCTCAACACCGACGCGGCCGAGTACGGCGGCTCGAACGTCGGTAACTTCGGCCAGGTGTACGCGGAACCGGTGCCGTGGCAAGGGCTGCCGGCCTCCGCGGTGATGACCCTGCCGCCGCTGGGTGCGCTCTGGCTGCAGCCGGCGTAACCCGGCGTACCGGGCGGTCCACCATGGGTGGCTAGGTTTCGCGCCGGTAAGGTCAGTGGATGTGAGGTTCTTCAACACCGCCGGTCCGTGCGTGCCCGGGTCGCACTACATGCTGCCACCGGAGCCACGCCTGCCGGCGGCGCGACGGTTGATCGACCGGTCGCAGTTCTTCGTGGTGCACGCGCCCCGGCAGACCGGCAAGACGACCGTGCTGGCGACGCTGGCGCGCAGCCTCACCACCGAAGGGCGGTACGCGGCCCTGCGGGTCTCCTTTGAGACCGGGGAGGTTGCCGGGGACGACTACGGTGCCGCGGAGGAACAGATCCTCTTCGCGTTGCGACAGGCGGCGCTTGTTGCTGGGCTGCCGGACGCGGCGCTACCGCCGGATCCCTGGCCGACGGCGCCGGCCGGCTCGCAGCTGCTCACCGCCCTGTCGGCGTGGGCGCAACGGTCGCCGCGGCCGTTGGTGCTGTTCTTCGACGAGATCGACGCGCTCCGGGGGGAGAGTCTGCGGAGTGTGCTGCGGCAGCTGCGGGATGGTTACACGTCGCGGCCGGCCCCGTTTCCGGCGAGCGTGGTCTTGTGCGGGCTGCGGGACGTACGTGACTACAAGGCGGCCAGTGGCGGCGATCCGGGCCGGTTGGGCACCGCCAGCCCGTTCAATGTGAAGGTGGCCTCGCTACGGATCGGCGACTTCACCGCTTCGGACGTGGCGGAGCTGTATTCGCAGCACACCACCGAGACCGGGCAGGAGTTCAGCGAGGCGGCGCTGGCCCGGGCCTTCGAGTACACCGCTGGGCAGCCGTGGTTGGTCAACGCCCTCGCGGCCGAGGTGGTGGACAACCTGGTGGCGGCCCCGGAACGGGTCACCGCCGAGCATGTTGACCTGGCCAAGGAGCGCCTGATCCTGGCCCGGGCGACCCACCTCGACTCGCTGGTGGCGCGGTTGCAGGAGCCCAGAGTGCGCCGGGTCGTCGAGCCGCTGATCGCCGGTGAGCTGGTGCAGCTGGACGCCTACGACGACGATCTCGCGTACCTGCGGGATCTGGGGTTGTTGGCGCCGGGCCGGGAGGCGCGGGTGGCGAATCCGATCTACCGCGAGGTCATAGTCCGGGTGCTCGGCGCCGCCGCCGAGGCGAACATCGTCGCCGAGCCTAGAAGCTTCGTCCAGGCAGACGGGCGGCTCGACTTTCCCCGGCTGTTGACGGAGTTCGTCGGTTTCTGGCGCCAGCACGGGGAGGTGCTCACCCGCGACGGTGCCTACCACGAGGTGGCGCCACAGCTGGTGATCATGGCTTTCCTGCACCGAGTGATCAACGGTGGCGGGTACATCGACCGCGAGTACGGGGTGGGAAGGGGCCGCATCGATCTGCTGGTCCGATGGCCGTACCAGGCCGGGGCGCAGCGGAGCTGGCAGCGGGAAGCGATGGAGCTGAAGGTGTGGCGGGCGGGCCGCCCGGATCCGTTGCCGGCGGGGTTGCAGCAGCTCGACGACTACCTGCAGCGGCTGGAGCTGACCACCGGCACATTGGTGATCTTCGACCGCCGGCCGACCGCCGGCCCGATCGCCGACCGGACCGAGTTCTCCACCCAGCGCACCCCCACCGGGCGAGCCGTTACCGTCCTGCGCGCGTAGGGGTCCTCCGGTGCCGGAAGGTCGGCGGGGTTGGAGAGGATGGGAGCATGATCCGACTCATCCTGAACGTGTTGTGGCTCGTCTTCGGCAGCGGGATCATCTTCGCGATCGGGTATGCGATCGCCGGGCTGATCTGTTTCCTCCTGGTGGTGACCATCCCCTTCGGGGTGGCGGCGTTCCGGCTGGCGAACTACTCGCTGTGGCCGTTCGGGCGGACGCTGGTCACCGACGCCGGTGCGGGCGTCCCGTCGGGCCTGGCCAATGTGTTGTGGGTGGTGCTGATCGGGTGGTGGCTCGCGCTCGCGCACATCGTCACGGCGGTGCTTCAGTTCATCACGATCATCGGCATCCCGTTCGGGATCGCCAACCTCAAGCTGGTGCCGGTGGCCTTCTGGCCGCTGGGGCGGCGGGTCGTGCCGATCAGTTGAACGGAGCCTGCGCCGCTGGCGAGAGCGTAGGCGTCCCGATCTTGCAGGCCGGCCGGCGGGCGTAGTAAACGAAGGCGGGCGGGAGGTTGCACATCACCATCTGTCCGATCACGACCTCATCGAACTCGCGCCGGAGCAGCTGGCGGAACCGTCTGGCCGGGCGGGTCCAGCGCGACAGGCCGTACCCGAAGGTGACGAAGACGCCGTCGGCGGCCATGACGGTGCAGACCGCGCCGAGCACCGCTTGCTGGGTGACCGAGTCGAACCCGGCCCAGGGCAGACCCGAGACGACGACGTCGACCTCAGCGACGCCCCGGCCCTGGAGGAGCGTCGGCAGCTGTTGTGCGTCGGCCTGGATGACCTCCAGGTCGGGGTGTTGGCGGCCGAGCTGAGCCGCGAGGACCGGGTTCAGCTCTACGGCGAGTTGCCGGCCTCGGCCAGCCAGTCGCGCTCCAATGTGGTGGGTAACCGCACCGGTGCCCGGGCCGAGCTCGACCACCACCGGGCCACCGGCGCGCGGCACCGGCTCGACCATCGCCGCAGCCAGCCGTCGGGAGCTCGGTGCCACCGCGCCGACCTGAAACGGAGTCCGGAGAAACTCGCGCAGGAACACCCCGCGCTCGGAGGCTTCGTCGACGCGCAGAGTCGTCTCGCCATTGGTGTCGTCGGGCATCGACGTTCCTTCCTTGCTCCGGCGCGCTGGCAGGCCTCCGATGATCACACACAGTCAACGGCTACGCAGGGCCGCTACCTGGCGAATCATAGCGGTGGCCGGGGCAGCCGCAGTGGCGGTCCCGCTGGCTACCGGCGGCACCGCGACCGCGCAGTCGACAACGAGGCGGACCGCTCCCTGCCCGGCAGCATCCACTGTGCCTCTTTCTCGAAGGGTGGGACGCCCAAGCTGGCAGGTAACACCCGATCTGTCGTGCGATCTCCGATTCTATGCCGTAGTCGGGGTAGCCCAAGTGGCTTGTTGTCGACGGTTGGTAGCATCCCGTAACTATGCATTCACCGCCCTCGTCATATCCCCCTCCGTCGGGTTATCCGTATCCACCTCCTGGTGGCCAAGCAGGCGCACCACCTGGTTATCCATATCCGCCCGGCCCGCCAGCGCCGCGCCGCCGAGGCAGGGGCGCGGCGCTCGTCGCCGGGGTGACCGTCGGTGCCCTCCTGTTATGTGGGAGCACGGTGACGGTGGGTGCCATGCTCGTGCAGCGGACGGTCGGCGCGCCGTCAGCGGCCTCCGGCGATAGCCCTGGCGACGAGCCCGCTGGCGGTGGTCATGCTGGCGACGAGCAGCGGGGGTCGGCTGCGCCGATCCGGCTGTTCGTCGAGGAGCCGAGCGGCGGCGTGGACGAACCGTGGCGGGAACTGGCCGAGGGGTTCACGGTCGCCAGCGGCGACGAGGTGGCGATCGAAGAGGTCTACTTCTCGGACTACCGGTATGAGTTGGGTGAGCGGCTGCGGGCCGACGACCCCCCTGACGTGTACCGCAACTCGGGCGGCAACAGACTGCGGCGGCAGGTTGAGGCCGGGCTGGTGCGGGACCTCACCGACGACCTCGCCGACGTGATCGCGACCCTCTCCCCGAGCGCGCTAGCACCTTACACAGTCGACGGTCGAGTCTACGGCCTTCCGTACCACACCGAGCTGTTCGGGGTGTGGTACAACAAGGCGCTCTTTGCCGACGCCGGCCTGGACCCGGCACGCCCACCCCAGACCTGGGGTGACTTCTCGGCGGCGGTCTCGGCCCTGAAGGCCGCCGACATCGCCCCGGTCGCGGTGTCAGAGTGGACGATGCACCATTGGTACGGATACCTGATCACGCGGGTAGCCGGGTCGGACGCCCTGGCGGCAGCAGGCACCACGAGGTCGCTGACCGACAACCCGGACATACTTCGCGCCACCGAACTCTTCGAGGAGTTTCTGCGGTCAGAGCCGTTCCAGCCGGGCTTCGAGTTCGGGGAGGACGAGGCGCTGATGACCACGGATCTGATCGGTGCCGCCGAGGCCGCCATGGAGCTCGGGTATCAGGGTGCGCACGTAGGTTACGAGCTCTTCTCGGCCGGGGACGACCTCGGCGACGACCTGGGCTGGTTTCCGTTCCCGACGGTGGAGCGGGGGGTGGGGACGGCTGCCGACACCTACGGTGGCGGGGACGGAGTCGTCGTCGGCGCCAACGCCCCGGACGCCACTTTCGACCTGCTGCGTTATATGTTCAGCGATGGGTTCTACAGTCGGCTCTTGCCGCCATTGGGGTTATCCGTCCGAGCCGAGGCGGTCCCATCGGACCTGTCCCCGTTCGAGGCCCGCCACTTGGAGGTCGTCCAGGCGGCGCCGGGCCGGCAGCTTACGCTCGAAGCGGATCTGCCGGCGGAGGTGATGTACGAGCTGCGTCGCGAGCTGCGCCAGCTCTACGATGCCGAGAGCACCGCCGAAGGGCTGGTCGCGAGGGTTACCGCCGGCTGGCAGGCCGCTGACGACTTCGACTGAGCCCTCGCTACCGCGCCACCACGGCCGGCTCGGCACGACGGGCCGGGCCGGCCGGTGGGGTCGCGCTGGGCCCGGTACGTCGGCGGGTCGTTCCCGCTGGTCCGAAGAACGTATGACAAACCCTTGACACGTGAGCGAAACATTGCATCTAATACTCGGTACCCCACAATCCCAAATCCCACGGGCCCGAACGCGCGGCGAAGTCCGCGCGAATGGAGGAGCGCGATGGCAGCTTTCAGTACGAAGCGGTGGCTGACCCGGGCAGCGGTGGCCCCGCTGGCCGGTGTGCTACTGCTGGCGACCGGCTGTAGCGACGGCGCGGACAGCGCCGACGACAATGGCGACTTTGGCGGTCAGGTGACCCTGACCTTTGGACACCCCTTCCCCCCTACCGACCCGATTCAAGTCAACGTCTGGGAACCCTGGGTCGACGAGATCCGCGAGGCGACCGACGGCACCGTCGAGATCGAGATCCACGCTGGTGGTGCGCTCGCACCCGCGCCGCAGGTATACGAGAACGTGGTGGCCGGCGCGCAGGACATCGGCTGGACAATGCCCGGCTACACCCCGGGCCGGTTCCCGATCACCCAGGTGATCGAGGCGCCGTTCGCCTTCTCGAACGCGGTCGAGGGCACCGAGGTCGGCTGGGAACTCTGGGAGGAGTTCGAGGAGTTCCAGGCCGAGTACGACGACGTGGAGGTGCTCTCGCTGTGGGCGATGGACACCGGTGACCTGTTCACCCGGGACCAGCCGGTCGAGACGATGGAGGACCTGGCTGGCTTGACCATCCGCAGCCCGGCGCCGTTGCAGGGCCAGGCGTTGGAGGCGATGGGCGCCTCGGCGGTCAACCTCTCCGGTCCCGAGATCTACGACGCGGTGGAGCGGGGGGTCATCGACGGCTACAAGCTCGCCAACAGCGCCACCCGGGTCTTCGACCTCGGCGACACCACCGGCTACCGGACCGTCTGCAACTGCTACACCGGCGCGTTCGTGCTGGCGATCAACCCGCAGAGCTGGGACCGGCTCTCCCCGGCCCAGCAAGAGGTGATCACCGAGCACACCGGCCCGGACCTGGCGCTGCGGCTCGCGGGTGAGCACGACGCGATGGCCGCCGACGTGGCGGACAACTACTGGCCCGAGCACGGCGTCGAGAGCGTCGAGCTCTCCGAGGCCGAGTTCGAACGCTGGCAGGATGCGGTCGCGCCGGTCTACGACCAGTGGGCCTCCGAGCAGGAGGAGGCTGGCGTGCCGGGGACCGAGATGGTGGATCGGATCCGCGCGCGTGACGGCGCCGGCTGAACCTTCGGAACCAGCTGGGGTGCCGCCGGCCGGGCCGACTGTAGCTGAGCTACAGCGCCGGTACGGCGGCCCCCTGGTCCACTGGTTGCGCTGGCTCCACACCCCGCTGCACATCATCGCGGGCGTGACGATGCTCGGGCTGCTCGGCTGGACGGTAGTCGACATCGTCGGCCGGACCTTCTTCAACGCGCCGATGCGCGGCACCGTGGAGCTGACCGAGCTCGCCGTGGTGATTCTGGTCTACTTAGGGCTTTCGTACGCCGAGAGCCGGGACTCGCACATCGCGGTAGACCTGCTCTATCAACGGCTCGGCGTACGCGGCCGGTTGCTGTTGCGGGTCTTCGCCGGGGCGGTGAGCTTGCTGGTGATCAGCGTGCTGACCTGGCGGCTGTTCGTCTACGCCGGACAGCTCGACACCGGCGGTTACACCACCGGGATTCTGCGACTGCCGCTGTATCCAGTGGCGCTGCTGGCGGTGCTCGGGGCGGCCGCGTTCTGGCTGGCGGTCTTCGCCAACACGGCGGTGTCGCTGTTGGCGCTGATGAGGGGGCACCGAGATGGCGACTGAACTGGTCGGGCTGATCGGCTTCGCGGTCCTGTTGCTGCTGATCGCCCTGCGGGTGCCGGTGGCGATCGCGATGATCGGGGTGGCGGTCGTCGGATACGGCTATATCGTCAGCCAGGACGCGTCGCTGTCCCGGATGGGGGTGGACGCTTTCCGGGGGGCGTCGGTCTACAGCCTCTCGGTGATCCCGTTCTTCATCCTGATGGGGATGTTGCTCTCCCACGCCGGGCTCGGTGGGGACGTCTACCGTTCGCTGGACCGGTTCCTGTGGCGGCTGCGGGGCGGGCTGGCGATCGCCACCATCGGATCGTCGACGATGTTCGCCTCGGTGAGCGGGTCGAGCGTGGCCGCCGCCTCGACCATGTCCCGGGTAGCGGTGCCGCAGATGCAGCGGTACCGCTACGACGACGGGCTCTCCGCCGCCTCGGCGGCGGCCGGCGGCACGCTCGGAGCGCTGATCCCACCGAGCGCGTTGCTGGTGCTGTATGGAGTCTTGACCGCCGAACCGATCGGGCAGGTGTTGGTCGCCGGGTTCGTCCCCGGGATCATGACTGCGGCGCTGCTGATGCTGACCGCGTACCTGCTGGTGCGTCGCAGGCCCAGCCTGGCTCCGCAGGCCGAGCAGCGGCCGGATCTGAGCATCCCGAAGGCGTTCCAGCTGATGTGGGCGGTGCCGGTCATCTTCGCGGTGAGCATGGGCGGCCTCTACGCCGGCGTGTTCACCCCGACCGAGTCCGGGGCGGCCGGGGCGTTCCTCGCGCTGCTCTACGGCGTGGTCACCCGGCGCCTGGACCTGCGCAAGTTCGGTGCGGCGGTCAGCGACACGATCCAGGTCAGCGCGCAGATCTTCCTGTTGATGATCGCCGGGCAGATGTTCGGGTTCTTCCTCACCATCACCCGGATCCCGATGTCGCTAGGGCAGACCATCGACAACCTGGGGATCACCCCTTGGCTGGTGATCGGGCTGATCTTCGTCATCTACTTCGCGCTCGGCGCATTGATGGACGAGATCGCGATCCTGGTGATCATGACCCCGATCATGTACCCGATCGTGACCGGACTCGGTTACGACGGCGTCTGGTTCGGGGTGCTGACGATCATGATGCTGCTGACCGGGCTGCTCACTCCGCCGGTCGGGCTGATCACCTTCATGGTCTCGAAGCTGACCGGGGTGCCATTAGGCAAGGTCTTCCGCGGGGTGGCTCCATTCTGGGCCACGCTCTGTGTGGCGATCCTGCTCGTCATCACCTTCCCCTGGCTCGCCACCTGGCTGCCCGGGGCCATGCGATGAGCCGGCGCCCGCCGGCTGGACCACCAGGCCGGCGCCAGCCGGCTGGACCACAGTAGAACTATGGGAGGTACGGTGTCAGAAGTAGACCTGACCGGCCGGGTCGCGATCGTGACCGGCGCCGGCGGCGGGTTGGGCCGCAGCCACGCCATCGCGCTCGCCAAACACGGGGCGAAGGTGCTCGTCAACGATCTGGCCGGCGACGGTCCGTCGGCGAGCGAGGTGGTCAAGGAGATCACCACGCTGGGAGGTGAGGCGGTCGCCGCCGACGCCTCGGTGGCCGATCCCGCCGGCGCCGCTGGCCTGGTCAGCGAAGCGCTGGCCGCGTTCGGCCGGCTCGACGTGGTGGTCAACAACGCCGGCATCCTGCGGGACCGTTCCTTCGTCAAGCTCACCGAGCAGGAGTTCCGCGACGTGCTGGAGGTGCACCTGCTCGGTGCGTTCCACCTCACCAAGGCCGCCTGGCCGCACCTCAAGGAGCAGGGGTACGGGCGGGTCATCAACACCACGTCGCCGGCCGGGCTGTTCGGCAACTTCGGGCAGGCCAACTACTCGGCGGCGAAGCTGGGGCTGGTCGGATTCACGCGTACCCTGGCGATCGAAGGGCGCAAGGCCGGGATCGGGGTGAACGTGATCGCCCCGCTCGCCGCCTCGAAGATGACCGAGACGATCCTGCCGGCGGAGGCGCTCGCGGCGCTCGACCCGGATCTGGTCTCGCCGCTCGTGGTCTACCTGGCATCCGAGGCCTGCACCCACACCGGCGGTGTCTTCACCGCTGGCGGTGGCTACTTCGGGCGGGTCGCGGTGACCCAGGCGCCCGGGCTGGTGCTGGCGGCGCCGACCCCGGAGGAGATCGCCGAGCAGTGGTCGACGGTCACCGACCTCACCGGTGGCCGCGAGTTCGATGGGGGCGCGTCGGAGCAGGGCGACTGGGTCCTCTCCCAGGTCGCCGCCCCTTCGAGTTGACCATGGGGTTGCGGACCCAGAACTGCCCGAACCATGTACCCAGGTCCATGATCAACGGAGGAGAATAATGGCGGAGCCCAGGGTGGTAGAAGGAGCCGACGGTCTGCGGGCGCTCATCGGTGAGCAGCTCGGCTACACCGATTGGCTGCCGGTGGCCCAGGATCAGGTGGACCGGTTCGCCGACGCCACCGGCGACCATCAGTGGATCCACGTCGACCAGGAACGGGCCAAGACCGGTCCGTTCGGCCAGACGGTCGCGCACGGGTTCCTCACGCTCTCGCTGATCCCGACGGTGCTGCCGCAGCTGCTCGACGTTCGCGGCTTCTCGATGGGCGTCAACTACGGTCTGGACCGGGTGCGGTTCCCGGCACCGGTGCCGGTCGGCAGCCGGCTCCGGGCCACCGCGGTCATCGAGGCCGTTGACGAGCAGGGCGGCGGGGTCCAGACCACGCTCACCGTCACCTTCGAGATCGAAGGGGGCGCCAAGCCGGCGTGCGTAGCCCGGTTCCTGGAACGGCGGTACCCGTGACGGTGGCCGACGCCGCATCTGGACCGGCGACCGGGCTCGCGCTCGACGACCTGGTCGGCATCGATGTGCACACCCACGCGGAGATCTCCGCCGACGGGCACCCGTCGCTCGCCGCCGAGTTGGAGGCAGGCAAGGCGGCCTACTTCGGCACCGACCATGGCCAGGTGACGATCGACGAGATGGCGAGCTACTACCGGCAGCGGCAGCTGGCGGCGGTGGTCTTCACCGTCGACGCGCAGGCCGCCACCGGCCACCCGCCGATCCGCAACGAGGAGGTGGCCCAGAGCTGTGCCCGCCACCCCGATGTGCTGATCCCGTTCGCGAGCCTCGACCCACACCGCGGGCGCGACGCGGTTCGGCAGGCCCGGACGCTGGTCACCGAGTACGGGGTGCGCGGGTTCAAGTTCCACCCGTCGCTACAGGCGTTCTGGCCCAGCGACCGGCTCGCGTACCCGCTCTACGAGGCGATCCAGGAGCTGGGGGTGCCGGCGCTGTTCCACTCCGGGCAGACCGGCATCGGCGCCGGGCTGCCGGGCGGCGGCGGGATCCGGCTGAAGTACTCCAACCCGATGGAGCTCGACGACGTAGCGGTGGACTTCCCGGAGCTGACTATCATCTGCGCCCACCCGTCGGTGCCGTGGCAAGATGAGGCGCTGGCGGTGGCGGGCCACAAGCCCAACGTCTACATCGACCTGTCGGGCTGGTCGCCGAAGTACTTCCCACCGCAGCTGGTCCGGCAGGCCAACTCGATTCTGCGGCACAAGGTGCTCTTCGGCTCGGACTACCCGGCGATCACACCGGATCGTTGGCTGCGTGACTTTGCGCAGCTGGAGATCAAGGAGGAGGTGCGACCGTTGATCCTGAAGGAGAACGCGGTCAAGGTGCTAGGTCTCGACACGTCCGGGCGGGAGTGACCGGCCATGGCTGACCAGGGCGTCGGATCCTGGCCGCGGCGGCGTGCCCGGATCGCACCCGGCGACACCGCCCTGATCTACCAGGGTGAGCCCCGCAGTTTCGGGGAGCTGGCACAGCGGGTCGACCGGCTGCGGCAGCGGCTGGCGGAGTTGGAGGTGGCGCCCGGTGACCGGGTCGCCTACCTCGGGCCCAACCAGCCGGCCTTCGTCGAGGCGATGTTCGCCACCATGGCCGCCGGGGCGGTCTTCGTGCCGCTCAACACCCGGCTCGCCGCGCCGGAGCTGGCACACCTGCTGCGCGACGCGCAGGTACGGGCGTTCATCTGGGCCGAGAGCCACGAACAGACGGCCCAGGCGGTGCTCGAGGCGGCGCCCGTGGAGCTGCGGGTGGTCGCCGGGGCCGGCTCCGAGGCGGCAGGGTATACATTGGAGCAGCTGGTCGAGCAGGGGCAGTCCGGCACGCCGGAGGTCCCGGTCGCGACCGACGACCTCGCGATGATCATGTATACCTCCGGCACCACCGGCCAGCCGCGCGGCGCCACCCTCACCCACGCCAACCTGACCTGGAACGTCTTCAATGTGCTGATCGACGTGGATGTGTCGCAGCGCGAGGTGACGCTGGTCAGCGCGCCGCTGTTCCACACCGCCGCGCTCAACCAGACCTTCCTGCCGACCTTCATCAAGGGCGGCGCCGCGGTCCTGGAGGCGGCGTTCGACCCACAACGCAGCCTGCACCTGATCGCCGAACATCGGATCACCTGGATGTTCGGGGTGCCGGCGATGTTCCAGGCGCTGGCCGCCGCCCCCGGCTGGGACACCGCCGACCTGTCCTCGATCCGAGCGGTGGAGGCCGGGGGAGCGCCGGTCCCCGAAGAGCTGATCCGCACGTACCAGGCCCGGGGTCTGACCTTCATGCAGGGTTACGGCATGACCGAGGCCTCACCCGGGGTGCTGTTCCTGCGGGCCGGCGACAGCCTCCGCAAGGTCGGCTCCGCCGGCACCCCGTGCTTCTTCACCGAGGTCGACCTGATCGACGACGCCGGTGCCACCACGCCCGCCGGCGAGCCGGGCGAGGTCGTGGTGCGAGGCCCGAACGTGATGGTCGGCTACTGGCGCAACGAGGCCGCCACCGCCGCCGTACTCGACCAGGACGGCTGGTTCCGCTCCGGCGACGTCGCGGTCCGCGACGACGAGGGGCACCTGCGCATCGTCGACCGGAAAAAAGACATGTTCATCTCCGGCGGCGAGAACGTCTACCCGGCGGAGGTAGAGAACGCCATCTACGACCATCCGGCGGTCCGCGAGTGCGCGGTCATCGGGGTGCCAGACACCCAATGGGGCGAGGTCGGCCGCGCGTACATCGTGCTCAACGACGGCCACCAGCTGGACCACCCGGAGCTGGCACAGTTCCTCACCGGCCGGCTCGCCCGCTACAAAATTCCGCAGTCGCTGGTGCTGCTGGCGGAGCTGCCCCGCACTGCTAGCGGCAAACTGCAGAAGCAACGGCTCCGCTCGGCGGGCGGCTAGTTGCCGGGGGCCTCGATCAGCTCCCAGAACCGGGCGGTGGCCGGCTCGGCCAGCGCCCGGTAGGTCGCCAGAAAGAGCGCCCTGGCCTCGACCCGCGGAAACGACGACGGCAGGAACTCCCGAGGCAGATCCGGATCGTCGCGTACCAGCGCCCGCCAGTCGTCGACCAGCTCGCTGCGCTGCACCAGCGCCTCGGCCGGGGGCACGCCGCCGGCCGCGGCCCGGTCGGCCAACAGCTGATACCGGTGCAGGAAGGCCTGATAGCTGGCGGCGAGCTCATCGATGCCCCAGACCGACTCCAGCCGGAGCTTGCCCCCGGGCAGCAGCTCCAGATCCTTCGTCCGGAGCACCAACGCATCGTTGATGCCGAGCTCGTTGACCTGCTCGCGGACCGCGTCCACCCGGTCGTGCGGGGTCACCCAGGTGGCGTCGTAAAGCGGCCAGAAGGTCAGCCACCGCAGCCGCGCCCGCAGCAGCCGGCGCTGCTCGCCGTCGTCGAGCGGCAAGGTGAACGCGATCAGGGTCCAGGTGCCGTCCCAGCCACCACCGTCGGTGGTGGCGAAGATCCGCGCGGCGCCGCGCTGCAGGATGTGCCAGGCCTGGACGGTGGGCTCATAGCTGGTCCGCCGGCCCACTTTACTGCGGGAAAGGATGCCGCGCTGAGTGAGCCGGCTCAAGGTGGCGCGGGCATTGGCCGGGGCGGTGCCGAACTCGCCGAGCAGCGTCACCAGCCCACCGGAGGGCAGCGGCGCGTGCCCGGGCTGCCAGTAGTCCCCCAGCATCGTCACCAGCAGCCGGTGCGCCCGGGCGCGACCGACCGCCCGGGGACGCCCGGGCGCACCGGCCGCCGACGGCGGCCCCAGCTCGTCGTCCTCGCCGATCAGCATCGCGGGGACATATGACGAAGTACCGACACGCGGTTAAGTTACTGCATCCTGTAGTTGCCGGTCGTGACCACCCCCACGGCGTCACGGGAGCCCATCCTGCCGGCCGTCCGACCGCACCTGCCCCCACACACACCGCACAGGCCGCGTCTTGACTCGAAATGCCCCGGCCACGACGTACGGTCAGGCGGTTCCTGGCTGGGTACGAGGGGTGAGTTCTACCTGGTCGTAGCCCATCAGCTCGAGCCCTGCCACGAATCACTTACATCGCCGGTCGGGGTTATGCGGCTGAAGGGCGACCTCCCGGCCGAATCTTGTGCGGTTCTTGTCGCAGCTACGACTCTTCAGTCCCATGACATCTGTCGCAGTTTGTGTCCCGATACATGTGTCACCCTGTTCCTGCCGGGCAGCCGGGATGTGCTGCTGGGCATGGCTACTCGGCAGCACATCATGAAGCTGTTGGATGCACAACTCGCCGCGGGCGTGAGGGTCAGCGCGGCCCAGTTCGCACGAGAGCATGGAGTGTCGGCCCGTACGGTCTACCGGCATCGCGCGCGTATCCAGGCCGAGGGAGTCTGGCAGGAGCGGTCACGGCGGCCGCATCACAGTCCCACCACCACCCCCGAAGACCTGGACGCGTGGATCGTCAAGCTCCGAGCCGATCTTGGGGTGGACAACGGAGCGGACTTCATCCGCGACGCGCTGATAAGCATCCACGCCCGAACCAGCCCCACCTGGCAGGTGCCGTCCCGATCAACCATCAACCGGGTGCTCTCCCGGCACGACCTGCTGGTACGCAACCCGGCCAAACGACCGCGTAGCTCCTACCGGCGCTTCAGCTACGCCCGGCCCCGTGACTGCTACCAGATCGATGCCACCGAGACGAAGTTGGCCACCGGCGCCACAGCGGTGATATTCGATGTCCTCGACGACTGCACCCGCACCCTGGTGGCCTGCCACGCCGCGCCAGCCGAGACCAGCAAAGCCGCGGTCGCCGCGATCACCAAAGCCGTGGACGCCTACGGCGCCCCCGCAGTGGTGCTCTCCGACAACGGCGCCGCCTTCACCAGCCGCCTGACCCGCCCAGGCTCCCTGTCCGGCTTCGTCCGCACCCTGCTCAACTGGCGCATCAGGCCGATCAACTCCAGCCCCTACCATCCACAGACCTGCGGCAAAGTCGAGCGCCACCACCAGAGCCTCAAGAAGTGGCTACGCGCCCAGCCCGCACCGGCCACCATCACCGACCTCCAGCAACTGCTGGATCGCTACCGCACCCACTACAACCACCAGCGTCGCCACAGCGCCCTTCCCGGCCGGGCCACCCCCCAGCAGGCCTGGACCAGCGCAGCCAGCCTGGGCGGGCCCGACAGCCCACCCATCCAGACCGACGCCACCCTGCACCGCTGCACCGTCGCCGCCAACGGCAACATCCGAATCGGCCGCCACACCACCAGCGTCGGCATCGCCCGCGCCGGAGGCACCGTCACCGCCGTCCGCAACGGCGACCACGCCACCGTCTACAGCACCGACGGTCAACCCATCGGCTATGTCCACATCGACCCTGCCAAGAGATACGCCGCACTCACCAGAACCGAATGATCAGCTAACCATGACACATGTCCCGGGACATTAACTTGACACATGTCCCGGGACATGACAGTCGCAGCTACGACAACAATCGCACAACCTTGCGGGAGTACGACGGCGATGCGCCGCCACTGCGCGGCAAGATGTCCGCGGCGGCTACGAGACACCGAACGGGCCGCGGCACCCAACGCCCGCCCGTAACGACCCTCGACCCGGCGGTCGCCACCTCATTTTCACGCTACAGGGCGCTCGACACGAGCCCCCCGATTGGTTGGCTGGGGAGGGATCTTGCGTACGGATAAGTCCGACATTCCTGTACGCAAGATCCCTCCCCAGCCAACCAACATGGGCGGGGGTTGCTGCGACGGGCGGAGAGCTGCAGCCGCCCGCACCTCGGCAGCCGCGGCGGCCGCAGCTGAGGGGACTACCGGTTCGTTGCACCGGGCGATCTTGTGTAGTTCTCCCCGCTGGGTCGGCTCATCGGCAACGCGGTCCCACCCCTGCTCGCCGCGGCCGTGGGCCGAGCCATCGTCGATCACGTGACTGCCCGATAGCTCAGGTCCGGCCGGCCGCTCACGGGTATGGCGGCAAGACCGGTCTCAGAGCTCAAGGGGCTCGACCGGGGTGATGGTGGGGGTGAAAGCGATCGCGTCGAAGCTGTCGGCCAGCGACGGGAACTCGTAGTAGTGGTCGTCGTCCCGGGCTGGGTCGTAGCGGCCGGAGATTAGCCGGATCTGCCACCGACGGTCGAGCGCCACGGGCGGGTCAGCCGCAGCGGCAGCGCGCAGGTCGACGACTCGCTCTCCGCCGCCGGCGGTGAGGGTCCCCTCCAGCGAACCAGCCCGAGCCGGCGGAATCTCGTGCCGCGGCGTCCGTCCCGCACCGAAGGTGAGGTGGACCGCCACATACTGGTCACCGAGCGCCTGCCGAAGGTACGAGCCGAGGGTCGGGCCGCCGTGGGCCGCGACGTGGGCGCTGCCCTCCCATAGCACGATCCGGTCACCGCTGGCCTGATGGTGCGCAAGGAGCCTGGTCGCCGCGGCCTGCTCGGCCCGGTCCTGGTCGTAGCCGACCCCGATAGCGTCGGCGTGGAATTCGACGATCAGGTCGAGCAGCCGCACCGCCTCGTCCCGTTCGGCGCCGTCGGGCAGCGCCGCTGTAGCCTCCCGGCCGGCCCGGGCGAGCTCGACGAACGGCGTACCCGGATGGGTGCCGAGGGCGCGCAGCACGTGCTCACCGGTGCTGTGCGCCCTCCGGATCACCTCGAGTGGGCCGCGGGCCGCCGCTGCCGCCGGTGGATCGATGCCGTCGAGCAACTCCAGCACCCGGTCGTAGTCGGCCGGCAACGCTCGCGGGCCCTCGATCCCGAGGAGCCGCACCGGGTCGTTCGGGTGGCGCCGGTTGTGTTCCCGCAGTGCGGTCAGTGTCTGTCGCATCTCGACGACCTGCCACGGCCCCCAGGCTTGGGCGAGCACACTGTCGAGGTCGAGATCGGCGCCGCCGAGGTACTGGTCGTAGAGTTCGCCGACGCGTTGGTTGTCGAGGATCGCGATCGTGCGGAAGCCTCGCTCGACGAGGCGCAAGGTGGTCGCTTCGACCTGCCGGAACAGCTCGTGCGCCTCCCGGGTGCTGGTGCCGAGCCCGACCACGGTGGCGTGCTCGGCGAGGTTGGTGATCAAGTCAGCGGTGCGGGTCGGTTGCGTGGTCATGCCGCCCAGCATCGGGCTTAAACCAATGTTGAAGTCAAGCGCCGCTTCGGAACAAACTCGTAGGCCGGCGCTACTACCGGCGGGTGCGTACGGCCTGAAACTCGCCGTACCTGTCGCCGAAGCTGTACGGCGGGCGAAGCGACCCCGTGGCGTTCGCGATATCGCGGACGGTTAACGCCGCAACTGGCGCAGTGGTGGAGGTCACCTTTCCCGCGTAGTCAGCCGAGTTGACTTCAACATAAGTTGAACCAGGAACCTGCTCGGTATGACTACTTCGACCTCACATCTCGCCGGCCCGGCAACCGTCGCCACCCCGCAGATCGCGGTTATCTCCGCCAGCGTGCGCGCGGACCGGATGTGCCCCTCGATCGCCGACTGGGTCGTCGGCGCGCTGACTCCCGACGCCACCGTGGACCTCATCGACCTGGCCGAGGTCACCTTGCCCGATGACTCGCTGCTCTACCCGGGCGGCGGACCCAAGAGTGAAGTGGCGGGGCGGATCGAGGCGGCTGAGGCGTTCGTCTTCGTCACCCCGGAGTACAACCACAGCTATCCGGCTTCGCTCAAGCGCCTGATCGACTGGCACTACAGCGAATGGGAGCTGAAGCCGGCTACCATCGTGGGCTACGGTGTCTATGGTGGTCACTCGGCGATCGAGCACCTCCGGGGGGTGCTGGCCGAGCTCAGCGTGGTGACGACCCGCCGGGTGCTGGGGCTGAGTCAGCCCTGGGAGCACCTGTCCGAGGACGGCGGCTACACCCCGGACGAGGGTGCCGCGCGCGGCCTGGCAGCCACTGTGGCCGAGCTGATCTGGTGGGCGGAGGTGCTCACCGACGCCCGCACCAACCGCCCCCGCCCCGGCCAATCATGAGCCTTCCCCCACCCGGCCGATCATGAGCTTGTTGACCGACACGCCCCGCTTCGGTTCAACCGGTCCGTGCAAGTGGTTCGTTGACCACGGCATGGACCGGTTGAACGGAGTGGGTGCATGGCTCGGGCGCATGTGTTGACGTTGGGGCACCGGCAGGTGATCGAGAACCTATGGCGGCAGGGATCGACCTTCGAGCGGATCGCGGCAGCGCTCGGGGTGGGATTCTCGTCGGTATGGCGGGAAATCGCACGGTCGCATTCCTCGCGGCATGGAACGAAAAACCCGCTCGGGCCGGTGCGGGGCGGGCTGTACCGGTGGGGCTACACCGCCCAGTGGGCGCAGCGACACGCCGAGAAGCGGCGTGCGCGGCCTAAACCCCGCCGACTGGACCACAAACCGTTGCGTGAGCAAGTCGCTACCTGGCTGCGGCAACGTTGGTCGCCTCAGCAGATCACCCACTCCTTGCGGCGTACCTTCACAGGTATGCCCCAGATGCAGGTCAGCCACGAGACGATCTACAAGTCCATCTATCTGCAGGCGCGGGGAAGTCTGCGGGAGCTGGTCAACGACGCGCTACGTACCGGCCGTAAGCAGCGGCGTTCGCAGTCCCGCGCCGCGCAGGCCGCCCGGGGGGCGATCCGTGGTAAGCCGTGGGTGACCGAGCAGGTGCATATCTCGGCGCGTCCGGCCGAGGCCAACGACCGGGCAGTGCCCGGGCATTGGGAAGGTGACCTGGTCCTGGGCCGTAACAACGCCTCGGCGATGGTGACTCTAGTGGAGCGCACCACCCGGTTTGTGATGCTCGGCGCATTGCCTGTTGACCGCTCCAGCCCGGAGGTATTGACGGTAGTGCGCGGATTGATGGCCCGCCTGCCGCAGCATCTAGTGCGTTCGCTGACCTGGGACCAGGGAAGCGAACTGGCTGGTCATGCCTCCTTCACCCTGGCCACAGGCTGCCCGGTGTTCCTGTGTGATCCGCACTCGCCCTGGCAGCGGGGCACCAACGAAAACACCAACAGGCTGCTGCGTCAGTACTACCCGAGAGGCAAAACCAACTTCTCTGTCGTCAGCCAGGCCGAGATGGACACGGTCGCGGTGTCGCTGAACGGCCGTCCGCGGGAGACCCTGGGATGGGATACTCCCGCGGAGGCCTTGAATCAACTACTCCTTGCACCGACCGCTTGAAACCACCCCGGCGTGTCGGTCAACAAGCTCATGATCGGCGCGAGGTGATCGGCCAAGCGGGGATCGGGGCGAGGTGTGGCGGAGGTGGCGGGCGGCGAGGGTGGCTATCGTGAGCGAGTGGCAGACGAACCTCGGGCCGGCGGCCTCACGATCGTCGACGTGGCGGTCTTCGACGGGGTGTCCGGCGAGCTGACCGACGGTCCGGTGCACATCTCGGACGGTGTGATCACCGCGGTCGGCGGTCGTCCGCACCCCGCCGACCAGGTGATCGACGCGCGGGGCGGCACCGTCATCCCGGGCCTGATCGACGCGCACTTCCACGCGTACGGGGTCGGCCTGGACCTCTTCCGGTTGGAGGCGACGCCCCGCAGCTATGTCGCGTTGGCCGGCGCGCGCCGGCTGAGCGCGGCCCTGTCGCGTGGTTTCACCACGGTGCGGGACGTCGCTGGTGGTGACCCAGGGCTTGCTAGGGCGATCGACGAAGGGTTGGTCGCGTCGCCGCGCTACCTCTACACCGGGCCTGGCCTGTCGCAGACCGGCGGTCACGGCGACGGGCGCCCCGGTGACCTGGAGCTGTGCGCCTGCGGTGGCCAGCTGGCCGAGGTGGTGGACGGCGTGGACAACCTGCGACGGGCGGTGCGCGACCGGTTCCGGCGCGGCGCCCACGCCATCAAGATTATGGCCTCGGGTGGGGTGGTCTCGCCCACCGATCCACTACGGATCCCGCAGTACTCTCCGGAGGAGATCCGGGCCGTCGCCGACGAAGCCGGCCGTCGGGGCAGCTACGTGGCGGCCCACGCGTACTCACCCGAGGCGATCGTGGCGGCGGTCCGCAACGGGGTCCGCACCATCGAGCACGGCAACCTGCTAGACGCTGACGCCGCCCGGAGTATGGCCGAGCACGGCGCCTACCTGGTGCCCACCCTGGTGACCTACGACGCCATGGATCGGCGGGGCCGCGAATTCGGGCTGGCGCCGGTGTCGCAGCAGAAGAACCGCGAGGTGCTCGACGCCGGCCGGCAGGCCATCACGCTGGCGCGGGCGGCGGGGGTGCCGGTCGGGTTCGGCACCGACCTGATGGGGCCGCTGGAGGATGAGCAGCTTGCTGGTTTGCGACTGCAGGTCGAGGTGGACGGAGTGGTGGCGGTGCTGCAATCGGCGACGGCGGTCAACGCCGAGGTCCTGGGCCGCCCTGACCTGGGCCGGGTCCAGGTCGGGGCGGTGGCGGACCTGGTCATTCTTGATGGTGACCCGCTGGCCGATCCGTCGGTGCTGTGGGCCGGCGCCGACCGGCGGACGGTAATCCAGGCCGGGCGGGTGGTGTCACCTGGCCGGCTCGGCGCCGCCAGCGAACGGGGGAGCACGCCATGAGCGATCCAATCGGTACGCCGCCCGGCCCGCCTGAGCGGCCAGTTGAGGTGGCCCGCGCCTTCCTGGATGCGTTGGCCGCGCGCGATGCCGCCACCGCCGCGAGCTTCCTCGCACCGGACGTGACCTTCGAAGGTCCACAGTCGAGACTGCAGGGTCGGGAAGCCGTCCTCGAGGAACTGCGGCAGTTCGCTGAGACGGTTACTGCGGTGACAGTCATCGCAGCGCTCGGCGATGAGGCGGAGGCCATGCTGCTCTACGACGTCGATGCTGGTGAGATCGGCAGGCTACGGGTGGCTGACCACTTCGCCGTGCACGACGGGCGGATAACCGCCAACACGGCGGTCTTCGCCGCGCTCGACTAGCGGTCGCCAGCGCCAGCAACGGTCGGTCTTCGCGCGGTCTGCCGAGTTTCGCAAGTATCCTGCCAAGTCTCGTTCGGGTGGTAGGCGCCGGAGCCGGCTAATCACTACCGTCTAGCTGTGACGATCATTCCCGACCGTAAGAACTGGACCTGGGTGCTGGAGCGGGCCTGTCCCGAGTGCGGCTTCGCCGCCCAGTCGATTCCTCGCGAGCAGATCCCGGCCCGGCTCCGGGCCTGCGCCGACCAGTGGCGGCTGGTGCTGAGCGGCGTGGTCATGACGGGTGGCGCGGCGACCGCGGAAGCGGTGCGGCAGCGGCCCCGCCCTGATGTCTGGTCGCCGCTGGAGTACGGCTGTCACGTCCGGGACGTCTGCCGGCGCTTCAGCGATCGGCTGGCGCAGCTGCTCGCCGAGGAAGCGCCGGTCTTCGCCGACTGGGACCAGGACGCGGCCGCGGTCGCCGGCCGCTACGCCGAGCAGGAGCCGGCGCGAGTCGCCGCCGAGTTGGTGGCCGCAGCGGCCCGGCTCGCCGACGGGTTCGAGGCGGTGACCGGCGAGCAGTGGCGGCGGACCGGGAGCCGCAGCGACGGCGCCCAGTTCACGGTGGAGTCGCTGGGCCGTTACTTCCTCCACGATCCGGTCCACCATCTGCACGATGTCGGGGTGCTCCGGCGGTAGCCGGAATCGACTGGGCGAAGTGGAACACATCGTCCGGGTCGTAACGTGCCTTCACTTCGGTCAGGCGGGGCAGGTTGTCCCCGTAGTATGCCCGTGCCCAGTCGGGCAGGTCGGCGTCGGGGTAGTTCGGGTAGACACCGCCGGCGGCCCACGGGTGGACCGATCGCCAGGAACGCTTTGCCCAGCCGCGGGCGGCGGCGCGGGCGTCGTCGCCGGCTGGGTTCGGCACCATGCCGTGGTGTCCGATCTGGAACAGCTGATTCCGGTGGGTGAACGCGGTCGCCCCCGGGTCGGGCTTGCCGATCATGCCGCCCCACGGGATGAACTCTAGCTCCCGATACTGTGCCGGCCGCCGGTCGGCGGCGAAGTTCGCCAGCAGGGCGGTGATCGCTGGCTCGGGTAGCGCTGTGTCGAAGAACTCCGACTTCACCGCCCGCAGCAGCGGGCGCAGCCCGGCCGGCGGGCCCGGCTGCGGATGTTCCAGCACCGCGGCACCGGCGTAGGAGTGCCGGAGCGGGGCGGCGGCTGGTGACAGTTCGGTGAGTTCGTCTAGCTCGTGACCAGGGGCGGCCGAGGCGAGGAACTCCGCCAGTGCGGCGCGGGCGGCATCGGCGCGACCGAGCGTCGCCCCGAAGAGGGTCACCTTCGGGTCGGCGCTCGGGTCCGCGCTCTGGATCGCCACCTCGGCGTTGAGGTGGTCCGGCGCGTGTGGTGCCCACCGCTGCCAGGCGTCGATCAGCGCCGCGGCATCCGCCCACGGCCAACGGTGGACGAAGCGGCACATCCGCTGCACCGGAAAGGTTCGCAGCACGAGCGCCGTCACCACCCCGAAGCCGGCCCAGCCGGCGCCTCGCAGAGCCCAGAAGAGGTCCGGTTCCCGTTGTTCGTCAACCCAAACGATGTCGCCGTCGGCCAGCACCACCTGCGCCGCGAGCAGCTGGTCGCAGCCCAACCCAAAGCGGCGGCTCAGCACCCCGAACCCGCCGCCCAGCACCGCACCGCCGACCGCTACCAGTGGATTCCAGCCGCATGACACGATCCGGCCCTGCACAGCCAGCCGCTGGGCGAGCGGGCCCAACCGTACGCCGGGGCCGATCGTGGCTGTCTCGCCGGCCAGCGCGACCGTGTCCAACCGCCCGAGGTCGATCAGCAGCCCGTCGGTGGCGCAGTGGTCGGCGAAGCTGTGGCCACCGCTGCGGATGGCGACCGGCAGCCGGTGTTTCCGGGCGAAGGTCACCGCCCGCGCTACGTCCGGCGCCCCGGCGCACCGGACGACCGCCTGCGGCAGCACCTCGGTCAGACCGCCGACGAACGGCCGACGGAGCGAGCTGAACTCGGTGTCGTCGGGGCGGACCAGCGAGCCATCGAGCGTGGTCGCAAGCTCGCGCCACCCGGGGGCTGTCGTCGCCACCCACTGTCCTTTCAGGATTTTAGCGCCGGCGCCGTGGTCGGCGCGGCGGCTGGCGGGGGCCGAACCGGCTCGTGCGCGAGGCTCGGCCCCCACCAGACGTGCTAGGGCAGAATGTAGAGCATGCTGTCGAAGTAGCAGCCGCTCAGGTCACCCCCGGTCAGCCCCTCCTCGGCTGGCAGCAGCTCCAGCGCCTCCGGCTCGAACTCCAGCTCGAGATCCATATTGTTCACCTCCTTCCGGAGTCGTCCGCCACCCTGCCAGCCGACCCGCATCATCGTCGGTGACGGCAGCTCGGCCAGGCAGTCGGTCGGTTGTCGCCGGAGCCGCCGGGTGAGGCGGGTCCGGCGGGTCCAACGGGTCCGGGCTTAGGAACCGCACGAGCTCAGCGAGCGTCGGCGACGCCGGATCGGTCGGGACCGGGTCGTGACCGGCCTCGGCCACTTCCCGGTAGGTCAGGTCGACACCCGGGGCGGCCGACAACGCGGCCGCCAGCCGACGAGAGTGGCCCACCGGAACCGTCTGGTCACGAGCACCATGCAGCAGCAGCACCCGGCCGCGCATCCCCGCTGCCACCCGTAGCAGATCCCGCGCTCCGTACTCGTCGACGACCGGCGCCACCCCGTCGAGCCGGTCGATCAGCGCCCGGACCGGCGGGTTAGCGTCGGCCCGCAGCGCGGCACCGCTCAGGAACGGGGCCACTGCGACCACACCGGACCAGTACTCCGGCTCGGCCGCCATCGCGAGGAGCGCCAGGAACGCCCCGTAGCTGACCCCGTAGAGGCTGGGCCGGGCGGCGCAGTCGCCCCGTACCGCCGAAAGGTGAGCGCCGAGGGCGAGGATGTCGGCCAGATCCGGGCCGCCCCAGGCGCCGCGGATGGCGAGCTCATGGTCGCGGCCGTAGCCGGTGCTGCCGCGCTGGTTCGGCGCCACCACTGCGGCCCGGGCGGCCACCGCCCGTAGCTTCGGTTCGAACCGGAGCTGCCAGTGTTCGGCCGGGCCCCCGTGCAGTGCGAGCACCACCCGGTCCGCGGCCCGCCAGTCTCCGTAGGTGATCGTCTCGATCGGCCCGGCCGGGCCCGGCAGCGACTCCACCTGAGCTGGTCGCGCCACCGGCGTGCCCGGCGGCGGGAGCAGCGTCCGGCCGCCTGGTGGCAGCCACCAAAGTCCGGCCGGTGCGGTGGTCGGGCTGAACCCCAGCCACAGCCCGTGGTCGGTCCAGGCGGCCACCTGGTCCGGTGTCCCGGGCGGGAGGTCCACCTCCCGGGTCTCGCCAGCGTGCCGGTGATGCAGGAGCAGCCGGTAACGGACGCCGATGCGGACCCGCAGCGCCAGCTCGGCACCGTCGGGGCGCAGTGCGAGCGGTCGCACCCGGCCCGCCGGCACCGCCAGATCCTCGATCGGCTGCAGCAGGCCCGGCCGGCCCGGCGCGGCCACCACCAGCCGGCTCCGGGCTTCGGTCGAGAGCGCGAGCACCACCTGGTCACCGGTGGCGCAGACCGGCACCGTGTGGCCAGCCGGCCCGGGCAGCAGCCACGGGGTCAGCGTCGCGGTCTGCGGGTCGAACCAGACCGGGGTGGTCCGCCCGCCGATCCGGGCGTGGAACAGCAGCCGCGCGCCGACGACCAGGGCCGGGCCGTGCAGCGTGGCAGGAAACCGCGCCACCGGCCCGTCGTCGGCGCTGGCGCCGGTGAGATCGTCGGCGATCCGGTAGAGCGCGGTGCCGCCGCCAGCGGTCGGACCGACGCCGATCGCTGCGCCGGTGGGGTCGGCGACGAGGGTGCGCAACGCGGGTGCGGGCGCGGCGGCGAGGACCCCGCGCCGAGCGAGCAGCTGTAGCTGCCGGCCGGTCGGGGTTAGTTTCGCGTAGAGCAGCCGGTCGCCGGGCAGCGGTAGCGCCTGGGCGCCGGTCGCCGCGCCGGTCACGGTCGCCGAGAACCCGCGGTGGGGCCCGTGGGGAGTCAGCGTCCACGAAGCTACCCGGCCAGCATCTGCCGAGTCGGCAGCGAGCCGAGCGGCGCGCCGGCCGTCGCTGGCGAACCCGATCGTGACCCGGTGTCGAGTGGCGCCGCTCATGGCTGCTCCGGGACGTCGCACAGCCACCACCGCGGTCCGCCGTGCCGCAGCCGGAGCAGGAATCCGACCACGCCGGCGAGCCCGGTGCCGAAGTCGAGGGGTAGCCGGGTTGTCAGTTCATCCGAGACCACCATCCGGCCGTCGCGGCGGGCGTGGCGGGCGTAGAGGCAGGCCGCGGACTCCGCTGCCCAGCCGTGGTAGGGAGCCCCAGGGTCGCTGGCGGCGGCCAGGTCGAGCAGGAATTCGCCGTCGCCGGCCAGCCCGTGACAGTAGGAGGTGCCGACCAGCCAGCGGCCCCGCCGCACCATCACCGCGGCTTCGTGCGCCAACTCCCGATAGGTCTCTTCGCCGGTCTCGCGCCACAGCCGGACCAGGAAGGTGCCGACCCCGGAGGCGCCGTGGCACCAGTGGTAGCGCAGGTCAGCGTCGGTGGGGCCGGTCAGCTCGTTCGGCCAGTATGCCGCGCCGGCCCGCCGTACCGCCGCGCGTACCAGCGTCTGTCCTGCTTGGACTGCAAGGGTACGCGCGTCGGCGCGGCCGGTGGCGCGAGCGGCTGCGAGTAGGAAGGTGGCGATCCCGGCGACGCCATGGGCGAATCCGTAGCTGGCGGCGCCGGCTAGGCGGGAGTCGAAGTCGGCCGGCACCCGCCAGCAGACGTCACCATCGGTGCTGACTTCGACCCGTTCGAGCAGGTGGTCGACGGCGGTGTCGACCCGCGCCCGGAACGCCGGCTCCTTGGTCTGGGTCCACAACTGCAGGCTGGCCATGCCGGCGCCAGCGGTGCCATGGGTGATGTCGCAGTTTGGCCACTCGACCGGGATCGCCGCGGCGAGCTCCAGGGCGCGCTCCGCCATCGCCTCGTCGGTCAGGTGCCGGGCCGCCGTGTGCAGCGCCCAGGCGGTGCCGGAACGCCCAAAGTAGAGACCTGGTAAGAGCTTGGGTACGGCGGTCCGCCGGGCGTCGAGCCACCGGGCAACCCGGGTCACGGTGGTCGCCAGGTCGGCCGCGTCGAGCAGTTCGTTCGCGCGTACCAGTACGCCCAGCACCCCAGCGGCGCCGTACTGCACATTGCCGGGGTCGGCGCGGGCAACCTGCGGCGAGTTGCGGATTAGCCGTTCGCCGGGGGCGGCGGCGAGCGCCGTGACCAGGTGGGCGACGCCGTCGGTGAGCAGCTGCGCCTGCCGGTCGGGGCAGAGCCGGCCAGCGGCGGCGGCACCGTCGGCCGGTGCGGGCGCGGCCGGCGCTGGCTCCGACAGGTGGCCGCGGAGCCGGTCGAGGTCCCACCGCTGCGCCGGGTCGGCCGCGGTCAGGCCGAGGATCGCCGGCGCGAGCCGGGCCGCTGCCGGATTGTCCACTGCGGCGTAGCGGAGCAAGAGTGTGAGCCGATCCGTGATCGACCGGCCGGCCGCGGTATCGCCATCGGTGACGCTGGTCGGGGTGTCCGGCGGTAACGCGGCCGGACCGCCGGTGACGATGTGGCACAACAACACGCCCAACGCGAAGTGGTCCGCCGCCGGCCCCGGAGCCGGGCCGACCGCCGGCCCGGCCAGCACCTCCGGGGCCGCGAAGCCCGGAGTGTGCGCCTGCGCCACCCACGTACCGGGCGGGGTCGCCAACTCGGCGTCGATCAGCCGCAGCTCGCCGCCGTCGGCGACCATCACGTTGCCGGGGGTCAGGTCCCGGAAGACCAGGCCCTGCTGGTGCACCGTCTCGACCAGGTTGGCCAGTTGCCGGCCGATCGCCACCGCCTCGTCGGTGGGTAGCCCGGTGTCCGGCGCTGCCTGCCAACGGGCTCGAACCCACCCGCGTAGCGGCTGACCCGTCAGCTCCTCGACGGCGAGGAACAGCCGGTCGCCCTGTTCGAAGAGCGCCACCACCGCTGGGGCCACCCCGGCGAGCCGGCTGAGCATCTCCGCCTCGTGGCGCAACGCGTCCCGCGCGTCGCCGACGTGGCTGAGCCCAGAGATGTGGGCCCGTGCCTGCTTCACGACCACCCGCGCGCCGGTCTGCTGATCCACCGCGCGGTAGACACCGCCGCGCGCGGTCTGAGTGAGCGCCTTCGCCACCCGGAACCGGCCATCTAGTAGCACCGGCCTTGGTTTGGCGGGCCGATCGGCGGACCGGCCCGGGCTCCCCTCGAACGGGAGTGTGGTCCACGGCGGCGGGCTGAACCACGGTCGTCTGGCATCCGCCACCAGGGCACCGTCCGGGGCCTCCAATCGCGACTCGAACCAGCCGTCGTTGGTGAGCACCGGTACGCCGTGAAAGGTGCCGTACCGGTAGTGCACCAGGCTGCCCGGCCGCACCGGGCGGTCGGAGAGCACCGCCGGCCCGGGCAGCCCCGCGGTCGCCTGGTCCAGGATCGGGGCCAGCGCCCGCAGCTCCTCGTCGTCGCGAGGATAGACAGTGATAAACTTGCCCGCCTGGGACCGTTCGGCGTTCTTGCTCGTCAGCTCGATGACCCGGCGCATGGAGCCGGCGAACTTGAACGCACACGACCGGCCCAGCAGCACCTGAGCGGCCCGGTGCAGCACGGTCGGGGCGCTCAGCCAGGTGGCCGAGATGTGCAGCTTCCAGCCTTGCACCCGGGCCGGGTGGCTGCGGGGGGTGACGTGGCACCAGTGGTCGTCCTCGCGCACCTGCCAGCCGTCTCCGGACGCGCCGGCGAGCAGCAGCGCAAGCAGCTCTCGCAGCGGCAACGGGTCGAGGCTCGCACGCATGCCAAGACCTTCCGGCACCTTAATGGACGACGGCTGGACGACCGCTGGACGTCGACTGGACGCGTAGACTCACGCGAGTGACTGCTGCCCCGGTTATCGGATCCGACCGGGCCGGCTGCCCGGCAGTTGTGGTGAGGAGCCCGGCATCGTGGTGAGGAGCATCGTGCGGCTTGAGATCGCCACCCAGGATGTCGAGGGTGTCCGGGTCGCCCAGGCGCGCGGCGCCGACCGGGTCGAGCTGTGCCAGGCGTTGCCGGTCGGCGGGCTCACCCCCAGCCAGGGGCTGGTCGAGCAGGCGGTGGCGCTCGGTGTGCCGGTGCGGGCGCTGATCCGTCCGCGCGCCGGAGGCTACCGGTATACCGCCACCGAGACGGCCACGATGGTCCGAGATGTGGCGACGGCGGTCGCCGCCGGAGCCGAGGGAGTGGTGGTCGGGGCGTTGACCGACGACGGGCTCGACCGGGCGGTGCTGCGGGCGCTGGTCCATGCCGCGGCGGGGGCGCCGGTGATCGTCCACCGCTGCGTCGATGTGCTCCTCGGCCAGGGCTGGGTGGCGCCGGCCGCGCTGGTGGCGCAGCTACTCGAGCTGGGCGTGGCCGGGATGCTCACCTCGGGTGGGGCGGAGCGGGCCCCGGATGGCCGGGACACGATCGCCGCGCTGGCCGCGGCCGCCGCCGGGCGGTTGGAGATTGTGGCTGGTGGCGGGGTTCGCCCCGAGCACTTCGCGGCGCTGGCCCGGGCCGGTGCGGACACCGTCCACCTCAGCGCCGGCCGGGCGGTGAGCGCCGGCCCGTCCGGGCCTGGCGGCGGCGAGGATGAGTTCGTGACCACCGACCCAGCGGTGGTCGCCGCTGCCCGCGCCGCGGTCGACGCGCTCACCTGACGGGCGGCCAGGTGCGGCCGGGCGGCGGGCGGGGCGAGTCCTCAGTCGACCGATTCGGCCCCGAGTTCCCACACCACCGGTAGCCCGGCGCCGGCCCCGTCGGTCGAGTAGTCATGGCTGACCGCCAACAGTTCGGCCATCCGGTCCTGCCAGGCGATGTTGACCGGCAGCTCCACCAGGGACGCGAGCAGCGCGCCGTAGTCGTCGCATTCGATGACATGGAAGAGGTCCTGGCCGCTGCGCCAGATGGTCCAGCTGGTGGCGCCGGCCGCCCGGATCGCCCGGACCAGGTCGGCGGGCACTTCCCGGTGGGCGGCGTCGTAGTCGTCTTCGCGGCCGGCCTTGACCCGGGTGTGTAGGGCGACGCGCATAGTCACCGTCCTCCTTCTGGTTGCTCCGTGGTGGCGACGCGCCACACCGGGCCGTCCGGATAGGAGTGTTCGGCGACCGACCGCTCCGTGAGTCGGCCGCCCATCCCGGGGGCGGTGGGCGCCTGGTATCGCCCGGCCACGATGCGTACCGGGTCGGTGAAGTGTTCGTGGAGGTGGTCGACGTACTCGATGGCTCGGTCCTGCATGGACCCGGAGATCGCCACGAAGTCCGCCATCGCCAGGTGCTGCACCAGCTCGCAGAGACCGACCCCGCCGGCGTGCGGGTAGACCGGGACGCCGAACTTGTGGGCCAGCAGCAGGATCGCCAGGTTCTCGTCGACGCCGCCGACCCGGGTGGCGTCGATCTGGATCAGATCGACCGCCTCGGCCTGCAACAGCTGTTTGAAGACGATCCGGTTCTGGGTGTGCTCGCCGGTGGAGATGGGAACCTGGACGCCGCGCCGGATAGCGGCGTGCCCGAGGATGTCGTCCGGGCTGGTGGGCTCCTCGGCCCAGGCCAGGTCGAAGCCGGCCAGGGCGGTCAACCAGTCGACGGCTTCGGCCACATCCCACCGTTGGTTTGCGTCCACCGCCAGCCGCACCTCAGGTCCGACCGTCGCCCGCGCCACCCGCAGCCGTCGTAGGTCTTCGTCGACCGCGCGCCCCACCTTGAGTTTGATGGTGCGGTAGCCGTCCGCGACGGCGCTTCGGCACAGCGCGGCCAGCTTGTCGTCGGAGTAGCCCAGCCACCCGGGTGAGGTGGTGTACGCCGGGTAGCCGCGCTCGGCCAACTCGGCTCGCCGGGCGTCCCGGCTGGCCAGGTTGGCGGTCAGTATCGCCCGGGCCTCGTCGGGGGTGAGCGCGTCGGTGAGGTAACGCCAGTCGATGCACGCCACGATCTCGTCTGGGGTCAGGTCGGAGATGAACCGCCACAGTGGTTTGCCGGCGCGCCGGGCGGCCAGGTCCCAGGCGGCGTTGACCACGCCGCCGATCGCCATGTGCATGACGCCTTTCTCGGGGCCGAGCCAGCGCAGCTGCGAGTCGCCGGTGAGCCGGCGGGCGAACCCGCCGAGGTCGGCGCAGAGCTCGTCGAGGTCGGTGCCGACCACGTGGTCGCGGAGCGCGTCGACGGCTGCGGTCTGGACGTCGTTGCCGCGGCCGATGGTGAACACCAGCCCGTACCCGCCCAGTGGTTCACCATCCGATGTCGACTCGTCGGTCCGCAGCACGACGTACGCGGCGGAGTAGTCCGGGTCCGGGTTCATCGCGTCGGAGCCGTCGAGCTGCCGGGAGGTGGGGAATCTGAGGTCGTGGGTGTCGAGCGCCTTGATCGTCGCCATTGGCCGGCCTACCTTTCCTGGCTGGGGACGAGGCCGGGGGTGCGGCGGTCGCGCGGCGGCACCACTACGGCGGTCAGGTCCGGGTCGGGCATGTCCGGGTCGAACGGGAACATCGGCCGTTGGATGTCGTTGTGCCCCAGGCGCAGCAGGTCCTGGTCCACCCCGCCCGGGGTCAGCAGCAGCCGCCAGTCCGCCGCCAACTCGTACAGGTACGGCTCAAGGTAGCCGATCTTTACGACCACGATGTCGGCCTGCGCCGGGTCGATGCCGGTGTGGGAGAAGTCCTCCGCCGTGTGGTACGGCTTGCGCCGCTCGGTGACGATCACGCGCAGCCCACCGACGGCGACGACCGCGACCGTCCCGGCCACCGGGTCGGTGGTCGAGACGTGTGCGACCGTGCCGGTCAGCGTCACTGGTCCCTGGTGCCGGTCGTCGACCCGGGCCCCGACGGTGATCGACACGTCAGCGGCCACGCCGGCCGCCGCCGCGGCCCGGGCGCCGGCGGCGTCGGGGATGGCGGCGTAGACCCCGGTGAGCTCGCCGGTGGCGAACGCGGGGTGTGCCAACAGCCGGGCGAGGGTCCAGGTGACGTCCGCGGCGCCGCCGGCGGTCGGGTTGTCGCCGGAGTCGGAGAGGACGAACGGGCGGGCCGGGCTGGCGAGCGCTTCGGCCAGGCATTCGTCGAGCGTTCCGGCCGGCGCGACGAAACTGAACTCGGCCCGAGCCTGCCAGTACGCGCGGGCCAGCCGCTCCGCCTGCTGGCTGGCCAACTCCGGGTCGTCGCCGGTCACGACGACGGCGGCTCGGCAGCGCGGCTCATCCGCCCAGGCGTACCCGACCCAGATCGCGGCGTCGAGCACTCCGTCGAGCGCCTCGACCTTCGGCACCTCGGCGTAGATGCGGCTGGCCGGCTCGACTCGGGTCGAGGTCTTCTCGCCGGGCAGCAGCACCGGGACCGGCACCCACGCCTGGTGTGGCCGCCGGCCGGAGTCGAGGCGGTCGAGTAGGTTGCGAACGCTGCGTTCGCGGGACTCCATCGCGTCTTCGTGGGGCGCCATCCGGTAGCAGGTGATCAGGTCGACCGCGTCGAGCAGCTGCCGGGTGACGTTGCCGTGCAGGTCCATCGAGGCCGAGACCATCGCCGTCGGGCCGACCACCTCGCGTACCCGGGTGGCCAGGCCGCCTTCGGCGTCGGTCTGTGCTTCGACCGACATGGCGCCGTGGATGTCGAAGAAAACGCCGTCGAATGGGCCGTGGGCCGCGAGCAGGTCGAGGGTCGCCCGCTCCAGCTGCTGGTAGGTCTCGGCCCGGACGGCGCCGCCGGGGATCGACCGGGCCTGCATCAGCGGCACCCACTCGGCGCGTTCCCGTAGCGGCTGCCCGGGTGTGAGGAACGGGTAGTAATCGAGCAGCTCCGTGCCGCGCCGTACGACGAAGTCTGCCAGGCCGGCCCGGTGCGGGGAGAAGGTCGAGGACTCGATCGCGATACCGACGATGGCGACGCGGGGGAGCGGGGTGGCACGGCTACTCATGGGGTCCTTTCGGCTGCGCTGTCGGCGAAGGCGGCGGTGAGGGCGAGTCGACCGGCGCCGATGACGCCGGCGTCGGCCCCGGTGCGGGTGGGTTCGATGACCAGGTCGCGGGTGGCCAGCGGGTGGCACCCCTCGTAGAGCTGGCTGCGGACGGCCGCCACAAAAGGCTCGAGTGTGGACAGTGCCCCGCCGAGGTAGACCGCGCCGGGGTTGACGAAGTTGACGACCGTGCTCAGGACTTCGCCGAGGTGCCTGCCGGCGGAGCGGACCAGGCTCATCGCCTGGGCGTGACCTTGGCCTGCGACCGTCACCAGCTCCGGGGTGCCGGAGACCGCCACCCCGCGTTCTCGCAGTAGCCGGATGATTCCGGCGGCGCTGGCCACGGTCTCCAGGCAGCCGAGGTTCCCGCAGGAGCACGGGGTGTCGCCGGCGCTGGCGACCCGGGTGTGGGTGATGTCGCCGGCGTTGGAGGTGGAGCCGCGGTAGATGCGACCGTCGACGATGAGGCCGGAGCCGATGGCGCTGCCGGCCTTGACCGTCACCGAGTCGAAGCCGTGTTCGGCGCGTTCGTAGTGTTCGCCGAGGGCCATGGCGTTGACGTCGTTCTCCACCACGGTCGGCACGTCGAGCTGCTTCTCCAGCCAGTCGCCCACCGGGTAGCCGTTCCAGGTGGCCAGCCGGGAGGCTTGCACGACGGTACGCGCCTGCGCGTCGACCGGTGCCGCGAGCGCGACCGCCACGGCCCGCAGGTCGCCGGGTACGTCGACACCTAGCTCACTCATGGTGCTGGCTAAGCTGCGTAGCGTGGGTTCGGGGCCGGCGGTGGCGTCGACCGTGAGGTTGGCGCTGCGGTCGAGCCGGCCGGTGAGTCCGATGATCCCGACCCGGGCGTGATGGCTGCCGATCTCTGCCACGCCGACATAGCCGCCGTGGTCGTGCAGTCGCAGCGTTCGCGGCGGCCGGCCGCCGCGCGAAACCCCGTGGCTGTGTTCGTAGAGCACGCCCGCGTCGACCAACTCCTGGACGCGTAGTGACACGGTCGAGGGGGAGATGGCGAGCGTGCGCGCCAGGTCGGCGCGCGAGGTCGCGGCTCCGGTGGAGACGAGCTCCACGATGCGGTGCGTCACCACCGGCGATACTTCCTTCGATCTCGAACTAATGGCACCCAGTGTTGCCACCTCATTACTCGCCGCTCCAATCCTGGATCTCGCATCTTTTCCCTGGCCAAGCCTTCCCTGCCGGCCGTGGGAACCCTATAGTGGCAGTGCCTTGGTTATGACAGTACCGTCGGAACTTCGTCCAGTCCAGAACTAAGTCTCCACTTTCGGCGCCGCGGCGGCGAGGCAGGGGAGGAGAGCATCACTGTGTCACAGCAGGCCGGGTGGTTTACCCATGATCGGTTCGGGCTATTTGTCCACTTCGGGCTCTATAGTCCGCTGGCGCGGCACGAGTGGGTGATGACCCGCGAGCAGACCCCGCCGGAGGAGTACGAGCAGCACGCCCCGTTCTTCGACCCGGACCGGTTCGACCCGCGCGCGATCGCGCGGGCCGCCAAGGACGCGGGCATGCGCTACGTCGTCCTCACCGCCAAACACCACGAGGGCTTCGCGCTGTGGGACACCGCGCTGTCGGAGTACAACGCCACCAAGGTGACCGGCCGGGACCTGGTCCGCGAATTCGTCGACGCGGTCCGCGCCGAAGGCCTGCGGGTGGGCCTCTACTTCTCGCTCATCGACTGGCACCACCCCGACTTCACGATCGACTACCACCATCCGCTGCGTAACCTGCCGGACGCCCGGGAACGCAACCAGCACCGCGACATGGCCCGCTACCGGGAATTCCTCCACGGCCAGGTGGGCGAGCTGCTGACCGGCTACGGGAAACTGGACTACCTCTTCTACGACTTCACCTACTCTGAACCCCGGGACGGTTGGGAGGGGAAGGGGCCGCAGGACTGGGACGCCGAGCGGCTGCTCGCGATGACCCGCGAGCTCCAGCCCGGCATCGTCGTGAACGACCGGCTCGGGATCCCCGCCGACCTGGTCACCCCCGAGCAGTACCAGCCGGACGCGCCGATGCGCCGCGACGGCCGGGACGTGGTGTGGGAAGCGTGCCAGACGCTCAACGGCTCCTGGGGCTACGACCGGGACAATCTGGACTTCAAGTCCCCGGACCTGCTGGTGCGGATGCTGGTCGACACCGTCGCCAAGGACGGCAACATGCTCCTCAACGTCGGGCCCGACGGTCGTGGCGCACTCACCCCACGTGACCAGGAGAGCTTGGCGGCGATCGGCCGGTGGATGGAGCTGCACGGTCGCTCGGTGGTCGGTGCCGGCGCCGCCGGCCTGCCCGCGCCGCCCGGCACCGTGCTCACCCGCCGCGGCGACCGGCTCTACCTGCACCTCCTGGTCTGGCCGTTCGGCCACCTGCACCTGCCCGAGCTGGCCCACCGGGTGCGCTTCGCCCGGTTCCTCCACGACGGCTCCGAGGTTCGTCGCAGCCAGATCGACCCTGGCCAGCAGGCATGGAACACCGTGCCGGGCGGACAGCCGCCGGGCACCCTCACCCTCCACCTGCCCACCGCGCGACCCGCGGTCGAGGTACCCGTCATCGAGCTCGTGCTGACCGACGAGTGACTCGCCCGGGTCGCAACCCCGAGACAGCACCCAACCCCAACCCAGAGTGAGGAAGAAAATAGAGATGAGAAACAGAACGCGAACCGCGGTGGCGGCCGCTGCCGGCGCCGCGCTGCTCCTGGCCGCCGGCTGTGGCGACAGCGGCGGGGACGGCGACGGCACGGTGGTCTTCGACATGTGGGCCGGCGGCGACGACGAGGTCGACGCCCTGCGCGCCCAGGTCGAGATCGCCGAGGAAGAGACCGGGGTCGAGATCAGATTACGGACCTCGCCGTGGAACGATTTCTTCACCCAGCTGACCACGCGCGCATCCTCCGGTGAGATGGCCTGTCTCACCGGGATGAACGGCCAGCGGCTCGGCGACTACGCCGACGCCTTCCTGCCGCTGGGCGAGGAAGAGTTGGCCACCGCGGGGATCGACCCGGCCGACTTCACCGAGGGCTCGCTGGACATCATGAGCCACGAAGGAAACCTCTACGGCATTCCGTACGACGTGGCGACCATGATCGTCTACTACAACAAGGACATGCTCGACGAGGCCGGGGTGCCCGAACCAGCTGCCGGCTGGACCTTCGACGACTTCGAGGACACCATCGCTGGCGCGACCACCGACGCCCAGCCGGGCTTCGGCGTCGGCATGGCCGAGTTCCAGTGGATGTCGTTGCCGATCGCGAGGTCGGGAGTCCAGCCGGTGACCGAGGACCGGCAGCTCGACCTGACCAACCCGGCGTTCGTCGAGGCGAGCGAGTGGTACTTCGGCCTGGTCGACGAGGGCTACGCGGCCGTGCCAGGGTCGGCTTCGGACACCGGATGGGGCGAGGAGCAGTACCAGAACGCCAACACCGCCGTGGCGCTGGACGGCACCTGGAACGCGGTGACGTACCTGAACAACGACGCCGGCTTCCGCGCCGGCATGGTCGAGCTGCCGAGCCAGGGCGGCGAGCGGCTCGGCCTGGTCCTCGGCTCCGGCTACGGGATCAGCGCTGACTGCGACGACCCGGAGACCGCGCTGCAGGTGCTCGGTGCGCTGGTGGGGGAGGCCGCGCAGGATGAGGTCGCCTCGTCCGGGCGTTCCTACCCGGCCCGCAGTTCCTCCCAGCCGCTCTACTTCGAGGCGCTCGACGACGAGATCCGCGACGAGGTCGAGGCCGCCTTCGAGGCTGCCTTCACCGACCTGGAAGGGCAGTACTCCACCGACAACTGGACCCAGATCAACGAGGCGATCCAGCCGAACCTGATCTCCGTCTACGCAGGCCAGATGACCCCCGCTGAGCTGCTGGAGCAGACCCAGCAGCAGTTCGGCGGGTGACCGAGCGTGAGTGCGAAGCTGTGACTACGCTGACCGGCTCGACGAAACGTCGGCGCGGCGGCAATCAGCTGCGGCGGATCGAGACTCGCCAGGCGCTGGGCTTCATCAGCCCGGCCCTGGCGGGCCTCGCCCTGTTCACCGCCTTCCCCGTCGTGCTCTCGATCGCGATGAGCTTCTACCAGTGGCCCGCCATCGGTGAGCGCGAGTTCGTCGGACTCGACAACTACGTCAACCTGTTCCAGAACCACCCCGACTTCATTCCGGCGCTGCGGAACACGATCGTCTTCACGTTGTTGTTCGTACCGCTGAACCTGGTCGTGTCGCTGACGCTCGCGCTCGCGCTGGCGCCGCGGATCCGGGGACGGGCAGCTTTCCGGGTGCTGTTCTTCCTGCCGGTGGTCACACCGATCGTGGCGAACGTGCTGATGTGGAAGATCCTGCTGCAGCCCAACGGGTTGCTCAGCGGCGCCTCCTCGTCGCTGTTCGGGGTGACCCTGCCGAACTTCCTCGCCCACCCCACCTGGGCGATGGTCATGGTGGTGGTGATGTCGGTCTGGGCCGGCATGGGCTACAACATGCTGATCTTCTCGGCAGCGCTGGAGCAGCTGCCGGAGTCGGTGCTGGAGGCGGCCCGGATCGACGGCGCCCACGGGTACCGGATGCTGCTGCGGGTGATCGTGCCGCTGATCTCCCCGGCGATCTTCTTCGCCACGGTCATGACCATGATCACTGCGATGCAGGTCTTCGCCCAACCGCAGCTGCTCACCGGCGGCGGCCCCGGCAACTCGACGATGCCGCTGGTGATGTTCATCTACAACCAGGCGTTCACGTTCCAGCAGATGGGGTTGGCTGCGGCGGCGGCGTGGATTCTGTTCGCCTTCATCATCACGCTCACGGCCGTCCAGTTCCGTGCGCAGAAGCGGTGGGTGCACTATGAGGTCTGATGTGGTCGAAGCGAAAGGCGTCGGCGTGGCGCCGGTCCGGGGCGGGCACGGCGTCCCCCGGCGCGACACCGGTCGGAGCACCGCCCGTTCGGTCCTGGCCCACACCTTCGTGGTCATCGCCGCGCTCATCTTCGCCACCCCGCTGATCTGGGCGTTCTTCTCCGCGCTCAAGCCGAACCACGAGATGTTCGCTTCGCCGCCGAGCCTGTTCGCCTCCGAGGTCCGATGGAGCAACTTTCTTGAGGTCTTCCAGTATGGACCGTTCGTCACCTACATCCGGAACTCCTTCCTGATCTCGGTGGCCGGCACCGTCCTGGTACTGGTGGTGTCGGCCTGCGCCGGGTACGCATTCGGGCGGCTCCGCTGGCGGGGGCGGGACCTGGTGTTCATCATCTTCCTCGCCACACTGATGGTGCCGCAGGAAGTCCTCGTGGTCCCGATGTACCAGCTGATGCTGTGGTTCGGCTGGGTCAACACCCCGCAGTCGCTGGTGTTGCCGTTCGCCTTCACGGCCTTCGGCACCTTCCTGATGCGCCAGTTCCTCCGCGGAATCCCCTTTGAACTTGAGGAGTCGGCGCGGGTGGACGGCGCCGGGCCGCTGCGGACGTTCCTGTTCATCATCCTGCCGTTGGCCCGGCCGGCGTTGGCGGTGCTGACCGTCTTCACCTTCATCAGCTTCTGGAACAGCTACCTGTGGCCACTGATCGTCATCTCCGACTACGGTTCACTCGGCACCCTGCCGATCGGCCTGGCGACCTTCGCCGGTCAGTTCGGCACCCGGTGGGACCTGCAGATGGCGGCGACGATTATCTCCATGATCCCGACCACCCTGATCGTGATTCTGTTGCAGAAGCACCTGGTCAAGGGCATCTCCACCGCGGGGCTGGGCGGCCGGTGAGGTCACAGCGAACCGCAGCGCGTACGTGTGCCGGCGGCGGAGGTGAGCGGTGACGGCCGGTGTAACCGTCCTCGGTATCGACATCGGGGGGATCGGGATCAAGGTCTGCCTGCTCGACGCCGACGGGTCGGTCGTCGCCCACGACCGGATCCCCACCCCGCCGGGCGGGGAGGCGATGGTCGAGGCCGCCGCCGCGCTAGGCGAAACGCTCGCCGCCGACCAGCAACGCCGGATCCACGCCGCCGGCGCCGGGGTCGCCGGGGTGGTCGAAGACGGCGTGGTGACGGCGGCCTCCAGTTCGTTCACCGACTGGACCGGCTACCCGGTGCGGGCCGCTCTCGAGACCCGGCTCGGGGTGCCCGCCGTCGTCATGAACGACGTCAACGCCTTCCTGGTCGGGGAGGCGACGCTCGGGGCGGTACGGGCAGAACGGGACGTCCTCGGGGTAACCCTCGGCACCGGGGTCGGCGGAGCGGTGTGGCTGGACGGCGCGCTCTACCTGGGCCGTAGCGGTGCGGCCGGCGAGATCGGCCACATGCCCGGCTTCGGCAGCGAACCCTGCACCTGCGGACAGGCCGGCCACCTGGAGACCCTGGCCTCCGGCCGCGGCGTCGCCCGCCGTTACCTCGCGGGTGGCGGGGCGCCGCTGACCGACGGGGCCGCGGAGGTCGCCGCCCGCGCCCGGACCGGGGACGAGCTGGCCGGGCGGGTGTTCCGGGAGGCGGGCGCCGGAGTCGCCCGGGCGGCGTTGATGGTCGCCGCGGTGGTCGACGTGGTCGACGTGGTGATCGGCGGTGGCCTCGCCCAGTCGCCGGACCTGCTCCGCCCGGCGATCGAGGCGGCGGTCGCGGCGGAGCCGCCGGTCTCCGGCCGGCCGGTCCGGATCCACTTCGCCGCCCTCGGGTCGCTGGCCGCCGCGGTCGGCGCCGCCTCCCAGGCCGCGATCCCGATCCAGAGCGGCGCTTGACCGGGCGACCGTCAGGCTGGGGTCACACCGGTCGGCTGGGCGGCCCGTTCCCGCAGCAGCGCCACGACGCGCTGGGTGGCCGGGTTGTCGGAGACCGATTCCCGTACCTTGATCGCGATCCGGCGTCTCGGCACCGGGTCCACCACCGGCAGCGCGACCAGCCCGGTCGGCAGCATGGCGCCAACCCCTAGCCGGGGGAGCACCGTGACCCCCACCCCGGCGGCCACGAACGAGATCGCGGTCGGGTAGTCGTGCGTCTCGACCCGGAAGTCGGGGCTGAACCCCACCGACGAGCAGGCGTCCAGCACCACCTGCCGACAGGGTCCGTGGGTGAAGTCGTTGTCCACCCACGACTCTTCGGCGAGATCCCGGAGCGGGACCGATCGCTGGCCGGCCAGCCGGTGGGACTCCGGCAGCACCGCCAGATAGGGCTCCTCCAGCAGCGGCAGCACCTGGTATCCGGGAGCCCGGTCGCCTTGCGGATCTGCCACGAAGACGGCGATGTCGGGACCGGCACGGCGATCAGTCGCCAGCTCATTGCCCCAGAGCTCCACCCGCAGGTCCGGGAACTCGCGGCTCAGGGTTGCTACCACCGGCGGGATCCAGGCCGCGCCGGCGGAGGGGAAGTAGCTCACCGACAGGCTGCCGACCCGGCCCGCCCGCAGGTCCGCCACGACTCCGTCGAACGTGGCCAGCCGGTCGAGGACGCCTGCTGCCTCGTCGGCGAGCAGCCGTCCGGTGGCGGTGATCCGGATCCCGCGGCCGTTGCGTTCGACCAGTCGCAGGCCGGTCTCGCGTTGCAGCGCGGCCAGGTGCTGGCTGACCGCCGAGGGGGTGTAGCTGAGGTTGGTGGCCGCCTGGTTCACCGAACCGGAGGCGACCACCGCGCGGAACACGCGGAGTCGTTGAATGTCGGGCACCCGGCTCACTATACAGCCAGGCTTAAGAGAGGTGAAGGATTAGTCGCTTGTGCTAATGATTCCCGGTGCCCACGATAGAGCCATGACAGCTGCGCTCGCCTCCCCAGCACCACCACCGGCCCCGTCACCGCCCCCACCTCCCGCCACCCGTACCCGTGGCGGTTCGCGGCTGGCGATGCTCGCCGCCGCGGTCACCGTGGTGCTGTGGGCTTCGGCGTTCGTGGCGATCCGGGCGATCGGCGACGCGTACTCGCCCGGCGCGCTGGCATCCGGCCGGATCACCATCGCCGCGTTGGTGCTGGGCGGCATCGCGCTCTACTACCGCCGACCGCTGCCGCGCGGTCGGCCGCTGCTGCTGGTCGTCGGGTACGGCGTGGCGTGGTTCGCCGGCTACATGGTGGTGCTGAACCTGGCCCAGCAGCACCTGGACGCCGGCACCGCGGCGATGCTGGTCAACCTGGCCCCGATCCTGGTGGCGATCTCGGCCGGCCTGCTGCTCGGCGAAGGGTTCTCCCGCTGGCTACTCACCGGGATCGGGGTCGCCTTCGTCGGCACCATCATCATCGCCACCGGCGGGACCGGTGGCGGCTCGGTGAACGAAGGGATCGGCATCGTGCTCGGCATCGTCACCGCCGTGCTGTACGCGGCCGGCGTGCTCGCCCAGAAGGTGGCGCTGCGGTCGGTGGACGTGCTGAGCGCCACCTTCCTCGGTTGCGCGGTGGGCGCCATCGTGCTGCTGCCGTTCTCGGTCGACTTCGTACAGCAGACGATGAGCGCGCCCGGGGCAGCGATCGCCGGAGTTGTCTACCTCGGCATCTTCCCGACCGCGATCGCGTTCAACCTGTGGGCGTACGCGCTGTCGCGCAGCGACGCCGGCCGGCTGAGCGCGACCACCCTGACGGTGCCGGCGATCGCGGTCGGACTCTCCTGGCTGCTGCTGGGGGAGCTGCCCACCGTGCTCGGGATGATCGGGGGTGCGCTGTGTCTGCTCGGTGTGGCGATCAGCCGCCGCCGCTGAGGGGGGCGCCCGGTCGCGGGTGGCGGTGCCCGAGGATGGTGCGATGACCGAGTATCGGGCGTCGTTCGACGCAGACGTGACCTTCAGCAACGGTGGCGGGTTGCAGGTGCAGGGCTTCCGCCTGGACCTGCCAGGTCCCCAGCCGGCTTCGGAGGAGCTCGCTGGACTCTTCGTCAGCCATCTCGGGCTGTTGATGGTGGATCAGGTCCGGCTGTCGAATATCGAGGTGTTCGCGGAGGCGCATAAGGGCTCCCGCGGTGGCCCGGCAGCCACCGGCGCAACTGCCAGTGAGAGCCGACGGCTGGTCGACCTCAGCCACCCGATCGAAGCCGGCATGACTACCTACCCCGGGCTGCCTGGTCCGGAGATCAGCCGGTTCGTCAGCCGGGCCGATTCGCGGCAGCGGTACGCCGAGGGGACCGAGTTCGCGATCGACCGCATCACCATGGTGGGCAACACTGGTACGTACGTCGACAGCCCATACCACCGGTACGAGGGTGGGGTCGACCTGGCAGGGCTGCCGCTGACGTCGTTGGCCGACCTGCCGATCGTGGTGGTCCGGCTGACCGGCAGCCGCGAGCGCGGGGTCACCGCCCAGACGCTGGCGCCGTACCCGGTTTCGGGGGCAGCGGTGCTGCTGCACACCGGGTGGGACCGGCACTGGCGCACCGACACCTACGGGTCGGCGGCGCCGTTCCTGACCGAGGACGGGGCGCGGTTCCTCACCGATGCGGGCGCCCGGCTGGTCGGCATCGACAGCGTCAACATCGACAGCACCGACGGTGGGGAGCGGCCGGCGCACTCGATCCTGCTCGGGGCCGGGATTCCGGTGCTGGAACACCTCACCAACCTCGGCGAGCTGCCGGTGCACGGTGCCCGGCTGCACGCCGTGCCGGCGCCGGTACGTGACTTCGGGACCTTCCCGGTTCGGGCGTACGCGTTGATCTGACAAACGTCGCCCAGGCCCCGCCGGACGCGTGCGGCGGGTGAGCTATCCGTTGCGGAGGTCGTCGGCGGTGGTGGCGGTGCCGGCGCGGCGGAGCCAGGTGTCGAGTTGGTCCAGGTCGGTGCAGGCGAGGATCTGGTTGCGGAGGTCGTCAGGGATGGTGATGCTGCGTGCGTCGAGTACGGTCAGGATCGCCTTGGCCTCGCCGCGGGCCTCGCCGGCGGCTTGGCCCCGGGCGTCGATTTCGCGAAAGAGTTCGCTGCGGTATTCGGAGCTGACAGCGGTGGTCATGAATGCCTCCCAGCGGAGTCGGGGTGCCTGGGGCAGCCCGGCGAGCACGATGTCATGGTACAAGATTGCGTTCTTTGGGCCGAGGGTTTCCAGTGCTGCTGCCAGTGCGGGGAAAGTGGCGTCGAGTTCGGGGTGGTCGGTGTGGCAGAGGGTGGCGAGCACGGCGAGTGCTGGGTGGGTCTTGGCGAGTTCGGTGTCGACGGTGGGTGGTATCTGTTCGGGGGTGAAGATGAGGGGTCGTAGCACGAGGCTGATGCCGTCGTAGGTGAACAAGTCGCGGTATCGGCCGGCGATGGCGGGGTTGGGGCAGTAGACGAGCAGCGCGACGGTGGTGTCGAGTTCGGCTTGGAGTTGGGCGACGTAGAGGGGCCAGGTGCGGTGTTTGGTTTGGTCCCAGCCGCGTTGTACTTCGAGGACGACCGCAGCGATGGGTTGGTCGGTGGGGTCGCAGAAGACGAGCATGCCGTCGGCGTGGTAGGTGCGTGGGATCATGACGCGTACGTCGGTGGGGTGGGTTCGGGCGTGGTGGTAGTCGGGGATCTTGATGTCGAAGAGGTTGGTCAGGAGCCAGGCGACGAGGCCGGGGTCGAGTTTGGCTAGTGCGATGGGTGTTTCGTGCTCGGCGCTGGGCATTGCGCCAATGTGGGGAAGTTGTTGGGTCGTGGGTTAGGCGTCGGTGGTCCCGACACTAGGGTCGACCCTGGTTCCGGACCATCGCATGCTCGGCACCGGTGCTGGTGTTGGCTGGCTGGAGATGTTTGCTCAGAGCGTGGACGGCGTCCCGGCCCGCGCGGTTGGCGCCGACCGTGGATTGCGATGGGCCGAATCCGATCAGGTGTACCCGTGGCTCGGCGGCGACCTGGGTGCCTCGCAGCTCGATGCCGCCGCGCTCGTTGCGCAACGCCAGCGGGTCGAGGTGCCGGAGTGCCGCTCTGAACCCGGTCGCCCAGAGGATAGTGTCGACGGGGGTGAGGGTGCCATCCGCGTTTCGGACTCCCGCGGGTTCGATCCGCGTGAACATCGGCCGCCGGACGAGCGCGCCACGTTGCCTCGCGGCGAGCGCGTAGGGGGTCCAGGAGAGGTGGGTGTAGGAGACGACGCTGCCGGTCAGGTTGCCCGCTTCGACGTCGGCGGTGACCCTGGAGATTACGTCCCGCCCCACCTCCGGGGAGAAGTCGCCGTCCCGGAAGACCGGTTCCCGGCGCGTGTACCAGAAGACTTCCGCCACTCGGGAGATCTCTTCGAGTTGCTGGACCGCGGAGATTCCGCCGCCGACGATGGCGACCCGCTGGCCGGTGAACTCGTCCAGCGAGGTGTAGTCCCTGGTGTGGAGCTGACGCCCGGCGAAGCTCGCTTGCCCGGGGTAGGCGGGCAGCGTCGGGTTGGTCCAGGTCCCGGTGGCGTTGATGACCGCTCGCGCCGCCCAGGTGCCGCGGTCGGAGTCGATCAGGAGCTCACCGTCGGGCTGGTCGTCAGCGCGGGTCACCGATGTGACGGTGACCGGCCGCAGGATCGGCAACTGCATCTGCCGCTCGAACGCGGCGAAGTATTCGGGCACCGCCTGGCGTGCCGGCGTGGCCGGGTCGACGGGCGGCTGCCGAAATCCCGGCAGGTCGAAGATGCCGTTGACGGTCGCCATCGTGAGGGAGTTCCACCGGTGCAGCCAGGCTCCGCCGGGCCGGTCTTCGGCGTCGAGGATCACGAAGCTGCGCTCGGCGCCTGGGTCGGTGAGCGCGCTGGCGAATCCGCGCCGGTGCAGGTGGTAGCCGGCTGACAGCCCCGCTTGTCCGGCACCGATCACGACCGCAGTCGCTCGGCTCACGCCGAGCGACTGCGGTGCCCATGCCGTTGAGCTCGGCATGGCTACCTCCCGTGCCGTTTGTCAGCCGATCGCGGACTTCAGCGCGTCGGCGTTCTCGGTCGCCCACGTCCGGAAGTCCCGCAGATCGGGGTTGAGGCGGCGGAGTTCGTCGAGGTCGCGGGCGCCGGTGAACTGGGCTTCGAAGTCGCCGTAGTACTGGAACATGTTCCCGATCTCTTCCGCAGCCGGGATCGGGAACGTGCGGAATGTGTCGTACGGGACGGCGTCGAACCGCACGGTCTCGCCGATGACCTCGCCGAGGATCTCCGCGTACTCGGCACCGGTGAGGTGGTCGCCGGCCAGGCTCACGGTCTGCCCGATGTAGGTGTCGCCGGCGGCGAGGATGGCGAACGCGGTGCGGCCGATGTCGTCGACGTCGACCCCGGCGAGGAGCTTGCCGGACTCGAGCGGGAGCGCGAGCGCGAGCGCGCCGTCCTCCCCGCGGCGGGGCCCGACGCCGCTGATGAAGCCCTGGTAGTAGAAGGTGGTGTTCAGGAACGTCGTGGGCACCCCGGCCTCGGTGAAGAGGCGGTTCCCCGCACCCTTGGCATCGAAGTGGGGCACGTTGTAGGCGTCCTGCAGGACGGGCATGCGAGGATCGCTGATCGGCAGCAGCTCGCGGGTATCCTCTAGAGTGGACCAGACCACATGGGATAGCTTCGCGGAAGCTGCGGCCGAGGCGAGGTTCGCGATCTCCTGCGTCTCCTGGGCTGCCGAGAGGTGCGCCCAGAAATTAGTCACCAGGAACGCCCCGTGGGCACCCGCGAAGGCTGCCTCGAGAGTTGCGGGGTCGTTGAAGTCGGCGCGGACGACCTCCACCCCCCGGGCGGCGAGCGCCGATGCGGCCGGGGACTGCGGATCGCGGGTGAGGGCGCGTACGGCGAAGCGCTGCTGCGGGTCGGCCAACAGCGCGGTGACCGTACCCCCGCCCTGGGCTCCGGTGGCACCGGCGACGACGATGATCGGTTTGCTGGTCATGAGAATTCTCCTGTCGGGAAGGTCGAACGGAAACTGGTCAGGGGCGGGCGTCGAGGTCCAGGTGCCGGCGCATGGCCGTTGCGGCCTCGCCCAGCTGGGCGAGTTGCGCAGGCGTGAAGGCGTCGACGAAGACCTCCTTTACGGCCCGAAGGTGGGGACGGGTGCTCGCGTGGAAGGCGCGGGAGCCCTCCTCGGTGAGGACGACGCGGGCACCGCGGGCGTCCTCGGCGCAGGGTTCGCGGCGTACCAGGCCTCGCTTCTCCATTCGGCCGAGCTGGCCGGAGAGGCGACTTCGCTCCCACTCGATGTGCGCGGCGAGCTCCGATGACCGCATCGCGTTTCCCTTCGCCTCGCTCAGCGCGAGGAGCACCCGGTAGTCGCCGCTTGACAGCTGTGAGTCCTGTTGTAGCCGGGACTCGATGCGGGCCCGAACGATCTCGAACGTCTCGAGGTGTGCCCGCCAGATCGCGAGCTCTTCCCTCGTGGGGAGTCGCCGACTCATCGCTGCCCCACCGCCTCCGCCAGTAGTTGACACGTGAACAATATCGCGGCATTATTCACGTGTCAACTAGATGCCGAAGGCGTCCTGATCACCGAGACCGGGACCTAAGACCTTGAAGGTGGTGCCCAAGATGGATGTCTCGAAGATCGAGTTCGGGATCGACAGCTTCGGAGACCGGCCCCGGGACGACCGGGGCGAGATCGTCTCGCACGCACAGGCGATCCGCGCGGCGGTGACCGAGGCGACCCTCGCCGATCAGGTCGGCATCGACGTGGTCGCGCTGGGCGAGCATCATCGACCGGAGTTCGCGATCTCCAGCCCGGAGACCGTGCTGGCAGGTATCGCGACCGCCACGAAGCGGATCCGGCTCGCCTCGGGGGTGACGGTGCTCTCCTCCGACGACCCGGTGCGGGTGTTCCAACGATTCGCCACCCTGGACGCGCTCTCCAGCGGCCGGGCTGAGGTCATCCTCGGCCGGGGTTCGTTCACCGAGTCGTTCCCGCTGTTCGGGTACGACCTGAAGGACTACGAAGTGCTGTTCGAGGAGAAGATCGACCTGTTCCATCGACTCCTGGACGAGAAACCGGTCACCTGGGAAGGCACCACCCGGGCCGCGCTACAGGATGCGGATGTGTACCCGAAGACCGATTCCGGACGGCTGCGCACGTGGGTGGGGGTCGGCGGGTCGCCGCAGTCGGTGATCCGCACCGTCCGCTACGGGTTCGGGCTCATGCTCGCCATCATTGGCGGCGCTCCCGAGCGGTTCGCCCCCTACGTCGAGCTGTACCGGCGGGCGCACGAGGAACTGGGCACCACCGCCCAGCCAGTCGGGATGCACTCGCCCGGCTTCGTAGCCGCCACCGACGAGGAGGCCAAGGAGTTGTTCTACCCCGGGTACCGGGAGATCCGGGATCGGATCGGGGCGCTACGAGGGTGGCCTCCGCTGCAGCGGCGAGAGTTCGACGACGAGGTGGCACGCGGCTCGCTGTACGTCGGTTCGGCCGAGACGGTCGCGACCAAGATCGCCCGCGCGATCCGGGCGTTGGATGCGGGCCGGTTCGACATGATCTACTCCGCCGCCGGCACCGTCTCCGCCACCGCCCGGCTCCGTTCGGTCGAGCTGTACGGCACCCAGGTCATACCCCGGGTCCGCGAACTGCTGGCCGCACACTCTGCCGAGGCGGACCGATGACCACCGCCGTGGCCACCATCGGGATCCTGGGGGCCGGGAAGGTGGGCACGGTGCTGGCGCGCCTGGCGGTCGCCGCCGGCTATCGGGTGCTCGTGGCCGGCTCCGGTGACCCCGCAAAGATCGCGCTGACCATCGAGGTCCTCACACCGGGCGCGAGCGCCGGCTGGCCGGCCGAGGTCGCGGACGCCGCCGACGTGGTGATCCTCGCGCTCCCGCTCAGTAAGGCTCACAATCTCCCGGTCTCGCAGCTGCGCGGGAAGCTGGTGGTGGATGCGATGAACCACTGGTGGGAGACCGACGGTCCGCGCGAGGCGGTCGTACCGCCGGGGACCTCCTCCAGCGAGTTCGTTGCGCAGCTGCTGACGGGTGCGCGAGTGGTCAAAGCGCTCAACCACATGGGCTACCATGATCTTGAGGATGGGGCACGCCCCGGCGGCAACGCTGGGCGCAAGGCGATCGCGGTCGCCGGCGACTCGCCCGAGGATCTCGCCCTGGTGTCGGAACTGATCGACGCGCTCGGGTTCGATCCGCTCGCTATCGGCGACCTCGCGGCGGGTGCCCGGCTGGAGCCCGGCACCCCGGCATTCGGCGCCAACGTCGACGCCGACGAGCTTCGCACGCTCACCAGCATCCCCGCTCCGGCGCCGTACGACAGGATGGTCAGATGACTCGCGGGTTGGCCGGCAGCGCAGAGTTGCGGTCGTACGGGTGCGGAAGGGAGGACGGATGCGGTCGATCATTCCCGACTACCTGACCGAGGCGCTCGGAGATGTGGAGTCGGACATCTCCGGCGAACTCGCGGGGTACATCCCAGAGCTCGCGGCGGCGGATCCTGAGCGCCTCGGCGCGGTCTTCGCCATGGTCGACGGCGCGGTCTACGGCGCCGGTGACATCGACACCGAGTTCACGATCCAGTCGATCTCCAAGCCGTTCACGTATGCATTGGCACTGTCTGATCGCGGATTCGATCCCGTGCTCGCCAAGGTCGGGGTCGAGCCATCGGGGGAGGCGTTCAATCAGATCTCGCTCGAGAGCGACACCGGGCGCCCCCTCAATCCCATGATCAACGCCGGTGCGATCACAGTCCACTCGCTGGCCGGTTCGGAGCAGTTGAACCCGACCGAGCGTGTGGAACGCGTGGTTCAGGGTCTGTCGGCGTTCGCCGGCCGTGCGCTGACGGTAGATGAGGCGGTGTGCGCGTCGGAGCTGGAGCACGCGCACCGCAACCTCGCCATCGCGCACATGCTGCGCAGCCACGACATCCTCACCGAAGATCCGAGGGTCGCCGTAGACGGTTACATCCGGCAGTGCGCCGTCCTGGTCACGGCGCGAGATCTGGCGATGATGGCCGCGACGTTGGCCAACCGCGGGGTGAACCCGCGCACCGGCGAGCAGGTGGTACGCGAACCAGTGGTGCGTCAGGTCCTGAGCGTCATGGCCACCTGCGGAATGTATGACGCGGCCGGTGACTGGGCAACCCAGGTCGGCATTCCGGCCAAGAGCGGCGTGGCCGGGGGCCTGATCGGCGCGCTGCCTGGCCAGATCGGCATCGCCACCTTCTCGCCACGGCTGGACCCCCATGGGCACAGCGTTCGAGGTGTGACACTCTTCGAACGATTCTCCGCCGATATGGGACTCCATGTGATGGAGGTCCCGGCCGCCGCACGTGCGGCCGTACGATCCAACCACGTCGTCGGCAAAGGACCGTACGCGATCCGGGTCTTCCAGCTACAGGGTGGGATCCGGTTTGCCGGAGCCGAGCGAGCCGTTCGGGAGACCATGGATGCCGCGCCGGCGCAAGCCCGGGTGGCGCTCGACCTCACGATGGTCTCCTCGATCGATGACGTGTCACGACGCATGCTGCTGGAAGTGGTACGGCGGCTCACGCTGGACGGACACGAGGTCTACCTCATCGACCCGGATTCGATCATCCCGGACCCCGATCCCGGCGACGGCGGCCGCGTCACCGTGATCGGCGACCTTGAAGAAGCCCTGAGCCCAGGGCGTACGGTGACCTGACGCAGCAGCCGGCCCGGCAGAGAGGCGTGATGCATGGACAGCCAGCCGATCGGACGCGTCCGCGCATCCGAGAATGTCGCCGCGGACGCCCGCGTCGGTCGTCGGGCGCGCAGCTGCTCAACGACAGCCTGGAGCTGGTCGAAGCGACGACGACGGTGCCGGCGGATACGGGCCGGCATGCCTACACGCACACCACCATCACCACGCCGGACCGTACGTCGGTGGTCGAGTCGTACCTCGTCCACGATATGGGGCACGTCTGGCCAGGCCCTGCCGGCCGTGGCCTGTTCACCGATCGCGCCGGCCCGGATGCAGGCGCCATCGTCTGGGACTTCGCCCGACGCCACCCGAAAGGGTCAACGCAATGAAGACAAGTAGGAGCTAGACCATGGCGACAACCGAGAAGCCCGACTTCACCGGGCTGCGCGCGGTGTACATCAACTGCACCCTCAAGCGCTCCCCCGAGCGTAGCCACACCCAGGGGGTGATCGACCGCAGTGTGGCGATCATGGAGGGGAGCGGGGTCAGCGTGGACCAGATCCGCGCCGTCGACCACGACATCGCCACTGGCGTCCGACCGGATATGACCGAGTTCGGGTGGGACACCGACGAATGGCCCGCGCTGTTGAGCCGGGTGCTGGCAGCCGACATCCTGGTCATCGCCGGGCCGATCTGGCTCGGTGACAACAGCTCGGTGACCCGCCGGGTGATCGAGCGGCTCTACGGCTACTCTGGCGTACTCAACGAGCACGGCCAGTACGCCTACTACGGCCGGGTTGGTGGCTGCCTGATCACCGGCAACGAGGACGGCCTGAAGCATTGCGCGATGAGTATCCTCTACAGCCTGCAACACATCGGCTTCACCGTTCCACCCCAGTCCGACGCGGGCTGGCTCGGCGATGTCGGCCCCGGCCCCTCCTACCTCGATGAGGGCTCCGGCGGGCCGGACAACGACTTCACCAACCGCAACATCGCTTTCATGACGTACAACCTGCTCCACGTCGCGTTGATGATCCGCCGTGCGGGTGGGTTCCCGGCCTACGGCAACCAGCGCGCGGCCTGGGACGCCGGGATCCGCCCCGGCGACCCCAACCCGGAGTACCGCTGAAATGTCGAGAATGCAAGTAGGGCGGCCGGTTTTGGGTACAGGCCCACCGGAAACGATCACGACGACCGCCGCCCTTTCGTTACCACACCAAGGATGTGAGATGCGATGACGAGCCGAGCAACCATGAGCTGGCCGAGCCTCCGGGTCTCGGACTGGACGCCTACCCGCGACACCCTGCACATGTGGACCCAGATCGTAGGAAAGATCCGCATGGCCCACGCCCCGTTGCTCAACCACTGGTGGCAGGTAACCCTGTACGTGAGCCCGCGCGGGTTGACGACGTCGGCCATCCCGCACCGTTCGGGGGCCTTCGAGATCGAGTTCGACTTCCTCGGCCACCAGCTCGACGTCCGCTCCAGCGACGGCGGCGCCCGGAGCTTCCCGCTCCGGCCGATGCCGGTCGCCGAGTTCTACACCCAGATCATGGACCTGCTCGACCAGCTCGGGATCGAGGCGACGATCCAGCCGCGCCCCAACGAGGTCGACCCGGCGATCCCGTTCGCCGAAGACCACGACCACGCCTCCTACGATGGCGAGGCGGCCACCCTGTTCTGGCGACAGCTGCTGCAGGCGAACCGGGTGATGGGCGAGTTCCGGTCGCACTTCGTGGGCAAGGTCAGTCCGGTGCACTTCTTCTGGGGTGGGATGGACCTCGCGTGCACCCGCTTCTCGGGCCGGCCGGCCCCGCCGCACCCCGGCGGAGTGCCCAACTGCGGGGACTGGGTCATGGTCGAGGGCTACTCCCGGGAGCTCTCCAGCTGCGGGTTCTGGCCCGGCGGCGGCGAGGAGGGTGCCTTCTACTCCTACGCCTATCCCGAACCCGACGGGTTCGCCGAGCAGGAGATCGGCCCCGAGGGCGCATTCTTCAGTACCCAGTTCCAGCAGTTCCTGCTGCCCTACGAGGTCGCTCGCGCCGCACCGGACCCCGACCGCGCGGTCGCCGAGTTCCTTCGCACCACCTACGAATCCGCTGCGGATCGGGGGCATTGGGACCGCTCCGCGCTGGAGGACAACCCGTCCCGCTGGCACCGTACTCCTACTGCGTAGCGCGAAAGGACACCAGATGACTCAGGCGCTCTATGACAACACTGGTGCACCGGTGACAGTGAGGATGAGTGAGTCTCGCCCGATCGGCACCTACACCGCGGACCTCGCCGACGGTTCGCCCGTCGGCCGGGTGGACTTCGTCGACTCTCCCCAGGCGGAGGGTGAGCGAGTCTTCTTTCACACCGAAGTAGACCGGAGGTTCGGGGGGCGGGGCCTCGCCGGGCTGCTGGTCCGCGAGGTGCTCAAAGACAGCATTCGCAGGAGTGTCACCGTGGTTCCGGTGTGCCCGCTGTTCGCGCGCCACCTGGCGAAGCATGGCGATGAGTTCGTCGCCGATGGTGGCAAGTTCCGGCAGCCGACACCTGGCGACCTCGCGCTCGTCAAGCGTGCTACCGCCTGACGGCGTTGAGAGCGGCGTCGAAGTATTCTTTGAGGGGCTTCGATCCGTTGTCCTGGGTCCACGCCTCGCCCGCGAGGTCGAGGCAGGTGATCACGCAGCCAACGATCACTTTGGCGCGAAGCGTCGTGTCGCTGCCTTGGCCGAGGCGCCGTTCCACCTCCGGCACGAGATCGTCGTACCAGCGCAGGTGCTTCTCGATGCTTCGTGCTCGTAGGGACGGGGTCTGGTAGAGCATCTTCGAGATCGCCAGGATCCGCTGCTGGTCGCCTTCGGCTCCCTCAAGGGAGAACAGCGCACGGCACAGGGCGGTCCAGATCTCCTCGCTGTCGGGCCGACCCTCCAGCGCGCCGCGGAGGACGGCGCCCTCAGCGACGAAGTGGCCCAGGACAACATCCTCTTTGGTGCCGAAGTATCGGAAGAAGGACCGGCGGGAGATCCCGGCTGCCGTGACGATCTCATCGATGGTGGTCTGCTCGAAGCCGTTGGTCAGGAACAGGTCCATCGCGACGGCCGTGATCTCGGCGTAGGCCCGCTGTCGGGTCCTCGCCCACAGTCCGGTCTGTTCGGTGTCTGCCGAGGTCATGGCCTCAGCGTACCGCTGCCCGTGACACCAATGCCCAACTGGCACTTGATGTCCGTCTCGCAGCTCAGGCGGGGCTCGATGCCGAATCAAGCGCCTGATTGACACCGAGTGCCAGTTCGGCATACGATGCCGGGATGAGCGAATCGAAGAGACCCCTGGACTACGCCGGCCAGACAGTTCTGATCACGGGGGCGAGCGCTGGGCTCGGAGCGGAGTTCGCCCGCCAGCTCGCTGCCCGTGGCAGTGACCTGGTGCTCGTGGCACGCCGGGCCGACCGCCTCGACGCGCTCGGTGCAGAGCTTCAGCAACAGCACCGCATCGCGGTGACGGCGCTGCCGATGGACCTGTCCCAGCCCGGCGTCGGCCGGTCACTCCGGCAGGAGCTCGACGCCCGCAGGGTCGAGGTGACCAGCGTGGTGAACAACGCCGGCTTCGCCAACCTCGGGTTCTTCCACGAGCAGGACCTGCCGAGTCTCATGACCGAGATAGCGGTTGATGTCACGGCCGTGGTGGAGATCTGCCACACCTTCCTGCCCCAGCTCCGCCAGCGAGGAGACGGGTTCCTCCTGAACGTGGCGAGCATGGCGGCCTACCAGGGGAACGCCACGATGGCGGTCTACGGTGCCACCAAAGCGTTCGTGCTCAGCCTCACCGAGGCCCTGTGGTATGAAGCCCGCGGCACGGGTCTGCGTGTGCTCGTTTTCTCTCCGGGCGCGACCGAGACGGAGTTCTTCGAGGTAGCGGGCGAGGGGGCCAGCGGCGGCGCGCGGCGGATGAGACCCGAGGTGGTGGTCGCGACCGCGCTCAGGGCACTCGACCGGCGCAAACCGCCCCCCGGCGTCATCGCAGGCGGCTCCAATCGGCTCTCCGCGGTGGTCGGCAGGGTCGTCGGCCGCCGGCGCATGGCCGAGATGGTCGGCTCGCTCATGACCCGTACGACCACCGACCGGTGACCGGCGGCCCGTCGTGAAGACCGCCATCGTCACCGGAGCGACCTCCGGCCTCGGCCTCGTCACCGCTCGTGCCCTGGTCCGGCTCGGGATGCGGGTGGTTCTCCCCGCCAGAGACCCGGCCCGGGCCGCGCGAGCAGTTGACCGCATCACCGCCGGCGTTCCCGACGCCTCAGTGGAGGCACACACTCTCGACCTCGCCGACCTGCGCACCGTGCGCAGGTTCGCGGAGACCTTCGAAGCTGAGCACGGTCAGCTCGACCTGCTGGTGAACAACGCCGGCATCATGTGGGGGCCGCGCACCGAGACCGCAGACGGATTCGAGGCGCAGCTCGGCATCAACCATCTGGGCCACTTCGCCCTCACCGGTCTGCTGCTCCCGCTGCTCCATCGGGCACCGGCGGGCCGAGTGGTGACCGTGGGATCGATGGAGCACCTACGCGGTGTGATCGACTTCGATGATCTGCAGCTGGTGCGGGGCTACCATCCGCGCCGTGCCTACCAGCGAGCCAAGCTCGCCAATGTCATGTTCGGGCTCGAACTCGACCGCCGGCTGCGTCGCGCGCAGTCTCCGGTACGCAGCGTCCTGGCTCATCCCGGCGCCGCCGCCACCGGGCTGCAGACCCGCACCACGGCCCGCAGGTTTCGACCGTTGGCCGAGATGTGGAACCGGGTGCTGTTGCAGACGCCGGAGCAAGGAGCGCGCGCACAGATCCAAGCGGCTCTCGACTCCGACATCGCCGGAGGCTCCTATATCGGTCCTACGCGGCTGATGGAGCTGCGCGGTCCCGTCGGCGACGCGCGCATCGCCCCCGCAGCGCGGGACCTCACCCACTGTGAGCGTCTCTGGGCGGTCTCCGAGGAGCTCGTCGAGGGGTAGCAGATTCCGGTGCCTCAGCCCGGTGCCTCGCCTGAGGCCGTGCCGGGTGGATTCTGCGGACCCGGGTGCGGATCGGCGGCGGCCAGGCTGGCGATGATCGAGTCCAGGCCGCTCTCGAACAGCTCCGACATCGGCAGGGTGAACAGGGCCGGACCGATTCTGGCCGCCGTCGGGTGCGAGTTCGGATCGATCTGATCGAGCCCGGCCAGGAACGCCCGGGTCCGGCCCGGGCGGCCGGCCCGGTGCCGGGCGTCGGCGGCGTCCTCGATGGCGACCCGCGAGAATGTCCAGCTCATCACCTGCGCGGTGCCGCGGACGACGTGTGCGTCGTCGAGCCCGGCGTCGGCGAACGCCCGGGCGAGCGACTCCAGCAGGCGGTAGGCTTCCGGGCCGGCCGGGCCGTTATCCATCAGCCAGGCGGCGAGGCCCGGATGCGCCCGCAACACGCTGCGCTGGGCATGTGCCCACGCGCGGACCTGATCCTGCCAGCTGGCCGCCGGCGCGGGCCGGATCAGCGCGCCGATGCGGTCGGCGGTCAGCCGGATCAGCTCGTCGCGGTCGGCGACGTAACGGTACAACGCCATCGGGGTGACGGTGAACCGGGTGGCGACCGCGCGCATGGTGACTGCGGCCAGGCCCTCGGTGCGGGTGATGTCGACCGCCGCTTCGACGATCGACCCCCGGCTCAACGTCGTCGTCAGCGGCGCCATCTGGTGATCTTACCCACCCGGTCGTACGTGAAAATGGTTCTCACTGCCATGGTATACATAGTAAACGGGCTGCCGTTGGCTGCGCCCGCAAATCGCATGAAAGTGATGGTGACCGATAGTGTCCACGACCAGTCGCAGGCTGGCCGCGTCGCTGGCCGCAGGGGTGGTCGCGGCGCTGGCCGCGACCGGATGCACGGCCAGCGCCGGCGACGAGGCCGCCACCGGGGACGGCACGTTGCGGGCAGCGTTCCCGGGTGGCGCCACCGAGACGTTGAACTACTTCCAGGGTCCGACCGCGCTGGACTACGTCCGCGCCAGGCTGGTGCACGCGCCGCTGTGCGAACTCGACCCCGGATCGGCCGACGGCGTCGCCTACGGAGCGGTGGAGTCGATCGAGGTCTCCGAGGATCTCGCGGAGTACACGCTGCGGGTGCGCGACGGCGTGAGCTTCACCGACGGGGCCGACCTGACCAGCGCAGACGTGCTCTACTCGCTGCGCGCGCCGGGGCTGCTGGACGGTCTGCCCTTCACGCTACTGGTCGCCCGCAACTTCGACCTGGACGCCGCCTCGGCCCCGGACGAGTCGACCGTGCTGCTGCCGACCCTCGCGCCGATCGCGGACGGGCGGGAGCTGATCTGTCAAAGCATGCTGGCGATCCAGGACGGCACCACTGAGTTCACCCCCCAGACGCCATCGTCGGGGCCGTTCACGATCGAGGCGTTCGAGCCCGGGCAGTCGACCCGGCTGGAGCGCAATCCCGACTTCTACGGCGAGGCGCCGCAGCTGGCCGCGATCGAGCTGATCTCCATCCCGGACGGCACCGCCCGGGTGAACGCGCTGCGGCAAGGGCAGGTGGACTACACCAGCGCCCTCACCCCAGCCCAGGCCCAGAGCCTCGATGGCGAGGACGGGATCGCGGTGACCACCAGCGAGCTGCCGTACGCGTCGTACCTCCAGTTCACGATGGACCACGAGGCGGCGCCCTTCGACGATCCGGAGGTCCGGACCGCAGTGCGGCTCGCGGTCGACCGGGAACGGATCGTCGAGAACGTCTACTTCGGTCACGCGTACGTCGGCAACGACCTTCCGGCGCTCGGATTCCCGAGTTACCACACCGGGTTGGAGCAGCGCGGTCACGACCCCGACCAGGCACGGCAGCTGCTCTCCGATGCCGGGGCGGAAGGCGCCAGCGTGGAGCTGGTCGCCGGGCCGGAGCTGCCCGGCATGGTCGAGACCGCCACGCTGATCGTCGAGGACCTGCAGGCGGTCGGCCTGGACGCGACCCTGCGGGAGCTGCCGGCGGGGCAGCTGTTCGCCGACTATCCGGCGTACCTGGCGATGCCGTTCCGGGCCGGATTCAACCCTCCGGCCATGTTCGAACCCAACTACACCCCCGGAGCCTTCCCGGAGGTGGACGAGTTGGTGCAGTCGGCGCGCAGCGCTCCGACGGCGGAAGAACGGACAGCCGCGTCGCACCAGGCGCAGGAGTTGTTGTGGGAGGAGGGCGACCAGCTCGGAGTGGTGTTCGTGCCGAACCTCAGCGCCGCCCGTGACGGCATCTCCGGGGTTCGGGAGCTGCAGTTCCCCGACCTCGCGCAGGCGAGCATCTCCGGCTGACCGATGCGGCTCGCAGGTGCGATCGGGGCGAGGGTCGCCGTCGCGGCGGCGACCCTCGCCATCCTCAGCGCGATCGTATTCTGGGCGACCGAGGTGCTGCCTGGTGACGCGGTCGGGGTCGTCTCCGGGCCGGATGCCACCGAAGCGGAACGGGAAGCGGTCCGGGTCGCGTTAGGACTGGACCGGCCGGCCGCGCAGCGGTACGGGGACTGGGTGGCCGGAGTGTTCCGCGGTGACCTGGGCACCTCCCTGGTCACCGGACGCGATGTCGCCGAGATCGTCACCACCCGGTTCGGTGCTAGCCTGGCCGTGGTGCTCCCGGCCGCGGCGCTGATGCTCCTGCTGGCCGGCGGGCTCGGGACCGCGGCCGGAATCCGCGCCGGTGGCCGGCTCGACCGGGCCCTGACCGGCACGACGCTGGGGCTGATCGGCACCCCGGACTTCCTCATCGCCACCGCCCTGCTGGTCGTCTTCACGCTCTGGTGGCCGGTGCTGCCGGCGGTCGCGATCGTGCCGATCGGGCAGTCGCTGTGGCAGCACCCCGAACTGGTGGCGCTGCCCGCGCTCGCCCTGGCACTCGGCGGGTTCGGCGCCACCATGCGGCTGCTGCGGGCCTCGGTCGCGCAGACCGTCGCGACGCCGTTCGCCGAGTTCGCCCGGCTCAACGGGGTACGCGGCCACCGGTACGTGTGGACGGTCGTCTCGAACGCCCTCGGCCCCGCGATCCAGACGTTCACGCTGATGACCGCCGGGTTGCTGGGCGGTGCCATCGTCGTGGAGACCCTGTTCAACGTGCCGGGCCTGGGCTACGAGCTGACTCGCTCGGTTGGCAGCCGGGATGTCCCGCTGGTGCAGGGGCTCAGCCTGGTGCTCGGCGCGGCCACGTTGACGATTCTGCTCACCGGCGACATCGCCGCGCGACTGCTGCACCGTCACGCCACCGCTCCGGCGAGGCCGGCGTGACCGCCCGGCGGTGGGCACTGACCGCGCCCGTGGCGCTGGTCGTCCTGCTGGCGTTGGCCGGACCCTGGCTCAGCTCTGGGTCCTGGCTCAGCTCTGGGTCCTGGCTCGGCTCCGGCAGCAGCACCGCCGCGGTCGGAGGTCCGTTCGCACCGCCGAGCGCCGCTCACCTGCTCGGCACCGACTTCCTCGGCAGAGACGTGCTGAGCCGGGTGCTGGCCGGTGGACGTGTCCTGATTCTGCAGGCGACCGTGGCGACCGTGCTGGGCAGCCTGACCGGACTCGTCGTGGGGGTCTGGGCCGCGATGACTCACCGTCGGCTGGCGGCACGGGTGGTCCTGCGGGCCGTCGACGCCATCGCCGCAGTGCCAACGCTGCTGCTGCTTCTGCTGTTGGCCGCCGGGGCACCCGGCAGCGATGCCGCGGTCGCGTTCGCGATCGCGCTGGTGAGCACACCGTTCTCGGTCCGGGTGATCCGGGAGCGGACGGCGACCTTGGCCGGCACCGGATACGCCCGGGAAGCAGAGGCGCGCGGCGACCCGCTGCTCGCCCGGGTCCGCCACGACATCGTCCCCGGCCTGGTGCCGGTCGCCCTCGCCGAGGCCGGCATCCGCTTCATCGCCGCCACCCAACTCGCCGCCACCGCCGGCTTCCTCGGCCTGGGCGCGGGCGCGCCGGCGGCGAACTGGGGCCGGATGGTCCGCGAGAACAGCACCGGGATCGCCGACAATCCCTGGCCGGTGCTGCTCCCGGCCGCGCTGATCGTCGTCCTCGCCGTCGGCATCACGATCCTGCTCGACCGGGCCACCGGCGGCCGGTTCGGCGGGCCGGAACGGGCCGGCGTCGGGCGGCTGGCATGAGCGGGGTCGCCGCGCTGCACGGGCTCACCGTGGCCGCCCCGGACGGCACGGTGATTCTGGACCGGGTCGACCTGGAGCTGCCGGCGGCGACCGTGACCGCGCTAATCGGCGAGTCCGGGGCCGGCAAGACCACGCTGGCGCATGCGCTGCTCGGCCACCTCGGCCCTGGGCTGCGCCGAATCTCCGGAACGGCCCGGGTGGCGGGCCACGACCCGTTCACCCGCACCGGGCAGCGGGCGCTGCGGGGGCAGGTCACCGCCTATCTGCCGCAGGACCCGGCCAGCGCGCTCAACCCGCGCCGGACGATCCTCGGCCACCTGCGCACCGCCGCCCGGATCAGCCACCCGGGCGAGCGCCGCGCCGCCCGGTCCGACCGGATCCGCGCGGCGGCCGAAGCCGCCGCGTTCGACGCGGAGCTGTTGCACCGGCATGCCTCCCGGCTCTCGGGCGGGCAGGCGCAGCGCGCCTTGCTGGCGTGGACCTTCGTGACCCGGCCCGAGCTGCTGATCCTCGACGAACCCACCAGCGGCCTGGACCCGGTCACGGCGCTGCGGGTGGGCACCGCCTTCGCCAGTCTGCCGTGGCGGCCGGCGGTGCTGCTGATCAGCCACGACCGCGACCTGGTGGCGCACACCGCCGGCTGCGCGTGGCAGCTGACCGCAGGCCAGCTGCGTAGCGTCGCCGCCGCCCCGCCCCACAAGCCAGCAGCTGCTGCCACGGCGGTCGCCGGTCCGACATCGGTGCCACCGGTGGGCCCGGCCGTGCTCGCCGCCGACCGGCTGACCATCCACCGTGGCGCGTCCCGACTGCTCAGCGAGGCTTCCCTGACCCTCCACGCCGGTGAACTGGTCGCGGTCCAGGGGCCTTCCGGCAGCGGCAAGACATCACTCGCCCGTACCCTGTGCGGCCTCGCCCCGCCGACCGCTGGACGGCTGTCGGTCCAGGGCCGGCCGGTCGCCTGGGAGGCGGCGACCCGGGCCCGTGCCGGCGGGCCGTTTGTGGCCTATGTGGGCCAGGACGCCCGCGCCGCCCTCCACCCACAGGAGCGGATCCGGCGTACCCTCACTCGGGCGCTCGCCGCCGGTGCCCGCCGCGGCCCCGCCGTCGACCCGGACCTGACCGGGTTGTTGAAGCGGTTCGGGCTGCCCGACGACGTACTCGACCGCACCCCCGACCGGCTCAGCGGCGGGCAGCGCCACCGGGTCGCCCTTGCCCGCGCCATCGCCGCCGCCCCCACGGTGCTGGTCTGCGACGAGACCACGGCCTCGCTCGACCGCGTCACCCGGGAACTGGTGCTGGACGCGCTCGACGAACTTCGCCGGCACACCGGCCTGCCGGTGCTGGCCGTCACCCACCAGGACGCGGTCGCCGCCCGCGCCGACCGCGTCCTCACCCTGACCGGAGGAGACCTGCGATGACCCGGCGCGACCTACTTCGCCCCGTCCGCGCGGCGCTGATCACGGCGATCCTGCTGCAAGCGCTCGCCGGGGTGCTAGCGTTGCTGCCGCTGCTGGCGCTCATCGCCTTCACCGGCGCCTGGGTCGCCGGAGATCCGTTGCCGGGAGCGCAGGTCGTGGCCGCCGCGGTGGCGGGCACGCTCGGCGCCGTCCTGGCCGCCGCCGGCGCCACCTGGATCACCCATCGGGCCGACGCCGATCTCACCTGGAGACTGCAGCGGCAACTCGCCGAGACCATCCGCCGCGCTCCACTGCCGACCGTCACCGGGCTCGGTGCCGGCCGGATCAAGAAGGTCGTCCACGACGACACCGCGGCCATGCACTACCTGGTCGCGCATACGCTGCTGGACGCGACCGCCCTGGTGGTGACTCCGCTGGCCGGCCTGATCGCGCTCACCGCGATCGACTGGCGACTCGCCCTGTGCAGCGTGGTTCCGCTGGGGTTGGGGACGTGGTGGTATGCACGGGCGATGCGCGGGTCGGCCGGCAACTTCGCCGACTACGCCCGGCAACAGCAGCGCATCAACGCCGCGATCGTCGACTACGTCCGCGGTCTGCCGGTCGCCAAAGTCTACGGTGGACCCGGCGGCCCCGGCGCCCGGTACGCGGCTGCCGTGAACGGATTCCACGACTTCTTCCGGGCCTGGTCCCGGAGCACCTCGGCGGTCACCACCGCTTCCTGGCTGGTGGTCGCCCCCGGCCTCACCGCCGCCACGCTGGCGCTGGTGGGCGGGATCGGGCTGGCGATGGGCTGGGTCAGCCCTGGCGCCTTTGTCGCCGGCGTCATCCTCGGGCCGGCGATCAGCGCGCCGGTGGCGGTCGCCGGTCCGCGCCTACAAGCGATTCGCACCGGGTTGGCCGCGCTGGACTCTATTGTGGAGTTCCTCGGCCAGCCTCGCCTGCAGTGGGGCAGCGCCGCCGCTCCGGCGCCGGGGGCCAGGCTGCGGCTGGAGCGAGTGAGCTTCCGCTACGGCGCCGACCGGCCGGCGCTGACCGAGGTCACGATCACCCTGCCAGACCGTGGCCTGGTGGCCCTGGTGGGAGCCTCGGGCAGCGGCAAGAGCACCGTCGCGACGTTGCTTGCCCGCTTCGCCGATCCGGCTGAAGGTCGGATCCTGCTCGGCGACACCGAGCTGCGGGACCTGCCGGAGGCGAGCCTCTACGAGCGGATCGGGTTCGTGTTCCAAGACACCGGGCTCCGCCAGGCGAGCGTCCGCGACAACCTGACCGGTGGCCGGGCCCTCGCCGAGCAGCACCTCGTCGAGGCTGCGCGAGCGGCAGCGATCCACGACGACATCGCCGCGCTGCCGCACGGCTATGACACGGTGCTCGGGCAGGAGACCGAACTCTCCGGCGGCCAGCGGCAACGGATCTGCCTCGCCCGAGCCCTGCTGCGCCGGCCGGAGCTGCTCGTGCTCGACGAGACTCTCTCCGCCGTCGACCCCACCACCCGGGCCGGGCTGTTCACCGCGCTACGGGCCCAGGCCGAGCAGCGCACGGTGCTGCTCATCGCCCACCAGCTCCGGCTCACCGCCGACGCCGACCGCATCCTCGTGCTCGACCACGGCCGGCTGGTCGGCGACGGCAGCCATCGGGAACTGCTCACCGACTGCCCGCCATATCGCGCGCTGTGGGAAGCCGAGCCCACCCCGACCGCCGTACCGGGAGAGTGAGAGGCCCTGATGCTCCGCACGCTATATCGCATCCTTCCCCCCGCAGCCGCCGGGCAGCTGGCCGCCCTCACCGCCTGGTTGGCGGCGGCCGCCGTCCTGCACGGCATCGCCCTCGGCCTGGTCGGCATCGTGGTCACGGCCAGTCTGGACTCCGGCAGCTCGGCCACCCCGTGGCTGGTGGCGCTCGGGACCGTGGCGCTCGGTTTCGTGATCGTGCAGTGGGTTGCGCAGATGACCGCCTTCCGGGTCGGCAGCGGCACCGCCCGCGCGCTCCACCTCCGCCTCGGCGACCATCTTGCCCAGCTCCCACTGAGCTGGTTCAACCCCACTCGCCAGGCGGGAATCATCGACACCGCCACCACCGGGGTACCGCAGCTCATGTCGTTTCCGGCGATCCTGCTCCGGCCGGCGCTCACCGCGCTCGTCACGCCGGCGGCGGCCGCGCTGACGCTCGCGCTGCTGGACTGGCGGTTCACCCTGGCGGTGCTGGCCGCCACCGCCCTCGCCTGGTATGTCAGCCGCTACGCCAGCCGCCTCGCCGGCGTCATCGATGCCCGCCGGCACCGCACCAGCGGCGAGGCGACCAACCGGGTCCTGGAGTACGCCAGCCGGCAACCGCTCATCCGTACCGACCAGCGCCCCGACGACGCCAGTGCCCTCCACAGTGCCCTGGAAGGCGTCCGGCGCGCGTCGTTGCGTTCGGCCGGCACCGTGATCCCCGGACTGCTGCTCTTCGGCCTCACCCTCAACATCCTCTTCGCCGGCCTGATCGCGTTCGGCATCGCCCGGGTGACCGGCGAGAGCCTGACCGTTCCGGGGTTCGTCGGCGTGATCGTCGTCGTCGCCCGGCTCACCGCGATCGCCGCCGCGGGCGCCGAGTTGGCGGCCGGTCTGCGGCTCCAGCACGGCATCCTCACCCGCCTCGCCGGCATCCTCGACACCCCGCCGCTGCCCCGGATCTCCGAGGTGCCTGCCGGGCCGTCGGTCGAGTCGCCCGGCGGCGGTGCGGTGCTGGTCCATGCCGACCGGGTCTCGTTCGGATACGACCACACCCCGGTGCTGGCGGAGGTCTCGTTCACACTGCCCCGCCGAGGTCTGACCGCGCTGGTCGGTCCGTCCGGTTCCGGCAAGACCACGCTGGTGCGACTGCTCGCCCGGTTCTGGGACCCCACCAGCGGGCGCATCCTGCTCGACGGCGTCGACCTGCGTACCCTCGATCCCGACCAGCTCGCTGGCGGGATCGCCACCGTCCTGCAGGACGACTACCTGCTGGACAGCACCATCGGTGAGAACATCCGGCTCGGTCGGCCGGAGGCCAGCGAGGCCGAGCTCGCTGCCGCGGCGGGTGCGGCCGGGCTCGACACCACGATCGCCGGGCTGCCCGACGGGCTCGACAGCCCGACCGGGCCGGGCGGCGCGCAGCTCTCAGGTGGCCAGCGGCAGCGGGTCTGCATCGCCAGAGCGCTGCTCAAGGCCGCTCCGCTGACGCTGCTGGACGAGGCCACCTCCGCCCTCGATCCCGAGAACACCCGGCTGATCAGTGCGGCCGCCCGTCGGCTCGCCACCACCGGCAGCGTCCTGGTGATCGCCCACAACCTGGACACCATCACCCACGCCGATCAGATCCTCGTCCTCGACCAGGGCCGGATCGTCCAGCGCGGCACCCACGCCGCGCTCACCGCGCAGCCCGGCCGGTATCAGGATCTGGTCCGCGACCACGCCGGATCGTCCCCATGATCACAGTGGTAACGCATCATGACCGCCCCTTCGGAAAATACTCGTTGCCGGCGGCCCCGGCAGCGGCCAAGGTGCGCACTGGTGCCGGGGGAGCGGGGTTCCGGGGTGCGGATCGGCCGGCGGTCCACAGCATCCAGCCGGCCAGGCTGACCAGCAGGGTGCGCTCCAGGGCGGCGGTCAACGGGTCACGGCCGATCACCAGCATGCCGGCCAGCAGCGCCACTGCCTGCGGGAGAGCGACCAGTAGACCGATCGCGGCGGCGCGGCGCAGGGCCGGCTGGTCGCCGAGGAAGACCAGCGCGAGCATGGTGGCGAGCGTCGCGACGACCGCCAGGATGCTGGCGCCGGCGTGAACCAGGTCGACGGCGGTGGTTTGCTCGTACGGTGGCAGCGGACATCCAGCCGTGCACGGCACCAGGCCGGAGGTAACGGTCATCGGCACCGCAACCAGCAACGGCCCCCACACGAGCCAGGGCAGCCTGGCTAACGCGGCGGCGAGCAGGCCGACCCCGGCAGCGACCAGCAGCAGCCCGACCAGGTAGAGATCGGCGGTGGCGGCGCCGGGGATGCCGGCCTCGCTGACGTACTGCCCAAGTGGGTCGGGGAGCCTAGCGACCGCAGCGGTCGCCGTGGTCGCTCCGGCGAGAATGACCAGCGCCGCCGCAGTGCGCGTCACTCCGGCAGCGGTCACCAACCCACCGTATCCGGGCGGGCTGTGCCGACCCTCCGGCGCCGTAGCCGGCGAAGGTCACGTTTTCGGGTTCGGCACCGTCGTGATCTGGAAGGAGGTACGACATGATGATGCAGATCACGGTGGTGGGCGGCGGCCTCGGCGGGCTGGTCGCCGCAGTCTGCGCCGCCGAATCGGGTGCCCGGGTGACCCTGTTCGAAGCCCACGCGAGCCCGGGTGGCCGGGCCCGCTCCACCCCGGCGCCGTACATCGCCAACGACGGTCCGCACGTCTTCTACAGCGACGGGCCGCACTGGCGCTGGCTGTCGGAGCGAGGCCTGGTCCCCGCTGCCGGAGTCGGGCTGGCGGAGGCCCGGGGGCTGCGGTTCCGCCGCGACGGTGCGCTGCGGCGGCTGCCGTCGGCCGGGGTGCTCGCCGCTTCGGCCCGGCGGGGCGTACGGGCACCGGCGGCGCTCAGCTTCACCGAATGGGCGACCGGCCGGTTCGGGGCGCGGACCGCCCGGCAGATCGCCAGCATGATGGGGGTGGCGACGTTCGACGCCGACCCGGGCCGGCTCTCCGCCGCGTTCGTGTGGGAACGATTCCTGCGGGTCACCCGGCCCGGCTACCCGGCCGCCCGATATGTCCGGGGCGGGTGGCAGACGGTGGTGGACCGGCTCACCGCGCTTGCCCGGCAGCTCGGGGTGGAGATCCACACCGGGGTCCGGGTGGGCGAGCTGCCCCCGCCGCCGGTGATCGTGGCGACCTCGCTCGCCGCGGCGCGCGGGCTGCTCGGCGACCCCACCCTGGCCACGGCGAGCGGCCGCACCGTCCTGCTGGACCTGGGGTTGCGGCGGCGCCGCGGTGACGCGTTCCTCGTCTTCGACCAGGACCAGGCCGGGTTCCTGGAGCGCTACTCCAGCCCCGACCCCTCGCTGGCGCCCGCGGGCGAGTCGCTGGCGCAGGCGCAGCTGCCGCTGCGCCCCGGGGAGTCCAAGGCGCAGGGGTTGACCCGGCTGGCCCCGTTGCTGGAGCTGGCGTTGCCGGGTTGGCAGGAGCGTACGACCTGGCGCCGCGCGTCGGTGGCCGACGGTCGCAGCGGCGCGCTGGACCTGCCCGGCCACACCTGGCGGGACCGGCCGGCGGTCGACCGCGGCGACCGGGTCTACCTGGTCGGCGACCAGGTGGCGGCGCCGGGTCTGCTCAGCGAAGTGACGCTGGCCAGCGCCCGGCGTGCGGCGGCACTGGCGGTCGGGGTCGCCGCCCAGAGGCGGACGATGCAGCGATGACTGATCCGCACACGGCCGAGTTCACCGCGCAGCGCGACCTGCTCTTCGGAGTGGCGTACCGGATCCTCGGTGAGGTCGCCGGCGCCGAGGACATGGTGCAGAACACCTGGCTGCGGTGGCGAGAGGTCGACCTGGCGCAGGTGGCCAATCCCACCGGGTTTCTGGTGCGGGCGGTCACCAACCTGGCGGTCGACGAGCTGCGGTCGGCCCGGGTACGCCGGGAGTCGTACGTTGGATCGTGGTTGCCGGAGCCGATCCTGACCAGCCCGGACGACCCGGCAGAGCAGGCGACCCACGCCGACACGATCTCGCTCGGCCTGCTGGTGGTGCTGGAGACTCTGTCGCCGCTGGAGCGGGCCGTGTTCGTGCTGCGGGAGGCGTTCGCCTACCGGTACGCCGAGATCGGTGAGTTGCTGGGGCGCAGCGAGGAGACGGTACGAAAGCTCGGGCACCGCGCCCGCAGCCACGTGCAGGCGCGCCGGCCCCGGTTCGATCTGGACCGGGGTCAGCATCGTGAGGTGACCCAACGGTTCCTCGCCGCGGCCAGCGACGGCGACCTCGACGGGCTGCTGGCGATGCTGGCGCCGCAGGTCGCGCTGACCAGCGACAGCGGCGGCCGTGAACGGGCACCGCTACGGGTGATCACCGGGGCGGAGAAGGTGGGCCGGTTCCTGGTCGGGATCGGACGCCACCCGAGGCCCGGCACCGAGCTGCGCCTGATCGAGGTCAACGGCGCGCCGGCGGCGCTCGCGGTGGCCCAGGGGCGGCCGTATGCGCTCTTCGCGCTGGAGGTGGCCGAAGGCCAGATCGCCGCGATCCAGTTGATCGTGAACCCGGAGAAGCTGCACGGTTTGACACATCAGAATATGGTTTGACGGCGGGCCCAGACCCGGTGAGAGTGCGGTGGTGGACCCGACTACCCGCGCAAACCGACTGGTGTGGGAGGACGCATCCCAGAAGTACGTCAATGAGTACGACGAGTTTCGCAACCAGGCGGCGACTGGTTCTTCGTTGCTCGACGCGGAGCGTGAGTTACTTCGTGACGTGCTGCGAGACGCGCCCGCAGTCGTTCATCTGCAGAGCGGCCACGGCTTGGAGGATGCGGCGCTCGTCCACGCCGGGGCGAGCTCCGTGGTGGGCGTCGACTTCAGCGCCGTCGCCGCGGGGGCGGCGCAGCGGCGCGCTGCAGAGCTCGGGGTTGCCTGCCGGTACGTCGTTGCCGCGGTGCCGCAGGTGCCCCTGGCGGATGCGAGCGCCGACCTGGTCTACACCGGAAAGGGCGCCCTGAACTGGATGCCTGACCTGGCAGCCTGGAGCCGTGAGGTCGGTCGGCTGCTGCGCCCTTCCGGGCAGCTGTTCATCTACGAGGCGCACCCGGCGGTGCCGCTGTGGACATGGGACACTGACCGGCCGCGAATCCGACCAGACCGAAGTTACTTCGACCGTAGTCATGTCAACGACACCTTTCCCGCCAACGGCGCGGTCGAGTGGCAGTGGACCCTGGGGCAGATCGTGACCACGCTGATCGGGGCGGGGATGGAGATCCTCCACCTTAGGGAGTATCCCGAGCCGTTCTGGCGTGCCGGTGGCGTCACCGCTGCCGCGTGGGAAGGTCAGCTTCCGAACGCGTTCTCCCTGCTTGCCCGGCGCCGTTGACACTGTCCGGAGCAGAGTGGCGAGGGCACAGCAACTGCCGGGGGCGCTCGACCTCACTCGCCGGCCCGTACGTAAACCAGGACGGGGTGTCCCTACGACGGCGACGCAGACGGGGTGATCCGGATGCAGATCCGCAGCATGGAGTGGCGCGACGGCTGGCCCTACTTTGACCTTTGACGCCGCCCCGGCGCCGGGTGCTGCCGCACCACCCGTACCAAGCCGCCCGGGTCTGCCGACCCGGACCGCGACAACCAGACCGGCGCCCCGACGCGTCTGTCGAGTATGAGGAGAGTGAGCTCCCTGCTGCCGACTACCGCGGCGATGTTGCTGACGCTGAGCGCGTGCGCCGCGGACCCCGACGACCCAGCTGCGCCAGCCACGGAGTCGCCGCCCACCCACTCGCCGGAGCCGCAGCCCGAGATCGGCACCTGGACCGACCTCGCGGACATACCCCAGCGGCGGACCGAGTTCAGCGTGGCGGTCCTGGACGGCGAGATCTATATGGCCGGCGGGTTCCACCAGGGCCAGGGTGGCCCCACCCCGGCCTTCAGGTACGACCCGGGCACCGACAGCTGGAGCGACCTCGCTCCGCTGCCCGAGCCGCGCCACCACGCGCCGCTCACCGCCTACGGGGGCGAGGTGTTCGTGGTCGGCGGCTTCAGCCACGGGGCCGAGCACGCCTACCACTACCACCCGACCGACACGCTGTTCATCTATGACGTGGCCGACGACTCCTGGCGGCTGGGCCCGCCGTTGCCGGATCCGGTGGGGGCGCAGGCGGTCACGGTCACCGACCACGGCACCGTCCACGTGATCGGCGGAGTGGGGGAGGGCGGCACCGCCGCCGATGTCACCAACGCGCACCAGGTCTACGACACCACCACCGGGACCTGGGACACCCTGCCGGCGCCGGAGCTGCGCCGCGAGCACCACGGCGCGGCGTACCTGGACGGGGTGATCTATGTGGCGGCCGGCCGCAACGGCGCCCAGGGCAACGAGTTAGAAGCGTACGATATCGAGAGTGGGCGGTGGAGCCGGCTTCCCGACGCCCCCACCGTCGGCCGCAGCGGGGTGGCGGTGGTGGCCTTCCAGGGGCAGATCTATGTGATCGGCGGGGAGTCCGTCGCCCAGGGCGTCTTCGACGAGGTCGAACGCTACGATCCGGCAACGCGGACCTGGCAGGCGGTGACCCCGATGCGGGAAGGCCGCCACGGCCTCGGCGCCGCCGCCTTGGACGACGGCATCGTGCTGGTGGGCGGTGGTCCCCGGCTGGGTATCAGCTTTACCGACACCACCGAGATCTGGCGTCCCTGACCACCGACGCGCCTTACCGACATCGCCGACGCCGGCTGGCGGCTCGGCTGTCACCGCGGTCTCCGGGGAGGATGGGGTAGGAAGGCCCGCGACCGAGCGGCTTACCCGTCCCCCGAGACGTGGCAGAGCGAGAGCTGACCTGGCGCAGGCGTCCCGCTCCGGGGACACCTGGCGGCAACTGCTTCGAGGTGGCAACGCTGCCCGACCAGGTGCTGGTCGCGACAGCAAGAACCCGGGGCCGTGAAGGCGGCCTCGAAGTTCCATCCACCTGTGGGCGTCTACGCTGTGGCCAGCGGCCACCGCCGTTTGATCTTCACTTGGTGTCACAGCCGTGCATGATCAACCGGCGGCCGCGTTCACGTCCGCCGACACGCCGAAACCGACTCCGGCCACGCCAGTGCATCGTCAGTCATCTACATAGCGAACTCGTGCTGCAGTACTGTCCGAAGGGTGGGGGGGCGATGATAGCGCTAGTATTCAAAGCCTTCGAATTGCACCGTCGGCCGGTGCCTATATCGCCGTCCGGCAGAGCATGGTTTGTGTTGGATGGAGTGTGCTTCCCCGATGAGAATTGGTTCGACTTCCCGCTCTCGATTCTTGGTTCTGCGTTCGGTGCTTATCTGGAGTTGATGCAGGGGGCAAACGAGGCGGTCACATATCTCTTCGATGGTCCATTCGATTTGAACTATCGACGTTCGGCTTCTGTATCCGAGGTGTCGGTCAAGATAACTTCCTACTCCGAAGGCGACGAATTTGAGAAAATCTTGAAGGCGGAAACGGAGGTATCCATGGCTGAGCTGAGAAATGCTCTCATGGCATCTGCGAATCTAATGGCGGTAGCTCTGTCTTCCGCTGAGGGTTCTGACGGCGCGAACTCGCGTGTCGTTGCCCAAATTCTGAAAGAGCTTGAGAAGGACTCTTTGTAGTCGTCCCCAACTGCAACAGCGTCCGCGGCGCGACGCAGCGACCGGGTGCCCTCGGACCAATGCCGGCTCTTCGAGGTTGGTGGGGGTCGGGCGCCGGCGGGGCCGCTGCCGGCGCGTGGGCCGGGGCCAAGGGTGGGGCGGTGGTCGGCGCCGCGATCGGTTCGGTCTTCCCCGGCCCGGGTACCGCGATCGGTGCCGTGGCCGGCGGTATCATCGGCGGCGCGGCCGGTGGCTGGCTCGGCTCCGAGGCCGAAGGTGCGTTGGCCAATGCCGGGATTGAAGGCGTTACCAATGCCTACAATGGCGCCAAAGGCGCGGTGTCGGGCGCTGCCAGCACCGTCAAAGGCTGGCTCGGAGGGTAGTGGCGAATGGAGACAAGCGAGTTCGGCCTTGGGCTCGGCCTCACAGCGTTGAATGGCGGCCTGCTGTGGGTGCTGTGGCGATGCTGGACCGGTCGCTGGCGACGCTGGGCGGGCGAGATCATGTTGGACACGGTGATCCGCTGCCTCGCCCCACCGGCTGCGCTAATGTTCTTCGGGGCTGGGCTAGGTCAGCTCATCCCGGAACCGGTCGGGACGGTTCTCGGCACCCCCTTTATCCTTGCTGGACTGCTGCTTACGCCGATCGGTTTTGTGACGATGTTCCTACCTCGGCGCTGGTGGGGCCCACGCTGGTACCGCCGACTTACTGATGAGGACCTCCGAGAAATGCCGGAAATCGGTGACCGGCTGGCCGCCCGGGTGCTCGGCAACTCGCGGCCCGAACCTATCAATGGGCCCGGACATAGTACGGCGGTCAGCGCGCTGGTTGGGCTTTGGGCCGGCAGCGCGAACCGGTTAGCCGACGAGGCCCCCGGGGTGGTCACCCAGGCTTGGAAGACAGTAGCCCGGTTTAGCGTCCGTTGGGCGGAGCTCGCAGAGCGGGAGGCGGGATCGTGAACCCGACCATGAAGGCCTACCAGCACCCCAATGCGGGCTTCACGCTGTCGCTGCCCGAAGGGTGGGAGACCGCGACGGACGTGGCAGGTGTGGCCCTGATCGCGGTTGCGCCCGACCGTGGAGCGGGCTGGTTTCGTACCAACCTCGTGGTGACCCTGGAGCAACTGGCAACGCCTGACTTGACCACCTGGCAGGAAGAAGCCCTGGCGTTGATGCGCTACGGGCTCAACGAGTTCCTGCTCGTGGACGTGGAGGAGATCGAGGTGGCGGGCTATCGGGCCCGGCGGCTGGTCGCCCATCACCGGCCGGAGACCGACGGCCACGCCGCCTCGGTGACCATGGAGCAGCGGACGTTGGTGGTTGGTCGCCTCGGCTACACCCTCACGGCCTCCATGGCCTCGCTGGAGTATCCAGAGGTTGCCGACATGTTCGCGGCCATGGTTGCCGACTTCCGCCCTGATCCGGAGTTCGGACAGTGACCGCCATCGAGTTCCAACCCGAGTTCTCGCGCCCTCGGCGATGGTGCCGCGTTGCTGCTGCCGCTGCCGGGGGAGCGGGTCGAGTTGGGCGTCATCCATCCCACGTTTCTGCCGGCTATGCTGGCCCGGGTGGTCGGTCTAGATCCCCGGCCGCGACTCGACGTGGAGCTCGGTGTGGACTCCCCGGCGCGGTGACGCCCTCGGGATGGTTCGCGGACTCGGGGGTCGGGCGCCTTCCTACAAGCTTGGCTGGGTAGCGATCTGGATCAGGTTGCCGCAGGTGTCGTCGAAGACCGCGGTGGTCACCGGCCCCATCTCGGTGGGCGGCTGGGTAAAGTGGACGCCGAGGGCGCTCAGCCGCTCGTACTCTGCCTGGACATCCTCGACGGCGAATTGGGTGTAGGGGATGCCGTCGGCGACCAGCGCATCCTTGAAGGGTGCCACCGCCGGGTGGCCGGCGGGTTCGAGCAACAGCTCGGTGCCGTCCGGATCCTGCGGAGAAACCACGGTCAGCCACCGGGCGCCGCCGGCCGGCACGTCGTACTTCTTCACGAAGCCCAGCACCTCGGTGTAGAACTGCTCCGCCTTCGCCTGGTCGTCAACGAGCACGCTCGTGAGATGAATCCTCATGACTCTGCCTCTCCTGTCGGGCGACCGTCGCTCTCGGACGGATCGAGCCACCGTTGGATGATTGGTACGAGCGGCCCGGTGTTGAGGTAGTGGAACTTGTATCGGCCCTCGCGTCTGGTCTCCACCAGGCCGGCGGCCTCGAGGAGGTCCAGGTGTTGCGAGATCGCCTGGCGCGACGATCCGAGCCCATGGTTGGTCGCCAGCCGGCCGCAGATCTCGAAGAGCGTCTGTCCGTCGCGGGCGGTCAGCTCATCCAGGATCGTCCGGCGGGTCGGGTCGGCCAGGGCTTTGAAGACGTCGACCACGCGTCTCACATTAGGCAAGTAGCCGCTTGCATGTCAAGCGAGTCGCCGGGTAATCTCTGCCAATCGGCGGCCCTGATGTTCGGCGGCAGCGAGCGCGTTCTCGTCGGGTGGGTTGCCGGGGACGCCGGTGGGCCAGGAGACGCCATATGGGTTGCCGCCTGCGGCATACACCGTCGGGTCAGTGAAGCCAGGCGGGACGATGATCGATCCCCAGTGGAAGAATACGTTGTAGAGGGAGACAATGGTGGTCTCCAGGCCACCGTGCGGGTTGATGGCAGAGGTGAAGGCGGTGACTGGTTTGTCGGCCAGGGTGCCCTCGCGCCACAACCCACCGGTCTGGTCTAAGAATTGCTTGAGCTGGGCGCTGACCATGCCGAACCGGGTCGGGGTGCCGAAGGCGTACGCGTTTGCCCAAACGAGGTCGTCGAGGGTTGCCGGCTCGGCGTCGGGTGTGCTTTCAACGTACGCCCGCCAGTCGGGGTTGGCGGCGATGGCGCTGGCCGGCGCCAGTTCGGGGACCCGGTGCATCCGTATCTCTGCACCAGCTTTGCCGGCGCCCTCGGCGACTGCCTCAGCCAGCCGATGCACGCTGCCGGTGGCCGAGTAGTAGATGACCGCTACGTTGATGATGTGGTTCATCTGGGGCTCCTTGGCTCGGAACGGGACGTTGGCTCGGAACGGGACGGTCGGTGATGCCGGCCACGATCTGCCGGTCGAGCGGCGGCTACGGCAGTCGGTCGAGCCGGACGGGCTCAGGTGAGCCTTTCCGGGTGCCCAGGTCGATTTCGACTGCCTTAGCCATCGCTCGTCGTCCGCGCCCTGGTCAGCCCTTGACCTCGATGTGACGCGGCTGGTTGCGGGCGGCCTTGCCGAGCCTTACGGTCAGCACACCGTTGGTCAACGTGGCGTCGAGCTTGTCTGGGTCGATCTCGCCTGGGACGGCGACGAGGTAATCGAACCGCCCCACGGGCCGGCTCTGGCGGCGTAGTAGTCCGGTGCGTTCCCGCTCCTTGATTTCACCGGTGACCCGTAGTTGGTTCTGGCGGACCTCGACGTCGATGTCCTCGCGATTCACCCCCGGCAGGTCGAGCTCGACGACGAACTCGTCGTCGGTCTCCTCGATGTCCGCGGCCGCGGTGGTCGGTACCTCGCCGACTACGCTGCGCATTAGCTGCCCCATCTGGTCGTATAGGCCCTCAAGCTCCGAGAAAGGGTCCCACCGGCGGGCGATAGCGGTCGTGGAAGGTGGCCTGGACCGGACCGTGGGAAGTGTCATGACTCATCAGTCCCTTCTCAACCTCGTACCTGTTGCTTCCTTTGTCCGCCTGGCCGGGGTGAACAGGGCTCACCCCACCTGGGTGAAAACGTTGGCGAGCAGGCAGGTCACAGCAGTCGCAGATCGCGGGCCCGGCGGACCGCCTCCCGCCGGCGGGTGGTGCCCAGCTTGCGGTAGATGTTGCGCAGGTGAGTCTTGACCGTGTTGATGGAAAGATGCAGCTCTCGGGCGATCTCGCCGGTTGACAGGATGCTCTGCAGATACCGCAACACGGTGAGCTCGCGCTGGGTCAGCGGCTCATCCAGCGCAGGGAAGTCCCCAGGCTGGTCTTCTGGCGGCTGGCTCGCCGCCAGCAGTTCACTGACCATCGACCAGTAGGCCGTTCCGGAGTCCAGGTGGCCGGCGAGCAGCGCTCGGGTGTCGGGTCCGGCGCTGGTGAAGGCCCGTCGGAAGCCCTCCGGCTCGGCCAACCGCAGTACTGCTTCCAGCACCCACGAGCATCGCTGCCGGTCTCCGTGTTGCCGGGCGGCGAGCGCGTGGATGAGACCGGCCTCAATGCGGACCGGCAGCGGCGTTGTCTCCGCCTGCTCGCCGTCCCAGACCGGTAGGATGCTGGTGGCTCTGCCCGGGTCGCCGTCGTTGAGGTACGAGCGTGCGATAGCGACCCGGAGCTCGACCTGCGTCGATCCGGTTACTGGCAGCAGTGGTTCCAACAGTTGCTGGACCGCGCCGGTGTCGCCGTGCGCGGTACGCACCTCGGCCTCGGTGATCGCGAGCCGGTGCCGCACGTGGGGCGACAACGGGCGCTCGGTGAGCACCCGGCGCCCGGCCAGCACCGCTGCGTAGGCCGCCGCCAGGTCACCCCGCTGCTGGCACAGCTGCCCGCGGACGGCGGCGACAATCGCCGCCAGCTCCGGCTCGATCTCCGGGTCGCACAGGCTCGCCGCCGCCTCCAGGTGTGGCTCCGCCTCAGCAGGTCGGTCTTGATGGATGTCCACAATCGCCGTAGCGAGGTAGGCGGCGGCGCAGTGGACCCCCTCAGGCTGGCCGGGGCATGGTGGCAGTTCTAAGGCGACACGGGCGGTGCCAGCTGCGGCCACCAGCTCGCCGCGAAGTGCCCGTACCAGCGCCAGCCGGCTTGAGCAGAGCGCGGGTAGGCAGCTCAGCCTCGCCCGCTCCGCGCTGGCCATTGCCATGGTCAGGCTCGCCTCGGCCAGATCGAGCTCGCCGGCGTCCAGCTGGGCACGGCCCAGCGCAGCGAGCGCGACCGCGCGGGCGCCGACGTCGGCCGGGGAGGTGTCGGTGTCGGCCGGGCGGACCAGCGCGAGCAATTCAGCGGCGGCCGACATCAGCCGTGCCGGGCTACCGCCGAGCTGGGTACGAGCCAACCGCAGCGCGGCGGCCATGATCGCGAACCGGTCCCGCCGGTCACCCGCCATGAGCGGCTGCTGCCGACCGGCGATCTGGAGGTAGCCGTCGGCAGCTTCCAGCTCGCGAACTCGCAGGCACTCCGCCGCGTACCCCAGCGCCAGCTCCGGATCGGACTGGACGGCCGCGGCCGGCGGCGGTCGTGCGAGCGTTCCGCCGCCCGGGTGCTGAACCCGGCACACCAGCTCCCGCCAATGGGTGAGAAACAAGTCGACCGCGCCCGGCCAGTCGTCGGCTGCCAGCATGTGCGGCAGCGCGTGATCGGGGAGGCCGTTGCCCGCCAACCACCCCGCCGCGCGGTGGTGCAGCTCGGCGCCGAAGCTAGCGCCGTGGCGGCGCAGTTCACCTGACAAGAACTCCCCGAAGGTGCGGTGGAACCGGTAGGTCGGCGGGTGGGTGGCTCGCGGAATCACGAACGCATTGGTGTGCAACAGTACGGACAGCATGTTTTCGCCATCGTCGCGGCCAGTGAGCGCGTCAACGAGGTCACCGCAGAGCCACTCCAGGATCGAGGCACTCACCATCGCATCGCGAATGTCGGCCGGCTGTGTCGCGAGGACCTCGTCGCTCAAGTAGTCGCCGACCCGCTGGTCATCGCCGCCGAACCCGGTGGCCCCGGCAAGGTCGACACGCTGCCGCATTGAAAGCGAGGCGAGTCGCAGCCCTGCTGGCCAGCCCTCCAGGTGATCCGCGAGCGCGGCTACGCGGGTGTCGGGCATGGACAGCCCTTGGTGCGCCATGAGCTCCGCGGCCTCGGTCGCGGTGAACCTCAGTTCGGGCATCCGCAACTCGGTCAGCTCCCCGGAAAGCCGCCAGCGGTGAAGCTGCAACACCGGCTCCGCGCGGGCTCCCAGTACCAGCCGCAACCGGGCGCTTGCGTAACGCAGCAGAACCTCGACATTGTGCAGAACCCGCCGGTCGTGGAGGCAGTCGACGTTGTCGAGCACCAACACCAGCGGCTCGGGAAGCTGGCTCAGCAAGTCAACAAGTGTGGCCAGCGGCAGGCCGCTCACCGGTGGCCGGTGGGATCCGTCCGGTACGAGCCCTCCGCGCGCACTCAAGGTCGAGCTCAGATAGGACCAGAACCATCGGTCGTCGCCGGGTTCGATCGACAGCCAGCAGACCGACTCGCTGCCGGCCCGAGCCCAGGAGCTGAGGAGCACTGTCTTGCCCCAACCCGCCGGAGCGGCCACTAACGTAACCGGGCGCTGCGCGCCGGCATCGAGCAGCCCGCGCAGCCGTGGTCTGTCGACAAAACCGTCGGGCAGCTCGGGAACCCTCGACTGGGCCGCTGGCGGTGGAATGCCCCCAGTGGTTGCCTGCGGTTCAGACCCGATCACCCCAGCTCGACCCCCTTAGCCGGGCGGGCTAACGAAAAGCTGACGCGGAACGGGCGCAACCGCGATCGGACGGCGCCATGAGCTGCCAGCAACCCGGGACCACATCACCATGTGCAGCTCGCCACTGCGAGTCAGCAACGCCGTCAAAGTTACCACTCGCAGTCACCAGAATGCTCAGCGTAGCTAGACTTGAGAACATCAGCGTGTGCGGTCGTTCAGCTTGGCAGGATGAGGTCGCCTCACCCTGCTCTCGACCATGGTGGGAAGGCGAGTGGCGGCAGGCGAGCAGGATCTGCGCACGTGTTCCTGGCGGTCGCGCGGCCATCACCAACCGCAGGCAAGGAGACGACCATGCCGGTCATGAGCGTGGCTAGGTTTGAAAGATTCTTCCGGCTCGCGGCGAGCCTTGATGTCGACAAGAGCGACATCAAGCGCTATCAGGACTTCGTCAACCAGAAGATATACGACCTGATGCTCATCGCGCAGGGCACCGCGAAGGCGAACGGGCGCGACATCATCCTCCCGCGCGACATACCCGTCACCAAAGGGCTCCAGGAGAGTGTCCACGCATTCCGGGAGCTCGACCAGGAGCTCGACCTGGCGCCGCTGCTGGAGCAGGTGCTCATCCTGCCGCCACTGGACCGGGGTTTGGCCGAGGAAACCCTGGACGGCCTACCCCAGTTGGTCGGAGGGCTCAGCCTGGCGCTCGCTCGCACTTTCAAGATCATCGACCCAGCACTGAAGAATCCGAACACCCAGGCCTGGGAGCAGGCGTTCGAAATCTTCAACCTCCTGCTCTAGCCCACCGGTACTGATCACCCGGTCAGCCCGGCAGGGTGAGGCCGGGTAACCCGAGCCAGCAAGACGCTGAACCTTGGACGTAAGCGAGGCGGCGGCAGCAGCCACCGGCTGATCCGATGCGGGGAGAAGATCATGGCCAACCAGATCGTCAGGTGCCCGGCCTGTGGGAGCGCGAACCGGGTGCCGCCGCACGGAGCGGGCAGCCCGAGCTGCGGCAAGTGCCATACGCCGCTGCCGTGGTTCGCTGAGGCTGACGACGACACGTTCGCCGAGGTGGTCGAGCAGTCTGGGGTACCAGCGATCGTCGACTTCTGGGCGGCCTGGTGCGGGCCCTGCCGGATGGTGAGCCCGGCGCTGGAGCGGGTGGCGCAGGACCTGTCCGGGGCGGTCAAGCTGGTCAAGGTCGACGTTGACACGGCGCAGCAGCTGTCACAGCGGTTCGCGATACAGGCCGTACCCACGTTGATGATCGTGAAGGATGGGGAGGTGGTCGCCCGCCGAGCCGGTGCGGCTCCGGCCGACCAGCTCCGCGGGTGGGTGGAGGAGAACCTGGGACTAGCTCGGGACGAGCGGAGCCGGCCGTGACCGCCGGCTCGCTGTTGATCGAGACTGCCGACGCCCATGGGGCATTCCCCCGGCTCGGCCGGGAGCAGCTCGACCTGCTGCACCAGTATGGGCGGCGGCGCCGCACCCAGCCCGGCGAGGTGCTCGTCAGCGAAGGCGACCGTGACCGCGACTTCCTGGTGGTGCTCTCCGGTATCGCCGCAATCTACGAGGGGTACGGCACCGCCGAGCAGCGTCTGCTCCGCAGGCACGGTCCGGGACGGTTCCTCGACGAGCTGGGGCTGCTGACCGGGCAGCCGGCGTTGACCTCGGCGGTGGTAGCCCAACCCGGCGAAGTCTTGGCGGTGCCGGTGCCAGGCCTGCGGGGTGCGGTATCCCGGGACCCCCGGCTCGGCGACCTGATTCTGCGTGCCTTCATGGCCCGCCGGGAGTTGTCGATCGACCAGCTCACCGGTATCCGGATCATCGGGTCGCGATTCTCGGCCGGCACCCGCCGGTTGCGTGACTTCGCCGCCCGCAACCGGCTGCCGCACACCGTGGTCGACCTCGAGGAGGATCGCCACGCCGAGCAGCTGATCCAGCAGCTCGGGGTTTCGCCGGCGGAAACCCCGGTCGTGATCATCCGCGGTGCCGGGGTCCTGCGCGACCCCAGCAACGCCGAACTGGCGCAGGCGCTCGGCCTGCCACCTGCCGATCCGGCGCAGCCAGCCCGCGAGGTCCAGGACTTGGTGGTAGTAGGCGCGGGCCCGGGCGGTCTCGGCGCCGCGGTTTACGGCGCCTCAGAAGGGCTGGCAACGGTGGTATTGGACGCGGTGGCCACCGGTGGCCAGGCGGGCGCCTCGGCCCGGATCGAGAACTTCCTCGGCTTCCCGGCCGGTATCTCCGGAGCGGAGCTGGCGGATCGTGCGGTAGTGCAGGCCCGGCGATTCGGCGCGGCCATCCGGGTGCCGGTGGAGGCAACCGCGCTGACGCTGGACGAGGGGTATCACATCGTTAGCCTCGACGACGGAAGTCAGCTGCGTACCCGTACCGTCGTGGTCGCCACCGGCGCCCGGTACCGCAAGCTCGACCTGCCAGACCTGGAGCAGTACGAGGGTACGAGTGTCTACTATGCTGCTACGCTGATGGAGGGCCGCCTCTGTCACCAGGAGCCGGTGGTAGTGGTCGGCGGAGGTAACTCGGCCGGCCAGGCCGCGATCTTCCTCTCCCGTTACACGCGGTCGGTCCGCCTCCTGGTGCGGCACCACGACCTGGGCCGGGACATGTCCCGCTACCTGGTCGAGGAAGTCAAGCGGAGCCCTTCGATCGACGTGATGCTCGACACCACGGTACGCGAGCTGGACGGGGACGACGGCGTCCTGCGAGCGGTCGTAGCCGAGAACCACGATACCGGCGAGCGTTCCCGGGTGCCGGCGACCCGGTTGTTCGTCTTTATTGGAGCCGAGCCCCACACCGGCTGGTTGCAGGGCTGTCTGGAGCTGGACGACCAGGGCTACGTACTCACCGGCCAGCAGCTCTCGGCCGCAGCCGGCCGGCCGGGCTGGTCGGCCCGCGACGTACTGGAGACCAGCGCGCCGGGCGTACTCGCGGTCGGAGACGTCCGAAGCGGATCGGTCAGACGGCTGGCCTCGGCCGTGGGGGAGGGGGCGATGGCGGTGCGTATGATTCACAAACACCTCGCCGCGACCGAATAGTCGGGCGGGGGAACGAACGGTTTGACGATCGGGTGTGGCTGATCGGTGGCGGCGGCGCTGCCGCACTCCTCTCGGGCGTGGGCGATGGTGTTGATGGAGGATCCCGTCCGCAGTGTCCAAGATCTGTCACTCCTATCCTGTGACCGGGTCGCATGCAAAAAGTTAAGTTCGACTATGGCCAAGCGGCGGCGGAGCGGCCCGAAATGCAGGGCGGCGACGACAGCGGACAAGCCGTGCCGGCAGCCCGTTTCGCGGGCGGGACAGCGTTGCCGATGTCACCTCGGACAGCCTGAGTGGATCCCGAAGAAGTTGCGTCCGCGGCAACCCACTCGCCCTCGGTCCCGCTCGGCGACGGCGCGCCAAGGGCCTCGCCGTCGACCCGAACAGGCCCCGCAAGGTCGGCGACCTGCTCGGCGGGCGGAGGAGCGGCAGCTTCAGCAGGCGGCGGCAGCGAGCGTGATCCTCTTGCGGGAGGGTGCGCTCACCGCTGTCCCCGATCGGGCCATGGAGTATGTCAGCGAGCAGACATGGGCGCGAATGACCCGCCGCTGGAGGGGACGCAACTGCACGGCGCTGGCATACGTGGCACGCGAGATCCTCGACGGCAGGACCCTGCTGCACGGTGGGATTGGCCGCCTGGTGGCGCACATGGTCGGCATCTTCGAAGCAAACCAACTTGCGAGACAGTTCGCCTACGAGATCTCCAGTCGGGTGCCGCTTCCGATCGTGGATGAGCAGCTCACGGTCGCCGCGCGTGGCCTGCAGCTCACCGGCATCCTCTTCTGCTGGACGCAGCAGCGGGAGCTGGCAGAGTGCGCCTGCCTCGTCGACCTGGTCAAGGTCGAAGGCAAGGGGCAGCTCAGGAGCCTGCTGCTCGCCGCCGAGGGCGACTGGGTACAGCTGCGGACCGTACCGGCTGTAGTCGCCGATGACCTGTCCTGACTCCGTGTCGCCGGCATTGGTCACGACCAACCTGACCCGAAGTCGATCTTCGGGGTGGGCAGGCAAGACTGTTCGACGTCTGAGGCGACCAAGACGTGCGCCGTAGCCCATGCACCTCTGCATCTAGTCGGCCGGCGGATCGCCGAGACTCGGACGCGGTCGGCTCAGCTCGGGTCTAGGACCTGGTCGAGGGTTTCGGCGGTGAGAGCGCGTGCGGCCCACTCGCGGAGCTGCTCGGGGGAAGCGGTGTAGAAGGCATGGGACACGTCGGGTGGGATCGGGCCGAACTTGGGGGTCAGCAGCTCTACAAGCATCGCGGCGCGGCCTCGAGCTTCGCCTTCGGCGCGGCCTCGGGCTTCGCCTCGGGCTTCGCCTTCGGCGCGGAGCATCTCCGCGGTGGTCATGTATGCCTCCTCTGCCTGCGGACCTAGCTGGCTGATCAACTTGTGTACCTGCTCAGCGGGTGCCTCGCCCACCACCTCAATGTATCGCAGCATGGGGGTGAACTCGTCGAGCCCGCCGGGCCTGGCTAACACCTCCCGCAACTCCTCCACCCAGGGTTGCAGATCTTCCGCCAGCCGAGGGTTACCCGCCGCTATCTTCAACAGCAGTAGCGTGACCCGGACCGGTGGGGTCAGCGGTCGGCGGCGCAGTGCCTGCTCGTCGATGCGGGCCAGGTCGTCGAGCAGGAAGCGGAACTCGGGCAGGAACTCTCTGGCCGCTTCGGCGGTGTCCGGGTCCAGCTGCACCAGGTCACGCAGCTGGGTGGGGCCGGTCCACCGGCGCCGGTCGTGATGCACCACCAGCGGGATAACCGCCGGCAGCCGGGTGGCGTTGGGGTGCTCGCGCAGGTAGTAATCCCAGATCCGGACCATGTACTGCAGCATCCGCCAGCACCATCGGTTTCGCTTGCAAGCTTCGCGAAACGGCCATCAACTGGTCGGTGCTGCTCTGGTGCTCGACCAGCACGTAGAGGAACGCTTCGCCGCCGGACGGCTCGTAGCTCGGAGGCAGCGTTGGCGGGTTCGCCCAGAATCCTTCGGAAGACCGCGTCGTGAGGGCCCGACTTGGGTGGCTCGACCGCCGAGCATACCCGCACCCTGGGAGAGTCGACCGTTACACTGTGGTCTGCGCCAGGGAGCTAGCCGGGCGGTGCGCCGGCCCGGTGGAGCAGTTCTGGCCGCGGGGTGCACCGGGCCAGGGCATCCCCTCGTGTGGCCGGCATCGGTCGCTAGGCTGACCCGAAGTCGACCTTCGGGGGTAGACCTGCCCAGTTTGTGGTGTAAAAATCGGGTGTGGTGGTTCGTCACGGGGTAGCGAGAGGTTACGGAAGGTCATCGGGAGGCCAGCCAGTGTCGTGTGTCGTTGTTCATGGATGAGAGTTCACCGCGGTGGGAGCAGATCAACCCGAGCGACTTCGAGCATGAGCGGCAGGGTCTCCGGGAGCTGGCGTCCTATCTGCCGGACACCGACCCGTTCCACGTTTGGGCCAACGTCGAGTTTGTCGGCACCGACGGTTCGATCAACGAGGTTGACGCGCTGGTGCTCACCCCGAGCGGGCTATATGTGCTGGAGCTTAAGCACTGGCGGGGGGAGATCGCTGGCGACGGCAGCCATTGGGTGCGCCGGATGCAGCGGGGGCGGCTCAACCCGGTCGACAACCCGTCGATTCTGGCCAACCGGAAGGCTAAGCGGCTCGCCGGCCTGATTCGCCACTACGCCCGACAGCAGGGCAAGGACCGGCAGGCGCCGTACGTCCGGGCGGCGATTTTCCTGCACGCCGAGGATATGCGGGCCACCCAGCTGGACGAGATCGGTCGACAGCATGTCTATGGGCTGGATGGGCGCGAGTCCGATTCGGGCTTGCCGAGCCTGAAGCATTTCCTGCTCGCCCGGCCGCGCAACTCCGACCACCTGGTGGATGCGGCCCTGGGCCGGCAGATCGTCGAGCTGGTCCGCGGGGCCAAGATCAAGCCGTCGGTCGCGGAGCGGAAGGTGGGTCAGCTCATCCTGCATCCCCGTCCCTTCGCCGAGGGTGTGGGCTGGCAAGATTTCCTCGCTGGGCATGTCATGGATACGGCGCTGGTGCGCCGGGTGCGGTTCTACCTGACCAGCCGGGCGCCCTCCGAGGAGGTGCCGGTGATCCGGCGGGCGGCCGAGCGGGAGTTCCGGCTGCTGCAGGGCATCTACCACCCTGGCATCGCCCGGGCCGGTGACCTGGTGGATCACCCGTGGGGGCCGGCGGTCGTCTTCGACCACAAGCAAGAGTGGGTCCGCTTCGACCAGTGGCTGGTGCAGCACGACGAGCGGCTGACCATGGCGCAGCGGCTGCAGCTGCTGCAGGACCTGGCGGAGATCGTCGACTATGCCCATTCCCGCCGGCTGGCCCACCGGGCGCTGCACCCGCAGGCCATCTACGTCAAGGACCCCGAGTCTTCTCGACCTGGGCTGGTGGTGACCGACTGGCTCGCCGGCGGCCGGTTGGCCGGTGCGACGAAGGTGACCCGGCTCAGCTCGTCCATTGACGGGGCCGGGTTGGAGCTGTTCTTCGACGACGAGGCCCGCCGCTATCAGGCGCCTGAGGCCGTGCACCGCTCGGACGCCCCCGGCGCCCAGCTCGACGTCTTCTCGCTCGGCACGATCGCCTACCGGATGTTCGCCGGTAGCGCCCCAACCTCGACCCCGGAGGAGCTGACCTCGGCGGTCCGGGACAGCGGGTTGCAACTGGCGGCGGTCGCGGACGCGATCCCGGTGTCGCTGGCGACGCTGGTCTACGACGCCACCCGCGGTGACCCGGCGCAGCGGCAGCGCACGGTCGCGGAGTTTCTGGCCGGGCTGGAGGCGGTCTGGGAGGAGCTGACCGCGCCGGACCCGGAGCCGGTGGTGGATCCGCTGGAGGCGCGCAAGGGTGATGTGCTCGATGGCGGCTTCACGGTGGTGCGGCGGCTCGGTTCCGGGGCGACCGCGACCGCGCTGCTGGTGACCCCGCCGGAGGCCGAGGCCGGGGTGCCGGCGGCGGAGCGCCCGGCGTCCCACCGGGAGCTGGTGCTGAAGGTTGCCCGGGACGAACAGCACGCCGACCGGCTGGCGGCGGAGGCGCGGGCGCTGCGCACCATGCGTTCGCACTGGCAGGTCGCCGCACTGGTGGACGGTCCGCTCGCGATCGGCGGCCGGACCACCCTGCTGTTGGAGAGCGCGGGCACGCAGACGCTGGCGGAGGACCTGGCGGGTGGCCGGCGGCTGGCGCTGGACCTGCTGGAGCGTTACGGCCGCGACCTGATGGATATCGTCACCTTCCTGGAGGGGGAGGGGGTCTGGCACCGTGACATCAAACCGGCGAACCTGGCGTCGCGGCCCCGCCCAAAGGATAGGCAGCCCCACCTGTGCATCTTCGACTTCTCGCTCGCCGCCACCCCCGCCGACCAGATCACCGCTGGTACCGCGCACTACCTCGACCCGTTCCTTGGCCCGCCGCGGCGGCTGCGGTATGACGCCGCCGCGGAACGGTTCGCCGCCGCGGTGACGCTGTATGAGATGGCGACCGGCACCCTGCCGCGCTGGGGCGATGGCGCCAACCCGGCCGCGATCAGCGAAGAGGTGTCGCTGGACCCGGCGTCGTTCGACCCGGCGATCGCCGACCGACTGATCGGGTTCTTCAGCCGGGCGCTGGCGCGGGAGGTGGCGGCACGGTTCGACACCGCCGAGGAGATGGCCGACTCCTGGCGGATGATCTTCAAGGACATCCCGGAGTCGCCGCCCGAGCCGCAGCAGGAGCCGGCGGTCACTCCAGAGTCGACCCTGGACGACGTCGGGCTCACCGCCCGCGCCCGGTCCGCATTGGAGCGGCTCGGCCTGCACACGGTGGGCGAGCTGCTCGCCTGCTCACCATCCGAGCTGACCCGCGCCAAGGGGGTGCCCGACGCCACCCGGAAGGAGATCCTGGCGCAGGCCCGGGGGCTGCGTGCGCAGCTGCCCGCCGAGCCGCCCCCACCGGCCGAGCCCACCACCGCCGCGTACGGGGTGGAGGCGCTCTGTGCGACCTTGTTGCCCGGCGAGCGGGCGAAACATCGGGCCAACGTCGAGGTGCTGCTCGGGCAGGCGCCGGCGAGCGACGGCAGCTTCCTCGGTTGGCTGTCGCAGTCGGACGCCGCAAAGTTCGTTGATCTGAAACAGCCCCAGATCTCCACGCTGCTGCGCCAGCAGGCCAAATCGTGGCTGGCCAACCCGGACCTGACCCAGGTACGCGACGAGATCGTGGCGCTGCTCGACGCGCGCGGCGCGGTCATGTCCGCCGGTGAGCTGGCGGAGGCGCTGAAGGCCGCCCGCGGCTCATTCACGGTGGAGCCCAAAGGCACCTCGCAGACGCTCGGCCTGGTCCGGGCGGCGGTCGAGGCGGAGCTGACGCGCGGCGGTGACGCCCGGCTGGCCACCCACCGGATCCGCGGCGGCGACCGGGCCGCTACCACCGTGCTGGTCGGGCGGGAGCCGGACGACCCGGACGCCGAGACCACCGCCGCCGACCTGCTCGCGTACGCGGTTCGGCTGGGGCGGCGGGCCGAGGAGTTGGCGCAGCAGGACCCGTTGCCGACCCGTGCCCGGGCGGTGGAGAGTCTGCGCGCCATCGCCGCCCCGGAGACGATGCCGGCGCTCGGTGACGCCCGGTTGTTGCAGTTGGCGGCGGCGGCGAGCAATGACGCGGCCGACGTCAACGCCCAGGGGCAGCTCTATCCGGTGGGGATGGCGGTGGCGCGGACGCTGCGGCTGGCGGCCGGCAGCCTGGTTGGCCAGCGCCTGCCCGCCGACGAGGTGCGGGCGCGGGTGCGGGCCAGGTTCCCCCGGGCCGAGGAGCTGCCCACCAGCCGGCTGGATCTGGATGGGCTGCTCGCCGCCTGCGACGTGCCGCTGGCCTGGGACAGCACCAAACAGGAGTACGCCCCGCCCACCGTCGGCGTCGGGAACACCAGCACCCGGCTGACCTCGACGGTGACCCCGGTGCTGCGGCTGGGTGACGCCGAGGAAGCCGACGCGAAGCTCGCCGCCGCGGTGGACCGGCCCGGTTTCCTGGCGGTGCTCACCCCGCTGCGGCAGCTGGCCGTCGCCCGCCGGGCGCTGCTGGGCCGGTTCCCGCTGACCGAGGTGAACGTCACCGCCATCATGCTGGAGCGGCTGCGGGCGCTGGATTACCCGTGGGAGGCGGTGGTCGCCGCCGACAGCGGCCCACCGACCGATCCGGACTTCCGCAGCCTCGCCGACCTGGTGCAGCATGAGGTGGTGCCGGCGGTCGAGGAGGCGCTGGCTACCCCGGCTCCGGTGCTGCTTACCGATGCCGCGCCGCTGGCCCGCTACGACGCGCTCGGCGTGGTGCAGCAGTTGGCCGACCCGACCCGGCCCCGGCCGGCGGCTCGGCTGCTGCTGGCGCCGGCCCGCCGGCCCGTGCCGGCGATGCTCGACGACGTGCAGCTGCCGCTGACCTCGCCGACCAACCAGTCGATCTGGTTGCCTGACACCTGGGTCAGTCTCGTCGAGGTTGTTGGCCGATCATGAGCTAGTGGACCGAGGCGCGGGCCAGAAGCGCAGATCTTGGCGGGGTGCACCGGACGAACTGGGGTAGATCCGGCCCAGCGGCCTCGCTCGAATCGACACCACTAGGTACGGTGGTCGCCGCGGGTGAGTGGAGGTGGCCGATGCCGGGTGGGGTGCGGCGGTGGGTCGGGGGTTTTCTTTCGGTGGTGTTGCTGCTGTCGTTGGCGGCGGCAGCTCCACAGTCGCTGTTGGTTGAGCCGCCCGATGTGGTGTATCGGTACGACGCCGCGGGTCGGCTGCAGGTGGTGAGTGACCCGTGGGCCGGGGAGTCGGCCTACTACCGCCACGACCCGGCGGGGAACCTGACCGAGATCGACCGGGATGTCGACCCGCCGGGTGCGGCCTGGCGCACCGCAGGACAGACCGGCCCGGCGCCGGTGGTGTCGCAGGTGGCGCCGGTGGTTGCCCGGCCGGGTGATGTAGTGACGGTGACCGGGGCGCACTTCACCGGCGACCCGCGTACCGACCTGGTGATGGTGGGCGAGGCCAGCTATGCCGAGGTGGTGTCGGCGGCGGCCGGTGAGCTGCGGGTGCGGGTGCCGCCGGTGGCGGCTACCGGGGCGGTGTCGGTGGCGACGCCGTACGGTACCGGCCACGGCGGGGACGAGTTGTTCGTGGTCCCGTGGGCGGAGGTGGAGCCCGACCGGGTCGCCGCGAGCGTGCGTACCGGGTTCGGTGAGCCGGCCGAGGTGGCGCTGGCCGCGGACGACGCGGTCGGGTTGGTGGCCTTTGACGGGATGGCGGGGCAGTCGGTGACGGTGTCCGCCGACGGTGGTGGCGGGTCGGTGTGTGAGCGGTTGCGGTTCGGTTTGAGCGGTCCGGGTGGGGTGGAGGTGGTGGGTCGGTCCGGGCGGGATGGTTGGTGTGGCGGCGATCCGGCCGGTGCGGTGCGGCTGCCGGCCGATGGGACCTACACGCTTTTGGTGACACCGGCCCAACGGGCACCGGATGCTGCGGTGAGCGTGACCTTGGTTGATGCCGGGGCTGCCGGGCCGCCGGCCGAGGCTGCGGCGTCAACGGCAGCGCCGTCAGCGCCGGCGGAGGAGATGCTGGACGGGTCGGCGATGGCGCCGGTGGCGTTGGGCACGGGGGCGTTGCGGGTGGCGCACACCGATCTGTTGCTGTGGGATGTGGTCGAGGTGCCGTTGACCAGGCGGCCGTATCCGGTGGGTGCGGCGCTGCCGCAGGACCGCGGCCCGTTCGGGATCGGTGGGCAGCTCGACTTCGCGGCCGAGCTGGTGCTCTCCTCGGCGTTGCAGTACGCCGATCTGGCGGTGCCGGGCGGGGTGGAGGTGCCGTTCGCGCGGGTCACCGACGGGGCGGACGCGGCCGGTGCGGTGTTCGAGGCGGTCGGTGCGGGTAGCCCGCTGGCGGGTGCGTCGATCCGGTGGAACGGGCACGGCTGGGATCTGACCACTGTGGACGGGGTGCGGTTGGTCTTCGCCGATGATGATCGGCGGGCCCGGCTGTGGGCGGTGGTCGACCGGCGCGGCAACCAGGTGCGGATCCACCGGGAGCGTAGCCAGACCGGCCGCAACGGTGAGGTGCTCTCGGTGCATTCGCCGTCGGGGCGGTCGTTCACGTTGGAGTATGACGACGAGCAGCGGGTGGTCGAGGCGCGGGACCACCTGGGGCGCCAGGTGGGCTACGACTACGACGCGGATGGCATGTTGGCCCATGTGAGTCTGCCCGACGGCAGTGGGCTGGGCTACGAGTATGGCGAGCGGCGGCGGATCACCGCGATCACTGACGAGGCTGGCGACCTGCTGGTCGGTGTCGACTACGACGACGGTGGGCGGGTGTCGCGGCAGGAGCTGGCTGACGGGTCCGAGTTCACTTTCGACTATGTTGAGGGTGAGCAGACCATCGAGGTCGGTGACGATCAGGCCACGGTGACGGCGGTGGTCGCGGCCGAGGTGGTGGACCCGGGCGGCAGCGTGCGCCGGGTCGAGTTTGACCGGGGCCACTGGGTCAGCGACAGCTTCGACGTGGGTGGGCACACCCATACGCTGACCGTGACCCGCGACCCGCAGACGGGGTATGTGACCGAGCTGGTCGACCCGGACGGGGTGCGCACCCGGTACGGCTATGACCCGGGTGGCAACCTGACCTCGGTGACCGAGGCGGTCGACACCGAGGCGGCGTGGGCCACCGGCTTCACCCACGAACCGGTGTGGCACGAGGTCGCGTCGGTGACCACCGGGGCAGGGCACCGGTGGGGGTTCGAGTACGACCAGGCCGGCAACCTGACCGCCGAGATTGCCCCGGACGGTTCGCGTGTCGGCTACGGCTACGACCAGCAAGGGCGGCTGACCTCGGTGACCGACCCGGCCGGCGCGGTCACCCGCATCGACTATGAGCTGGCCCACCGGGTCACCATCACCGACCCGGCAGGCAACTCGTATCAGGAGTTCTACGACGCCGGTGGCCGGCTGGCGGCGGTCACCGACCCGACCGGGCACACCCAACGTTTCGGCTACGACGCGGCCGACCGGCTGATTTCGGTGAGCGACCCGGCCGGTGGGCAGACCCGCTTCGGCTACGACGGGCGCGGCAACCTGGTTGAGTTGACCGACCCGGGCGGCGACACCACCTCGTACACCTATGATGCGGCCGATCGGGTGCTGGCCCGCACCGACCCGGCCGGGGCCGGCGACCGCTACACCTACGACGACCTGGGCCACCTGACGGCGCATGTGGACCGGCGGGGGGTACGCACCGAGTTCGATTACGACGGGTTGGGTCGGCTGGTCGCGGTCGCCTACGGGGTCGACGACGAGGGTGCCGCCGAGTCCACGGTCGAGTACCGGTACGACGCGGCCGACCGGCTGCTGGCGGTCGAAGACTCGGAGTACGGCACCATCGAGTTCGGCTACGACCCGCTCGGCCGGCTCACCTCCGAGACCACTGTCGAGGGCGAGGTGGCCTACCGGTACGACCCGGATGGCCAGTTGGTGGCCACGGTGCTGCCCGACGGCACCGAGATCGGCTACCGCTACGACGATGCGGGACGGCTGGTTGCGGTCGGGCACGACCAAGCGATGACGACCGTTAGCTACGACGACACCGGCCGGGTGGTGACGGCTGCGCTGCCCGGCGGCGTGACCGCCGACTACGACTACGACGGGCGAGGGCTGCTGGCCGAGATCAGCTACCACAACACCCACGGCGGCCAACTCGGCGACCTGCGGTACGACTACGACCAGCTGGGTCGCCGAGCCGGCGCCTCCGGCACACTCGCTGGCGTCACCCTGCCCCCGGCCCACACAGACACCCGGCACGACCCTGGCAACCGGCTCACCCATCACCAGGGCACCTCGCTGCGCTACGACCCAGCTGGCAACCTGCTCACCGACGGCACCCACACCTACACCTGGAACGCCCGTGGCCAACTGGTCGCCGTCGACGGGCCAACCTCGGCGACCTTCGACTACGACCCGTTCGGCCGGCGGGTCGCCGTCACCGCCGACGGCGACACCACCCGGTACGTCCACGACGGCGACAACGTCGCCCAGCAGCTACTGCCGGACGGGTCGACCGCGACCTACCTCACCGGACCCGGGCTCGACGAACTTTTCGCCCGCACCGTAGACGGCATTACCCACACCTACCTGACCGATGTGCAGGGCAGCGTGCTCGGGCTGGTCGGCCCCGACGGCAACCTCACCACCCAATACCACTACGACCCGTACGGCGCCACCACCGTCACCGGCACACCCGAGGCGAACCCGTTCGGCTACACCGGCCGCGAACTCGACCCCACCGGCCTCTACTACCTGCGCCACCGCTACTACCACCCCCAGCTGGGCCGGTTCATCTCCGAAGACCCGCTCGGGTTCGCCGCCGGGGACACCAACCTCTACGCCTACGTCTTCAACGACCCGATCAACCACACCGACCCGCACGGGCTCCAGGCCGCCGCCGGCATCGGGGCATGCCTGGCCACCGGAGCCTGGGCACTCGGCGAAGTCCAGGACATCCTCGACAACTTCGCCTCCATCATGGACCCCGAGGCCGGTGACCCGTTCAACGAGGCCAACCGGATTGAACTCGACCACCTCAACCGTCGCTCCTGGGACGCGTTCTGGACCTACGTCACCACCTGCGGCGCCTCCATGGCGGTCCCGTTGCCGGGTCTCGGCGCCCCACTGGCCGGCAGCCTCGGCCGCACCGCACCCACCCTCGCCGGCCGCACCCCCAGCCTGGCCACCCGCCTGCCCGGCGCCCGCCCCTCACCCACCCACATCCGCCCACCGGCCGGCGGCGGCCGACCACCAGCCGGCCGAGCCTGCAGCTTCGCCAGCGACACCCTCGTGCTGCTCGCCGACGGGAACACCACCCCGATCGCCGAGCTGGAGATCGGCGACCAGGTCCTAGCCACCGACCCGGTCACCGGGGCGACCGGATCGCGACAGATCACCCACACCTGGGCCCACATCGACACGCTGTGGGACCTGCACACCGAAGCCGGCACCATCACCACCACCGCCAACCACCCGTTCTGGAACCACACCGAGCAACGCTGGGACCGCGCCGACACCCTCCAACCCGGCGACCAACTCCTCACCCCCGACGGCCGGCCGGTCAACGTCACAGAGCTGGACAGCACCGCCACCACAGACCACGCCCACAACCTGACCGTCGCCGACCTCCACACCTACTACGTACTCGCCGGCAACACCCCAGTCCTCGTCCACAACACATGTCCTGAGGTGGCTCGCCTTACTAGTAGCCCAAATGCTCCGGTAATTAACAGCAAGACGGTCTATACGGACAGGAATGGGCGCTTCCGAATCGACGTCGAGAATCAGAACCCGGGACAGCGGGGAGCAAATATCCACCTACAGCCCATGGGGCGGGGTGGGTCGGGCAAGTACTACTATCATCAGAGTACGGGTCAGTGGATCTCAGAAAGCGGAGAGGTCCTGGCCCCAAGAATTGCAAATCAGGTTCCGCAAAGCGCGATCAACAAAGCCTATCGATACTTGGGAATTACGCCGCCGTGAAGATGAACTCTCGTATGACCAATGTTCTCATGCGTGGACCCGCGAAGCTAAGCCACGAACTGCCACCTGATCTGGATCAAGTCGCAAGGGCTGGATGGGTGCTCGGCCCTTGCGGCGCGATCCTGCTGAAATCCTTGTGGGGACGCGGATGGCGCACCAGCATCGATGCCTCAGAGGTAGGGGCATACGAGTATGAGGTGAACGATGTCTATGGTTCTCTGGCCGACCTCGCAGCGGACCAGGCGACGTACCTGAATAGAGCGGCGGTGCGAGGTTTCTCCTTTGCCACCCGTATGCTGGAATATGCCGCTGCTCTTCCGGACGCAGATCGCTTGACTGCGACAGTCGGCATATCGGTGGACGAGAAAGACGAGGATTTTTTCCTGCAGGGAGTCACTATTAGATTTTTTAGCCGTCGAGGCGATTACCCAACATGGTTCGAGGATCTGGAGCGGTATCGGAGCGAGGCGATAGCCGTAGTTGACATGGCTGATCTTGCTGGCCCCGATCCGTTAGCTAAGTTCCTTTATCGTAAGTAGTCTTTCAGGACGCTGCGATACTGCAACTCCCGTGGATACGGACAGTAGCGGTGGGTCTGTCTTGCATTACATGTTCGATGCTCTCCGTTGATAAATCGGAAAGCGGTAAGCATGAATGTAACTGGATAGGTGCTCGGTCCCGGTGAGGCTGTCTGCTGTGGATGCTGGTAGGTTGATCAGCCGTGCCCGCCGATCCGCCGCCGTCGTATGACGAGTTGGTGGCGTTGAACGCCGGGCTGGCCGCACGGCTGGAGCAGGCGCTGACGCGGATCGCTGAGCTCGAGGCCCGGTTGAAGCAGTCGTCTGGCAACTCGTCGAAACCGCCGTCGAGTGACGGGCTGGCCAAGCCGGCGCCGAAGTCGCTGCGGGGTCGTTCGGGTCGCCGGCCGGGTCGCCCGGCCGGGGGCGAGGGCACCACCCTGTCCCAGGTGGCTGACCCGGACGTGACCCTCCGGCATGTGCCGGACGCCTGTGGCGGCTGCGGTGGCGGCCTGACCGGCGCGGCCGAGGTCGCGGTCACCCGCCGGCAGGTGTTCGACATCCCGCAGCCCCAGGTGGTGGTGACCGAGCACCAGGTCGTCACCGTCGCCTGCGAGTGCGGGCAGCAGACCACCGCTGCGACACCGGCCGGGGTTACCGCGCCCGCGGTCTACGGACCTCGGATCGCCGCGATCGGCGTCTACCTGCTGCACGGGCAGTTCCTGTCCATCGGCCGGACCGCCGACGCGCTGCGTGACCTGTTCGGGCTGTCCGTCGCGTCGGCCACGGTCACCGCCTGGGTCACCCGCGCCGCCCTCGGTGTCATCGACAAGGTGCTACCGGTGATCCGTGACCGCGTCCGACACGCGCCGGTCGCGCACTTCGACGAGACCGGCATGCGCGTCGATGGTCGCCTCGCCTGGCTGCACTCGGCCTCCACACCCACCGACGTGCTCCTCACCGTGCACCGTCGACGCGGCACCGCCGCGATGGACGACGCCGGCGTACTGCCCCGCTTCACCGGCGTCGCGGTGCATGACGCGTGGGCGCCGTACGACACCTACACCGACGCGGTCCACGCCCTGTGCAACGCCCACGTCCTGCGGGAACTGGTCTACGTGGTCGACACCGCCACCGGGCAGGTCGCCGACCTCGCCGGCCAGGCCATCGGCGCCCTACGTCAACTTCACCACCTGGTCAGCCACGCCCGCGCCAGCGGCGGTGAACCCCAACCGGCCGACCTGGCCGCACAGGCCCACCTGCTGCGCTCGGCCGTCGTGCTCGGCGCCACGGCCACCGCCACCCGAGGGGACAAGCTGCAACGCAAGCACCACGCCCTGTTCGTGCGACTACGGGACCGACGCGCCGACTACCTGAGGTTCATCACCGACCCTGCCGTGCCGTTCGACAACAACGCCGCCGAGCAGACCATCCGCATGCCGAAACTCCGCGGCAAGGTCTCCGGCGGCATGCGCACCCTCACCGGAGCCGAACACTTCGCCGCGATCCGCAGCTACACCGCCACCGCCACCCGACACGCCATCAACATGCTCGACGCCCTCACCCGAGCCGTCACCGGCAACCCTTGGATCAGGGCTCCGGCGAAGTGTCGGAATGTCGGTTTCACGGCATGCTGATACCGAGGAGCTTGAGAGGCCGGTGAGCGTCGCGGGCGTTGCGGCGTAAGGCTTCGGCGATGTTGGCGGTGCCGTGGTGTTTCAGGATGCCGATGGCGAGGTTGCGTAGCCCGGCCATGGCTCTGGGTGCGGTGCCGGTGCGGACTTGGGAGGCGTCCTCGCCGTAGGTGACGTCTCGGATGTGGTGCAGGGCCTCGATGCGCCAGTGGCCGCGGATGTAGTCGGCCAGGTGGGCAGGGCTGGCTTGGTAGGCCGACAGGTTCGTGACGGCGTACATGGTGATTGTGCGCCAGCGGCGGGCGCCGATGGGTTTGGTGCGTCGGGTGATCCGCAGCGCCTGCGTCGCGTGGGGGAACAGCAGGCCGGGTGTGGTGAGCACCTGGAGGCGGCGGATCTCGTCGCGGCCGTGGCCACGGCCGCGGGTGTGGTCGCCGACCGGTACCGCACCCCAGGGCAGGGCCCCCAGCTGCCGATACAGGTGTGGCTGGTTCGGCTTGATGATGAGCACGTAGGCGGCGTGTTTGACGGTGACCAGGAACTGGGCGTGCTCACGCTGGCCGTGCAGCGCGTCGGCGGTGACCACCGTCCTGGCCAGCTCCAGACCGGTCAGCAACGGCGCGAACGCGGTGATCTCGTTGCTCTTGCCGGCTACGGCGACCTGGCCGAGCACTGCGGTCGTGTCGTGGCGCATCGCCGCCAGCAGATGCACCGCCGGAGTGGACTTCTCACCGCTGCCGCGCAAGGTTTTGCCGTCGACGGCCACGGCTGGCCATGGGTCGCGTGGGGTCGGCGGCTCGACCGCAGGCGGTGCCGGGGCCGGTGACAGGCCGTCCAGCCAGGCGCCGACGGCGGTGTCCAACGCGTCGCCGTCGATGCCGACCAGCACCCGCCGCACCGTGGACTCATCCGGCGCCCGGACCAGACCGGTCAACGGATCACCACGTACACCCAACGCGGCAAGCACCTCTGCCGGAGCGTCGGCGGCCCATTCCCCGACCGCAGCCAGCGACCTGGCACCGGCCAGCACCGCGCAGACCGCCACCGACAACAGGCTGGCCAGCCGATGCCGCACACCGCGACGATCGCGCGGGTCAGGCACCGTGGCCAAATGCGCGACCAGCCCTCGCTCGGGCGGGGTGGGCCGGTCACGGTGACCCAGACGACCGGACAGACGGGCAAGCAGGGATGATGGGGCAGCAGGAACGGTCTTCCTTCAAGATCAGAGGATTCGACACCCAAATGATCTCGAGGACCGTGCCTGCTCTCTGCTGGCGCCACGCTACGGGAGCGCCTCACCCAATAACGTCTAACCAGGACAAATCGCTACCTTGCCGGAGCCCTGGTCCGTAGCGTGAGGCGAAGTCTGCGGCGTCGTTACTGGCTCTACCAGGTGGGCGGGGTCGGCAGGCCTGTTACGAGGTGAGGTAAACCTCGTCGAGGTGGCGTTCGAGGAACTCACGGTTCGGTCGGTCCGCTGGCCGCTCAGGTACGGCGATCGGCTCCCCGGCGATCCGGTAGAGCTGCTCCCCGTTGCCGAAGTCGCTCCGCAGCCGCGGGCTGACCAGCAGCCGATGCTTCGGGTCGACCCCGAGATAGCCACGGTCGTAGAGGGTGTGGATGTCGGACCGCAGCAGCAGGCCATTGTCGAGTCGGTGCTGGCCACCGCGGGGAAGCGGTAGCACGTGTGCGGCCTGCAACACCGGTCGGATTCGGCTGCCCGTGATGGCGCATCGCCGGGCGTAGGCGTCCAGCACGACGGCCTGGAAGGCGCGTTGCCCGAGCCGCTGGGGTGCCAGGCGTGGGTCACCGTAGGTCGGCCCCGGCAGGTGCCACGGCTCGCTGTAGTCCAGCTCGATCCGCACCCCGAGTAGCCGGGTGATCAGCCCCGAGAAGTACTCCACCGCCGGGTGTTCGGCTAGGTCGTACCGTCTGCCCTGGACCAGGTTGGGGGCGAAGTCGGGCGGTGGGTCGCTGGGGTAGTCCGGCTCGAAGAACCGGGTGTCCCGGATCAGGACGCAGCCGATCACCGGGTCTTCCCACGGCTCGATCGGCGTGCGCCGGTACTGTGCGATCTGTCGGCGCAGGGCGGCGAGGCTGCTCACCCCGTTACTCTCGCCGTAGAGTTCCCAGGCCTCGGAGACCGGGAGGGCGACGAAGCCGCTGTAGAAGCCGCCGCCGACCACCCGGTTGTGCGGGTAGTGGGTCTTGAAGAAGAACGGCTCGCCCGGGTGCAGTGACCGGAATCGTCGCGCCCCGCTTGGCCGCCAGAAGTTGACCTCGTCCAGCGTGGGCCGCTCAGCGAGATACCGATACCACTCACCATCGGTAACGCCCACATACGCCCGCATGACGGTGAGTTTTCCACATGCGACGCCGACCTGTGGCGTGGCTACGCGCGGACGTGACCGAACCGCGACGTTTACCCGATACCTGCCTCGGCCGGTCGGTGGCGCGGTTGGCACCATTGGGTGTGATCCGCCGGACGGTCGTGGATCCACGTCCGGATTTGCGCCATGAAAAGATCTGGTGACCAGCGGGGTGCGCTCGGTGAGCACTAGGTCAGGTAATCCAGTGGGGTGGTGGGAAGCGCAGCCATGCAGGTGACGGCTCCGATAGCACAGCAGCCAACGGAGGTTGAGGTCAACGCCCTGGTCGAGGTCCGGGGGCACCGGTGGGTGGTCAGCGGCGTTGATCCTGGCCCGGATCAGGCCAGCACCGTGGTCAGCCTGCAGAGCGTCGAGGACGGGCGGTACGGCGAGACCCTCGAAGTGATCTGGGAGGTCGAGCCCGGCCGCCGGGTGCTGCCGGTGGGCTCGCTGCCTGAGCTGGAGCGCGGCGGGTTCGATCCGCCGCAACGACTCGCCGCCTTTCTCGACGCGGTGCGCTGGTCGGCGGTCACCTCGGCGGACACCACCATGCTCCAGGCGCCGTTCCGCTCCGGGGTGGCGATCGAGAGCTACCAGCTCGAGCCGGTCGCCCGGGCGGTGGCGGCGCCGAACGTGAATCTGCTACTCGCCGACGATGTCGGGCTCGGTAAGACGATCGAGGCCGGGTTGGTCGCGCAGGAGCTGCTGCTGCGCCACCGCGCCCGTACCGTCATGATCGTCTGCCCGGCCGGGCTGACCACGAAGTGGCGCGACGAGATGGCCGACAAGTTCGGCCTCGACTTCACGATCATCGACAGCGAGCAGTGCGCGGCGCTGCGCCGCAGCCACGGCTCGGCCGCGAACCCCTTCCGCAGCTATCCGCTGAGCATCGTCAGCCTGCCGTGGCTGCGCGGACCGAAGGCGCAGCGGCTGCTCGCCGAGGTGCTGCCACCGGAGCACCTGGCCGGCCGGCCGGTCTTCGACCTGCTGATCCTGGACGAGGCGCACCACGTCGCCCCCGCCGCGCCGAAGCAGGAGTACGCGGTGGACTCCCAGCAGACCAAGCTGATGCGCCGGCTGGCGCCGCACTTCGAACACCGGCTGTTCCTGTCCGCCACCCCGCACAACGGCTACCCGAGCTCCTTCACCGCACTGCTGGAGGTGCTGGACCCGCGTCGGTTCGCCCGGGGGGTGCCGCCTGATGACGCGGCGCTCACCGAGACGGTGGTCCGCCGACTCAAGACCAGCATCGTCAACGACGACGGCAGCGCCCGGTTCCGGGAGCGGCGGACCGAGTCGTTGCCGGTCGACTACCCCGACGACGAGCGGGAAGTGCACGCGCTGCTCACCCGGTTCGCCGAGGTGCGCCGCGACAAGCTGCGGGCGCAGCGGGGGCAGCGCGCCACCGACCTGATCACGCTGCTGCTCAAGAAGCGGCTCTTCTCCTCGCCGGCGGCGTTCGCCCACACCGTCGGGGTGTATGCCCAGACGCTGCGGGACCGGGCTTCCGGTGGCAGCGCGGCGCCGCCGCCCCGCTTCGATGAAGACCGGTGGTACGACGAGTTCCTCGACGAGCTGGACACCCTCGACGACGAGCAGCTCGGCGAGGCCGAGGACAGCGCGCTCGGCACCTCAGCCCGGCTGACCCCGGAGGCCGAGGACGACGAGCTCGCGCTGCTGCGGCAGCTGGACACCTGGGCCCGCGCCCACGAGGGCCGCCCGGACGCCAAAGCCCGCGAACTGATCACCTTCCTGGAGAGCGTCTGCCGCCCGGACGGCAAACTGTGGACCAATGAGCGGGTGGTGATCTTCACCGAGTATCGCGACACCCAACAGTGGCTGGAGGGTCTGCTGCGCCAGCACGGCCTGGGGGAGGAGCGGCTGGCCCTGCTCTACGGTGGGATAGCCGCCGACGAGCGGGAGCTGCTGCGGCTGGCGTTCCAGAAGGACCCGGCGGAGCATCCGGTGCGGATCCTGCTCGCCACCGACGCCGCCAGCGAGGGCATCGACCTGCAGAACCACTGCTACCGGCTGGTCAACTACGACATCCCGTTCAACCCCAACAAGCTGGAGCAGCGGATCGGCCGGATCGACCGGTACGGCCAGCGCCACCACCCGCAGATCTACCACTTCGTCGGTGCAGGTTGGCAGCGGCAGGCCGCCAACTCGTACGAGGCGGATCTGGAGTTTCTGTCGAGAGTGGCGAAGAAGGTCGCCTCGATGGAGGAGGACCTGGGCACGGTTAACGCGGTGCTCGCCGACGCCGTGCAACAGCGGATGCTGGGCCGGCTCGACCCCGGCTTCGATGTGGCCGCCGCCCGCCCCCGCCCGTCGAAGCGGCGCGGGGAGCGCGGCAGCGTGGCCGCCGAGCGCAACGTCCGGGAACAGACCGCGCGGCTGCGGGCGGCGGTCGACGAGACCGTCGACCGGCTCGGCGTCACCCCGGCCACCGTGCACCGGGTGGTCGCCACCGCCCTGGACCTGGCCCGCCAACAGCCGCTGCGACCGCACTTGGACGAGCGCCAGCTCACCGAAGGGCTCTACGAGGTGCCGCCACTGACCGGCTCGTGGGCCCGCACCGCCGACGGGCTGATCGACCGGCTGGAGACCGAACGGCGCGGCGTCCCTGTCCAGCGGCCGATCACCTTCGACCAGACGGTGCTGCGCGACCGGGACGAGCAGGATGTCATGCTCGCCCACCTCAACCACCCGCTGGTGGCGATGTCGACTGAGCTGCTGCGGGCGGCGGTGTGGAGCGGCGACACCGGGCTGCACCGGGCGGCCGCGGTGATCAGCGACCATCCGGACCTCACCGAAGGGCCGCTGCTCGCCGCGTACGCCCGGTACGTGCTGGTCGGCGCGGACGGTCTGCGGCTGCACGAGGAGGTGCTCTACGCCGGTGGCTGGCTGCGGCCGGACGGAAGGTTCGCCCGGCTGGAGAATCTGTCCACTCTGGATAGCATCCTGCGGCACGCGCTGGCCCACGGCACCCCGGCCGGCCCCCGCCAGCAGGACCGGTTCGTCACCGCCTGGCCACGCGCCCGCGACGGCCTGGTGGCCGCCCTGAACTGGCGGGTCCGGGACCGGGAGGCGAGCCTGACCAACCAGCTGGACCGCCGCCGCGACAGCGAACACAAGCGGCTGACCGCCAACCTGGACCGGTTCGCCGCCACCCTGCGCGCGAAGCTCGACGACGAGCCGGAGGATGACCTGTTGACCTGGCTGAAGGACCCGAAGGAGCTGGCTCAGGCCCGGGCCGACCGGCGCGGCTGGGAGGAGCGGCTGACCCAGCTCGAACTCGACCGGCCGCGGCAGCTCGCCCGGATCGACGCCCGGTACGCCGAACGCACCCCCCACACCTTCCCGGTCGCGGTGGTGTGCGTGGTGCCGGAACGGGAGGCCACTCGATGACCGCCACCGCCCGCCGGGGCCGCCGCCCCGGGCCACCTCCGACCGATGGCCGGCAGCAGCACCTCGGCTGGCTGGCGATGGTGGAGCCGACCGGTCCGTTCCTCACCCTGCCGGTGCTGCTGCAGGTTTGGCCGACGCTGGATGCGCTGGAGCCGGAGGCCCGGGACAAGCTGCGGGCCGCCCACGACACCTGGCGGACGGATCCGGATGGGGAGGCCACCAGCCTGACCTGGATCTGGCACGTGCTGCGGAACCTGCTCGACTGGCGCGAGGACGTGGAGACCGACCCGGCCGAGCTGGCCACGCTGGCGGCGACCGTGGCCGAGCACGAGGTGACGCTCACCCCGTCGTTCGCGCTGGTGGAGCCGGGGGAGCGGCTCAAGCCGGACGCCTGCCGGCTGCTCGGCCTGATCCTGCCGCCGGGCTCGGCACCCACGGTCCGGCTCGCCGGCGACACCTGGGCCGCCACCCCGGCCGACCGGCTGGCGCATCTCTGCCGGGTGCACGGAGTCGAGCTGGGGCTGGCCACCGACGGTCGCTGGTGGACCCTGGTCTGGGCGCCGCGTGGTGGGGTCACCACCACCGTCACCTTTGACGCGGTGAGCTGGCCGGAGCAGGCCGACCGCGACCTACTCCGGGCGTTCCGGTCGCTGCTGTGCCGGCGACGCTTCTTCAGCGTGCCCGACGACGAGACGCTGATCCCGCTGCTGCGCAAGAGCCTGGAGAACCAGGAGGAGGTCACCGAGGCGCTCGGCGCCCAGGTACGCCGAGCTGTGGAGCTGCTGGTTGACGCGATCGGCCGGTGGGACACCCGCGACCGGCAGGCCGGCGCCGACGGGCTCGGCGACCTGCCGGCGCAGGACGTCTACCGGGGCGCGGTGGCGGTGATGATGCGGGTAGTCTTCCTGCTCTTCGCCGAGGAGCGCGGGCTGCTGCCGGCCGACAACGACCTCTACGCCCAGGCATACTCGGCCGGCCGGCTGGCTGAGCGGCTGGAGCAGCGCGCCCGGGAGGGCAGCGAGGAGCAGTTGGAGCACAGCCACGCCGGCTGGCTGCGGCTGCTGGCCCTGTTCACCGCCGTCCACGGGGGAGTGCGGCACCCCCGGCTGACCCTACCCGCGTACGACGGGTCGATCTTCGACCCGGAGGTCTACCCCTGGCTGGCGCGGGTGCGGGTGGACGACCGCACCATCCTCCACATGCTCCGCTCGGTGCAGTACGTCCAGATCAAGCGGGAGCTACGCCGGCTGTCGTTCCGGGCGCTGGATGTGGAGGAGATCGGCTACGTCTACGAGGGTCTGCTCTCCTTCGAAGGGCGGCGGGCCAGCGACACGGTGGTCGGGCTGATCGGCAAGGCCGGCAAAGAGGAGGAGGTGCCGCTGGCCGCGTTGGAGGCCCACGCGGCCGGAGCCTCGGACCCGGCGGCGCTGGCTGGCCGGCTCGCCGAGGCGTACAAGGACTCGGGCATCGGCACCCTGAAGGCGCTGACCAAGAAGCTCGCGCCGATGGACGAGGCCGAGCGGGCCGAAGCCCTGCGGCGGCTGCTGGCGGTCACCAACGGCGACCTGGCGCTGGCCGAGCGGCTGCTGCCGTTCGCCGGCATCCTCCGCACCGACCTGCGCGGCCTGCCGATGGTCTTCCTGCAGGACTCGCTGTATGTCACCGAGTCGCGGCTGCGCAAGAACACCGGCACCCACTACACGCCACGGTTCCTGGCCGAGCAGGTGGTCGAGGGGGCGCTGGAGCCGCTGGTCTACTCGCCCGGCCCGCTGCAGACCGCCGACAAGGACGCCTGGGTGCTGCGCTCCCCGGCTGAGATCCTGTCCCTGAAGGTCGCCGACATCGCGATGGGGTCGGGGGCGTTTCTGGTCGCCGCCTGCCGCTACCTGGCCGCCAAGTTGGTGGAGGCCCGCGCCAGGGCGGGGGACGAGACGGCCTGGAAGCATCACAACGATGAGTACGGCGAGCGCCCGGCGGTCGACACCGAGGCCGACCCAGTGCTGGTCGCCGCCCGCCGCGAGATCATCGAGCACTGCCTGTACGGGGTGGACATCAACGAGATGGCTGTGGAGATGGCAAAGCTGTCACTGTGGCTGGTCTCGATGGACCCGCACCGCCCGTTCACCTTCCTCGACGACCGGCTGGCGGTCGGCGACTCGCTGCTCGGCATCACCTCGCTGGAGCAGTTGGAGTATCTCCACCTGGACCCGGCCGAGGGCCGGCGCTTGCATGAGGACCCGGACGCCCTCTTCGACGCCACCGGCGACGTGCGGGCGCTCGCGGCCGAGGTGGCGGCGCAGCGGGCCGCGATCGCGGCGCTGCCCGACGACGCTGCCAGCCTGCCCGAGAAACGTCGCCTGCTCGCCGAAGCCGAGGCGAAGACTGAGCAGGCCCGGCTCTACGCCGACCTTGTGGTGGGCGCCGCACTCGCCACCGCCGGCAAAGGTGCCCGGGCACGCGAACAGGTGGCGCTCGAAGCAGCGGAGAAGGCAATGTCGGCCGCCAAGGGCACCCCGGAGGGGCAAGCGAAGGCGCGGGATGCGGCGGATACCTGGCTCGCCACCGACGCCCCTGGTGAAGCCTTCCCCCGTCAACCCCTGCACTGGCCGCTGGTCTTCCCCGAAGTCTTTGCCGATGATGGCGGCTTCGCCGCCATCATCGGCAACCCGCCCTTCCTCGGAGGCAAGAAGATCAGCGGGGCTGCCGGTGGCGCGTATCGTGAGTACATCGTCGGCGCGGTGGGACGAGGTGTGAAGGTCAACGCCGATCTCATCGCCTACTTCGTCCTTCGAGCACACAGCCTTTTGGGGGGCAATGGCCAGGCAGGTCTGATAGCGACCAACACTTTGGCGCAGGGCGACACCCGCGAGGTAGGGCTGGAGCAAATTGTTGCCGCTGGCGTTGAGATTTGGCAAGCGGAGAAGAGTAAACCCTGGCCCGCGCGGTCCGCGGCACTCGAGTATTGCGCAGTCTGGATGACTAATGCGCCGCTGGGTGAGGGTGGACAGCGCCGTATTGACGGCAGGCTTACTAGTCGCATCACGTCGTCGCTCGAAGCCGAATCCCGCGTGAGTGGTAATGCTGAACGGTTGGTAGCTAATCGAGGGGTTGCTTTCCAGGGGTCGATCGTTCTCGGTATGGGATTCGCGATGACTCCCGACATGGCGCGGCTGATGCTGGAGAAAGACGACCGCAATCGGATGGTACTCTTCCCGTACATTGGGGGTGAGGATCTGAATCAGCGTCACGACTGTTCCGCGAGTCGATGGGTGGTCAACTTCGGGGAGCTCGACGAAGGTGAGGCTCGAACTTGGCATGATCCATGGAAGTGGATTGAGGAGCGGGTGAAGCCGGATCGCTTATCGAAGGATGCGAAGAAATATCCGCGGATGGTGCAGGAGTGGTGGAAGTATTGGAATCCGCGCCCGGCCCTCCTCCAGGCAGTTCGAGAGCTTGAGCGAGTTGCCGCGATTGCTCGCCATAGCAAGTCGGTGATGCCGGCGATGGTGCCCACCGGGCAGGTCTACAGCGACGCAACAGTCGTGTTCGCGACGGATGATCTGGCGATGTTGGGGTTGTTGAGCAGTGCACCACACTACTGGTGGGCGATCAGCCGCGCGTCAACCATGAAGGGCGACCTCCGATACACGCCGACGGATGTGTTTGAGACGTTTGCGCGGCCGGAGTTGACTCAGGAGCTGCGAGAGTTGGGTGAGCGGCTGGACACGTACCGGCGGGACAGCGTGATGCTGGCCCGGCAGGCCGGGTTGACCGCCACCTACAACCTGGTCCACGACCCGGCCTGCAAGGACGCCGACATCGCGGAGCTGCGGCGCATCCACGTGGTCATCGACCAGGCGGTGATGCGCGCGTACGGCTGGGATGACCTGGAGCTGGACCACGGGCACCACGAGACCCGGCAGGGCGTTCGCTACACGGTCGGGCCGGTGGTGCGGCAGGAGATCTTGGATCGGTTGCTGGAGCTGAACCACGAGCGCTACGCCGCCGAGGTGGCGGCCGGCCTTCACGACAAGAAGACAGGTGGCAAGCGGGTGCCGAGGCAGGCCGCCGCCGAGCAGGGGAGCCTGTTCGACGTCTGAGCCGTCCCAGGTCCTTTGGCTCAGCTCGTGGGTAGGACCTGGTCGATGGTGTCGGCGGTGAGGGCGCGGGCGGCCCAGTCGCGGAGCTGGTCGCGGGAGGCGGCGTGGATGGCCTGGGTGGCGGGCGGTGGGATTGGGCCGAACTTGACGGTCAGCAGGTCAACGAGCATGGCGGCGCGGCCTCGGGCTTCGCCTTCGGCGCGGAGCATCTCCGCGGTGGTCATGTATGCCTCCTCTGCCTGCGGACCTAGCTGGCTGATCAACTTGTTGCTCAGCGGGTGCCTCGCCCACCACCTCAATGTATCGCAGCATGGAGGTGAACTGGTCGAGCCCGCCGGGTCTGGCTAACACCTCCCGCAACTCCTCCACCCAGGGTTGCAGGTCTTCGGCCAGCCGAGGGTTACCCGCGGCGATCTTCAAGAGCAGTAGCGTGACCCGGACCGGTGGGGTCAGCGGTCGGCGGCGCAGTGCCTGCTCGTCGATGCGGGCCAGGTCGTCGAGCAGGAAGCGGAACTCGGGCAGGAACTCTCTGGCCGCTTCGGCGGTGTCGGGGTCCAGCTGCAGCAGGTCACGCAGCTGGGTGGGGCCGGTCCACCGGCGCCGGTCGTGATGCACCACCAGCGGGATAACCGCCGGCAGCCGGGTGGCGTTGGGGTGCTCGCGCAGGTAGTAGTCCCAGATCCGGACCATGTATTGCAGCATCCGGAACGGCATTAAGGGGTCGGTGCTGCTCTGGTGTTCGATCAGCACGTAGAGGAACGCTTCGCCGCCGGGTGTGGGGGCGGTGAACAGCAGGTCGGAGTGGCGCCACTGGAGCGCGTCGTCGACGAAGCTGGCGGGGACTCGGGCAAGCCGGTCCAGGTGGAGTCGGTCGGTCAGGGCGGGTGGGAGGACGGCTCGTAGCTCGGAGGCGGCGTTGGCGGGTTCGCCCAGGATCCTTCGGAAGACCGCGTCGTGGGGGCCCGACTGGGGTGGCATGACCGCCGAGCATACCCGCACCCCGGGAGAGGTGACCGTTACACTGTGGGATCGGCCGGGGCCGCCGAGAGGCCTAAGCCGGCTGTCGGAGCTGAATGACGAGCCGCTGTGCCACCGCGGAGCAGGGGGAGCCTGTTCGATGTCTGAACCGCACCCGATCCTGGACGTGCCGCAGGAGTTCCAGTCCGCCACGTCCTTCCAGGTGCGCGACGAGCTGGCCGACTATCTGCGCCGGGATCTGCTCGGGCCGTGGGACGGGCCGGAGGAGCAGTTTTCGCCCCGGGCGCGGGGGCCCCGGGACCGCTACCTGGTCGGTGCGCTAGGGCCAAAGTTCAACCCGCGCTCCACACAGGAGGCGGCCGACCGGATGCCCGACGACCTGGGTGCCGACGCCGACACCGAGGACGGGGAGCTGCCGGAGCAGTTCAGTGTGCAGAACGCCGGCCGGCTGTGGGCCTCGTCGATGGGGATGTCGTTCACCGTGTCGGCCGACGTGCCGGCGCTGGCGCTCACCGTGGGCTGGGGGCACTACGACACGGTGGTGCAGGCGACTGAGCACGGCAACCCGCGGGCGGTCTGGACCCGCCGGCCGGTCGAGCATCGGGTGACTGTGCCGCTGGACGGGGCGCCGCAGCGACGGTTCCTGCTCACCAACCCCGGCCCGGAGGATCCGGAGGACGCCCCGGCTGCTACTGAGGTCGCCGACGGCAGCGGCGAAGGGATCTACCTGACCGTCGAGGTGCACAGCCGGCCCAACCCCGGCGGCGAGCCGACCCGGGTGGTGGAGCTGGCGCTGATCAACTCGCAACCGGAGCCGGCCGGCCGGGCCGACGTGGCGTGGCTGTTCCAAGCTGGCCTGCAGGTGAGTGCGCCCGACGGGCAGGCAGCGGTGTTTCTGCCGGTGGACGACCCGCTGGAGGATCTGGCCGAGCACACCACCGACTATGAAGAGCAGCATCTGCGGCTACTCTACCGGCACCAGCTCAGCCACGCCGGCGGTCGCAACGTCGCGGTGGCGGTCGACCGGAGAGACGGCGAGCGCCGGGCCTGGCGGCTGACCACCGACTGGCTGCCCTCCCACGACGTGCCGGCGACGATCGCGCCGCCGCCGGACGAGTCGCCCCACCTGGCCGGGCTGGAGCTGGCGATGGACACCCTCGCCGAGCTGCCGGCCGACGCGCTCGCCGCCGGGCTTAGGCCGTTGGCCGACGGCTACCGGGCCTGGCTGGCCGAGCGGCGGGCCGAGGTGGACAGTCTTCCCGAGCCGTTGCGGCCGGCCGCCCACCGGGCGCTGTATCGGGCCGGCAGCATCGCCGACCGGATCGGCACCGGCATCACGCTGCTCGTCGATGAACCAGAGGCGTTGGAGGCGTTTCGGTTCGCCAACCGGGCGATGGCGCTGCAACGGCGCCACACCACCCTGGCCGGGCTGCGGGAGAGCGAAGGGCTCGACTACCAGACCGCGCGGGACGAGGTGGCGGACATGGGGGCCAAGGTCGCCTCGTGGCGGCCGTTCCAGCTCGCGTTCGTGCTGTTGAACCTGCCGGCGCTGACCGACCCGGCCCACCCGCAGCGGCGCGCCGAGGGCGGCAGCGCCCTTGTGGACCTGCTCTTCTTCCCCACCGGTGGGGGCAAGACCGAGGCGTACCTCGGCCTCACCGCGTACACGTTCGCCGTACGGCGGCGGCAGGGGATGATCGGCGCCGGGGTCGACGCCCGCAACGGCGGGGACGGCATGGCGGTGCTGATGCGCTACACCCTGCGGCTGCTCACCGCGCAGCAGTTCCAGCGGGCGGCGGCGCTGGTGTGCGCGGCGGAGTATCTGCGCCGGGAGGCGGAGCTGACCGACGGCCGTTACGGCACCGAACCGTTCCGGATCGGGCTGTGGGTCGGCAGCGCGGTCGCACCGAACTGGTACGACGAGGCCAAGCGCCAGGTCGACGACGCCCGCACCACCGGCAAGGGGGAGCGGGTCAACGTGCTGCAGGTGCTCGCTTGCCCGTGGTGCGGTGAGCGGCTGCGCGGCGAGCGAGACCTGGACTCACGCGACGACGAACGGCGGGTGCGGTTGTACTGCCCGCGGGGGGAGGGCGCCTTCGCCTGCCCGTTCTCGCGGCGGATGTCGCCGCAGGAAGGGCTGCCGATCCTCACCGTGGACGAGGAGCTGTACCGGTACCCACCCAGCCTGGTGATTGCCACTGTGGACAAGCTGGCCCAGCTGCCGTGGCTCGGCTGCGCCGGTCACCTGTTCGGCGAGGTGCGGCAGCGCTGCCCGCGCCACGGCTACCGGCACCCGGACCTGGACGCCCGCACCGGCTGCCGGGGCCGGCACAACCGCACCGACCGGCTGCCGGCGGTGACCAGCGAGCCGGTGACCCCGCTGCGGCCACCAGATCTGATCATCCAGGACGAGTTGCACCTGATATCCGGGGCGCTGGGCACCACGGTCGGGCTGTTCGAGGCGGCGGTGGACCAGCTGTGCGCCTGGCCGGTGCCGGACCCCGACCAGGGGCAGGTGCGGGCCGGGCCGGTGATCGTCGCTTCCACCGCCACCACCAAGCGGGCCGACGCCCAGGTCCGCGCCCTCTACGGCCGGGAGTTGGCGGTCTTCCCACCGCCGGCGCTGGACGTGGCCGACACCTTCTTCTCCCGGCAGGTGCCGGTGACCCGGCAGCATCCGGGCCGCCGCTACCTCGGGATGTGCGCCCACGGCGTCCGGCTCAAAGCGGCCGAGATCCGGCTCGGCGAGATCCTGCTGCTGGCTGGCCAGACCCTCTTCGACCGGTACGGCAAGCCGGCCGACCCGTACATGACGATGGTCGGCTACTTCAACGCCACCCGGGAGCTGGCCGGGATGCGGCGTTACCTCGACGATGACGTGACCATCCGGGTGCGCCGCAACGGCCGGCAGCGGGGGATCGCCAACCGCATCCACAGCCGCACCGGCCTGCTGAACATCAGCGAGCTGACCTCCCGGATCTCCTCGGCCGACATCGCCGACGTGCTCAAACGGCTGGAGTACGGCTTCGACCCGGCGCTGGACACGTCGGTGCGCCGGGAGGCGCTCGCCACCGAGCTGCGGGCGGCCAAAAAGGACAAGCGTGAGCCGCGGATCCCGGAGCGTGCGGGGCCGATGCCGATGGATGTCGTGCTCGCCACCTCGATGCTGCAGGTCGGGGTGGACGTGTCCCGGTTCGGGCTGATGGTGGTCACCGGGCAGCCGAAGAACACCGCCGAATACATCCAGGCCTCCTCCCGGGTGGGTCGCGACGCCGAGCGACCCGGGCTGGTGGTCACCCTCTACAACTGGTCCCGGCCAAGGGACCTGGCCCACTACGAGCACTTCGGGCACTACCACGCCACCTTCTACCGGCAGGTGGAGGCGCTGTCGGTGACCCCGTACGCCCGTCGGGCGCTGGACCGGGGCACGGCGGCGACCGCGGTGGCGGCGTTGCGGCACGCGGCACCCGAGCACTCGGCCAACGGTGGTGCCGGCCGGATCGAGCTGAGCGGACCGGTGGCTCAGCAGGTCACCGAGCGGCTGCTGGCCCGGGCCCGGGCGGCCGGTGGGGAGCGGGGCCGGGAGTATCTGGCCGAGCGGCTGGCGGTGCTGCGCGACGCCTGGGCGAGCCGGCAGCGGGGCGACTATGCGCTCGGATACGCCGCCCGGCGGGACCCGCAACAGACCTATGTGGGCCTGCTGGACGCTGCCGGTGACGGGCCCTGGCATGTGCTGACCGTGCCCCGGTCGATGCGCGAGACCGAGAACGAGGTCAACCTGCTGGTCTCCGGTGGGGACCTAACCGAGTCGCTGATGGAGGCCCCGGCCTGGGGGTTCAGCCGGGTCGAGGCCGGGTCGGGCGACGAGTCGGATGAACCGGCCGGGGACGAGTTCGGTGAGCCCGCCACCACTCGAGGGGGCCGGTCATGACCCGCCCCAGCGGCCACGGGCGTCGGGTCGGCGCGGTGCGCCCCAGCCACCTGATGTTCACCGCCGGGGTGGGTGGGGTGGTGGACCTGCCCAACTTCTCGGTGCTGGTGCGCGGGCTCGACGAGTGGCGCTACGACCACGACCACGCGCCGCTGCTCGAGCCCCGGCTGCTGGAGGCGGTGCAGAAGCTGCTCGGCCCATCCGTCGCCGAGCTACGGCCGGCGCCGTGGCTGCCCGGCATCGACGACCGGCCCGGCGGCGAGGCGGCCAAGATAGGGGTGCCGGTGGTGCCCTTCCCGCAGTGGCTGCGCTGCACCGCCTGCGACGAGCTCGGCAGCTACCACCCGAGCGTCTGGACGTTCAGCAACGACAAGCCACGCCGGCCCGACCTCGCCTGCTTCCTGCACGCCCAGTGCCCGACCCGGCGCCGCCGCGCCCTGGCGGTGCCAGCCCGGTTCCTGCTCGCCTGCACCGCCGGGCACCTCGACGACTTCCCGTACCTGCTGTTCCTGCACGGCGGCGACGGCTGCCCACAGGCGCCCAACCCGCGGCTGGTGATGCGGGACTTCGGCGGCAACCTGGGTGCCAACGTGCAGCTGGAGTGTGTCAGTTGCCAGGCCCGGCGCAACATCAGCGACGCCATGGGGCAGCGTGGACTGGAGAATCTGCCACGATGCCGGGGCCGGCACCCGCACCTGCAGACCTTTGACCCGGGCGGGTGCGAGGAGCAGGCGCGGCTGCTGGTGGTCGGCGCCTCCAACCAGTGGTTCCCGCAGACCCTGGCCGCGCTGGCGGTCCCGAAGCCCTCCGGCGGCCGGCTGGACGATGAGGTGGAGAAGGCCTGGGGCACCCTCAGCACGGTCACCGATCCGTCGGTGCTGAAGACACTGTGGACCATCCCGACCTTCTCAAAGTTGCGGGAGTGGACCGACACGCAGGTGTGGGAGGCGATCGAGCGGCGCCGCGGCGCGGCGACCCCGGCTCCGGGCCCGGCGGGGCACCCGGACCTGCGTACCGCCGAGTGGCAGATCTTCACCGCCGACCAGCAACCGCCGGTGACCGAGGACTTCGCGGTGCGGCGCGACCCGGCCGGGGTGCCGGCGACGCTGGCCGGCCTCTTCGCCGACGTACTGGAGGTGGAGCGGCTGCGGGAGGTGCGGGCGCTGGTCGGCTTCACCCGGCTCGACGCCCCCGACCCGGACGACCCGGAGCCGGGGCGGCGGCGGGTCCGGCTCGGCCGGGGCGACCGGCCCAGCTGGGTGCCGGCGAGCGAGGTCCGGGGCGAAGGGATCTTCCTGCGGGTCAACGAGGAGCTGATCGCCGGCTGGGCGGAGGAGGCCGCCGGCTCTGCGGCGATCGCCGCCCACCGGGAGGCGTACCAGCGGTTCCAGCACAACCGCTACTCCGGCCGGTTGCCGGTCGACTTCGATCCGCTGCGTAACTGGCCCGGGCCCCGATATCTTGCCCTGCACACGCTGTCGCACCTGCTGATCCGGACCATCGCGCTGGAGTGCGGCTACAGCTCGGCCAGCCTGGGCGAGCGGATCTACGCCCGGCCGCCCGACGACGGCGACCCACGGGCAGGAATCCTGATCTACACCGCGGTTCCCGACGCCGAAGGCACCCTGGGCGGGCTGGTGTCGCTGGCCGAGCCGGAGCCGCTGGAACGGCTGGTGCGCCGCGCGTTGGCCGACGCCCGGCGCTGCTCATCGGACCCGCTCTGCGGGCAGCGGCTGCCGCAGCGGCCGGCAGACTTCCTGCACGGCGCCGCCTGCCACGTGTGCCTGTTCGTCTCCGAGACCACCTGCGAGCGCGGCAACCGGTTCCTGGACCGGCGGTTCGTGGTGCCGGTCGACGACCCGAAGCTGGCGCTGGTGCCGGAGCTGTGAACGCCGCGTTCGAGACGGCGTCGGCCGCGCTCGCCGCCGAGCTGGGGCCGGACCGGCTGCGGCGGCTCGCGGAGGCGATCGAGGCCGGTGAGCCCCGATATGCGCTGAGCGCCATCGGTCTCGATCATCCGGCGGTGGCCCAGCTGTTGGCAGTGTTGGACGCTGGGCCGCCGGAGCTCGCCGCCAGCTATCTGCGCGGGCTCGCCGCCGGCTACGCCCACCGGGCCGCGGCGGTGAGCGCGGAGCTGGTGTGGACGGGGCCGACCACCTTCGACGTCCCGGTGCGCTCGACCGCCCAGGTGCTCGCCGACCTGGTGGATCAGGCGGCCTCGGAGCTGATCTTGGTCACCTATGCCGCTCGGCCCCACCCACCGTTGCTGGCAGCGCTCGCCGCCGCCACGGACCGGGGAGTGTCAGTGTGGATCGTGGTCGAGACGCTCGGCGGGGCGGGCAGCGCGCTGCAGGGCGAGCAGCCGGCGAAGGCCTTCGCCGACCTGCCGAAGATTCCGCTGTTTACCTGGGCGATCGACCGCCGACCGGACGGTGCCCGGATGCACGCGAAGCTGGTCGTCGCCGACGAACGGGTTTTGTTCGTCAGCAGCGCCAACCTCACCGCCGCCGGTATCGGCAGCAACGTCGAAGCAGGTCTGCTGGTCAGCGGCGGGCCGGCGGCGCGTCGCGCAGCCGAACATCTGCGTGCGATGCGGCGTCACGGCCTGCTTGTCCGAATCTAACCGTCAGGGCTACCCTTCGTCAGCGGGACGTGTCGAGCAGTCAAGATCCGGAGGTGGCGGCGGGTGGGGATGACCATCGTGCTGGCCGAGAATCTGCACCGCGCCCTGTCCGATCTCGACAGCTCGGCCCGAAAGCGCGTGGTGGACTTCCTGATCAAGCTTCAGGTCGAGCCCCACGCCAGCGGTGTGAGACTCAAGGCGATCAAGAACCCTCGCGACCGCCGGGTCCGCACCGCCCGGGTCACCGACGACCTGCGGGCGGTGCTGCTCCACCTCGGGGACTCGATGTACATGGTGCAGACAGTGTTGCCCCACGACGATGCCTACCGCTACGCCGAGCAGGTCACCCTCACTCTCAACCCGGCGACCGGGGCGGTGGAGGCGCTCGAGACCGCCCGGATCAGCGACCGGGTCGAGCAGGTGGTGGCCGCGCCGAGACAACGCGTGACCGACCAGCCGCCGCTTCTGGCGCACGTGGTCGACCGCGACTATCAGCGGCTGGGCGTCAACGAGGAGCTGGTGCCGGCGCTGCGCACCCTGGTCGACGAGGCGGACCTGTTGGAGCTGGTGGAGCCGCTGCCGCCGCTGCAGCGCGACGTTCTGCTGTCGCTCGTGGACCGTTCACCCGAGCAGGTGTACGCGGACTTGATCGCCCCGATCGAGGCGCCGACGGTGAGCGATGACATTCCCACCGCGCTGGCAAGCCCGGTCAACCAGGCGGCGTACCTGGTGGTGACCGACGCCGCCGAGCTGAAGGACGCACTGGCCTGGCCGATGGACCGGTGGCGGACCTACCTGCACCCGAGCCAGCGCAGCCTGGCGTACCCACTGAAGCCGTACTCCGGCCCGGTGCGGGTGACCGGCGGCCCCGGGACCGGGAAGACCGTGGTGGCGGTGCACCGGGCGGTGTCGCTGGCACGGGCAGCCGAGCCGGGCGAGCGGATCCTGCTCACCACCTATGGGAACACCCTCGCCCGGGCGCTGGGAGAGCTGCTGGAGCGTCTCGGCGGCAAGGTGGTCCGGGACTTGGTCGACGTGGTGACGACCGACAAGCTGGCCCGGCGGGTGCTGGTTGACGCGGGGCGTACGGTGCCCTCACCTCTGAATGACGCGGACTGCCTCGCTGCGCTACGTGGCTTCGTGGCCCGGACCGGCAGCGAGCTGGACCCGCAGTTGCTGCGCGACGAGTGGTATCGGATCATCCTGGATCTCGACCTGACCAGCAAGGAGAGTTATCTGGCGGCGCACCGGCCCCGGATGCGGCGACTCTCGCTGCGCCAGCGGGAACAGGTGTGGGAGGTGCTGGCGGGCTTCACCGAGTGGCTCGCCGAGCATCGCCAGACGACCTTTCCGCAGGTGACCAACGAGGCTGCGGCGGTGGTCAGTGGCTGGGAGACCAAGCCCTACCGGCACGTGGTCGTCGATGAGGCGCAGGACATGACCGTCGGGCAGTGGCGGTTGTTGCGGGCGGTAGTGCCCGAGGCGACCGACGATATGTTCCTTGTCGGCGACGCGCATCAGCGCATTTATGGGCGGTACGTGGTGCTGAGTCACCACGGCATCCACACTCGCGGCCGGAGCCGTCGGCTGACTATCAGCTACCGGACGACTCGGGAGATCGCCCGGGGCGGGCTGGCGTTGCTTAAGGGCCATCACTACGACGATCTCGACGGCGGCGACGACACCTTGGACAGCTATCGGGCGTTGACGCGGGGGCCGGTGCCGATTGTGGCCGGCTACCCGACTCTTGCGGCGGAGCTGGGGGCACTAGCTGAGCAGGTGGTGGCGTGGCGGGATGTCGGGGTCACCATGGCTGACATCGCGGTGGGCGTTCGTACCCACCAGATCGCTGAGCAGGTGACTGCAGCGTTCGCCGATCGTGGCATCCCGGCGGCGGTCGTCACCCCCGAGACCTACGATGCCCAGGGGGCAGTACACGTGATGACCGTTTACCGGCTCAAAGGACTGGAGTACCGCTGCGTCGCGATCGCCGGCATGTCTGAAGGCGTAGTCCCGCCAAAGAGCATGATCGCAGCCGTTGGCGACGACCCTCAAGCCCAGCGGTACCTGCACGACGAAGAGAGGGCAAGGGTCTTCGTAGCCGCCACCCGCCCACGAGAGGCGCTGTGGGTCTCCTGGCATGGACAGCCGAGCCCGCTGGTCCTGCCGCTGGTGATGATGTTCAAAACGCCGAACCAGGAGTGCGCATGAGTCTGCAGGTCACTCAGGTTGCCGCAAAAATCGAGCGGGACTATCAAGACCTGATCGATCTCTCCGACGTGGGGGCGCACGCTCAACGGGCACACTTGCACACCCGGGGACTCGCCGCGTTGGCGGTGCAGATGGTGACCGGTCGAGACCCGGTCGACGCATCCGCCGCGATCGTCGATGGCGGCGACGACAACGGCATCGATGCGATCTGGGTTGACGAGGCCACTCCGTGGATCGTTCTGGTTCAGTCGAAGTGGCGTCAGCACGGTAGGGGCGGGATCGACCTTGGTGACATGCACAAGTTCGTCGACGGGCTTAAGGCTCTGACCGAGGAACGCTTCGAACGGTTCAATGCCAAGGTTAAGCCCTTCGCGGCGCAGCTCACCGCGGCCCTGCGGGAGGTGAACCTCCGCATCACCGTCGTCGTCGTGACCACTGGGGCGTCCACGCTCGGTGAGCACAGCCAGCGCGTCTTCGACGACGTCGCCGAGCAGATGAACGATCCGACCGAGCAGGTTGAGTTGCGGGTTCTCGGGCTCGCGGAGGTGCACCGGTTCCTGGTCGAAGGTATGCGGGTGCAGGCAGATGTTGACGTGACCCTGGCAAACTGGGGACCGCTCGACGGACCGTATCAGGCTTTCTACGGTGCGGCATCCGCCAGCGAGGTGGCCGGCTGGTATGAGCAGCACGGTGACCGGCTGTTCGACGGGAACATCCGCCGCGCCCTCGGACTGACTTCAGCCAACCGGTCGATCGTTGCGACCCTACGCAAGACTCCGGGCCACTTCTGGTACTTCAACAATGGCATTACCGTGCTGTGCCAGAAGATTGAGAAGACCGCTGCGGGCGGGGTCATGAGGACCTTCGGCCAGTTCAGCCTCACCGGCATCACCGTAGTCAACGGAGCCCAGACGGTCGCCAGCATTGCTGAGGCCGCCCGGCATGATCCGGCCGTGGTCGAGCAGGCGCAGGTCCTGGTTCGGCTCATCTCGCTCGATGACGTCGCGGCTGACTTTGGCGAACAGGTCACCCGCGCCACCAACACCCAAAACACTGTCGAGGCCCGCGACTTTGTGGCGCTGGACTCGCTCCAGAGCACCCTCAGGGAGGATTTCGCACTTCGCCTCGGTAAGCGGTACTCGGTCAAACGGGGCGAGGACCAGCCGGTCGGAGCGGAGGGGTGCTCGGTGGTTGAGGCGGCGGACGCGCTGGCGTGCGCCCACCCGGACCCGTCGTTCGCGGTGCTCGCCAAGCGCGAACGGGGCATGCTGCTGGAGACCGGGGACGGCTATTATCGCCAGTTGTTTACCTCAGATCTCGCCGCCGAGCTGTTGTGGCGCCACGTGGAGGTGCTACGGCTGGTCGACGCAGTACTGGCTGAGCGGAAGACCGAACTGGCGGGCCGAGCGAAGACAGTGGCGGTTCACGGAAACCGGCTGACTGCCCATCTGGTTTTCCGGGCAATGGCGGCAACCGATGAACCGGACGAGCGCACCGACCGCGGGGTGAGGGACCTGACGCGCGTGATGCTTGGCCACCTGATTGACGAGGTGGAAGCGGCGTTTCCGGACAACTACGTGACCAGCCTGTTCAAGAACACAACGAAGTGCCGCCAGCTCGCCACCGTCATTCAGGGCCGGATGGCCATGGCCGGGTGAAGGTCTTGCCGTTTCGCTAGCTCCGGCTCGCCACCAGTCTGCCAGCTGGCAAGACAGCGAAGCGGCAAGTGTGCGATTATCGCACCATGGCCGACTCCGGTGAGTGGATCATGATTGGGGAGCTGGTGCGGCAGGCTCGCCGCGGCGCCGGCTTGTCTCAGGACGAGTTGGCTCGAGAAGTGGCGTTGGATCGCACCATGATCGCGAAGATCGAGGCCGGGAGTCGACGGATAGACGCGATGGAGCTGATCCGGATCGCGGGCGCGCTTGACGTGCCGGTCGACTACCTGCTCGAACCTCGGCCGTCAGTCATCTCCCACCGAGCAGACTTGCTAGCCGACGACAGCGATACGGAGTTCGACCGTAGCGCGCAGCGGCTCGAGGTAGTCCTGACCGGGTGGCTCCGTGACATCCGGCAGATGGTTGACGGGGGTTCACTTCGCCCGAGCCCACCGGTGCACTATCCCGGCCGGATCGAGACCCAGGCCGACGGGCGCGAGGCTGCCCGCTGGCTGCGCCGGGTACGCAAGATCGATAACGAGCCGATCGAGAGCCTACTGGACTTCAACGAGCGCAGCGGACAGTATGTTCTCGTTACCCCGTTGGAGGGGGACGGCGCCTCACTGATTGAAGGTGACCTTGCGGTGGCGGTCGTCAGCGCCAGCGGCAACCCGGGTCGGCGACGGGCCACCGCGGCACACGAACTGGGGCACCTGGTGCTGGGCGACGAGTACGCCACCGATCTCGCGGTGCACCTGTCCCGGGACGACCGGGAGGCAGTCGTGAATGCCTTCGCGGCCGAACTGCTCCTACCTGCCAGCGCTTTCGGAGCTCGGGGTGATTCGGACGCTCGGATCCGTGAAGAGCTCGTCGGATTGGCTGCTCGGTACCGCACCTCATGGTCACTGGCCCTCCGGCAGGCCGAGCAGGCAGGCTGGCTTGACCCTTCGACCCGGATCAGGTGGGGCCAGATCACCCCCACGAGAGCCGAGTTCCTCGACGCGGTTGGCTGGGCTCCTCAGCCCGACCTCGACGCTCTCCGAGTGCCGCCCGGGTATTCGCATGCGGTCCTCGACGCCTGGCGGCGTGACCTGATCACTGACGCTCGCGCAATTGAGCTCCTTCACGGAACGATCAAGCCCGAGGACTTGCCGCCGCGTAGTGACGCTGGGCTCGCTCCGTGAGCGTGATTCCCCTCGGCTCCAGCCAACTGCTCATCTTCGACACCATGATCCTTAGCCATTTTGCACTGGCAGATCGCTTGGACGTGCTGGGTGAACTCCTCCTGGGACAGCCATGCGCCACCACCACTGTGGTGCTTGACGAACTCCGGACCGGAGCGAAGACGCGGCCTGAGCTAGCAGGTGCACTGGAACTGGAGTGGGTGCGTCAACTTCCACTGGACCGGCCGGGTGAGATCAAGAGCTTCGGAGTATGGGTGCGGAGGCTCGGTGCCACCGGACGCGACCTGGGGGAAGCCAGTGTGTTCGCGGCCGCCGAACACAACGGCGCCGTGGCGATAACTGACGACCGGAGCGCCACCCGGGTGGGTCGTGCCTACCGTCTATCGGTTCACGGCACCATCTGGCTGCTGGTCCGGGCTTGCGGGGCTGGCAAGCTGACGGAAGCTGCCGCTGGCACCCTCGTCGAGGCACTGCGTGCGACCGGGCATCGTCTTCCCTGCACGGGGACGGAGTTTCCCCGATACGTCCGCCAGCACGGTCTTCTCTAGCGGGAGACCAAGCCCCATCCCATCCACGCTCCGGCGTGGGTGGAAGGGTGTCTTAGCCGGACTCCCCGATGCGGTGATGTAGGCTGGAACCTCCATAAAGGGGCACTCGCCGTGAGAGCGGCTACTGCCCCTCTCTTTTTGCCGGTCGGGCTGGGCTGCGGCGGAAGGAGCGTGACCTTGCAGTACGAGGAGATCGCCGCGCTGCGCAAGCACAGCCCGGCGTGGCGGCTGCTCTGCGCCGACAACGCGCCGCTGGTGCTGAGCTTCCTGCACCGGGTCTTCGTCGAGGGCAATGCCCGCTCGGTGACCGCGACCGAGCTGACGCCTCGGTCGGGCTGGTCGACAACACGGCAGAGGGCGACTGCTCGCGGCTGCATGGCATGACCATCGAAGAGTATCGAGAGCGCCGGCTCGCCCACGCTGCGGCACAGGCGGCCACGCCGGCATGACCGCCTGGACCACACCGGCCGATGTCGAGGCCAAGCTCCGCCGGCAGTGGGAGAGCGGGCGAGCGCTCGCCGCGTACGGCGAAGGCGCCGCCTGGCAGCCGCTCGGTATCCCGCTGCGGGGCCCGACCGCCGCAGAGCTGGCGGCGGATCTGGAACGGGCCCGCGGCTGGGCGGCGAGCTGGCAACGCGTCGCCAGCCGGCTCGGACGCCTGGAGTACAAGACTGTCGGCGGGCGGCTCATCGGTGCCAATCAGCTGCCCGGCAGGCTGTGGGTCGACAGCTACGCCCAACTCTTGTCAGCGCTGGGAAGGCAGCAGCAGGCCGAGTGGTTCGCCGCGCAGGTCGCGGCCGCGAGGGCCGAGACTCCCCGGCTGGTCGATTGGCTGCTGCGACGTCCGTTGCGGGTGCTCGAACACCAGCCACAGTGGTCCCGCCTGGTCGCGACCGTACAGTGGATCGATATCCACGTCGATGGCAGCCAGTATCTCCGGCAGCTGGATGTGCCCGGAGTGGATACCAAATTCATCGACAACCACCGGGCAGTGCTGGTTGCGCTGCTCGACGCTCAGCTGGACCCGGACCGGGTCGACCAGTCGCAGCCCCGCGGCGACATCGCCGCCCGGTACGATTCCGGCGCCGGCCCCAGTACGCCCGGCTGCGCACCCTCGATGAGCGACCGCTGCCGGGAGGGTTCAGCGAGTTTACGCTCCGGCTGGGGGAGTTTCGCGCGAGCGGGCGGGTCAACCTGGCTACGTGCCGGACGCCAGCTCGGCGGCTTCGCGGGCACAGCCCCAGGAGAGCGTGACCCCGCCGCCGCCGTGGCCGTAGTTGTGGATGATCCGGCCGGCCGGGCGGTCCTCGACCGCCAGCCGGACCTCGGGGCGGGCCGGGCGCAGCCCCACCCGTTCCGCCAGCACCGGGGCGCCGGCGAGCGCCGGCACCAGCTCGACGCTGTCGGCGAGGATCCGGGCGGTGATCGACGGGTCGGGGGTGGGGTCGCTGCGGTCCGGTTCGGCGGTGCCGCCGAGCACCACAGTGTCCCGGTGCGGCAGCACATACTTCAGCCAGGGGGACGCGCCGGGGTGTTCGCTGACGAACTCGTCGATGCCCGGATTTTCGACCACCACCACCTGGCCGCGGACCGGCCGCAGGCCCGGGTCGGGGACCAGCTCCCGGGCGCCGATCCCGGCGCAGTTGACCACCAGCGGCGCCACCGTGAGGGCGTCGGCCAGGTCGGTGACGAGGCCCGGTTCGATCCGGCCGCCGGCGGCGCGGAGCCGGTCAGCCAGGTAGCCGAGGTAGATAGGCATCTCGACCAGCACCGAACCGAACCGCCACCCGACCTCGTACCCGTGGGGAAGGTCCGCCGGCGGGCACGGCACCGCGGCCACCGTCTCGGTCCAGGCTGGCGGCGCGATCGCGGTCGGGGCGAGAACAACCCCGTTGGTGCGGCGTACGCCGGTGGTCGGCTGGTCGGCGAGCGTGCGCAGCTCGGTGAGCGTGGCGGCACCCCAGGCGGTGACCTTGTCGACCGGCCGCACCAGGTAGGGCATCCAGAGCGCACCGGCGACCGCGGAGGTGGTGCGGGCCGGCTCCGTGGCGGTGCGCACGGTCACCCGTCGCCCGGTCTCGGCCAGGCACACCGCGGTGGTCAGCCCGCTGACCCCGGCGCCTACGACCAGTACGTCGACCTCAGCCACGCGGGTCAGCGTACCTGTGGTGTCGGGTTTAGGCCGACTGCCGCAGCGACATCACCGCCCACGGCCCGAGTTCGACATCCAGGTCGAGTACGCCGGTGTCGGAGACGGTGATCGTGAACCGGCGCAGCGCGTCGGCGACGCCGCTCAGATGCGCGTGTTCGGCCCGGGAGAGGTTGCGGGGCGACCCGAGCTGGTGGTGGGCTTCAGCCACGTTCCCGTGTGCCCAATCGAGAATCTCGACCAGAAAGGTACGGCCGGGTTCGAGGCCGCCGATCGTGTGGCGGATCCGGCGGCTCGGCCCGACCTCGGCGAGCGGCCGGGTCTGTTCGTACGAGTCTGCCGAGCCGACAGCGCGCTTGCCCATGTCGGCGGGGTAGTTGAAGAAGACCGCGGCGACCGCGGACGTCTCGCTGTTCCGGGTCACGGCCCCGGCCGGTGTCTTGAGGAGCAGCCGGTCGCCGAGCTGGTGGAGCATCGCGAACGCATGGTAGGTGGGTTTGTGGATGCCCCCTTCGGTCAGCAGGCCGAAGCCGCCGTGGAATGGGCCGATCCCGGCGCCGCCCTCCTCGAAGATGTCGGTGAAGGTCCAGTAGGAGATCGAGTCGGCGAGGCTGGCGCACTGTAGGTACGCCCGGGTGATGTAGGTGGCGGCGAAGACCGTGTCGTGGATGGCGTCGCGGGACGACGGCGAGGTCGACCACTCCGAGATGTGGATCTCGGCTTCGGGGTAGGGGCTACTCGCCACGATCTTCCGGAGCAGGGCCAGGTCGTCGGCGGTCGCGTCGACATACCGGGAGATCGGCACCGCGTCGCCGTCGGCTCCGAAGGCATAGTCGGTCGGGTACGTGTGGGTCGAGATGAAGTCGATCGGGAGGTCACGCTCGGCGCACCAGCTGAGGAAGTCCTCGATCCAGACCGGGCGCCAGTCGAGGGCGTCCACGTCGGTCGCGGCGGCCGTCTCGTGCATCGCGGCGCGATCCTCCACCTCGCCCTGATATCTGGCGTCCGGCACGAACACGCTCGTCGCCGGCCCGCCAACCTTCAACTCGGCATCGATAGTTTTGATCGCCGTCACGGTGTGCCGGTAGAGCTCGAAGTATTCGGTCTTCGTCCCGGTCCAGAAGTGGGGGACCAGGTTCGGCTCGTTCCACACCTCGAACCGCCACCGCCGGACCTCGGCGAGGCCGTAGCGGTCGATCCAGTGTGAAACCGACCTGGTGACCAGCTCCACCCAGCGGTCCATGTCTTTGGGTGGGCTGCAGTGAGCTCCCCACCAGAAGACCGTCTCGGTCTTGGTCGCGAGCTCCCGCGGCATGAAGCCCAACTCTACGAACGGTTTGGCGCCGGTGTCGAGGATGAAGTCGAAGACCTTGTCTACATAGCTGAACGTGTAGATCGGGGAAGCCAGTGGTCGGTCGGGGCCGAAACCGCCGCCGTGAGCCTCCCGGTAGACGAACATGTCGTCGTGGAAGATCCCGTGGAACCGGATGTAGCGAAACCCCAGGTTATCGACGACCTCCGCGAACTGTTGCTGCCAGTCGGCGCGTAGGGCCTCGTTTGCCCGGCCGGCGCCGACACACTCGGACCAGATGTGCCGGAGCGGGGTCTCCGCCCGCACCTCGCCGTCGATCCGGATCGGGGGCTGGTGGGCACCGTCGTGGGTCATACGATCACTCCTGCTCGCAGAAGACGTGGCAGGAAGTAATTGTTTCAGGGTGGCCACGTCCGCGCAGTGGGGCTCGGCGGTCGAGCGCGAGCCGTCACCGGGCATAGATCACGGCGGGATAACAGGTCGTCAACGTCTTGGTCGGCGGGTGTCAGAGTTACGGGTCAGTAGGCGTAAGGTGCGGCGAAGTGTGTCGCCGGTCCGGCGGCGGCGTCGGGAAGGGGAGCCTCGTGCACAGTGGGCGTTGGAAGCGGGCCTTTGCGCTGGTCGTAGGGGGTGGGCTGGTGCTGAGCGCCGCCGCGTGCGGCGAGGCGCCGGACGAGGAGGAGAGCCCGGCGGCGGCCGGTGACTACCGTGCGTGCATGGTGACCGACATCGGTGGCATCGACGACCGCTCGTTCAACACCTCCGCCTGGGCCGGGTTGGAGGGTGCGGCGGCGGCCGAGTCGGACATCGAGATCGACTACGTCGCCTCCGGCGCGGAGGCCGACTACATCCCGAACCTGGAGGGCTACGTCCAGGAGGACTGCGACTTCATCCTGGCGGTCGGCGGGCTGATGTTCAGCCAGACCCAGCAGGTGGCGGCGGACCACCCGGAGCGGCAGTTCGGCATCGTCGACGCCGACGTCGGGGAGCCGAATGTCTACCCGATGCAGTTCGACACCGCCCAGGCCGCGTTCCTCGCCGGCTACCTGGCGGCCGGCTACACCACCAGCGGCATCGTCGCCACCTACGGGGGCGAGAAGATCGGGCCGGTGACCATCTTCATGGACGGCTTCGCCGACGGGGTGGCGCACTACAACGATGTCAAGGACGCCGACGTCGAGGTGTTGGGCTGGGACAAAGATGCCCAGGATGGTTCCTTCACCGACAGCTTCACCGACCAGGGGGCGGGCCGGGCGTTGTCGGACGCGTTCATCGCCCAGGGCGCCGATGTGGTCATGCCGGTGGCCGGCGGGGCCGGTCTCGGCACCGCCGACGGCGCGCTGGAGACCGAGGAGTACGCGGTGATCTGGGTGGACGTTGACGGTTGCGAGAGCGCCCAGCAGTACTGCTCGACCTTCCTCACCACCGTGGTCAAGAACATGCCGATGGCGGTCGAGGGCGCCGTGCTGGAGGCATACGGGTCCGATGACCTGGCCACCGGCGAGTTCTACGGCACGCTGGAGAACGACGGGGTTTCGATCGCGCCTTACCACGAGTTCGAGGACGAGATCGACGACGAACTGAAGGCCGAGGTGGACCAGCTCCGGCAGGACATCATCGACGGCACGATCGTGGTCGAGTCCCCGGCGCAGCCGCGTTGAGCCGGGGGTTGCGCTGAAACTGGAGCTGCGCGGCGTCACCAAACGCTTCGGTGACGTGCTCGCCAACGACGGCGTCGACCTGACCGTCGAACCGGGTGAGATCCATGCCCTGCTCGGCGAGAACGGCGCCGGCAAGTCGACGCTCATGAACATCCTGTACGGGTTGGTCGAGCCCGACTCCGGGGAGATCCGCATCGACGGCGAGCCGGTGCGGATCAACGGCCCGGGCGACGCGATCGCCGCCGGCATCGGCATGGTGCATCAACACTTCATGCTGGTGCCGGTCTTCACCGTGGCGGAAAATGTCATGCTCGGCGCCGAGCCCGGCCGGGGCGGTCCACTGCGGGTGCTGGACCGCCGCCGGGCCCGGCGGGAGGTGACCGCGGTCTCCACGAGGTACGGGCTGCCGGTCGACCCGGACGCGGTCGTCGGGGATCTGCCGGTCGGCGTACAGCAGCGGGTGGAGATCGTTAAGGCGTTGACCCGGGAGGTCGACCTGCTGGTGCTGGACGAGCCGACCGCCGTCCTCACCCCGGGCGAGGTCCAGGATCTGCTGGAGGTGATCCGCGGGCTGCGGGCGGCCGGCAAGTCGATCGTCTTCATCACCCATAAGCTGAAAGAGGTGAAGGCGATCGCCGACCGGGTCACCGTGATCCGGCGCGGCCGGACCATCACCACCACCTCGCCGCAGGCCAGCGAGGCGGAGCTCGCCGCGCTGATGGTGGGGCGCACGGTCAGCCTGGAGGTGGTCAAGGAGCCGGCCACCCCGGGGGCGCCGGTCCTGGAGATCGCCGGTCTGGCCATCGACGACGACCGGCGGTGCCGGGTGGTCGACGGGGTGGACCTGCGGGTGCACGCCGGTGAGGTGGTGGGGATCGCGGGCGTCCAAGGTAACGGCCAGTCGGAGCTGGTGGAGGCGATCGTCGGGCTGCGACAGTTGGTGGCCGGCGACATCCGGCTGCGGGGCGAGTCGGTGGTGGGCCGGCGTACGAAGGAGATTCTGCGTTCCGGGGTCGGCTATATCCCGGAGGACCGCACCGTCGACGGGCTGGTGCGGGACTTTACGGTCGCCGAGAACCTGGTGCTGAACCTTTACGATTCCGAGCCGTTCGGCAGCCGGGTGGCGCTGCGGCCGGCGGCGATCGCCGAGTCGGCCCGGCAGCGGGCGGCCGAGTTCGATGTGCGTACCAGTTCGGTCGAGGCGGCGGTGGGGACGCTCTCCGGCGGCAACCAGCAGAAGCTGATCGTGGCCCGGGAGTTCACCCGCCGGCTGACCCTGCTGGTGGCGTCGCAGCCCACCCGTGGTGTGGACGTCGGGTCGGTGGAGTTCATCCATCGGCAGATCGTCCGCGAGCGGGACATCGGCACCGCGGTGCTGCTGGTCTCCAGCGAGCTGGACGAGGTGCTGGCGTTGGCGGACCGGATCGCGGTGATGTACCAGGGTCGGATCATCGCCACCGTCTCGCCGGAGCTGCCCCGCGAGCAGATCGGGCTGCTGATGGCGGGCGTGCTCCCGAACCAGCCGGGCGAAACCGACCAGCCGGGAGGAGCGGCATGACCACCGAGCCACAGGCTGAGACCCCGGCTGAGCGCCCGGCTGAGACTTCGCCGGCAACACCATCCGAGACCCCGGCTGAAAATACAGCCGAGCCGCCGCCGTCGTTCATCGCCACCTTCCTGCACCAGCTGTGGCGGATGAACACGGTCACGGTCACCGCCCTAGCGATCGTGCTGGCGCTGGCGGTCGGCGCGATCCTGATGATCATCTCCGATCCCGCGGTACGCGCCACCTACGGCTACTTCTTCGCCCGCCCCACCGATGCGCTCGGCGCCAGCTGGACGAAGGTCAGCGACGCGTACGCCAGTCTGTTCCGCGGTGCGATCGCCGACCCGTCGGCGGTCGCTGCCGCGGTGACCGGCTCCGGCGACTGGGCGGTGGCGCTTCGGCCGTTGTCGGAGACGCTGACCAGCGCCGCCCCGCTGATCTTCACCGGGCTGGCGTTCGCGGTGGCGTTCCGCGGCGGGCTGTTCAACATCGGCGTACAGGGCCAGGCGATCCTCGGCGCGGTCGGCGCCGGGCTGGCCGGTTTCCTGCTGCCGCTGCCGGTGATGCTGCACCTGGTCGTGGCGGTGGTCGCGGGCGGGTTGCTAGGCGCGGCCTGGGGGTTCGTCCCCGGTTTCCTCAAGGCCCGCACCGGCGCGCACGAGGTCATCACCACGATCATGTTGAACTGGATCGCGGTCTTCCTGCTGTCGTGGCTGCTGATCCAGCACTGGGTCCAGGATCCGGACCGGACCGACGCGATCAGTCAGCGGGTGGCGGGCTCGGCGCAGCTGCCTCGGTTGCCGGAGTGGACCGGCCTGTCCGGGCTGCGGGTACACCTGGGCGTCGTACTGGCGGTGCTGGCGGTGGCTGGGGTGGCGTGGCTGCTCAAGCGGGCGACCTTCGGGTTCGAGCTGCGGGCGGTCGGGCTCAACCGGGACGCGTCCCGCGCCGCCGGCATCTCCGTCACCACCACCTACGTCCTGGTGATGGTGGTCGCCGGCGGGCTGGCCGGGCTCGGTGGGATGACCATGGTGCTCGGTACGGCCACAGTGCTGACCCCGCTGGTGATCGGCTCGGTCGGGTTCGACGGCATCCTGGTCGGCCTGCTCGGCCGCGCCAAACCATGGGGTGTCCTCGCCGCCGCGCTGCTCTTCGGCGCGTTGCAGGCTGGCGGGCGGAGTATGCAGACCAGCGCCGGTATCTCGCTGGAGCTGGTGCAGGTGATCCAGGCGCTGATCGTGATCTTCGTAGCGGCGCCGGCGTTGGTGAAGGCGATCTTCCGGCTGCGGGCTGCCCGGGTCCGCAGCGTCGCCGCCGCTACCGGAAAGGGGTGGTGAGGTGACCGAGGTCGCGGTAGCCGCACCGGAACGGTTCTGGACCCGGCAGCGCCGGGCGGGTGCGGGGCTGACCGCCGCCGGGGTGGTGGCGGCGGCGCTGTTCGGCGCGCTCGCCACCGGAGAGCCAGCCAGCTTCACGCTCGCCGAGACCACCACCGGTACGGCGGTCTCCGTCCCCGGTCGACTCGGCGCGCTCGGGTTCGCGTTGGTCGCCGTGCTCGCCGGGGCCGCGCTGTGGTCGCCGATCGGGGAACGCTGGTTCCGGTGGCTGCTCGGCGCCGGGCTGGTCGCGGTCGTGGGTTCGTTCCTGTGCTGGCAACTCTCGGCGTCCACGGCGCACGTCATGCCGCTCGGCAACGTGCTCCGCAGCTCGGTGATCTTCGCGCTGCCGTTGCTCTTCGGCGGCCTCGCCGGGGTGATCGGCGAGCGCTCCGGCGTGATCAACATCGCGATCGAGGGCCAGTTCATCATGGGCGCCTTCGCCGCAGCGATGGTGGCCACGCTCGCCGCAAGCGTCTGGGTCGGGATCGCCGCCGCAGCGGCGGCCGGGATGCTGATCGCGGGGCTACTGGCCCTGCTCGCGATCCGGTACCTGGTCGACCAGATCGTGGTCGGGGTGGTGCTGATCGTCTTCGCGCTCGGGTTGACTGGGTTCCTCTTCGAACAGTTGATGGCGCGCGACCCGAGCCGCTACAACCAGCCGGACCGCGTGCCGACCTGGGAGGTGCCGGGGCTGTCGGAGATTCCGCTGCTAGGGCCGGTGCTCTTCCGCGGCAACATCTTCGTCTACCTGGCGCTGGCGCTGGTGGTGCTGCTCTACTTCGGACTGTTCCGGACCCGTTGGGGGCTGCGTACCCGGGCGGTGGGGGAGCACCCAGCCGCGGCCGACACCGTCGGCGTCCGGGTGAACCTGCTGCGCTACCGCAACATGTTGCTGGCCGGGGCGGTCGCCGGGGTGGGCGGGGCCTACTTCACGCTGCTCGCCACCACCAACTTCAACAAGGGCATGACCTCCGGGCTGGGCTTCATCGCCCTGGCCGCGATGATCTTCGGCCGGTGGCACCCGGTCGGGGTGCTGCTCGCCGCGCTCTTCTTCGGCTTCAGTCGCTCGTTGTCGGTCTATCTGGGGACGATCGGCAGCCCGATCCCGAGCCAGTTCCTCAACATGCTGCCCTACATCGCCACCATCATCGCGGTAGCCGGCCTGGTGGGCCACGTCCGGCCGCCGGCCGCCGGCGGTCAACCCTACGTCAAAGGTTGAGGCAATCGGCGTGGACCGCAAGGCCCAGAACGAGTCCGGTTCCCGCTGCTCGTCAACCCAGTGGTCGGCGGCTTCAGCCGCGGGTCCGGTAGGGCCCCGTTGCGTGGCCTACGAGAGCTGCGAGCACAAACGGAGCAGTTGATCACCCGGCGCCGGCCGGGCACCGACCGAGGAGCCAGGTCCGTGCGCCTAGCTCGACGCGGCCCAGTCATCTACCACGCTGCTGGTTGTTCGCTCGCTCTCGTCGCTTGGTGGGTTGAGTGGTGCCAGAATTGCCGGGACTATGGGGATTGACGGGCAGCACGGCTCACCACTCAACCCACCAAGCTGGCCGGTGACCGCTGACCCCACGGAGGTGCGGTTGGGGCGGCGCGGGGGCCTGGCGGCGCGGTGGGTGGCTAGATGGCGCGGTGCGGGGGCCAGGCGCGGTGCGGTGGACAGATGGCGCCAACCGGCGCTGCTCCGTTTGTGCTAGCAGCTCTCGTAGGCAACAACCGGAGGCCCCACCCATTCGTTCACCCGCCAAGATCATCAAGCGGAGTGGCGTGAGCTGCCCAACCTTGACCCAGCTAGCTGGGCCCCGATCACCCTCGTTCGATGAACTCGGCGCGATCGTTGACGTGTGGGAACGGCTCCGCCGGCTCGGGTACGCCGAGGAACTCGCAGAGCCGCGGCCAGCCCTCGCCGGGCTTGTATACCAGCAGCCGCTCGGCCGGCACCTCCGCTTGCACCTGCTGGTTGTGCCGCAGGTACGCGGCGATGGCGTGCTCGCGGTCCTCGGGGCGGCCATCGAAGCAGCGCTCGACCAGCACGCGTCGCCGCATCGCCAACCAGCCCTCACCCAGGTGGTCCCGGACGCCGTCCAGCCAGCCCTGGTAGATGGTGGACCGGAAGCTGTCGTACCACTTCTCCGGATCCCGTACCGTCAGCAGCACCTTGGCCTGCGGGTAGGCGGCGGCGAGCTCCCGCCAGAAGACCGAACCGGGCCAGTCCATGGTCGCGGTGTAGCGGTGGTAGATGCGTTCCCAGTCGAAGTCCGGGTCGTCGAGGGCCTCGGTGAACAGCGCCGCCTGCGCCGGCTCGGCGATCACCTCCAGCATGTGGTGGCAGGAGTAGCCGAGCTGCTCCAGCGCGGCGCGCATGGAGGCGGTTCCGGTGCGGCCCCAGCCGGCACCGATGATCTGAAGGGGCATGTGATCATCTTGCCACGGCGGCGGCCCTCATAGGTCAACCCGGCAGCACCCCGGGCTGCGGCAGGATCAACGGGGTGCCGGCGAGCGGGTCCGGGATCACCGTGCAGGTGACCGAGAAGACCTCTTTGATCAGCTCGGCGGTGACGATCTCGGCGGGCGCGCCCTCGGCGGTGATCTGCCCGTCCCGCATCGCGATCAAATGGTGGGTGTAGCGGCAGGCCATGTTGATGTCGTGCAGCACCAGCACAATGGTCCGGCCCAGCCGCCGGTTCAGCGCCACCAGCAGCTCCAACACCTCGATCTGGTGCGCCAGATCCAGGTAGGTGGTGGGCTCGTCGAGCAGCATGATCTCTGGGTCCTGCGCCAGCGCCAGCGCGATCCACACCCGTTGCCGCTGCCCGCCGGAGAGTTCGTCGATCGGTTGCTCGGAGAGCTGGGCGACCCCGGTTGCCTGCATCGCCGCCGCCACCGCCTGGTCGTCGGCGGTGCTCCACTGCCGGAACCAGCGCTGATGCGGATGCCGGCCCCGGCCGATCAGATCGGCGACGGTGATGCCGTCCGGGGCGATCGGCTGCTGCGGCAGCAGGCCGAGCTGCCGGGCCAGGGTCCGGGCGGGCAGTGTGGAGAGATCCGCGCCGTCGAGCAGCACCCGGCCCGACTGTGGTCGCAGCAGCCGGGCGAGGCCACGCAGCAGGGTGGACTTGCCGCAGCCGTTGGCGCCGACGACGGTGGTGATGCGGCCCTGCGGCAGCGTCACCGAAACGCCGTCGACGACCAGTTTGTCCCGATAACCGAGGCTGAGCTGGTCGGCGGCGAGGCTGGGGACGGGGTGTGACGGGGAGGCGGTGTGCGGCGGGGAGATGGTCATCCGGCGTGTCCTATTCGGTTGGCCCGGGCGAGCAGGTAGAGCAGCATCGGTGCGCCGAGGATCGCGGTGAGCACCCCGACCGGCAGCTCGGTGGGGCTGAACAGCAGTCGGGCGGCCAGGTCCGCGCTGACCACGATCAGCGCGCCGACCGCGGCCGACGCCGCCAGCCCGGTCTGCCGTTCGGCCAGGATCCGTCGGGTGATCTGGGGCGCCACCAGCGCCACGAAGCCGATCGGGCCGGCCGCCGCGGTCGCCATGGCGGCCAGCACGACCGCCACCAGCAACAGCGGGGTCCGACCGCCACCGGCCCGGCCGGAGAGCGTCTGCGCCAGATCGTCCCCGAGCTCGAGCAACCGCAGCTGCCGGGCGAGGATGAGCAGCGTCGGCACCACTACGGCGAGGGTCAGCCCGATGACGGTGACGTGCAGCGTGGTCCGGTTGGCGAGGCTGCCGGTGAGCCAGGCGGCCGCGACCAACGCCCGGTAGATGTCGGCCCGGATCAGCAGCAACGAGATCCCCGATCCGAGCATCGCCGCGACGCCGATGCCGACCAGCACCAGCCGGAAACCATTGAGCCCCCGCTTGTACGCGATGGCGAGGATGAGCGCCGCGGTGAGCAGCGCCCCGGCCAGCGCCCCGACGACGGTCATGAGCCCGCTGCCGCCGAGCACCGTGAGCACGATCAGCGCACCCAGCGCCGCGCCCGAGTTGATGCCGATCACATCGGGGCTGACCAGCGGGTTGCCGGCGATCCGTTGCAGGATCGCGCCGGAGAGGGCGAACGCGGCGCCGACCCCGAGGCCGGTGAGCGCCCGCGGCAACCGGTCGCCGATCACCACGTCCCGTTCGATCAGGGTCCCGCCACCGCCGAGGATGGATACCGCGTCGGTGAAGCTGATCGGGTACTCGCCCAGCGTCAGCGAGCAGGCCGCGATCAACGCGGCCAGGGTCCACGCGGTCGTGCCGAGCAGCAGGGAGCTGCGGCTCAGCCGGAGCGCGACGCCGCCGCGGGGGGAGCGGAGCAGCACCGCGTCCCGGGTCGGTCTGCTCACAGCTGCGGCACCTTCCGGTTGCGGACCAAGTAGAGGAAGAACGGCGCCCCGGCCAGCGCGGTGATGATGCCGACCTGCAGCTGCTGCGGCGCCACCAGCACCCGGCCGAGCACGTCTGCCAGCAGCAGCACGATCGGACCCAGCAGCACACACCACGGCAGTAGCCAGCGGTAGTCCGGTCCGGTGATCATCCGGGCGATATGCGGAATCACCAGTCCGACGAACCCGACCGGCCCGGCGACCGCGGTGGCCGCCCCGGCCAGCAGCACCACCGACAACGCCCCCACCGCTCGTACGGCCATCAGCTTGGTGCCGAGGCTGCTCGCCATGTCGTCGCCGAGCGCGATCGCGTTCAGTGCGCGGCTGATCACCACAGCGGCGACCGCACCGGCCACGATGAACGGGGTGACGATCACCAGGTCGGTACCGCCGGCGCGGGTGAGTGAGCCGACCACCCAGAACCGGAAGTCGTCCAGCGTCGAGGCGTCGAGCAGCGTGATCGCGGTGGTCACGGCCCCGACCAGGGCGGTGAACGCCGCCCCGGCGAGGGCGAGCTTCACCGGGGTGGCGCCACCGTGGCCGAGCGAACCGAGGAAGTAGACGAAGACCGCCGCGACCGCCGCGCCGACGAAGGCGAACCAGATGTAGCCGCTGACCGTGGCGACCCCCAGCAACGCCATCGCCAGCACGACCGCCAGCGCCGAGCCGGCGTTGACCCCCAGGATGCCGGGGCCGGCCAGGGGATTGCGGGTCAGCCCTTGCATCACCGCGCCGGCGATCCCCAGCGCCGCACCGACGAGCAGTCCGGTGACCGTGCGGGGGATCCGGACGTGCCGGACCACCCGGTCGAGGTCGCTCTCAGCGGGCCCGTCGAGGGCGGCGATCACGTCGGCGAACCCCACCGAGAAGTTGCCGACCAGGACGGAGAGGACGCTGACGACCCCGAGGACCAGGGCGGCGACCACCAACCCGGCGCCCCGGCCGAGGCCGCCGCGCAGCAGTACGCGCGGTGCCTGGGCCGGTCGGCGGGGCGGTGGTGGCTGTTGCGGCGCGGTGGTCTCGTCCCGACGAGCCACCGTGGCCTCTGCCACGCGCTGCTGCCCTACTGCTCGGTGAACAGCTCTGGGTGGAGCAGGGCGGCCACCTGTTCGATGCTGTGCGCTGCCCGGACGCCGGCGGACCGGTTGGCGAAAAGGAACGGGTGGACGTTGCCCTCGGCGACCGCGGTCACCCCGGCGAGCGCCGGGTTTTCCATGAGCTTGGCGACGTCCGGCTCCGCGTCGGCGTCGGTCAAGCTGGCGTCGCAGCATGCGCTGGTCAGGATCACATCCGGGTCGCGCTTGATGATTTCTTCGATGTCGATGTTGTTGTTGCGCAGCTCGGTCAGGTCCGCGAACGCGTTCTCGCCGCCGGCGTGTTCGATGATCTGGGTCCCGAAGTCGATCCCGCCGGCCACCCGGAAACCGCCGTCGTCCTGCGGCGAGATGATCGCGACCGTGGGCCGGGGGGCGTCCGCGACCCGCTCCTCGACCGCAGCCACCCGCGCTTCCAGTTCGGCGATGACCTCCTCGGCCCGGTCGGTCACCTCGAAGAGGGTCCCCAGGTCGTGCAGGTCGTCGTAGATCGTCGCCACTCGTACCGTGGCCGGGTCGATCGCCTCGTCGGCGAGCCCGTCTTCGCTGGGGCACAACGGGCTCAGGATCCAACTCTGGATGCCCAGCTCAGCCAGCCGGCCCCGGGTGCCGAAGCTGTTTGGATTGTCTTCGGCGAAGACGCCGTTGAAGCCGGAGAGTACGAAGTCCGGCTCGGTCGCCAGTAGCCCGTCGCGGCTGGGCAGCGAGGGCACATAGTCCGCGGCGGCCTGCGCGTCGGTGTACTCCGGCAGCACCTCGGAGTCGAGGAAGGCGGTCTGGACCAGCCGGTCGCTGATGCCTAGCGCATGGGCGACCTCAATGGCCGGCTGGTATGCCGCGTAGACTCGCTCCGGCGGGCCGTCGACCGCGACCTCGATGCCGCAGTTTTCGAGCAGGACGCGCGCTTCGCCGTCGGTGCCGTCGGCCTCGGCCGCCGAGCAGCCGGTGAGCAGCAGCGCTGCCGCACCCGATAAGGCCGCGCCAGCGCGCAGGGGCCGAGCAGCAAAAGGTTGCAGGGTGCCGATACGGGAGGCCATAAGCCCGCCTTTCCAGGTCCTCGTGGAACGGGTGCTAGCGTGCCGTGGCCGGTCTCCTGGCTAACGGGACCACCTGTGACACCCCTGCCTTCCCAGGACCGCTGGTCCCAGTGGCTCCACCCGCGAGGGCGGAACGGACGTGTCACGTCCCGATCACAGTGGCGAGGGCCGCGCCGGTTTCTTCACCGAACTTCCCGAGCACCACGGCCCGCGAACCATATCAAGGACTCGCCCGTCAGTCGACGCCGAGGAGTGTCACCGCGATGACTGTGCTGATCGCGATGCATGTGCTGATGTTGAGCCCGACCCGCCGGTGTGCGAGCGTGTATCCGCAGACGACGGCCGAGCCTCGCCGGCCAACCGGGATGAGAGGGACCTGTCACCATGAAAGGGTCAGAAGTCGGATCGGCTGGTCGCCCTAGCGTCGTCAACGACAACGGCGCCTGGTGCTGGTTCCAGGACGAGCGGGCGCTCGTCGACGCGGCGACGCAGACCCTGGTCGTCGGTTCGATCGCGGTCGGGGACGGGCCGGGCGGCGAGGCCCGTTCGGGCAACGTCGAGTTGGCCGTGGTTGACCTGCGGACGGGCACCAGCACCATCGTGGTGCTGCATGAGCGGCTGGAGGCCGACGACCACAACGTGCCGGCGCTGTGGCGGCGCAGCGACGGCCGCTGGCTGGCGGTGTATGCCCGGCACAAGACCGACGACCTGACCCGGTGGCGGATCAGCGAGCCCGGCGACCCGACCCGGTGGGGCCCGGAACGCAGCTTCGACTGGAGCGAGTTGACCGGCGGCCGCGGCGTCACCTACTCGAACCTGCATGCGCTGGACGGTCGGCTCTACTGTTTCGTGCGCGCCGTCAACGACGACCCGTGTGCGCTGGTATCCGACGATGAGGGTGCCACCTGGACCTACGCGGGGAAGCTCTTCACCCGGCCGAAGGTCGGTTACGTCAACGGTTACACCCGTTACGTCTCCGACGGCGCCCGGATCGACCTGGTCACCACCGATCACCACCCGCGTGATTTCGATAACTGTGTATATCACGGTTACGTTGCGGGTGGCGCGCTCTACCGCAGCGACGGCAGCGTGGTCGACGAGACGGCGCTGACCGGTGACGCCCCGTCGCAGGAGAAGCTCACCACCGTGCTGGCGGGCAGCTCGCAATGGGGTGGTGAGTGGATGACCCACTGCTGGACCACCGACATCCGGCGCTCGGCCGACGGCACGGTCGCCGCGGTGCTGACCGCCCGGGCCGGCGCCGCGCCGGCTTCGGCGGAGGCCGGGCTCGACAGCTGGCGTCCGGTGCCGGACCTGCGGTTCTTCTACGCCCGGATGTCGCCGAGCGGCGAGTGGGAGGTCCACCAGCTCGCCCACGCCGGCCCCGGGCTGCTGCCGCACGAACAGGACTACACCGGTCTGGCGGCGATCGACCCGTACGACCTGGGCTCGCTCTACGTCTCCACGCCGGTCGATCCGCGCGACGGCAGTGTCATGCCGCACTACGAAATTTTCCACGCCTACACTTCGGACGGCGGGGCGACCTGGCGGTGGCGGCCGATCACTGAAAAGTCCGATGTTGACAATCTGCGGCCGATCGTGGCGCCGGGCGACCCTGGGCGGGTCCCGCTGCTCTGGTTCCGCGGCGCAATGACCGCCTCCCAGCACTACCGCTGCGAGGTCGTCCTGCTCGACACGCCGCGCGACCGGCGCGACTGAGTCGACCTAAACCGCAACGGCTCCCGACCTCGCTCAGCTGGGCGAGGCCGGGAGCCGGGTTACTGTCGGCAGCGGGTTACTCGCCGGGCGCCGCCGGGGCCTCGCCCTCATCGGTGAAGGTGAAGGTCGTGTCCAGGCGTGAGTGGCCCAGCTCCTCGGCGATCAGGTCGCCGGACTGGGTGGAGAGCTGCAGATAGGCGCTGTTGTTGCTGATGGCGTACCCGCCGTCCTCGATGTCTTCGATGGTGAAGAGCTGCCCGTCCCGGCCCGCGTCGCAGGCGGCCGCGAGCACGGTCAGCGAACTGGTGCCGCTGTTGTCGATGCCCATGCAGGCCGGTTCGCCGCTCTCGTCGGGGACGGCGGTTCGGATCATGTGGGTGTCTTCGCCGCTGGGGACCAGCACGAAGGTGTCGAAGTCGTCAGGTCCCGGGCTGGGGCCGAGGCGTCCCTCCCCGTCGACTAACAGGATCATCTCCGGATGCTCAACCACCTCGATGGTGATCTGCCGGTCGCCGGCCAGGATCGCGTCGTCATCGGTGGTTGCGGTGCCGTCATCCGGTGGCTCCTCCGTGGACTCGGGCTCGGTTGTCGCGGCGGGTGGGGGAGCGGCGTCCTGGTCACTCTCAGCGTCGTCGCATGCTGCCATGGCGAGTGCTAGACCGACGATTCCGGCGACGGCGACCGTGCTCTGGGCTCGCAAGGGGCATCCTTCCCTATTGGACTAGGAGAGCCCTTCGGTACCCAGCCAGGTGATCCGGAAAACCTCCGGCGGGCAGGTTTCGTTCAGATGTCACGAGTCGGGACGAGCTGCCCCCGGCCGTCCGGCGGCCAGCGTGTTCTTGACCAGCTTCCCGCCCTGCATGATGATCGCGAAGTTGGCGGGGTCGGCGATCAGGTCGAGCTCCACGATCGGATCGCCGGCGACGAGCAGCAGATCCGCGTAGGCGCCGGGCGCGACGACACCGAGCGGCGCCGGGTACGGGTCCCGGGCTCCGCACATCGCCAGCAGGGCGGCGTTGTCGTGGGTGGCCATCCGGAGCACCTGCGCCGGCCGGAACCAGCGACTGAGCTTTGCCAACTGGGCGCCCTGCCGGGTGGTGAGGTGCGGATCGAAGAGCGTGTCGGTGCCCCAGGCGATCTTTATGCCGTACTCGATCGCCAGCCGGTAGGCGACATCGGTGCCCTCATGCGTACGCCGCTGCTTGGCGCGACCGGCCGGGTCGTGCATCGGGTTGGCGTCCTCGTCGTCGAGGAACGGCTGCAGCGACCACCAGATGTCGTGCTCGGCCATCATCGCGACGGTCTGCTCGTCAACCAGTTGGCCGTGCTCGACGCAGCGGACCCCGGCCCGGATCGCCTGCTGGACCGAGTCCGAGGTGTATGCGTGCACGGTGACGTAGGTACCCCAGTTGGCGGCGGCCTCGACCGCGGCGTGGATTTCACGTTCGGTGTACTGGGTGGCGTCGAGCGGGTCGTACAACGTGGACGCGCCGCCGCCGGCCATCACCTTCACCTGGGTGGCGCCCAGCAGCAGCTGCTCCCGGGCCGCGCGGAGCACCGCGTCCGCGCCGTCGGCGATGACGCTGATGCCGACCCGCTCCACCAGCGGCAGCGGCCGGGACGGGTCGAGCGGGAGATCGTGCACAGTCCGGAAGTCGCCGTGGCCCGAGGTCTGGCTGATCATCGCGCCGCTGGGGTAGATCCGTGGCCCCGGAACCACGCCCTCGTCGATCGCCCGTTTCAGGGGGAACGAGGGCCCGCCCAGGTCACGGACGGTGGTGAAGCCGCGTTGGAGGGTCTGCTCCGCCTGCCGGGCGGCGCGCAGCATCGCATACCGGGAGTCCGTGGTGACGAGTTCCAGGATCGTGATGTCGGCCAGGGTCGAGTGCCAGTGTGCGTCGATCAACCCGGGCAGTAGCGTGTGGCCGGGCCCGTCGATGATCTCGCCGGTGGGGAGCGCTCCGACATCGACTATGCGATCGTCGGTGACGGTCACGGTGGTCGGCTCGGTGAGGGCGTCGGCCGTGCCGTCGAAGACCCGCACGTTTGTGAAGGTTGTCGTCCCCATCAGCTGAGGCTAGCTGTGATTACCCGATCACGGAGCGGGTTCTGCCGGTGCAGTCACGCCCCAGGGGGAGGTGGGTGCTCGCGTCGAACGGCCCGTGAACGCTGGCTGAATCGCCGCGACGAGCCGCAGCCAAAACTTGAATGATTCCAGACAAGGCCCTATGGTGGGGGGCGTGGCCTCCGACCTCGAGGGTTAGCTGAGGGCGACTTCGATGCGGGCGACCCGGCATCGCTGACGTGATCCGTCATTTTTCCGTCATATCCGGAAGGGACCAGATGAGCGACATTGACGACAACGCTTCCGCCAGCGCGCGGGGAGCGGCGCAGAACGCAGCTGCCGGCTGCCCGGTGACCGCCCACGGCAGCGAGAGCGAGAACCCGGGGATCGCCGCGCCGTCCCCGGCGACGGGTGGCCGGCCCCGCACCAACAAAGACTGGTGGCCAAACCAGCTCGACGTGTCGGTGCTGCACGCCCACTCCCCCAAGGGGAACCCGCTGGGCGCAGACTTCAGCTACGCCAAAGAGTTCGCCAAGCTCGACGTCGATGCCCTCAAGCAGGACATCGTCGAGGTGCTGACCACCTCGCAGGACTGGTGGCCGGCCGACTTCGGGCACTACGGCGGTCTGATGATCCGGCTCAGCTGGCACGCTGCCGGGACCTACCGGATCCACGACGGCCGCGGCGGCGCCGGCGACGGCGGGCAACGGTTCGCGCCGCTCAACAGCTGGCCCGACAACGCCAACCTCGACAAGGCCCGCCGCCTGCTGTGGCCGGTCAAGGCAAAGTACGGTCAGCAGATCTCCTGGGCCGACCTGCTGGTGCTCGCCGGCAACGTGGCCCTGGAGTCGATGGGGTTCAAGACCTTCGGGTTCGGGTTCGGCCGGGAAGACGTCTGGGAGCCCGAGGAGATCTTCTGGGGCCCGGAAAATGCCTGGCTGGGTGAGGACCGGTATGTCTCCGAGACGGAGATGACCCCCGGGGTCGGCGCGACCGAGATGGGCCTCATCTACGTCAACCCGGAGGGCCCGCGCGGCAACGCGGACCCGGTGGCCGCGGCCCACTTCATCCGCGAGACGTTCGGCCGGATGGCGATGAACGACGAGGAGACCGTCGCGCTGATCGCCGGCGGCCACACCTTCGGCAAGACCCACGGTGCGGCGCCCGCCCCCAACCACGTCGGCCCGGAGCCCGAGGCGGCCCCACTGGAGGCGCAGGGGTTGGGCTGGCTGAGCACCCACGGCAGCGGCGGGGGCGCGGACGCGATCACCAGCGGGCTGGAGGTCACCTGGACCGACCGGCCGACGCAGTGGAGCAACCGGTTCTTCGAGATCCTGTTCGGGTACGAGTGGGAGCTGACCACCAGCCCGGGCGGTGGTAAGCAGTGGGTCGCCAAGGACGCCGAGGCGATCATCCCGGACGCGTACGACCCGGCCAAGAAGCACAAGCCGACGATGCTCACCACCGACCTGTCGCTACGGGTCGACCCGGAGTACGAGAAGATCTCCCGCCGGTTCCTGGAGAACCCGGACCAGTTCGCGCTCGCCTTCGCCAAGGCCTGGTACAAACTGCTGCACCGGGACATGGGCCCGGTCAGCCGGTTCCTCGGGCCGTGGGTCCCGGAGGCGCAGCTGTGGCAGGACCCGGTGCCCGCCGTCGACCACGAGCTGGTCAGCGACGCGGACATCGCCAGCCTCAAGGCCACCGTGCTCAAGTCCGGCCTCAGCATCGACCAGCTGGTCACCACCGCCTGGGCCGCCGCTGCGAGCTTCCGCGCCACCGACAAGCGGGGCGGCGCCAACGGTGCCCGGATCCGGCTTGAGCCCCAGCGCAGCTGGGAGGTCAACCAGCCGGAGCAGCTCGCGACCGTCCTTTCGACCCTGGAGGGCATCGCCCGGGAGTTCAACGAGGCCGGCGGGGCGCAGATCTCGCTCGCCGACCTGATCGTGCTGGCCGGGTCGGCCGCCGTGGAGCAGGCCGCCAGCGACGCCGGGGTCGAGGTGACCGTGCCGTTCCGGCCGGGCCGCACCGACGCCAGCCAGGAGCAGACCGATGTGGAGTCGTTCGCGGTGCTGGAGCCGCGGGCCGACGGCTTCCGCAACTACCTGCGCGCCGGCGAGAAGGGTCAGCCCGAGGTCCTGCTGGTCGACCGGGCGTACCTGCTGGGCCTGTCCGCCCCGGAGATGACCGTCCTCGTCGGTGGTCTGCGCGCGCTCGGGGCGAACGTGGGTGGCGTCCGGCACGGGGTGTTCACCGACCGGCCTGGTGTGCTCACCAACGACTTCTTCACCAACCTGCTCTCCCCGGGCACCCGGTGGCAGGCGTCGAAGTCCGACGAGCATGTGTACGAGATCCGGGATCTCGCCACCGATCAGGTGAAGTGGACCGCGACCGCGGTCGACCTGGTCTTCGGGTCGAACTCGCAGCTGCGGGCGCTCGCCGAGGTCTACGCCAGCAACGACGCCCGCGAGAAGTTCGTCGCCGACTTCGTAGCGGCGTGGGTCAAGGTCATGGAGCTCGACCGCTTCGACCTCGCCTGATCCGGTTCCGTACGAAGGGGCCCGGCCGACCGGTTGGTCGGCCGGGCCCTCGTCGTATCAGTGGATGGTCAGTGGTGCGGATTCGGTAGTCCCGGCGTGGTTGCTGAACTCGACGACGAAGGTTTGGCCGGCGTCGAGGCCGGTCACCGGCACCTCGACCTGTTGGGCCGCGGGGGTGTCAGCGGTGAGGTCACCACTGGCGACCTCCTCACCGTCGCGCAGCAGCCGCCACTGGCTGGCGTTGGTGCCCCACCACAGGTTGGCGGTGACGGTGGTGGCGCCGTCGGCGTCCGGGCGACTGTGGGAGAGCACCGGGGTCGCCGGGGCGGCGTCGGTGACCGCCACGGTGATCGGACCAATCTCGGTGGTGCCCTGCGAGTTCACCAGCTCACCCCGGTAGGTGTAGCTGCCGTTGGGCCGGTCGGTGATCGGCACGCTGGCGTACTGGGCCGAGGGGGTGGCCGCGGTCAACGGTACGGTCGCGAGCAGTTGGTCGTTCTCGTAGAGCCGGAACAGGGTCGCGTTGCTGCCCCACCAGAGGTTCATCCGCAGCTCATAGTTGCCGTCGGCGAGGCCGTAGGCCCAGCCGCTGGTGGAGCTGAGCACCCCGGCCGCGGGCGGCGCGGTCTCGTCGTCGGGCGGGAGCTGACCGGCGAGGCATTCGTCGTACTCTTCCGGAGTGGGCGACCACCGGAACCAGTCGAAGGTCGCGTCGATCTCCGGAGCACCGACGTCGCCGCGGAACGCGAACGGCCCAATGTGGTCGAACCCGTGCCGCAGCTCGAATGGGCGGCCGACATCGTCGAAGCTGCCGCCGTCGTACGAGACGCTGGGCTGGACGGTGTTGCCGTCGCTGGTCAGCCGGAGCAAGACATCGGTGGCGCCGGCCACTGCCGGGGCGACGGTGTCCTGCCGACTCGATGCCCCGACCACCTGGACCACCTCCAGCCGTAGCCCGGGCGTCGCCTGCACCAGGTCGAACTTGCCGTAGGTGCCGTCGGTGCCGTAGAGCAGCAGGCCCCCTGCTGGAACCGTTGCGTCGCCTCGATGTGCAGCTTCGTGGTGACCTGCCAGGGGCCTTCGGGCAGCTCCTGCTGCAGCAGCGGTGCCGCGGCCACCCCACCCAGGTAGGTGGGGATGGTGAGGGCGCCGTCGGCGACCTGGTGGCGGGCGTCCTCGCCGCGAACCACCCGATCCCAGTCGGCCGAGACGGTGTCGCCGTCGAACTCGTCGGAGCCGGGAGCCGCGCACTGCTCGAAGACCGGGTTGTCCGGGTCGGTCGGCCAGTCGATCGGCTCCGGGCCGTCGGGGAACTCCACCCCGGGGCCGGCCTTGGCGTACGCGATGGTGGCGCCGAGCCGGTGGCCGGCCTCGTAGAACAGGTACGTGTGTTCGCCCTCGGTGACGATGTCGGGAGCGGCGGTCCGACCGACGTCTTCACCCACGCCGCTGGACGAGTGCAGTAGTGCCGAAGGGCCGACCTCGGTGAGCGTCGGATCGACCGGCCGGGCCATCACGTTGCCGGTGGAGTTGTGGTAAATGATGTAGAGCTGGTCGCCCCACTGCCACAGGTTGCCGCCCGATACGTTGCCGCTGTCGCCGTCCTCCGGCTCGACCACCGGATCTGGGCGGATGTCCCAGTCGATGCCGTCGAACGACTCGGCGTACCGCAGCCGCCGGCGGTCGTCATTGTAGTTGGCCATGTAGAGCATGCCGTAGACGTACTCGGAGTCCGGGTCTGGGTGGTCGAAGACCCGCGCGTAGCTGCTCTCGGTGACGCCCGGCCCGCCCATGCCGTTGTCCACCGCGATGTCGCCGTATTCGAAGTGGACGCCGTCGGTGCTGGTGGCGTAGCGGGTCTCCGAGTTTTCGCCGTGGAAGTAGAGGAAGACCTCGCCAGTCTGCTCATGCCAGAGGGCGTCCGGCGACGAGACGTGCGAGACCGAGTAGTGCGGTTCCCATTCGGTGGCGATGATGGGGTTGTCCGGGAACTCGGTCCAGGGACCGTCCAGTGAGTCCGAATACATGAGCATGATGCCGGCGGGCGGGTCGTGGGGCGCCAGGTAGAGATACCACTCGCCGAGCGGGTCATCGAGGTGGGCACCGGCGTGGAAGATGCTGGGGAAGATGTACTCGTCGGTCGGATTGTAGATCATCGATGCTTTGTCGGTGATGATCCCCTGGAAGACGAAGTCGGGGAACGGTTCGTCGGCCGCGGCCGGGCTAGGTGCGCCGACGCCGGTGGCGGCGAGCGCGGCCGCGGTGATGAGGACGGCGCAGCGGCGTAAGAGTGGTCTCATCCGCGTACCTCCTTAGGTTGGGGGTGGGTGCGGCCGGTAAGAAGGCCAGCACTGAAAGTGTTAGTAATACGGATTACCAGGGACTGGTACGCACAAACTAGACGCCGCTTCGGGCCCGCACAAGCCCCCGGCCGGCGGGGGTTGCCGGGCAAAGCGATTGATAATTCGGATTATCAGTTGCCCCTGCCTTGACACGGCCGAAACCAGTGGCTAACAATCTCCTCACATCCGGTCAGTAATACGCATTATCGGGAGTGGTCATGACGGAGGTCGAGCGGGCGCGGCGGATCACCCAGCGCGACATCGCGCGCCTGGCCGGGGTCAGTCAGACCACTGTGTCGCTCGTCCTGAACAACCGCGCCGACGACACCGCCCGGATCCCGGTCCAGACCCGGGATCGAGTGCTGCGGGTCATCCGGGAGACCGGCTACGTCGCCGACCCGATCGCTCGGCGGCTCGCCGAACGGCGCAACCGGATCCTCGGAGTCTTCACCTACGAACCAATGTTCCCCAGCAGCACCGCCGACTTCTACCACCCGTTCCTGGTCGGCATCGAGGAGTGCGCCGAGCGGCTCGGCTGCGACCTGTTGCTGTTCACCAGCGCCCCGGCGGTGGGCGGTCGGCGCCGGATCTATCAGGACGGCAACCGGTTGCGGCTGGCCGACGGATGCATCCTGCTCGGTCGGCAGCTCGACCGGGGCGACCTTAGCCGTCTGGTGTCGGAGGGGCAGCCGTTCGTGTCCGTCGGGCGCCGCGACGACGCCGGTGGGCCGGTGCCGTACGTGGCGGCCGACTACGCCGCCGCGGTCGGGGAGCTGGTCCGGCGCGCGGTCGCGGCCGGTCACCAACGGCTGGCGTACCTCGGGGAGGGCGCCGGCCCGGAGTCGTATGTGGATCGGATGACCGGCTTCACTGAGGCGGTCGCGGCCGCCGGCGTCGCCGGCCAGCGGCAGCCGGTCGGTGGCCGGCCAGCGGCTGAGGTGCTGGACGCGCTACTCGCCGCCGGCGTGACCGCCGTCTTCCTGGAGGAGTACGCCGACGGCGTGGCGCTGGCCGACGCGGCCCGGCTCCGGGGCGTCCCGGTGCCCGGCGCCCTGTCGCTGGTCGCGATGGGCCACCCAACCCGGTCCGCCGACACCGACCTCGCCTTCACCGGCTTCCGGATCCCCCGGCAGGAGATGGGGTGGCGGGCGGTGGAGCTGCTCACCGACCTGGTGGAGGGCGGGGCCGACCCCGGTGCCCGCCAGCAGTTGCTGCCGTGCGAGCTGGTCGACGGCGCCACGTTGGCGCCCCCGGCCGGGGCCTGAACACAGAGAGAGGAAACCATAGTGGTGGAGACAGAAGTACTGGTCGTCGGCGGCGGCCTGGGTGGCGTGGCGGCGGCGTTGGCAGCGCTGCGGGCCGGCCGCCGGGTGGTGCTGACCGAGGAGTACGACTGGCTCGGCGGCCAACTCACTAGTCAGGCGGTCCCACCGGACGAGCACTCGTGGATCGAGCAGTTCGGGTGCACCGGGAGCTACCGGGAGCTCCGGGACGGCATCCGGGAGTACTACCGGCGGCACTACCCGCTGACCGAACGTTCCCGGGCGTGGCGGCAGCTGAATCCGGGCGCCGGCCACGTCAGCCGACTCTGCCACGAACCCCGGGTGGCGGTGGCGGTGATCGAGTCGATGCTGGCGCCGTACCGGGGCAGCGGCAAGCTGACCGTCCTGCAGCCCTACCGGGTCGCGGCGGTCGAGACCGACGGCGACCAGGTGACCGCGGTCGAGCTGCGTCATCGTGACACCGGTGAGCCGGTGACCGTCGCCGCCCCGTATGTGCTGGACGCCACCGAGACCGGGGAGCTGCTGCCGCTGTCCGGGGCTGAATATGTCACCGGGTTCGAATCCCGCGACGTCACCGGTGAGCCCAGCGGTTCGGCCACCGCCCAGCCCGACAACATGCAGGCGGTCTCGGTCTGCTTCGCGATCGACCACGTGGCCGGCGACCACACCATCGACCGGCCGAAGAGTTACGACTTCTGGCGCAGCTACGAACCTTCGTTCTGGGGCGGTCCGCTGCTGGGATTCCGGGCGCCGGACCCGCGCACGCTGACGACCGCCGAGCGCAGCTTCACCCCCAACCCCGACGACGACCCGCTGGCGGTCGTCGCCGACCAGCGACTCTCCGGCGGCGACCGGAACCTGTGGACCTTCCGGCGGATCGCGGCCCGCCGCAACTTCGTCGACGGCGCCTACGCCAGCGACATCACGCTGGTCAACTGGCCGATGATCGACTACCTGGAGGGTACGGTCATCGACAACCCGGACGCGGCGAAGCATTACGCCGGGGCCCGGGAGCTGTCCTACTCGGTGCTCTACTGGCTACAGACCGAGGCGCCGCGCCCCGACGGTGGCGCCGGGTGGCCCGGGCTGCGGCTCCGCGGCGACATCACCGGCAACCCGGAAGGGCTGGCTCAGGCGCCGTACATCCGGGAATCCCGCCGGATCGCCGCCGAGTACACAGTGGTTGAACAGGACCTCTCGCTGGCCGTCCGCGGCGACCACGGTGCGGTGCGCTACCCCGACTCGGTCGGCGTCGGCATGTACCGGATCGACCTGCACCCCAGCACCGGCGGCGACAACTACCTGGACGTCGGCTGCTGCCCGTTCGAGCTACCGCTGGGCGCCCTGATCTGCCAGCGGATGGACAACCTCCTACCCGCCGGCAAGAACATCGGCACCACCCACATCACCAACGGTGCCTACCGGCTGCACCCGGTCGAGTGGAACATCGGCGAGGTCGCCGGCGCGCTGGCCGACTTCTGCCTGGCACACGGCGTGCCGCCGCGCGCGGTACGCAACACCCCCGGCCTGCTGGCCGACTTCCAGGACCAGCTGGCCAGCGCCGGCGTAGCGCTGCACTGGCCCGATGTGTCCGGTTACTGAGGAGAGAAGACCATGAGAGTACGCATGATCCGGCGCTCGTTAGCCGTCGGCCTGGCCGGCGCGCTCGGCGCCGCCGGGCTGGCCGCCTGCGGCGGGGACAGCGAGGAGACGACGGGCCCGATCTCGTTGCGGATGACCGTCTGGTCGGCGAACGACGACCACCTGGCGCTGTTCAACGCGATCGCCGACGAATATATGGCCGACAACCCGGACGTCACCGAGATCGCCTTCGACCCGTTGCCGTTCGAGACGTACACCACCGCCCTCACCACCCAGATCGCCGGCGGCAACCCGCCCGACCTGGCCTGGATCTTCGAGAGCAACGCCCCCGACTTCGTCACCTCCGGCGCGCTGGTCCCGCTCGACGACGCCCTCGGCGACGCCGACGGGTACGAGTACGACGACCTGGTGCCCGCCACCACCGACCTGTGGCGCGACGAGGGCACCCTGTACGCGTACCCGTTCTCCACCTCGCCGTTCGGGGTCTTCGCCAACCTGGACCTGCTCGACGAGGCCGGGCAGGGCGCCCCCGCCGAGATGATCGCCGCTGGCGAGTGGGACTGGGACACGGTGATCGACGCGTCCGAAGCGGTCGGGGAGCAGACCGGCGCGGCCGGCATGGTGATCCGCGACTTCGACTACACCGGCTGGGACTACCTCTCCACCCAGTGGACCGGCTGGGGCGCCCAAGCCTGGAGCGACGACGGCAGCACCTGCGGCTTCGCGCAGCCGGAGATGGTCGAGTCGATGACCTTCCTGCACGACGCCATCTTCACCCGGCAGGCGATGCCCGGCCCGGGCACCAGCGCGGACTTCTTCGCCGGTGAGGCTGCGTACACAGTCACCCAGATCTCCCGGGCGTCGCTGCTGGACGAGGACGGGTTCGACTGGGATCTGGTGCCGCTGCCGGCCGGTCCGGCGGGGGAGTACGCGGTGATCGGCCAGGCCGGGCTCGGCGTGCTCACCCAGAGCGAGAACCCGCAGGCCGCCACCGACTTCCTGGCCTTCATGACCAACCCGGAGAACTCGGCGAAGCTGGCACAGTACTTCCCGCCGCCGCGGCAGTCCCAGCTCACCGCCGACACGCTCGCCCAGACCAACCCGCTGCTCAGCGCCGAGCAGCTGCAGGACGTGGTGATCGACGGCATCTCCACCGGCGTCGTCAAGCCCAGCAACACCAGCCAAGCCGAACTGAACCAGATCATCCGGGCCGAGCTGGACGACCTGTGGCTGCCCAACGCCGACATCCCGGCCGTCCTCGACAGCGTCTGCGAAGCCATCGACCCACTGCTCGCCGGGTGATCAGACGGTGACTACGCCGCAGCAGGTGGACCGGGCCCCGGCCCGGTCCACCAGCCCGCCCCCACCCCGCAGCCGGTTCTGGACCACCCGCCGCCGCGACCAGCTCGCCGGATACCTGATGATCACGCCGCAGCTGCTCGGGTTCGTGATCTTCGTGTTCGTGCCGCTGATCCTGGTGGTCTGGTACAGCATGCACGAGTGGAACGTGCTAGCCGGCACCTTCGACTTCGTCGGCGGTGACAACTACCAGCGGCTGCGCGACGATCCGAACCTGCCCGGGGTGCTCCGGGCCACCGGCCTCTTCTCGGTCGGCCTAGTGATCCTGAACCTCACCCTGGCGCTGCTGCTGGCGGTGCTGCTCAACCAGCGGCTACGCGGCACCGTCGTGTTCCGGACGCTGTTCTTCTCACCGGTGGTGGTGTCACTGGTGGCCTGGACCATCGTGTGGCGGTTCCTGCTGCAGGACAACGGTGGCATCAACGGGCTACTCGACAGCATCGGCGTCGACGGGCCGAACTGGCTGCGCAGCGGCGGCACCGCCATGCTCTCGGTGATCGTGGTGCAGGTGTTCAAGAACGTCGGCCTCAACCTGGTGCTGTTCCTGGCGGCGCTGCAGGGCGTGCCGCGGGACCTCTACGAGGCGGCCACGGTCGACGGCGCCAGCCGCTGGCGGCAGTTCTGGCGGATCACCGTGCCGATGATCAGCCCCACCATCCTGCTCACCTCGATCATCACGGTGGTGGGTTCGCTGCAGGTGTTCGCCCAGATCGCGGTGCTCACCCAGGGCGGGCCCGGCAACTCCACCACGGTGCTCGTCTACTACCTCTACCAACAGGCCTTCCAGTTCCACCAGTTCGGCTACGGCGCCACCCTGTCGGTGCTGCTGTTCCTGATCGTGCTGGCGCTGACCGTGGTGCAGTGGCAGATGCGCAAGCGGTGGGTCTTCCATGAACGGTGAGCTTTCATGAACGACAAGCTGTCTCCCCGGGCGAAGCTGGCGGTCTACGCGCTGCTGCTAGTCCTCATGATCCCGTTCGTCTTCCCGACCTGGTGGATGGTCACCTCGTCGTTCAAGCCGATCGGCGAGATCTTCTCCTACCCGCCGTCGCTGCTGCCGACCTCGCCGCAGCTCGACGCGTACCCGCAGGTCTTCGAGATGCAGCCGTTCCTACGGCAGTACTTCAACAGCGCCTACATCGCGCTGCTGGTCACCGCCGGCACGCTCGGGATCTCCTCCCTCGCCGGGTACGCCTTCGCCCGGATCCGGTTTCCCGGCGCGAACCTGCTCTTCCTGGTGGTGCTCACCGGGCTGCTGGTGCCGAGCGAGGTGACGATCGTGCCGCTGTTCCAGATGTTCAACCGGCTCGGCATGATCGACACTCACTGGCCGCTGATCCTGGTGCCGATCTTCGGTGCGCCGAGCGTCCTCGCCACCTTCATCATGCGGCAGTTCTTCCTGGCCCTACCCGGGGAACTGGAGGAGGCGGCCCGGGTCGACGGGCTGGGGCGGTTCGCGATCTACTGGCGGATCGCCCTGCCGCTGGCCCGGCCGGCGCTCGGCGCGGTCGCCATCTTCACCTTCCTGCACAGCTGGAACCTCTACCTGGAACCGATCGTGTTCCTCTCCACACCGAGCAACTTCACGCTGCCGCAGGCGCTGACGCTCTTCGTCGACGCCTACGGTGGACCGATGTGGAACGTCCAGCTGGCGGCGGCGTCGATGACCGCGATCCCGGTGTTGATCGTCTTCGTGCTCGCGCAGCGGCAATTCATCGAGGGCCTGTCGCACACCGGCCTCAAGGGCTGACCGGCACCACTCGGTCAGGTCGCGGCGGCCGGCCCCCTCCGGTAGGGTGTCCACCCGGGAGGGAGGGAGATGCACAGCTGGCTCCGCGGCGTGGTCGCCGCAACCGTCGCGACCGCGGCTCTTGCGGTCAGCGGATGCACGCCCTCACCTGTGGATGGTGACCTGACCGGCGACTGGGCGGACTTCGGGGAGCTCACCCAGATGCGTCCCGAGGTCGGCGCCTGCCACAACGGCGACTATCGGGCCACCGTTGCGCTGGGCATCTACTACCAGCCGCGGGAGTGCACCGAGCCGCACCGGTTAGAGACCGCGTACGTCGGCACCTTCGCGGGGGAGACCGCCGAGCGGGACTCGCCGCCGCGCCAGGACACGCCCGCATGGCGCGACACCTACGCGGAGTGCGAGGACGGGGCTGCGGAGTATCTCGGGGCGGACTTCCGGCACGGGCGGCTGTGGCTCGGGGTGGGCGTGCCGACCGCCGCCGCCTGGGACGGCGGCGCCCGCTGGTTCCGGTGCGACCTGATGGAGCTGCGATCCAACGCCGCGACCCCGCTCTGGCCGGAGAGCCTGCGCGGTGCGCTCGCCGCCGGCCCGTCCAAGCTGACGCTGGGGTGCTACACGGTGACCCTGGCCGACACCGGCGAGGTCGAGACGATGGACTCGGTGGACTGCGCAGAGCCCCATCAGGCGGAGTTCGTGGGCGTATGGCACAGCGACCAGCCCCGGTATCCGGACCGCCAGGCCGACTACGACCGGGTCCACCGTGGCTGCAGCGAGGTGGCGCGCGACTTCGTCGGTGACCCGCCGAGCACTCCCTTAGGTACGATCTTCGACCACATCAGCGACGAAGACTGGGACAACGGCGATCGCGGTTTCCGTTGCTACCTGTTCTCCAGCGAGGAAGACCTGACCGGTTCGCTCGCGGGCGACGCCTGACCCCGCCCCAGGCCCCACGGGGCCGCCGCGTTGGGTCGCCGCGTTGATCATGAACTTAGGTACATGATTGGGGCTGAATCCCGCCCCAAACCTCATGGTCAACCCGGCGGGAGCGCCGTCGGCCCGCTTGGTGGGTTGAGTGGTGATCAACTAGAGCGACAAAATGGTTTCAGCCTGGCAAATCGGTCACCAGTCACCCCACCAAGAGATACATGCTCGCTGGCGCGGGCACCCGTAGGCGGATGAAAGAGGGCATAAGGAGCCTGCAGAGTCCTAGTGATCTTGACCCCGCGACCCGACTATGTTCAGCTATGCCCGTTTCGTGCTGCTCGGGCGACCAAGTAACGGCCATCGTAGGCCCTCTTTCGTCTCAGTCGAGCGAGGTAAGCGGTCCGAACCCCGGCGCTCGACTTGCTGAACGAGTGGAGCGGCGTCCTGCCCAACCATGCCGGAAATGCGCTGTTCGATTCGCAGCGACTGCTGGTGTCGGCGGGTCACGCAGGCCGCCGACAGTCGGCTGCGCCGCCGCCGGCAGCCTGGGTAGCAGCGCAGCGGCGGTGGTAGCCGCCTTTGCGCTGCTCACAACCCTTCCTAAACACCAGCGCAGGCGTATACGTACGCAGAGCAAACGCGGCGGGTAACCCACCCGAACTGCGGAGACGTAAAGTTGATCAAGTCGTTGAAGCGGGCGCCACCGGCCCGCTCCTCCAACCGGGGGTGAGCTGTAGCGGCTGACCGCAGCCGCTGGGAGTCAGTCGGCGGCGACGCAGAACTCGTTGCCCTCCGGGTCGGCCATAGTTACCCAAGTGTGGGGGCCTTGGCGGCCATGGTGCAAGAAGGTGGCGCCCCTGGCGGTGAGCCGCTCGGTCGCCGCCGCGATCCCGGTGTCGCCGACGAGAACGTCGAGGTGCATTCGGTTCTTGACCGTCTTCGCCTCCGGTACCAGCTGGAACAGCAGCCGTGGGGCACGCTCCAGCCCATCGGGGTGGCGGATCGCGGTGCCTTCCTTCCACACGAGGGCGCCGCGATGGCGGATGGTGTCCTCCTCGGTCGCGTAGCCCTTGGCGATCATGTCGCGGATGAAATCTTCGTTGCTGGGCTCCACCTGCCAGTCGAGGGTCTCCGCCCACCAATCGGCGAGGACATGCGGCTCCGCCGCGTCGACGGTCACCTGGAATGTGTACGACATGACTTCGAAGCTACGCGCCACCACCGACAACGGCGGTGCGATCGCCGTCCTGTTATCGGGCAGTGCGCCATCCGCTTCGCTCTGGGCAAAGCGGCTCAGGAAGAACCGTTGTAGCCGGTGCCACAGTGACGGAGTGTGGTCTAGGTGGCCCAGCAGATTGGTGCTCGCCAGGCCCTCCCGGACCGGCAGGCGCTGGCTGATGAACGACTTGATTGTGCAGGGGCAGGCGGAGGGTGCGCTGGAGCGCGGCGACCCGGCGCGAGTTGGGATCGTGCTCTTCGCGACCTTGCAAGGCATCGCCGCGCTGAGCAACGGTGCCCTGGTGGCGCCGGACCTGCTCGACGGACTCGTCGCGACCGCCGTCGACCAATTCATCCGGGGATCGCACCGCTAGCGGGCAGGACTGCGAGCCGGTTCGACAGCAGACCGGCGATGGCCCGGACCCCGACGCCGATCGCCCGTTCGTCGGCGGCGAAGTCGGGCGTGTGCGGCGCGCCGTTGTGGCCGGTCGCCGGCTCGGCCCCGCCAAGGAGGATCATCGCGCCTGGAACGTGCTGGAGGAAGAGCCCGAAGTCTTCGCCGTTGAACGGGAACGCGGCGTGCAGGACAACAACGGCCGCCGACCCGAACGTGTCGCGCAGGTAGGTTGCCGCCGCCTCGCTCAGCTCCGGGGAGCAGACCATGGCGGGGAAAGGGCATTCGGGAAAGTCGATCCGGGCGCCGGCGACCGGCGCCACCAGTCGCCGCAGGTCGGCCCGGAGCTGCGGGTAGCGGTCGTCTGGCCATGCCCGCAGGTTGACCCGCAGCTCGGCCTGCTGGTCGTCGGTGGTGAGGTCGGAGTGGACGAAAACGAACCGCGCCAGCGGACCGTCGGGCGTCTGCAGGTCGGTGAAGAGCTGCTGTGACTCCTCGGGCGTGCGCGGGTACGCCACCGTCGCCCACGCCTCGATCTCGGCGCGCAGGCGGGCACCCTCCGCCTCGGCGTGCGGACCGGCGAGCGCGATGTGGCAGCGGTCCAGCCCCGGCTGTCCGGAGCCGGGCATCACCGCGAACGTGCCGACCGGCAGCGGGGCGCAGTGCAGCGCGTAGATTTCGTGCGGCTCTGCCCGGGCGAGGACACCATCGGCGAGCATGGCCTGAGCGCCCTCAAGGGTCTCCTCGGCTGGCTGAAAGATGAAGACCACTCGACCCTGGAGTCGATGCCGTACCTTCGCGAGCACCTGGGCGATGCCCACCCCGACGGTGGTGTGGATGTCGTGACCGCACAGGTGTGCGGCACCGGGCACCTGCGAGGCGAACTCGCTGTCGAACTCCTCGTCGCCGGCGACGGCGTCCAGGTCGGCCCGGTAGGCGATGGTGGGCCCGTCGGCAACCCCGTCGACCGCCGCCACCACCCCGTGCCCGCCGACACCGGTCGAGACCGTCAGCCCTGCCGCCCGCAGCCGTTCGGCGACCAGCGCCGCGGTACGCCGTTCGCCGCCGGCCAGCTCGGGCCAGCGGTGAATGTCGCGGCGCAGCGCAATCAGTTCGTCGTCGAGGTCGGAGGCGACCGCGTCGATCGTCGCCCTGTCCGATGTCGATGCCATACCGCCAAGGGTAGGGCAGGTGGTGGTTGCCTGCCCTACCCCGGCGGATGATGGCTCGGTTCAGCGAGCGGAGACTCGGCTGAACAGTCGCTTCGACCAGAGGTAACCGCCGAGCGTGATGGCGGCGCACCAGCCGAGCGCGAGCCATGCGTTGTTGCCGATCGGCTGCCCCATGAGCAGGCCGCGAAGGGTTTCGATGATCGGCGTGAACGGCTGGAACTCGGCGAACCAGCGCAGGCCGGCCGGTAGCGAGTCGGTCGGGACGAACCCGCTGCTGACGAAGGGCAGCAACAGCAGCGGCATCGGCAGGTTGCTTGCGGTCTCCACGCTACCGCTCACCTGACCGAGCGCGACGGAGAGCCAGACGAAGGCGACCGTCACCGCCAGCAGGAAGCCCGCGGTGACCAGCCACTCGACCGGTCCGGCCGCGGGCCGGAAGCCGACCAGCAGCGCCACGACGATCACGAAGGCGAGGGCGAAGGTCGCCTGGATGATGCTGCCCACGACGTGCCCGGTCAGCACCGAGACCCGGGCGATGTGCATGGTGCGGAACCGGGCGATGATGCCTTCGGTCAGGTCTATGGCGACCGAGATCGCAGTGCCCTGCACGGTCGCCATGACGGTCATCAGGATGATCGCAGGCGCCACGTAGTTGACGTACTCGGCACGGCCGCCGGGTGCGCTCCCGTCGAGTCCGGCGCCCAGCGTGCCGCCGAAGACGTAGACGAAGAGCAACAGGAAGACGACGGGCATCCCCACCAGCATGATAGTCATCGACGGATATCGCAGCATCCGCTTGAGGTTGCGACGCAACATCGTCACCGAGTCGCGTACCGGATGGAACCGCAGGTTGGTCGGGGCCGGGGCGATGATGGCAGAAGCGGTCATCGGGTGGTCACCTCTTCGTGGCGAGGGGCGCCGGTGAGTGCGAGGAAGACATCGTCCAGATCGGGGGTGTGTACGGAGAGTTCGTCGACCTCGACCGAGTGGTCGTCGAGCTGGCCGATCAGCGCCTTCAGCGACCGCAGGCTGCCGTCGCTGGGCACCCGCAGGGCGAGCGCGTCGGGCTCGCGCGATGCCTGCGGCAGGACCCCCAGGGCCGCGTCGAGGTGCGGCGAGACCGCGAAGTGCAGGCGCACGTGCCCACCAGGGATGCGGCGCTTCAACTCTTCCGCAGTGCCCTCGGCGACCACACGTCCATTATCGAGCACCGCGATCCGGTCGGCGAGCTCGTCGGCCTCTTCCAGGTATTGAGTGGTCAGAAAGATGGTGACGCCGCTAGCCACCAGCTCCCGGACGATCTGCCACATGTCTCGGCGGCTGCGCGGGTCCAGCCCGGTGGTGGGTTCGTCCAGGAAGATCACCTGCGGGCTGCCGACCAGGGTCATCGCCAGATCGAGCCGTCGCCGCATGCCTCCGGAGTAGGTGGACGCCGGCTTGCCGCCGGCCTCGGTGAGTCCGAACTGGTCAAGAAGCTGGGCGGTGCGGCGCCGGCGGTGGCCGCGGGGGAGGTGGTGGAGGTCGGCCATCAGCAGCAGGTTCTCCCCGCCGGTCAGCAGATTGTCCACTGCGGAGAACTGGCCGGTCACCCCGATCGCGGCGCGCACCGCATCCGGCTCGCGGGTCAGGTCGTGCCCGGCGACCCGGACCTCACCAGCGTCGGCCTTGAGCAGGGTAGACAGAATCTTGACGGCGGTGGTCTTGCCGGCGCCGTTCGCGCCGAGCAGCGAGAAGACCGTCCCCTGCGGCACGGTCAGGTCGAGACCGGCGAGGACGACCTGGTCGCCGAAGGATTTCCGGAGTCCGGTCACGGCGATCGCCGGCCGGGCCTGTGTACTGGGCATGCTTCACCTTTCAATGGGCGGGCGGTGGGTCAGGAACGGCGGATGGTGATGTCCCCGCAGGCGGTGCGGCCGCGCACCTCGACGGTCTCGGCGGCATCGTCGGGACCGGCGGTGTCCGCCAACTGGTTGCGGACGAGCCCGTAGCTGGTGTTGACCGCGAGGAAGGCGGCGGTGCCCTCGGCGACGCCGATCTCCAGGTCACCGGCGGCGGTGGCGAGCACCACGACGCCGCGGACCGCCTCGCCGAGCCGGATGCCGCCGGCGGATGTCTTCGCGTCGACGCCGGCGCCGGCGCGCTCGACGTGGATGTCGCCGTTGGCCGCGCGTACCCGGGCGTCGCCGGTGACCGCGTCGATGGTGGTGGGGCCGTTGGAGTTCTTGACCGCCGCGGCGCCGTCGACCTCTCCGATCTGGATCGAGCCGGTGCCGGTGGAGACCTCGGCGCTGCCGGCGATGCGGTCAGCGGTGATGTGACCGGCCCCGGTGTGTACGCGCAGCGGACCGGTCTGTTCGAGCCAGATGTTGCCGGTGGTCTTGAGTTGGCACTGCCCGAGCCGGCCGGCGCAGCGCAGGTCGCCCTGCAGCAGGTGGGCGGAGAGCTGGGAATCGACCGGTAGTTCGATGGAGACCTCGACCGATCTGCTCTTCCTGGAGAAGTCGAAGTGGCGCTTCGGGCCAGTCACCCGCAGTACGCCGTTGGTGTAGTCGACGTCGATCTGTGCCGCGGCCTTGACATCGGACTCGTCAGCTTCGTCACTCGGGTGGACCTCGACCACGGTGTCGGCTCGTGGGCTCGCCGCGACCCGTACCTGGGCGACGCCGAGTTCCAGCGTGACTGAGATCGGTTCGGGTGTCTCGAATTTTGGCATGGTTGTCTCCACAAAATGGGTAGTCAGCCGTCCCCGCAGGCCGGGGGCGTGGTGGTTGGTGAGCCGAGTGGCCGGTGCGGCTAGCGCACCCAGCCGGTGAAGTGTTGTCTGCCTCGTTTCCCGCTGCCGCGGGGCTCGGGACGAGCGCCGCCTGCGGGACGCTGCAGGGAAGTGGTGGCGGCGCGGACCAGCCAGGCGTTGACCGAGCGTCCTTCCTTCGCCGCTGCCTCCTCGATCGCGGTCTTGAGCTGCTCAGGCATGCGTACGTTGATGCGGGCGGCGGGGCCGTCCTCGGTGATCAGGGGTTCGTTGTCCGGTGCCGCGGCAGTCGTTGCCGGCTCCTCAACTTCGGATGGTTCGGTGGGCGGCGCCGTCACCACGAAGCTCGGATCGCGTCCGTGCAGCCGCAGCTCCACCGAGCCTGGGGCCAGGTCCTGGGTGATCTCGTCGGCGGCGGTCGACAGCGCTTCCAGCAGCGCCATCCGGATCGCCGACTCGAGCGCCCCGGTCAGCCGCTCGACCAGCGCCCGTGCGTCCTCGCCGCCGGCTTCGGCGAGCGTGGCGAACTCCCGCCCGAGGTTGTTCACATGCTTGGTCAGGTCCATGGTGCCAGAATGGCACAAGATTGGCGCCATCACAAGTGTATTTGGCTCAGGCTGGCACCGTGTTGGGTGCCATCTTTCGTTCGGGGTGCAGTGGCGCAGGTCGGAGCAGGCGTCGCTACCTCCGGAACGGGGGAGAGGATGGCGGCATGACCGGAGACCGTTCGACGCCGCCCACGATCCCCGCGGGAACCCTCGCCGCCGGCCCACAACCGATCCTCTCCGTGCCAGGGGGCCTAGTGCTGCGCCCCTGGGAGCCCAAAGACGCACCGGCCTTGAGAATGTCGCGTCCTGCCGGGTCGCGACGAAGGCCGGCTTCCGGCTGGAGGGCATCAAGCGCAGCGTTGCCGTCCACGCCGACGGTCGACATGACATGCACCTGCATGCCCGTATCCGAGGTGACGAGCCGGCGGGTTGACCATCGGTCGCGATAGAATCCGGTTCCTCCGGCCCGGCTCTGTTGCGGTGCCGGCGTCGCCTGGCCGCCCCTCCACGACAGGAGCACTCGTCATGCCCGAGCAGGATCCCGAGCTCGCCGCAAAGCTTCAGGTCGATGTGCCACACGCGGCGCGGATGTGGAACTACTGGATGGACGGCAAGGACAACTTCCAGGCCGATCGGGACGCCGGGGATGCGGTGGTCGGGGTCTATCCGGAGATCGCCATCATGGCGCGGCAGTCCCGGCGGTTTCTTATCCGCGTTGTGCGATATTTGGCCGCGGAGGCGGGGATCCGGCAGTTCATCGATGTCGGGACGGGTCTGCCCACGATGCAGAACACTCACGAGGTGGCCCAGCAGGTCGCGCCCGAGTCCAAGATCGTCTACGTCGACAACGACCCGTTGGTGCTGGTCCACGCGCACGCGCTGCTGACCACCTCCGAGTCTCGCGGGAACATCACCTACGTGGACGCTGACTACCACGACCCGGAGCAGATCCTTACCGAGGCGAGGGCGGCGTTGGACTTCCAGCAGCCGATCGCTGTGCTGTTCATGGGCGTCATGGGCTACGAGCCCGATCTTGCGGTTGTACGCTCCATCGTGGGCCGGATGATCGGCAGCGCCCCGACCGGCAGCTATCTGGTGCTGTGGGACGGCACCGACACCAGCCCGGAGGTGGTGCAGGGCGCCGAGACGCTGGCGGAGAGCGGCGGTGTTCCCTACATTCTGCGCAGCCCGGCGGAGCTCGCCGAGTGCTTCGAGGGTCTCGAGCAGGTCGAGCCGGGGCTTGTGCCGATCACCCAGTGGCGTCCGGATGAGGCGGACGCCGAGCGGACCGATGCCTACGGGGCGGTCGCGCGTAAGCCCTGACGCCGTCGGCACTGCCAGGCGCCCGCGCCGCTGGTAACCCGCAAGATCAAATGCCCGTCAGCTGTACGACACGCGGTGTGTCCTACAGCTGGCGGGCATTTGATCACCGGGGCCGTAGCGGCCACCCTGGTCGGGCACGTCGAGGTGGAGGGTAGGTGGATGCCGGCTCCGCTGCCTGGCCTACGAGAGCTGCGAGCACAAACGGTGCAGTGCGCCGGCGGCTGTCGCCGCCACACCGGGTGGCAGTAATGCGATCGACGGTCGTCGAATAGTCGACGTACCCTGGTAGTTCCCGACGCTGTCTGGTGGAGGCCCCGACGGATCCGTCTCCCAACGCGGTGCCGGTACTCGGCCGACGCTGCACCGTTTGTGCTTGCAGCTCTCGTAGGCCACGCAACAGGGCCTGTGCACTCTCCCTCTCCCACGACAAGATCAACTAAAGCGGACCAAGCCGGTCTTTCACCAGTTGAAAGACCGGCTTTCCGGGGCTCGAGCGGCTGCGAAACGATGCTGGCCACACCAGTCGCCGTCGAGGAGGTTGACCGATATGGGGTTTGCGCGTAACCAGTGGTATGTGGCGGCGTACGGCAGTGAGGTGGGCCGGCACCTGCTCGCCCGCACCGTGCTCGGCGAGCCGCTGGTGCTCTATCGGACGCAGTCGGGGCAGGTGGTGGCGCTGGCCGACCGGTGCGTGCACCGCCGCTATCCGCTCTCGGAGAGCCGGTTGGAGGGCGACACCATCGTGTGTGGCTACCACGGCTTCACCTATGGCAGCAGCGGCGCCTGCACCTTCGTCCCCGGGCAGCAACGCATTCCACGTTCTGCCAAGGTCGCCTCGTATCCAGTGGTGGAGCAGGACTCCTTTGTCTGGGTGTGGATCGGCGACCAGGACCGGGCCGACGCCACTACGATTCCGCGGGCACCCTGGCTCAACGACCCACGTTATACAGTCGTCGGTGGCATGGAGCCGCTCGAGGCGCGGTATGGCCTGCTGGTAGACAACCTGATGGACCTGTCCCACGAGACCTACCTGCACGGCGGCTACATCGGTACGCCGGAGGTGGCCGACACCCCGATCACCACCGAGGTGGACGAGGAGAAGGGCGTGATCTACGTCAGCCGACACATGGATGACGCCGAGTGCCCGCCGTTCTACGCCAAGTCGACCGGGATCGAGGGTCGGATCACCCGCTGGCAAGACATCGAATACCACCCACCGTGCCTCTACCTCCTGCACAGCCGGATCGCCCCACAGGGCCAGTATCCGCCGGCGGAAGGCCCGGACAGCGCGGCGTGCCACGCCGAGATCGTGTACGCCATCACCCCGTCCACCGAGCACACCACGTACGACTTCTGGGCGGTGGCCCGCGACTTCGCGATCGACGACGAGTCGGTCACCGAATACTTGCGTACCAGCAACCACACCGTGGTGATGCAGGACGTCACCGCCCTGAACCTGCTGGAGCGGGTGATCGCGGCCGAACCGGAGGCATATCAGGAGCTGAGCATCAACATCGACACCGGCGCGCTGGCGGCCCGGCGGATGCTGGCTCGCATGATCGGTTCCCCCGTCGGGGCGGCGCCGGCGGGAGCGCTGGCATGACCGAGCAGGTCGGCATGCTCGCCGGTGACCGGGTGTACCGGATCCACTGGCTGCCGGGCACCGACACGCTGTTCGGGGTCTGCCACTGCGGCGCGGAGCAGACCGCCGAGGAGCCCGCGGCGATGTGGGACTGGCTGTTGGCGCACCCGTCGGGGCACCAGCTGCGACCACCACCCGTACCGTCGCCGGTGTCGTCACCGCGGACGGAGGCGTCGGTGTGATCGAGCTTGAGCTGGTAGTGGCCGCGAGGGAGCCGGTCGCGGCCGGGGTGATCCAGCTGACCCTGCGGCATCCCGTCGGCGACCCGCTGCCCGGGTGGGAGCCGGGTGCGCATATCGACTTGGTGCTGCGGCCGGACCTGGTCCGGCAGTACTCACTCTGCGGCGACCCGGCTGACCGCTCGAGCTGGTCGGTAACGGTCCAGCGGGAGCCGGACGGGCGCGGCGGTTCCAGGCTGGCGCACGACGAGCTGACGCCCGGCACGGTGGTGCGGGTGCGCGGGCCCCGGAACCACTTCGGACTGGCGAACGCGGCGCGGTATCTGTTCATCGCCGGCGGCATCGGTATCACGCCGATCAAACCGATGCTCGCCGCCGCCGACGTTGCCGGCGCCGACTGGCGGTTGCTGTACGGCGGGCGCACCCGTGCCACCATGGCCTTCGGCGGCGAACTCCAGCGCCGGTACGGCGACCGGGTCCAGCTCTGCCCCCAGGATGAGGCCGGGCTGCTCGATCTCGACAGCTGGCTCGGGACCCCGGCGATCGACACGCTCGTCTACTGCTGCGGGCCGGAGCCGCTGCTCGACGCGGTGCAGGAGCGCTGCCGGACGTGGCCGCCGGAGGTGCTGCACCTTGAGCGCTTCGCTCCGGTCGCCGCCGACAGCGCTGGCGGGAGCGACAACGGGTTCGAGATCGAGCTGGCGCTCACCGGGCAAACTCTGGCGGTCCCGCCGGACAGGTCGATCCTGCAGGTGGTGGAGGAGGCGGGGATCCCGGCGCTCTCCTCCTGCCGGGAAGGCACCTGCGGCACCTGCGAGACCGGGGTGCTCGACGGCGTCCCCGAACACCGCGACAGCCTGCTCGGCGGCGACGCCGATGATGTGATGCTCATCTGCGTCTCCCGCTCCCGTACCCCCCGCCTGGTACTGGAGCTGTGACCTGGCGGGGCGCGATGATGGGGGAGTGCACACCCAACCAGGCAGGTCGGTGACGAGTAAGGTGCTCGCGCTGCTGGGCGCGTTCGGCCCGGCCGACCCCGCGCTGACCCTCAGCGAGCTGGCGCGACGGGCCGGCATCTCCCTGCCCACCGCGCATCGCCGGGTCGCGGAGCTGGTCGAGTGGGGTGCGCTGGAGCGCGGCGAGGACGGCCGGTACCGGATCGGGCTGCGGCTGTGGGAGGTGGGCGCGCTCGCGCCCCGCGGGCTGGGACTTCGTGAGCAGGCCCTGCCGTTCCTGGAGGATCTCTACGACGTCACCCACGAGAACGTCCAGCTAGCCATCCGCGACGGGCTGGAGCTCGTCTTCATCGAACGGATCGCCGGCCGGCACGCGGTGCCGGTGCTCACCCGGGTGGGTGGCCGCTTCGCCCTGCCCGCCACCGGGGTCGGCCTGGTCCTCCTCGCCCACGCCCCGGCTGAGGTTCAGGAACAGCTGCTCGCCGCGCCGCTGCGGCGGTACACCGCGCTGACCATCACCGATCCGAGTGCGTTGCGACGGGTGCTCGCCGACGTGCGCCGCCAGGGGTACGCGGTGAGCGACCGGCAGGTGACCATGGACAGTTTCTCGGTCGCCGCCCCGATCCGTGGTCCGGACGACGCGGTCGTCGCCGCGGTCTCGCTGGTGGTGGCCCACGAACGGGCCGACCCGCTGACGCTGGCCCCGCTGGTCCGGGCGGCGGGCCGTGGCATCTCCCGAGCCCTGCGGCGTTGACTCCGGCGCATGCCTACGGGGCGCGCGCAAGCCCCGAGCCCACCGGTGAGTCGGTTCGGCTTCGCTACGACCGATCCCCGGTAGCGAGTCCTACCTCCTGCAGGATTCGGTCAGCAAGGCGGCTGAAGTCTCCCCGGGCTTCGGTGACCGCGGTCTGGTGGCCGCCGAACGCGCCGTCGGCGGGCTTGAGCGCGAACACTGGTTTCCTTGCCTCGTAAGACAGCGGCATGAGACTTCGGTAGTGCTTGAGCTGGCCGAGGCAGTACGGGTCATCGCTGACAACGGGAGCCGGCTCGTCTATGTCCAGCACCGCCGTTCGATAGACCTCCGGGATGCGGGCCATCCAACGCTGGTACGCCTTCACCGGGCGCCCGAGCCGGACGCCATGGCCCATCAGGACGTAACCGGACGGACGCATCTGACCGGTCGGCAGTTCGAGGGTTGGGTTCGGGTTGCGCTCGAGCCGTGCCAGCCACTCCGTACGCCAGCGACGCAGAGCGGGTCCGAGGTTCTGAAGGCCTTGGACGCTAAACAGGTCCGGTGCGAGCGGGATGACGATATGCTCGGCGGCGATAAGCGCGGAGCGGTTAATGGCCCCCAGATTCGGGCCGACATCGACGAGGATAACATCCGCGCCGCTCAAATCGGCACCCTCCTCGATGAGGCGCCAGAAGGCTGATGTTACCCGGAAGGCCCGCTCACTACCGTCGAGGCAGGCAGGCCATTGGCTGGAAAGCTCATCCTCGAACTTGGATAGGGTCAGGTCACCGGGCAGGAGGCTGATTCGGTCTGCGACGTCAACGATCGGTGGCTCGGAGATGTCGCCGACACCGCGGACGAGTGGTGCCAGACTTCCGTAGACAGTTTTGCCGGGGCTGGTCAGAGTCTTCTCCGCCGGCCACAGCCGCTCTAGGTCCTCCTCGGCGAGGAAGTTGGCGGTCAGGTTGGCCTGGGGATCGAAGTCGGCCGCGACGACGACCAGGCCTTTCTCCGCCATCATCCATGTGAGGTGGTAGACCAGCGATGTCTTCCCCACCCCACCCTTGTTGTTGAAGAACGCGATCACGGGAGGTTTCATGCCGCCTCCCTGATAATGACTCCCACGTAGGACGGGTCAGGCGTGAACTCTGGCGGAGGGCTGCCGTTTTCGGCGAGCGCGCGCCGAGCGATGGGGAGACCGGCGCCGAACCTCTGCACAAATCCGAGACCACCCATCGCCTCCGCAAGGATCGGGTTCCGGTAGTCGGTTACCCCGGGCTGGCCAAAATTCTCCACCGTCACTGTCCCATAGGGCCCACCCGGCGAGAATATCTCAACCCTATCTTCGTACCAGGTGAGGCGTACCGGTGAGGCGGTCCCTTCGTAATTGCGGTGCAGGATGGCATTGCGAGTGAGCTGTTGTAGCGCCGCCAACGGATAATCGGATCGTCGCACATCGCGGAGCGCCTCGCCGATCCGTACCGAGGTGCGAATGTTGAGCCGCAGTAGTTCGTCGAGTTCCCGCAACAGGTCAGGCAGAGCGGAGGTCAGGCGTCGCTCGTCCACGATGGGGTCACTGAGTGAAGTGCCTTCGACCCGAACAAACTGCACCTGGGCACCAGAGATGAATCGCGCCGGGTCGGTGCCGAGGATAAGTAAGCCGGCGTTGGTGGGGACACCATCGACGGTGGCGAGCCGTAGTGACGCCAAGCGCTGTTCTGTGGTGCGACCGTTCGCGGCGAGTACCTCGGAGGTGAGGACGCTGGGCAGGTACTCTCTCTCGAAAAGTGCAAGGTCGAGGTCCCCCAGCGTGGCTCCGTCGGCTGGCCGACTGTCAAACGGTAAATCAGCGGCGCGTCTCCGTTCGGCGAGTCGGCGCTCCTCGTCAGCTGTCGCGACGGCCCGACGTGGCCCGACCCTGATCCACACTTGGCCATTGAACCGGACGGGTGGGCTTGGGCTCGGTTCCACCTCGATCGCGGCTACGGCCTGATCCCCGACTTCGAGCCTGCGGACGTTCATGACTGGCGGTGGGAGGATTCGACCGTCCCCACGCAGGTCAGCCAGACTAAGCAGCAGCCGGTCGTCGATGCTGAGGCCGGCCGGACGCCCATCGTCGCTGGCACCGACAAAGATCACGCCGGAGCTGTGGTGGTCGGGCAGGTCGTTGGCGAATGCGCAGATCGCTTGGCAGATCCGATCCTTGATCTCCCCGCCCTTAAGCGACTCTTTCCGCTCGACCTGGTCGGTCTCCAGGTCAGGCAACATGCGCAGCAGGTCGTTGGTGCTCCGGGACACTACGCTCCTTCGGCTGGCTCTGCGGTCGCCATCTCTGCGAGCCTGGTGGCAGTGTTCGTGTCTTCGCCGTTCACTACCCAATCGTATTACCACGGCCTCCGATCGGTGCCCATCAGCTCGCGGTGGCGAGCCGGTGGCTGGCGACGGACAGCGGAATGTGGGCGGCGGCGGCCCACTGTGAAGCTGCCGCGATTACTAGCAGCGACGAATGCCTGGCAGGCGGCGACCAGGTCCGTGGTATGGCAGTCTAGCCAGATCAGCATCAATCGGCTCAGCTTGGCCTTGGGCAGCAGCGTCGTGGTCGGCTGCCAAGCTCCGATCGGCCCCACAATGGGGTGGGGACGACGAAGGGATGACTGTGACGACAACGACTCGCGCGCCGCTGTTGCGGCGTGCCGCCGCCGGGCTCGCGACTGCGCTGCTGCTGCTCCCCGGCGCCGCCTGCACGACCGAGGAGAACCCGCCGGCCACGCCGCCGGCGCCGACCACGCCGGGGGTCGCACCGGGGGGCACGCCAACGGTCGCGCCGGTGGCGGAGGAGTTCGCCGAGCTGGAGGCCGAGTTCGACGCCCGACTCGGGGTCTACGCGATCGACACCGAGTCCGGTGCCACGCTCGAGCACCGCGCCGACGAACGATTCGGGTACGCCTCGACGTTCAAGGTGTTCGCCGTGGCCGCGATGCTTGCCGATGTCACGGCGGCGGAGTTGGCGGAGGAGATCTTCTTCACCGAGGCGGATCTGGTGAGCCACTCGCCGATCACCGAACAGCACGTTGACACCGGCATGACCCTGCGCGCGCTCGCCGAAGCGGCGGTGCGGTACAGCGACAACACCGCTGCCAACCTGATTCTGCAGCGCCTGGGCGGCCCGGAGGGCTTCGCCGCGGCGCTGGAGGCCCTCGGTGACGAGGTGACCGAACCTCGGCGGTACGAGACCGAGCTGAACCAGTGGGCGCCGGGGCAGACCCAGGACACCACCAGCCCCCGCGCCTTCGCCACCAATCTGCGGGCGTACGCGGTGGACGACGCGCTCGCCGCCGAGGATCGGGAGCTGCTGGTCGAGTGGATGCGGGGCAACACGACCGGGGACGAGCTGGTCCGGGCCGGCGTACCAGCGGGGTGGGTGGTTGGTGATCGCACCGGCGCGGGTGGCACCTACGGCACCCGCGCTGTCGTGGCGGTGGCGTGGCCGCCGCCGGGAGAGGGAGCACCGGTGGTGCTCGCGCTCATGTCGAACCGGCATGAGGCAGCTGCCGAGTTCGACAACGCGCTGCTTGCCCGGGCGACTGAGCTGGTGATCGGGGCGCTGCGACCTGATGCGGAGCCAGAGGTGACAGAATGACGGCGCGGGCTGATGGGGACGGAGAGGGTGATCTTGACGGAGAGCGGGTCCGGGTCGCCTGCCACGGACCGGGAGCGTTCGCCCGGCAAACCGGCCGGGCCGGTCACGATCTCGTATATCGCTGAGTCGGCGGGGGTTTCGGTCCCGACGGTGTCGAAGGTGATCAACGGCAGGTCAGGAGTTTCTGCCGACACCCGGGCGCGGATCGAAAGCTTGATCGACCAGTACGGGTATCGCCGGCCGGCTGGCAACCGGAGCAAGGTGCTCGAGCTCGTGTTCCGTGAACTCGAGAGCATGTGGGCGGTGGAGATCATTCGGGGTGTGGAGCGGGTCGCCCGCCAACACCGGATCGGTGTGATGGTCTCCGAGTTCGGCCTGCACGACTCGGTGGCAGCGGCTGCCATGGCTGAGACGGTTTCGCGGCGGCCGAGGTGTGTGTTGTCGGTGGCGCAGCTGTCCGAGGCCGAACGGGAGCAGCTGCGGGCGCAGGGCATCCCGTTCGTGGTCTTCGATCCCACCGGCGAGCTGCCGGACGACGTGCCATTCGTGGGCGCGACGAATTGGAACGGCGGGCGATCTGCGGTGCGTCACCTGGTCGGGTTGGGGCACCAGCGGATCGCGATGATCGGGGGGCCGGACCAGGTGCTGTGCTGCCGCGCCCGGCTCGACGGCTACCGGTCGGCGATGGAGGCTGCCGGCCTGCCGGCCGAGGCCGGTGCGGTGGTCCATGCCGAGCTCACCCGTGAGGGCGGCTACGAGGCCGCTAGGTCCCTGCTGTCTCGGGCCGACCGGCCGACGGCGGTCTTCGCCGCGAACGACCTGCAGGCGCTCGGTGTCTACCAGGCTGCCCGCGAAGCGGGGCTGCGGATCCCGGACGACCTTAGCGTGGTCGGCTTCGATGACTTGCCGGTCGTGGCCTGGGTGGACCCTCCGCTGACCACGGTTCACCAACCGTTGACCCAGATGGCGGTCGCGGCGACCGAGCTGGCGCTGGTGCTCGGCCGCGGTGAGACACCGTCGCAGCTGGGAGTGGAGATCGGGACGACCTTGACGGTCCGGGGGAGCACGGCGCCGCCCCGGTCCGGGTAGCCAGCCGCCCGGCTCGGATCGGCGACCGAGCCGGGCGGCTGCCCAGTCAGCCGGTGCTCCCGGTGACCGTACTGCCGGACTTCACGATTTCATACGTGATCTGGGTGCCGCTCCAGAAGTGGAAGGTCAGGGTGACCTGGCCGTCGTCCACCTCGTCGAAGAACTCCGGCTTCAGGATGATCGCGCCGGCGTCGTAGTCGGGCTGGAAGTGCTGCCAGAACTCCTTGAACGGGGTCCATTCGGCGGGTCCGGCGTTGCTGCCATCGGCGTACCGGGCCGCCATGGTGGCGAGTTGGTCGCCGTGGAACTCGGTGGGGATGGCGAACGAACTGGTGGTGCCGGTCGCCGTGGTCTGGGTAGGAGTGTCGTAGGTGATGATGTTGATCTGCCACGGCGTGCCCTGCGAGAAGCGGGCCTCGATAGTGGAGTTGACGCCGTAGGCGCGGTCATCGACCAGGCGGGTCATGGCCGGTCCGGTCAACGTGAGCGTGTCGCCGGCGACCGTGTAGTCGCTGCCTTCCGCCAGCTGCTCGTCGTCCTGCCACAACCCTTGGAACGACAGGCCGTTCTGGTTGAGCGTAAGGTCTCTGCTGGTGATTGACCCGCTCTGCGGCACGTAGACATGGTCCGCTGAGGCGGTGCCGGAGCGGCTGGTCCAGCTCGCCTTGAACATCTCATAGACACCTTGGTCTCGCCACTGCAGCTCTTCGCGGTGCAGGAACTGGCCGGCGTCCCACACCATGGTGGTGAGCTCCCGGGTCCGAGCGTGATAGCCGACGGCTTCAAGAAACTTCAAGAACTCGCCTCGCTGGATGACACCGGGTCGAGTGTGGTCCCAGTTGAGCAGCGCCCATTCGCCGATGATCACCGGGATGTCGTTGGCGACGAAGGTGTCGTGGACGCGGTCGAAGGTGTCGATCAGATCCTGCTCCACGGTGGCGTCATAATGGGTGCCGCCGGCGATGTTGACGCTGAACGGCCACCAACCATAGAAGTGGACGGTAGCGACCAGGTTGGCATCATCGAGCTGGTCAAAGGTGGTCAGCAGCGCGTCGAGCCGAGCTTGGTCGGTGCTCGTGTGCAGGGTTGGCAGCACCAGCAACCGGTCGGTGTTGTTTCCGCCGGACTCCCGGACGATTCGATGGAACTCGACGTTGAACTCGTGCACCAACTGGTCGCCCTCAGCGTCGGAGGTGTCGGCGAACTGGGGCTCGTTGATGCTCTCGAATACCAGCTCCTTCGGGTAGTCGCGGAAGGCGTCGGCGAGCTGGGTCCACAGGGCGGTGTACCGGTCCATCACCGTGGTGGGGTCGTTGGGATAGGCGTTGATCCATTGCCAGGAGTCGTGATGCAGGTTGATCATCACGTAGAAGTCCTCGGCCAGGGACCAGTCGACGATCTCCCGGACTCGGTCGAGCCAATCAGGGTCGATGGTGTAGTCGGGGGCCGGGCCGTGCCGGTTGCTCCAGGTGATCGGGAGCCGGATGCTGTTGTAACCCTGTGACCGCACCTGTTGCAGCAGCGCCTCGGAGGTGAGGGGATTGCCCCAGGCGGTCTCGTCGGGGATGGCGTCGAGTGTGTTGCCCAGATTCCAGCCGGGCTCCATCGCCGCCACCATCGCCATCGGATCGCTCGGACGCGGCGAGCTCGTCGGCGACGGCGACGGGCTCACCGACGGGCTGACCGACGGCGATGGGGTCGCGATGTCGCCGGTGCAGCTTACCCCGTTGAGCGTGAACGACGTCGGTTCCGGGTTGGTGCCCGACCACGACCCGTTGAAGCCGAACGAGACCGTCTCGTCTGTCCCCAGCTCCGCGTTGTAGCTCATGTTCTCGGCGGTGACGATGCCCTCCGACGAGCTGACCGTGGCGTTCCAGGCCTGGGTGACCTCTTGGCCAGCGGTGAAACTCCACTCCAGACTCCAGCCATCGAGCGGCTCGCCAAGGTTGGTCACCGCCACGTCGGCGGTAAAACCGCCCGGCCACTGCGCCGGCACCGTGTACGCCACACGGCAACCCGTCGCCGCCTGGGCGCCGACCGCCACGGCCGTCCCCGCGACCAGCAGCGCGGCGACGCTACCGGCGATGACACTGGCCCGCCAGCGGGCTCTTCGTACACCTTGCATTCGGATACTCCTCGCCATAGTCAGGTTCGCCTAGGCTCGGAGCTGGACGGCGCGCTTACCTCGCCGCGATGTCGCTGCTGGCTGGAGGTTGGTGGGGCCGGGCCAGGGAGCCAAGGTCGGGGTTGGCGCCGGCGGCGGGGTGCTGTTTGTGGCTGCCGGGTGCCGGGCCACAGGTAGGGCCGCGCGGGCGCAATGGGGTGACTCTTCGCGGAATGCTTGCCCGTTACTCCGCAGACGCCGATGGCTCCCACTTAGCCGCAACTTTCGGACTATCAAGGCGGAAAGTTGCCGCCCAAGTACCGTACGCTTTCGAGTGGGGAGACGTCAATGGGATCGACGTTGGTCGGCGCCGACCCGGTCGAGAGGGGGCTTACGCAGGGAGTTCCGCCGCTGGTATGGCGGGTGCTTCCGCGGGTCGCAGCGGGAGCCTTCGGCGTTACCTTGCCGGTCCGGCCGTAGAAAGTTTCCATCCGATGCTCCGCTCGCCCTCACGGCCGCCGGCTACCGGGCCGCCCTGCGTAGCGACGGCTGAGGTTTCGACAACACTGAGGGCTTCGATACTGTTGCCCGGTCGACGGTGAGGGGTACGCATGGCTGACCAGAGCGCAACTGTCCGCACCACCGCCGGCCGGGTGCGTGGCCGTCGCGAGGGCGAGCTGGCGGTCTTTCGTGGCATCCCGTTCGCAGCGCCACCGGTCGGCTCCGCCAGGTTCGCCGCGCCGCAGCCGGTGGACCGATGGGACGGGGTGCGGGAGGCGGTCGCGTTCGGTCCGGCTCCGCAACAGGGCACCCTGTCCGGGGCGACCCCGCCGGAGTCGGCCGCCGACGACTGGTTGACGGTCAACGTGTGGACGCCGGAGCCGGACCCGGCGGCCCGCCGGCCGGTGATGGTGTGGATCTACGGCGGCGCCTACGCGATGGGCAGCTCCAGCTTCCCCGATTATGACGCTGCCCAGCTCGTCGGCACCGGTGACCTGGTGGTGGTAACCCTCAACTACCGGGTAGGCGTCGAGGGTTTCGCCCAGCTCGCCGGGGCACCGGCCAACCGTAGCCTGCTCGACCAGGTCGCCGCCCTGGAATGGGTGCGCGACAACGTCACCGCGTTCGGCGGTGACCCAGCGCAGGTCACCATCTTCGGTGAGTCCGCCGGCGCCGGCTCGGTCGCCGCGCTGCTGTCGATGCCGCGAGCCGACGGCCTGTTCCAACGGGCGATCGCGCAGAGCGTGCCGGGGACCTACCTCTCGGCTGAGCTGGCCGCCGATATCGCCGCCGAGATCGCCGGCGAGCTGGAGCTACCGGCGACCGCGGCGGAGCTGTCGGCTGTGGAGCCACGCCGGCTGGCCGCCGCCGGGGATCGGGTCGCCACCAAAATGCGCCTGTACGAGCAGCGGTGGGGTCCGGTGGCGCATACGTTGACCCCGTACTCGCCGGTGGTCGACGGCGAGGTGCTACCTCGCACGCCCTGGCAGGCGCTGGCCGCCGGCGCCGCGCGGGGCGTGGAGCTGATCGTCGGCCACACCCGCGACGAGTGCCGGCTGTTCCACTACTTCACCGGGCTGACCGGGCGGGTCACCGATGAGCAGGCCACCGCCGCGTTGCGGGCGCTGGCCCCCGGGCCGGAGGGGGAGCGGGCCTACCGCGCGGCGTTCGCTGGCGCCACGGCCGAGCAACTCTTCGACCTGGTCCATTCGGACTGGTTGTTCCGGATGCCCTCGCTGCACCTGGCCGACGCGCAGGTGGCCGGCGGCGGTCGGGCACACCTCTACGAGCTCACCTGGCGCGCGCCGGGGCAGCCGGAGGTAGGCGCCTGCCACGCGCTGGATGTCCCGCTCACCTTCGGCGTCTTCGCCTCCGACCTCGCCCGGACGCTGTTGGGAGCCGAGCCACCGCCCGCGGCGGAGGCGCTGTCGAACCGGGTCCGCGCCGCCTGGACCGACTTCGCCCGCACCGGGGACCCGGGTTGGCCTGGGTACGACCCGCAGCGGCGGCTCACCCACTTGCTCGATGCCGAGCCCGCGGTCGTGCCGTACCCGGAGGAGGCTTCTCGCCAGATTTGGCGGGACCACACCTTCGCGGCGCTGCCGTTGCTGTGAGCCTAGAATCGCCACCGGGTCTCACCAGATGGTGACATCCACCCGCTCGTTGATTACTGGACCAGTGGCGTCGGCGATCGCTCGTACCCGCTCGCGCGAGAGCCTGTCTGTCACCTCCCCGAACCGGCTGTACCCGCCGTTGAGATGGGGTGCCGCCGCCAGGGTGATGAAGAACTGCGATCCGGCGCTGTTTGGTCCGGTGTTGGCCATTGCAACCAGGTACGGCCGGTCGAAGACCGATGTGGAGTCGAACTCGTCGGGTATCCGGAACCCGGGACCGCCCTCCCCGGTCTCGCTGCGGTCGCCGCCCTGGATGAGAAAGCCGGGGATTCGGCGGTGGAAGGTGGTGTGGTCGTAGAACCCACCTACTCCTGTCTGTCGGGTGATGGGATCCTGCCAAGCCAGGGTGCCGCGGGCGAGCCCAACGAAGGCGTCGACGGTGTGGGGTGCCGACGTAGGCCACAGCTCGATCGTGATCGGGCCGACTGTGGTGTAGAGCACCGCGACCCCGCGGCAGCCCTGCCCGCCGTGCAGCGGCGGTGGTGGCCGGCGCCGGCTGACCCCACGCCAGGGTTGTGGCGCGTTGGGCTCGTCGCCCACCTCGGCGCTGTATACCTCCGGTGCCAACGCACTGCCACACCCTAGGCTGCCGATCGATGAGGACACCGGTGCGGCGCTCGACCGCGCGAGGATCGGCGTTGGGCTGTCCACCAAAGCTTCGGCTTCGGCCCAAAGCCACTGCGGGTCGTACCCGGCGCGGTGCCGGGCGCGGTGCCGGTGCCACAGTCGGCGAACCTCCACGGATGCCCGGGCGGTCAACGCGAGAAGATCGCCGGCCGCCTGGGCATCGAGCAATTCGCGGAGACCTTCAGTGGCGAAGTACTTGTCGAACAGCGAGCCGTTGTTGTGCTCCAGCGAGAAGCATTGGTCAACGAAGATAGCTGGGGGTATCTCAAGCTCGAGGTAGCGGCGCAGCGTTGCGGCGACGGGCCCCCACGCCTCCCCGCCATATTCCAACCCCGGTCCGTTGAAGGTCTCGGCGGCGAGGGTCAGCGCCCGCAACTGTCCCAGCTCCCGCCGGGTGCGCCACCAGGCCACTCGGCTGTCGCCAGCGGTGACCCGCTCGATGAACGACCCGACCGGCTCGGGTAGTCGATGCCGGCGGGCCCGCTCGAAGTGGCCGAGTTCGCCACCGATAGTTAGATCGATCTGGCGGGCGAAATAGTCGGCCAGGCCAGGCACCCACTGGGCGAAACGCCGCTGAGCCTCGTCGCAGCCGGCTGCGCTCAGCCACTCCAGCACGTAGAAATCGGCAGCGAGCGAGGTGGCATCGACATCCTCCACGTACCAGCGCGGATGCCGCCCGCCTAGCTCGTTCGCGAGGTCCGTGAGGCACTCTTCCCGGGCGACCAGGCCCGCGAGGTAACGTCCCCAGTGCCGATCAATGACTGCGGCGAGTCTGGGGTAGCGCCAGATCGCCCCGAGCACGTCAACGCATGGGCGGTGGTCCGGTTCGACGCTCCGGATCAGATGCGCCGATAGTTTCTCGATCATGATCTTGGTAACGACGGCGCGCAATCGCCGATGATGGCGGCCTTGTCCGGGCATCCGCTGGCCCAACTCGGCCAACAGGTTGTCCTTCCCTGGAGATTCCTTGAGGAGCGTCCAGCAGAAAAGGGCCAGAACTGCGTCCGCCAGGGTGGCCCCGGTAAACCGGCGGCAGTCGGCATAGCACGCGGCGATCCGACCTTCCACAGTGAGGAAACCTACTCCCGGGAAGTGCGGAGCCAGCGGCACCAGGAACAGCTGCATGGTCAGGGGACCGGTTGCCAGACCGAGCGCGGCCCGGAGCGGTTCGCCGAACCGATCCAGCGGCAGCAGCCGTCGCAAGTCAGCCTCGCCGGTCGTCCGGACGCCGTCGAGACCAGCGAGAACGGGCTCCAGCGAAGGAGCCGCCGCTACCATCGCCGCAGCGATCCGGTCGCTGCCGGATCGTAGCTCGGTAAGACCGACCGCATCCACCAGGGCGGCGGGGCTGGTTGCGTGAGTAATCCCCATCGGTAGATCGGTCAGTCCGGCGCGTCCCCAGTCGCGGAGGCCGTCCACGAACTGCGCCACCTCGGGCACCACCGGACACGGTAGGAAGACCGACTCATGCGCGAACCGGCCCATCAGCTCCCGTTGTACCGCTAGGAAGAGGTCCAGCACGCTGCTGCGGTGGTAGCTAACCGCCAACGTGGTTTTGCTTGTCTCCATGTCACCAACCCGGGTTCTCCGGCAGCGCGAGTCCTAGATATTGCTCATCTTCGGAGGCCATCACGCCCGCGCGGCAGCATGCCTCGAGCAGCCCTCGTACCTGTTTGGCCGTGACTTGGTACCCGAGTGACGCGAGCTCTTCACGGATGCGTTCAGGCGAACGCGAGGTGTAGTCACAAGCCTGATAGGCCTCCGCGCGCCATCCCGTCAACATGGTTTGCTGCGGCAGCTCGCTGCGCCGATCGATGATGCGTAGGGTCTCTGGCAGCCGTTGATAGGTCAAGCTCGGACGCCGTTCGCCTGCCCAGCACCGGCGCCATTGCTCGATCGCCACGTCCAGAGCCATTCTGGCTCCGGCGGTGGCGATGTGGTCGGCCTCGTACTCAAACGAGTAGGCGATCTTGTCGTGTTGGAGGCTGTGCGGGTAGATGTGCCGGTAGCTGCTCTGAGGCCGGACCCCATGGATCGGGAAGGTGTTGTCGGTAAAGTATGGACTGAAGCGCTCGAGCCAGAACCGTTCTCCGCCTGCGGGCGGCTCCAGGTGATGCAGCAGCGGCACCAGCGCTGCCTGCTCGTGGTAATCCGCGTCGGTCTCACCTGGGAACCCGCTTAGAATGTTCCACTCCACCACGAGGCCAAAGTATCTAGCCCACTTCAACAGCCGTAGGTTGATGAGTTTGGATGACCCCTTCCGCATAAGCTGCAATACATGGGTGCTCAGGCTCTCGATACCGGGCTGGATCCAATTGATGCCCGCGCGAGCGAGCAGTCGTAGATGCTCAGGTCTGAGCCCACATCTAGGACCCGGCCGTGAGCATGACCCAGCGCCCACCGGACGGGCGCAGAGAACGACTCCGAGCTGCCGAAGTAGCGGATCGCGTCGGTTGCCGAGATGAAGCCGTCGTCTCGCTCGACGATCTCGTTGGCGATCCCCGGCTTCTCACCACTGCGCAGCACCGCCAGGAGGGCCTCGCCGAACGCGTCGCCGACCTTCGGGCCTGACATCCCGTCCACAGTTGGCGAATCGGAAGCGGCAGCCACGGCGGGGCCTCAGAGCCCGGCTGCGCTCGCTGGTGGGTCTGCCCGGTGGGCGAGTTGGTGCTCGATGTTTCGGTGTCTGTCAGCATGAACGCCGAGCAGATAGATCCGGTCGTCCAATCCGGCGACTTCGTCCGGGGTCAGCGGCGAGAACTCCAGCTCTTCTAGATCGTCCGCGACATCTTCGGCTACGCCGGCGCGGTCAGCGGTGTGCTCGTTGATCATGTCGACTCCCCGTCCCGGCAGTGGTCTGCTACTTGTTACCCATGGTGCCCAGCCACCTCGTTACTGTCAAGATGTTCGATGTGAGCCAGTTGCGGAGTTAGCGATGGCGATGTAGAAATCAGTGGTCGGCCGCTAGGCGCCGGGGCCGTTACCGCTTGCTGGAGAGGGGCCTGACAACCGTCCCATGAGTTCCTTCGCGATTGAGACCGTGCAGCTTGACCGGGAGTACCGCACGAGCACGGGGACGATCCGCCGTCGGCGACTGGTGGTGCCGGCGCTCAGCGGCATCTCGCTGGCAGTCCCGCCACGAGAGATCTTCGGGTTGGTCGGGCCAAATGGGGCCGGCAAGACCACGCTCATCAAGGTCCTCACGACGCTGCTCCTGCCAACATCGGGCCGCGCTTCGGTGCTAGGCCATGATGTGGCGAGCGAGGCTCGAAGCATTCGACGGAAGGTCAACTTTGTCTTCGGGGGCGAACGCGGACTGTACTGGCGGCTCTCGGCCGAGGACAACCTGCGCTACTTCGCCGACCTCTACCGGGTGCCGGCGCGCGAGGGCCGCCCACGTGCACAGGAGCTCCTGGAGCTGGTCGGCCTCTCCGATCGGCGCCACGAGCGGGTGGAGGGCTTTTCGAAGGGGATGAAACAGCGGCTCCATCTGGCGAAGTCGCTGATCAACAGGCCGCAAGTGCTCTTTCTGGACGAGCCGAGCATAGGCCTGGATCCGGTGGCTGCTCGCCAACTCCGAAGCCTGATCGAACGGGTCCGTCGGGAACACGGGACGACAATCCTGCTGACCTCGCACTACATGTGGGAGATGGAGACGCTCTCTGATCGGATCGCGGTGATCATCGATGGTACGATCCGCCACCTCGACTCGCCCCAGGCCCTCCGGACCGCGGCGGTCGGCAGCCACGTCGTCGAGCTGGTCCTCGCCGATGCCGCCGACGAGGGCGTCGTAAGTGGGGCTGCTCGGGAGTTCGGCCTGGCAGTGGCGGCCAGCGCTGACGGCCGGCGAGTCATCCGGGTCCACACCTCCCGGCCAGCGCATCTGGTGGCCGCCGTGGTTAGCCAGTGCGACCTGGGGATAGCTGGTCACAGCATTCGCGACTCGCAGTTGGAGGATGCCTACGTCCTTATGGTCGAGGGGAAGTAACGTGCCCCACCAGGCCGTGGTCGCTTCGATGCGAGTCCACCTGGTCAACACGCTAGCTCGGCCGATCTTCCAGGTCATGCTCCTGATCCAGCCGATTACGATGGTACTGCTGACTTACTACGTCTACGGCCGGGTCGACGGAGCCGGGGCGTTCTATGTCGTTCTGGGCAGCGGCATGGCGGGCATGTGGGTGGCGACCGCGTTCTCCTCGGCCGGCGATCTTGGACGCGAACGCAGGTACGGCACCATTCTGCCGGTCCTACTCGCTGACGCTTCGCTCTGGCTGGTCTCTGCTGGCCGCGCGATGGGTGCGTTAGTGCTGTCGTTGATCCCCATCGTGATCTCCAGCGTCGCCGCGGTGCTGCTGTTTGGTGTCCCGCTGCCCGGTGACCTGTCAGTACCCTGGGTCCTGGTCGGCATCGCCGTTTATGGGCTCGCCTGCCACTCATTCGGCCTCCTGCTGGGTACGCTGTTCTTGCTGTCGCGACGCACGACGGTGCTACAGAACTTCCTCGAGTGGCCGTTGTTGGTCGCCTCCGGCGTGTTGTTTCCGGTCACCGCCCTGCCGGCCGGAGCCCAAGGGGCCACCGCAGTGGTCCCGATGCGGTGGGCCGCGCAGGCCACCGAGCAGGCGTTCACCACCGGGACGCTCGACCTTCGGGCGCTTGGCCTGGCATTGTCGTCGGCGGGGATCGCCCTGGCCGCAGCGGTAGTGCTGTTCCGAGTGATCGAACGCAGGGTACGGGTCACCGCGAGCTTGGAGCTGGCCTAGATGTTCGCCGTCCGGTTGCTCCGTCAGGTCAGCTACTCCTACCGCGGACTCTTCGGATGGCTCCGGCCGCTGGACTACGCAATCATGATGTTCATCGAGCCGGCGGTCCAGATCATCTTTTTTGGACTGTTGGGCCAGTTCGGGCCAGAGGGCACCGAGTACTACATCATCGGCAACGCGGTACGACTGATGGCCACGAGCGCTCTATTCGGTGCGACGTCCGTCATCATCAATGAGCGCGGTCAGGGAACTCTCACCGCGCTGATCGCCGCGCCGACGCCGGTGGCGGAGACCTTCTATGCCCGTGCTCTGTTGCAAGGGATCTCAGGGGTCCTGACCGGGGTCTTCTGTATCAGCCTCGGGGTGGTGTTGTTCGGCCTCGACATTAGCAGCACCTCGATCGTGTGGTTACTGATCGGGCTGCTGGTGACCGCGATCTCCCTGTCCGGCCTTGGCTTGCTACTGGCGAACCTCAGTCTGCTCGGCACCGACGCCAACCTGCTGCTCAACGTCGTGTTCTATGGCTTGATCGTTTTCAGCGGCGCGAACATTCCCCTCGCGGAGCTGCCCGGTCCGGTGGCTACAGCGGCGCAGGCACTGCCCATGACCCACGGCTTGCTCGCGGTCCGGCAGGTGATCGACGGTGACCTCAGCGGTGTGCCGTATCTGCTCACGATGGAGTTGCTCATCGGGCTGGCATATGCGGCTGCCGCAATCGTGCTCCTGCGGTACGCCGAGCGGCGAGCTCGCCGTACCGGCAAACTGGAGTTGGTGTGAGGCCTGGAACCGGCCCGCGGGCCCGCCACGGCGGGGCAACACATCGACTGGTATTGCGATCCGAGAGCGGTTCAGGCAGCATGACCTTGTGTCTGGTGACGTACTTTCGCACCCTGAGGGACCCCCCGTGTCCCGCTGGGAGAGGCGCTTTCGGGCACCCCGGATAGGCATGCCGGTCAGCGCTCTTGACGCCCCTGACCGACACGTGTGCATCGCTACGGCGCACGGCACCATCGAAGTGCACAGTTGGGACAGCAGTTCAAGGGTCCTGACCCAAGCTACCTCCCGACAGGAAGGCACCCACCGCGCCGCGATTGAGCCGGCCGGTGAGTGGATTTGGTGGTTCGACGACCGCGACGGCGACGAATGCGGAGTCTGGCGCCGGCAGCGGTTCGGAGCTGGTCCGGGTGAACAGACCGTGGACGCGACCGGGTTGGCGCCGTCCCAGCCGGCCGGTCTTGCGCTTGGCCGACGCAACGTGGCGGTCGTGGGCGTCGTCGACCGGCGGGACGAGTACCGGGTTCTCCGGCTCGGCCTCGACGGCAGCGCCGACCCGCTGCTGCTCTATCAGCACCGGCAGGCGGTGTCAGTTGGTCCACTCAACGCCGACAGCACGCAGCTGTCCTTAATCCATAGCGAACACGGCGACTCCCGGCATCCGGCAGTGCGCGTTTTGGACACGTCCGGCAACGCCGTCGTCGGCGACCTTTGGGATGGACCCGGTCTCGGGGTACGTCCGATCGGTTTCGCGCCGGCGTTCGGCGACGACCGGCTGCTCGTGCGGCACGACCGGCACGGACGACCCGGCCTCCTGCTCTGGCGGGTCGGCACTGGTGAGCAGTCCGAGCTCGATCTCGCGGTGCCGGGAGAGGTGGCTGCGGCATCCTGGTACCAGGATGGTTGCGCAGTGCTGGTGGCAGTTTCCCACCACGGCCGCACCCGCCTGCACCGGGTTGACTTGGCCGTCGGCGGCATGGCAGTCAGCGCCGTCCAACCGGTCGGGCCCACCACCGGCACCGTCTCGGCCCTCACCACCACTCCTGGCGGGGACGCATGGTTTCTGTGGTCATCCGCCGCCGACCCGCCGACCATCCGCAACCTTGTTGGCGAACCGGTGGTGGCGCCGCCTGGGCCCGCTGCACCACCCAGCGTCCCGGTGACGGATCTATGGGTGGACGGTCCGGGCGGGCCCGTCCACGCGTTGTTGCGCCTGCCGCCGAGCCTCGGCAGGCAGCGAACCGACCGTTACTTGCCGCTCGTCATCGACTGTCACGGCGGCCCCGCCGCCCACGACAGTGACCTCTTTCGTGCCGGACCGGCGGCGTGGGTAGATCACGGCTTCGCCGTCGTCCAGATCAACTATCGCGGTTCCACCGGGTACGGGACTGGGTGGCGCGACGCCATCGCCGAGCGGGTCGGCCACACCGAACTGGCGGACGTCGTAGCCGTTCGCGATCACCTGGTGAGGGTGGGCATCGCTGATCCGCGACGAGTCGTATTGTCCGGGCACTCGTGGGGCGGCTACCTCACCTTACTCGGGCTCGGGCGCTATCCCGATCGATGGTCGGTGGGGCTGGCCACCTCGCCGATCGCCGACTACCTGGTCGCCTACGCCGACGAGAGCGAAGACTTGAAGGCATTCGACCGCTCGCTCTTCGGTGGCTCCCCGGAGCAGGTCGGGGAGAAGTATCGCGACGCCAGCCCGCTGACGTATGTTCCTGAGATCCAGGTGCCGCTGTGGATAGCTGCGGGTCGGGCTGATCCACGTTGTCCATGGCGACAAATACTAAGCTATGTCGACGCTCTGAAGCGATATCGGATCACTCATGAGCTGTACCACTACGATGCCGGACATGGATCGCTGGCGGACGCGGAACGGATTCGGCAAATGGGCATGAAGCTCGACTTCGTCGCGCGCTACCTCGCCCCCAGGTCATGGTTAAGATAACCAAATATAGTCATGCGTGCGTCCGGATTGAGCGTGCCGGCCGCGTGCTGGTCATCGACCCCGGAGTCTGGACCGAGCCAGCAGCGACGTCTGGAGCGGACGCGGTCCTGGTCACGCACGAACACGCTGACCACATCGACCGTAAGAGGTTGGCGGCCCAGAAAATCCCGATCTACGCGCCGGCTGGGGCCGCGCTGCCCGGGATCGCGTTCCGTCCGGTCCACCCGAAGGGGAACTTCCGGGTCGCTGGCCTGAACGTGACAGCGGTAGGGGGTCGCCACGCTCCCGCCTACGCCGGCGAGCCCGACTGCCCGAACCTGGGGTACGTCGTCGAGCGAGCCTGCTATCACCCGGGCGACGCACTTCACCTGCCCGGGGCCCCGGTCGACACGTTACTGGTGCCGATGCAGGGCGCGTGGCTGAAGACACAGGAGGCGATTGAATTCGTGCGCGCCGTTCAGCCGCGGCAATGCGTCGGGATACATGAGGGCCAGCTGAACGACCGCGGCATCAGCTCGATAAACGGCTGGCTGTCCCGGGGGATCGAAGCCGACTACCGCTATCTCCGATCGGGGGAGAGCACCCTGGCGGAGTGACCTCGGCGGGTCGCCTTCTAGTGCTCCACATCGGTCGATAAATATATGGCATCGGGTTGCCATCCCATCGACGATTCTGCCAGCACCACAGTCGAGGCGGTGAGCCCCGCTCGAGTACCTTAGCTACCTGGCCGTGGTTCAGTCCGTACCAGCCCCATTGGAGGCCACCCTCGTGAGCGCTGACCGGCTCCGATCCGGCCGGGACCGACGAAGCGTCATCGCCCGGCTTCGCCGGGCCGACCGACGCTCCGGCGGCCGAGGGCGCGGCCGAGGTCTCCGGCCCGCCATCGTGGGACCGGGAGATCACCGCAGAAGGGACCGGCTCGGGGCAGATTCCGTTGGACAGCCTGCCGGAGCATCTGTTCTTCTACCTCACCTTCACCTATGCGCCCACCGGAGGGCAGGACTTCTTCCAGGTGAACACCGTGGTCGACGGCGAGGAAGGGGGTTTCATCCACCATCTGCAGACCGGGGAGCTGACCGGCTCGGCGCTGCTGCTCCGCCAGTACGCGGTTGGGCCCGCCACCGACCTCGTGGTCAACACCGAGGGGACGTGGACCATCCAGACCTGACGGTGCCGTAACCGCGAACCGGACATCGCACACTTATCCCTCGGTATTGGCGCGGCGTACTCGCCGCCGCTGTTGCTCGCGGCACGTCCATGCATCTAGGCTTCGCACCGAAGCTGAAGGAGAGAGGGTGGGCGCAGGCCTGAGACGGGCGCGGCTCTGGCTGCTGCTGCCCATCGTCGTGACGGTCGCGGTGATCGCGGCTGTATGGGCACAGGCTGATCCGGTCGAGCCGGTGCCGCACTTCGCCGAGCGGGACGTGTCGATCATCGCCCACGCCGGCGCGCAGGGGCACGCGCCACCAAACACAATGGAGGCTTTTCAGGCCGCGGTCGAGCTCGGCGCGGACGTGCTTGAGATGGACCTGCAGATCACCGCCGACGGCGAGATCGTCACCATTCACGACGGTACGGTCGATCGCACCACCGACGGCTCGGGGCCGGTCAGCGAGCTGACACTGGCCGAGCTCCGGGCCCTGGACGCCGGGTACACCTGGCGGGACGAGCAAGGTGGCACTCCGTTCCGGGGCCACGGGGTGCGGCACGCCACCCTGCGGGAGGTGTTCGAGGCGTTCCCCGACACGCCGCTGGTCATCGAGCTCAAGACCGACGGCGGCGAGGCCATCATTCAACCGACGATCGACCTGATCGTCGAGTACGACCGCGGCGATTCGGTCGCCGTCGCCTCGTTCCGCGAGGAGTACCTGCAGCCGGTGCGGGCGCAACTGCCTGGTGTGGCGACCAACATGCCGGAGTCGGAGACCTACGACTTCTACGTCCGCCAGCTGTTCGGTCTCCATCCATGGTGGACTCCACCGGGGCAGCTGTTCCAAGTCCCGGAGCATTTCGACGGGCGGCGCGTGGTGACGCCGAGGTTTGTCCGCGCCGCCGAACGACTCGGCGTGGAGGTGCACGTCTGGACCGTCAACGACCCGGAGCAGATGCACCGGGTGCTGGACGCGGGCGCGCACGGCATCATCACCGACTACCCGGACCGGGCGGTCGAGGTGCTCGCCGAGCGGGAGGCGGCCCGCGGCGATGTCCGGGGCATAAACCCAGACCAGTACGACGACCAGCTCACCCGGATCGAATATCTACAGCAGCAGTACGGGTGGTTGACGCCGGTGATGTCTACAGTGACCTTCTTCGGTGACGAGGAGGCCTATCTACTGCTGCTGCCGATCATCTACTGGGTGGTCAACCGGCGGATCGGGATCCGGCTCGGGGTGATGCTGCTGCTGACGGCAGGCGTCAACTCGCTACTCAAACTCGGGTTCGCTACCCCCCGTCCGGCGTACCTTGATCCGGGGCTGGAGCTTGCCCGGGAGCATTCGTTCGGGCTGCCGTCCGGGCACGCCCAGAACGCGGCGGCGATCTGGGGGGTGTTGGCCGCGTCGCTGCGCGGCTGGCCGGTGCGGATCGGGCTGGTGGCGCTGATCGTCGCGATCGGCTGGTCCCGCATCCACCTCGGGGCTCACTTCCTGGAGGACATCTTCACCGGTTGGCTGGTCGGCCTGCTGCTGGTGGTGCTGTATCTGTGGCTCGCCCCGCGCGGGGCGCGGTGGGTGCGCCGGCTGAGCACGGGGGAGCAGATCGCGGGCGCCGTAGCGGCGTCGCTGCTGCTGATCGCGCCGGCGGTGCTGCTCTCCAGCCGCCTGATCAACGTAAGCTTCCCGTGGCCGGGGGTGATCGACGCGGCGGAGCTGGCCGGCGCGTCCGGGGTGGTGACGGCCGCCGCCACGCTCGCCGGGTTCGGGATCGGCCTCGCACTGCTGCATGCCCGCGGCGGCTTCGACCATCGGGGGCCGATCGGCCGCCGGCTGCTGCGGCTGGTGGTGGGTCTGGTCGGCGTGGTCGCCATCTGGCAGGGGCTGGGGGTGCTGTTCCCGGGCGGCGAGGAGCCGCTCGCGCTGGTGCTGCGGTACGTCCGGTATGCGCTGGTGGGGCTGTGGGTGGGTGGCGTCGCACCGTTGCTGTTCCGCCGCCTCGGGTTGGCCGACCGGCTGCCGCCGGAGCCGCCGACCACCGAGCCCGGTGACGGCTCTGCGCATCCCGCGCCCGTGCCAGCCCGCGCCGGTTGACGCGGTCAGCTGCCCGACGGCCCTTCTCTGGCTGAGGCGCCGATGGGCTGACCAGGTGTGCTACTTGGTAGCACAGGGTGTCACATCATGCTAGGATATTGGCCGTGGCAGCAGAGCTCACGCAACGGGACCTCCGGGCGAGGTCGGGGCAGATCATGGACGCCGTCGCACACGGCGAGACGTTCATCGTCACCCGTAACGGCACGCCGATCGGGGAGCTGATCCCCCTGCGCCGAAACCGTGTCGTCACCCGTGAGCACTTCGCGGGTGTCTCGGCGAACGCGCCCGTCATGGACGCGGCAAGATTCCGCGCCGATCTTGACAGTGCCCTGGACGATACGTTCCAGGACCCCTATGACTCCTGACGTGCACGGTCTGCTCGACACGAACATCCTTATTCTGCGCCGCCGGATCGACCATGCCAGGCTCCCGGAAACGATGTCGATCAGCGCGGTCACGCTGGCAGAGCTGTCGGCGGGCCCGCACCACACCGCTGACCCGGTGGAGCGGGCCCGCCGCATGGACGTGCTCCAGCGGGCCGAGTCGGAGTTTGATCCGCTACCGTTCGACGCCGAGGCGGCACGCGCGTTCGGCACGGTCGCCGCGTCCGTCCTGGCAGCCGGCCGCAAGCCCAGGGCGCGCACGGCTGACCTCATGATCGCCAGCGTGGCCATAGCCAACCGCCTGCCGATCTACACCACGAACCCCGATGACTTCGCCGGTCTCGACGCGTTGCTGACGGTCGTGGCGGTGCCGTTGTCGGGCTGACCAGTACCGCTGGCGGAGTCTTGCGGTGTTCGTAGAGTACTGACTCGGCGCTAGCTGCCCGGTCGGGCACGCGGAGCCCGGTGCCCTTTCGGAGCCCGGAATGTGGGCGGTGCGGACGCCCGGCGCCGGGAGTCGACCGGGTGTGCCAAGATACGAACCCGTAGCTGGCGGAGGTGATCGTCGGAGGGGCTATGGCGCTGCACGAGGTCGAGGAGGCGCTCGCCGCCGCGCAGGACCTGCCCGAGGGGGACGGGAAGGTCGCCGAGTTGGAGCGGCTGGTCGCTCACGCGGACGCCGCCGAGGATCTACGGCTCGCTTTCGAGGCGCGGATCTCGCTGATCGAAGCGTACTGGAACGCCACCGACTCGTGGCGGCTCGTTCCCACCTTCCACTGGTGTCTGCGCACTGTCGACCGTGAGCCGGCACTGTTTACGGCGGAGGACACCGAGCGGCTGCTGTTCCTCTACGGCTGGGCGGTCTCGACGGCGACCAACACCCCGCGGATCCCACTGGCAGACATCGACGCACTGCTCGACGACATGGAGCGCCGGTTCCGGGCCGCCGGCCACAGCCTGCGACACGTCTACACTCTCCGGTGTTTCGCCGTCGACATGACCCGTGGTGAGCAGCAGGCCCGCCCGTGGTTCGACCGGTGGCGCACCGCGAAACGTGGCAGGGTCGGCGAACCACCCGGCTACGACCTGAACCTGCAGGGTGCGCTCCTAGCCGGCTGGGAGGACGACACCGCCGCGATCCCGTTGCTGGAGCGGGTGCTGGCAGAGGGGCTACTCGGCGGCGAGCCGGAGTTGCCGTTGAGCCAACTGATGCTGCCCTACCTGCGGCAGGGGCGACTTGCGGAGGCGGGGCGGGCGCACGTGCGCACCTACTCCGCGCAGCGGGGCCGGGCGGTCCGCTTCCACCACGTCAGCGACCACCTCGACTTCTGCGCGCTCTCCGGTCACCTGGAGCGGGGCCTCGACATCCTCGTCGATGTGCTGCCCGACTTGGAGAAGCAGCCCGCCGATGACTGGACCGCGATGTGGGTCGCCGCCTCCGGGGCGCTGGTGTGCCGGCTGGCCACCGATGCCGGCATGGGCGAGCGCAGCATTGCCCCGCCCAGTGACGGGCATGACCCGGCTGCCCCCGGCACCGTCGCGGCGCTCGGCGACCGGCTCGCTGCCACCGCCCTGGCGGTCGCCGCGCGGTTCGACGAGCGCGACGGCAGCGACCACAACACGGTCGACGTCAAGCGACATCTGGCCAGGCAACCGTTGACGGAGCCGTTTCCGCTGCCCGGCTCGGCGTCCGCAGCCGCGGGTGCCGAGCCGGGCATCACGAGCCCGGGCGACGGGGCCCAGCTCGACCAGCTGGGGCCGCTGACCACCGAAGCGATCACCGCGGTGCTGGACGAGCGGGGCGACAGCTACCGGGTCGAGGCAAGCGGCGCCGTCACCGGCCAGTGGACCTCGGCGTTTGTGCAGCTCGAGCGGGTCGGTGAGGATCAGACCATCCTGCATGCCCGGGTCATGGCCAGCCGCACCCTGACCGTGGACCGGCTGGCCGAGGCGTACGAGTTCTGCAATTCCTGGAACCGCGACACCCTGCTGCCGAAGGCTTATGCGCACGACACTGGCGACGGGACGCTGATCCTGGTCGGGGAAACCAACATTGACCTCGCCGCGGGGGTGAGCCACCGGCAGCTGACTCTGCTGGTCTCAGCGGCGATCGACGTCGGTGGCCAGTTCGCGGCGGCGGCGGAGCAGCTGCCGTGACGGGAGGGCAACACTTCCAGGTAAACCTGCGCGGCATCGTCGACCTGTTCAGCCAACATCTCTACACCAGCCCGCGGGTGTTCGCCCGGGAGTTGGTGCAGAACGCCACGGACGCGATCGCGGCACGGCGGGCGCTCACCGCCGCCGATCCGGGTGCCGACGGTGCGGTCACCGCCGGTGCCGGAGAGATCCGGATCGAGCCGCTGCCCGACGGCGGGGTGCGGGTGTCCGACGACGGGATCGGGCTCACCGAGTCCGAGGTGCACACCTTCCTGGCCAGTGTCGGGAGCACGACCAAGCGCGACGAACTCGGGTTCGCCCGGCAGGATTTCCTCGGCCAGTTCGGCATCGGGCTGCTGTCGTGTTTCATGGTCTCGGACCTGATCGAGGTGGTCTCCCGCTCCGCCAAGGGTGGTCCGGCGGTGCGCTGGGTGGGCCGGGCCGACGGCACCTACCATACCGAGGTCGACGACGCGGCCCGGGCAGCGATCGGCACCACGGTGACCCTCCGGCCCCGGCCGGACTCGGCGCACTGGCTGGCGCCGGAGCAGCTGAGTGAGCTGGTCCACCACTACGCTCATCTGTTGCCGGTCCCGATCACGCTGGCCACCGAGGATGGTCCGGTCGCCCTGACCGATCCGGCCCCGGCGTGGGCGATCGAACGATCGGACCCGAACCATCGGCGCCAGCAGTTGTTGGACTACGCCGAAGAGCTGTTCGGTGTCCGGCCGATGGACCTGCTCGACCTGCGGGTGCCGGAAGCGGGTTTGACCGGCGTCGGCTTCATCCTCCCCTCGCCTTCGACCGCCGGCCAACGGGGCGGCCACCGGGTCTACCTGAAGCGGATGCTGCTCACCGAGGACGCCGACCGGCTGCTGCCAGAGTGGGCCTTCTTCGTACGTTGCGTGGTCGACACCAGCCTGCTGCGCCCTACCGCCAGCCGGGAGGCGCTGTACGAGGACGACCTGCTCAGCGCCGTGCGCCAGAGCCTCGGCGAGCAGATCCAACAATGGCTGCGGGAGCTGTCGGTCCACCATCCGGCCCGGCTCGCCGAGTTTCTGCGGGTGCACCACCTGGGAGTCAAGGCGCTGGCCCGCCACGACGACGAGATGCTGCGGCTGGTGGACGCCTGGCTGCCGTACGAGACCAGCCGGGGCCCGATGCCGCTGCGCGACTTCCGGCAGGGTGCTTCGACCATCGTGTACACCGAGACCGTGGATGAGTTCCGCGGCCTGGCGACGATCGCCAGCGCCGCCGGCGCCGCGATCGTCAACGGTGGCTACGCCTACGACACCGAGATCCTGCAGCGGCTGCCCCGGCTGGACCCGTCCCTGCGGGTACGTCGGCTGGACCCGAGCGAGCTTGCGGCCACACTGGAGCCGCTGCCCGAGCCGCAGCTCGCCGCGCTCGCCGGTTTCCTGGACACCGCCCGCCACGTGCTCGCCGAGCTAGGCTGTGTCCCGCAGGTCCGCCAGTTCCACCCGATCAACGTCCCCGCGTTGTACGTAGTGAGTCAGGCCGCGCGGGAGCAGGACCTGCGCCAGCGCAATCAGGCCGACGCCGACGACCTGTGGTCGAGCATCTTCGCCGGGTTCGGGGAGCCGGAGACCGATGACCGGCCGGAGCTGGTCTTCAACTGGCGGCATCCGCTGATCCGGCGGATCGCCACCGAACCACCCGGACCTACCCTCCGGCACGCGGTCGAGGCGCTCTACGGGCAGGCGTTGTTGGCTGGGCACCACCCGCTGCGCGCGGTCGACGGTGCGGCCCTGAACCGTTCCTTTCTCGGCCTGCTGGAGCGCGCCTTCGCCAGCGACTAGTCACCGGGCTAGGTCGCTGACCGGCGCGGGGTGGCTGTCGGCTCAGCTGGCCCGCCACCGTCGGACTCGACGAACTGCTCGATACCGTCCAGCAGCCGCGCCAGGCCGAACTCGAACATCTGCTCCACGTCCATCGTGGCGTCCATTGAGCCCACCAGCGCGGCCTGCACCGGGCGGGTCTCGGGGTCGAGCTGTGCCAGGAGGGCAGGGAGTTCCACCGCCCGCCACCCGGCGGTCAGGCCGCGCCGATCCGCCTCCGCGATGCCGGCCCGCAGCAGGGCCAGACCTTCGGCCAACCCGCTGGCGCTCTGGAACGCCTGGTGCGCCGTGACCGGGTCCAGCCCCGCGTCGACGAGCGCGGTGAGGAGCCGCCCCACGTCGGCAAGCACTCCCGGTGGGAGCACCGGGGGATACCCGGTGACGGCCCGCAGGACCCAGGGGTGGCGGCCCAACAGATCCCACTCGCGACGCGCCCAGCTCTCTAGGCCGGCGCGCCAGGCGCCCGGTGCCGGGTCCGCGCCGTCGCTTCCCGAACGCGCCGCTGCGGGGGAGTCCGCGCCATCGCGAAACACCGCCTCCACCATCAGCTCGACCAGCTCGTCCTTGCCGCGGACGTGGTGGTAAAGAGACATTGTGGCCACACCCAGCTCGGCCGCCACCTGTCGCATCGCCAGCCCATCCAGACCGTGGGCGTCGGCGAGGCGGATCGCGACGGCGACGATGCGCGGCACGGAGAGCCCTTCGGTGGCCGATGCCGACTCCCCGCGGGATGCGCCCGCCCGGGCCGCGGATCGGCCGGTGGCGGCAGGGTCCGGCGCGGTGAGCTCGGTGGTCACCTCGTCGTGGGCCGCGCCGCGGGTCTTGGCGCGGGCGCGGTAGGCGCGGGCCTGGCAGGAACGGGAACAGTAGTGTCGCCGGCGGCCGCGGGAAGCGGTGGTCAGCGGAGCCCCGCACTGCTCGCATGACGCCACCACGTCACCCCCGAATCCGTTGTTTCGTCACGGAACCACCAGTGTCGAAAGCGTATCACCGCCGTGTCGAAACGAGTAATGGTGTGACGAAATGGCCAACTGTCGCCGCTGTTCAGCGCGGACACGAGCCGGCCTACAACGGCTTGGCAGCGCCTCAATTCGACCCGTACCATGTACGAGGAAACTGACTTGTACGCCGTATGGGGGAGTGGTCCGAACGATGAACGAGCGGCGCGCCACCCGGGTCCTTATCTCCGGCGGCGGGGTCGCCGGACCGGCGCTCGCGTACTGGCTACAGCGGTACGGCTTCGAGCCGACCATTGTGGAGCGTGCTGCTGGCCTGCGTACCGAGGGGCAGCGGATCGAGCTTGCCGAGGCCGGCCAGGAGGTGCTGCGCCGGATGGGCCTGCTGGAGCAGGCACGCGCCGCGGGCGGGCCGCAGCCGCAGTCCACCATCTACCTTGGGGCCACCGACCGGCCGGTGCGCGTCCCGGCCGTCGGTGTGGGCGCCAGCAGCGCGTCCGACCGGACCGGCCGGCTGGCCATCAAACGCAGCCGGCTCGGCGAACTCCTCTACGAGCACGTCCGCGACCAGGTCCCCTACCTGTTCGCCGACTCCATCCGAGCGATCCGGCAGGAGCCGGACGGAGTGCAGGTCGACTTCGAAGGCGGCGGGTCCCGGCAGGTTGATCTGGTGGTCGGAGCCGACGGGCTCTACTCCACTGTGCGGCGGCTCGTCTTCGGCGAGCACGAACGTTTCCTGCGTTACCTCGACGCCGACCAGGCCTACTTCACCACCGACAACTACCTGGGCTGGCGGGACGTGTCCCGCTTCCACCTCTGGCCGCATCGGGGCGCGGCCATCACCACGTTCCCCGGCAACGAGCAACTTGAGGGGACGTTCCTGCTCCGCAGCACCGAGCCGGCCGGGATCCGGAAGCTGAGCGTCGCGGAGCAGCGGGTGCGGATCGAGCACGCCTTCGCCACCGACGGCTGGCTGGTGCCCAGCCTGCTGCGGGCGATGCGCTCGGCCGACGACTTCCACCTGCTGCCCTGCCTGCAGGTACGGATGGGCTGCTGGCACGACCGGCGGATTGCGCTGGTGGGGGACGCCGCCCACTGCCCCGACCCGATGTCCGGCCAAGGCGCCGGCCTCGCCCTGGCCGGCGCCTACCTCCTCGCCGGTGAACTGAAAACGGCCGGCGGGGACCCGGCCGTGGCCTTCCCCGCCTACGAGCAGCGAATGCGTGACTTCGCCACGGGCAACCAGGACCTCGGCGAGTTCGACATCGCGATGGCGGCGCCCGGGGCCGGCCGGGCCGGCGTGTGGCTGCGGGAGCAGTCGCTGCGGGCGCTGTTTCCGCTGCTGGATCTGGGGCTGCGGCTGAAGCTGCGGCCCTGGTGGCTCACCGCCACCGCACCGGTCACCCTGCCGCACTACGACCAGTAGCTGCTGCCGATCGGCGAATCCCCGCCACCGTCCGATTGGTCCTAACGCGTTGGATACCCGTTGGGATGAGTCCTGGCCGTTGCGGCAACGTGATCACGCTGCCGGCTGAGCTGGTGCCCCTTGATCGGCTGGTGACCGATGCCGGCCAGCGGCGTTGAAGCACCCCCTGGGTGATTGCCACCTCACTCGGCGATTCGCGAGGATGGGTGCCACTCTGACGTTAGGTAGACCGTTGGTCCTTTCGCTCGCGGAGATCCCGACTGACCAAGTGGTGTGGATCAAGGACCTTTATCCGGATGACGTGGACCGCGCTGTCGCGACCGCGCCACCCGACGCGCCCGCGGTGATCGTCCAACGGCCGACCGGACCTTGGCGCCAGCGCATGATCGTCGCCGGCAGCCTGGACAACATGGAAGTGGTCGCCGGTCAGCTGTTTCCCGCCTGGCTCCCGGCAGCCGAGGGCATCACGACATCGGCCGGCGCCGCACCAGCCGCCGTCCGGGCGGTCGCCATCGAGCACGCGGCCAGCACCTCCCAGTATGGTCCTTTCCTGGCCGACCTGGCGGCCGGTGCACTGGCCCGGTCGGTGGCGTACACCGGGCGGCACCACCCCGAAGTGCGGGCGCTCGGGTTGGCGCGAGTGCTCGCGGCCAGCTTCGGGCGGTCGACCTGTGCGCTGCTGCTACGGCCGCCCCACGACCTGGACGAGGGCGGTTCGCTGGCGCTGACGCGGGCAGCACAGTGGCTGGTGGACCACGGCCGACTCGCGGTGTGGATCTGCGGTGGAGCGCTGCCGGCGGTCGAGCACCCGCCGGAGGCGGTGGTGGCTCAGCCTGTCGGCAACGCCTCGGCCAAGGTCGGCAGACCACGGCCCCGCAGCCTCGTCGGCAAGCCTCATCCGACGAGCCGGGCGGAGGTGGCCCTGGAGACCGCCCTGGCCGGCCGGTCGTGGGCGGCCGGGCGAGCGTGGAACCAAACGGTACGCCCCGGGCCGTTGATCAACCCAGTTCGAGTCGACCTGCTGTGGCAGCGGGAACGGTGCATCGTCGAGATCGACGGCGACGACCACCGGACGGTGGGCAAGTACACCGAGGATCGAACCCGCGACGTGATGCTTCAGCTCAACGGGTACGCCGTGCTCCGCTTCACCAACTCACAAGTGCTCGACGATATCGAGAGCGTGCTCGCGATCCTCCAACAATTTCTCGCCACTCGCCGGCGGGCCGGGAAAGGAAACTGACTTGTCGAACAACCCCTTGACGACGGTGGAGACCTCTGCACTGTTGATTCTGATGGCCGAGGCGGGCCCGGTCTCCAATGTGAGCCTGGGCCGGGATCACCGGTGCCACCTGGCGAAGGCATCACGCGAGAAGCTGGAGCGGCTGAAGCTGATCGAGGTGGAGCGTTCGCCTCGGCTGGTGCTGACGCTCAGCGACAAGGGCTGGGCCCGCGTCCGCGCCCAGCTTGAGGTCGGAGCGACGCTGCCGCGGTCGGGCTCGGTCGGCGGCGCGCTCGCCGCGGTGCTCCGGCGGTGGGACCGCTTCCTGTCGGCGCAGCGGCTGAGCCTCGACGAGTTCGTCACCGCGTCGAACGTCACCATCGGCGAGGCCCCGGCGGCGGCTGCATCGGAGCTAGCGCCGGGGCGCGGCGAGCCGGAGATTGAAGAGCGACTGGCCAAGGCATACCAGCTGCTCGCGCCTCACGCCGGTGACCTGGTGAGCCTCGCCGACCTGCGAGACCAGGTCGGCGAGGTGCCGCCGGCCGAGGTCGACGCAGCGCTGCGGCGGCTGCACCGTCGCCGGGGCGTCGCCCTCGTCCCGGAGGCTAACCAGAAGACCCTCGACGCCCGGGCCCGGGCCGCCGCGGTGGTGATCGGCGACCAGCCCAAGCACGCGATCGCGATGGCGGCGTCGTGAGCAGGGCGGCGCTTAAGGCGCTCGAGCACCTCCACTTCAACTACACGCCGACCCGGAACGATGTCTGGCGTACTCCGCGGTTCCACGTCGACGGCCTGCACCAGGACGTCTTCCGTATCATCCTCGACGGGCTTACCGCGGCGGAGCGAAGCCCGGACGCCAGCCCGATCGGGGTCGCGGTGCCGGGGCAGCGTGGCGCCGGCAAGACCCATCTGCTCAGCCGGGTGCGCGAGCTGACTCAGCTACGGGGAGGTTACTTCTTCCTGGTCAACCTGCTCGACGCCAAGACCTTCTGGCGCAGCGTCGCCGCGTCGGTGGTGGCCGGCCTGAACCAGCCGATCGACCAGGACGGTACGACCCAACTGCACGCGTTCCTGCAACGACTCACCGACCCGCTCGACCTGCCAGTGGTGAGCCGGATGGCGGTGACCGGTCGGGCACCGATCACCCGGGAGAGACTGGACGAGTTCGCCGCCGCTTTGGGCAGCCGAAGCCGCCAGATGGGGCTTGGTGCTCGGGAGACGGCTCGGGCGCTGGCGCTGCTCGCCAGCTCCGACCCGCGGGGGCAGGACATCGCCGGGTCGTACCTGCTCGCCGATGACGAGGCGGAGGCCGGCGAACGGACCCGCTGGGGGATCCGGCCGGCCCGGCGGCTACCGCAGGAACTTGTCTCGGACATCTCCCGGCTGCTGGCGCTGACCGGACCTGCGGTGATCGCGGTGGACCAGGTCGACGGCCTGATCGCGCAGGTGTCGAAGCAGAGCCACGTCACCGCCGCCCCCGACCCGGACCCGGACCCGGACCGGTGGCAGGAGGCGGTCCAGCTGGATCAGGTCGCCAGCGGCCTGATGGAGTTGCGGGAGCTGACCCAGCGCACAATCACCGTACTCTCGCTACTGCCGGTCTCCTGGGCGTTGATCAAGAGCAACGCGGTCGACACCGCGCAGGACCGGTTCCGAGAGACCGCCATCCTCGAGCCGATCCGGGACGCGAACGTCGGCCGTGCGTTGATCGAGCGGCGGCTCACGGCGCACTATGACGAGGTCGGGTTCACGCCCCCGCACCCGACCTGGCCGGTGCGCCCGGAGGCGTTCGCCGCCGCCGCCGACTTCACCCCGCGGCAGCTACTCATCAACGTCGAGAACCATATCCGGTCGTGTGTCCTCACCGGCGAGGTCACTGAGCTGACCACGCTCACCACCACCAGCGAGACCACGGCACCGGCTCCCGCGCCCGCCCCGGCACCGGCGGACCACTCGGCCCTGCAGAAGCTGGACCAGCGGTACGCGGAGCTGCGGGCGCAGGCCACGGTGGCCGGGCTGCTCGACCCGGCCAACGAGGACAAAGAAGTGCCGCCGCTGCTCGCCGCTGGCTTGGACGCGTGGACCAGGGAGGGCGCCGGCGGCGAGTTCGAACAGGACACCATCCCGGCGCGGAAGCCCCACCTGCACGCCCGGCTGCGGCGAACCCTCGACGAGGCGACCGGCGCCGAAGCCCACTGGGCATTCCGGGCCATCGCCTCGCAGCATTACAACGCCGAACTGGCTCGGTTGCGCAACGCCTGTGTCACCGCCGGCCTGGCCCACGGGGTCGACCAGCGGCACCTGTTCGTCCTGCGCAACGACGAATGGTCGGACAGCCCCAAGCGTCGCCGCGCGGTCGACGACTTCGTCGCGGCTGGCGGGCGAACGCTGCGGGTCAGCGAGGATGACCTGCGTAGCCTGGTCGCGCTGCGGAGCCTGCTCGCCGAGGAGCCGGCCGGCCTGCAAGCCTGGCTGGCCGACCGGCGCCCGGCCTCGCACATCGCCCTGCTGGCGACCGCGCTCGCCGACGCCGGCCGGGAGCCACCCGCCGGAGCCTCACCGGCCCTACCCGGAGCCTCACCGGCCCTACCCGTGGCATCGCCGGAGACCGCGGAGGAGCAGCCGGAGACCCCCGCGGAGCAGTCACAGACCCCTGCGGAGTCAACCGAGACCGCCCCCGACCCGGTGGCAGCTGCGCCACCGGACGGGGTGTATCTGCGGGTGGGTGTCGACTTTGACCAAGCCGACCCCATCTACCTGGAGTTGGCGGCGCTGCGTAAACACGTCGCCATCTTCGCCGGATCCGGGTCGGGCAAGACCGTACTGATCAGGCGGTTGGTTGAGGAGTGCGCGCTGCTGGGTGTCTCCGCGATCGTGCTCGACCCCAACAACGACCTCGCCCGGCTCGGTGATGCCTGGCCGGATGAGCCGCCCGCGTGGAGCGGCGGCGACGCCGATGCGGCGGCCGACTACTTCGACTCGACCGAGGTGGTGATCTGGACCCCGGGGCGGGAGAGTGGCCGGCCGCTGACCTTCCAGCCGCTGCCAGAATTCAGCGGCGTCCGCGACGACCCGGACGAATTCAGCCAGGCGGTCGACAGCGCGGTGGACGCGCTGGCGCCACGAGCTAAGGTCGCCGCCACCACCGCCAAGGCGATGCGGGGGCAGGCGGTGCTGCGGCAGGCTCTACGGCACTACGGCCGGTACGCCGGGTCGGCGAACCTGGGTGGCCTCATCGACCTGTTGCGGGACCTTCCGGACGGGGTGAGCGAACTGGCCGGTGCCGCCGCGATCGCTGCCGACCTGGCGGAGAACCTGGAGGCCGCCCGGATCAACGACCCGCTCTTCGGCGGGGCAGGGGAGTCCGCCGACCCGGGTACGCTGCTCACCCCGGCGCCGGGCAAGCGGGCCCGGGTCTCGGTCATCAGCTTCGTCGGGCTACCCGGCGACGACAAGCGGCAGAGCTTCGTCAACCAGCTCCAGTTGGCACTCTTCTCCTGGATCAAACGCCACCCGGCCGGCGACCGGCCGCTGGGCGGGCTGCTGGTGATGGACGAGGCGCAGACGCTGGCACCGTCTGGCCCGATCACGCCCTGCACCCGCAGCACCCTGATGCTCGCCTCACAGGCCCGCAAGTACGGCCTGGGTCTGGTCTTCGCCACACAGGCGCCGAAGGGGCTGCACAGCCAGATCCCGGGCAACGCATCGACCCAGTTCTTCGGGCTGTTGAACGCTCCGGTGCACATCGAGGCGGCCCGGGAGATGGCCCGGTTCAAGGGCGGCGATGTGCCGGACATCTCCCGGCTGAGCAGCGGCCAGTTCTATATGGCGGTCGAAGGCCAGCCGTTCCGCAAGGCCCGGACGCCGCTCTGCCTCTCCCACCACCCCGCCAGCCCACTGCCCGCCGAAGACGTCATCGCCCGCGCAGCCTAGGAATCAGGGAGGAACGTGCTTGCTGGAGTCTGCTTGCTGTCGGCTAAGCGACAAGGACGTTTGACGGAAGTGCCAGGACCGATAGCATCTCATATCTTATGTGTGTGATCATCCCTCCCGCACGCTTCCCCACGGTCACGAAGGATCATTACGAGAGGACGAGTGTGTCTGTTTTGGGTGCTGCGGCACCAGCCGAGGCCGATGATCGAGATCTGGTGATCGTTGCGCTATCCGGGGTCCAGTCATTCATCGCTGAGTCACGTACTACCGCCGATCTCTACGCGGCAAGCGAGATTGTCGGTCGCCTGGCATCTACTGCCGCTGCGGTATGCGCGGCACCAGCGGGCGCCGAGGTTGTCTTCCCGGTAGGCAACGCCGTTGCATCCGAAACATACGGGACCGTTGACCTGGTCAAAGCCGTACCAAATCGGGTGGTGGCGCTGGTCCAAGCGGGCGCCGGCGCACAGGTCGCGGCCGAGGCGGCGGAGCAGGTGCGCGAGGAGTGGGCCGGCTGGGTCCGGGAAAGCTTCGGCCGGGACATCTCCACCCCCGGCATGCCGAGTGTGCAGTGGGTCGCTGTGCCGGCCGGCCACGGTGACTATGCCGCGAAGTGGAGGTTGGCCCAGGAGGTGCTTACCGCGCGCAAGCGGGTGCGCGACTTCCCTGGTGACGGGCAGTCCGAGTGGTTCGGCCGACGGCTCTGCGCCCAGAGCCCTCGTTGGCCAGCGGAGGAGACTCGGCCGGTTGGCACCCCGCCCCACGAGACCGATGTGCTTAGCGCCGCGAACTGGGTCAAACGCCGATGGGCACGAAAGTCACCAGGGGAATACGTCGGTTTCCCGTCCACCGGCTCCATCGCCTCCGCCCCGTATCGAAAGATGATCTTAGGTCGGCTCGGTGAGGCCGATGTCTATCGAGCCGTCACGGACCTTCGGCGGGTTCTGGCGCAGATCGCTCCGGTTCGGGAATCGGCGGTGCCGGGGTTGGACGACTTCTGTAACGGCGACGACGAGCCGTTGGCCCGCTGGCTGGTGGAGTCGGCAGGACACTGGGTCCACCCGGACGTCTGGGATGGCCGTCGGCTGCGTCGAGGGTTTGCGCGTGATCAGCATGACGAGCGGGACTTCGGCCGGATTGCTGCTGCTGGTCGCGGCGCAGCCAGCACGCTTGCTCAAGCCCTGGGTGGCATCCCGCCGCCGGCCTACCTGGCGGTTGTTGCTCAGGACCTCGACGGCATGGGCCAGTTCCTCACTGAGAATGCGACCGGACCGGCGAAGCACCGCCGAATCTCCGAGCAGCTGTCCAATCTGGCTGCTGACCAGCGCAACAAGATGAGCGCTCCGGGACTGTTCGGAGTGCCGGTCTATACCGGCGGTGACGATCTGCTGGCCTTCGCGCCAGCGGCCACCGCGCTTCAAGTGGCCCGCGCCTGCCATGATCTGGTGCCACACGATGATCTGCCAACCCCCAGCACGGCAATCCTTTACTTCCACCGAGGAGCATCGCTGCAACGCGCCGTGTCGGAGGTGGGTCGGCTGTTGCACGACGCGAAGGCGAGCCACCCAGCCAAGCATGCTCTCGCTGTCGGGTTCCTGCGACGTAGCGGTGCGCGGGAGAGCACCATTCAGCCGTGGGTGCCAGCGCCAGAGCTGGCTCCGGTCTATTCGACTGGCGATACGGCGGCGGATTTGCTCAGGGTGTTCGCGGACGAGACGGGGCGGCGGATCTCCCCGCGGCTGCTTAGTGATCTGACCCGAGACGCCGAGGAATTCGCCGATCAGCACCTGCCGGAGGAGCTCTATGAGGCGGAGCTGGCTCGGTTGGTGGTCCGGCACGGCGGCACCCTTGCGGATGGCAAGAACCTGGCCAGCCTCGGATACCTGGAGCGGGCCGGTCGACCGACCAGTGGGGATGGCCGGCGTACCCCGGAGCGGGCCGCACGGGTCGCGGTCTTTCTTCGTCAGGAGTGTGGACAGATGTCAGACCAATCGGCCGGAGCGAAGCGGTGACCGGCGGGCGGCGATGGTTGGCGCTGACCCCGCGCGACACCTTACTGGTGCGCGACGGCAGGCAGTTTGATGCTGGCGAGGACGCGGCCAACCAGCCAGTCCAACCTAGCCCGAGCACCGTCGGCGGGGCGATCTTCAGCGCGTTCGGTGGTGTCAAGGGCGCTGAACCTGATGAGATCCGAGGCCCGGTACTTGCCCGACGGCACCGCGGCGGATGGTGGACATCGTACTTCCCAGCCCCGGCCGATCTCGTCCGCTCCGATAATGACCATTCCCGGGTAATGCGGCTGCGCCCAACTGGGTCGTCGGCCGTCACCGATCTCGGTGGTGAGTGTGCGCTTCCGTTGGTCGGCGAGGGCGACCCGTTGGGAGGGTGGCTAACCGGCGACACCCTCGGCGCCTACCTGCGCGGTGAACTTGTCACCCCAGAGCAACCGCACCGGTCCATGACCGACCTTGAAATTGCGTTCGTTCGTGACGACCCAGACACCGACCCGGGACCGTTGGTACAAGAGCTACGAGTTGGACTCAGCCGTACCCCGACCCGGGTCGTGCAGGAAGGCATGCTCTACCAGGCAACCTATCTGCGACCGGTCGAGGGAGTAGCGCTACTCGCCGAATGCGTCCTCCCGACGACCTGGCAGCGCGAGGCGGTCGGACCAGTGGCGCTCGGAGGGCGGGGGCGGCTCGCGGACGTTGCTGAAGTAGACGGGGTCAGCTGGCCGCACCCGCCGACGGATTATCCCGGCGGCCGGGTCTTAGTGTATGTCGCCACCCCAGCGATCTGGCCGGGCGGCTGGCAAATCAGGGTACCCGGCGCTCGATTGGTGGCTGCAGCTGTCGGCCCACCGGAGCCGATCGCGACCGCGTCGCCACGCTCGAAGGGCGGCGTGCGAGCCACTCGGGCGCTGCGTTGGGCGGTCCCGGCCGGCTCGGTCTACCTGTTGCAGTTCGACAGCGCCGACGCCGCGATGGCCTGGGCGGTCGGCGACAGCGGGCGCTTAGGAGTCCATGGCACAGCATATGGCCGGCCCGCCGACGATCGATTGCGGACGGCAGGTTTCGGAGTGATCTTGACAGGAGTGTGGTCGTGACAGAGTTGCTTCTCTACCTGTACGCCGAGTCGCCCGTGCACGCTGGTGCGGCCGACAGCCTCGGCGTGCTGGATTTGCCGGTGCAGCGGGAGGCCACCACCCGGTATCCGGTGATCTGGGGGCAGAGTCTCAAGGGCGCGCTCCGGCAGGTGGCGCAGGACGCCGGTCTGGAAGACCTGGTAGTGCCGGTCTTCGGGGGGTCCAGCGAAGACGGCGAGACCGAGCTAAGCGCGGGGCGGCTCACCGTCGGCGATGCGCAGCTGGTGGCGATGCCGGTCCCCACCCTGCAACGCACCTTTGCCTGGGCAACTTCCGAGCTGGCGCTGTTCCGGCTGGTCCGCAAGTATGCCCGGCTCGGCGTGACCGGGCTACCGCAGCCACCCCGGCTCGCCCCCGAGGCGGGAGCCGCTGCGTCGGAGGCCTGGATCGGTAGCGGTCGCGCCACCCGCAGCGAGGTGCTCGGGCCGTGCCTGGTCGAGTTGGGCATCGCCCCGGATCCACAGCTGAGGCGCTGGGCGGCCCAACTCGCAACCGACGTGCTCGGTGACGCTGGATCCCAGGCCTCTGCGCCATTGGCGCCATTGGGCGGTAAGCTCCGCGACGACCTGCTCGCGGTCGGGTCGGACGTGATGCCGATGCTGCTCGCCGAGTGCACCGAGTTTGTGGCCCGGGTGCAGCTCAAGGAGGGGAAGACCGTAGAGCACGGCCCCTTCCACAGCGAGTACCTGCCCACCGAATCGATCCTCGCCGCTTCGCTCACGCTGCGTCCGATGCCAGCCGAAGGCAGTTTGAAGACGGAGGACGTGATCGAATTCCTCCTCGACCTACTGCACAACAAACTGATCCAAGTCGGGGGCGACGAGACGATCGGCAAGGGTCTGGTCTGGGCTCGGCTGCTGCGCGCGGACGATGTGCGGGCAGTGGCGCCGGAGATCGCCGACGAGTCGACGGGAGTAGGCCAGTGAGCGGCGGTCAGGTACGTCGGGTCGACCAACGGATGGCAGCCGCCGCGGCGAATATGCTGCAAGAGAAGGTCAGCCCCGAGCTACGTACCCGTTACCGGCAGCTTCCCGTGCAGGTGCGGATATCCGGGCTAGCCGCCACCTATGCCTACCTGCTCGGCAAGAGCAAAGAGAACGAGCTTGGCGAGGCTTACAAGCGAGTGGCCGACGGAATTCGCGATCACCTGATCACCTGCAGCGGGCTGATTGACGCCGCGGACGCCGCGACCAACGAGAAGCTGCTGCGCGCCCTCGCTGATGTAGACACCTCGGTTTATGCCCGGGCCTCAGCCGAGGTACAGGCACTGGCGGGTTGGCTGAGTCGGCTTGCCGAGGCGCGCTACCTCGCAGCCAGCGGCGAAGCGAACAGCGAGGGGCGATCGTGACCGGTCAAGGCGTCGGGGCGAAAGAGGAGCCGAAGGATAAGTGGCCCGGTCGGGCCTCGGCCGGGCCGATCGGCAAGATGTTGCGAACCCGGGACCTGCAGATCACCCGTGGCCGCGGCGGCGGGGAGTTGAGGGATGGCGCGAATCCGCTCGTTATCCTGCACCGGTCAGCCTTTGTGGACGGAGCAGGCGTCTTCGATACCACGACGGAGGCGGCGGTGCTGCGCTGGGCAGCCGACCACCGACTCGGCCAGGAACCAGCGTTGCTGCAAATGGTCACCGAAAGACGGACCCGAGCGATAGCGGCGCTCGTACGTCAGGGCAAGGGGCGGCTGGAGTGGCGGCGGCTTAACGCCACCCCGCAGTGGCGGATGGCGGTCGGCATCGGGAACCGCCTCAACCCATTCGAGATCGGACTCTCCCTGCACGGCACGTACGGCTGGCCGATCATCCCAGGATCGACCCTCAAGGGCCTGACCTGCGCCTGGGCCCGCGAGTGCGGTATCGATCGTGACGATCCACCGCGATTCGGCAGGATATTCGGGCTGCCGCGAATCAAGATTCGGGCGGACTCCGATGTGGGTGCGCCGACGGCCGCCGATGCACCTGCAGTGCCTCCTGATCGCGCGGATGGAGACGAGACCGCCACCAGCGGAGACGTGGTCTTCTTCGACGCGCTCCCCGTATCGGGGCCAGTCAGCGTCGCTCGCGACGTGGTGACCCCACACCAGCAGCCTTACTACAACGCCCCGCAGAGCCATGCCCCAGGCGAGCACCACCAGCCCATCCCCAGCCCTTTCCTGGTGGTGGACGGTGGCACCTTCGCTATCGACCTTGTTGGCCCAGCGGAAGACGTGTCCGCCGCAGCCGAATGGTGCGCAACCGCGGTGGACGAACTAGGTGTCGGGGCCAAGACGTCGGCCGGCTACGGATACCTCGCCGCACGGGAGGTGCAGCCGTGATAGTCCACATCATCTCCGTGGGTCGTAGCCTGCTTGACGCATTCGCCAACCGCACCGACCTCTTCGGCGACCTGTACCCGACTATCCGCCGGCACAAGCCGCAAGATGTGCTCGCTGATGTCGGCACGAGCACCGCCGCGATTAGCACGCGGTTGACCGGTTGGTTCGGTCCGGCCGGCAGCCTTCCGGAGAAGCAGCGTGACCTGATCGACGCGGTCGAGGCAGATCGCTGGCCGGCCAACGTCTGCGCCGAGCTGGAGACGTTCAACAGAGTGGCCCGACGACGCAGCGTCGCTGACGACGAACTGGTGGTCCTGCTCGCCACCGACACCGTCCCCGGCCTTGTCTCTGGGGTGTGGACCGCGGTCGGCGTGGCCGGTGGTGCGTACCACCGGGTCCGATACGTCGCGGAACCCGATCAGATCACTCCGATCCCGGGAGTGGCTCTCGTCCGGGTTCCGCACCTGGATGCCAGCAATGACGCTGGTTTCGCCAGAGCGATGACCAACCTTGGGGCGCTGGGACGCGCGCTTCTGCCGACGGTGAATGAGCTACCCAGGACATTCCGATTCCACCTGTCCGGGGGCTTCAAGGCGGCCATCCCTTACCTGATCGGCCTGGCCGAAGGACTGAGGTCCTTCCCACCGTCTGAGGTTGCCCGGGTCGAGGCGTTCATGCTGCACGACACCAGCGATGTGGTCATCCCGCTGCCCTTGCGCAAGCTCAACCCTGATGCGGTCCGCAAGGAACTGGCGGACTTCGCCCCGGACGGATCCCTGCCCAGGTTGCCAAGGCAGCTGACGATGGATGGCTACGCCTACAACGTCGATCCCGAGGGTCGCCGCGCCGAGCTCACCCCCTTCGGTGTGGGACTGCGGACCTTGATGGGTGTCCCGGCCGAACTGATCGGCAGGGGTTAGCGGTGGCGGCGGCGTCGGCGGTGCCGATCGGGTTGTCCGGGCTCGCGGATCGCCTTCGCGCAGGGCTGAGCCCAGCTGTAACCCGTTGGCGGCCAGCGCACCAAGAAGCGCATGACCTGACTGCCCTGGCCGATCCCGCGATCTGGGTCGGTCTGAGGCACCTTGACCGGCACCTGCCACGTGGTAATGCGCTGGCCGCAGGGGAGGTGGCGGAGGCTATCAGGGACACGGCGGATCGGCTGCGCGGGAACCGGCCGGCGTTGCTGGCCATCCTGCTAGCCCCTGGATGCCTGCCTGAGCGCATTGGCGCACTTCTGAAAGATCCGGGAGCAGACTCGATCCAGGTGTGGATGTGGACCTGCTGGATCGCAGAGGCAACCTGGCTAGCCGTCGCCGAGACCACTCCAGAGGAGAGCGAACTGCTGCGCCCGGTGGCGGCCCGGCTGCGGTTCCTAGCGCTTAGCGAGGCGTTCCGTGGCGGGCCAAGTGCCAACCACGGGCTTTGGGTGGACAGGTCAGGGGACCCCGCCGTGGACTTAGGGATGGTCTTCGGCACCGACACCGCTCACTTGGTGGTGCTGCGCTGCCGGCAAGCGCGCTGGGAGTGGCTCCGATGCCTTGACGAGTACCAGTCTCAGCCATTGCTCGCTGCCGCCGCGCCAGTCGAGATCGAAAGCGAGATCGACTCGTTGGTCTTTCGGCACCCGGGCCCACCACTGGTGACCGACTTGGGTGTGATCAACAATGCGAACGCACCGCTGACCGCGGACGATGAGGCCGTACTCGACAACGTCCTTGAGCGGCACCTGCTGCCCCGGATGCGGCTGCTGCGGGCGATTCAGGCTGGCACCTACTCGGGCACTGCCACCGCACCGCGGCGACCGGCAGCAGCGGCAGCAGCCCTCCGATGGTCGCGACGGTGGGCCGGCTTGCTGCCTCTGTTCGGGGCCGGGGCTACCTTGGCGCTAGCCGTTCGCGGAGACTTCCCAGCGGCCGCGGTTGCTGCCGCAGCCAGCTACACGTTGCTTGGGGCGCTTGTTGTCGGGTTTGGCAGGATCTGGGCCACAGTCTGGCTGTTGCGCCTGCCCGCAGCAGGTGCGGTCGGCCTGTTCGCTCTACTCACACTGCACCCGCAGTGGTGGCAGTCGCCGATCGGTAGTTGGTGGGCGGCGACCACTCTCGCCACCGCAAGTTTCGGCTACCTCCTTGTGGAGGCGCGCAATCACGGCGTTGCCGCATGGGCATCGATCACCCGAGCCCTGACCCTGGCGGTGGTCGGAGCGGGGCACGCGTTCTTGGTGGTGGTCATCGGCTTGGTCGCGATCGCTCCAGCGCTGATCGAGGACGGCCGAGCACTGCGCGACGCCTGGCTGCACTGGCCGGCCAGCACTGGTCTGGCCACCCTCGGTATCGGCACCGCCTGGTGCCTAGCGGTCGGCGTCTTCGCGCAGATCCTTTGGGACGATCGCCCGATCACCGCACCCCTGGCTCACCTGCGCTGGCGCCGATGACTCGCTGGCCCGAACCGCACAACGACGAGAGGCAGCCATGGCCTGGACGACGTTGACCCTTAAGGTCACCACACCGCTGTTCAACGGCGGCCACCAGCCACCCAAGTCCGACACCGAATCGAAACGAGACAATGCCCGGGATCTCCCACCTGGCGACGCTGGAGTGCGGGTCTCCTCCCTCCGCGGCACGATGCGGTACTGGCTGCGTGCGATCGCCGGCGGCAAAGTGGGGAACCAGACCGATGTGCTGGCCGCCGTGGAGAGCCGGATCTTCGGTAGCACTAAGCGAGCGTCAACGGTCGCCCTCCGCATCCCGGAGCCGCAACGGGCAAACCACAACAGGCAACCAGACTGGTGCCGGCGCGAGGGCGCCCGGTGGATCGGTTACCTCGCCGGCCAGGGGTTGTCCAAACCTGATGGCCGAAACCGGTCCGAGCTTGACCGGGCCTTCGTCGCCCCCGACACCACCTTCCGGCTGCAGCTTCGCTTCGGACCGGACGAGGACGCCGCCGCGCTCGCTGTTGCGGCCCTATGGTCGCTGTGCCGTTACGGGGGTCTCGGCGCCCGCACCCGTCGAGGCTTCGGCGGGCTCCGGATTGTCGATGTTGACGGAGAGCTGCCCGCGCCATGGACGCCGGAGGCGCTGCTAGCAGCGGCTGCGGTGCCCAGCGACGGACTGGGCCTTGATGAGCACGGCCTGCCGCCGGAGATCGCGCAGTGCGGGGTGGCACTAAATCGGATCGTCGCGTCGGCCCGCCCGGAAGAGGGTGCATCGTCAGTAGCCTTCGAGGGCTGGCGAGATCCGCCGACCTATCCGGTTTTCGGTGGTCCAAGCATCTTCAAGGCCGGACTGAGCGAACGCACCTTTGCCGATTGGTCAGCGGTGCTTGGTTACACCGGCGAGCAGTTCCGCTGGTTCCGGGCCACCGAGACGGCGGTTGCGGCAGGGTACGATCCACCGATCAAGACCCCGGAGTGGTTGCGCACCATTCATGGCAAGGATCGCCGGTTCGGGCTCGGGGCGCTGGGACTACCGATCAATTTCAAGGGATACACCGTGCGTCCCGTGGCGGCCAAGGCCCATGGCGGCAAGAAGGAACCCTTGCGGCGCGCGTCGCCGCTGTGGCTTCGGCCGGTGCAGGACACCAACGACCAGTGGCGGCTGCTCTCGTTCGCGTTCCTCGGTCGCTTTCTCCCGGACGAGGTCAAGGTTGAGGTCCGTGATCGAAACGGAGAGCTCGAAGTCGGCACGGCCGACGTTGTCGACCGCAGCACAGAATGGATAGCACGCTTGGAGAGAGACGAGTCTTTCGTTCGCGGGGCATTGCCGAGGTGAGACCCACGAGCATCGCGTGAGTTCTCAGACGGATCTCGATGACGGCACGATCACATGCAGTGGATTGATCTAGACACGGAAGGAAGATGCAGTGCGTTCGTTGGATCTTGCTACTTTGCTCGCCGCCGGGTCGCCCGGTGGGTCGAGTTGTCTCACCTCGACCACGGCATTGGAGCCGGCCGGTGGTCGGCACAGCTCGGTGGCGCCGGCGAAGTTCGCCGACCGGGCCAAGAAGGGCGGCGTCTACGCCTACGAGCAGCGTTACCTCGGTGACGAGAGCCGCTACGCGGTGGTGATCGATTCGAAGCAGTCGCAGCTCAACCGGGCCGAGGTCGCGCTGGCTCAGGCCGTCGAGGACGGGCATCCGTTGTTGTCTCGGGTGCCGCATGTCCGGGTGTCCTACGAACGGGACGGAGCAGCCGAACACTACTACGACCTCACACTTCCCCACAGAGTCTACGATGGACATATTCGAGCTGGTTCGATTGATGGGCAGCCGGCCACCCAGACGCCGGCGTACCGGGCGGTCCGGGACGCCAGCCCAGCCAACGCCCGGGCGCTGCTGGAGACCAGCCCGGTGACGCTGATCTTCGGCGGTTGGGACTCGAGCCGGCGCAGCCGGCAGGGGCGCTGGCGCAGCGCGCTGGTCGGCGAGATCGTCGGCTTTGTCTCGGCGAGCCGCGACCATTCGGGCGCGTTGCAGAAGCCCGAGGCTGGGCTGCGAGGTGGCGCCCGGGTCGACCCCGTCGGCATGCAGATCAACCTCAACAAGAAGGTGATGACCGAAGTTGCCAACCAGCAGCAGGCCGAGCTGAGTCCGACTACCCACGGCGAGATTCTCAAGGCTGCCAATGGCATCAAAGCGGGCGAGGCGAAGTCGGCGTCCGCGCTCGGGCTCGGTGGAATCCCGCCGTCGCTGGACCAGCTCGCCGGGGTCGCCTGCGACGCCATCCTGCGTACCCATGTGCTCTCGTTCGCCACGCTGCGGCAGATGCGGTTCGGCGCCGGGGTCGAGGGCGACGCTGCCTGCCGGGCGCTGCTGGCGGCGCTGGCGCTGAACGCGCTCGCCCGCGCCGACGCCGAGCTCTTCCTGCGGGCCAACTGCGACCTGGTGGAGGCAGAGGCGCCCAAGGTCCGGCTCGACCAGCGCGGTGGGGCCTTCGCCGATCTGGAGCCGCTCAGCATCGACGCCGCCGACCTGCTGCTCAGCGAGGCGCTCGCCCACGCCGAGAAGGTCGCCGACGTCACCTGGTCCGGGCTGGCGATGCGGGTAACCGGCAACCCGGACATCGTCTCCGGCGCGGTCGAGGCGGACGAGGCGGCCCCGTGAGCTTCGCCATCGTCGCCGAGCCGCTGCTCGGCACCTACAGAGGACACGTCGGCAGCGGGCAACTCGACCCGCTGCCGGCGCCCGCCCGGCTGCACGCCGCCCTGCTCTGCGCGGCGGCGCAGGGCGTGCGGGCGGTCGCCGACGGCGATGGCCTCCAACCATGCGACGCCGACCGGGAAGCGTTGCGGTGGTTGGAGGCGAACCCACCGGACGGCATCACCGTGCCGGAGACGCTGCGCAACGGCGACGACGCTACGGCGTACCGGAAGGAAGGTCTGATCGTCAAGGAAGGGCGCAACCCGTTGGCCGACAAGCTGATCGGTAAACCGGCGGTCAGCGGGGTGGCGCTGACCGGGCGGTTCGCCTGGACCTGGGAGCAGGAGCCGCCGCCGCCGGTGGCGACCGCGCTCTCCGAGCTTTGTCCGGAGGTGCCCTACCTCGGGACCAGCGAATCGCCGGTGCGGTTGGCGGTGGCCGAGGCTGAACCGACCCACCGCCTCGACCCGGATGCCGACCTGTTCGTAGGGGAGGGGCTTGACCTGAGCGTAGCGAGTTCCGGCCGGGCGGCGGCGCTGGAGGCGGCGCACCGCGAGCAGTCGGTGGCGCCGCCGGTGAAGGCCGACGCCCATCGGTCGAGTGAGAAGACCACGCCGCCGCCGGTGGTGACGACCGGGCTGCAACTCGGCCGGTACACCCGGCCGGAGCCGCCGCCACCGCCGACTCCGTGGACCTCGGTGCTGCTGTTCCCGATGGAGCGGCCGGTCCCGCCGGAGCTGCGGGTCCGGTACGCGGTCGCGGTCCACCGCGCCCTGGTTTCGCTGGTCGGCGACGGCGCCCCCGCTGTCCTCACCGGGGCGTACGGCGAAGGTGCGACCCCGCCCAGCAACCGGTGCGCGATCCAGTTCCTCGGACCCGAGGCGCCCCACGTCGGCGGTAACGCGCTGGCGCTGCTGCTGCCGCGGGAGGCGAGCGACATCGACCTCACTCTGATCCGGATGGCGGTGCAGCGGCTGCGGCAGGTCAAGGTCGGCGCCGGTCCGTTCAAGGTCGCACCGCCGGTCGAGATCCCCGCCGACCAGTTCTGGCCGGAGCCAGCCGAAGGTACGCAGCGGTGGTGGCAGACCGAGCCGGTCGCCGTACCGGACAGTCGGCCGCCGCGCGGTGGCAAGTGGTCGCTCGCCGACGCCGCTGCTCTCTCGGTCGCGCTGGTCTGGCGGGACGAGTTCACCGTGTCGGGCCGCGGCGACGCCCGTTACCGGGCCCTGGCGGCGGCTGCCGCCGGGCGCGGGGTCCGGGTCGAGTCGGCGGTACGGGTGATGGGTGGTGACCTTGGCCGCTACGTCCACAAGGTCAACCCGGACACGGTGATCCAGCCCTACCGGGGGGTGTTGCACCTCGGTGACCTGACCGGCGCCCGGACCATCGCCGCGATCGGGCAGAGCCGGCATCTGGGCGGCGGCCTGCTGGTGCCGCGGGACCTGCCGGTCGAGATCGCCCGGAGGTTGACCCAGTGAGCCTCGACCGCAACGACTTCGCCGACTTCTTCGCCGCCGTCCGGGGTGGACATCGACCGTTCCGGTGGCAAGAGCGGCTGCTCGACCACCTGCTGTGCACCGGCCGGTGGCCGGACCAACTGGTCGCCCCGACCGGTGCCGGCAAGACCAGCGTCATCGACGTACACGTCTTCGCCGTGGCGCTGATGGCCGCCGGCCACCCGGTGCGGGTGCCGCGCCGGCTGGCGCTGGTGGTGGACCGCCGGGCACTCGTCGACGACCAGCATGACCACGCCAAGGCGATCGCTGAACAGCTGACGGGCGCCCGCGGCGGCCGGACCGTCCTGGCCCGAATGGCGGAAGCGCTCGACTGGTTGCGCACCGGCCGGTCCAGTGCAGAGACCGGCCCGCTGACCACGGCGCTGCTGCGAGGCGGCGCGCCGCCGGACCGCGAATGGTTGGACGACCCGCTCGCCTGCGCGGTCCTCAGCGCCACCCCCGACATGTGGGGCTCCCGGCTGCTGCTGGCCGGGTACGGGTCGCGGGCGCAGGCCCGGCCCCGCGAAGCGGGGATGCTCGCCTACGACACGGTTGTGGTGGTCGACGAGGCACACCTGTCTCGGCAACTGGTGACCACCGCCCGCCGGGTCGCCGAGCTCGCAGCGGTCGCCGAGGAACCGCTCGACGTGCCGATCCTGCAGGTGGTGGAGACCACCGCCACCCCGCACGCCGACGCCGGGATAGCGGTCGGGGTGGAGCCGGACGATCTGGCCGCCGACGAGCCGCTGCAGCAGCGGCTGACCGCCCCCAAGCCGGTCACCCTGCTGCCGTTGCCGGCCTGGCCGATCCCGAAGACCGGCCCTGCCCGAAAGGCCGGCATCATCGCGCTGGCCGACGAGGCGGTACGGCTCCGGGAGGCGTACGAGGCAACCGTGGGCTGCTTCGTCAACACGGTCGCGGTCGCCGCGGCGGTCACCGCGGAGCTGCGAGCTCGAGGCCTGCGCACCGAGCTGATCTGTGGCCGGATGCGGCCCTATGACGTGGCTCAGCTGCAACCGCCGAATTCGACTCTGTTGAGCATCGACGGTGACCGGTCGGTCGACATCCTGGTCAGCACCCAGAGCCTGGAGGTCGGGGTCGACCTCGACCTGGCCGCCGCGGTGACCGAGTTGGCGCCGGGCGGGGCGGTCGCCCAACGGGCCGGCCGGGTCAACCGGCTCGGGCGTCGCGACACTCACGTCAGCGTGGCGGTGCCGGCCGAGGAGTTGCCCGCCGGTGCCCAGTCCGGGCCGTACTCTTACGACGATCTGGCGGCGGCCCATGCCTGGCTGACGGAGCGGCAGGCCGACCCGGTGGGCCTGGCGCCGTGGGCGTTGCGTGACGCCCGGCCGCCGGCGCCGAGGCTGCGGCGCGACCTGTTGCAGCGGCTGGAGCTGGCGCAGGCCTGGCACCTTGCCCGCACCGGCTACGACCTCGCCGCGCCCCAGGACGACCTCGACCTGTGGCTCTCCGACGATCTCGACCAGCTCGACCACGAGATCGGGCTCGTCGTCCGGCGCGCGCTACCGACCGACGAAGCCGACGCGGTGCGGCTGATCGGGGCACTGCCGCCGCGGGCGTACGAGGTGTTCTCGGTCCCGATCCGGCAGGCGGCATTGCTGCGAGCCCGGCTGAAACCCGGCTCGGTGCTCGTCCGGCCGAGCGAGGATGCGCCGCGCCCACTCACGGAGGACGACCGGCTCCGGCCCGGCGACCAGCTGGTCATCGACGACACCAACACGGTGTTCACCGAGCGCGTCGTCGATCCTGAGGGCAACCAGCGGGTCGCGGATGTGCTCGAGGCGCGCGAGGAGCCGAAGCCGGGGGAGGTGGTGCTCCGGATCGAGCGGGACACCGCCGGCAACGGTCGACTCCTCGACGCCATCGAGGCCATGCGGGATCCTGCTGCGGCAGACCCCGACGAGCTGGAACCGGTCGAGATCGCCCGGCTGCTGCGGGTGCACCGAGATGAGTTGGGTCCGCAGCCGATGGTAGTGGCGGCGGCCAGCCTGCTGGACCGGCCGGCAGATGATCGAGCCGAGGCCGAGGTGACCCTGCACTGGGACTACCTGGACCCCGACAAACCGGCGCTCGCCCGGCTGATCGTGGTCGACATCCGCAAGGCGACCACGGACGCGGAGCTGCGGCAGACCTGGACCCCGAAGCGCAAGCGGGTCAAGCTCTGCGACCACGCCGAAGCCGTGGCGGCGAGGGCCGTGGCCGTCGCCAGCCGGCTCGACCTGGGCGCCGAGCTGGTGGCGACCTTCCAGCTCGCGGGCCGCCACCACGACGACGGCAAGGCTGACGAACGGTTCCAGCGTTCGCTCTACTCCGGCCAACCCCCGGACGACCTGCTGGCCAAGAGCGGAGTCCGCGACGCGGGGATCGTCAACCGGCTTCGTGCCGCCTCCGGTCTGCCGACCCGCTGGCGGCACGAGCAGCTCTCGGTCGTCCACGCCTGGTCGAAACTGTCCGGCCTGTCCCCGCCGCAGCGGGAGCTGGCGGCCCGGCTGATCGGCACCAGCCACGGCCACGGCCGGCACGGCTTCCCCCACGCCAGCGACGATCTGGTTGACGGCAGAAGCGATACCGCCGTCGAGCTGTACGACGAGGGTCTGTGGGACGAGCTGATCGAACGTACGCATGTCCGTTGGGGGGTGTGGGGTTGCGCGTACCTGGAGGCGCTGCTCCGAGCCGCCGACGGCCAAGTCTCCGCGGAGGGATCATGACCGACTTCGTGCTCGCGAGCGCAGCCCCCGACGTGATGTTGTCGCACCTGGCGCTGTACGGACTCGCGGCGATCGTCGAAGACGGCGGCCTCGACGACGTTCGGCTCTCGTGGACCGGCGGCATGTCGCCCCGGCCGGTGCTGAGCGCGCCGCAGGCCACCCCGGAGCGGATCGGCGAGATCGTCCGCCGGCACGCCGCCGGTGGCGACGACCCCGACAACTGGCCTAGCCGACAGATCAGCGACCGGGAGAAGCGGGCGCTGATGAGCCCACGGATCAGCGTCATCGCCGAGCGCGAGGGCTGGCAGGAGCTGCAAGACCGCCGGCACGAGGTCCTCGACCGGCTCACCGGTGCGCGGGCGTTGCTCGACCTGCGGCTGATCGCCGCGCTCGGCGAGCCGAGCTACTGGCGGCTCAACAAGCAGGGGCAGCGCCTGCAGGACGACGGCGCCCACCGGATGGAGATGCAGCCCCGCAACCAAGGCTCCGAGTTTGTCGGCAACCGACTGCGCCCGCTGGCTGCCGCGGTCGCGGCCCGGACCGCCGGTGAAGTGGCCGACGGGCTACTGGGTCGCCGCGTCCGCGACGAGGTCGGCAAGGACAAGCCCGACAGCCGTACGCCGACCGGCCTCGCCGCACCCGGACCGACCGACAACGCGTTGGCGTGGTGCGCACTGTGGGGCATCTCGCAATTCCCCATCGCTGCGCGTACGAGCGGATTCGCCACCGCTACTGGACACATCGGACGTGGCACGGCCGGCTACTACTATGTGCCGGTCTGGGCTGGGCGGTGGCGCACTGCCCGGCACCGGACCATTCTGGCCAGCAAGCAACTCGCGGAGTACGCGGCGACCGGCCTCACTCCGAAGGAGTTGGGGCGCTCCGCGGAGCACAGTGTCGAAGCTCCGGTGGCGGCGGCCCGGCAATGGCTGGCGGATCGGCAGGTAATCAGCGTGGTGCGGTTCCCGGTGCACCGGTTCGGCAGCGCCAGCGCACCGGAGCGCCGGGCCATGCTCGGCGAGTTACTCAAGGTCGGCCCGCGCTGATGTCCGAGCTGATCCCGATCAGCATGGTGGCGCACCAGGCGTTCTGCCCCCGCCGAGCCTGGCTGGAGGCGGTGGGGGAGACCACCGACACCCACCAGGTGGCGGTCGGCGTCCAAGCCCACGTGCCGGCCGACGACCCGAGCGGGTCGCGGTCCCGCCGTTACCGGGCCGTCGATGTGGTCAGCCACGATCTCGGCGTGGTCGGCCGCTGCGACACCGTCGAACTCGACGACGACGCCGCGATGACGGTCGTCGAGCACAAGGCCACCCCGGTACGTCGCCGGCCCGAGGTCACCGAAGCGATGCGGGTCCAGGTCGCGTTGCTCGCCGGGGCGTTGGCCGACATGGGGTACCCGGTGGCCGGGCAGGCGATCTACTTCACCAACCACCACACCCGGGTGGACGTGCCGCTCACCCCGGCCGACATGGAGCTCGCCCGGGAGATGGTGGCAGCCACCGCGCGTACCCTGGCCGCTGAAGATGCGCCGCCGCCGTTGGAGGACCACCGGCGCTGCTCCCGTTGCTCCCACATCAGCGTCTGCCTTCCTGACGAGCGCCCACTCGCGCCGGTGACCCGCCGGATCGTGGTTGCCGACCCGGACACCCAGATCCTGCACCTGACCACGCCGGGCTCGCGAGCCTACGTCACCCGGGGCCGGATCGAGGTCAGCAAAAGCGGGGAGAAGCTCGGCACCTACCCGATCGAACGGGTGCAAGGCCTGGTGGTGCACGGCAACGTCGACCTCTCCAGCGGGTTGATCCGGGAAGTGTTGTGGCGCAGCCTCTCCGTCGTGTGGTGCACCAGCTCCGGCCGGGTCAGCGGGTGGGCCCGGCCAGCCCAGGGACCCAACGGCGGTCCACGGCTGCGGCAACACGTCGCATCCCACCACGGGCGGATCGACCTGGCCCGCCAGTTCGTCGCCGCGAAGGTCGCCAACCAGGCGACCCTGTTACGCCGGCACGGTGATGCCCCGGCCACGGTGACGCGGCTGCGCGAGTTGCAGCGCGAGGCGCTCGAAGCGCCATCCTTGACCGACCTCTTCGGCATCGAGGGCGATGCGGCGGCGCGCTACTTCGAGCACTTCCTCACTATGCTCAAGCCACGGGTAGTCGCTGCCGAAGAGCTCACCTTCTCCGTACGGACCCGCCGCCCTGCCCGCGACCCGATCAACGCTGCCCTGAACTTCTGCTACGGGCTGCTCACCGCGGACATGCTTCGGGCCGTCGTCGCCTGCGGGCTCGACCCGCACGCCGGGTTCCTGCACAGCAGCGGACGCAACAAGCCGGCGCTGGCGCTCGACCTGGTCGAGGAGTTCCGGGCTGCGGTGGCCGATTCGGTGGTCACCAACGCGTTCAACAACGGCGAGATCCGCGCCCGTGACTTCTCGACCGTGCTCGGGACCACCCGCCTCGGTGACCGTGGGCGCAGAGCGCTCATCTCCGGCTACGAGCGCCGCGTCACCGGCACCTTCCGCCATCCGCTGTTCGGTTACGACGTAACCTGGCTCCGTGCGATGGAGATCCAGGCACGGCTCGTCCTCGGGGTTATCGACGGCACCCAACCCCGATACCAAGGGATCAAGATCCGATGAGCCTGGACGACGTACGGCGTTATCTCATCGCGTACGACGTGTCGGACGACGTACGCCGGACGAAGGTCGCCAAGAAGCTCGAATCATACGGCGACCGGGTGCAGTACAGTGTGTTCATCGTGGATATCCGCCCGGCCAAGCTGCTCCGGCTTCGCGCCCAGCTCACTGAGCTGATCAACGAGAGCACGGACTCGCTTCTGTTCTGCAATCTGGGTACGCTCAGCGAGAGCAAGAGCCGGTCGCTCGACGTGATCGGTCTCAGCCGCACCATCACCGACCACGGCCCCGCGATCCTCTAGATCAACCGCGAAGGCTTCGTCGTCCCGCTCACAAGCGCTCACCCGTCGCAGGGGCAAGTGCCCAGCTCGCGGGCCACTCCACGCAGCGTGAGCCAGGCGCTCAAGGTGCCACGCTAGGGGCGCGGAGGGCAGCCTTCGCGGCAGACCGTCACAGGCGCAGCTCACGGCGGGTAGAATTTCGACCCAGCCGCAGCTCCTACCGGGAGCTGCCCTTCATTGAGGCAGACAGACAGAAAGGGCCACGGACCGTAGTCCGTGCCGCAGCTCCTACCGGGAGCTGCCCTTCATTGAGGCCGCCCCCGTGACCGGGCCGAGCTGCTGGAGGTCAGCCGCAGCTCCTACCGGGAGCTGCCCTTCATTGAGGCGCAGCCACCAACGGCTGGGAACTGCTAGCCGAGGTGTGGCAGGCCGCAGCTCCTACCGGGAGCTGCCCTTCATTGAGGCAGACAGACAGAAAGGGCCACGGACCGTAGTCCGTGCCGCAGCTCCTACCGGGAGCTGCCCTTCATTGAGGCACAGTGCATCGCGTGGATGAGGTCACCTACCGGGGCCGCAGCTCCTACCGGGAGCTGCCCTTCATTGAGGCTTCTTGACTTGCCCGTTGCCGACCTCCGCCCAGGCCGCAGCTCCTACCGGGAGCTGCCCTTCATTGAGGCTAGTGGACATGAGCGACCGAGCCTGGCTCAAGGGCCGCAGCTCCTACCGGGAGCTGCCCTTCATTGAGGCTGCGCTGGCGCAGGTCGGCACCATCTCTGTTCGCCACTCGCCGCAGCTCCTACCGGGAGCTGCCCTTCATTGAGGCTGCGGTCGCCGCGGTGCAGGCCGACGACTGGGGCCGGGCCGCAGCTCCTACCGGGAGCTGCCCTTCATTGAGGCTCGGCCCCGGTCTCACCCAGCTTGCGGCGTAGCCAGCCGCAGCTCCTACCGGGAGCTGCCCTTCATTGAGGCCCGGCCAGTTTTTGTTCCGTGGACCTTATAGTTCGGATGGCCGCAGCTCCTACCGGGAGCTGCCCTTCATTGAGGCTGCTCATCCGCGGCAACCCATCGTTGTGTCTGCGCCGCCGCAGCTCCTACCGGGAGCTGCCCTTCATTGAGGCTGCTTCCACTGCTCCGGACCGAGAATCTGCTTAATGGCCGCAGCTCCTACCGGGAGCTGCCCTTCATTGAGGCCGCCGCCGAGGTGGCCGACATCCAAATGGAAGGCCGCCGCAGCTCCTACCGGGAGCTGCCCTTCATTGAGGCCTGCCCATCCACGACCCGAGAGGCCGCTACCGTGGCCGCAGCTCCTACCGGGAGCTGCCCTTCATTGAGGCACTGCCCCGCCCCGGCTCGACCGGGGTTTCCACCGAAAGCCGCAGCTCCTACCGGGAGCTGCCCTTTATTGAGGCCCACCAGAGAACCATCAGAGGTTGTTCCGGCTTCGCCGGCCGCAGCTCCTACCGGGAGCTGCCCTTCATTGAGGCCGTTTGCGGATGCCATCGAGCGGTACGGCTTGGAGGCCGCAGCTCCTACCGGGAGCTGCCCTTCATTGAGGCTTGACGGTGTCGGTCCAGCGCCGGTGGTGCCGGTCGGGCCGCAGCTCCTACCGGGAGCTGCCCTTCATTGAGGCTCATCCAAGCGTACGGATCGGTCTACGGCGATGGCCGCAGCTCCTACCGGGAGCTGCCCTTCATTGAGGCTCACTCAGCTTGACGAGTTCGGCGACGTTCCGGCCGCCGCAGCTCCTACCGGGAGCTGCCCTTCATTGAGGCTTTCGCCATCCGGCATGCGGGTGGGTGGCGGACCAGCCGCAGCTCCTACCGGGAGCTGCCCTTCATTGAGGCTACGGCCGAGGGCTGAAGGCCATCTCGGAAAGCCAGGGCCGCAGCTCCTACCGGGAGCTGCCCTTCATTGAGGCTCCGCGCTCTGCGACACCTGGGTGAACCCCGAGGTGACGCCGCAGCTCCTACCGGGAGCTGCCCTTCATTGAGGCTAGCCGGTCGGCTCCTGCGCGAAGCCGGCGAACTCAGCCGCAGCTCCTACCGGGAGCTGCCCTTCATTGAGGCCGACGAAGGTGGGCGAGTTGGCGATCCGGACGGCCAGCGCCGCAGCTCCTACCGGGAGCTGCCCTTCATTGAGGCGAGGCGATGGTGGCCACCCCCGGCCAGTCTTCCGCGCCGCAGCTCCTACCGGGAGCTGCCCTTCATTGAGGCCGGACACCGACCGGTTGCCCCATTCGCGGGGTCCGAAGCCGCAGCTCCTACCGGGAGCTGCCCTTCATTGAGGCTAGCCGGTCGGCTCCTGCGCGAAGCCGGCGAACTCAGCCGCAGCTCCTACCGGGAGCTGCCCTTCATTGAGGCCCTATCAGCCCGGGGACGTGGTTATCCTTACCCGGCCGCAGCTCCTACCGGGAGCTGCCCTTCATTGAGGCCAGGACAACGACCACCAGGGCCATTGGCCAGGTCACAGGCCGCAGCTCCTACCGGGAGCTGCCCTTCATTGAGGCGCGACGGTACGGACGTGCTGATCCGGTGCTGGCGCCGCCGCAGCTCCTACCGGGAGCTGCCCTTCATTGAGGCCGGGTGGCCAGCTCCGCGGCGGCGAGCGCCTCAAGCCGCGCCGCAGCTCCTACCGGGAGCTGCCCTTCATTGAGGCACCGGCTCGCATCACGGGCACCTGCACGCGGAGTTGATCGCCGCAGCTCCTACCGGGAGCTGCCCTTCATTGAGGCGCCACTCGACCCATGCTGGGTTCAGCCGTCCACCAAGCCGCAGCTCCTACCGGGAGCTGCCCTTCATTGAGGCTGCGTCACCAGGCAGATCGGCAGGGCGATCAGCCGGTACGCCGCAGCTCCTACCGGGAGCTGCCCTTCATTGAGGCCGGGTCCACCAGTCCAGCGCCACCACCATCCCCCCGCGCCGCAGCTCCTACCGGGAGCTGCCCTTCATTGAGGCTCGACGCCGACCCCGACCTTGCCCGCCGCGGTATGCAAGCGGCCGCAGCTCCTACCGGGAGCTGCCTTCATTGAGGCAAGGCGACTCGATCGGCGACGTATTCGAGCGCGCTGTCGCCGCAGCTCCTACCGGGAGCTGCCCTTCATTGAGGCCTTTCGACCGGGTGAGCGTCGATCGCCTCCACGTCGTGCTGGCCGCAGCTCCTACCGGGAGCTGCCTTCATTGAGGCAGCGAGTCCAAGACGGTGGCGGCTGAGGAACGCCTGCCGCAGCTCCTACCGGGAGCTGCCCTTCATTGAGGCTCGTACGCCCAGCCGCGTCCGCAACCGTGGTCACGGCCGCAGCTCCTACCGGGAGCTGCCCTTCATTGAGGCCCCGCAGGGATTCCAGCGCCGCTGTCGCCTCACCCAAGCCGCAGCTCCTACCGGGAGCTGCCCTTTATTGAGGCACCCGCCCGTCACCCATCCATTGAAATACGTAATGCCGCAGCTCCTACCGGGAGCTGCCCTTCATTGAGGCGATTGAGCCCTTGCACCAGTTGCGCTTCCCCGCCTGAGAGCCGCAGCTCCTACCGGGAGCTGCCCTTCATTGAGGCCCGACGATATCTGTGGAGCGCATCTAAACCACCACTCCCGCTGCCGCAGCTCCTACCGGGATCTGCCCTTCATTGAGGCTTGCCTCCGTGGTGGTGTTTGCTGCTGACCTCCTGAGCCGCAGCTCCTACCGGGAGCTGCCCTTCATTGAGGCTTGTTTTTGCCCATCACCCGGTCGAGCCGGCCCGCCTTGCCGCAGCTCCTACCGGGAGCTGCCCTTCATTGAGGCGTCCGGCCGGCGGTGACGATCGCGACGATCACCAGGGTGGCCGCAGCTCCTACCGGGAGCTGCCCTTCATTGAGGCGCGGCGCTGTGCAACCGCGACTACGAGGGCGAGAGCCGCAGCTCCTACCGGGAGCTGCCCTTCATTGAGGCGGGATCAGGCCGTGGTGGAGCCGGTGCGAGGTGCGCCGGCCGCAGCTCCTACCGGGAGCTGCCCTTCATTGAGGCATGCCAGACTGTAACGTGCAACCCCGAAACCAAGGCCGCAGCTCCTACCGGGAGTTGCCCTTGTTGGGGTAGCCGGTGTGGGTGGTGCTGGTCAGTCCCGGCTCCCGTTGGAGTCGCCCCTCAGCCGATTCCTACCTCTTCCAGGAGCTCCGCTACCGGCACCGGTCGTCCGTCTGCGTGGGCCGAGCGGCGTACCGCCTCCATTAGGCACAGCGTCTCGATCCCTTCGGTGAGGTCGGGGGAGTGGTCGGCGCCGGACGCCAGCGCCTCCGCGAAGTATTGAAGGTAGTTGGCGAACTCGCCGTAGTGCATGCCGTGCACCTCATTGTTGAAGTGGTAGTGGCGGTATTCGTAGAGCATGTCCTCGACCACTTCGGTCCCGTCCGGGGCGGTGTGGATGTACTGCATGTCGTGATATTGGGCGAGCGAGCTGCCGCCCGAGCCGTAGAGTACGCACTCGATCGAGTTCCGGGCTCGTGGCAGCTCGTGCATTCCATAGTGGCCATAGGCGCGGCCGATCCGACCGTCGTCGGTGTGGGCGTTGACCGAGTAGATGTCGAAGGAGGCGCAGCCGTGCCGGCGGGCGAGCGCCGAGCGGCCGCCGAGCGCCGAGACGGTGTGGATCGGCCCGAGATACCACCGCAGCAGGTCCAGCGGATGGCTCATCCCGAGGTAGACCCAGTCGGTTTCGGCGACGATCCAGGGTGCCCGGTGGTAGTACCAGTCCATCCGGTGGGTGTAGTGGGCTTCGACCACCTCCACGTCGCCGACCTCGCCGCGCTCGAAGGCGGCGCGTTGCCGGCGGAACGACTCGAAGAACCGGGTCGACTGGCCGACCAGCAGCCGCCGTCCGGTCCGCCGGGCGGCCGCCAGCACCTGCCGGGCGGTCGCCAGGTCGTTGACGATCGGCTTGGTGCACACCACATCTTTGCCCGCCTCGAAGGCGGCGATGATCTGCTCACCGTGCCGGTGGTCGGGGGTGTAGACGCCGACGATGTCCACGCCTTCGTGGGCGAGCAACTCGTCGTAGGAGGTGGTCATGGCGACGTCGGGGACGTCCGCGGCCACCTCGGCGAGGGTGTCCGGGTTCAGGTCGCAGCCGACCACCGGGCGGACGTTGCGGGTGCGGTAGGCCGCCAGCAGTGCGGTCCGGCCCTCGTGCAGCCCCACCACCCCCAGCCCGTACCGTTCGGCTGGCGGAGCGGACTCGTCGGGCGGGTACGAGTGGACGCCGCGGGCGACGCGGGGAAAGTAGCTCATGGTCACTCCTGTTCGGTGCGGTGGACGGTGGCCCACACCTCGCGGTGGGTGTCCAGGTCACGGGTCTGTTTGCCGGCCTCGACGAGGTCGATCGCGACGGTGGCGATCTCGTGCCCGCGTAGCCGGACGGGGATCCGGGAGAGCGGCCCGGGCTCCCGGGTGACTGGCAGGGGCTCCCGCAGCTCGCCGAGGGCGGTGGCCCGCCAGGCGCGGGCGACCGTGCCGTCGACCACGATGGTCGCCTCGCCGGCGGCGCCGTGGAACTCGACCAGCCGCAGCAGCGTCGGCCGGTCCACCTCGCTGCTGGCGTGCCCGGCGAGCCCGGCGGCGGCGTGGTCGGTCTCCCGGTAGCAGGCGGTGAGCAGGGCGCCGGGGTGGCCGGTGAGCTGGGCGAGTGATGCGGTGGGTGGCAGGTCGCCGCCGTCGCTGGCCGGGGTGGCAAGCAGCGGCGGGCGGGTGAACTCCTGGGCGAGCCGCCACCGGCTGGCGTGGTCCAGGCCCTGGTGCGCCACCACCCGGACCCGGGCGTCCAGCTGCCGGCGGAAGTGTTGCTCGTCCCACGGGTCGTACATGGACAGCACGTTCCACACGCCGTGCCCGGCCCGGAGGAAGCCCTGGCCGCCGTCGTGCAGCCAGAGCAGCCCGGCGCCGTCGGCGGTGACCAGGTCCACCAGCTGCAGCCCGGTCAGCGGGTCGACGATGGTCTCGAAGACCTGCGGTGAGGTCATCCAGTCGCCGGTCGGATACTTCCGCTGGTAGCTGCCCCGGCCGGTGACCTCGGTGATCGCGTAGGGGGTGTCGTGGAGCCGCGTCGCCACCGCAAGGTCGGGCTCAATCAGGGTCATCAGGGCGGCGTGGTGCCGGCCGTCGGGTCGGTGCAGGTCGGTGGCGGTGAAGGTGAGGTCGACCGCGTTGCGCTCCGGCGCCAGCGCGACGGTGACCGTGACCTCGTCGCCGGCGGGGGAGCGGTGGTGGATCACCACCGTCTCACCGTCGACCTCGACCGTGGTCGGGGTGAACGTCTCGGCCTGGCCGCCGCGTTCCCGCCGCAGGTTGCCGAGCCCGGCCGGCCCGCAGGGCAGGTCGCCGAGCTGGCTGACCACGCCCCGTTCGCGGTCCACGATGACCCGGTAGCCGCCGCGCCGCAGCGTCACCGACGCCGGGTCGGCCTCGACCGTCACCGGTGGGGCGAGCGGCTCCTCCCCGGTCAGCACGGCATACCCGGTGGCCGGGAGGATCACCCGCCGGTCGCCGACCAGGGCCGGCCGGGCCCAGCCGAGCGGGTTGACCGCGACGGTCCGGCCGGGCTCACCACGGGTCCGGGCGGCCAGGTGCGCCACCGTCCGGTCCAGCACATGGTCGGCGAGCGCCTGCCCGCGGGCCAGCCCGGCGTACCCGACGTGTCCACACAGGCCCTCGCACTCGTCGTTGTCGTGGTGCTGGAAGGCGAGCAGTTCCCGCCACCCCTCCTCCAGCTCCCACACCGGGTAGACGTCCCAGTGCGGGTAGGGGCGACCGAACCGGCCGGCCAGTACCGACACGGTTTCGGCCGCGAGCAGGGTCTGCTCGGCGGTGCGGCTGGCCCGGTGGCCGTGATCGCCGTTCTTGCCCAGGCTCATGCCGTGGAAGACCTGGTCCATCGAGTACCTCCGGGGCACCGCATGGTCCCGGACCGCGTCGAGGACCTCGGCGAGAGTGCCGTAGCGCAGCCTCACTCCGGGGGTGTCGGCCAGCCGGCGTACGCCGTCGATCAGCAGCTCGGAGCGGCACATCCAGTCTGGCGAGGGCAGCAGTTCCAGCCATTGCTGGATCACCGGGGCGGGCGACTCGGCAAGCAGCGGGTGTCGCTGGAGGGCGGCGAAGTCCTCCGGCCACTGGTGCAGGTTTAGCGGGCCACGGGGAGCGGTCAGGATGGTGCTGCCGTCGAGCCCTTCCCACCAGATCGCCGGGGCCTGCTCTTCCGGCACGTGTGGGGTGTGCCAGGTCCACTGGAAGAACAGCGACGCGTACTCATACCCGCAGTCGAGCAGCAGCTGCGGCAGCTGCGGAAAGAACGCGAACTCCTCCTCCCAGAAGCTGCGCGGGCGGACCCCGAGGAGCCGGTGGACGCCCCGGACGCCGTAGCTGAGCTGCCGTACCGCGGACTCGCCATGGTGGAACAGTGGGTACGGCTGGCCGTAGCTGCCGCCGACGATCTCCACCTCGCCGCGGCGCAGCGCGGCCCGCAGCTCCGCCAACGCGGCCGGGTCTTCGGCGGCGAGCTTCTCGTAGCCGACCGCGTCGAAGTTGAGGTTGCCGCGGGCGCCGGTGGCGGCGGTGAAGGTGAGCATGTCCCGGATCGAGGCGCCGAGCACGCCGTACCCCCACAGCCATTGCATGTCGACCCAGTGGAAGTGGTTGCCGAAGGTGTACCAGACGTCCCGGGTCATTTGCCGGACCCCGCGGTCAGGCCGGCGATGATCCGGCGCTGGCCGATCACCACCAGCACGATGATCGGCACGATCATGAACATGGCCAGGGTGGCCATCAGATCCCACGGTCGGGAGGTGGTGCCGCTGGTGACCTGGGTCAGCTGGATCAGCCCGATGGTAAGGGTGCGGGTGTCGACCGAGTTACTGAAGACCAGCGGGAAGAACAGCTCATTCCAGGCGGTGATCAGATTGATGATGAACAGCGTCACCAGCGCCGGCTTCATCAACGGCCAGACCACCAGGTAGAGCATCTGCACGAAGTTGCTGCCGTCGATATGCGCCGCCTCCTCCAGTTCGACCGGGATCTGTTTGACGAATGAGATCAGCAGCCACACGGTGAGCGGGATCAACAGGCTGCCCTGCAGCAGCACCAGCCCGTGCAGGGTGTCGACCAGCCCGAGCGACTGGTAGAGGCGGAACAGCGGGATGGTGGTGGCGATCTGCGGCAGCGCCATGCTGAGCAGCAGCAACAACAGGACCACGTTGCTGCCGCGGAATCGCAGCCGAGCGAAGGCGTACGCCGCCAGGAACGCCAGCCCCACCGACAGGGTCGCCGACCCCACCGCGAAGACCACCGAGTTGCGCAAGTAGGTCCAGAGTGGCACCTGGTCGACGGTGCGCTCCACGGAGTCGAGCGTCGGCCGGGTGGTGAAGTAGGTCGGCGGGTCCGAGAGCAGCTGGTCGGAGGGCAGGAAGGCAGAGAGCAGGATCCAGTAGACCGGCACCCCGAAGATCAGCGCGAAGACCGCGAACCCCGCGTACGGCCCGCCGCGGGCCAGCCAGCGCCGGATCACAGCTGCACCTCCGTCCGACGGAACAGCCGCAGCGCCGCCACCCCGACGCCGAGCACGATCAGGAAGAGCAGCATCGCGATCCCGGAGGCCCTGCCGTGCTCGAGCCCGATGAACGCTTCCTGGTAGGCCAGGTAGGGGGCGACCTGGGTGGCGGTGCCGGGGCCGCCGCCGGTCATGCCCAGCACCGTGTCGAAGGTGCCGAGTTGAAAAATCACCATAAATATCCCCATAGTGATGACGAGCGGGGTGACCAGCGGCACCACCACGCTGCGGATGGTCCGGAACCACCCGGCGCCGTCGACCTTCGCCGCCTGATACAGCTCCTGCGGCACCCCCTGCAGACCCGCCAGGATCACGAAGGCCACAAACGGTACGGTCCGCCAGACGTTGGCGATGATCACCGCGGCCTTCGCCGCGATCGGGTGGGTGAGCCAGTCCACCTCCAGCCCGACCGTCCCGAGTAAATGCGGCACCATGCCGAAGCCGTCGGCGAAGATGAACCGGAACCCCAGTGCGGAGACGATCGCCGGGATCGCCCACGGGATCAGCGCCACCGCCCGGGCCAGCCCACGCAGCTTGAAGGCGGCGTTGAGCAGCAGCGCCAGGGCGAAGCCCAGCACCAGCTCCAGCACCGTCGACACCCCGGCGAAGACCACGGTGAACAGCAACGCTTGGCGTACCACCCGGTCGTCGAGCAGGGCGGTGTAGTTGGCCAAGCCGATGAAGGTCGTCTCGGCCCGGTAGCCGCTCTCGTCGGTCAGGCTGGTCCAGGCCGTGGCCAGGAACGGGTAGACCGAGGTGAAGAGCCGCAGCCCGAGGGCCGGCACGATCAGGATGGCCGCGACCAGCCACACTCGACGCGGCAGCGAAAGCCGGCCGAGCAGCCGGGCCACCGCCCACCGCAGGTCCGACCGCCGGCGTTCCGCCCCTTCCGGGGCGGCCGCCGGTGGCGCAGTTCGGGCGAGATTCATAGGGTTCCGGGCCTTTCAGGTCAGGACAGGTCGTCGATCCGGGCGGCGCCCTCGGACATCGCCTCATCGAGGTCCATCTGGCCGGCGAGGTAGGCCTGGCCGATGTCGTCGATGATGGTTTCGGCCCGGGCCGCCTGCGGGTGGAACGGGCGCGGCGCGACGTGGCCACCCTCGCTGTACTCCCGCATCGCGGCGACGATGCCGGAGTCGCCGAGCGCGTCGAGCACGCTGGTCCGGGCCGAGATGAAGAACGAACTCGCCTCGGCCAGCCGGACCGCCACCTCGTTGCCGGACATGAACCGGACGAACTGCTTGGCCTGCTCCTTCTTGGTGCTCGCGGTCGGGATCGCGTAACCCCAGCCGCCCGCCCAGGTCAACGCGCCGCCCGGACCGGCCGGCGGCGGCGTGATCAGCACCTTCTCCTCGGCGTACCAGTCGGTGTTGTCGGCGGCCACCCCGTCAAAGAAGGTCCACTGCCGCATCGAGAGCAGATTGTCCTGCATATAGGAGCTGTTGAGCTGGTCGTAGGTCCAGGTGAGGGCGTCGCGGGGGAAGAGCTCCCGGTCGATCAGCTCGCGGGCGAAGGCGAACGCCTCCTCGATCCGGGAGTCGAAGGCGTAGAGGTCGCCGCCGGACTGCGCCGCCAGGTACGCCAGGTAGACGAAGGTCAGGCCGGGCTTGCTCGCCGCGTCCCCCAGCGCGTACATGCCGGTCTGCTGCTTTACCTCCTCGCCAATCGTGATCAGCTCATCCCAGGAGGTGGGTGCGGCGAGGTCCAGGTCGGCGAGCACGTCGCTGCGCAGCCAGTGGTAGCCCAGCTCCCAGTTGTGATAAACCCGCATGATGTTGCCGTCGACGGTGTTCCAGGTGGCGGTGCCCTCAGCCATCCCATCGGTCAGGTCGTCGGCGAGCTCGTCCGGCAACGCGTCGTCGAGCGGCTCCAGCCAGCCGCCGGCCACCATCGCGGCACCCGCCGGGTCGTCCACATCGACTACGTCGTACGGAGTGGTGCCGGAGTTGAACGCGGGAACCAGTTGGGTGAGCAGGTCCTGCCCGGAGGCGGGACCGCCCTCCAGCTCGACGGTGATCCCGGTCTCGGCGGTGAACTCGTCGATGATCGGCCGGATAGCGTCGTGGGCGAAGGCCTGCACCGCGTAGACGATGGTGTCGTCGCCGGAGTCCGACGACGAGGAGCCACCGTTGCCGCAGCCGGATAGGACCGGTCCGGCGGCGGCAGCACCGGCGCCGAGCGCGGATAAGCGTAAGAAGTTTCGGCGGTTCAGTGGGCGGGACATTTCAACCTCCTGTTTAGAACGCCACCCCCGCGACCAGCGCGGCGTTGGCGTAGCGGGTGCACTCACCGGTACGGATAATCAGGTGAGCGGAGTGGCACAGTCGTTTGAGTTCGGCGTGCGGCACGGTCTGGCGGGGCAGTCCGGCGCAGTGTTCGGCGAGCACGGTGTCGGCGGGTTCGCCGGTGGTCTCCTCCGCCACCACCAGCTCCTCCACCACCAGGCTCGCCAGCACCGCGCGGAGCACTTCGGCGAAGGAAGGGACGCCGGGCACCAGGCTCAGGTCGATGACCTCCACTCCGGACGGTAGCGGCAACCCGGCGTCGGCGATCACCACCAGGTCGGTGTGGCCGGCGGCGGCGAGCGCGCGTAGCAGCTGCGGATGGAGGAGCGGGTGGTCGCATAGCATCAGCGTTCGTCTCCGGACTTTGGGTCGGGTGGGTGCGGGTAGTAGCGGGCGCCGAGCTGGGTGACCGCGGTGGCGCCAGCGGCGACCCCGGCCGTGACCGCCTCGGCCACCCCGTCGCCGGCGGTGAGGGCCACCGCGAAGGCGCCCACGAACGCGTCGCCGGCGCCGACCGTGTCGACCGCCTCGACCGATGGCGCCGGGCAGGCGCCGGCGTCGCCGTCGGGGGTGGCGTAGACCGCACCCCGCGATCCCAGGGTGACGACCACGGCGCAGCCGGCGCTCGCGGCGGCCTGCGCGGCCTGCGGCGGGGTGGTCACTGACAGCCCGAGGCTGTGCCGCGCCTCGGTCTCGTTGACGACGAGCACCGTCAGGCTGGCGAGCAACTCCGGGTCGAGGGCGGCGGCGGGCGCGGCGTTGCAGACGGTGCGCGCCCCGACCGCTCGGGCCGACCGGACCAGTTGCCGGATCGCCGGCACCGGCACCTCCAGCTGGCAGACGACGACATCGCCTGGCCGCAACCCGGCGACGGCGCCCGCCACGTCGGCCTCTCCGACGGTCAGGTTCGCCCCCGGCGCTACCGCGATCATGTTGTCCCCGGCGTCGTCGACCAGGATCAGCGCGACGCCGGTGGGCGCCTCGCGGTCGATCTGGACGCCGCTGTCGTCCACTCCCGCCGCGGCCAGGCTCTCGCGGAGTAGCTGCCCTTCGTCATCGGCGCCGACCCGGCCCACCATCCGTACCGCTGCCGGCAGGCCGCGGCGCTGGGTGGCGTGGGCGGCGGCGACCGCCTGGTTCGCCCCCTTGCCGCCGGGGCTGCGGAAGAGCCCGGAGCCGAGCACCGTCTGCCCAGCCTGCGGCAACTCCGGCAACTGCACCGAGAGATCAGCGTTGAGGCTGCCGAAGACCACGATCCGGGGCGGCCGGGGGTCAGTCATGAGCCACCTCCGCGGAGCCGGGCCGGGCGGTGCTGTCCCGGACGACCAACGTGGTGTCGAGCAGGTGAACCGTCGGCGATGGCGGTTCGGCGGTCTCGGCCTCGGCCGCCTCAAGCTGGTCCAGCAGTAGGTCGGCGGCGCGCTGTCCGAGCGCGAAGATTGGCTGCGCCACCGTGGTCAGCGTGGGGGAGGTGTAGGCGGCGAGATGGATGCCGTCGAAGCCGACCACGCTGACCTGCTGCGGCACCGGGATCCCGTGCTCGGTGAACATCGCCAGCAACCCGATCGCGGTCAGGTCGTTCGCGGTGAAGACGGCGGAGAAGTCGATTTCCCTAGCTAGTAGCTCCCGGCCGGCGGTCCAGCCGCCGTCCTCTAGGAAGTTGCCCGGGACGATCAAGCGCTCGTCCGGCGGGAATCCGGCGGCCCGCAGCGCGTCCTCCCAGCCGGCCCGCCGGGCGGCGGTCACCGACAACTGCGGTGGACCGGTGACGTGGGCGATCCGGCGGTGGCCGAGCGAGAGCAGGTACTCGGTTGCCTTGCGGGCACCGTCGCGATGGTCCACCGCGACCAGCGCGGTGTGCGGCAGCGCGATCTCCCGGTCCATCACCACCACCGGCAGGCCAGCGGCCGCCTCGGCGAAGCGTTCGCCGCTGAGCGCGCCGGCCACCAGGATCACGCCGTCGACCTGTTTGCGGCGCAGCGTCACCAGGTCCTGTAGGGCTTTCTCCTCGTCGTCGGCGTTGTGGCACAGCAACAGCAGGTGTCCGCGCTGGTCGGTAATGGTCTGCACCCCTTTGACCAGCTCCGGGAAGTACGGGTTGGTGATGTCCGGCAGCAGCAGCGCGATCGTCTGGGTGGATTTGCCGACCAGGCTGCGTGCCACGTCGTTCGGCTCGTAGCCAAGCTCATGGGCGATCTCGATGACCCGGCGGCGGGTCTCGGCGGAGATCCGGGAGCGGTCGTTCAGCGCTCGGGAGACGGTAGCGATCGAGACTCCCGCGCGGTTCGCGACGTCGTACACCGTCACCATCAGGGGTTTCCTCCGCTCACTCGACTGCGTAAGCGCTTACGCAGGTGGGCTGAGGATAGGAGCGTTATTCACGTTCCGTCAAGGCTGGCGGCGGTCACCGGTTGGTTCGCCGAGGCAGAATCGGCCGTTCGGCCGAGGTGGTCGTGGGTGCCGAGGTCCCGGTGGGCGGCGGAGTAAGCGCGAGCGCTATCCGCCAGCCGCCTGGGCGTCGAGCGCGGCGACTCGGCGCGGCCCGGCCGTCCGTCGGTAGCTGGCGTCGAGCAGCTCGTTGATCTCGCCCCAGTCGGAGTTGTCAGCCAGGTCTATCCCGAGCCACCCGGACGGGCCCAGGTAGGCCGGCACATAACAGCGATCGTCACCCAGCAGCGCCGCCCGCTCATCGGGATCGACCAGGACGAGCACCGAGCGTTCGTGTTGCCGGTAGCCGCCGTCGACCTTCACCGAACCGCCGTAGTAGGCGAAGACCTTGGTGGTGAAGAAGGCGGGATGCCCATGTGAGATCTTCTCGCGGGCGTCGGGGAACGCCAACGCGAGCGCGCGCACCTGGGCCAGGAGCGGGTCTGCCTCGTCGAACATGATCGGGTGCGGCATACCTTCAGGGTAAGGCGTCCGCTAGATCTTGCTGCACGTTGGCCAACACCTGGTCGGGGTGTTCCTTTAGGTAGAAGTGACCACCTGGGAAGACCCGGGTGGTGAACTGGCCGGTCGTGACCTCGTGCCAGGCGTCGACCTCGGCCGGCGGGGCGATCGGGTCTTCGGCTCCGGCGTAGCCGAAGACCGGATAGTCCAGCGGCTTGGCGGGTGTGGGCTGGTATAGCTCGTGGATCGTGTAGTCGGCCCGCATGGTTGGCACCAGGAACTGCATGACCCTAGGCCGTTCGAGGATGGTCGGCGGCGTGCCCGCTAGCCGGACCATCTCCTGGGCGAACTGTTGGTCGTCGAGGAGATGCAGATATGGGGGAGGGTTTGGTAGCGCAGGTGCCCGCCGGCCGGAGACGAACAGGCAGATCGGCTCCGGCATGCTGAGCTGACGCAGCCGGAGCGCGGTCTCGTAGGCGACGGCGGCGCCGAGGCTGTGGCCGAACAAGGCGAAGGGTCGATCGAGCTCTGGCCTCAGCGCCTCGACGATGCCGGCTACCAGCGGCGCCATGCGTTCGTACGGAGGCTCTCGGAAGCGGCCCTCTCGGCCGGGCGGAACGACCGGGCGGACCGCGATCTTTGGGGCCAAGGCGCGGCGCCACGGCTGGAAGAACCGGCCGCCGCCACCCGCGTGCGGCAGGCAGAAGAGTCGCGGTCCCGGCTGTCCGGGTGGATCGAGGCCATCGAACCAGGACGGTGGGGCAGGCAGCGACCGATTAACCACTATGGACCAGGTCGTCGATGACCGCGGCGATCCGGCCGGGGCGCTCGAGCGGCAGCATGTGACCGGCCCCCGGCAGTAGCTCGTACCGTGACTGCGGAATCGCGTCGGCTACCGCTTGGCCGAGTTTCGGGGCGATGACTGTGTCGGAGTCGCCCGCGAGCACCACCGTCGGGCACGTGATGGTGCGCAGCCCGGGGCGCTGATCCATGCCGCGGGTGCTGCTGAAGCAGGCGGCGCGCACCGGCCCGGGGGTGGCCGCGAAGAGCCGCCGGTGGGTCTCCAACGCGGCCGGGTTGACCCACGTGCCCATCGTCTGCCGGAGCATCCGCCGGCCGAGCGCCGGCAGCGACAGCGCCGAACTGAACAGGCCACTACCCATCATCCGCACCTCGGCGGGTTTGGTGTCCTGGTCGTGCGCCGCGGTGGCGAGCAGCGCCAGGCCGCGTAGCCGCCGCCGGGCGTCCGCTGCGTGGCCGATGGCGTACGACAGCGCGGCGAAACCGCCGCCGGAGTGGCCGACCAGGATGACGCCGTCGGCGTCGGCCTGGGCGAGGATGCTCGCCAGGTCGTTGCCGAGGCGCGGGATGGCGATCGGCTCGCTGCCTAAACTGGATTCGCCGTGGCCACGCTGGTCGTAGGCGACGACCGTATGCCCCAGGTCGAGCAGTCGCCGCGTCACCGGTCGCCAGCCTGCCCGGCCGGCGGCCCAGCCATGGCTGAGTAGGACGGTAGCGCCGGAGGCGTAGCCGTTGGGCCGGTGTACGGTCACCGCGAGCTTGGCGCCATCGTCGGTGGGCACGACCTGGTGCGAGCTGCTGGCTTCCCGGCGCAGGACCGGCTGGCTCACTGGAGGATCTCCTGTTTCGGTCGGCTGTCGGCGGTGTCGTCGGCCAGCTGGGCCGCGAGGCTGGCGAATGCGTGCTGGGTGGCGGCGGAGTGCTGGGCGCCGATGTCGGTGAGCTTCGACAGCAGCTTGAGCATGCCCTGCGGGTCCGCCTCGAAGCGCATCCCGATCAGGGTGTGTCCGGTGCCGTCGATGGGGTGGAGGAGGAACTCGCAGCGGCCACGGAAGGCTCCGGAGATGTAGTCGGCGGATAGCCGCCGGCCCGGCTCGACCGCCTTGGTGCGGGCGGTGAACCGCAGCTTCGGTCCACCTTTGTCGACGCCCTTGGGGTGTACCGTGACTTCGGTCTCGCCGCCGATCTGTTCCGGTCCGACCGGCCCGGCGCGGAAAGTGTTGTGGGGAACCCACCATCGGCCGGCGCCACGAAGTTCGGCGATCAACGACTCCCAGACCACGTTCGGTGGCGCCGGGATTCTGGCCTCGTCGACGAGGTCGTATCTGCGCATCTGGCTTCCTTCTGGGTTGGCCGGCCGGTGCTCCACCTGTTAGCGGTGCCCGGACGGCTCACCGAGCTGTCCGGACACCGCTGGTCGGGTCAGGAGAAGAAGCCCTGGCCGGGGGTGAGGATGTTGGCGGGGTCGTAGACGAACTTGGCCGCGCGGAAACCGGGCCACAACAGGCCGAAGTGGCGGCGCCAGTCGCTGGTGGTCATGTCCGGGATCGCCCCGACTAGGTAACGCTTTCCGCCGAGCGACACCCCAAGGTCGTAGAGGCGACGGTTCTGGTCCATCATCCGGTCGATGCCCGGGTCGCCGGGCACCGGGAACCGCAGCAGGTCGAACAGGTACGCCGTGCGTTGGATCGGCTTGGCGAACATCGGCCGGGTCAGCTTCGACACCGGGAAGGGGTAGAACCCGGCGAACCCCGCGCCCAGGTCCTCGGGGACGAGTTCGTCCACCACCGCGGAGATGTACTGCTGGGTACGGGTGGCGGGCAGCACCATGCTGAACCAGGGCTTCGGCTGCTCCCAGAAGCCGTTGTCCTTGAGGAAGTCTTCGTACGGGTCGATCCGGAAAATCCACTGCGCGTACGGCATCTGCGCGACTTCACGCTCGGCCTGCTCATCGTTGAGCCCGCGGAGCAGGTGCTCCTGGTCCGGCGGGTCGCCGTCGAAGTAGACCCCGGCCTCCACCTTGTACCGCCAGGAGGTGTCGTCGAGGGTCCGGACGATCTCCCCGGACTGGTGGTCGAAGCGGCCTTCGTGGGCCAGCTTCTCCGCGTCGGCGCAGTAGGCGGCGAGGTCGTTGTAGAAGAGGTTGAACACGATGATGTTGGGTTTCGCCGGGACCAGCTTGACCCGGGCCCGCACGATCAGCCCGACCTGGCCGCCACCGCCGAGCGCGGCGAGGAACAGCGCAGGGTTGCGGGAGAGGCTGGCGGTGAGCAGTCTGCCGGTGCCCGTGACGATCTCGATCTCGTCGACGGTGTCGCAGAGCAGGCCGTGCTGGTGCACGGTGCCGCCGATGCCGCCGACGCTGATCGTGCCGCCGACGGTGAGGTGCAGGTAGTCGGGGAGCGCGGGCGGCGTCTTGCCGTGCGCCAGCGTCGCCTGTGCCAGCTCGGCCCAGGTTACGCCGGCGTCCACCACCGCCGAGTCGGCGTCGATCTGGTGGATCTGGTTGAGTTCGCGGGCGTCGATGGAGATCCCGTCGGGCACCGCCGCCTGGCCGTAGTTGGAGTGGGATTCCAGATCGGTGCCGGTGCCGCTCTGCCCGTTCATCGCGATGGTCAGCCGGTTCTGGCGGGTGAACCTGACCGCCTTGACGATGTCGTCCACCGAGCCTGGCCTGAGCACCGCCCGCGGGGTTCCGGGGGTGGTCAATCGCCCGAAGTCGTGGCTGAAGCTCTCCAACACCTCGGGGGCGGTCTCCAGATGCCCGTCGAAGGGTGGCGCCCAGGCCACGTCGGTGCGGCCCGCGGCGGCCGCCGCGGTGAGCCAGCCGCCCGCAGCTTGGCTGAACCCGACTGCCAGGGCTCCGGCGGCGGCGCCCTTGAACAAGGTACGCCGGTTGACATGGTTGCTCATCGGTTCTCCCAGGGTGACGAGGTTGGTTCAGGCGGACTGGTGGGCGGGGTACCCGGCCGCCGCAGAGGTGGCGAGTTGGTAGGCGGCAAGGTCGAAGCGTTGGGTCTGCCGACGGAAACGGAAGGTGTAGGTCGGCCAGATCGAAGGGTTCCGGCCGTTGTCGTCGAGGTACCAACTGCGGCAGTTGCTGGCGTGCCACACGGTCGACGCCAGTCGCTGGTCGAGCCGCTGGTTGTACTCATCCTGTGCCTGCTCGCGAACCTCGACGCTGGTGAGGCCCCGCCGGTCGAGCTGGCGAAGGGCGTCGAGGATGTAGGCGATCTGGGCTTCGATCATCACGGTCTGCGACGAGTGGCCGAGGGTGGTGTTCGGGCCCAGCAGCATGAACAGGTTGGGGAAGCCGTGCACGGTGGTGCCCCGGTAGGCGCTCATCCGGTCCCCCCAGGCTTCGGCCAGGGTGATGCCACCACGCCCGGTGAGCCGTTCGGCGATCGGTCGGGAGGTGGCGTGGAATCCGGTGCCGAAGATGACCACGTCGGCGGGGCGCGTTACGCCGTCGGTGGTGACGATCGAGTTTGGAGTTGCGTGGGCGATGCCGGTGGTGACCACCTCCACATTCGGTGAGCTGACCGCGGGGTACCAGTCGTTGGAGAAGAGCAGCCGTTTGCAGCCGACGGTGTAGTCGGGGGTCAGTTTCTCCCGGAGTTGCGGATCCGCGACGCTCTTCGTCAGGTGTTTGTGCGCCATCTGTTGGATGGTCTTCTTGGCGCGCTTCGGGTTGCCGAGGAGGAAAGCGAGGATCTCCCGGCCGTTCTTGTTGAAGTTGCGCCGGAAGTTCTGGTAGCCGGGAAGATTGCGGCGCAGCCACCGTTCCCGGGCGGTGATCTCCTTGTCGGCTTTCGGGCCTACCCACGGGGCGGTCCGCTGGTAGACGTCGAGGTGCTCGACCTTCGGCTGGATCGCCGGGACGAACTGGATCGCCGAGGCGCCGGTGCCGACTACCGCGACTCGCTTGCCGGCCAGGTCGACCTGGTGGTCCCAGTTGGCCGAGTGGAAGGCGGGGCCGTTGAAGGCGGCCATGCCGTCGATCCGGGGCTGCACCGGGTCGCTGAGGTAGCCGGTCCCGGTCACCAGGACCTGGGCGGTGTACTCACCAGCGCTGGTGGACAGCAGCCACCGGCGGTCGACCTCATCCCAGCGCGCCGCAAGCAGCTCGTGACCCAACCGGAGGTACGGCCGGACGCCGTACTCGTCGGCGCAGTTCCGAAGGTATTCGAAGAGTTCATCCCGCTTCCCGAAGGTTGAGCTCCAGCGGGGGTTCTGGGCGAACGAGAAGGAGTAGAGCAGGGACATCACGTCGCAGGCGCACCCCGGGTACGAGTTGTCCCGCCAGGTGCCGCCGACCTCGTCGGCACGTTCGAATACCAGAAAGTCGTCCATCCCGGTCTGCAGGAGTCGGATGGCCATTCCCAGCCCGGAGAAACCGGATCCGATGATCGCCACCTTGAGGTGGCGGGGAGGGCGGGCAGCGTCAGCGCCGGATCGTTCGGCAAGCGTCGTCGACATTGCGGCTCCTATCAGCGACGCGTCAGTACGATGCGGAAGTTGTTGAAGTACCCGTCTTCGAGGGTGTAGGCGAAGATGTCCAGGTATCGTTCGAACCTGGCGACCACCTCCTCACCCTCGAGGGCGACCGCGGCGGCGCGGTTCTCGGCCAGCTGGGTCAACCAGACCCGGCAGGCTTGGCTGAACGATTCCCGCTCGTTGCGGATCTCCACCACTTCGAACAGGCCCTCGACCCCGGCGGTGAGTTCGTGCAGGTGCGGGATGTGGCAGTCCTTGAACTCTTCCCGCTGCAGGAATTTCAGATCTTGCAGTAGTTCCCGGTTGAGCGGCTGGCGTTCGGCGGTCATGGTGTGCAGGACGAAGCCGGCGCCGGGGCGCAGCAGTGAGTGCACCTTTTCGAAGAAGGTCCCGAACCGGCGGGTGCGGTCTTTGGCCGGCAGGCTCGCCGAGACGAAATGCTCAAGGGCGTTGACGCAGAACGCCGCGTCGTACGGGTCGTCGGCCCGGTGGTCCTCCCAGCTCTCCACCCGGATCGCCACCCGCGGGTTGGCTAGGGCATCTACCCATTCCTTCTGGGTGCGGCTGAGGGTGACCCCGACGGCCTGTTCTGCGCCGTGGATCCGGGTGACCCGGTCCAGCATCGTGCCCCAGCCAGATCCGATGTCCAGCACCCGGCGGGCGTCTCCGGCGCCGGCAAGATCAATGAATGTGTCGATCTTGCGAAGCTGAGCCTCGTCGTGGGCTGCGTGCAGGTCCTCGTCCGCGGCCCAGTAGCCGCCGGAGTACATCATCGTCGGGCCGAGCAGCAGCCGGTAGAAGGAGTTGCCGACCTCGTAGTGATGTCGGATCGCATCAAGCTCTGGATGCGCCGCCGGCATGGTGGCGATGGTCATCTCGACCCCTTTTCTTCTCTCCGCGTCGGGTGGGACCTCGGTGTCGTGTCGAGGTAATCCGCCGGCCGCAACAGCCGCGCAACATGTCGGCCGAGCCCGGTTGACGATCATGCCGGCGTCGCGTCCTCCGGTCGGGCGGGTCGGCGTCGGCGGACCGCTACGTTGCGTGTGTGTTGCGCTCACGTCGTTAGCTGCCTACGACCGGTTGGCCGGAACCATCCGAGGTCGCCGGCCCCGACTCGAAAGGACCGGAGCATGCAGATCCCTACCGTCGAGGAACTAGCGGCTCAGTTGCAGGCCGTTTCCGGCGCAGACGAGGTGCACCCCGACGCCTCCATCCAGAACATCGCGGATGTCGACTCGCTCGACCTGATGGAGTGGCTGTACAACTTCCAGAACGAGTACCCGGGCATCCCGGCGGACGAGTCGCTGTTCAAGGACATCGACGAGACCACCACGATGCGTACGGTGCATGCGCGCCTGGAAGCGCTCGCGAGCGAGACGACAGCGGTCTAGCCGGTGAGCGGGTTCAAGATCACCGGTTGGGGCGCAGCCGTCCCGGAACAGGTCGTGACCAGTGCAGAGCTGGCGACGCGGTTCGGGGTCGACGAGGATTGGGTGGTCAGCCGGTGTGGAATTCGGGAACGGCGGGTCGTCGAGCCGGGGCAGACTACCGCCTCACTAGCGGTCACCGCGGGCGAGCGAGCGCTGGCGGTGGCGGGCCTGACCGGTGCCGATGTGGCGCACCTGATCGTCGCTACCGCCACCCCGGAGCAGCCTTCCCCGGCGACCTCGGCCTTCGTACACCACGGGCTCGGCATCGCCGGCAGCGCCCATGATGTCAACGCCGAGTGCTCCGGCTTCGTCTACAGCATGGTGAGCGCGGCAGCCTTGATGCGCATCGATCCACGCCCGATCCTGGTGATCGGATCCGACACCCATTCCCTGACCGTCGACCCCGCCGACCGGGATCTCGGCATCCTGGTCGGCGACGGGGCGGCGGCGTTGGTCCTGGAGCCGACCGACCGAGACTGGTTGCAGGCCTGGAATCTCGGCGCCGACGGGTCGTGCACCGACAGCCTGAAGGTGCTCGCCGGTGGGAGCCGGATGCCTACCACCGGCGCGACCGTGGCAGCAGGGTTGCACTTTGCAAAGATCAACGGAAACGAGATCTACCTCAACGCGGTGCGATTCTCGGTCCGGTCGGTGCGGGCAACGTTGGAGCAGGCGAAGGTCCAGCCTGAGCAAGTCGCGCATATCGTTCCACATCAGGCAAATATTCGCATCGTCAATTCGATGCTCAGTCATACCGGGCTGGATCCACAACGGTTGGTCAGCAATCTGGACCGCTACGGCAACACGGCGTCCGCGTCGATCCCGCTGGCGCTCTCCGAGGCGCTGGACGCGGGCCGTATCCGGGACGGCGAGCTGGTCTTGCTGGCCGGCTTCGGCGCCGGCATGACCTGGGGTTCGGTCCTGCTGGAGTGGGGAGGTACGACGAGATGAGCCGAAGTGGCACCGTCGGTGCGGCTCGACCGGAGAGTCCAGTAGCCCTGGTCACGGGAGCCTCCGGGGGCCTGGGTCAGGCGCTGGCGCAGGAGCTCGACGCGTTGGGTTGCCGGGTGGCCGTGCATTACCACCGGTCACCCGAGCCGGCTCGGGCGGTCGCCGAGAAACTCCACAACGACTCCGTCGTGGTGGGCGGCGACGTCTCCGACTGGGCAGCGGTCTCCGCGATGTACGACACGATCGGGGAACGCTTGGGGCCGGTCGATGTGCTCGTCAACAACGGCGCCATCCGTCGGGATTCGTTGCTGGCGATGCAGGCGCCGGCGGACTGGCGGGCGGTGATCGAGACGAACCTGATCGGCTCGTTTCATACCATCCGGGTCGCCGTACCGCACATGCTCCGGCGACGATGGGGTCGAGTGATCAACGTCGTTTCACCGTCGGGGTTGATCGCCACCGCCGGACAGACCGCCTACTCCGCCTCGAAGGCCGGGGTCATCGGCTTGACTCGGTCGTTGGCCGCGGAGTGTGGACGACGAGGGGTCACGGTGAACGCGTTGTCCCCCGGTTTCATGGAGACGGGTATGACGAAGGGCCTTTCGGAGTCGGTCACCGAAGCGATTCGCAACAAATGCCCGGTGCCTCGGTTCGGTACGCCGGAGGAGGTCGCCCAGAGCGTTGGACTCCTACTGGATGCCGGCTACATGACCGGGCAGGTCCTCAGTATCGATGGTGGCGTGTCGATTACCTGAAAGCCGGCCCATCGGTGTGCCAGTCAGGCCTGTGCGCAGGCCGGCCGGCGCACTGATGGCCGGCCCGATGCCGGCACGCGGTTCACGGTTGCCAACGTTTCGTCCGGACGACAGGCGCTGCAATGGGGTGCATTATGGTCACTGTGCCGGGTACGCGATTCGATAGCTTCTTCCCGAACAGTATCGGGGTGGCGGCGGATGCCGGACCAGACCAGGTCTTCTTCGGAGCCGGCGCCGTCACCACGCTGGTCGCCGATCACCTGTGCGATGCCAGCGGCGTGCCGCGGGAGCAGGTGTGTGAGGTCATGACCCGAGCCGATCCAGCCGACATCTCGGTCCGCCGCGACGGCGACCGACTGCATGTGCGGGCGACCTTCGGCACCGCAATGGACGCCACCCGCGCCGCCGCCGATCTGGTCGATCTAGCAGCCGACTCCGCCGGGTTGCGGACGCCGCGGGTGGCGATCGGGACGGCCAAGCCCGGGAGCCCGCCAGCGGTGGATCGGCTCACCGCGCTGGTGGAGCAGGCCGGTGTCGGTCAGGTCCTGGTCACCGCCGCCACCGCGATTCTGGCCGGCCCGGCCCTGCCCTGTGGCCTGGAGCTCTACTACCGAGGTCGGTGGCGGGCCGGCGCGGGTGGGGCGCAGCAGCCGCTGTACGAGCTGCGTCGGCCGGCTCCGGGCACCGATGTGCCGCCCGCCAATCTGCACTGGGCCCGGCGGGCGCTGGCGGAGTCGGCGGCCGAGTCGGCGGCCGCGACCCAGCCAGCGGTGCTGGCACTGAGCGAGGACTGGCGGCGGGTGCGGGCGGGGGAGCTGATGATGGCGCTGCTCACCGCGGCGCAACCGCGACTGCCGGTCGAGGTCAGTGCCGAACTGGCGCTTCGCCTGCACGCGGCCGGAACTCAGGTGTTGTATGGCCGCTGGGAGCGGGAGAACCCCGAGCCGCTCCAGGCGCTACGGGAGGCGCTCGGGGTGTACGCCGACCGGATCTCGACCCGGACCCTCCGGATCGAGGTCGACGACCGAGCCGACGTGATCAGCTGTCTGCTCCCCGAAGTCGGGGTTCGGCTCGGCCTGCCGCAACGGTCCCCGGAGCTGCGCGACGGCGCCGAGGCGATCGAGGCGATCGAGGGCTGGCTCACCGCCTCGGCCCGCCGCCACCCGACCCTGCTGGTGCTGCATGACCTGCACCCGGACGATCGGGACACTGCCCGACTGTTGACCCACCTGCGGTTGGCGGCCCGCAGCAGCCGGATCATGCTGCTGATCACCGCGACCGAACCGCCGGCCGCGCCCGCGCTTGCGGATCTGCTCGCCGGCGCCGCAGGTGACGAGGGTACGCTTCGTCACCTGCAGCTATAGGCAGCTATCTAGTTGTCGAGCTGATGGTGGGCCGGGGTCGGCTGGCCCGCGACCAGGCCGTGGCTAGGGCAGATCCCGACGCTGTCGAGGGTTTCGCGGGCCTCGTTGGCGAGCGCCCGCGCCCAGGACTGGTCGCCGGCGCGGCCGCGGGCCCGCATCGCCTGCGCCAGCGACAGCTGCGCCAGCGCCGCCCACGGACGTGCCCGGCGCCGGCTGAGCGTAGCCAGGGCGGCGGTCAGGTGGCGTTCGGCCGCTGCCCAGTCACCTAGCACCAGCGACAACCGGCCGAGGTGGAACGATGCCGGGGCTACGAAGCTGCGATAACCCACCCCGCAGACCAGATCCGCGTACGGGGCGAGCAGGGTATGAACGGCCTGCGCGGTACTCGCGTCGCCGAGCTCTGTCGCGCCGAGCGCCAGCACTCCGACCGCGTGCAGCCACTCGTCACCGGTCGGCAGCTCATCTGCGCCGGTAGCAAGCGCGCGGAGGGTCAGATGGGACTGTCCGCGTTCGCCAGCGGCCAGTGCGGCGAGTGACAGCTCGGTGAGGGTGTGGGGCGGCGTGGCGGTCGGTGGCCAGGCCGTGGCCCGCAACCATCCGACCACCTGGAGCTGTCGACTGGCGAGCCCGCCGGGGGTTGGCGTAATGTCCAGCGTCGATTCCGTAGTAAACGAACCGGCTAGCTGCGCCGTCGCCACCGCGTCGGAGAACCGGCCCTCGGTGATCGCCAGCGCCACCACGTGGTCGGTCAGGAGGGCGTCCACGGTCGGCCCGCGCTCGTTGCCCGAATGATCGGCTGCGCTGCTGAGTATTGCCAGCGCCTGGTCCCGTTCGGCGCGCTGGTCGGTGAGTTCGGCGACGGAGGCCCGGTGGTGCGCGGCGGTGAGTCGGGCCCGCTGGTCGCCGGTCGCCTCCGCGATCTCGGACAGGTCGAGCGCGAGCGCGAACCGCTTCGGCAACTCGGCAGGCCCTTCCAGGCGGCGCAGCTCACACATGAGTGCGGTGGTCGCGGCCTGGCTGGTGGGCCCGGTGCTGATCCGGCCGCCGAGTCGGCGGTGCCTGGCCAGGAGCTGCCCCATGGTCAAGTCGTCGAGGGGCCGTGCTGGCTGGCCCGAGCCGAGAGCGTGCGGGCTGGACCCGATCGTGCCCCGTTGAGCAGGTCGGCGGAGGAGCGCTTCCACCAGCGCGATCGCCTCGCTCCGCAGCCGGGATCGTTCCGCGACGGCGTCGGCCAGGCCGATCGCGGCGCGGGCGGCGATCTCCGGCCGACCGCTGTGCAGCGCCTGTAGCGCGCCGTCGAAGAGCGACTGCTCCGCGTCCGGGTGGCCGGCGGCGAACTGTGCCAGCCCAAGGTTGGTCAGCGCCTCGCCGCGTAGGCCTTGTTCGTCGGCGGGGACGTGAGCCAACGCGGTCCGGTACAACCGGACGGCTTCATTCAACGCTCCGTCGGAGACCGCGCGGGCTCCGGCCGCCCAACCCCAGCGCACCGCGTTCGAGTCGTTCGCCTCCGCGGCGACCGGGCCGTAATGCCGCGCCAGGTCTTCGCTGTACCGCTCGAGCCGGGCCGGCCGCTGGCTCTCGATGGCGTCGATCCACCGCCGGTGGAGTGCCCGTCGCCGGTCCCCATGACAACCCTCCCGGATCGCCCGGCGCAGCAACCCGTGCCGGAATCGGTACTCGCCCTTGTCGGGGCCGCTGTCGCTGGCCGGTCGCACCAGCCCGGCGGCGAGCAGGATGTCCAGCGCATCCATTGACTCGGGGAGGCTGAGCTCGGCCGCCCGGGAGGCCAGATCGAGTTCGAATGTCGACCCCGCGAGGGCGGCGGCGGTGAGCAGCCGGACCGGAGCGGGCGGCAACGAGGCCAGCCGGTCGGCGGCGTACTCCTGGATCCACGGGGGGAGTTCGTGGCGGGCGGCCACCTCCTGAGCATCGTGCTCGCAGTGCCACCGAAGCACATTGAGGAGCAGATGCGGGTTGCCGGCGGTGTCGGCGAGTAGCTGCCGCGGCGATGGGATCCCGCCGGCCGACCTGGTTGCTACCAGTTGCTGGGTCAAGATCGCCACATCCGGCTCTTCCAGACCGGCCAGCGACATCCGTACCAGGTAGCCCTCCCGGTCCATGCTCCGAACCATCGCCGCGAATGTCGGTGGGTGCTGCACCGGGTCCGCAGCCGTCGCCACCACCAGCAGCGTGGTGCCCCGACGTTGTCGCAGCACCTGCCGAAGCAGCGCGATCGTCTCCTCACCAGCGACGTCGAGGTCGTCGAGGACCAGGAAGATCGGAGCAGCGCGGGCGAGCGAGGTCACCAGGTTGGTGAGCACGGCGAGCTGGTCGTCCCGGGACCGGCCGGGAAGCTCGCCGCGGGCGAGAACCGACAACGTGTGTCCCGCCGCCGGGCCGAGGTCCGGAATCATGTCCGGCGGAGTGACCGTCAGATAGCCGGTGAGCGCCTCAACGAAGGGTTGGTACGGCTGTTCCGCTGCCTGATCACATCGGCTGTGCAGGACCAGGCCTCGGTCCAGCCCGACCTGGCTGGCGGCGGCGATCGCCAGCCGGGTCTTGCCGATCCCCGGTTCACCGGTCACCAGCACCAGGTGGCTGTCGCCGGTTTCGGCCTGGGTCCAGCAGTCAGCGAGGACCGAGAGCTCGTGGCGCCGGCCCGCGAAGGGGGCGGTGGCGCCGGGCTTCGCCCGTAGCTGCTGCCGCGGGGCGGTGGTCACCTCCGCCGGGGCGGCCAGTAGTTCGAGGTAGAACGCCTGCGACTCCGGGGCTGGATCGACCCCCAACTCCTCGGCCAACATCCGACGCAACCGGTCGTACGCCCGGAGGGCTTCCGCCCGGTTGCCCGCGGTCACGTGGGCGGCCATGCGGCAGCGGTGGGCGCTCTCGCGCAATGGCGCCCGCGCGACCGCCTCGTCGGCGTAGCGCAACGCCTCGCGGTCCTCGCCGAGGGAGGCGGCGGCCCGGCTGGTCGTCTCTAACGCACCGACCAGGAGTTCGTCGAGGTGTTGGCGGACGGAGTTGACCCACTCACCCTCATGGTCCGGCAGGAACGACCGGCGCAGGCAGGTCACCGCCGCGATGCCGAGGCGGCGCGCCTCGATGAAGTTGCCGTTGGCGTAGGCGCGGGAAGCCTCGCCGATCGAGGCTTCGGCGCTCTCCACGTCGACCGAGGCATCGGGTGGGAGCCGCAGCACATACCGGCCGGCCTGCGAGACCACCGTCGGCGCGGCCGGCGCATCGCCGTCGGCGACGAATCCGCGGACCCGGGAGACGACGCTGCGAAGCGCGGACGCCCAGGTGTCTGGTAGCCCGTCGGGCCAGACGGTGTCGGCCAGTTGATCACGACTGGTGCCGGTGCTCCGCTCCATAGTGAGCCGGGCGAAGGCGACCTGTGCCTGCGCGCTGGAGAGGTGACGGATCTCGTCGTCGGGGCGTTTGATGGCTACCACACCGGTGAGCATGATCAGCACTGGCTGTTCCTTTCCTGCTGCCCCCGACCCCGGCTCTGTCTGGTGGGGAGGATGCAGCGATGGCGGGCTGACCGGCGAGTAAATGATCAGCCCGACCCGCCGAGGACAGCCGCCACCGAGGCCCCTCCGGCTCCGCTGGTGCTGTGTCGACAATAGCTGGTTGGTGTGGAACATCACAGATAACCGCCGTGAAACCTAGGTAACCGGCTGCTGCGGTAGCGCCTGAGCCGCCGTCTTGCGCGCTGCTTGCGGCGGCCACCGTAGAAAGACACCCATGCCGGTCTGCGGCATTCCGCTCGGAGGATTGGGACGACTGTGACTGCATCACGAGCATGGCAGCGGTTGCTGCCGAGGATCGAGGCGATCCGTCATCGACTGGCCGCGCTCGAATCCGACCCGAGCCGCCGGAACAGCTTCGTTCCCTACGGCGTGGAACGCGACAGCCCGTATGTCACGGTCGACGGCGAGCGGTACCTGATGATGTCCGGCTACAGCTACCTGGGCCTCAGCGGTGATCAACGGGTAGTCGACGGCGCGAAGGCCGCGCTGGAACAGTACGGCACCGGGGCGCACGGGGTCCGCGCGTTGGCCGGGTCGTTGCCGGTGCATGAAGAGCTGGAGGCGGAGGTAGCCCGGTTCAATGGGCGAGCAGCCGGCGCCGTCTTCGGTTCCGGCTACGCCGCCAACGTCGGCACCATCGCTGCCCTCTGCGGGCCGGGTGACACCATCGTCGTAGACAAATATGACCACGCCAGCATTGTGGATGGTTGCAAGCTCAGTGGTGCGACCATCAATCGGTTCCGGCACAACGACCCCGAACACCTTGATCTTCGGCTCCGGAGCGCGCCCGCGGACGGGCTGCGCCTGGTCATCGTCGACAGCGTCTACTCGATGGACGGCGACATCGCTCCCTTGCCCGAGCTCCGCAAGGTCTGTGACGATCACGACGCCTTGCTGATGGTCGATGAGGCTCACGCGCTCGGCGTGATCGGGGCGACCGGTCGGGGGATCGAAGAGCACTTCGGCGGGGGCGACCTGGTCGACATCAAGCTCGGCACCCTCTCCAAGGCCGTGCCGTCGATGGGGGGATGGGTAGCCGGGCCCGCTCAGCTCATCCAACACCTCCGCTACCACGCGCGGCCATTCCTGTTCTCCGCCGCACTCGCGCCACCGCAGGCGGGGGCCGCCCTAGCCGCCCTGCGGGTGCTAGCCCAGGAGCCGTGGCGGGTGCAGTTCGTGCAGCAGCAGGCGGCCAGACTTCGCGGGCTCTTGAACGATGCCGGGATGCGGACGCTGGCGAGCGAGACCGCCGTCATTCCGCTGGTAGCGGGCTCGGACCAAGCGGCGTACGACTACGCGACCGCTTGCCGCAGGCACGGGGTGATCGGCCTGCCCGTGGTATCTCCGGCGGTACCGAACACGCTGGCGAGGCTCCGGATCGCGGTCACCGCTCGACACTCGGCCGAGGACATCGACCGGGCCGGCCAGGCCTTCCTCGCCGCGGCGCGCGAGTGCCGGCTGCTTCCTGGCGGCTGAGCGGATGGCCAGCGAAGCGCAAGAGATCGTCGTGACCGGCATGGGGGTGGTCACGCCGGCGGGTTGCTCACTGGACACCTTCTGGACGGCGCTGGTTGCCGGGCAGTCCACCGCCTCGACCCTCGACGGCCCGGAGTTCGCGCCGCTGCCGGTCCGGCTCGGGTGCCAGGTGTCCGGGCTCGACACGGTCGACGCGCTACCGGCGAAGCGGCTCCGCCGACTGGACCCGTTCGCCCGGTTCGGGCTGGCGGCAGCGGTCGCCGCACACCAGGACGCGGGTGCTCCGACGCCGCCACCCGAGCGGGCGGCGGTGCTTGTGGGCAACGCCGTCGGGGGCCGGGCCACCAGCGATCGGGAGACCCGAAACTATGTGGAGCGGGGCGCGGCGGCGGTCAATCCGCTGATGCCGTTGATGACGATGCCGAATGCCGCCGCGGCAACGATTGCGATGCAGCTCGGCTGGCGCGGCCCAGCGTACTGCCTCGCTACTACGTGCGCCAGCGGCGCCGATGCGATCGGTCAGGCGATGGCGCTGCTGCGCACCGGGCGGATGGATGTGGTCGTGGCGGGTGGCTGCGAGTCGACCCTGAGCCCGGTCACCCTCGCGGCATTCGCCAACCTCAACGCTCTGTCGGTTCGGAATGAGGATCCGGCAAGGGCGTCCCGGCCGTTCGACAGTGCCCGCGACGGCTTCGTCATGGGGGAGGGGGCCGGGTTCGTCGTCCTCGAACGCGCTCGTGATGCGCGGGCTCGGGGGGTGCGGGGGCGCGCGGTGCTGGCGGGCTACGCCGCTACCACCGATGCCCACCACCTGAGTATGCCGGCGCCCGACGGCATCGGGGCGATCGCCGCGATTCGGGGCGCGCTCGCTGACGCCAGCTTGACCCCCGGCGACATCGCCCACGTCAACGCCCATGGGACGTCGACGCCGCTCAACGACCGGATCGAAGCCGCCGCGCTCCGCGAGGTCTTCGGTGATCGCGTGCCGCCGGTGACCGCCGCTAAGGGGGTCACCGGCCACCTGATCGGAGCCGCTGGGGCGGTTGAGCTGATCGCGACCGTACTTGCGGTGGAGTACGGGCTGGTGCCGCCCACCGCCAACCATCAGGAAACGGAGCCTGGGATGGAGATCGACGTGGTACACGGCAGACCCCGCCAGCTCGCGCCCGGTCCGGCGCTGTCCGAATCGTTCGGCTTCGGTGGCCACAACGCCTGCCTCGTGGTGGTGCCGAGATGAGCGCCCAACCCACGCTGGCGGACCGGTCGGCGTCTTTCCCGTGCGACGTCGGCGACGTGGCCGACTATCGGCGGGCGGTCCGGGCACCGTTGGGGATTACGGTCGCGGCCGACGGTCACGCCTCCCCGCTGCACCCGTTCGTGCTCGCGCACCCCCGCTTCGAACAGGTGGTTGAAGGGTTCAGCACTCAGAGCGCACCGGCTCGCCCGATCCACCTCAGCCAGGAGCTGACCATGTCCCGGCTGGTCCGGGGAGGCGAACAGGTCACGGTCACGATCGAGGTGCCGGGTGCTCGCCGGGAGCCCCGCGGAGTCCGGGTCGCGCTGCGGGGGTTACTGACCGGGGCGGACGGGGCGCCGGTGGCGGAGCTGGCCACGGCGGTCCTGTTGGCAGGGGCGGTGACGCCGGAACCATTCGGGACCATCCCGGCGCGGCCGGCGCCGCGGCCACCGGGCCCGGTGATCGGCCAGACCACGCTTCGCCACGCCATCACGATGGACAGCGTGCGCCGCTACGCGGCCGCCTCCGGCGATCGAAATCCGATCCACCTGGACCCGCAAGCAGCGCGGCAAGCCGGCTTCCCAGGCGTCATCGTGCACGGCATGAGCCTGCTCGCACTGGTGTGTGAGGAGGTCATCGACCGGTACGGAGACGGTGACCCCGCCCGGATCCAGGGTATCGGCTGCCGCTTCTCCTCCCCGGTGTCGCCGGCGGCCACCATCCAAACAACGCTCGCGGACCACGGCGGCGTCGTCCGGTTCAGCTCGGCGACCGACCAGGGCGCGGCGCTGAAGAGCGGCTGGGTCGCCCTGACCACCGCGGGAAGGGAGCGGTCGGGATGACCCCACAATCGGCTGACCTCCGGCCAAGGAACGGCGCCGAGCCGGGGCGACCCGCACCCACCGAGATCGGTCTACTCGTCGCCGCCCAGGCCGAACACCGCCCGACCGCGGTGGCCATCCAGTACGGGGATACCGCTGTCACCTACCGCGACCTTGCCGCGCTGGCCACCCAGGCCCAACAGCGGTTGGCGGCCGCCGCGCTCGCGCCCGCCGAGCCGATCTGTCTGTCGGCGACCAAGACGCCGCAGACCATCGCGACCATCCTCGCCTGTCTGCTCACCGGCCGACCGGTTCTCCTGGCCGCCGCCGCCCTACCCGACGACGTGGCCGAGCAGCTGGCGGCCGTCGCGGGCTGCCGGACCAGCTGGGACGACCGGACTTTCCGCCGGGTGGCCGCCGCCCCGGACACCCCGCCGTCGCCGCCGCCGGCCGGCACCTCCTTCATGCTGACGACCTCCGGCTCCACCGGGTTACCGAAGGTCGTGCCACTGCCGTCGACGGCGGTGGCGCGGTTCGTCGAATGGGCCGCCGCAACATTCGGCATCGACGCCGGGAGCACCGTGCTGAACTATGCCCCGATCAACTTCGACCTTTGTCTGCTGGACGTCTGGACCACCCTGGCCCAGGGTGGTCGGGTAGTGCTGGTCGACCCGGACCGGGCGGCCAACGGTCGGTACCTGGCAGACCTGCTGCGACGGCACCGGCCACAGGTGGTGCAGGCAGTCCCGATCTACTTTCATCTGCTCGCCGAGGCGGAGTCTGGTGCGGCTGCGTCGGGCGAGCCCGGTTTCGACTCCGTCCAGCAGGTAATGGTGACCGGAGACGCGCCTACCGAGCAGGTTCTCGCCGAGTTGCCGTGCCTGTTTCCGGACGCTCGACGGTGGAACGTCTACGGTTGCACGGAGACCAACGACAGCTTCTGCCACGAGATCCGCGACGACACCACGGTTCCGGTCCCGATCGGCGATCCGTTGCCGGGCGTGGCGGCGGAGATCGTCACCGGCGATGGGGCGGTGCTGGCCGGCCCGGGCATCGGTGAGCTATGGGTGTGCACGCCGTTCCAGAGCAGCGGATACCTCACGGCGGGCCATGCTGGCCGGTTCGCCGCCCGACCCGGCGGTGCCGACGGCCGGCAATGGTTCCGCACCGGTGACCTGGTCCAGCGCGGCCCAGCCGGTGAGTTGACTCTGGTAGGGCGAACCGACCATCAGGTCAAAATCCGTGGCGTCGCAGTGAACACCGCACAAGTGGAGCAGGTGCTGCTGGCGCACCCGAAGGTTCGGGAAGCAGCGGTGGTCGCGGTGCCGGACCCGGTCACCGGTCACCGCCTGCTCGCCGGCGTCCGGCCCCACCCGGATGCCCGGCTGAACAGCCTCACCCTTCGCAAACACTGTGCCAGCCGAGTCTCCCCGGCAGCGGTACCCAGCACGCTGCGGATCATCGGCGATCCGTTGCCCCGAACCACTACCGGAAAGGTCGACCGACGCGCCGTCAGTGCCCTGTTGCATCCCCCCATTACGAAAGGTCATCCAGCATGAACGAGATCGATGTCATCAAGGCCTTCATCATCGACGAGTTCCTTCCCGATGTCAGTCCGGACGAGTTCGGACCGGATGATGATCTGCTCGCCGACGGAGTGATCGACAGCCTCGGCCTGCTGAAGCTGATCGCCTGGTTGGAAGACCGGTTCGCAGTAGCGATCGACGACGCGGCATTGGACCCGAACAACTTCCGAAGTGTGTCGGCGATGGCCTCGTTCATTGTCCAGAGCCGGCTGCAGACATCGAGGAGCTGAGGTGCACGAGACCCTCCACCGGTTGCTCCAGGACCGGACGCCGGTCGACCTCGACGGCTGGCGCCGGCTCTGGGACGACCTGGAGGCGGGCGCCCTGGACCGGGCTGAGGCGATGGCGTTGCTCGCCTCGCTCACGAGCAGGCTGCCGAACATCGAGACACTTCGTAACCTGGTCGTCTCGTTGCGGGAGCGGAGCTCGCCGATGACGCAGTTGCTGCCTGGCGCGGTCAATGTCGTCGGCACGGGCGGAGGGCCACGCACCTTCAACATCTCCACCGCTGCCGCCTTCGTCGCCGCGGCTGCCGGAGTGCCGGTGGTCAAGACCGGCTCGCGCGCATACACCAGCCAGTACGGATCGGTAGATCTGTTGGACCGGCTGGGGATTCGGCTGACGAGTTCATCGGAGCAGACGGCCGAATCGCTGGACCGGTTCGGAATCGCGTTCGCCGGTGCGGTGGTGTACCCGCGGGTGCTGACCCAGTTGGCCCGGTTGCTGGTACCGGTCGGCATGGCTCCGTTCGGGAGGTTCCTCAATGGTGTCGGTCCGCTGCTGGCGGCGGTGCCAGTTACCGCGCAGCTGACCGGGGTCTCGGCCGCCGGGTCGCTGGACCAACTCCGGGTCCTGGCCGACGACCTTCCGCATGAGGTTTGGCTGGTTTCGAACGATGCCGGCGCGGACGAACTGCTGGGCTTCGCCGACAACCTGATCTGCACCAATCGTGGCGACGTGCACCGGATCCGTCCGGGCCAGTTCACGGCCGGCGACGGTGGGCTATCAGACCTGCGGCCGGTGGCGCGGCGGCACGAGTTGATCCCGCATTTTCTCGCCGTACTGGCGGGTGACTGCGGGCCGGCCGAGGCCGAGGCGGTGTGTCTGAACGCGGCCGCCCTTGCCATGGCCGGCGGGCAGGCCGCCAGCTGGGGTCAGGCGGTCGAGGCCGCCTACCGGGTGATCCGCGACGGTACGGCCCGCACGTTGGCAGAGCAGCTGCGCGAGTCGGCGGGCGCGAGACCGGGCACACTGGAGGCGCGCGGTGGCTGACTTCTTCCCCGGCCGGGCGGATGGGCAACCGGGGTTGGCGTTGTTCCTGAACGCCGGCGACCCGCCGCTGGAGGTGCTGGTCGACGTATTGGTGGCGCTGGACGCGCTCGGTGTCGACTGCGTGGAGCTGGCTGTCCCGTTCCCGGACTCGGTCACGGACGGACCGGTGATTCGGCGGTCGGCGGCCCGGGCCCTCGCGGGTGGGGTCGGGCTGCCCGAGACGCTGGCGTTCGTGGCCCGGACGCGCCAATTGCTGCGGCGAACCCGGATCGCCCTGCTCGCGGATTGGCGGTTCAGCCTCAAGGACGGCGCGCCGGACGAGCTAGCCCGGCGGGTGGCCGACAGCGGGGTCGATGGCTTGCTGGTGCACGGGCTGCCGCCGCGGTTGCGGCCGGCCTGGCAGGCGGCGGTCGAAGCGGTCGGCCTACCGGTCGTGGGTACCTGTTACCAGGGTGTGTCGACGCCGCAGACGATGGCGATGGCTGCCCGGCAGGCTACCGCCTACCTCTATCTGGTCGCACATTATGGCCGCAGCGGCACCCGGGCGAGTAACGGGTTCGCCAGTCTGGCCGCAACCATTACGTCGTTGCGTGGCCTCACCAATGCGCCGATCGCGGTGGGGTTCGGGGTCACCAGCCGGGCGGACGTCGCGGCAGTAGCCGCCGCCGGGGCCGACGCCGCGATCGTCGGGTCGGCCACGGTCGCCACGGTCGAGCGGTCGCTCGCGAACCGAAGCGATGTGGCGGCCGAGATATCTGAGTTCGTTTGTTCTCTGCAGCAGCCAGCACCGGCCACGAACAGCTAAGGGAGTTGACATGATCATTCGCAACATCGCGGACGTGAAGACCGTGGAGTGGGGTAACGGGCTGAGCCGGAGGTTCCTGCTGCGCTCGGACGGCATGGGTTACTCGGTCACCGACACGATCGTCCGTTCCGGGAGCAAGTCCCGGCTTGAGTACCGGAACCATCTCGAGGCCTGCTACTGCATCGGTGGTAGGGGCGAAGTGATCGCTATGGACGGCACCTCCCATCCGATCACGCCGGGCACGCTCTACGCGCTGGACCAGCACGACCCGCACTACCTCGTCGCGGACCCGTACCAGGACCTCCGGTTGGTCTGCGTCTTCTCGCCGGCGCTGCGGGGCGACGAGGTACACCGGCTCGACGAGCCGGACTTCTCCCACTACTGAGTTGGGCCGGGCCGGGATCGGAGAGGAACGCGATGATTGAGTGGAACGCCGACCAGGTCGCACTCCGGGATGGAGTCGTCGCCGCCGCCAGCGCGCTGCGCGCCGACGGCCCCGTCGACGACGAGGCGTCGCGATTTCAGGAGAATTGGCAGCTGCTGAGCAAACTGGGTCTGCTCGGGCTGCCGTTCGAGGAGACCTACGGCGGCCTCGGTCAGGACCTCGTCACCACGATGTACGTCCTAGAGGGACTCGGCGAGGCGTGCCGGGACGGCGGCCTCAGCTTTGCGGCGACGACGGCGATATGCAGTGTCGGCGTCCCGCTCAACCGGTTCGGCACCGCGGCGCAGAAACAACGGTACCTGCCGAGGATCTGCGCCGGAGCGGTGATCGGTGCGCATGCGATCACCGAGTCCGTCGGGGGATCGGACGCGCTCAAGATGCGTACCCGGGCCCGCCGAGACGGGGACCACTTCGTGCTCGATGGGGCCAAGACCTTCGTCAGCAACGGGCCAGTAGCGGATCTGCTCATGATCTACGCGGCGACCCGCCCGGGCGGTGGTGCGCTCGGCGTCACCGCGTTCCTCGTGGAGCGGGACACGCCCGGGCTGACGGTGGGGCAGCCGATCGCCAAGATGGGGCTGGCGACCTCGCCGTTGAGCGATGTCTACCTGGACCAGGTTCGGGTCCCCGCGAGTCAGGTCGTCGGCCGGGTAGGTGGTGGGTTTCTGGTCCTGGACTATGTCATGAAGCGGGAGGTGCTCTTCTCGTTCATCGTCAACGTCGGCGAGATGCGGCACCGGGTCGAGCGTTGCATAGGGTACGCACGTTCGCGTGAGCAGTTCGGCCAACCGATCGGCTCGTACCAGTCGGTCGCCAACCGGATCGTCGACATGAAGATCCAGACCGAGACGGCTCGAAAGTGGCTGTACGACGCGGCGCTGACGGTAGCCGCCGACCGGGTCGCGACCAGCGACATCGCCATCGCCAAGCTGATAGCTAGTGAGGCGAACCTGGAGACCGCGGTGTCCGCGGTCCGGATCTTCGGTGGCAACGGTTACATGACCGAGTTCGGGTTGGAGCGTGACGTTCGGAACGCCGTGGCGGGGCCGATCTACTCGGGCACGAACGAGATCCAGTACAACCGGATCGCCGCGATGCTGGGTCTGTGATGGCGGCTACCGCGGGCATCCGGCCGTACCGGCAGCGAGCTGGTGCGCCCGGTCGCGGCCTGTTGAAGGTGTGCGGCATGACCCACCACCACGAGGGTGAGCTGCTAGCCGACGCGGGCGTCGACCTAGTGGGCCTGTGGTGGGCGGTACCTGGTGGCCACGCCGAGCTGTCGAGTGACCGGGTCGCGGAGTTGGCCACCACCGTGCGGGGGACCGGTCAGTTGGCGCCGGTGCTGGTCACCTTCAGCGCGGACATCGAGCGGATCGTCTCGACCATGCGGGAGACCGGGATCAGTTGGCTACAGCTGCACGCGTACCAACCACCCGCCGTGGTTCGGGAGCTGCGTCGGCGGCTGGGATCGCCGGCCACGATCGTCAAGGTGCTACACGTCGGTGCCGGTGGCTGCGTGGAGCAGCGGTTCGTGCCCGCATATACCCGAGCGGGCGCCGACCTGTTTCTTGTCGACGGCGCGACCCCGGATGGCCGGCTCGGCAGCACCGGGGTGCCGCTGGACCCCGCGGTGGTGCTCCCCCTCGTCGACTCGCTCGACCAAGGTTTCCTGCTGGCGGGCGGCCTGACCGCGGCGAACGCCGGCGAGTATGCCGGGATTGCCGGCCACCCGCGGATGTGCGGGATCGACGTCGACACCGGGGCGCGGGGGAGCGATGGCCGGTTCGATTCCGGGCAGGTTGGCGGCCTAGCCCGGCAGTGGCGGGTTGGCCGCCGGGAGGAGAGAGATGACTAGCGCTTTTGTCACGGCCATCCAGCGGGCGCCACGGCCGCTGGTGATGGAGGTCAAACGTCGGGATGGGCACGGTCGCGACCTGCTCGCCGGCCGCAGCGTGGCCGCCCACGTGCGGGGGTTCGACGGTGCGGCGGCCTGCCTCTCGGTCGTTACCGGACGCTGGTTCGGCGGGGACCTTGAGCTACTCCAGGAGGTGCGCCGGTTGACTGACCGGCCGTTGCTCCAGAAGGACTTCATCACCCGTCGAGATCAACTGCGTACGGCTCGGGACCTCGGCGCCTCGGCGGTGCTGCTGACGGCTGGGCTGTTGCCCCGGAGTTCGCTCGGCAACCTCGTGGATGCCTGCCTGTCGCTCGGACTCACCCCCTTCGTGGAGGTCACGACAGCGGACGAGGTGGCGGCTATCCCGGATCCTGGCGGCTGTGTCGTAGCCGTCAACAACAAGGACATCCGGAACCGGGAACGGGGCCCGGGCGACCCCGGTCGCAGCCTGGCGCTGCTGCCGCAGCTGCGCCGGGCTGGCGTGGACTGCCGGGTGAGCGCGAGCGGGATCGACCAGCCGGCGGTGGCGGTCGGACTGCTCCAGGCGGGGTTCAGCGCCCTGCTGATCGGCACATCGTTGCTGCGGGCGGAGCGGCTGTCGGATTGGCTGGCGGAGTTCGACCGGGGCTGGTCCGCCGATCAGGCCGTGCTGAGCAGCGGCTGAGCCCCGTTCACCCGAGGTTCGGCCGGCACGGCCTGGCCGACCTCCCGGTGCTCGCTGGGGCTGACCCCGCGCACCCGCTTGAAGGCGGCGCTCAGCGCGTATGCGCTGCTGTACCCGACCTGTCGCGCCACCGAGGCCACCGTGGCATCGCTCTCCCGGAGCATGTCGGCGGCGAGGTCCAGTCGCCAGCTGCTGAGGTAGGTCATCGGGCCTTCTCCCACCAGCGATGTGAACCTCCGGGCCAAGGCGGCCCGCGACACGCCGACCCTCGCCGCCAGGTTCGCGACCGTCCAGGGGTAGGCCGGGTTCGCGTGGAGAAGCCGGATCGCGGGCCCGACGATCGGGTCATGCTGGGCGCGGTACCAGCCGGTGTCCGGCGCATCCGAACTGGACAACCATTGCCGCAACGCGCTCACCAGCAGTAGGTCGAGCAGGCGGTCCAGGATCAGCTCCTGGCCGGGCTCGTCCCTTGCGATCTCTTGGCTCAACAGCGCGATCCGTGGTGCGTCGCTCGGTTTGGTGCGGCCGGTAAGCACCGGCGGGAGGATGCGGAGCAAGCGCTGGCTGACATCACCATCCAGCTGGTAGGTGCCGCTGAGCATGACCGCGGCGCCTTCCTGCGCATCCCCCCAGGTGCGGACACCCAGTCGCATCGCCTCGGCCATGTCTCGACCTTGCGGCGTAGTGCAGCGCTGTCCAGGGTGGATGACAATCTGGACCTCGCGGTCCGGCTCGTCGGCCAGGGTGTAGCAGTCGGGGCCACGGAAGAGCGCGACATCGCCTCGGGAGAGTCTCGCGGGTTCGCCGCCGTCCGGCAGAATCCAGGCATGGCCGTGCACCATCGTCACGAGGCACAGCGGAGCGCGGTCGACCACCCGCAGCGACCATGGCGGGGTGAGGATCGAGCGAAGCACGAACGCCCCTCTCGCGCGAAGCTGGCCGAGGAGCTCTCCGAACGCATCCATGCTCTTATCCTAGACGCTGGCATATGGAATCGAGCGTGAGAACGATGGCTCAGTTCTCGGTGGCGACAATACTGTGTAGGCAACCAGCTCGGCGCCTACCCACCACCCGCTCGGCGGGCGCCGGAAGGAGGGAAAAGTGTCGGGCTTAGCGCTTATTGTGGCGGTCGTTACCACTGGTCTGGTGGCGGGGATTTTCCTCGGGTTCTCGATATCGGTCATGCCCGCCCTGGCCCGCACCGGTGACCGGACGTTCGTCGAGGTCATGCAGCGGATCAACGCCGCGATTCAGAATCCACTGTTTGGCCTGGTGTTTCTGGGGGCGGTGGTGAGCATCGGAGTCGCTGGGTGGCTTCATGCCTCCCGGGAGGAGATGTTCAGCTGGATTTTAGCGGGAGCCGTAGGGTACGGCCTCACCCTGCTGATTACTTTCGCGATCAACATTCCGCTCAACAACCGCCTTGATCGGGCCGGGCCGGCGGGTGGGTTGGCGAATCCACGCTCGCCCCGCCGAGCGTTCGAACGCCTATGGGTCGGTGCCCACCACGTCCGGACGTTGACCTGCGTCGCCGCCTTCGGCTGTCTGACACTCGCGCTCGCGGAGCTATGACCGCGTACTCGCCGGTTGGCGGAGCGCGCCCCGCCGAAGCCGACCGGTTGTCGCCGCCGCCGACCCCGAGTGGCGGCAGCCTACTCGCGCAGATTCTGCCGCCGCAGGCCCACGGGGTGGAGGCGTACCACGATGCCCCGGCGGGGTCGCTGTATCCCGAAGAGGCAGCGCTGCTGGCCCGGTCCGGCGCCGGCGACAAACGGCGCCGCGAGTTCACGACGGTCCGCGCCTGTGCCCGGGCCGCCCTGCACGAGCTGGGCGTGCCGCCGGCGCCGGTGTTGCCGGGCCCCGGGCGAGCCCCCAACTGGCCGGCCGGCGTGACCGGAAGCATGACTCACTGCGACGGCTACCGGGCGGCCGCAGTTGCCGCCACGGCGGACCTCCGCAGCCTGGGGATCGACGCCGAGCCGGCCGGCCCGCTGCCGGCCGGGGTCCTCGGCCTGATCGGTTCGCGGGCAGAGCGTGCGCAGGTGGCTCACCTGGCTCGGGAGCGGCCCGAGGTGCCGTGGGACCGGCTGCTCTTCTGCGCCAAGGAGGCCGCCTACAAGGCTTGGTATCCGGTGACCGGGCAGTGGGTCGCGCTGGCCGACATCGCGGTCGAGGTCGGCCCGGAAGATGGGCGGCTGCGAGCCCGCCCACCCGGAGGCGGCGCCCTGCGCGAGTTGCCCGGCCGGTGGGCGGTCGCCGGGCAGCGAGACCGCGCCGGGCTGTTGCTCGTCGCGGTGACGGTGCGGGTATGAACCAGCTCCGGAGACGGAGACCCTCAGCGAGCCGCCGGCTCGTCGGCTGGCTGGACCAGCGGCACCAGCCGACCATGTTGCAGCATCGCCACCTGGTCGCACACCTGTTGCGCCTGCGCGAGCTCGCGGGTCGCGTAGAGTACCGCCACACCCTCGCGCCGTAGATCCCGCAGCACCTCCGTGAGCTGGGGAACCCTGCCGGCGTCGATGCCGCGGTAAGGCTCGTCCAACACCAGCAGGGCAGGGCGTTGCAGCAACGCGACCGCGAGCCGGAGCGCCCGCTGTACGCCGACCGGGCAGCGGGCGAAGGTCTGTTGTGCGAAGCGGTGCAGGTCGAGCCGCTCCAATACCTCCTGTGCGCGGTCATGCGCAACCCGCCGGCCACCGCCGAGCCGGCTCCAGAACCGCAGGGTCTCCGCCACCGTCATCGACGGGACCGTGGCGATGCAGTGTCGCATGTAGCCGATTGAGCGAGCCGCGGTCTCCGGGTGTAGCTGTGCGAGTTGATGGTCGAACAGCAGCACCTCCCCGCTGGTCGGAGTAAGCAGGCCGCAGCTGATCGCCAGCAGCACCGTCTTGCCGGCACCCGGGGCGCCGACCACCCCGTAAGCCTCGCCCGGGGCGAGCCGGAACGTGACCTGATCCAGCAGCGTCCGTTCGGCGATCCGGTAGCTGACGCCCTGACACGTCAACAACGAAGCCTGCGTCGTGGGGGCGTAGCCGCCGTGATTGAGCAGATGTGGCGATCGCGGGCGGCGGTCCTCACAGTCACGGTGTCGGCCAAGGCGTACGCTCGGGCGACTAGGATCGGGGCCGGGCGGGCGGCGACCGGGCCACGTCGGGCTAACGAGAAGGTGTTCCAACATCGTCGGCAACCTTCGATAGGGCGGACGCGGGGGGTTCAGCTGGGTTGTGTCATCAGCACCGGCGCGGCCAGTCGCTGATACCGTCTACGGAGGATGGTCCGGCTGATCAGGCGAACCGGCGGTGGGACCGCCGCAGCCATCCGCCCGGCCGTTCGCCGGTCGACCGAATCAGACATCCACGGCTGGAGCACTGACAACACCGGCAACGGCGCGGTCGCCAGCACGCGCCGTTCAATACCCAGGTAATCAGATCTGGAGAGCGTGTCTGTGAAGATCGGAAGCACCAGGCTCTCCTCCGTCCGCAGGTGTTCGCGTAGAACGGATTCGAAGCGAAGCGCGACCGCGGCGTGGGTGTCCGCGTCCCGACCGGAGTTCAGGGACGCGGACACCTCATCCATCGATCGCTCCAGCTCCTCGTGATCGCCGTGCATCCGGGCTTCCTGCGCGGTGAAACCCGGAATGCGACGGCGAAGTTCGGGCCACAGCACAGTGTCCTCGCTGCGGTGGTGCCAGTCGATGACGGTCCGCACCACCTCCCACCAGCGGGTCACGCCGGGCGAGAGGGCGGCAGCGACATTCACCAGGCGGCGAGCGTCTCGGCGCATCGCCACGTGCAGTAGCCCGAAGCTCAGCACGTGGTCGGGCAGATCAGCAGCGCCATCTTCGGTGGACATCGGGTTGCGAGCCGTCATCGCCTGGCCTTCCGTTAGCTGGCGTACGAACCTTGCGCTAGCCCCAGACTCCGGTGGCCGCGGTGGCCTGGGCGTAGTCTCGGAAGTCCCGAGGCGGGCGGCCCAGCGCCCGCTGCACCCCGTCGGTCAGTTGGGCGTTGCGGCCGTCGAGAATCTTGGTGAAAAGCTCCAGGAAGTCCAGCGGTAGGTCGTTCGCCCGCAGGATGTCGGCGTACTGATCGGTGGTCAGCGGCGTGTAGCGAATCTCTCGGCCGGTCACCGCGGTGAGCTCGCTCGCCACGTCGTGGAAGGTGAGCAGACGCGGTCCGGTCACCTCATACTCCTGGCCCCCGTGGCCGTCCTCGGTCAACGCGGCTACCGCTACGTCGGCGATGTCGTCGGCGTCCACAAACGGCTCTGCGGCGTTGCCCGCCGGCAGCGCGATCTCGCTACCCAGCACCGACTCCAGCAGGAAGTTTTCGCTGAAGTTCTGGTTGAACCAGGAGGCCCGAACCACGGTTACCTGCCCGCCGGATGCCTGCACCGCCTCCTCGCCGGCGCGAGCCTCGGGCTCGCCCCGGCCGGAGAGCAGGACGAGGCGTTCCACGCCGGAGTCGACTGCGATCTTGGAGAAGGCGCCGACCGCGTCCGCCGCCCCGGGGAAACCCAGGTCCGGCACGAAACAGATATACGCTGCCGAGACGTCGGCCAGCGCCGGCCGCCAGGTGTTCTGATCCTCCCAGTCGAACCGGGGCGAGGCGTTGCGCGAGCCGAGGCGAACCGGCATACCTTTGTCTACGAGTCGTTGCGCGACCCGGCTGCCTGTCTTCCCCGACGAGGCGGTCACCAGGATCGGCTTGGTCTGAGTGCTCCCATGCGTTCCAGTCATGCCTCCAGTTAAGGAAATCGCAGCTAGGGCGGCCATAGTTGAGCGACTCAGCCGCATATCCGTACGTCTACGGCCACGGTCGGGTGGCGAAGCTGGGCTCGCATCAAGGCGAGACGAACCGTCTCGTCTTGGTAGTGGCGGCAGCACGCTGACGCCCGCCGGTCTCATCGCTCCGCGGTCAGCGGTTCCGGCGCGTACCGTGAGAACTGAGATCAGCGACTCCGCCGGCATCGACGGGGGTGAGTCCGATTGGATGCGTGGACGCTGGAGTTCGAGGGCGACGACCCGGGCCGGGAAGGGCTGCGGGAGGCGCTCTGCACGCTGGGCAACGGCTATCTGGCGACCCGGGGTGCGGCACCCGAGCACCCGGCGGGCAGTGAACACTATCCGGGCACGTACGCGGCCGGAGTCTACAACCGGTTGCGCGACACCGTGGCCGGTGAGACGGTCGAGAACGAGAGCCTGGTCAACCTCCCCAACTGGCTACCGTTGAGCTTCCGGGCACAGGGCGGGCCGTGGTTGGGCGAGTCCGGCGTGACGGTGCTGGATGAGTGGCGCGGGCTGGATTTGCGTCGGGGAGTGCTGACCCGGCGGCTGCGGGTACGCGACAACGGTGGCCGGATCACCGCGGTGACGCAGCGGCGATTCGTGCATCTTCGGCATGAGCACGTGTGCGGACTACAGACCACGCTGCTGGCGGAGAACTGGTCTGGCACGCTGACCGTTCGGTCCCAGCTGGACGGCGGGGTCGAGAACGGCGGGGTGGCCCGGTATCAGGGCCTGGCAGGCCAGCATCTGACTCGGCTGACCGCCGAGCCGGTAGGTGCGGAGACGGTGCTGTGTGTGGTGGAGACCAACCAATCGCACGTACGGGTGGCCGAGGCTGCCCGTACCCGGGTGTTCCGCGCCGAGTACCAGCTGGATGGGGAGCGGGAGGTAATCCGGGAGGCGGGTCGGATCGGGCATGAGATCTGGCTCGACATCGCGGCGGGGGAGCAGGTCACGGTGGAGAAGCTGGTGACGGTCTTCACCTCGCGGGACCCGGCTACCTCGGATCCGGCCGTCGAGGCGGTGACCCGGCTCGGCTGGCTGGCCGACTTCGACTCGCTGCTGGAGGAGCAGGTGCTGGCGTGGCAGCAGCTGTGGCGGCGGTTCCACGTCTGGTTGGCGGGAGCGGAGGGTCGGGCGTTGCCAGCGGTGCGGTTGCACCTGTTTCACCTTTTGCAGACCGTCTCCGACAACAGCGTGGAGGTCGACGCCGGGGTACCGGCGCGGGGGCTACACGGCGAGGCGTACCGGGGGCATGTGCTGTGGGATGAGCTGTTCGTGTTTCCGATCCTCAACTTGCGGTTGCCGCTGCTGAGCCGGGCATTGCTGCGCTACCGCTACCGCCGGCTGCCCTGGGCCAGGGCAGCCGCCCGGGCGGCGGGCAGGGCGGGCGCGTTGTATCCGTGGCAGTCCGGAAGCGACGGTCGGGAGGAGAGCCAGCAGCTGCACCTGAATCCGCTCTCCGGCCGCTGGGTGCCGGACGCCACCTGGTTGCAGCGGCACGTCGGTTTGGCGGTGGCGTACAACGTCTGGCAATACCACCAAGTCACCGAGGACTGGGAGTTTCTGACCCACTATGGTGCCGAGATGATTCTGGAGGTCGCCCGGTGCTTCGCCAGCATCGCGGAGTACGACCACGGGCGGGACCGGTATGTGATCCGTGGGGTGATGGGCCCGGACGAATTCCATACCGCCTATCCTGACTCCACCCGGCCGGGGATCGACAACAACGCCTACACCAACGTGCTAGTGGCGTGGGTGATGCAGCGCGCGCTAGAGGTGCTTGACATGCTGCCGGCCGACCGGCGCGCCGAGCTGGTTGAGACGCTCGGGATCGGCTCGGCCGAGCCGCAGCGGTGGCAGGACATCTCCCACCGGATGTATCTACCGATCCGGCCCGACGGCATCCTCGACCAGTTCGAGGGGTACGGGCGGCTGGCGGAGTTGGACTGGGGGAGCTATCGAGCCCGCTACGGTGACATTCGCCGGCTGGACCGGATCCTGGAGTCGGCGGGAGACACGCCCAACCGGTACCAAGCCTCTAAACAGGCGGACGTGTTGATGCTGTTCTACCTCTTCTCCGCCGACGAGCTGGCCGAGCTGTTCGACCGGCTCGGTTACCGGTGGGATCCCGGGACCATCCCGAAGAGCATCGAGTATTACCTTGCCCGTACCTCACACGGGTCCACATTGAGCGCGGTCGTGCACGCCTGGGTACTCGCCCGCAACCATCGCGCCCAGGCGTTGGAGTACTTCGTCGAGGCGCTCGAGAGCGACCTGGCCGACATTCAGGGTGGCACCACCGCCGAGGGCATCCATCTGGCGGCGATGGCCGGGTCGGTAGATGTGCTGCAGCGTTGCTTCGCCGGAGTGGAGACCCGCGGCGACACGCTGTGGCTCAACCCGTACTGGCCACCTCAGTTGGGCACACTCGAGTTCGACATCCAGTATCGGGAGCACCCGCTGCGGCTACGGATCACCGGCGAAACCATTCGGGTGGCTGCCGGACCGGGGAGGCGGCCACCGATCCGGCTGCGCTGCCGCGGCGAGGTGGCGCTGCTCGGCCCAGGTGAGGCGGTCGAGTTCCCGGCGTCAGTGCCGTTGCGGCGGGCCGCGACCTGACCGGTGTGGCCACGGACTTGTCCGAGGCCCCGGATGGCGGCCGAGCAACCTCGCCGGTCGGGTCTCAGGTGGCTGGCTCGATGGTGTCCTCCGGTGGCCGGCGCGGGCTGGCCTTCGGTGCCACGGGCTGCATGTCGAACCCGACCCGCAGCACGAGCTGCGGGTGCCCGCGTCCGTGCAGGAAGCTCCGCAGCAGCTCCCGGGCGTCGGGGACCTCGACGACGTCACTGAGCACCGAGACCGCCAGGTCGCGGTGGGTGGCGGTGAGCCAGACCGCGCTGGTGGCTTCGCCGGCCCGCAGCCAGTCGGCGGGTGCGTCACCGGCGGTGGCGAGGATGAGGTACTCGGCGTACTGGTCGTCGCCGAAGCCGGGGTGCAGCATGATCTCCTCGTCGAGCGAGAAGTCCCGCAACGGGATCGGCCGGTCGACCGCCGCCACGAACGTGTCCGGTGGCACCCCTTCCCCGGTGGCCCGGTGGCGCCGGACCCAGGCTCGAAGCTCGCGCAGGTACGCGTCGTCGGCCGACTCGGCCCGCTGCGCCAGCTCCGCCGCGGCGCGCAGGAAGACGACCTGCTCGGGCCCGACGCGGTGGATCCGCGCCTGTTCGGCCTCCGCCGCCCGGTGCAGCGCCGCCGTGGTCTGCGCCGGCACCGGGGCGATGGCCGGGAACGGCCGGCGGTCGCTGCGGCGAGTCCGGATGCTGCGGCGCAGGTAGGTGTCGCTCCGGCTCACCTCGTGTCGGCCGCCCGCCCGGATCTCGGCCAGCAGATCCGGGCGGTCGGGGTCGGCCGGCCGGGTCACCACCGGCTCGTGACCGGCTGCCGCGAGCGTCACCCGGGCGTGGTGCAGGGCGGCGCCGCAGCTGAGCGTGAGCAGCCGCCCCGCAGGATCGATGGAGGTCACCTGCCGGCTCCAGTCGGCATGCAGCTCTAGCAGGTCCTCGTGGACCCGCCACCGCCAGGGTTGGGTGTTGAGGATCGACGGGGCCCGCGTCGCCTCCGCCGCGGCCTCCCGCAAGGCGGTGGCGAGACTAACCACCGGCTGGCCATTACCCATATAACTAATCTACCCTGACAAACCGGCATAAAGAAGCCCAGCGGGGGTCGGCCGGCGCGCCGGTAGCGGTGGGCGGGTGCGGGACCGGAGACGTTGGACAGCTCCGAGAAGGATGTTTCTCGACTACTGCTAACGTTCCCTGCCATGTCCGTTCCTCAGCCTCCGCAGGACGCCCCCGCACCGCCGCCGTCGAACCCGTCGCCGCCCACCGCGCCGCCGCCCGACTGCGGCCCGGTGCGGCCGCCGGGTACCAACCCGTTCTCGATTGCTTCGCTGATCTGCGGGATCGTCGCCCCTTGTGGAGCTGGTCTGTTCAGCGTCGTGTTCGGCATCATCGCCCTGGTCCAGGTCCGGAAGTCAGGCCAGCGGGGCAAGCGGATGGCGATCGCTGGGCTGGTGATCACCGGGGTGTGGGTTCTCGTCCCCGTCACGGGAGGGATCTTCGCGCTGCTCAACAGTGATCCGCTCCGGGACGACACCGGCGAGATCGTCCGCGACGGGTCGGTGTCGATGGACGAGCTGGCGCCCGGTGACTGCATCAAGGAGCTCGGCCCGGGCGTCTCGTTCCGGGTACCCGTGGTGCCCTGCGCTGAGCTGCATGAGGGTGAGGTCTACGCGGTCTTCGACCTGACGGCGGACGGCGGCTGGCCGGGTGAGGAGACCGTCGCGGCGGACGCCCAGACGTCCTGCGTGGATCGGCTCGCGGACTACGCGCGGACCGGCTACGACGACTCGGATATGGGGATCTTCTACTACCATCCGACCAGTTCCTCATGGCGTGGCGGTGACCGTGAGGTCGTCTGCGTGGCGTACTTCCGGGACGGTGAACGAGCCGGTTCGATAGCGGGCTAACCCGGATCAGGAGTGCTGAGCCCTCGCGTCTCAACTCTGCGGCCTCCGCTCCTTCGGCGACTGCCACGGCCAACGCCCCTGTACCTCGACCTGAAGCGAGAAGCTGAGCAGAGTTCGGACCGCGACGATCAGCGCTAGGACGCCGACGCTTTCGAAGGTGGGCGAGATCGCTACGGTGCGAATGATGTCGCCAGCGACGAGGAACTCCAGCCCGAGCAGGATGGCCCGGCCGAGCCCTTGCCGATAGCTGCTGTAGGCGACCGGGAAGGCGCCGCCCCGTCGCAGCTCGCGCAGGAAGATGCCGGTCGCGAGCAGGACCCCGAACAGGATCAGGGCGACTCCGATCGCGTCGATCGCGGTGCCGATGATCAGCACCGTCGACTCGAATCCCATCCCGCCTCCTCGTACCGGTTCGGTGGCGACCGCGGTGTCATGATCGCGCCCAGAGCGGACCGAGGAGGCCGGATCTGCGGGAGTTCACTCTTTCACCCGGAGGCTGCCGGGTGGAACTCTCGCTGTTCACCTCCGGCGAGGTACGCCGCAGCGGTGGTGCCCGGGTGGCTGCGCACGCTCTCCCGACGTGGTAAGGACTCGCCCCTCACTGCGACGCCGTCAGCGAGGTGACCAGTTCGGCCAGTCCGTCGCCGTGCCAGTCGAAGACATCGGAGTTGGTCGGCGGGTCCCCGCCCGGCCGGTGGATGTAGGCGGTACGCATGCCCTGTGTCTGGGCGCCGCGGAGGTCCCAGGCGTGGGCGGCCACCATGAGCATCCGCTCGGGAGGACATCCGGCGGTCTCGATGGCGAGCTGGTAGGCCGCTGGCGCTGGTTTGTAGGCCAGGACAGTCTCGGTGGACAGGGTGTAGTGCCAGCGCAGTCCGGCATGGACGGTGAGTCGCAGCAGAGCGGTGCGGCTGGCGTTGGACAGGCCGACGACGGGGAACCGCTGCGCGAGCCGTCCCAGGCCCGTGACCGAGTCGCCCCAGGGAGAGAGGCGCTGTGCCGCGGTCGCGAGCCGGGTGACGGTCTCCGGGGTGGCGACGCCGGCGCGATCGGCCACCAGTTGCGCGGCCTCACCGTCGATGACCTCGGTGTTGGCGTACGCGCGTTGCCCCTGCCCGATGTGTTGCTGTTCGCGTGCGACGAGGTGTTGCCATCCGGTGAGCAGCTCGTCGACGGCGGCATCGTCAGCAGCCGGAACGGCTTCGCGGATCGCCGCTCGCACCCCGCCGAGCTCGTCGACGAGGGTTCCGATGACGTCGAAGACGACTACCTCGATGTCCTGGCCCAGTGTCATGCTTTCCCCGTTCGTCCGGCGTCACCGCTTCAGTAGGTGACGATGTTGCCCGACGGCGCGTCACCTGTCAAGATGGTGACGTGGGCTTCGCATTCGTAAGTGGCAGCCCGGCCCTGGATCTGGCCGGCACCGTGGGCTTTCGCCGAGACCGGCCCACCGACACCTTGGCCACGCCTGCGGACCTTGAGCGGTGGGTGGCGCAGTGCGACGGGCTCCCCGACCAGGTGACCGCTGACCCGGCGAGCTTCCGATCCGCGCTCTCTCTGCGAGAAGCGATCTACCGGCTCGCGCTCGACCGCGTGCTCGATCGCCCCTTCGACCCGGAGAGCCTCGAGCTGCTCAACGACCTGGCCGCGGGGCCGCTGCCCGCGATGACCTTGAGTGACACCGGGCTGCATGTCGCAGGCGACCTCCGGGCGGCGCTCTCGCAGTTGGCCCGGAGCGCTATCGGCATGCTCGCCGACCGGCAGGTCCGGCTGAAGGAGTGTGGTCGCGAAGCCTGCACCCGCATCTACCTCGACCGGTCCCGCGGCGCCCGGCGTACCTGGTGCGGAATGGAAGCGTGTGGCAACCGGGTCAAGGCCGCGGCCTACCGGGCCCGCCGCCGAGCGGCGACGACCGCGGCTGGTGAATCCGGAGCGAGCACCGACTAGCAATTCGTTCGCGTCCCGCCGACGTCGGCTCGCTGCTGGCGGAGCGGGCATTGCCGGTGGTACGCCTCACCCGACTTGGTGGGTCGTCGGTTCGATCCGGATGAGAGTATTGCCGAGGCGTGGATTCGGCTGCGTGCAGGCCACCGGCTGCCCCAGGACCTGACCCTGCGCCAGCACGAGCTCACCGAGTCGACCTACCTACTGGCCAACCCGGAGGCGACTTACGAGGAGGCACCCGCGGTCGCCAACCAGGTCGCCAACTGGAGCAAGGACATACCGGATCGCACCGGTGAAGACCTGGACCGGATGTTGCAAAAGGGAGCCCGGGATGGCAATTCTGCTCAAGTTCGAGAAGATCCGGGAGGACGGTCAGGAGGTCGAATACGCTTTTGGCCACGCCGGGGAGACGATGGACCGGAGGATAGTGGTGGAGAAGGCGACCCAGGAGGCGTGGCCGCCGGACGGGAAGGACGACTCGATTCTGCTGAGGGTGTATCGGAAGATTCTGCAGTTCTATCAAAGCGAGGGTCGCTGGCCCAGCCAGGGGAGCTACGCAGCGTAGCGGGCCCGTCGTCGTGATAGAGGAGGACCCGCGTGGCTGATCACTGGTCGAGGCTGGACGCAGAAGGTTGGCGCATCTGGGCTGACCTGCACCGATTGCTACTGCGTCTGGCTGGTCAGATGCCGGACGACTGGCTGGCTTACACCCGCCAGATGCTGGCCACCGGGGACCTCGCATATCTCCCCGACACGATCGCCGGTTCCGTGCTGGAGCTCGGAGTCTCATTGACGCCGGCCGAGGTCGCGTTTCTACCTCAGGTGTTGTCGGCGATTGGACACGGTGATGACCAGCCGCCGGGACTGGCCTCGGTACGGGTGTCCGAGGAGACACCGCCGACCGGACACCGCTTCTACCCGACTCCACCGCACGTGCTGGCCGCGGCGGGTGACCGGATTCCGACCAGTCTGGACCTGACTGGAGGCGAATCCAAGCAGTTGTGGGACCTGCCACCAGAGCTGGCGAGGCTGACGGATCTGGCTGATGACCTGACCGACATGGCCGACAACGGAATCGCCGTCGTGTTGTCCCGGCGGGCAGGAGTGATCGGCATCTGGCGGGCCTGGCGATTCGAGCCCACGGGGCCGCCATCGGGTGGCCGGCGGGTGTATCTGGTCGAGGTAGAACCTGGGGTGCCGGCATGGAAGATCGCGAACGATGGGCAGCGTGAACTGGCTGATGACGGCGAGGAGCATCCGCAGGTCGAAGTGTACTGGTCGGGGGAGGAGCTCACGGCGTACCATCGCGCGGCACGGGCTGGTTCGGCGTTGTTGTGGGCACGCCACCCGGGCCGGGTGAGAGTGGCCCCGACTCCATCAGAGTTTGCGGCAGAGCATCCACGGCTCACCGACCCGCAGGAGCGTGACCTCCTGGTGTCCCGGCTGCACGCCGGCGCGGTTGTGGGTGGGACGCTGGGGCGCGGGACGGATGTGGTGGAGCCGGCGCGGGGGACGGTGGTGCCGCTGACCCGCCGGACCGACGGCCATTGGGTGTGGTCCGAGTCGACCGCCTACTACCTGGCCGAGCACGGGCTCGCCCCGCAACCGGCACTGGCTAATCATCTACGGTTGGGTCCACCGGCCTCCTTCGTGGACGGCGTCGGTCTGTTCCGGGCCGAGGACACATTGCGTTCCGAAGGTCGGTGATCGGCCCCGGGAGAGGAAGATTCTCCCCACACGGACGCTTCAGCGCTGCCGCTCCTCCTCGGACATCTCCGGACCCCGGCGTGCCCAAGGACGGGCAGCCCTTCGCGGATGGACACAGCGCGCCGCAGCCGTGAGACTCTGGTCTGGAGACGCTGCGGCAGGAGACGAGGTGAGGACCACCGTGAGCAGGCTCTGGCTCCCGAAGAACGAGGCCGAGCGGGCGATGGCAGATGCCCTGGAGCAAGCGGACGATGCCGCTTATTTCCGGGCATTCCTCGCGGCCGAGCTGTACCTGCCACAGGTGCCAGACGACACCGCGACGCAGACCGAGGGTGCCGAGCAGTGGTTGCCGCTCACCACTGCGGTCAACGGCCAGATCGCTCTGCCGATCTTCACGTCGCTCGCCGCCATGGGATCACAAGTGATCGTCGGCAAGTACGAGGTGACCACCTTCGCCGAGTTGTGCGACCGGTGGGCACAGCCCGATTGGCTGTTGGAGATCAATCCAGGCTCCCCCATCGAGGCGCTGGCGACAGTGGGCCTGGTGGCGGCAGCTGCCCGCAGGGAGGCCACCCTGATCGACTCCGGGGACGCTACTCAGGAGCCCGATACCCGCCAGGAGCCGGAGTCAGCCTCAGACCACCGCCGCGCCCTGTACGACCCTGGATACGAGCGGGGCACCCAGGCTTTCGAGACCGCGCTGCTGGACACAACGGTGGTGGTGCCGACCACCCGGGACGTGGACTTCCCGGACGAGTCCCTTCAACCCGGCTTCCCTTGGCGGGTGGTGGAAGGGCTCACGGGCGAGCCCACGATCGAAGTATTCACGCACGAGGCCGGGTTTCGCGACGCCCACCCGGGTACGCCGTACGCGCGGATGCCGTTCCTCATGCTCATGCTTGGCTGGCCCGACGGCCACGGCCTCACGGTCAATCCGGACGGTCCGGTGGCGGCGCGGTGGTCCGCCCACCTGGTCCCCGAGTTGCAGCGGCGGGCAGTCGCCGACTGATCGGTGCCCGGAAGGGCGTAGCCCGGCACAATGGGTGGTATGGCGCTCGAGATGGACCCGGAACGCAAACGCAAGCTGAAGGAGCTGGCGCGCGTGCATGCCGAGTGGCAGGCACAGCACGGCGTCGACGACGAGGAGCACACCCCGGTCGGGGCAGCTGCTCCGCAAGGCCGCCGGCCTCCGACCCCGGAGCAGGAAGCGGAGTTCTGGCGCCGTGCCAGCGAGGTGATGGGCTACGACCCGGAGACTGGCCGTTACCGCGGCGACCAGGAGTGACCTCGCCTGCTGCCGGGAGGGCAGGAAGCCCATCGCATCCTGATGATGCGTTACCGTGCACCGAATTAGACAGTTTCGGCGACAGCGACGAGCGTGGCCCGCAACCCGGCCTGGCCGACCTGACTCGCCTGGTGGCGCAGATGGTCGGCGAGGCCGGCACCGGCCTGGCGGCCGGCCTGCGTGACCGTACCCAGCTCGTGGTCTTCGCGGCCGAGAGTGGCCTCGTCGCCGCCGGCGAGCACGACATCGGCGCTGAGCAAGACGGTGCGAGATCTTCGCTGAGAAGTTGTTGGCGGCGGCCGGTCGGTCGGCTCCTACCTGTGTCCGGCACCGGGCCGGGCACCGGGTGAGGAGATCCGACATGTACCAGACCCACGAGACCCCCGGCTACCAGGGCTCCGACTATCCGACCCAGGAGCTGACCTACCTGGGCAAGCGCACCAACCGGAGCTGGCTGTTCGTTGGCGCTGTATCCGTCGCCGCGTTGCTGCTGCTGCTGTTCGTGGTGGTCGCCTGCCGGGGCGGCGATGCGGGTGACCCGATCGCGGCGGTCGGCGCGGGCCCGAGCGCGAGCCCGACCAGCGTGGCTGCCTCCCCCAGCGCAACGCCAGCGGCGGCGCCCACCGGTGGCGGCAACCCGGGCGGTGGCGCTGACCCGGGCGGCGGCAACCCGGGGAACCCGGGCGGCGGCGGCAACGCTGGTGACCCGGGCGATCCGGAGCCGCCGGCACCGGCGCCGCTGCAGGTCACCGCCTCGGTCGCGGGGCCGCCGCCGAACCCGGGGTGCGCGGCCCAAGGCACCTACACGCTGACGGGTGGGGAGTATCCGGTCGAGGTCGTCTACCTGTGGGTCCGGATGCAGTCGCCGGGCGGCGGGCAGCCGCCGCTGCCGCTGCCGTTCGGTGGCCAGCAGGCCGTTCTCTTCGAAGGGCCCGGTCAACGGTCAGTGCAGTCGCCGGACTTCCCGGCCGACGCCGGCCAGAACCAGGTACAGCTGCGAGTGCTGGCCCTGCAGGCCGCCGCGAGTGGCCTCGTGACCTACCCCACGTGCACCGAGCTCGGACTATCCAACTGATCGGGTGGGCGACAGGGCCGGGTGCTGGCACTACAGTGATGACTGTGGACGACCGTGCCCTGGTGGCCGCGTTGGTCGCTGGCGACCAACGCGGCCTCGAGAGTGCCTACCGCACGTACGCGGATCGTCTGCTCACCTACTGCCGGAGCATGCTGCGCGACGCCGACTCGGCCGCGGACGCGGTGCACGACACGTTCGTGATCGCCAGTCAGCGCGCCGGCCAGCTCCGGGAGCCCGACCGGCTGCGCCCGTGGCTGTACGCGATCGCCCGCAACGAGTGCCTACGGCAGCTGCGTGGGAGGGCCCGGCAGGTGCCGGTGGCAGAGGTGGCAGAGATGGGCGAATCCGAGCAAGACCCGCTCGCCGGGGTACGCGAGGCGGAGCTGCAGGAGTTGGTGTGGGCCGCCGCGGAGGGGTTGAACCAGGGCGACCGGGAGGTGTTCGAGCTTTCGGTCCGGCACGACCTGCCGGCCGCAGAGGTGAGTGTGCTGCTGGGGATCTCCGTCGCCCATGCCCACGCCCGGCTCTCGCGAGCCCGTGCGCAGCTAGAGCGGGCGCTGGGGGCGCTGCTGGTGGCGCGGACCGGGCAGGGTGACTGCCCGGAGCTGGCCACGTTGCTCAGCGGCTGGGACGGTCGGCTGACCGCGCTGCTGCGTAAGCGGGTGAGCCGGCACATCGAGATGTGCGACAGCTGCGCCGAACGGCAGCGCCGGCAGCTGCGCCCGGCCGCCTTGTTCTCGGCCTACGCGGCCGCGCCGTGGTTGCTCCTGCCGGCTGAGCTGTGGCCGAGGGTGCAACGGAGCAGCTTCGACCCGCAGGCCGGGTCGGTGCGGGAGGCGATCGATCTGCGCGCCGGTCAGCTCGGGCACGACGGCTTCCCCCGGCCACTGGACGCGCTGCGGCGCCGGCGTACCCGATTGGCCGGCGCGAGTGCGGCCGCAGTGGCGTTGCTGGTCACCGCTGGCGGGTTGCTGCCGCTGGTCGGGTCGGCGGCCGACGCGCCGGCGGCTGCGCCGACCGTGCTCCCCACCGCGTCGGCGCTCGCACCGCCAGCGACGAGCACCGGCCCGGCGGCGACTGGTCCGTCGACGAACGTCCCCGCCACCACCGAGCCGGCTAACGCGCCCCCGCCGCCGCCCCCGGTGGCGCCGCCGGCTCCACCAGGCACCACCGCGGTGGGTGGGCCGCCAGCGCCGCTGACCGTGACCGCCGAGGCGAGCCTCGAGTGTGTCCGAGGCCAGTACCTGCTCAGCGTCGAGGCGCAGGCGAGCGCCCCGGTGGTCGAGGCGGTCCTCACGGTCCTGGCGGATTCGGGCCCGCCGCAGGAGCACCCGATGGTGCTGGCGGGTTCGACCGCGACCCACCGGGTAACGGCGGAGCCGTTCAGGTCGGTGAGCTGGTCGGTGGCGGTAACCGCGGCGAGCGGCGAGCAGGCCCACACCGACCCGGTCGCCGAGCCGTTACTGGCCTGCCCGCCCGGCTAGCCGGCGGCTGGTTGGGACCCTAGGCAGACCGCCGCAGCAGCGCGACCATGAACTCGGCACCATCGGTGAACGGGCGCAGGTCCCAGGTCGCGAGTAGTAGCTCGGGCACCAGCCCAGCGGATCGGGCGTCGCCGAGAAACTCCTCGTACGGGTATCCGCGCTCTGCGCCGAACCCGACCACCAGCCGGCCGTCGCCCCGCAGGTGGGCACCTAGTCGGCGGAGGACCTCGCCGCGGGTGGCCGGAGCCAGGAAGGTGACGACGTTGCCGGCGCAGACGATCGCGTCGAACCCCTCGGTGATCCCGGCTGCCGGCAGGTCCAGCCCGGCCAGGTCACCGACCAGCCACTGGGCCCCCGGGTGGTCGGCGCGGGCGGCTTCGATCAGGGCCGGATCAAGATCGACTCCGATCACCTCGTGGCCGAGGGCGGCGAGGGCGCCACCGACCCGGCCGGTGCCGCACCCGGCGTCGAGAATCCGCGACCCGCGGTCGACCATCGCGTCGATCAGCCGGGCTTCGCCGGCCAGGTCGGCTCCGTCTTCGGCCATCGCCCGGAACCGTTCGATGTACCACCGGGAGTGGTCCGGATTCTCTCTGATCATCTTGAGCCACTGGTTTTCCTGATCCACGTCGGCAATCGTGCCACCGCCCTCGGTGTCTTCGGGACATCGGTTGTGTCCGGCGATGTGGGATGGATTACAGCGGGAACGCGCCGGGCGGTTCTAGCGACTATGTATTCACGTTCGGTAGCGGCACTGACGGGGTTGTGTATGTGACGGGTTGCCGGTTGTCGTCTGTCCTGAAAGTGATTATCGTTTTCGCTACGCTGGCGGCCCGGGCGATCGCGGCGCAGCGGTCGCGACTCGGGGAGGTAGTGGATGCAGCGGGACGCGGCCGGCTCGCCGGCGAAGGTCGCGCGGGTGGTCATCTGTGATCAGCAGACGATGGTGCTGGCTGGACTGTGTGCGGTCCTCTCGCCGGAGTCTGACCTGGCCGTCGTCAGCGAGGTCCGGACCGCGGCCGAGGCGATCACTGCGGTCCGGACTCACCGCGCCGACCTCGTACTGCTGGGCGTGCCGGTCCCCGACCTCGACCTGGCCGCGGCGGTGCGCCGGTTGGCCGCCACTGGCGGAACTGCTCCGCAGCTCATTCTTATGTGCACCGAGCGGGAGGAGGAGCTCCTGCTGGACGCCGTACGTATGGGAGTGCGGGGGGTGGTCAGCCGGAGCTGTTCCTCGACTGAACTGTTGCGCGATGTCAGGGCGGTGCTGGCGGGCAAGCCCGCGCTGACTCCGACGATGGTCGGCCGTCTGATCGACTTCGCCATGCGAGCCCTCCCGGTGGGGCAGCAGCCTGCGGTCGCCGCTGCGCTCAGTCGCCGAGAGCTGGAGGTGCTCGGCCTGATCGCCAGCGGACTGAACGACTCCGAGATCGCCGAGGCGCTGTGGGTGTCCAAGGCGACGGTCCGCTCCCATCTGCACCATGTACTCACCAAGCTCGGCGTACCCAGTCGGGCGCATGCGGTGGCGTTCTACTACCAGCACGGTCTAGCGGTCGCGGCCCCGACCCGATGACTGTGGCCGGCGTCAATCAGCTAGCTGTGGAATTCTCTGCTCCTGACCTCCACCTGGTAACCGGCCAGGATCAGTCAACAGTGGATGACGGGGTCGAGCCGGCTTCACTACCTTCGGCGGAGTGCGTTGCCCTCATGGGAGGAGGTGAAACATGATCAAGAAGCTGGTTGTCGACCGTGCCGCGAAGCTAATCGCGCTGCACAACCATCACACGGCCCTGGCGCCGACGTTCGACTGGCAGAAGAAGTGACCTCGGCGTTCTTGCGCCACTGCCGGCGGGCCCCGGATGCGAGGCATCCCGGGGCCCGCCCCCACGCTGACTGGAGGAGCCGCCTGTGCCAGCGCCGACCGACCAACCGTTTCGCGGCCCCCGCCTGGCGTACGCGGAGGTGCGCCGCTTCGGGCCTGACCAGTCCCTGGTCGTCGCCCCGGACGGGACAATGTTCGAGGTCGCCGCACCGGTGGCAGTCCTCGGTGGCCTCCTGGACCGCTGCGACGGTGCCACATCGCTGACTGCGTTGGCAGCGGAGACCCCCGACCCGGCTGGCTACCGAGAGGTGATCGACCAGCTGCGCGACGCCGGCTGCCTGCTTGACCCGCACCAGCCGGACGAGCAGGTCCACTGGACCCGGTTCGGTGGCGACCCGGCAGACCTCGGACGGGTGGCTCGGACCACGCTGGTGCTGCTGGGAGACCCCGAGTTGGTCGAAGCGGCCTGCTCCGTCCCGATCGTGGCAAGCTTCCACACCCTCACCCGGACCGACCTGCCCGGGCTGGAGACCACCCTGGACCGGTGCGCCGCCGAGCCGTTCGTGCTGCCGCTGCGGGACCGGGCCGATCAGGCCATGCTGCTCGGCGTAGACCAGATCTGCGCCCGTCACGGAGTTCGATGGTCACAGTTTCACCTGGCACAGGGACGTGGCTTCGCCGGTCCCACCGTTGTGCCCGGCCATACCCCTGACTACCAGGACCTGCTTGGGCGACGGCTGACCGCCGCCGAGCGGGTGGACGTGCATGACGCGCTGCTCGCGCCGCTGGCCGCCGGCCGGCCGTACCTGCCGCCGGCGGCGGAGCTGAGCTGGATGCTGCATCTCCTGCTGATCGATGTCGAGCGCGGCTTGGCCGGGGTGGCCGCCCGGACCAGCTGGGCGGAGGTCGAGCTCGACCCGGTCGGCTTCACCGTGGTTCGCCATCCGCTGCTGCCGCTGCCGGACCGCCCGGTGGATGCCGATCCGGTCGGCGGTGACATGCAACTGCTGTGCGACTCCCGCACCGGCCTGATCACCAATCTTCCCCGGTACGACCACCACGAGTCGATCCCCAGTCGGCTGATGACCGTGCAGAGCAACGTCGCCGACATGCGTCGGATCTACACCTGGGCCAACAACGTCGTGTGCGGCGGGAGTGCGTTCGACGACCTGGTGGGAGCCCAGCAGGCCGCGGTCGGGGAGGCGGTGGAACGGTACTGCGGCAACTGCGTGACGGAGACGGTGCAGGTCAGGGAGGCGTCCTATGCGCAGCTGCGCGCCGAGGGCGAGGTTGCGGTCGATCCGGAGCAGCTGGTGCTCTACTCCGATCGGCTCTACGACTCGGCCGGGTTCCCCTTTGTGCGGTTCACGCCGGAGCTGTCGACCCACTGGGTACGCGGCCACTCGCTGACCCGGGAGCGGGCGGTGTGGGTGCCGGCGAGCCTGGTGTATGTCAACTGGTACATGGACCAGTACGCCGACGTACCGCCCACCAACTACCTCTACTACCCCGGGATCGCCGCCGGCCCGAGCCTGGAGTGGGCGCTCGCCTCCGGGATCGAGGAGGTGGTGGAGCGTGACGCCACCATGATCTGGTGGCACAACCGGCAGCCGCTACCCAAACTGGAGCTGCCGGACGAGCTCGCCGCGCTCTGGGCCGGGGCGCCCCGGGCGCACGGTCAGCGGCCATGGCTGATTTACCTGGAGAACGAGTTCGACATCCCGGTCATCGCTGGCGTGCTAGAGAAGCATGATGAGGGCCTGCTCAACGTTGGCTTCGCGGCCCGCAACGACCCGCTGGAGGCGGCTCGCAAGGCGTGGACCGAGGCGCTCACCCTGCAGGACGGCAGCCGCGACATCCAGGATCCCACCGGGCTGACTCGAAGCGCGATCGCCGAGGGCTGGGTCAGCATGCCGTTGAAGCCGTGGCGGGAGGATCAGGCGTACCTGGACTCCTACGCCCCGGACTTCAGCGACGTGAACGACCTCATGTGCCAGCAGGAGATCTTTCTCGACCCGCGGGCCGCCGAGGTGGTACGGCCCTGGCTGGACCCGCCGGGCGTTCGGCCGATGTCCGACGTGCCGCAACTGCCCGACCGTTCCCTGCAGACCTACCGGAAGCTGATCGAGGCCCGCGGCTACGAGATCATCTATGTGGATCTTACGACCCAGGATGTAGCCATGGCCGGCTTTCGTGTGGTCAGGGTCATTATCCCAGGCCTGGTGCCTAACTTTCCGGCAGCTTTCCCCTTCCTGGGCCGGCGCCGGATCCAGGACGCGGCGGTGCAGCTCGGCTGGCGCAGCGGACCGCTCACCGAGCAAGAGCTGAACTACTTTCCCCTTCCACATGCCTGAATCGACGCGCAGACCGAGGAACTTTCCCGCCGCGCAACGCGACCACCGTATTGGTGCGCAAGGTGCAGGAGGTCTCGATGCGCGATGCCAACGGTTCCGGGCCGGACCGGCGACGCCCGGTCGCGGCGATGGTCGCCGCCGTGGTTGCGGCTGTCGCGGTGTTGGTTGCGTGCGCGGAAGCGGGCGAAACCACCCCGGACGAGGAGCGGTTGCGAGTCGCCGTCCCTGAGCTTCGGCCCACCCTGCAACCACGTGGGTTTCTCGGCTACTCGATCGCCAGTTACGGCGTCGCCGAGCAGCTGCTCCGTCCCGAACCGGACGGCACAGCCACGCCCTGGCTGCTGGAGTCGTACACTCGCGACGATCCCACCAGGTGGCGGCTGACGCTGCGGAGCGGCGTCAGCTTCCACAACGGCAACCCGGTTGACGCCGCCGCGGTCGTGGCCGCGCTCACCCGGCAAGCTGAAGGCAGTTACCGGCAGGACGCGATCAGCACCGGTCAGCTGCGGGTGACCGACCAGCTGGAGTTCACCCTTACCACGCCCGAACCGACCGCCACCGTCCCGGAGGACCTGGCCGGAGTCTTCCGTTACTACATTGTGTACGACGTCGCGGCGCTGGACGCGGCCGGTGACAACGAGCAAGAGATCGTCGCGGCTGGGATCTATACCGGCCCGTACCGGCCGATCCGGGCCGACGGCCAGCGGATCGTCGCTGCCCGGTTCGAGGAGTACTGGGGCGAGTCGCCACACTGGTCCGAGCTCGAGATCATACCGATGACCGATCCGCAGTCGCGGGTGGCGGCGGTGCGCAGCGGCGAGGTGGACATCGCACTGACCCCGCCGGCGGCGGTCGCGGCGACCCTGGCGGACGACGCTCGGGTTCGGTACCGCACCGCCGAGACCGCCAACCACGGCGTATTCGCCCAGCTCAACCTGGGCCAGGCGCCATTCGACGACCCAGCGGTGCGCCGCGCGTTCATGCTCGGCGTCGACTACGAGCGGCTGGCCGGTGAGGTCGCTGACGGTCTGGTGTACACCCCCGCCCGCGGGCTCTACCCCAGCGAGTTGCCATTCGCCGAGGCGACGCAGCAGACCGATCCCACCGCCGCGGCGGCGGCGCTCGACGCCGCCGGCTGGCAGCCCGGTCCGGACGGGATCCGAGTCAGGGACGAGACGCCGCTGCGGGTGAACTACCTGTACGAGTCGACCAGATCCGAGCATGAGGACATCGGTGTGGCGCTGCAGGGCCAGCTGCGGCCACTCGGACTCGACGTCGTGCTCACCCAGATCGAGGACGCGTACGACAGCGAGGGCTGGCCACCAGACTGGTCGATCACCGCGGTCTCGTTGACATTGGACGGCAGCGCCCCGGCTGAGGTGATCGGAGGTTGGCTGGGGCGGGACGGGCTGAACTTCGGGGGAGTGCACGACGACCGCCTCGACGAACTGGTGGTGCGGCTGCGGCAGACCGATCCGCCCGACCGGTCGCCGTTGCTGCGGGAGGTCCAGCACCTCGTGGCCGACGAGGCGTACGCGGTCGTGCTGGCGTTTCGCCCCACCGATGCGGTGGTGCGGGCCGAGCTTGACTGGTTCACCCCCGACCCGCAGTACCTGTTCCTCGCCCCTGAACTGCCGGTGGGTGGATGAGCACGGCCGAGGAGGTCGCCCGGTCGGGCGACGCCGAATCCCGCTTCGAGGTGACCGGACCAGGCTGGCGCGGTGCGGCCGGTGTCCGCCTCGGAATCGCGGTACTGCGCAGGTTGGCGCAGGCGTTGCTCACCGCGCTGGCCGCCAGTGTGATCGTGTGGGCGCTGCTGCCGCTGGCTCCGGGTGATCCGGCCCGACGCTACCTGCAGCAGCGGCACGTGTTGGCGCCGACCGAGGAGCAACTCGCCGCCGCCCGGGCCGAGCTCGGACTGGACCGGCCGCTGCCGGTGCAGTATCTGGACTGGCTGTTCGGGGTGCTCCGTGGTGACCTGGGCACCTCCACCCGCACCGGCCTGCCGGTGGTGAGCGTGCTGGCGGAGCGGTTCCCTGCCACGATCACGCTGACCCTGGCGACCGCCCTGCTCGCGATCGCGGTGGCGGTGCCGGCCGCGCTGGCCAGTGCCGCGTTCCCGGGGCGGTGGCCGGACTCGGCTACCCGCTTGTTCGCCACCACGGCCGCGGCGCTTCCGTCGTTCCTGGTGGGGCTGGTGCTGATCGAGATCGTGGTGATCCGGTGGGGAGTGGGCGCGGTGGTCACGGACGGCGGCTGGCGGGGGGTGTGGATGCCGGCTTTGGCGATGGCGTTGTTCCCCGCTGCCCGGTGGTCGCGGCTGCTCCGGGCTGGCCTGCTCGACGCCCTCCACTCCGGATACGCGACGGTCGCCACCGCCCGGGGCAGTAGCCGGCTACGGATCCTGCTCGTCCACGCCTTGCCCAACGCGGCGGTGCCGTTCGTCACTGCGGTTGGCTTGACGTTGGGGCTGTTGCTCGGCGGTGCAGCCACTGTGGAGGCTGTCTTCTCGTGGCCGGGGATCGGGCTGGAGGTGGTCCACGCGGTTACCGCCCGGGACCTGCCAGTGATCCAGGGCTTCGCGCTCGTGAGCACCCTGATCTGGGTCGGCGTCAGTCTCACCACCGATCTGGTGGCGATGTTGCTCGATCCCCGATTGCGGAGGAAGCCCGCATGATGGCGCTTACCGGGACCGGCTGGTGGTCGCGTGGCCTGCCGGAGCGACTGGCGGGGCACCGGACCGCGAAGCTGGGCATGGTGCTCCTGCTCGGGCTCTTCGCCGCCGTCTATCTCGGGCCGCTGGTGTGGCCGTATGATCCGGAAGCGCTGGAGCACGCCGTCGCTCTGCAGGGGCCGAGTTGGTCGCACCCGCTGGGAACCGACCAGTACGGTCGCGACCAGTTGGCAAGGTTGCTCGACGGTGGTCGTCGCTCGCTGGAGGCGACCGCCCTGGTGCTTCTCCTGAGCCTGGCGCTGGGTCTGTTGGTGGGGGTGTGCGCCGGTGTCGCCGGTGGCCTGGTCGACGCGTTGGCGATGCGGGCGGTCGATGTGATCCTGTCGATTCCAGGGATGGTGCTGACGCTCGCCCTGGTCGGTGCGCTCGGCCCGGGCCTCACCAACCTGATGATCGCGTTGGTGGTGACCACTTGGCCGCCGTATGCCCGGCTGGCCCGCGGGGTGGTGATGGGGGGCCGAACCCGCCTGGATGTGGTCAGCGCCCGGCTGGCCGGCGTCGGGTGGCTGCGGGCAGCCACCACTCACCTGCTCCCGGTCGCGACCCTACAGGTGCTGGTCGTCGTAACAATAGATATTGGACACACGATTATCGTGATCGCGGGGATGTCGTTTCTCGGCCTGGGTGTGCAACCCCCCGCCGCGGAGTGGGGAGCGATGCTCGCCAGCTCCCGGCTTCACCTGGCGCAGGCGCCGTGGCTCCTCGCGCCGGCGGTGGCGATCAGCCTGGTGGTGCTGGCGGCGAACCTGGTCGGAGAGGCCCTCGGGGACTCCGCGGACCCCAGGCGGCGGTGATGGGCACATCGGCGCTGGTCGTGACCGACCTGCACGTCACTTATCCCGGCGAGGTCCGCGCCGTGCGGGGGGTGAGCCTGCAGATCGCCGCCGGGGAGACGCTCGCGCTGGTCGGCGAGTCAGGGTGCGGCAAGACTACGGTGCTGCGCACGGTGCTGGGCCTGCTGCCGGCCGGTTCGGCCGTCTCCGGGTCGGTGCTGGTCGCGGGTACGGAGGTGGTCGGTGCCAGCACCGGGACGCTGCGGACGTTGCGAGGGCTCGGCGTGGGCTACGTGCCGCAGGAACCGTTCGCCGCCTTCGATCCCGTCCGGCGGGTCGGCCATCATCTCGCCGAGGCCTGGCGGGTGCACGGTCGTCGGCCGGCCGCCGGTGAGCTGGTGCGCGCGCTGGAGGAGCACGGCATCCCGGAGCCGGCAGACCGATTGCGCCAGTGGCCGCATCAATGGAGCGGTGGCATGCTGCAGCGGGCGACGATCGCGGCCGCTACCGCGCACCGACCGCCGCTGGTGGTCGCCGACGAGCCGACCAGTGCGCTCGATGCCGACCGGGCCGACGCTGTCCTGGCCGACCTGCGTCGCTCCAGCCCTAGCCTGCTGCTGGTCAGCCACGATCTGTCGCTGGTCGCCCGGCACGCCGACCGGATGGCGGTCTGTTACGCCGGTCAGGTGGTGGAGACGGGCGTAGCCGCGGAGGTGCTCGCCGCGCCCCGGCACCCGTACACCCGGGCCCTGGTCGCGGCGGTGCCGCAACCAGGAAGCGGGCGGCTGCCCGAACCCTTGGCCGGGTCGCCGCCGCGGTTGGGGGCTGAGCTGGCCGGCTGCGCGTTCGCGCCGCGCTGCCGGTGGCGGGAGGACGGGTGCGACGACCAAACACCGCCCATGACGGGCGGCCTCGCATGCTGGGTGGTTGGCCGTGGGTGACCCGGTGCTGGAGCTACGGCAGGTCAGCAAGCTGTACCGGACCGGCGGTCACCCGTTTGTCGCGGTGCGGCAGGTCGACCTGGCGGTAGCCGCTGGCGAGATCGTCGGGATCGGCGGCCCGTCCGGGGCGGGCAAGTCCACCCTGCTGCGGATGCTGGCGGCGATCGAGCCACCCGACCGTGGCGAGGTGTGGCTGGCCGGGGAGGCAGCCTGGCGGCGGGTAGGCGGTGGGCTGCGGCGCCGCGTGCCCCGCCCTGGTTACGTCATGGCGGTGTTCCAGGATCCGCCGGGCAGCCTGGACCCGTACTGGCCGGTCTGGCGTAGCGTCACCGAGCCGCTGATCGCGCTCGGCCCGCGGCTGTCCCGCCATGACCGCCGAAACCTGGCTAGGGACTGGCTGGCCCGGGTCGGCCTGGCGCAGGTGGACCCGAGGGCGATGCCAGCGCAACTGTCGGTCGGCCAGTGCCAGCGGGTGGCACTGGCGCGGGCGTTGATCGCCCAACCCGCGGCGATCGTGGCCGACGAGCCCACGAGTGCGTTGGACGTCACCAGCGGTGCGGGGATCATCCGGCTGCTGCGGGAAGCGGCCATGGGCGGCACCGCGATCGTCGTGGTCAGCCACGACCAACGGATGCTCGATGTGTTGGCGGACCGGGTGACTCGGTTGGTGGATGGGAGACTCACCGATCCCCGGAGTTGACTTAAAAACGATTGTCGTTACCATTAACGCTATGGTCGATCGTTGGGGTAAGAGGTCTGTGGCGTTCACTGTGGCCGCTGCTGCCCTCACCGCTGGTTGCGCCAGCGGGCAAACGTCCGAATCAGACTCCGACTCGGAGGTGGTGCGAGTGGCGGTGGCCGAGTCCCGGTGTGCCGTCACCCCACTGGCGATGTCCGGACTGTCCACGGTGAGCTACGGCATGGCGGAGCTGCTCGTGCGCCCGTTGCCCGACGGTGGCATCGAGCCGTGGCTGGCCGAGTCGTTCACGCAGGAGCAGCCGGACACCTGGCGGATTCAGCTGCGCGACGGGGTGCGCTTTCACAACGGGCGGGAGGTCGACGCCGAGGCGGTGGTCGCGGCGATGGAATACGCCTCCGAGCGCAGCTTCGCGGCGGATCCGGTCAGTACCGGCACTGTCGAGGCGACCGGGCCGCAGGAAGTGACCATCGTCACCGGTGAGCCGCTGGCGGTGACCCCGCAGTCGCTGGCCTCCATCTACTCGTACCCGATCTTCGACGTTGCGGCGCTCGAGGCCGCCGGCGAAGACGAGGCCGAGGTCGTGGCGGCCGGTGTCTACACCGGCCCGTTCCGACCGAGCGCCGTGACCGGCCAAACCATCCACGCCGAGCGATTCGAGGACTACTGGGGACCGGCCCCGGCAGTGGCCAACCTGGAGCTGCGGTGCATCACTGATGCCCAGGCCCGGGTCTCGGCCGTGCGTGCGGGCGAGGCAGACATCGCCCTCTCCCCGCCCCCCGATGCCGCGGCGGCGTTGGCAGACGACCCCCGCGCCACCTACGTGGCAGGTTCGGAAGCCGAGGCCACCTTCCTCCAGTTCAACCTGACCCAGCCACCGTTCGACGAGCTGGCGGTGCGGCAGGCGGTTGTGCAGGGCATCGATTATTCGGCCCTGGCCGAAGGGCTCGGGTTGACGGGGCCGCCGGCGGCCGGGCTCTACCCCGCGGGGATGCCGTGGGCGGGCGAGACCCAGGGCACCGATCTCGCGGCGGCGCAGCGGCTGCTGGCCGACGCGGGCTACCAGCCGGGGGAGGATGGCGTGGGGGAGCGGGACGGGGTGCCGCTGCGCATCACCTACCTGTGGTCGGAGGACCCGAGCCACGAGTCGCTCGGCATCCTGCTTCGCGATCAGCTGGCTCCGCTCGGATTCGACGTGCACCTGAGGCAGGTCGAGGCTCACTACGACAATGCCAGCTGGCCCGAGGAGTGGCACGTCAACGCCAATCCGCTCACCATGGACGGGCTCGGCAACGACCCGACCCAGGTGCTGTACACCTGGCTGGGGCAGGGCGGGCTCAACTTCGGCCAGGTCGCCGACGAGCAGCTCGACGATGTGATCGCGCAGGCACGGCTGACTGCTGATCAGGGTGAGCGTGACGACCTGCTCCGCCAGGCGCAAGAGTTGGTGTGGGCGGAGGGTTACGGGGTGGTGGCGGCGTTCTGGCCGGTGGGTGCGGTGGTGAACACCGGTTACGGCGGTTTTCTGCCTGATTCGAAACTGCTCCACATCGGCGCCGACCTTGCGCCAAGTTCGTGAGGTGCTAGCATGCTAGCATGGCCCCGGCGCGTCAACAGTTCAACGTCTACTTGCCACCGGATCTTGTCCGTCAGGTCAAGCATGCCGCCATCGATCACGGCCAGAGTCTCTCCGCGCTGGTGGAGGAGGCGCTGCGGCGCCATCTCGCCCACCTGGAGCAGCCGCCCGGCCCGACGGAGGTGGCCGAGTGACCCCGTTGCCGGTGGTGTATGTCTCGGACATGGAGAAGTCGCTGCGGTTCTACCGCTGCCTCGGGCTGGCCGAGCGGACGCGCAGCCGCAGCAACGCGTGGGTCGAGTTGTCCGGCCCCGACGGCCAGCTCGCCCTGCACCGGGCCGAGGGGATGTCACCGCCGGACCCACCCGCCGAGCCGGCGGAGGCAGTGGCGGCCGGGCGGGTCACGCTGGCGTTCGTCTGTCCCGGGCCGTTGGAGGAATTGGCGCAGCGCCTGGCCTTGGCCGGGTTCGCCACCCGCCGCGGGATCGCGGACGAGGCGTTCGGGAGGTCGCTGGTGGTGGCCGACCCGGACGGGTTGTTGATCCAAGTCAATGAGCACGACGAGGAGCTCTACACCTAAGGGGACACCATGATGGTGCACCGGCGCCTGCTTCGGTTGGCGGGCGACATTCGCGGGGCGCTGGCGGTGAACGTCATCCTCGGGCTGCTGGTCCTGGCCAGCTACGCCGTCCAAGCCGTGCTGGTGGCCTGGATCTTCCTGCTGCTGCTGGAGGGTAACGAGCTGGCGGCGATCCTGCCTCCGTTGACCGGGCTGCTGGCGATGATCGCGCTGCGGTCCGGCCTGCACTACGTCAGTGAGATCGCGGCCCAGCGCACCGCCCACGCGGTGAAGGAACGTATCCGCGGCCGGCTCTACGCGAAACTGCTCCAGTTGGGCCCTGGCTACCTGACCCGGAGCCGTAGCGGTGACGTACGAACCACATTGGTCGACGGGGTGGAGGCGCTGGAGGCCTACTACAGCAGGTACCTTCCGACGGTCGCGGTGGCGCTACTCGGCCCGGCCGGTATCCTGGCGTATCTCGCAACCCGGGATCCACTCTCGGCAGCGGTGATCGCGGTTTCGATCGTGCTGGTCCTGGTGGTGCCGCGGCTGTGGGACCGGATGCTCGCCCGCAGCGGCGAGGTGCACTGGCAGCGCTACGGTCAGCTGAGCTCCGACTATCTTGACGCGATGCAGGGCATGACCACGCTGAAGGCGTTCAACGCGGTCGCCCGGGAGCGGCAGACGCTCGCCGACCGAGCCCGCCGGCTGTACCACGCCACCATGCGTTACCTGGGCGTCTCGCTGTTCGACTCCAGCATCACCGCATTCGGTCTGCTGGCCGGCCCGGCGATCGCGATCGGGTTGGGGGCCATCCGGGTGGCCAACGGAGCCCTGGACCTGTTCACGCTGCTGGTGTTGCTGGTGCTGGCCCGCGAGTGCTTCCGGCCGCTGGGTGACCTCTCCAAATACTGGCACGCCGGCTACACCGGTATCACCTCCTCCAAGCAGATCGAGGCGCTGTTGCAGGAGCCGTTGCTGGTCGAGGACCAGCCCTCGGCAGACGGGTCCGACCTGGAGCCCAGCATCACCTTCGACCGGGTCGACTTCCACTACCCGGAGCGGCCGGAGCCGGTGCTGCGGGAGGTCTCGCTGGAGGTGGCCCCGGGAGAGACGGTGGCTGTGGTGGGGCCCTCCGGCGCGGGAAAGTCGACGCTGGTCTCGCTGCTGTTGCGGTACTTCGACGTCTCCGGCGGCCGGGTCCTGGTCGGCGGGGTCGACGTGCGGCAGCTGCCGTTGGCGCGGCTGCGTGCCATGGTGTCGGTGGTGGCGCAGGATACTTACCTGTTCACTGGCACCATCGCGGAGAACATCCGGCTGGGCCGACCTGAAACCACCGACGAGGAGGTCCGGGCGGCCGCGGCCGCGGCCAACGCCGACGAGTTCATCCGCGAGCTGCCCGATGGTTACCAGACCGAGGTGGGGGAGCGGGGGATGAGCCTCTCCGGCGGCCAGCGGCAGCGCATCGCACTGGCTCGCGCGGTGTTGAAGGACGCGCCGATCCTGGTGCTGGACGAGGCCACCTCCAGCGTGGACAGCGCTAGCGAGGCGGCGATCCAGGAGGCGTTGGGTCGCGTCACCGCTACCCGTACGACGCTCGTCATCGCGCACCGGCTCTCCACGGTCCGGGAGGCCGATCGAATCGTGCTCATCAAGGATGGGGCGATCCAGGAAGCAGGCCGGCATCAGGATCTGCTCGACCTGCGGGGCGACTATGCCCGGCTGGTCTCGGCTCAGGAGGTCATCGGATGAGTACCACCACGACCGCCGAGGACGAGGTCCGTCGGCCAATCCTTACGTTGGTCCCGCAAGCGCTGGCGCACCGCCGGTTGTTCTTGTTGACCGTGCTGTCCGGGCTGCTCGCGCACGGCTTGGGCATCGCCGCGGCGACGCTGGGGGCGTGGCTGGTCGGCCGTGCCTTCATCGGCGAGGCCGAGGGCCTGGTCCGCGGATTCGCGATCATGATGCTGCTGGTGGCCGGGGCCGCGTTGGCGAAGTGGTGGCAGATGTGGGTCGCTCACGACTTCGCCTACCAGTTGCTGGCCGGCCTGCGCGTGCAGGCGTTCGACGGAATGGAACGGCGCGCCCCCGGGTACCTGCTCGGGCGGCGCACCGGTGACGTCGGCGGGGCGGTCATGGCCGACGTGGAAACCATCGAGTGGTTCTACGCCCACACCATCGCCGACTACGTGGTGGCCGGGTTGGCAACGGTGGGCGCGGTCATCGCACTGGCGTTCTTCCATCCCGGGCTGGCGGTGGCGCTGGCCGTGGTGGTGTCGCTGTTGGTGACGATCCCGGTCTGGTTGTCCCGCCGGGCCGACCGGCAGGGGCAGCGGCTGCGCGACGAGCTCGGCGGCCTCTCCGCCGAGGTGGTGGACGGGGTGCAGGGACTACGGGAGTTGGTGAGCTTCGGGCAGGGCGAGACCTATCTGCGGCGGCTTCGCGACCGGACCCGCGCGCTGCAGTCGCACCAGTTGGCGTACGGCCGCCGCGCCGGTATCGAGCAGTCGGCCGCCGACGCGTTGCTCTCCATCGGATTCGCGTCGATCCTGGCCGGGGCGGCCGTGCTCGTGACCGCCGGCCAGCTGTCACTGGCGCTGCTGCCGGTGACGGTGGTACTCGCGGCCACGGCGCTGGCGCCGGTGGCGGAGGTCACGGGCACCGCCCGGAGCCTGGGGCAGATCCGTGCCAGCGCCCGCCGCGTGTTCACGGTGATCCGGCAGCGGGCCCAGGTGGTCGACCGGGTGACCACCCCGCCAGGCGAGCTCACCCCGCGCATCACCTTCGACGATGTGTCCTTCTCGTACACGTCGGACCGGTCGCCCGCGCTGTCCGGTGCCACGTTCGAGATCCGGCCGGGGGAGACGGTGGCGTTGGTGGGGCACTCCGGTGCCGGCAAGTCCACCTGCGCCAACCTGTTGCTGCGGTTCTGGGACGTCGACGGTGGCGCGGTCCGCGTCGGTGGCCGCGACCTACGGGATGTCCCGCAGCACGCCGTGCGGGAGCTGGTCTCGATCGTGCCGCAGGACGTGTACCTCTTCCATCGTTCGGTGCGCGACAACATCCGGCTCGGCCGGCCGGACGCCACCGACGAGGAGGTGGAGGCGGCGGCCAGGCAAGCGCGGGCACACGAATTCATCGCCCGGCTGCCGCAGGGCTACGACACCACCTGTGGCGAGCGGGCGATCCAGCTCTCCGGTGGGCAGCGGCAGCGCCTGGCGATCGCCCGCGCGTTGCTGCGGGACTCGCCGATCCTCATCCTCGACGAAGCCGTGTCCAACCTAGATGCCGAGAACGAGGAGGCGTTGCAGGCGGCGATCCGGACAGTGCGGAAGGGGCGCACCACGTTGCTGATCGCCCACCGGCTGTCGACCATCCGCAGCGCCGACCGGATCGTGGTCCTGGATCGTGGCCGGGTCGTTGAGCAGGGCACGGACGCGGAGCTTCGGCAGGCAGGCGGTGAGTATGCCAGGTTGCTTCACCACCAGTCCTTGACCGCCGCGTGAATCAAACTTCCTACGATGTTGGGTGGTCCTGGGGCCGAGCGGTGCCTGGCGGGCCCTGGGGGGCTGCGGAGATGGTGGCGTTCACGCTAGCCAGCACCGCGTTCATCACCCGACGCGGCACCATCCGTCCGATCGCCACCGCGCGTTTGTTCCGCAGGCCGGGCACGCAGAGTGCCCGGCCCGCGGCGACCGCGACCAACGCCTCCCGGGCGACCCGGTCGGGCTCCTGCACTGCCCGGCGCGAGATCGCCGCGTCCGGGGAAAGGTCGCGCCGGTCCCCACTCCAGGTGAATCCGGGCAGCAATGCGGTCACGTGGACTCCGTGGCGTTTTACATCGATGGCGAGGCTCTGGCTGAACAGGGTCAGGAACGCCTTGCTGCCGCAGTAGCCGGCGCCGTAGGCCGAGGGAGCCTCACCGCCGATCGACGACACATTGATCACTCCACCGTGCCGCCGTTTGATCATGCCGGGCAGTGCGGCGTGGGTGAGCCGCATCGGCGCGATCACGTTGACCTGGATCTGCTGCAGCTCGCCTGCCAGCGGCAGCTCCGCGAATGGCCCGTTGGTGAGCTGGCCAGCGTTGTTGACCAGAAGATCGACCGGGCGGTCGGAATCGGCGAGCCGCTGGATGACCGGGTCGATTGCCGCACTGTCGGCGAGATCGGTCGGCATGACCTCCACCGAGACCTGGTGTAGCTGTTCTAGCTCCTCGGCGAGCTCTGCCAGCCGGTCCCGGCGGCGCGCAACGAGCACCACCTCGGTGCCCGCGGCAGCCAGTGCTCGAGCGAAGCCGGCGCCTATGCCACCGGAGGCGCCAGTCACCAGCGCCCGGTTGAAGGTCATCGTCACCCTAGCCTCCCGTCGCATCTGCTCATGACCCTAGTGATCCAGCCCGGCCGATGACGTCCACAGCTGTGGAATCCGGACCGCCTGCCCCGTGGAACGCTCGCTCGCTCGCTCGCTGGCGGGCGGCGCCCGGGTCCGGCGAAAGCCGATAATGGTTTTCATTGTAAGATGGCCGGCGTGTCTCTGCGATTTCGTCGGCCACAGAGCCAGACCAACCCCGAGCCCGCGGATGGGTCGTCTCCGGTCAGCCCAACGGCGCGGCTGAAACAGAGCTGGCAGATCACCTATCCGCTGATCGTGTCCAGCCTCAGTCCGATCGTGCTGGCGCTGGCCGACACCGTGATCCTCGGGTGGTACTCCACAGCGGCACTGGCCACGGTCAGCCTGGTACTGCCGATCTTCGTACTCGCCATGGCGATGATCCTGCCGTGGGGGACTGCGGTGCAGATCCTGGTGGCCCGGTGGCGGGGAGCCGAGGAGCACCAGCAGATCAACCGGATCCTCGATGTCGGCCTGTGGTTCTGTGCCCTGGTCGGGCTCGGCGCTGCCCTGCTCCTACAGTTGCTCGCCCCGGTGATCGTGAACCTGGTAGCGCAGGGCGAGCCGATGCCGGGCAGCGTCACGGTCCTGCGGGTCCTGTTGATGTGCCTGCCGCTGGCGGCGGTGACCGCGCACTACCGGGGCGTCTTCGGTGGCCTCGGCCAGACCGGGATCGCGATGCGGGTCGCGCTGCTGGTCACCCTGACCAACATTCCCGCCAGCTATCTGTTGGTGTTCGGTCTCGACCTGGGCGCGGTCGGCTCCGCCGTCGGCACCGCGTTGGCGACGGCGCTCGGTGCGATCTATATCGTCTGGTTCGGCCGTCGCCGGCTCGGCCACGAGTATGCCTTCTGGCGAAGGGTAAACCTGCGCCGGCCGAAGGAGATCCTCGCGCCGTTGTCACGAATCGGCTGGCCCGACACCGTCTTCGCGATCACCGCGTACGGCGGCGATGTGCTGCTGGTTGCGATCGTCGCCACCCTCGGGGCGACATCGCTGGCGGGATACCGGCTGATGGTCACCACTGTCACCGTGCTGTGGGTGGTCGTGTTCAGCGCCAGCAGCGGGCTGTCCATTCTGGTGGGCCAGCGGCTCGGCGCCCGTGACCTCACCGGGGCGGACGCCGCCCGTCGAAGCGGCGGGGTGCTCATGGCGGGGATGGCCTCCCTGGTGGTGCTGCCGGCGCTGTTCGCGCCCTCGGCCTACTTCGGGCTGTTCACCCCGGAGGACGCGGTGATCGCGGAGGCGCGGTCGGTGGTGTACGTGCTGGTCGGTCTCGTGCCGGCCATGGTCATCAGCATGATCATGGCCGGAGTGCTCCGGGCCGCCGGGGACACCCGCAGCGTGATGTACGCGGGCGTCGCCGGGCAACTGGCGGTCGGGGTGCCGGTCGCCTGGCTCACCGCGGTGCACCTCGGGCTCGGCCTGCTCGGCGTCTACCTGGGGCTCCTCGCCTCCTGGCTCACCCGCATGGTCGTCACCTACCTGCGCTACCGGCGCCGGCGGTGGGCTGAGCTTCCGGCGGAGCCGGCGGCGCCAGCCGGGAAGGGCGACACCGGATGATTCCCACCCTGCGCTGCTCGCCGCAGCCGTTGTGCTCGGGTGCCGCTGGCCACTGACCGACGCGCCGCCGGTCGGGCTATGGTGAGCTTTCCGAGGTAGCTGGGTGGTGAGGAGACATGGTGAAGGCGCGACCCGCGGCCGGCGGCGGTCGATGGGTGGAAATCTCGCCGGAGCGGTTACGCGGTTGGCTCGACGGCTTCTACGGTCGGCATGACGGCGCTACCGAGGAGGGTCTGCTCCTGACCGGGGTGAGCAACGGCGACACCGCCAGGTTGCACCCGCCCCCCGGCCTGGCCGACGTGGCTCATGTCGACGCACTGCTGAGTGGTCTGACCCGGCCGCCCCGAATCGGTCTGCTGTTGGCGCGCAAGGGCGCCGTCGCCGTCGGGGTCGCCGCCGGTGTCGACCTTGTAAAATCCAAAGTAGAACGCTTTTATGTGCAGGGCCGCACCGCGGCTGGGGGCTGGTCGCAGCAACGGTACGCACGTCGTCGTACCAACCAGACCGCCGCCGCTGCCCAGGACGCCGCCGACATCGCCGCCCGGGTTCTGCTGCCGTACGTTCCCGGGACGCCAACCGAGCCTGCCGATGCGATCGCTGCCTTGGTCTGTGGTGGTGACCGTTCGATGGTCGAGGCGGTGCTCGCCGACCGCCGGCTGCAACCGCTGGTGCCGCTGCGCCACCCGCACCTGTTGGAGGTCCCGGAGCCCCGGCTGGCCGTGCTGCAGGAGGCGGCGGTGACGGCCAGGCGGGTCCGGATCCATCTGTTGCCGTAACGGGGCTGACGGGGGTGACCCGGGTCGGGGTCACCCCGTCAGCTAGCTGGTTGCTCCTATCCGAGGGTCCACTGCTGGTTGGAGCCGCCGCTGCAGCTCCACAGCTGGACCTGGGAGCCGTTGGCGGTCCCGAAGTCCGACACATCCAGGCATAGCCCGTTATGGACGTTGGAGATGCTGCCGTTGGAGTTGAGGTTCCATCGCTGGTTGGCGCCGCCGTGGCAGGTCCAGATGATCGCGGCCGTGCCGTTGGCGGTGCCGTTGCCTTCGGCGTCCAGGCACCGTTCCGAGCCGCCGCTGTAGACGGTCAGCTCCCCGGAAGAGGTGTGGGTCCACTGCTGGTTGGACCCGCCCCAGCAGTCGTAGATCTGCAGCTGGGTGCCGTTCTGGGTGCTCGCGTCGGGGACGTCGAGGCACCGGTTCGACCCGGCACCGCGCAGCTCGCCGCCTCCGCCCGGCCCGGGGCCAGGGCCGCCGCCGCTACCACCGAGAGTCTCGAGGACGGCGTAGTAGGCCGGCTTGGGCTGCAGGTTTTCGTCGTACAGATGGGCCGCCCCGGTGCCCGGGAAGGTGCCGGGGATCCAGGACGCGCCATCGTGCAGGTTCCAGCTAGTGACCCCTCGGCAGGCGGGCACGTTGAGGCAGAACTGGAACACCTGCGCGTACATCTGGGCCTGCTCCTGCAGCTCCTGCTGGCTGGCCGGCATGTTGATCCGGATGTCCAGCTCGGAGATCCAGATCTCCAGGCCGAGGTTGGCGAAGCGTTCCATGTTCGCCTGCATGGTGCTGAGGTCCTCGCCCAGGTAAAGGTGGGTCTGGAAGCCGAAGCAGTCGATCGGCACGCCCTGGTTCAGCAGATCCTGCACCAGGTTGAAGTACGCGTTGCTCTTCGTGTTGATGCTGTGGGTGTTGAAGTCGTTCATGCAGTACGACTTGTTCGGGCCGCCAGCCGCCCTAGCGGTGTGGAACGCGTCAGCGACGAAACCCTGCCCCAGCCCGGTGTTCATCAGGTGCGAGTTGCGGAACTGACCGTTGTCTTCGAGGATCTCGTTGACCACGTCCCACTGCTGCACCGCGTCCAGCTCATTGACGACAGTGGTGATGTGGGTCCGCAGGGTGTTCAGCAGCTGCTGGCCGGACTGGCTCGTCATCCACCCTGGGCTCTGGGAGTGCCAGAGCAGGGTGTGGCCGTAGACGTTCTGGTTGTTCTGCTGGGCGAAGTCGATGATCTGGTGGGCGGTGCCGAATTGGAAGTTGCCCTGTTGAGGCTGTAGGGCATCCGGCTTCATCTGGTTCTCGGCGGTGATCGAGCTGAACTCGCTGGCCACGATGTTCGAGTACGTGCCGTTACTGAACCAGCTGGGGTTGATGGCGACCCCCACCAGCTTGTCGGTGGAGTGCCGGAGGGTGTGATCGGCGTGGGCGGGGGACGCCGAGAACGTCAGTCCAGCTGCGACCAGCACAGCGACAATCGGCACGACGAGCCATCGGGCGACGGGTCGTCGGCGGGCGGAATCCATTAATCGTCCTCCTCATGCGAGAGAGACAGGAAGGGTGGACGTCGATGGAAGCGCTACCGAAATATTCCAAACATATGATGAGTTGTCAACCCCCGGCCCGGCCGGCGCGCAGCGTCCGGATCACGGTGGACGACATCGTGGCCAACTCCGGCTGGGCAGGCACGAACAACGTCGACACTCCCAGCGCCTCATTCATCGCGCCGAGCTCGGATTCCCGCAGTCCATCGGCCGGATTCCGAACCCCGCGGACGATCACTCCGCATCCATGCCGCCGGCAGTAGTCCACGGTCAACCCATGCCAAGCAGCAACCGAGACGTTTCGCCAGTCTGCTGGAAGCATGCCCCGGATCTCCTGCGCCCGCGCTCCCGCGGCCTGGGACGGCTGCTTGCTGTCGTTGACGGCGACCAGGACAGTGACGTGATCGAAGATGCGACGTGACCGGTCGACCACGCTCCAGTGACCCGGCGTGAAGGGATCGAACGTCCCGGGGTAGACCGCTCGGGCCGATCCGAGGTCGCCAGTAGACCCATGAGGCACAGAGTCAGCCTATACCGGTCGGCAGAGCGCTACGCGCCGCCGGAGACGTCCTGCGCCGGCAATGACTGCAATCCGTGGTCGGCTGAACGTCCGGCAGCGGTCATCGATCGGACCATGGGCGCTCGGCGCGGTGGTATCTAGAGTGGAACGGTGCTCACCCTCGGAGTTGGCCCAGCGGCAGCGGACATGCGGGACTCTCATCCCCCCGCCCGCGGAGGGCTGGCTGGTTCTACCTACGGGTTCGCCACGCTGCCTCGTCAGCACGTCGGAAGCGTGAGCGGAAGGTGTCCATGGCTTCAGGGGTGAGCTGGCTGGACAGCTCCCGCGACGACCAGCAACGCATGCGGGAGCTACTCAAACTGTTCAGCGACAAAGAGAGTCGGGACGAGTTGGGAATCGGCCAGGTACGTGATGCGTTCAGCGACCTGCTCTTCCCGGGCACTTCCGTCGTCCAGACCCGGGCACGGTACCTGCTGATCGTGCCCTGGTGCTATCAGGAGGCCCAGCGCCGTGGGCTACGCGGTGACCGCCTCGCCGCGGAGGTCGATCGCAACGAGCGGAAAGTGGTCGATGCCCTGCTGCGCGGTGAGGAGGCTGAGGGCGTGATCGGTCGGCGGGCCGGGGTCGGGGTGCGGACCCTGCCGTCGAGCATCTACGCGGCAGCGCTGCTGCGGTACGGCATCCGCACCAGCGATGACGACACCGCTTCCGGACGTCGGTTGGCGGCCGGCCGCCTTGCTGAGGCGGAGGAACTCACCGAACGATCGAGGGGGACGTGGCATCCGACGCTCCCCACAGCGCCAGCGAGCTTTCCAGCGGAGCTTGCGGGTGGGCTGAAGCTGAGCCCAGGCGAGGCGCGCTGGCTTCGCGAGCGAATACTTGCCTCGGCGCCGGACACCCTCTTGGCGTACCTTCTGGAGGCTGAGCAAGCCCCAGCAGCCGAGAACGAGGAGCCGTGGCGAGAGCCAGCGGCGCTCGCAGCTCCGGCAGCGATCGGCTCGCTCGTGCGGCATGCGGAGCGATTCTCGCTCGCAATCCACGGTGCCTCACTTCTCTACAACCTGCTCATCGCCGAGCGATACGAGCGGGCGGGCCTGACTGAGCATGAGGAGCCGACGATCTGGTATCGCGGCAAGTTGCAGTCGTGGCAAGATCGCTTGTCGGCGGAGGAAAGGCTCAAGGACTGGGACCGGGCGGACATGTGGAATCGGCTGGTCCAGCAGAACCCCCGAATAGCTGCGAAGGCCCCCGCGCGCCGGTTTATCGACCGCTGGCTGGACGCGGTGACCAGCGGAAGGGTCGGCGAGGCCGCCGCAGACCCGAACCTGCGAAGCCTTGTGGCCGAGCGGGAGAAGTCGGTGAAGAAGGGCCAGTCGCGGCTGGTCAACGACAAGCTGTTGCGCACCTGGAATGGCGCGTCAGGCAGTCGTCCCTTGGTGTTCCGCTGGCCGCAGGTTCGCCGGATCCTCACCGACATCCATGACGGCTGCACCGCCGAGCTGCCGGAGGCTACCGGTGCTCGCGCCTGATTCCCGCGCGTTGCTGCTGAATGCGCTCCGCCCGCCGGCGGGCGCGCGGATGTCCCGGGCGGTGGCGTTGACCTTTACCCTGGACCTGGAGAGCCTGTTGGTCGCCCCACTAGCGTTCGCCGCGCAAGGCCTACATGAGGCGACGGACCCGGTCGCGGTGATGGAGGGGGTACGGCACTGTGCCGACCGAATCGACGTGTTCTGCCAGGCGGGTCAGATCGTGGTGCCACCGGGACGGTCCACCCTCTTGGCGTTCGTCGAGCCGATGGTGCACCAGGTGCGCCGGCCCAGGCCGGGACACCTGTTCCATCCGAAGCTGTGGGCGTTGCGCTTCTACGACGACGCGACCGGGGAGACGTCCCTGCGGCTGCTCGTCCTCAGCCGAAACCTGACCAAAGACCGCAGTTGGGACGTCTGCCTGCGGCTGGACGGCGCCATTGGTACGCAGCCGCTGGCAGACAACCAGCCCTTGTCCGACCTGATCCGGCACGGAATGCGGCTGGCGGTGGCACCGCTGCCTCGGGCCCGGCGGGCCGCGGTCGAGGCTCTCGGTGAGGACCTGCACCGGGCCGTGTGGCAGCGTCCGGATGGCGCCCGGGAGATGTCTTTCTACGCGCTGGGCGTCCCCGACGCCTCAACTCCTGACTTCGATGGCCGGCGCCACCTGATCATCTCGCCGTTCTGTACTCCCGGAGGCCTGGACCGGTGTGCGCCGAGCGGCCAACCGGCACTGGTCAGCCGGCAGGAAGCGCTCGACTGCCTGCCAGCGGAGAGCCTGGTCGGATCTGAGGCGTTGGTGGTCAGCACCCTCGCGGGCCTGCCAGCGGAGGGGTCGCCGTCCAGTCAGGAGGTCCTCGGCGGCTTACACGCGAAGGTGTATGTGGTGGAGCAGGGCCGGCAGGCGCGGGTCCTGCTCGGGTCGGCCAACGCGACAGATGCCGCGTTCGGTGGCAACGTCGAGTTGTTGGTGGAGCTGGTCGGTGGCCGCGCTCAGTGGGGCATAGACGCCCTCATCGGCCCGGGCGCAGGGTTCCGGGAGATCCTCGAACCCTACGAGCGCCACGAAGCCGCCGAGGAGGAGCCTGACGCAGCTACTCTGCGTGACCTGGTCCGCGACATCGCCGCCATTCCGTTGTGGGCAACTGTCACCCACGAGGCCCAGGGCTACCGCATCCGGCTGGCCTCCGAGCAGCCGCTGCCCGGCGGGCCAGGTGTGAGGATCACCGCGCAGCTGCACACGCGGCGAGGCGAGGTGGTTCAGCTTTCTCCGGGAGAGCCGGTGGACGCGGCGTTCGGTGGGCTTACGTTGGTCGAGGTCACCCCATTCGTCGTCGTCATAGCGCAGGAGGGCGCCGGTCGGGAACAGACCGTCGTCCTCGCTACCCTGATCGGCGATCCCGGCTACCGGCTCGACCATGTCATCGCGCAGCAGATCGACACGCCGGAGAAGTTCCTGCAGTTCCTGCTGCTCATGCTCGGGCTCGGCGCCGACCCTGTCGCAGGCGTCGCCGGTGATGCCGGCGGAGACGGCGGCTGGCGTAGCAGCGAGACCGGAATTCTCGAACTGCTGCTCGACGCGCTGGTCGATCGGCCCGCGCAGCTCGACGACCTGGCTAGGCTGGTCGCCCGCATCAAGGCCAGCGGCGACAGCGAACGCCTGTTGCCGCCCGGTTTCAGCGACCTGTGGCGGCTCATCACCCAGGCGCGTGACTCGATGACCGAGCCGGTGAAATCGTGACGCGGTACGATGCTGGCCCGATCATGGCCGGCTTGAAAGGCTTTCAGCGCGCCACCGTCGCGCACATCGTCGACCGGTACTTTGGCGCCGAGCCGACCCGCCGGTTCCTGGTCGCTGACGAGACCGGGCTCGGCAAGAGTGTCGTCGCCCGAGGCGTTATCGCGCAAACCCTGCAGCGACTGCAGGACGACGACAGCCTGGAGCGGGTGGACGTCATCTACGTCTGCTCCAATCAGGATGTCGCGCGGCAGAATCTGAGCCGCCTACGGGTCACCCCCGATGAGACAGTGACCCTGTCGAGCCGGCTGACCATGCTCGCCAAGCACGCAGACCAGCTCAACGCCGCGTCCGCCACCGCAGGCAAGCCGATGAACCTGGTCGCATTCACGCCGGGTACCAGCTTTGACCAGGGCTGGCGGACAGGTACCGCCGAGGAGCGGGCGCTGCTCTTCTTGATCCTCAGGCAAGCCAACATGTGGGATGGCCGGCGAAGCCGGCTGGCGTTGCGGGCGCTGCAAGCAGGCGTCGCGACCCCCGAGAGCTTCGAAGGACACTGCACCCGGCTCTGGGCGAACTTGGGCGAAACACTCGACCCCACGATTACCGACGGGTTTCTGCGCATCGCCCACCAGCGGGGCCTACTCGAGAGCTTCGACGCGCTGCTCGACGAGCTCAGCGAGCTCGTCGTCCCGGCAGGGCCGCTACGGGAGCAAACCCGCAAGATCACCGGCGATCTACGAACGGCGCTGGCCACCGCCGGGGTCGAGGTACTCAAACCCGACCTGATCATCCTGGACGAGTTCCAACGGTTCCGGGAGCTGCTCGACCCGAACGGCGGCGAGGGCGCTGAACTGGCCCAACACCTGTTCGACTACCGGGACGCCCGGGTCCTGTTACTCTCGGCCACTCCGTACAAGTCGTTCACCTTCGCTGAGGAGGCTGCCGGCGGCGATGACCACTACGCCGACCTCTGGCAGGTGCTGCGGTTCCTCAGCGATGACGAGTCCTGGCACGCCGATGTGACGAAGGCGTTCCAGGCGTACCGGGACGCCCTGGTACGCGGGGAGCCCTGCGGAGATCTACGCGACTGGCTGCGGGGTCTGTTGCTGCGGGTGATGTGCCGTACCGAACGGCCTACCTTGGGCCAGGACGGGATGCTGCGCGAGCACATCCGGCCTACCGATGACTTGACCGCCGATGACGTGCGCGGCTATGCGGCGATCCGCCAGATCGCGGCGGTGGTCGGGGCCCCGATGACCGTCGAGTACTGGAAGTCCGCCCCGTACTTCCTGAACTTCCTCGACGGCTACCAGCTCGGTGACAAGGTCCGTGCGGCACTCGACGGACAGCCGCACCCCGAGCTACCCCCGCTGTTGGCCTCCGCGCAGCTGCTCGATGCCGAGGCGATCAGCCACCGCGAACCAGTCGACCTCGGCAACAGCCGGCTGCGGCAGCTCGCCGCCGACACCGTTGGCCGGGGATGGTGGCGGCTGCTGTGGCTACCACCATCGCTGCTGTACTACGCGCTGGAGGAGCCGTTTGCCACCGCGGCGCGCGAGGGCATCACCAAGCGACTGCTGTTCTCGTCCTGGAACGCCACCCCTACGGCGGTGGCAGGACTGCTCAGCTACGAGACCGAACGCCGGATGTTCCGGACCAGGGAGGGACATCGGCACCTCGACTACCGGATGGAGCACGGCCGCCCCGCGGCGATGAGCACCCTCGCGCTCTTCTGGCCACATCCCGGCTTGGCCGCCCTGTGCGACCCGCTGGTGTTGGCGCAGCGGCGTCCCGACGAGATCGCGTCGCTCGATGTCCTGGAACGGGAAGTTCAGGAACGTCTCCGCGGTTACGCATCCGTCGAGTCCGAGCCGACTAGGCCGGGCCCCGCTGAGCCGTGGGAGCTGGTCTTTCGGTGGCCAGGCGCCGACCCCGACGTTGCGGACGCCGCAGCCCTCCTGGGTACCTCCGCCGGCGATGACGAGACGGCCACCGGCCTGGACCGGCACGTGGCCCGAGCCCGGCAGATTGCCGACCAGCCAAGCTACCCGACAGTGGGCCAGCGGGACGAAACGATCGGCGCTATCGCGGCGATCGGTCTCCACGGTCCCGGCAACATCGCCTGGCGTGCGCTGGCACGCCTTGTCGATTCGCACAGTACGGTGACCCCAGCGGGTCACTGGCGCGCTGCCGCGTCCCTCGCCAACGGGTTGCGCTCGCTCTTCAACCGGCCCGAATCCACTCAGCTACTCGAAAACCTGCACCCGCACCAGGCCTACTGGCGGGCGATACTCCGGTACTGCGCGGTCGGCGGCCTGCAGGCGGTCCTCGACGAACACCTGCACACCTTGCGCAGCGCCACCGTCGACACGCCTTTGGACGATAGCGAACTCGGCAGGCTCGCCGAAGAAGCACGGGCAGCGATCGCCAGCCGACCATCAACGTACGAGGCGTTCGACCCGCACAACCCCGGTCAGCCAATCAAATTGCCCGGCCGGTTCGCGCTGCGCTATGGCGGCCGAGGGGAGGAGCAGTCCCAGGTCGACCGTAAAATGGCCGTCCGCAGGGCTTTCAACAGTCCGTTCTGGCCGTTCGTCGTAGCCACCACCAGCGCCGGCCAGGAAGGTATCGACTTCCATCTGTGGTGCTCGGCGGTTGTGCACTGGAATACACCCACGAACCCGGTCGACTTCGAGCAACGTGAGGGGCGGGTACACCGCTACGGCGGGCATGCCGTACGCCGTAACCTCGCAACCACACACCGCGCTGACGCGCTTCGCGTCACCGGGCCGGACGTGTGGAAGGCGCTCTACGACGCCGCCAGCGCTATGTCCGGAGCGTGGGATGACCTGGCGCCGTACTGGGTGTTTTCCGGGCCGGCGAAGATCGAACGACACGTCATGCCGTACCCGTTGAGCCGGGACCATGCGAAGCTCGAACGGTTGAAGGCGAACCTTGCGAGGTATCGGTTGGCCTTCGGGCAACCTCGTCAGGAGGACCTGCTCGCCCTCCTACGACGTCGAGCAGCTAGCGCCGACTCCCGCGATGTCCTGGACCTTCGGCCCCCTGAGACCGCCCGATCTGAATACATTGACGTGCCCTAAGGGGCGGCGTACGGTCAGGTGGGAGCCATACCATCTCCGTGAGGTGACACGGGGGTGTCGACCGCGGGCGAGTAATGCGTGTCACGGGCCCGCCGTTCATCACCCATGGATCGAAATCTTCTGACTCGCTGTGCGTCGTCGCAGGCACGCCACGTCGCGGTCCTCGTAGGGACGCGCCGGGTCGGGAAGGAGCATCGGATGCGTTCCAGCAGACGCCCGGCCAAGCGCCGGCTCCTGCTGCTTACTTCCGTAACTGCGGCTCTGGCCGTGGCCGCGGTCACCGTACCGGCCGCACTGACCTCGGACCGAGCCGAAGCGTCGGCGCCGTTGCGGGCCCACGCCGCGGCGATCGACCGGTATATCGGGACCTCAATCGACCCGGACCCGCTGGCCGACGAACCCATTTACGGCACCATCGTGGCGCGGGAGTTCAACTCCATCACCACGGGCAACACCCTGAAGTGGGACTGGACCCAGCCCAGCCCGGGGCAGTGGAACTTCGGCGCCGCCGACACCTTCGTGGACTTCGCCGAGCAGCACGACCAGCTCGTGCGGGGGCACACCCTGGTATGGCACAACCAGACCCCGGGCTGGGTGCAGGACCTGCCCTCGGCGCAGCTGCGCGCGGCCATGGAGAGTCACATCGACGCTGTTGTGGGCCGCTACGAGGGCCGCATCGGGCACTGGGATGTGGTGAACGAGCCGTTCGAGGAGGACGGGTCGTTGCGGGACTCGTTCTGGCGGGAAGGGCTGGGCGACGGGTACATCGCCGAGGCGTTCCAGCTGGCCCGACAGGCCGACCCGAACGCGGAACTCTACCTCAACGACTACAACGTGGAGGGCATCAACGCTAAGAGCGACGCCATGTACGAGCTGGTCGCTGATCTGCTGGCGCAGGGTGTGCCGATCGACGGCGTGGGGTTGCAGGGCCACCTGATCCTCGGCCAGGTGCCCTCGACCCTCCAGCAGAACATCGCCCGGTTCGCCGCCCTGGGGGTGGATGTCGCGATCACGGAACTCGACATTCGGATGCAGCTCCCGGTCACCCCGGGGCAGCTGGAGCAGCAGGCGCGCGATTACGCCGAGGTGGTCGACGCCTGTCTCGCGGTCGAACGTTGTGTGGGGTTGACGGTGTGGAGCTTCACCGACCGGCACTCCTGGATCCCGGAGTTCTTCCCGGGCGAGGGGGCGGCCCTGCCCTGGGATGAGGAGTACGAGCCCAAGCCCGCCTACCATGCGATCCACGACGCCCTGGCAGCGCACGACCCATCCCCACCGACCGGCTCACCACCGACCGGTTCGCCTCCGACCGCCTCCCCAACGACCGAGCCGCCGGCTGGCGACTGCACCGCGGACTACCAGTTGGGCGACGAGTGGCCCGGCGGATTCGTGGCCGAGGTGACGGTGACCGCTGGTAGCTCAGCGCTGACCGGGTGGCGGGTCACCTGGACCTTCGCTGACGGGCAGGGCGTCAGCGACCACTGGAACGCCATCGTCACCACCAGCGGGCCGGACGTGACCGCAGTCAACACGTCGTGGAACGGGAACCTGGACCCCGGAGCCAGCACCACGTTCGGGTTCGTCGGGACCCACCCAGGCACCAACACCGTCCCGGCCGTGACCTGCACCAGCCAGTAGAGCGCGGCGCCGCTGGGCATGACGGCGGTCGCTGGAGGTCCGGCGCTGGCGTAGTCCAGCGCCGGACCCGAGCCTGGCTGGGCCAGCTGTCGAAGCCCGGACGATGGCCGGCGGTGTGGTGAGCGAGAGAATGCCACCAACACCGACGGAACGAAAGGGTGCCCCGCATGCCGAGCTCGACCACCCCGCTACCCAGCGCTGGCTTCTCGATCACTGTCCGGGTGAGCGTGACCGCCGACCCGGCCGCGATCGGGCGGCTCACCACCGCCGCGGGGGAGGCGGGTGCGGTGGTCACCGCAGTGGACGTGGTCGACTCCGACCATGTGACCCTGGTCGCCGATCTGACCTGCGACACCGCCGACACCGCGCACGCCGACCAGGTGGTGGCGGCGCTGGAGGGCCTGGTCGGGGTGGAGATCCGGAAGGTGTCGGACCGGACCTTCCTGCTCCACCTGGGCGGGAAGATCGAGGTGACGCCCCGGGTGTCGCTGCGGAACCGGGACGAGCTGTCCCGCGCGTACACGCCGGGGGTGGCCCGGGTGTGCCAGGCGATCGCGGATAACCCGGCCGACGCCCGCAGCCTCACCATCAAACGCAACACGGTGGCGGTCGTCTCCGACGGCTCAGCGGTGCTCGGCCTGGGTAACCTCGGCCCGGCCGCCAGTCTGCCGGTGATGGAGGGCAAGGCGGCACTGTTCAAGCGGTTCGGCGGGGTGGACGCCTGGCCGGTGGTGCTCGACACCCAGGACTCGGACGAGATCGTCTCGATCGTGAAGGCGATCGCGCCGGCGTACGGGGGGATCAACTTGGAGGACATCGCCGCCCCGCGGTGCTTCGAGATCGAGGCGCGGCTGCGGGAGGTGCTGGACATCCCGGTCTTCCACGATGACCAACACGGTACGGCGATCTGCGTCCTGGCGGCCCTCACCAACGCGCTGCGGGTGGTGGGCAAGCAGTTGAGCCAGGTCAAGGTGGTGGTCTCGGGCACCGGTGCCGCGGGTACGGCGATCATCAAGCTGCTGCTGCGGCAGGGGGTCGGCGACGTCATCGCGTACGACCGGCCGGGTGCGCTGCACCGGAAGATGAGCGATCTGAGCCCGGACTGGCGCTGGCTGGCCGAGCACACCAACCGCGACGGTTACGCCGGTGACCTGCCCGGGGCGCTGCGCGGGGCGGACGTCTTCATCGGCGTGAGCGCCCCCAACCTGCTCACCGGTGCAGACATCGCCGGCATGGCCGACCAGGCGATCGTGTTCGCGCTGGCGAACCCGGACCCTGAGGTTGATCCGCGGGAGGCCCGGGCGCACGCCGCGATCGTCGCCACCGGCCGCTCGGACCAGCCGAACCAGATCAACAATGTGCTCGCCTTCCCGGGTGTGTTCCGGGGCATGCTCGATGCCCACGCGGGGAGCTTCAATGCGGCGATGGCGGTCGCCGCCGCGCAGGCGATCGCGGACGTGGTCGGCGAAGAGAAGATCAACCCGATGGTGATCGTGCCGAGCGTCTTCGACGCCCGGGTCGCTCCGGCGGTGGCGGCGGCGGTCCGCGACGCGGCGAAGGCCGAGCCCACCGCCTGACCTCTGCCCGGTCACCATGGGCTAAGACCGGCGCCCCGGATCTTCGCGTTCGCAGCAGATCCGGGGCGCCGGCCGGCAGCCGGTCAGCCGGCTGCGCGGTGCCGGTTACGGCATAGCGTCGGCGAGGTCCTCGAACGGATGCAGGTTGTCCGAGTCCGGCGGGGCGATGCCGTACTCTCCGCCGACGTCGACGATCTCACTGCTCATGTGCATGGTGACGCCGTCAATCTCCGGGAAGATCATCTCTACAGTGCTGAGGAGCTCGTTCTCGTCCAGAGTGATGACGACGTCGACGGTGTCGTCGCTCGCCGGTTCCGGTGGGCCGGTCGGCGCGGCGGCACCGACCATGGACTGCATGAACTCCGAGTCCTCACGCACCGTGCCGGTGTAGACCCCGTCACCGGTCTCCTCCACGTCGGTGATCTCGGTGAGCAGCGTCTCGGTCTGCGAGGCGAGGTCGAAGCCGCCGAACATCTCGTAGATCTCGTCGAGGTCACCCTGCTCGGTCAGGTCGATGGTGAACCACGCATCCTCGCCGTACGCCTCAGTCGTGTCGACCAGGCTCCCGGACATCTGCATATAGACCGTGCCCGCCACCACGATCGTGGTGGTGTGCATGTCGGAGAACATCGCCTCCATCCCGGCCAGCTCGGGCTCTCCGGAGAGGTCCTCGCCGGCCGCATCGAGGATGGCGCTCATAAATACAGACTGCGATGACTGCGAAGACTCACCCTCGACCACGGTCGACATCTCGAGAAAGTCGATACCGTTCATGGTCACGACCGACTCCATCTGGTAAGACTCAGACTCTAGACTGGAGTAGGAAGCGAGGAGGACCTCCTCAGGGCTGAGTTGCGCAACGCCTTCCTCGCCGGGCTCGGCGCCAGTGTCGGAGCCGCAGGCGGCGAGGCCCAGCACGAGTGCAGGGACCGCGACGGCGCCGGCGAGGTAGCGGGGCATGACGACAGGCATCAGCATCCTCCAGAAACGGGGCAGATTGTCGTGCCTCAGCGTACCGGCCGCGGAGGTTGACTGGCCCGCCATCTCCACCCGGCTGGGCCAGCCAGCCGCTCGTCAGCGACGGCCGCGGGCACCCCAAATGTCGATGATCACAGCGCGGAAGCGATCGAAGGCAGCAAGATAGTCGTCGACGACGCCAATGAGGACTAGCTGCGACGGCGACCTCGCACCCGGGGTCGACAGATAACTCTGCCAGGCCTTATACTCTGGGCTGTGATGCTCGTGGAGCCACGACTCCATCGGGATCAGCTCGCCGGAAGAGTCGGTCAGCGCCCCCCGGGTTGGCTCCGACAAATCATCCGGCTGCAGTTGGTCGTAGTAGCTGATCCTCACCCAGGCCATGAGTGCCTGTCGGCTCGCCCCCTGCAACCTTCCGATGCGATAATTGACCAAGCCGATATGCCTCTCCCCGAGCTCCACGTAGGTCTGTCCAGCCGTTCCGACGTCGACCGCGGCGACCAGCCCGGCGATCCCTGGCAGGACAAACATCTGTAGCGCAGCCTCAGGGTCATCATGTGGACCGTCCAGTGACAGCAGATAGCCGAACACCCCGGCGGCGTACTCCTCGATCGATTCGAGGAGCTCGCTGCGGGCCTGCTCATTGCGTCCGACCTCAGCGAGGAAGACCCCGGCCTGGCGGGGTGTGAGGTGGCGCAGAGAGGTGCCGGTGGCGACCGCATCAAGATCGTCGTGATCGATCACCAGGTGAAGATCCGGCAGGTAGGCCGCGGCGAGCCGCCCCATGCTGGGGCGTAGCCGGTCGGGCACCCCACCGGTGTGAGGACTGTGGATAGCGTCCGCGGCCGCGGTGACCAACGCCTGCATGATCAACGACTCCGCAGCTTCCGGTTCTCGGTCCGAGTCCGGGGTCGCGGCGGCTTCGAGTACCGCACCGACATCGTCGAGCCACCGCTCATCGGCGTAGTAGATCCACTCCTGGAACAAGGCGCTCACCCGAGGGAGCCGCCCGGCCTCGTCCGGCGCATCGGGCTGCTCCGGGGTCGAGCCGAGGAGCACCTGCTGGGCACCCACCGGGTCATTGAGTAGTTGCGGCAGCGTCTGCACCCAGTCCGGCCGGGTCGGCTCAGCAATCCCCGGCTCCGGCGCACCCACCACCCCGACCAGGGCCAGGACCAACCCGCTGAGCAGCGCTCGACCAGCCGGGCGAATCCGCGGTGTGAGCCGGGTGATTGTGTGCCCGGGCTGCTCCCGGCGCGTCGCCTCCATCATGGCTTGAGGTTATCCCGGCGGAACCAGTCAGTTCGGTCGCTACGTCTTCTGCCGGGTGCCAGCCAGGGACCGTTCGTCCCCGGATAACCAGGGCCTTCATCCGGGCCGCCGGACGGAGCACGATCGGGTCATGAACAGAACAGATCTGCACGGCAAACTCGCCGTCATCACGGGTGGCAGCGACGGGATCGGGCTCGGCCTGGCTCGCCGCCTCGCCCAGGCCGGTGCCGAGGTCATCATCCCAGTGCGAAACTCGGTAAAGGGCCGGGCAGCCCTCGCGAAGATCGGCGGCGACTCTTCCACGCGTACGCTCGACCTGGCGTCGTTGGCATCGGTCGCGGCCCTGGCCGACCGGCTGAACAACGAGGGGCGGCCGATCAACATCCTGATCAACAATGCCGCAGTCATGACCCCGCCCACCCGGCACACCACCGCCGACGGCTTCGAGCTGCAGTTCGGCACCAACTACCTGGGGCACTTCGCGCTGGTTGCCCGGATCCTGCCGCTGCTGATCGCCGGACGCGCCCGAGTCACCACCCAGTCCGCCCTGGCCGCCGCCATGGCCCGCACGATGAACTGGACGGACCTGCAGTTCGAGCACGGATACAAGCCCTGGCCCGCGTACAGCCAGTCAAAACTGGCGACCATGCTCTTCGGTCTGGAGCTCAACCGGCGCAGCGAAGCCAACGGCTGGGGCATCACCAGCAACGTCGCCCATCCCGGGTTCACCCAGACCAACCTGCAGGCCGCGGGCCCGACCATGGGTGGCACCAGGTCGCAGTTCGACGCGATGTTCCGGCTCTTCGCCCCGCTCGGGTGGCCGGTTCAGAAGGTCGAGGGCGGCCTGCGCCCCGCGCTCCACGCGGCGACCAGCCCCGCTGCCGAGGGTGGCCGCTTCTACGGCCCTCGCGGCCTGGGGCACCTCACCGGCGCGGCAACTGAGGAGAGGATCTACCGCTCCGCCCGCAACCCCCAGGACGCCGCCCGGCTGTGGGACGTCTCCCGCGAGCTTGCCGATGTCACGTTCGCGGTTCGGGGACACTGAGACTATGGACCGGGCCCAGTTGGCCGACTTCCTCCGGGCGCGGCGCGAGGCGCTGCAGCCGGAGGATGTCGGCCTTCCCCGGGGCGTGCGCCGGCGCACGGGCGGGCTGCGCCGGGAGGAGGTGGCCGGGCTCTGCGGCATGTCGGCCGACTACTACGGCCGCATCGAGCAGCAGCGGGGCCCGCGACCTTCCGAGCAGATACTCGCCGCGATCGCCCGCGGCCTGCGCCTGTCCCTCGACGAGCGGGATCACCTTTTCCGCATCGGCGGGCACCCGGTGCCGCAACGCCACCCACGCGGGGACCACATCAATCCGGGCATCATGCGGATCCTCGACCGGCTCGCCGACACTCCGGCCCAAGTGATCAACCGACTCGGTGAGACGCTCATGCAGACCCGGCCGGCGATCGCGCTGATGGGCGACGACGGCCGGTGGACCGGGCCGATGCGCAGCATCGTCTACCGCTGGTTCACCGACCCGCGGTCCCGGCTGATCTACCCGAGCGAGGACCACCCGATGCGTAGCCGGGCCTTCGTCGCCCAGTTCCGGCAGGCGTACAGCCAACAGGTGCCCGGGGCCGCGGAGATAGCGGAGACCCTGCTCGCGGTGAGTGCCGAGTTCGCTGCGATCTGGGCCGAACATCAGGTAGGTGAGTCGTACCTGGGCGCCAAACGGATCTCGCATCCGGAGCTGGGCCTGCTCGAGCTGCAGTGCCAGACGCTGATCGACCCGGACCAGTCCCAGACGCTGCTGGTCTTCACCGCCACGCCGGGCACCGAGAGTTACGAAAAGCTGCAGATGCTGTCCGTCGTCGGCTGACGGGCTAACGCCCGCGCGGGTCCTGCCCCGACACCAGGCCGATGAGCGTGGCGAGCGCCATCCTTCGCGAGCCGGCCCGTTCGACGGTGGGTCAGCCCGGCGAGAAGAGCTCGGCGAGAATCGGGCCGATCACTTCCGGTGCTGCCTCGTGGGAGCGGCCCGCAAGGATGCGGTGGCGCCCGTGCCGGAAGAGCTGCGCCACCTCTTTGGCCGCGTGCTGGCGCCAGCGGGCGCTCTCGGTCCCGGTGATCACCAGCACTGGGGTGGGGAGCGCGGCCCATCGGGCTGGCGGGCGGAAATCACCCATGGCCGCGAGGTCGTAGCGGATCGTGTGGGCGACAGCCTCCAGCGCCGCCCAGGTCGGCGCGCTGCGCATCGGCGCCACGATCTCCACCGGCATCTCCACCGCTTCGGTCAGGAACAGCTCCACCGCATCACCGCGCCGCCCGGCCGCCACCAACCGGTCGAGCTGGTCAACGAAGTCTGCCGGCATCGGCTTGCGGGAACCGTCCAGGATAAACGGTGGCTCGATCAGCGCCAGCCCGGCAAGGTCTACCTCGGCCAGCGCCGCCTCGACGGCTAGCACCGCCCCGGAGGAGAACCCCACCGCATATACCGGCTCATCCAACTCGCGGACGATCGCGTGCAGATCCTCGAGCTCGCGGGCTACCGCATATGGCGGGTTGTCCCCGCTGGCACCCCGCCCCCGCCGGTCGTAGGTGACCACCGTGAACCGCGACGCCAGCCAGGTCACCAGCGGTGCGAACGACGACCGGTCATTGAGCGCCCCCCCGACCAACACCACCGGGCTGCCCGCACCCGATTGCTCATAGGCGATCAGGGTTCCGTCGCTCGACCGTACGGTGTGGATGGTGCTTGTGGCCGGCGGCGGCGCCGCCGGGGTGGCCGCCGGTTGCTCAGGCACCTCCCGGAGATATTCGAACAACGGCCCGTGGCCGTAGAGACTCGGCTCGGTCTCGGTGGAGAGCCCGGTGTAATAGGCGATGTGCCGCTGCAGGACCGGCGTAAACTCACCGGCGGCGTGCAGTTGCTCCAGACCATAGGCTCCCACCGATTCCAGCAACCGGTAGCGGATCCCGGCCGGCCCTTCGACCCGCACCACCAGCGACCGGTCCACCAGCCGCGCCAGCAGCTGCGGCACCTCGCTGGCGACTAGCTCGTGGTCGGCACAGATCGCCTCAGCGGCAGTCGATGTGAAGCTGTCCGGGTGCAGAGCGAGTCGGCGCAGCACCGCCCGCTCGGCGGCGGCTAGCAATCCCCAGCTCCAGCCGATCACCGCCTGCAGGGTCTGCTGTCGAGCCGGGACCCCCCGCAAGCCGGCCGACAGCAACCGGAACCGGTCGTCGAGCCGGCTGGCGACCTCATGCACCCCGAGCCCGTTCACCCGGGTGGCGGCGAGCTCCAGCGCCAGCGGAATCCCGTCCAGCCGTTGGCAGATCCCGGCGACCGCATCGGCATTCGCCGGCGTCAGCCTGAACCCTGCCGTCGCCGCTGCTGCCCGGGCCACAAAGAGTTGCACCGCGCTTGAGGTTGCTAGCGTCGTCGGCTCGCGCGCCGTCGGATCGGGAAGGGCCAGCGGTGCCACTTCCCACCGGACCTCGCCCGGGATTCCCAGCGGTTCCCGGCTGGTGGCGAGGACCCGCAGGCCGGGAGCGGCCCGCAACAGCAGCGCGGTGAGGCTCGCCACCGGCCCGATCACATGCTCGCAATTGTCCAACACCAGCAGGGATCGTTGCTCCCGCAACACCTCGGCGAGCGCATCGACCAACTCGTCGACATCCTCGGCCGGCCCCAGCGCCCGGTCATCGAGGCGGAGCGCGGTGGAGATCAGCCGGACCAGGCCGGCCGCCATCCCCGGGCCGTGGGAGCTGGCTGGACCCGCCGCGCCGGCCCGCTGCTCGATGGTGGCCAGCTCGATCAGCCACACCCCGTCGTCGTACCCGTCGACGAGCTGGTGGGCGACCTCCACCGCCAGCCGGGTCTTACCCACTCCGCCCGGGCCGGTGAGCGTCACCAGCCGGTCGGCCGCCAGCCGCGACCGCACCTCGGCCACCGCCTCCTCCCGACCGACCAGATTGGTCAGCGGGGTCGGCAGGTTGTTGCTGGGCGCGGCCGACCGGCAGGGCTCGGCCGGTGGTGCAGCCAGCCGCGGCTCCTGCCGCAGGATCGCCTGCCGCAGCGCCGTCAGTTCGGCGTCCGGGTCCAGACCGAGCTGGTCGGCGAGCTGATCGCGTAGCTCGCCGTAGGTCTCCAAGGCCTCGCCGTGGCGACCCGCGCGATAGAGCGCAAGCATGTATGCCGACCGGAGTCGCTGACGCAACGGATGCTGGGTGACCAGGCTGCCGAGCTCGCCGATGAGTTCGGTGTGCTCACCCAGCGCGAGCCGGGCCTGCGCCTGTTCCTCCCGCGCGGCCAGCCATTCCTCGGTCAGCCGGTCGATCGCGGCCCGCGCGAATGGCTGGTGGGCGAAGTCGGCATAGGCCGGGCCGCGCCACAGGGCCAGCGCGTCGGCGAGCCTCGCCGCCCGGGTCTGGGGGTCGCCGGCCGCCCGTGCCCGCCCCACCAGTGCCCGGAACTGGCCCGCGTCCACCGCCTCTGGCGCCGCCCGCAGCAGATATCCAGGCGGCTGCCAGGCGACCAACTCCCGGCCCTCGGGTGCGGCGCCGGCCAATGCCCGCCGCAGCTGCGAGACCCGGGTTTGCAGGGTGCTGGTCGGGTTCTCGGGAAGCTGCTCGCCCCACAGATCATCGATCAACCGGCTCGCCGAGACCGGCTGGCCCACGTGCACCAGCAGGTCCGCCAGCAGCGCGCGGACCTTCCGCTCCGCGACCGCAACCGGCTCCCCGCTGGCGGTCCACACCGCCAGCGGACCGAGCACCCCGAATCGCAGCACCAGGCCAGGTTACTCAGCCCTACAGCGGACCTAAAGCAGACCCGAAGTGGTGGCCCGCATCGTGGAGTCCGAGCCGTTGATTCCGTCCGCAGAGTCCGGAGAAAAGCCTCATGAGTACGGTAACGTCCCGGGACGGGACAGGCATCGCATTCGACCGGTCGGGTGAAGGGCCGGCGATCATCCTGGTGGCCGGCACGCCGACGGTGCCGCCTTCGCCTACGGCATCTCCTCCGGGGCAGTGCTCGCATTGCACGCGGCCCGCCGGCTGCCGGGCATCACCAGGCTGGCGCTCTACGAGCCACCGTTTATCGTGGACGATAGCTATCCACCGGTGCCATCGGACTATCTGGACAGAATTAAGGAGTTGACCGCCAACGGCCGGCCCGGCGACGCGGTCGAGCTGTTCCTGACCTTTGTCGGGGTCTCCGGCGAGCAGGTGACCCAGATGCGGGCAGAGCCGTTCTGGCGCGGGTTGGAGGCGGTCGCGCACACGCTGGTCTACGACTTCACGGTCATGGGCGACACCCAGCGGGGCAAGCCGCTACCGGCCAACTGGGCCACGCTCACCACCCCGGCGCTGGTCGCCGATGGCGAGCAGACCCCGCAGCCGTACCTCCGGCCGGCGGCTGATGCGCTGGCCGCGCTGCTGCCGAACGGGCGCCGTCTCACCGTCGCCGGCCAGGACCACGCAGTCGCGCCGGAGGCGATCGCGCCAGTGCTGATCGACTACTTCACCGAAGCGTAAGACTGTAGTGAAAGGACAGATTGATGGCTGAGACCACGACCCGGCCGACGAGCACCACCCGGGGCCTGCTTGCCTGTGGAGTGATCGGCGGTCCGCTCTTCATCGTGGTGGTCCTGATCCAGCAACTGACCCGGGAAGGTTTCGATCCCCGGCAGCACGCGCTGAGCCAGCTCAGCCTCGGCGACCTGGGTTGGCTTCAGATCACCAACTTCATCGTCACCGGCCTGCTCTTCCTGGCCTGCGCGGTGGGGATGCGGCGGGTGCTGCGCGGCGGCCCGGCCGGTACGTGGGGACCGCGGTTGTTCGGCGCCTTCGGTGCGGCCCTGATCTGGGGTGGGGTCTTCGTCACCGATCCGGCCTTCGGTTTCCCGCCCGGCACGCCGGCGGGTGCCCCGGAGGAGTTCACCTGGCACGGGATCCTGCATGGGCTCGCCCCGACCGTCGCCGCGATCGCGATCGTGGCCGCCTGCTTCGTCTTCGCCCGCCGGTTCTCGCGGCTCGGTGAACGGGCCTGGCTGTGGTATAGCGTGATCGCCGCCGCCGGTTACTTGCTTCTCGCCTTCGCCAGCTTCCCGCTCGAGGACTTCCGGCTCATGCTCGCCGGCGGCATCCTCGCCTGGACATGGGCCTCAGCGATCGCCCTGCGCCTGCTTCTTGCCCGCTGATCCAGCGGGATCTGTCCCAGCCGCGCCCGCAACGCGGTCAGCACCCGCCGGTTGTCCAGGTGCGAGACGTCCTGCGGGGTGACGACGATGACTGCGCTCGCGTTCGGCAGCGCCCGGAAGACCGCATGTACCAGATGCGTCGTCCCGGGCGCCAGGTCGATCACGAGGCGGTCCAGGGTTCCCCAGGTCGTGGCGAAGACCAGCTGGTCTGTGGTTGGTCGGTGGCCGACTGGCGGCCGGGAGCTGGGGCGGATGGTGCTGGTGGGAGCGTTATCCCGGCGGGGTGCGGGCGCGCAGGAGATCGAGGGCCGCTCCGGCTGCGCGCCAGCCGCTGGCGAGGGCACCCTGGATCGAAGGGCTGTCTCGGTGGTCGCCGGCGACGAAGATGCCGTCGCCGAGCGCGACTGGTTTCCGGAGCCTTCCCTGTGGCGGAGGCGCGGCGGGCAGCGCGTCCGGCAGCGACACGGTATGGAGATGGTCCCAGCCGTCGGTGGCGCGGCCGTAGAGTCGGGCGAGTTCGGGGCGTACGACCTCCTCCGGCGGCGCGGCCGGACCGACGACGGTGGTCGCGACCAAGTGCTGCCCCGCCGGGGCGTACGACGGGGCGGCTCGGGTGATCACCACGGTGTTCGCGATCAACTCCCGGCGGTCTCCGTCGAGCACCAGGGTCGGCTCGTCCAGCGGCGGTTCGTCGGTCCGATGGTAGTAGGTGGTCAGGGCCCGCGTCCGAATCTCGCCGAGGGCCGGCAGTAGCCGGGTTGCCGCGGGGGGATCCACCGCGACGATGACTGCCCGGCACCGCAGGTCGCCGGCGTCCGACCGGACGACGCCCGGCCCCACCGTTACGACTGGGTGGCCCAGGTGCAGCTGGGAGTCGGGTAGTGGGACGGCGATCGCTGCCGGCAACGCCGCCATGCCGCCGGCCGGCAGCCCGATCCGGCCGCGGGCGAAGGAACGGATGATCATGCTTAGGACCCGGCTGGACGTCTCCAGCTCCCGATCGGCGAAGACCCCGGAGAGGAACGGTCGGATCAGCTCCTCGATGATCCGGTCGGAGAGCCCGGCTCGGCGCAATGCCTGCTCCGTGGTGGTCTCAGGGGCGGAGAGCAGCCGGCTCGGCGGCAGCGCTGAGAGTCTCGCGGCGAGCGCTGCGAACCGGAGCCGGTCCCGGGCGCTGCCGACATCGGCGAGCACCGTCCGGGGGCCGCTGGCCGGTTCGCGTACCGGGTTGATCAGTCGGTGTAGGGCGCCGCGGCGCCGTACCACCACGCCCGAGGTGAAGAAACCCAGGTCGAGGCTGGCCAGGTCGATCAGGGTGCCGAGCCGGGGGTACGCCGTGTTGAGGACCTGGAAGCCGCGGTCGAGCAGAAAGCCGTCGACGGTCTCGGTGGCGACCCGGCCGCCGAGCCGGTCCGCGGCCTCAAACAGCACCCACGGCACCCCGGCACGGTGCAGCCGCCGGGCGGCGGCGAGTCCGGCCAGGCCGCCTCCGACCACCACGATGTCGGTCTCGGTCGGCAACGGGCGGGTGGTCTCGGCGGTGCTCATGGGTACGAGACTGCCCGCTGTGAGGGCGGGTCGCACCCGAAAGCCGGCATCAGCTCCGAGCCGCGGGGGCGACGGCGTCGAAACCCTGAGCTGTCGCGGCGGCGAGGAGCCGCTTGTCGTAGGTGACGAAGCTGATACTCGGCACCTTGAGCGCGAGTGCTGTGGCGAGGTGGATGGCGTCGAGGGTTCGCAACAGTGGGTCCGGCAACGCCGTGGCCGAGTCGAGGATCATGTTGTCGATCGGGAGGACGAGCAGCCGCGCGAACACCGCAGGCAGGCGGGGGATCGCCGGCGGATCGGAGCGTCGCAGCGCCCGAACCGTCTCGGTGCGGGCTAGCGCCGAGGTGAGGGTGGTCTGCTGGGCACGTTCGGCAAGCCACAGAGCGAGTGCGTTGCTGTGTGGTGCCGGATGAACCAGTTTGACCAGGGCTGCCGAGTCGAGGTAGATCACAGCCGGTCGTCGCGCTGGTCGGAGATCACCTCGGCGGCGTCCTCGCCTCGCCATTCGCCGGTGGCTGCGGGAACCGTGTAGTCACTGAAGTCCGCGGTCGGGCTCGAAACGCGGCCTTCAGCCAGGAGTTGGTCGAGGTAATCACTACCGGTCTGACTCAGCTCCGGCACCAGTCGTGCCCAAGGACGACCGTTGCGCGTGATCATGATTACTTCGCCGGCGTGAGCGCGGTCGACCAGGGAGCCGGCGCGATGAGTCAATTCACGCAGCGTCACCGTCGTAGCCATAGCCGTGAGTCTAACACTTGTTAGACAGGTGTCATCCTCTCGCCCGCCGATCGGTGCTGCGCGACAGCGGCGGAGCCGGGCCTGCGGCGTGCCGCCACTGGGCCGGTGTCACCTCATGGTCGGCGCGGAACCGCTTGATGAAGTAGCTGACGTCGGGGTAGCCGACCCGCCGGCTGATCGCGGCCACCGTCAGCTTGGTGTCGGTCAGGAGCAGCCGGGCCTGCTGCATGCGCCGTTCGGTCAGCCACCGTTGCACGGTGCGGCCGGTCTTGCGGCGTACCACTGTGGTGAGGTGGCCGGCGGTGAGGGAGAGTTCGGCGGCGATGTCGGTCAGCGAGATCGGCTCGTGGTAACGCTGCTCGATGACGTCGAAGACCGCGGCGAGCAGTGGCTCGTCGGCGGAGCGCAGCTCGCCGGTGACGTCGATGGCTAGCCGGGACACCGCCACCAGCAGCAGGGTGAGGTGGGCCAGGGCGGCTTCCTGGTAGCCGTCGCGCCGGGCCCGCAGCTCGGTGTCGAGCGTGGCGATTCGCTCGACCCAGCTGGGCCGTTCGGCGGCCGGGATGCGCAGCCGCTGCGGCCGGTCGATGCCCTGAGCGAAGGGGAACAGTAGTGGATGGGCCCGCCATGAGGAGTAGGCACCGCCGCGGATCACGTCGGCCGGGAAGAAGACCACCCAGCCGTCGTCGACGAACTCGGCGATCGGGCCGGTGAAGGACAGGACCTGCCCGGGGGCGATGACGAACAGGTCGCCGTCGGTCACCAGCCAGCTCCGCTCGTCGATCCCGATCGTGCCGCTCGCGCGGTGAGCGTAGAAGAGCACCAGGAAGTCGTGGGTGTGGGTCTGGCCAGCCGGCAGGGCATCGGCGGTCAGCGGCTGCTCTGACAGGTGCTCGACAGCCATCGGCGGGGCGCCCGGGACGCGGCGGAACTCGGCGACCGGCACGCCCTGTGCGGTGCGTCCGGCGAGCCGGGTCGCCGGGGCCTGCGGAGCCGAAGATTGTCGCATGCCAGCCATTGATTGGGCGATGTCCGGGCCATGCTGCTGCATGACACTGATACTACGACCGAGTTTTGTCTGATCGACAGGAGCGTGACATGACCGGACCCATCCGAGCAGGTGCGGAGCGGCGATACATCCCGGCGATGGGCCGCCACTGGATGCTGTTCCTCTACGACCCGTTCACCCGCCTCGCCGGCCTGCCGCGGGTGCACAGCGAGCTGCTGGACCGGGCTGAGGTGCAGCCGGACCACCGGGTGCTGGAGATCGGCTGCGGCCCGGGCGACCTGCTGCTGTCGCTGTCTCGTCGGGTGCCGCAGGCCGACGTGCTGGGCATCGACCCCGACCCGGCGGCGCTGCGCCGGGCCCGCCGCAAGGCGGCCCGCAGAAACCTGCCGGTGCGCGTCGAGCAGGCGTTCGCGGACGCGTTGCCGGTGCCTGACGGCAGTCTCGATCGGGTCTTGTCGTCCTACATGTTCCACCATCTCGACGCGGACCAGAAGGTGCAGGCGATGCGGGAGGTCCGGCGGGTGCTGCGGCCCGGCGGCGAACTACATCTGCTCGACGTCGACGGCACCCCACGCGGCGGCGGGAAGCGTCACCAGCACCCGCTGCTGGTCGACCAGCCTCCCGAGCGGATCCTCGCGACGATGCGCGACGCCGGCCTGACCGGCGCCGCCGAGAACGGGCGCGGCCAGCGTCGGGGCCCGCTCGGTCGCTACGTCTTCTACCGCGCCGGCACCTGACCGGCTGGCGGCCGAGGCGGAGCGGTACCTCGGGTCAGTCTGTCGGCATCTCGACAGTGAGACCGGCCGCTGCGGCGGCATCGGCCAGTCGCTTGTCGTAGGTGACGAACACCGTGAGTCGAGCTTGATCGTGAAGCCGGAGGCCGGTCGCGAGGTGGATAGCGTCGAGGCTGCGCACGGTCGGTGGGTTGACGGTCTGCGCGAAGATGCGGATGCCGGCGTCGATCTCGATACGGTCGACGAAGTCAAGGAGCGTATGAAAGTCATTGATGACGATTGGCATCTCGGCGGGTGGGGTGGCTCTGGCCAGTGCCCGGAACGTCTCGACCTCCAGCAGCGCGGAGCTTACCCAGTCCAGTTCCGGACGCTCGTCAAGGTACCTGCGCAGAGCAGCGGAGTGCGCCTCGGCGTGGATGAGCTTGACCGCCGCGGCCGAGTCCAGGTAAATCAACGCCCCTCGCCCGCTCGTTCTCGTGCGATCTCCTCGGCAACGTTGATCCCGTCGGACGCAGGCATAGGTCGGCGCAGAAAGGCACGCTTCATCTCCGCCAGCCGTTCCCGGCGCAACGCCGCCTGAAGCACCGCGTGGCGGATCGCCTCGGATCGGTTGGTGCCGTCCTGGGTCAACACATCCAGGGCGTGCTCGGTGTCGGTGTCGGTGCGGATCGTGATCGTCTCGGCCATAGAACTATGGTAAGACGCTCTGTAAGACAGGGCAAGTCGCTTCGCCGAGGCGGGCTGGGTGGCTGCTCGCCGTCCGTCGATTCGCCGCAGCGCCGCCCACCAGCGCCATCACCCGCTGTCCGGGGTGGACAGTTTCGGCTACACTTGGTAGCTGTCTAGTGGCGAGCGGCGAGGGTGGCGCTCCCCGGTCCGCGGAGATCTGGAGCACCATGAGCCATCGCGCTGGCACCCACAGTCGGTTCGGGCCCACCCGGCTGCGCCTGCCCCACCCGCGCCTAGCGGCGTTGCCGCTGGCGGCGGTGGTCACCGGGCTCGTCCTGGCGATGGCCACCGAGCCGGTCCGGACCGCGATCGTCCGGTCGGTGGAGCTGGAACCAGGGGCAGCGGGGGAGCGGCTCGGGGCGCTGGCCGCGCTCGTCGTCGCGGTCGGGTCGTTGCTGGCCAGCGTGCGGCTGTGGCGCAGTCACCGGCAGGCGGCCCATCCCGGCACGATCGAGATCGTGCCGCCGGTCGAGGTGCCGGATCAGCTCCGGCCCGAAGAGATCACCGCCGCGCTGCGGGGCGAGCTGACCTCGATGAACCTCACCAGCCCGTCGACTGTCCCCGGGGAGGCCGCCCCGCAGGACTTCATCACCGACGTCCGGACCGCCGCTGCCAGCCCGTCCCGCGGCTGGCGCCTCGCCCTGGCCGCCGTGCTCTGGCTGCGACCGCCGCTGCCGTACCAGGTGGCGCTGGTGATCCGGGTCGACCAGCGGCGGGTGGGGTTGACAGTGGAGGTGCGCAGCCGGGTCGGTCGAGGTCTCTATGTCACCACCGTCTGGGACGACAGCTGGGAGCAGGTGATCTCCCGGGCCGCCTGTCACATCGCGGCCCAGGTCCTCCCGCGGACCAGCCTGTCCCGGCTACCGCCGTGGACCCCGTGGCGCGGAGTGCGGATCGACCCCGAAGTGTTCTGTCACTTCCACGACGCCCGGCGCTATGCGGCGAGCGGGCGGTTCGAAGAGGCGATCGCTGAGTTCAACCGGGCCACCGCGCTCGATCCTCGCAATCCCTACATTCGCTTCGAGAAGGCCACTGTCCTGGAGCAGCTGGGGCTCTACATCGACGCGTTGGCGATCTACGTCGATGTGACGGTCATGGAGAGCTGGTACGACCGGCGGGTGTGGCGGCGATATCGACAACGCTTCGGCGATCGCCGGCATCAGCACCGGCGACCGTGGTTCCTGCGCCGGAGCCCCAACGGAGCGGCGGCGCTGCAGCTGGCGCGATACCGGATGGTGACGGCGCTGGCGACGAGCAATCGGCTCACCGCGCAGTGGGAGAAGCATCGGCGACCGATGGCGGAGCCGACCGGCGTCGCGACGCCAGGACCGTGGCCGGGTCGGGATCCGCAGGGCCGCCGCCAAGAGGACGCGGAGCGGGTGATCCACCGGTTGCGGCATCACCTCGGCGCCTACGGCACGCTCATGCTGCGCTGGACCGACCCGAAGTCAGCTGCCGTCTCGTCGGCGGACATCGAGGGTGACCGGGGCGCGATGCGGCGGGTACTCCAGTTCGCGGCCATGGTCGAGGCGCAGGAGATCGCGGACGACTACCGTTGGACGACACTACGTCGATGGCGGCGGGGCCTACCCGTTAGCCAATCGGCGATCCGGATCCTGCCGCCGTGGTCCGCACTACAGTACCGGTATGTCGAGATAGTCCAGGCCAGCCAGGCTACGGCGGACGAGTCGAGCGACCCGCCTGCGCAGTGGTGGCGGTTACCGTTGATCTCGGATAAGCAAGCTCGTCTGCCCGTGGCGGGGGTCGAGTGGCAACCTCCGAACGAGACGGCGCGGCTGCCGTGGCCGCCACCGCCGGAGCTGGTCTCCAGACTGGTCAGTAAGGCTTTGCGGCAGCAACGGCGGTGGTTGCCGTACTGGCTGCCGGCGCATCGGGGTTGGCTGGAGCATTACAACGCCGCCTGCCTCTACGCCGTCGGCATGCTCACCAACGAACTGGTCACCACCGAAACGCTCACCGAGACCGCTGCCGCGCACCACCAGCAGCTGGTCAAGCTTGCGATCGATCAACTCCGATTGGCGGTGATGGGCGCCGACAGCCAGTTCGCGGCCGGTCGGGCGGACTGGCTGCGATGGGGCGACCAGGACCTGGACGATCTGCGGGTCACCCGGGACTTCGACACCTTCGTCGACCGATATCTGCCGGGCGTCTCTCCGCTGATCAGACTGCCCCCGAACGCCGCCCTGCTGGCGATCACCAGGCACCTCGCCCGGTTGGTGGAGCAGTACGCCCGAACCCGGCGGCGGGCCTGGGAACGTGCGGCCGATTCCGGGGAGCCGGTAGACATGCGGGACGAGCCGGCCTGGTGGAAGCTGCTTCGTGCGTTCTGTCGCGACTACCGGGACTGGGCCACCCGGCTGTCGCTGATCGCCATGCTCACCCGCGCCTCCCCCGACTTCGACCCGGCGATGCCCGGGATCGGGCAGGACAAGGAGTGGGCGACGGTCGCCTGGCGGCCGATGCATCAGGGCGGGCAGGTTCCCCGCAGCTCTGTTGATCGGGTCCGGGAGTGGCTCGAGACCGAAGTCACGTTGCACCGAAGCGCCGAAGCGCTGATCCGGCGCCGTAACCAGGCCCTCGACGACCTCCATCAGGTGCTGGTCGAGGCGCTGATCGACGAAGCGCTCCACGAGCTGTGGTTCGCCGCCGCCGACTCCCGCACGATCGCCGACGCGCACGTGACCGCCTGGTGGCGGGTGGAGAGATACATGCGGAGCCTGCGGCACGGGCGGCTCGCCGATCCTGATATGGCGCAGGTCCGGGCGGGCCTGGAAGCGATCCGCGATCAGGCCGGCGCCGCGCTAGGCGGCTCGCGGCGGCGCCGCCTGCGTGGCTCCGGCAAACTGCGTAGCCGGCCCGATCAGCCCATGGGCCAACCCTGAGCGCTCTTCCCCCGGTCACGCGGGCTTGGGTTCCCGGCGCAACCGGGAGGATTCCCGCGTACGGGGTGGGCGGCCAGCGGTCGATGGGGTGGTACGGTCGGGTGATGCATTCGGGCACCGCGTCGAGGAAGCTGTGGTCCCTCCGCTGACGGCGGCAGGGTGACCCACTTCGCTTGAGCTAGCTCTGCTTCGCCGTCCAGGCGTCCTCGCCGGGCGGCTCGTTGATGCTGCCCGGCTCCCTTGACGAGCCGGAGAATGCATAGTGATTCCTGAACCAAACCCTCCGCTGGCTGACGCCGTCACCGGCGACCACACGCTCCGCTGGGGTGGCTCGCTCCCGGCCGGGCAGAGCGCACATGTCCGGGCCGATGCGGTGCACGTCCGCCGGGGCGGGCGGGCGGTGCTGACCGACGCGAGCGTCACCGTCTCGGCCGGATCCCGGTTGGCGATCGTCGGCGAGAACGGCCGAGGCAAGACCACGTTGTTGCACGTGCTCGCCGGCGTTGTCCCGCCGGACCAGGGAGTAGTGGAGCGGGCGGGGACGATCGGCCTCGTCCAGCAGGCCCTGGTGGCCGGCTGCGGCACCGTGGGCGACATCGTCGCCGGCGCGATCGGCGACGCCCAACGCGCAGTGTCCGCACTCGACGCCGCGGCGACGGCGTTGGCGCAGGGAACGGCGGACGCGGAGGCGGCGTACTCGACCGCGCTGGACGCCGCCACCAGGTTGGACGCGTGGGACGCCGAGCGCCGCGTCGATGTTGCGTTGGCCGGGCTCGGTGCCTGCGCCGACCGGGACCGGCCGCTGACGACGCTGTCGGTTGGGCAGCGATACCGGGTGCGCCTCGCCTGCCTGCTGGGGGCCCGGTACGACCTGTTGCTCCTGGACGAGCCGACCAATCATCTCGACGCGGACGGGCTGGCGTTTCTCACCGCCCGGTTACGCGGCCATCCCGGTGGGGTGGCGATCGTGACCCACGATCGGGCGTTGCTGCGCGATGTCGCTGACGAGTTCTACGACCTCGACCCCACCGTGGACGGGCGACCGCGCCGGTTCGCCGGTGGCTACGAGGGCTGGCAACAGGGGCGGCAGCGCGAGCGGGAAGCCTGGGAGCGGGACTTCGCGGCGCAGCAGGAAGAGCACCAGCGGTTAGCGGCCGCGGTCTCCGAGGCACAGGGCCGGCTGAGCACCGCCTGGCGTCCGGAGAAGGGGCACGGCAAGCATCAGCGGCAGTCCCGGGCGCCCGGTGTCGTGCAGGCGCTTCGCCGCCGGCAGGCAGACCTCGACGCCCACCGGATCACGGTGCCGGTGCCGCCGCAGCCACTGCGCTGGCCCGACAGCGACTCGCGTCCGGGTCGACCACTGCTTCGCTGCCGCGATGTGACTGTGGCGGGGCGGCTGCCTGGCCCGGTCACGCTCGACCTTGCAGGCGGCGGCCGAACCCTGGTCACCGGTCAGAACGGCGCCGGGAAGTCGACGCTGCTCAAGGTGCTGGCGGAGCAACTCACGCCGACTACCGGCGAGGTACGCCGCGGTGCCGGCGCCCGGGTGGCCTACCTGGGGCAGGAGGTGCCGGATTGGCCGGCGGGCCTGCTCGGCCACGAACTGTACGAGCAGCACCTCGCCCGGCTGGGTCACCTCGGTGTGGAGCCGGGTTCGTTGACCGGGAGCAACCTGCTGGACAGAGCGGCGTTGCGGACGCCGGTCGGCCGGATGTCGTTGGGGCAGCAACGCCGACTCAACCTGGCGCTGCGGTTGGCCGAGCGGCCACACCTGCTGCTGCTCGACGAACCCAGCAACCATCTGTCGGCCTCGCTGGTGGACGAGTTGACCGCGGCGATGCTGGCGACGCCGACCGCGCTGGTCGTCGCCACTCATGATCGGCAACTGTTGCGGGACCTCGGCGGCTGGCCGACCGTGTCCCTGCCGCCGGGTGCCGCAGAACCACAGTGGTCAGACAGTAAGGTCGACGCTGGATAGTGCGCCGCGGCTGAAGGCCGCGAGAATGCGTTGATGAGTCTGTCGAGGAAGTGACCGTGACCCCGGCTCGCCGAGCGGCGTACCCGGTCGGGCCGGGGCCCGGTCGAGCATCTCGTCCAGCCCGCTGCGGGCCAGCAGCAGCAGCCCGTGGGTGGCGCGGGTGCAGGTCACCGCGAGGCGGCCGAAGGCCGAGTTGAACTCGTCCAGCTGCTCGGCCCCCGAGAGGGGATGGATGGCGACCGTGAGCGCGTTCGTCTGGCCCTGCCAGGAGTCGACGGTCGACGCCACCAGCACCCCGGGCGGCAGGTCGTAGGCCTCGGTCAGCCGCGCCACCAGGTCGGCCGCGTCGTCCACCGCCTGGTTCCGGGTGGCGAGAATGACGATCAGCGGGTCACCGTCGGGCGCCGCCGACTTCGTCCGGACCTCGCCCAGCGGAGCACCCGTACCGTCGTACCGGCGGGTGACGGTGGTGAAGCCGCCGGCGAGCAGCGGCGTGAGCAGTTCCTCGACCACCCCGAGCAGCGGCAGGTCGACATCGGCGGCCTCGGGCGCAGGCAGACCGTCGACCTCGACCAGCGTCGGCGCGCCGCTGGCGACCGAAGCCCAGACCGCCGCCGGGGCTCCGGTCAGCGGCGGCAGCTCCACCGACCGGTCACCGGGCGCGGCCACGCAGTCGAGCTGGTCCCAGTCGCTGTAGAAGGCGCGCCACAGCGCAAGCTGCGGCGGGGTCGGGCGCCACACCGCCGGCAGGTCGACCACGCAGGTGGTCTCCCGGTCGGCGTAGGCGGTGGGCCAGGCCCGGTACGGGTTGTAGCCGGGGTCGCCCCGCCACGGGTTCTGGCTCGGGTCGATGGGGGGCAGCTGGCCGACGTCGCCGACGCCGACCGAGATCGGGGCGAGCCCTTCCACCTTCGAGTAGCGGTGGCGGGGCAGCTGCCAGGCCTCGTCCACAAAGAGCACATCGAACGGGAGCGTGCCGTTGCCGCCGCAGCCGAGGTGGTCGAGCAGCCGGCCGGGCTCACCCAGGGCGCCGAGCTTGTGCGAAGTGCCGAGAACCACGGCACAGGTGTCCGGGATGCCGGCGGTGGTGGTGGCGATCGTGACCCGGGCGCGTACCTCGGGGTGGACCTCGGGCAGGCGGTCGGCGGCGACGAAGAGGCAGACCTGGTCGGCGCCGAGGGTCCGGCCCAGGTCACCGGCGAGCGGAAAGATCTGCTTGTTGGCGAAGGCGGTGACCGCCACCCGGGCGCAGCCGGCCTGGTCCAAGGCTTCGGTGACCATGCGTACCAGCGCGTAGGACTTCCCGGCACCGGCGGCGGCCCGGAGCAGGATCTTGTCGTACTCCGCCGCGCCGCTCAGGCTCGCCCGCAGCGCCGAGCTGGCGCGCTCGGCCGCCTCGACGTTGCCGGTGGCTGCCTGCAGGTGGTGGCGCGCGCCGTCGGCCGAACTCGGGGGAGTGGTGAAGGTGATGGTCACAGCGGGTCAGTCCAGGTCGTCGAGGGTCAGCTGGTCCGGGGCCGCGGCCGGCGCCGGCTCCGCGACCTGGGCGCCAGGGCCGACATCGAACCGCTCCAGATCGACCAACGGTGGCCACACCTCCGGGTTGAGCTCGCCGTCGGCGCGCCGTTGCGCCAACAGATCCGACCACTCGGCCTCGGCGACCGGGTGCGGCCGGCAGCACCACTGGTGGGTCTCCGGATCGTCGGCGTACGACTGGGCGGTGCAGGTCTCCTTCGGAGCGGACCGGCTGTCCAGCGGCGGCCGCGCCACGGTGATCTCGTGGCCGGACTTCAACGCTCTGCCGAACCAGCCGGTGTCGGCGAGCACCAGTTCGTCGCCGACCTGCAGGCTGGGGATCGGCGGCACCGCCGGCTGCCAGCCGAGCCCTTCGGTCTCCGGCAGTTCGGCGAGCGGCGCGATCGGCAGACCGCCCAGCTTGAACGACCCCCGCTGCAGCTTGACGGTGGTGGTGTCGGCCTCGACCAGGCTCTCGCCGTTGACGTGCAACGCGACCACCCGGGAGCCCGCCACCAGCCGGCGGGAGTGCACCCGCAGCCGCAGCGGCGCCCGCTCGACCACGGTCGCCAGCGCCACCTCCCGCACCCCGGCGTCGTTGGCCAGGTCCCGGGCGACGGTAGGGTCGACCAGGCAACTGAGCTGGGTGGAGCAGGTCCGGTCGGCGTCGAGGATCTCCACATGGGAGTTGCGCCAGCCCGGGTGGGTCCGCGAGAACCGGACCAGATCCGAGGCTTGCAGCTCCAGGCGGCGGCGCCAGATCTGCTGGGCGTCGCGCTCCAGCTCCCGGTGCGCCCACCGCAGCCGCGAGCTGTGCTGCCGCCCCAGCACCGCCAGCGCCCGGTCCACGATCTCGATCCGGTACGCCAACGCGTCCCGCACCAGCGCCTCGTACGTCGAGCGGGCCTCGGGGTCGCGGAGCGCCTGATAGATCGCGTCCGACGCGGTGTTGGACAGCCGCGCCCCGGGCGTCTCGACCTGCTCGGCGATGTCGTCGGAGACGCTGCGGTGCGCCAGCGGCCCGGTCGCCTCCGCCCAGGTGACCAGATAGTCGAGCCGGCCGGCGTCCTGCGTGGGGCCGCCCGGCACCACCTGCGCCGCCAGCACCGACCGCAGCTCCACCACCGGCGTACGCAGGCTCATCGCCCGGGCCCGGTCCTCTTCGAGGAAGAAGCTGACCGCGGTCCGCTCCGCAGTGGTCAGCGGCTCCGGCAGCTCGGCCGGCTCACCGTCGAAGGTCAGCGCCGGCCGGCCGCTGGCCAGATCCTGCTGCCAGCGCAGCCGGCTGAGCTCCACCCCCGCCAGCGAATCGGCGGCGGTCGCGAGCAGGTCGGCGGTTGGCCGGTCGGGAACCACCACGTGGACCGGCTCGATCCCCGCCTCGTGATGCCGCCGGATCGCGTCGCCGATCAAGCCCAGCAGGCTCCGGCGGGTCAGCTGCGACTGTGGCTCGGGAAACGACCGTCGCACCCACTCGCCCGGACCGTCGATGCCCACCGCCTGCAGGGCGACGCCATGGACGCCGAGCACCGCCGCGTCAGACTTGACCAGCACTACGTTGATGGTGCCCGGCAGGCCGCACGGGTCGACCCGGCGCCGCCCGGTCCATTGCGGAACCCCGGTGACCGTCGCCGTGACCTGGGCCCGGACGCGGTAGGGGACCGCCGTGGCCACCGGCCGGTCGCCGGTGACCAGCCCCGCGACCAACGGGCGGGTGAGCCGGTCGACGCCGAGCTCGGTCAGCAGGGCGACCGGATCGTCGTCGGCGCGGAGCTCGGCCCGGCAGCAGGAGAAGAGGTGGCAGCTGACGCAGCCGCCGGGGTCGAAGCTGGCGGCCAACCCCGCGACGTACGTCGCCAGCTCGTCCTCGGCCGGCGGGCGGCCGCCGAGCGCGGACCTCGCCGCCAGCCGCTCGTCGGCCCGCGCCCGCACCTCGACCCGGTGGTCGTCCAACCGTTCCACGACCGCCTCCGGCTGCAGGAAGGCGTTGCGGGGAACCGCCAGCGTGCCGAACCGGTGCACCCGCATCCCGGCAGGCAGCTCGCGCCACCCGGCGGCGGCCTCGGCGCCCAGCGCCACCTGCAGGAACCCTTTCAACATCCGGCCGTCGTCGATCCGGGCGCGCACCCGCTCGTAATCTTTCGCGTCGCCCATGATCAGCCAGGACCCGGCGGGGTGTCCGTCGCTGTCCGGGCGGGGAGCGACGATGGCGAAGTCCGGCTGGACCGGGGTGGCGTCCGCGACATCCGCGAGGTCGAGGTACGGCACCGCCGGCGCGGTCAACAACGTGGCCTCGTGGGCCGAGGTCGCCTGGCGATGTGCCTGGGCAAGCTCCTCGGCAGTGGCCTGGATAGCGCCGATGCAGTCACGTCGCCGGATCGCCTCCGGGCGGGGCAGGCCAAGTCGCCCGATGGTCCGGGTGAGCAACTCGGCAGCGAACTGCTCAGAACCCACCAGCGCCTCGAAGGTCATCGCCCGGACCCAGCGGGCCACCGGAATGCCGGCGCTGGTGTCCGGGTGCCCGATCTGCGCAGCTAGCGCCTTACGCGACTGGCCAGTGAGGAACGGATCGGTCAACCGGAACCGCTCGCACCCGGCATGCTCGGATGCCGCGACGGCGCTGGTCCCGCCGCCAGACTGCAGCCCGCCCATGCCTGAACCCCGTTGTAACGCCTACTCCACCACGGCGCGGACGATGGAGACTGCCTCGACGGGCACGTCGTCATGGCCTGCGCGTCGACCCGTAGGGACGGCAGCGATCCGGTCGACCACGTCGAGTCCCTCGACGACCTTGCCGAACACGGCGTAGCCCCATCCGTTCGGGGTCGGGGCGGTATGGTTGAGGAAGTCGTTCTGGGCCGTGCTGATAAAGAACTGCGCGGAGGCCGAGTGCGGGTCCGACGTGCGGGCCATCGCCACGGTGTAGCGATCGTTACGGAGACCGTTGTTGGCCTCGTTCTCGATCGGGGCACGGGTCGGCTTCTGCGACATGTCCTCCGTGAAGCCGCCGCCCTGGATCATGAACGTCTGGATGACGCGGTGGAAGATGGTGCCGTCGTAGTGGCCATCTCTGACGTAGGCCAGGAAGTTCTCAACCGTCTTCGGCGCCTTCTCCGGGTCGAGTTTCAGTTTGATCATGCCGTAGCTAGTGGTAAGTGCCACCTGGGTCATCGAGTTGGTCCTCCGCAGATTCGTCAAGGATGGCTACAACGTATCCGATCGGCGTCGGCCAGCCTTGCCGGGCATGGTCCGTCGGCGTGTGCCCTGCGATGAGCGTTCTTCGGCGTCGGGCAGGGCATAGCCGGGCAGGTGGGTCGGCCTCGGCGTCCGCGACGAGGCCCGGCGCGCCCGGCACCGCTACGCCATCGAGCGGTTCAGCCAGCCGGTGCAGGCGTCGACCGGGTGAGCATGCCCTGCGCTGCGCTAATGTCACCAGCGACGGGACCGGGAGGAGAGCGTGATGCCGTTGCCACGCTGGTTGGCCCAGGTCAACAAGCGGGTGTTCAACCCGTTGGAGATCCGCCGCGGCGCGCGGCCGGTGCTGACCCACCTGGGCAGGTCGTCGGGCCGGACCTATCGGACCCCGCTGGACGCGCATCCCCTACCTGACGGTTATGTCTTCATCCCTATGTACGGCCCGCGTACCGACTGGGTCCGTAACGTGCTCGCCAGCGGGACGGCTCGGCTGTCCATCGGAGGCAAGGAGATCGAGTTGAATTCTCCGCGGATGGTGCGCAAGGCTGACGTCTGGCCGTTGCTTGCTGCCGGCACCAAGACTCCGCCCGGCATCTCCGACGAGTCGGAGCTGCTGCGGATGGATCTTCGAGAAGAGAGCGGCCAGGTCGCCGGCGACGTGGGCGGCTAGGGATCTGCCGCCATGACCGCTCACTCGTCAGCCGCTGACTCTGACTGGCGGGTCAAGTTGGGCGATTCCGGCCTGCGAGGCCGGGGTGCGGGTGAGGACGGCGGCGATCAGCAGCCCGATTCCGGTAGCGTGCAGGATCGCCGTGAGGATGCCGACACCGGCGCTCATCATGGCATAGCCGCCGGTCGACGTGGTTGCCTGAAGAACCCAGGGCAGGCTGCTCGCCCAGACCACATTGACCACTGCGCCGGCGAGCAACACCGCGGCGCCGGCGATTGCGAGCCCGGTGGCACGCGGCCCGACAGTGCGACGCCGGGCCGTAAGCAGTGCCAGCCCGGCGACCAGGACGATCAGGGCAGGCAGAGCGAACACCGTCTGACTGATCACATAGCCCGTGTGCGCCATCGACTCGCTCCTCGGTGGGGGATGACCTCGGTGGTGACCCTAGCCGCCGTCCGGGGTTTGCGGCAGCCTGGTACGGTCACCCGACACCGAGCGGGCCATGGTTCCCGGAGGTGTGCCGTGCGCCTGGTTACCGTCCTGGACTACGCCGATCCCGAGGCCCTGGCCCGAAGCTCGTTCGCTGCCGACGCGCCGACAGTCCGTAGCTGCGTGCCCGGGACGGTGGAGTGTCGGTGCCGGCTTGTACGGTGCCTGGCATGACCGGCCAGTCGAGCCCGCACGACGTGGTGTTTCCCGGGTCCTCGGTGAACCCGCCAACGCGGCATCTCAACTACAAGCCGTGCTCCCCGCCGGCCTGACTGACCAGCTCGACCTGACCGAACTCACCCGCGTCCCGGGCAGCTTCGTCTCACTCAGACCTGTTGTTCACCGCCCCGCTGGACCGCCGGGAGGCGTTCATCTACGTGCTCGTCGAACACCAGAGCGGCACCGACGAGTTGATGCCGCTACGGATGCTGCGGTACATGATGCGGAACTGGGACCGGTATCTGACCGAACATCCCAAAGCCAGGCGGCTGCCGGCGGTCATCCCACTGGTGGTACACCACCACCGCCGCCCCTGGAGCGGCCCTACCGACATCCGGGAACTACTCGACCTGGACCCGCCCACCGCCGAGCCGGTCGAGGCCTACCTACCCCGACTGCGGTTCCTGCTCGATGACCTGGCCCGGCTGGACGAGCCGGCGCTCCGCGCCCGGCCGCTGACCCCACCAGCCCGGATGACCCTGCTGCTACTCAAGACCGCCCCCGGCAACCCTCACCTCGCCGCCGACCTGCGACGCTGGGCCGATGACCTGCGTGCGGTGCTGGACCGGCCGGATGGCATCGAAGACTTCGTCGCGCTGGTCACGTACATTGAAACCGTGGGCGAAACACCCACCGACGAGCTACACGACCTGTTCGCAAAGATCGGACCCGAGGCTGAGGAGGCGTACATGACCACCGCAGAAATGCTCCGCGCCGAAGGCCGCGCCGAAGGCGAGGCCCGCGGCGAGGCCCGCGGCCGCGCGGAGGCCCTCGTGCAGCTGCTCACCCACCGGTTCGGCCCGCTCCCACCAGCCGCCTGCGAGCTTGTGCGCTTCGCCTCCATCGACCAGCTCGCTGCCTGGACCACCCGTGCCCTCACCGCCGACACACTCGACGAGGCTCTCCGCTAAACCGGCCTCCAGCCGGCCCGCGAACCGGAGTCCAGGCCAGCCACTCCGGAAGAAGATCTTGGGCGCTACCACCGAGGGGAAGATGGGCGAACCAAGAACCACCTACAAGGCGCTGACCTGCTGCAACGAGATTAGACCCCGGGTATGGCCACGATCAGTGTGACGCACGGCACAACGGCCCTCGCTGGTCGCTTGGCACCCGCGAACCTCGCTGTCTGGCGGGTCATACTGGGAGTATGGACACGGACCAGCGCCCCTTCAGCGTCGCGGACGTCAAGCCCTATGCGGTGCCGGCGAGGCTTGACGACCTGCAGGGCCCTGATCACGGGCTGGTCACGCTTCCTCGCGAGGTCGCCTGGAGCGGTCGTCGGGAGTTTGACCTCGACGACGAGTACGACCGTGCCGCGATGTACAAGATCGTGCTCGAAGAGGGACAAGAAGCCGACCAGCGGCGCCTGCTCAACTGGCAGGTCTTGCGTCGCGACTGGCGCAACCTTTTCCCCGCACGGCAGGTCCGCGCGCTGTGGGAAGCCCGCTTCCCTGACCTTCGACACGCCTGATGGAAGCGTTCCAGGAGTGGCTGGCCCGGATCGCGCTGGATGCGGTAGGTGATCGTGGCTTCGTTCTGGGCGGTGGCCACGCGGTGCAGCTCCACGGCATGGCCAGCCGCCCGTCCGAGGACATTGATCTGTTCAGTTCCGACCGGGGCCGGCCGGCGGAGGTCGAGGCGGATGTGGTGGCGGCGTTTCGTAGCCACCAGCTCTCGGTGGACGTTACTCGCCGTACGTCCGATCTGGTTCAGATGATGGTATGTGGGCCGGAGGGCGAAATCTGCAAGGTGGACCTCGGCATCTTCTGGCGGGCTCGGGAACCGGTCGTGCTGGATGTCGGGCCGGTGTTGCATCCCGACGATGCCGCGGCGGGGAAGATGGATGCGCTGTTCAACCGGTGGGCGCCACGCGATTTCTTGGACGTGTACGCGATCCACCTCAGCGGACGCTACGACCGCCGGCAGCTCGAGGCGGTTCTCGTGGAACACAATCCGGGGTTCGAGCGGGCGATGTTCGCGGAGTCGCTCGGGTTCCTCACCCGCATCCCGGACCGCGAGTTCGAGGCATATGGTGTGGATAAGGAACACATCGCGGCAATGCGCATCTACTTCGTGGGCTGGCAACACGAACTCAGTCGATAGACTGGTCGATCTTGGCGTTCACTGCCGAGCCGAAGATCGGCAAGAACCGGATGCACGTGGACATCCACGTCACCGACGCCGTCGCCGAGGTTGCCCGACTGCGGGGTCTGGGCGCCCAGATCCTGGTCGAGCCGCACGACGATGACGGCTGGTTCACCACCGTGCTCGCCGATCCGGAGGGGAATGAGTTCTGCGTCCTCGTTCCACCGCCCGAGCACGACTGACGGCGTACTCTGAACACCCGCCATCACCCTCGCCCACCGGCGACAGCAACAAGCCGCAGCTCCTAAGAGTTCGTAGCGGAGCCGGCTGGCAAACTGCCACGTACCAATGGACGGACCAAGGAGGATATGACGGTGCGCCACCAGCATCATGTCTTCCACAACCCGGCGCCGTCGACACCAGCCGAGGTGCACGCCGCGCTCGAGCGCGGCGACCTGTCCACCGCGCTTGATGCCATGGTCGGCACCGCGCTGTACGGCGGCGGTGACTGGAGAGAGCTGCAGGAATTGCATCTCCGGTTGCTCGAACACGAGGATCACCAGGTCAGTGCGCTCGCCGCGACATGCCTGGGGCATCTCGCGAGGGTCTACCGTCAGTTGGACGAACGGCGCGTGACGACCGCCCTATACAAGGCGCGGTCGTTACCCCACATCAGGGGGACCGCAGACAACGCATTGGACGACATCCGGACCTTCCTCCACCCACGGCGGACCGGAAGGTAGGGCACACTCGTGTGCACTCTCCACGTCGTCACGCACCCGAGGCGACCCACCACCGCGACAATTGCTTACGCCACCCTGCGGGCTCAGGCGCGTGCCCAGGGTCTGGCAGTCGGTGACTTCGACGCGCTGGCCCACAATTAGGCGTGTTCAAACCACGGGCAGTAAGTCATGCCGGACCAGGCGTACAGTCATGAGGCAGTTGTACCGGCGACCGGAGGCTGCCGTGCGTTATCGCGACTGGGGTGACCGGTGTCGACGCTGGCGCGGGATCCGTAGCGAGACTCTGCGGGTGGCTGGCCGGCGGGTCCACCTGCTCCGGGCCGATCCGGGCCCGGACGCACCGGCCGGCGCCCCCACCCAGCTGCTGCTGCACGGCCTGGCCGGCAGCGGCACCGCCTGGCTGGACGTGATCGCGCCGCTGACCCGGCTCGGGCCGGTGATCGCGCCCGATCTGCCCGGGTCGGTCTTCGGCGAGACCGAGACCCGCCGGGCACGCCAGGCCCGGCTGCCGGCCACCGTCGCGTTCCTGCCCCCACTCACCGCCGCCCTCGGGCTGGGCCGACTGAGCGTGCAGGGTCTGTCCATGGGTGGCCTGGTCGGGTTGCAGTTCGCCGCCGCGTATCCGGCCATCGTGGAGCGGCTGGTCCTGGTCAACCCGATACTGCCGGCGCCGATGTCGGTGCCCGAACGGCTCGGCTGGCAGACGATGGGGCGGCTGGCGCTGGCCGCCGGGCCGGCGGTGGCCCGCACGCTGGTACGGGTGTGGGGCCGGCGGCTGGTGGATGCGAAGTTGCGATACCTGACCGACCCGGGACAGCTCGCCGCCGCCGGCGAGCAGTCGGGCGGGGACCTGACCCGGATATCGCCCGAGAGCCTCGCGCTCGCGGCCGAGCAGACGCGGGAGCTGCGCGACCACCCCGCCCGGCTGAGGTACGCGGTGACCGCGTTCGCGTCGGCCGCCGCCTCGATGTTCGTGTCCCGGCGCCGGGCGCTGGCCGCGATCGACCAGGTGGCCGCGCCGGTGCTGCTGGTCTGGGGCGACCAGGACCGGCTGGTGACCCGCCCGGTCATCGACCACGCGATGGCGCGGCGACCCGACTGGCGGCTGCATGTGCTGGAGTCGGCCGGACACACCGTACCGCTGGAGCTGCCCGACGCGTACGTGGAAGCGGTGCGCGGTTGGCTGTCGCCGCCTGCCCCGGCGGGCCGGAGCTACGATGTGGACTAACTCGAGGCCAACCGCATCACCAGCCCCGGTCTTCATCAGCTGCCGCGCGGGGTGACGGGCATGACCAGCAGATGCAGCAACCGGTCGACCTCCACGCCCGGGTCGGTGGTGAGCCCGGTGTGCACCGGGCCAGCCTGCACCACGGTGCTGCGTGGGGCGGTCAGCCATCGGAATCGTTCGCCCATGGCCTGGCGCGCGGCGGGACCGGCGGCTGGTGCGGCGGAGCAGATGTCGGCGACCGATTGCAGGGCCCGCGCGATGGCGGCCGGGTCCGCGGTGGGGTCCAGCGCGCGAAGTCGGTCCGGGTCCAGGTGGATGCGCGTATCGAGGTAGTCGAGGGCTCGGCAGTAAACCAGCACGCCGACGTTGAGGGTCTCGCCGCGCTCCGGGCGGGGCACCGCCCGGAGCACCGCGTACTCGAACGGATGCCGTTGCGGGCTCACCAATCCACCTTCCCCGTCAGCCAGCTCGGACGGTTCTGCGCCGGCCGGGTGGTGCGGTCCCGGTCGGCACCTGTGGCCGCCGCGGCTGCCACCAGGCCCGGTAGCCAGGCTGCCCGCTGTTCCAGACGCCCGGCCAACTGGTCGACGTAGGCGCGGCGTACCTGGTCCGGGTCGGCGAAACCTGGTTCGTCGGCCAGCCACACGTCCGGCACGTGCGCCACGGCCTCCTGCAGCAACTCTCGGGTGACCTGCGGGGCCAGGTCAGCGTCGGCCGCCTCGACTCGTGGGTCGAACTCGATCAACACGTGGTCGCGGGCGTCATAGGCGCGGGCCGCCGCCGCGGGGGCGCCGGGCCAGTGATGGTGGAAGGTCAGGGTGGCGCCATGGTCGATCAGGTAGACCTGCCCGTGCCAGTACAGCATGTTGGGGTTGCGCCAGGTCCGGTCGACGTTGCCGACCAGCGCGTCGAACCACAGAACCTGCCCCGCCAGACTCGGGTCCATCGGGAAGGCGGCGGGGTCGAAGTCGAGGGCGCCGGGCAGGTAGTCACACCCGAGGTTAAGCCCACCGCTGGCGCGCAACAGGTCCTGCACCTCCGGGTCAGGCTCACCGCGCGCCAGTATCGGGTCGACCTCGACAGCCACCAGGTCCGGCACCGGCAATCCCAGCAGCTGGGCCAGGCAGCCGCTGATCACCTCGGCGACCAACGTCTTGCGGCCCTGACCGGCTCCGTGGAACTTCACCACATAGCTGCCCAGGTCCACTGCCTCCATCAACCCCGGCAGGGAGCCACCCTCGCGGAACGGGGTCACGTATCGGGCAGCGGTGGTGGTGCGCAGCATGATCACCGAGTCTACGCAACTACTGGGACGTCCGTAGAGCGCGCCGGCCGCCTTTTGTCGGAGAGACACCCCGACCGCCTGCTCGCAGGCGTCGTCGAGCGGTCAGGTCTCGGCGAAGTCGTGCAGCACCTTAATCGGCGACTCTAGGGGTAGGAGCGCAATCCGGCGGTTGGTTTTGTCATCGGCGCGACGCGTACAGGTTCAGTGGGTGCGTGGGAAGGCGAGGACCTCTGCGCGGTGTCCGTCGCTGGCGAGCTCGTGGTCGCAGGTGTAGAGCGGTGCGTCGAGTGCCTCGGCCAGCGCCAGGTAGCGGGCGTCGGCCATTTCGCGGAGGCGCCGACCGACTCGCCCGATCGGTCGCGTAATCCGCTTCCTCACCCGGCTACTTCCTCACCCGGCTACCAAGTGCATCAGCCCGGGCCAGGGCAGCTGCTGCTCCAGGGTTCGGCGGAGCTTTGCGGATCCGCAACTTTCCTTGCACCTTTCGCGCGTCAGTCGGGAGGCTGTCCGTAGCGGTGATCGGCGGATTCGGGCTGTACCGCACACCGCAGAGTTGCTGGCGTTCGTCGAAGGAGGAGACCAATGAATGGATGGCAGGGCCCGCAGTTGGACGCCGGCCCCCAGTCTTTCTGGGAGAAGCTGCACCGCAACCTGACCGCCACGGCCAGACCGCCCAACCCGCGACTCGTCGAGATCGCCGAATCGCTAAGCCCTGGCGTGGCCCTGGACCTGGGGTGCGGCGGAGGCGGGGACGCCATCTGGTTGGCCGGGCGCGGCTGGCGGGTGACCGCCGTGGACATCTCCGGTACGGCGGTGGCCCGCGTCGAGGCGAAAGCCGGCGAACTCGGCCTCGGCGACCAGGTCACCGGCGAACGGCACGATCTGGCGCACAGCTTCCCGACCGGCACGTTCGACCTGGTCAACGCACAGTACTTCCACACGCCGTTCGCGCTGGACCGCGGCCGGGTGCTGGCTAGCGCCGCGCGGGCCCTGCGGCCCGGCGGGCTGCTGCTAGTCGTCGACCACGGCTCCAAGGCCCCCTGGTCGTGGAACCAGGACCCGGACGCCCACTACCCCACGCCCGACGAGGTCGCTACCGGGCTCGACCTCGAACCCGGGCAATGGCAGGTGCTGCGTGCCGACATGCCGCAGCGCCTCGCGACCGGACCCGGCGGTCAACGCGCCACCGTCACCGACAACCTCCTGCTCATCCAACGCCGCGAGGACCCTGCGGCGAGTCGGCCCGACGGGGGTGACCTATCGGCCTGACTGGCAAGGGCTCGACTGATGGGTGGGACAATACGCATTGGTCAGCGAGGACGAGCTGGTTGGTGCGCACGTGGTCGCCTGCGTCAACCGCGGCGAACCGCAGCTGGGTCCCTATCTCTCGCAAGCTTTGGTACTGGGGGCCCGGCATCCGGACAGTCCGCGGCCTCTCGATCGCCGGCGTGGGCGGATGACCTTCACATACCCCGGCTATCGGTCTTCCTATGTCGGAAACGACACCTGTACCCGCAGACCGTCAGGTTCGTTCGCGGCGGCGGCGATGACGCCGTCGTGCGCCCGGGTGATCGAGCGGGCGATCGCGAGGCCCAGCCCGGCCCCACCACTGTGATCGATGCGGGCGCCGGACCGCCGCCGGAACGGCTCGAACAGGCCGGGCACGTCCTCCGAGGGAATATCGTCGCCGGTGTTTGTCACCACAAGCGCCGGGGCTTCTCCCACCTCCACCGCTATCGTCCCACCGGGACGGTTGTACTTGAGCGCGTTCTGCACGAGGTTCGTGACCAGCCGCTCCAGCAAGACCTGCTCGCCTTCGACCACCCGGGGCCGGAGCCGACTGGTGATCGTGACCCCGGCGGCGGCCGCCCGCTCCCGGTGGGCGTCGAGCACCTCGGCGACGATCCGGTCGAGCCGCTGCGGTGACCGGGTGACCAGGCCCCGGTCGCTCTCGGCGAGCACCAGCAGCCCTTCGATCAGCCGCTCGTTGCGTTCGTTCGTCGCCAGCAGCTGGGCGCTCAACAGCGCGCGCTGGTCGGCGGTGAGCGGACCGGCCATGCCGACCTCGATAAGCGTCCGCTGGACCGCCAGCGGCGTACGCAGCTCGTGGGAGGCGTCCGCGGCGAACCGGCGCTGCGCTTCGTAGCCGACCGCCACCCGGTCCATCATCGCGTCGATCGCCCGGCCGAGCTCGGCCAGTTCCTCCCGGCTGGAGCCGGGACGGAGCCGGTAACCGAGGTTCTGCGGTCCGAGGTTTCCGATGTCGTCGGCCAGGTCGAGAATCGGCCGCAGGCACCACCGCACCGCCGGGTAGGCCGCGGCAAGCAAGAACGCCAGCAGCACGCCGCCGACGAGTGTCAGGATCAGCGAGGTCCGCCCAAGGATCTCGTCGCAGAAGAACGAGCCGTCCTCCGCCGGCGCGAACTCCCCGTACCAGCGACACTCAGGTCCCCACCGCCATGCCAGCGCGACGATCGACTCGGCGAGCCGCGGCACCACCTGGCTCAGGACCAGCAGGACCGCGCACAGCAGCAGGACCCGCCGGACCAGCGCGCGGCGGTTCATGCGCCGGACGCCCCGAGCGTGCCGGACGCCCCGAGCCGGTAGCCGGCCCGCGGCACGGTATGGATCACCTCTGGCTCACCCAACTTGCGGCGCAGCGTCATCACCGTCATCCGGACCGAATTGGTGAACGGGTCGGCGTGCTCGTCCCAGGCCTGTTCCAGCAGGTCCTCGGCGCTCACCACCACCCCGCCGGCCCGCAGCAGAATCCGCAGCACCGCGAACTCCTTCGGCGACAGTGAGAGCAGCTGACCGTCCCGGGTCACGGTGTGCCGCGCCTCGTCCAGCACGATCCCGTCCCGCTCCAGCACCGGCGGCAGGGCCGCCGCCGCCCGCCGGTGCAGCGCCTGTACCCGGGCGACCAGCTCGGCGAAGGCGAACGGCTTGGTCAGGTAGTCGTCCGCCCCGAGCCCGAGGCCCTCCACCCGGTCCCGGATGCCGGCCGCCGCGGTCAGCAGCAGCACCCTGGTCGCGGCGCCGGAGTCGACGATCCGGCGGCACACCGCGTCGCCGGTCTGTCCGGGCATGTCCCGGTCGATGACCGCAACGTCGTACCGGTTGACCCCGAGCCGTTCCAGCGCGGCCTCGCCGTCGTACACCACGTCGACGGCCATGGACAGTCCCCGTAGCCCTTCCGCCACGGTGTCGGCGAGCAGCCGCTCGTCGTCAGCCACCAGCACCCGCACGCGCCCCTCCGTCTCCGCCACCCACAGACTCCCACAGCCCGGATAAAGGCGAGATAAGGACGGCGCTGACGCTGCGCCGACCGCCCGGTGGCCACCATCAGCGCATGCTGAGATCGGTCCGGAACGCGTGCGTCGTGCTACTGCTGGCAACGGCGCTGGTACCCGTCGGAGCGCAGGAGGCGGCGGCGATCGCGTACGGCGAGGACGCGCCCGAGGGTGCCTACTCGTACGCGGTGCTGCTCACCATGACCGACCTGCCCGCCGCCGACGGCGGCAGCCGGGACAGCTCCTGCTCCGGCGCGCTTGTCGCCCCCCGCTGGGTGATCACCGCCGGCCACTGCTTCCGGGACGCCGACGGCGTGCGGGTGAGCGCGACCGTCGCCGGCCGGACCACGGCCACCATCGGGCGCACCGACCTCAGCGGCGACGCCGGGCGCGAGGTCGAGGTGGTCGGGGTACGCCAGGGCGACGAGGCGAGCGACGTCGCGCTGGCGGAACTCGCCGAGGCGGTCACCGACATCGCGCCGCTCCAAATCGGCACCACCGCCCCGGCCGCGGGCGAGACCCTGCGACTGACCGGGTACGGATTGGTGGTCGACGACGCCGGCACCAGGTCCCCGACCTGGTTGCAGACCGGCCAGTTCACGGTCCAGGCGGTCGGCGACACCGTCATCGAGACCGCCGGCGTGGCCCCGCGGGCGGAGACCAGCCCTTGCCCGCACGACTCCGGCGGGCCGTACGTGCGGGAGCTGCCGAACGGGTCGGCCGAACTGGTGGCCGTCGTCAGCAGCGGGCCCGGCTGCCCCCACGCGGGCTGGGACTTCAGCGCCCGGGTCGACACCCTGCGCCCCTGGATCGACGACGTCCTAGCCGGGGCCGAGGTGAACGACGACCTCGTCCTGGAAAGCAGCATGCTGCTGCTGGCGGCCGGCGCGGCGCTGTCGCTGCTCTTGCTGCTGGCGACCCGGCGCCGCCGGCAACGGACTTCCGCCGACCGCCAGGACCAACAGCGGCAGGATCAGGCTGGAGGTGCGCGACCCGAGCGAGTCGGCGGCTCCGACCAACCAGAACAGTCGAAAGTCCCGGGATCTTCCATCCACACTCGCCCCTCTCGATCATCGCTCTTGCCGCCCGGCGTACACCGGGTGAAGCAATTTGTCGGGACCGGCGCTGGAGGAGCGGCTGGTGCGCCAGTTGGACGCAGGGCTGGACTGGCGGGTGGAGCGGGAGCGGCCGGTCCGCTGGCGGGTCGACTAGGGACAAGGCAGTGTGGATGATCTAGCACGCTCTGCCGACAGTGGATCCGTCGAGTACGCTGGGCCTGTCTGTGCGGTCTCGACGGCCGAACGCTCCCGAGAGGAGTCTGATATGCCCGATATTCAGGAGCAAACGGAGCAGGCCGACGAGCGACAACGGTGGCGTGCCGGGCTGTCCGACGAGCTGGCTTTCTGGCAGTCAGCGCTGCGGGGAGAGACCGAGTATCTCAGGAGCCGGTTGACGCAGATGCTCTCTCCCGAGGGAAGGCGCGCCAAGTTTCCGGTGCGGCTCTTGGCCCACCTGCGGCAGTTTGCCGAGCAGACGGGCCGCCCCGCACTCATCCTCGACGCCGGGGCCGGTCCGTTCTCTACTCTGGCCTGGGCGAGCGAGCAGCGGTTGGCGGAGGTTGTCGCGGTCGATCCGCTCGCCGAGGCTTATGCGCAGATGCTCGCGGAGTATGGCTACGAGTATCCTGTCATTGCCCGGACCGGCTCCGGGGAGCAGCTGTGCGACCTGTTCCCGGAGGCACACTTCGATGTGGTGTACAGCCGGAACGCCCTCGACGAATGCGTGTCGCCCCACGAGATGCTCCGCCAGCTGGTGCGCGTCCTTCGTGGCGGCGGGCTGCTGTTTCTCGAAGGCACGGTCGCGGAAGGGACGCGCCAGGGCTGGGTCGGCCTCCACCAGCATGACCTCGTACCGGTCGAAGACGACTTCCTGCACCGCGGCCCGAACATCGCCGCCTCCAGCCTCATCCGAGGGCTGCCACTGCGCCGGATCTTCGGCGGCACCGGCGAGGACGGTGCCGTAGTAGCGACCAGCTGGCGGGACAGTGACTGGTATGTTCTGATTTACGAGAAGTGCTGCGACTCCGCCGGACCGGGCGCGGAGGTAGCGCTGGCGCGCACCGGCAAAGCCTAGGAGCCAGGTCATGCCTGGTGACCATACCCTCGGGACCCATCGCCTCCACTCGATTCACCCGCCCGAGGAGGACCGCAATCACGAAGAACCTCACCGCGCTGGCCACGCGGCGCGCCAACATACCGGGGCGGAGGACGACGGGCTCCCTCGTGGGCGTAAGTCGCGCACGATCAGGTGTGATACGAAGTGCCGGCCCGATGCCCGCCGGTTGTACTGCGTCGGAGACAATCGGGGTCATGGTTCGGCAAAGAGGCTACTGGCGGGAGTCCGACGGGAGCCCGGTGACGGCACCGAAGTCGTGGGAGATCTGGGCTGGTCACGCCTACGAGCTGCTGACCACGGTGGCGCGGCGATACCATGCGATCATTACCTACGGCGAAGTCGGGGAGAAGGTCCAGGCAGCCTCCGGCGTCCGCACATCGGCGCTGCTGCACAACTGGATTGGACCTGTACTGGGCAAGGTGGTCCACGAGGCACACCGGCGGGGAGATCCACCACTGACGGCGCTGGTGGTCCACGCGGGTGACGGCATGGTGGGAGTGGGCTACGAAGAGGTCCTGAAAGTCGAAGGGCTACCCTCCATAGTCGACGAGATGGAACGGGAGCAGCACGCAGCAGCTGCTCGGCTCCGGTGTTACCGTCACTTTGGAGCGGAGATCCCACCGGACGGCGGCACCCCGGCGCTCGCACCCAAGCTTGAGGCGACCCGGGAGCGCCGCCGCCGGAACCAGGAGCCTTCACCGCGACCCTTATGTCCTAGTTGCTTCCTCCAACTTCCGGCAACGGGCTGGTGTGACAACTGCGGTGCATGATCACTGACCACCGGCCCACCGAAAGCGACCGCGCCACCGCCGCGACAGTCTCGTCGTCGCAGTCGACTCGGCTGGTGGCCCATGCCCGCGCCCGCTGGGCGGGGACCGCCGCGCGGCGCGGCCATCGGGTTGCGTTCGGTCCACGCTTGGCCGTGCAGTCGGGGAGGGCAGCGCCAGATCCGTTTCGACCAGGTGAGCACCGCGTCCGGGTACCCCGCCCGTCGGATCGGACGGCGGAGCACAAATGGCAGAAGCGCGACAGGGGGAGCTCACTGCTAGTGATCGATGATACTCTGTGCGCGATATTCGGCCCGGACATTCCTTATGGGGGTGCGCAGTGCCGGACTGGCGTGACGAAGTCTGTGGGGCGGTCGAGCGTTGGATCGAGGTCGTCGGCGGCAGGGGTGCCGCCGAGCGAGGTGAACGACCAAGGCTGAAAGTCATTGGTCGGGCCCGTCGCGAGTCCGGGTCGGGGTGGTACGCAGTGGATGTCCGCGATCAGCGGATCGACTCCGACCAGATCGACGACCTGCGTCTGGCCGGCGGCTCGCAGCCAGGTCCCGGGGAGGGGTTTTCGCCGCTGGAGGTGGTCCAGGACGGCCGCCTGCTGCGGGTACGGGTGGCGGAGTTTGTCGACCTGCCCGAGGCGCACCTGTGGCAGAGCCGCCGTCCAGAGAGTTTCCTGGTCACCCAGCTGCGCGACGGGATACGTGCCGTGGGCGACTCGGGTTTGGCCCACGAGCTGGCGGCCGGACGGTTGACCCCGCGACCACGGACGATCCGGTCGGTGCCCAGGCTCTCACCCGTGCAGTGCGAGGCATTCACCTCGTGCCTGACCCCTGGGGTACGGCTGGTGTGGGGGCCGCCGGGTACCGGCAAGACCCATGTCCTCAGCGAGGCCATCAACGCCCTCGCCGAGGCCGGGAAACGGGTCCTGCTCGTCTCGGCCACCAACATCGCCGTCGACAATGCCCTGGCCGGGGTGCTGCGCCAGCGCAGCCAGGCACCGGGTGACCTGGTGCGGGTCGGTACCCCGCAGTTGGCGGAGATAGCCAGCGACCCGCTGGTGTCGTTGACCCACCTCGTGCGTGACCGGCTCGCCGAGGTCGACCGGCGCCGCGAGGAGCTTAGCCGGCAGCTGGTGGCGCTGCGGGAGGACGGTGACCGACTGGCCGCCGAGGAGGAGGCGCTCGCCGGGTTCGACCCGCAGGCCGACGCCCGCGCCCGGGCCCTGATCGCGGCGACCGACCGGATTCCCGGGCTCGCCGCCCAAGCCCATACGGCCGCCGGCCAGCGCGACGCCTGCCGGCAGGCGCTACGCCAATCGGAGGTTGTGCTCTTCGGGGCGCAGGCAGCTCTCGCCCAGACCGACGACAGCCGTGCCGCGCTGGCCAGCATCGCCGAGCTGCAACGTCAGGTCGCCGAGGCGCAGCAGGCCGCGGACCGGGTCGCGGTGCAGGCGTTGACCGCCAACGATGAGGCGGTCCGGCTGGAGGGCGCGGTTCGCGAACTACGTGCCGGTTCCCGCCTGGCCCGCTGGCGGAACCGCCACACGATCGCCCGGATGGAGGCCGCCGCTCGGGATCAGCGGGAGGTTGCTGGCCGGGCCGAGCGCACCGCCCAGGAGCGTCGCGGGTTGCTGGCACGCTTCCGAGGCGATACTGCGGACCAGGTCGCCACCCTGCGGACCCGGGTCGTGTTCACAGCGGCACAGATCGACCGGCGGCTAACCGCAGTGGAGGATGCCCGCCGGGCCCGCGCGACGGCAGCGCAGCAGGCCGCCGAGGCCGACGCCTGCCACCAAGATCTGCACGAGACACTGGTCGCTGCGGAGGCTGGCCCGCAGGCCAGCGAGTCGGACCGGGCCGCGGTCCGGCACGCCGACGAGGCCGATCTGCCAGGCCGGTACCAGCGGATGCTGCGGCTGCGGGAGCAGGTCGCCGCCTCAGCCCCGCGCCGGGTATCGCTGGAGCAGGAGTACGCGAAGGCGCAGGAGGAGTTCGACAGGTTGCGCCGCAACGCCGAGCGCACGGTCATCTCCGAGGCGAAGGTGGTCGCCACGACCCTGGCCCGGATGCGGCTGAGCAAGGTCGTGCTCGATGGGCCGTACGACGTGGTCCTGGTCGACGAGGTCGGCGCTGCGACGGTCCCGGAGGTGCTGCTGGCGGTGTCGCGGGCCGGGACCACGGCCGTGCTCCTCGGCGACTTCCTCCAGCTCGGCGCGGTCATCCCCAACGGCCTCGATCGCAGCGAAGACCCTGCTGTGCAGCGCTGGCTGCGCCGCGACGTGTTCGCGGTCTGCGGCAACACCTCGGCAGCCGACGCCCGTGCCAACCCCGGCTGCACCACCCTCGCCGTCCAGCACCGGTTCGGGCCGGACGTAATGAAGCTGGCCAACGCGATCGCCTACGACGGCCAGCTCGAGCCCGGACCCGGAGTCCGGGCGCACGCCTCCGACGACCCGGAGATCGTCCTGGTCGACACCGACGGCGCTGACGATGTGGGCCTGGTACGGGCTACCAGCAGGACGGCCGGGTGGTGGCCGGTCGGTGCGCTGCTGGCCCGAGCCCTGGCCGACTTCCACCACAATGACGGCGAGAGTGTCGGTGTGGTCACGCCCTACCGTCACCAGGCCGAGGCGACCCTGGAGGCGTTCCGCGACCAGGAGTCCGAGCACGGCACCCCCACCGAGGTCGGCACCGCGCACCGCTTCCAGGGCCGCGAGTTCGACGTGGTGGTGTTCGACCTGGTCGAGGACCACACCGATCGGCGGTGGATGGCCCAGGCCCGCGCCGACCGGCCCGGTTTCCCGCGCGACGGCTTTCGCCTGTTTACCGTCGCGATCACCCGGGTCAAGTCCCGGCTGTAGCTGGTCGGTAGCCGCACCCGTATCGCCGATGCGGCCCCCGTTACGCCGCTCGGGCATATCGCTGCGCTGCTTGGCACGACTATTCGGACGGTCAAGGCCCATCAGCTGATCGCCGGGATCGACGCGCCGCACGACTCCCGTCGCGAGGTGACACTCGGGCCGATCGGCACCCAGCTGTCGGAGATCCTCGCTCAGCACGTGCGGGTCGCCGATATCCACGACGAGCGCCAGTTCTATGAGACGTTCGCCGAGCACCTGCACGCTGCGAGGCACTCAGTCTGGATCTGGGCGCCATGGACCGCCGGCCGGATCCGGTCGGTCCTGCCCTTACTGGCCGAGGTTGTAGCCCGCGGTATCGCCGTCGTGGTGTTCGTCCGCGACCCCAGCGACAAGGGGCAGAAGAAGGCCGCCTCACAGGAGTACGTGGACCAGCTGCGGCAGGTGGTCACCACTGCCCTATCTGTCAGGCTCGGGTGGGACAATACGCATTGATCAGCGAGAAGGAGCTGGTTGGTGCGCACGTGGTCGTCTGCGTCAATCTCGGCGAACGGCAGATGGGCCCCTATCTCTCGCAAGCTTTGGTACTGGGGGCCCGGCATCCGGACAGTCCGCCGGAGCAAGCTCAGGCGATTCCGGTGTTCATTGATGAGGCGGCTGGTCCAGGCGCGGCGATCTACTGACCTTGGTCGGTGCTCGGTCGGCGGCGCTCCAGCCGGTGATCGCCAGGCCCGCCACAATGACGATCATCCCTGCTATCGTCCACATAGTGGTCGGCTCTCGAAGCAGCAGTAGACCGAGGAGGCTGGCGGTAAGCGGTTCAGCGAGGCTTACCGTGGTCGCCGTGGCTGCGGGTGTGGTGCGGAGCCCGCGGATCCACACCAGGTAGGGGATCGCGGTCGCCCCCAGGCCTAGCCATAGCCCCGCCAGGAGTCCGGCCCCGTTGCCGAGCCAGCCATAGCCGCTCCCAGAGGTCGCCACCAGCAGCGGGATGCTCGCCAGTCCGAACATGGTTCCGACGACCACCTGCCCGTCGACCGCCCGGGCGAGGAGCATTCGGCTGACGACGACATATGTGGAGTAGGAGACCGCCGCCCCGAAGGCGTACCCGACGCCGGGCAGGCTCACCGCGGCCGTGCCGTTGGGGATGAGAAGCATTCCCAGTCCCACGATGGTGACGGCGGTGGCGATGCCCCAGGCTCGGTTCACGCGTTCGGCGAGCGCAATTCCCAACAGTCCGGTCACCAGCGGTGCGCTGCCGATGGCGACGAGCGTGCCCACGGCCACGCCGGTGTCGCGTACCGCGGAGAAGAACAGCGTCTGGTACGCGGCGACGGCGCCGATACCGATCAGGGTCAGCCGCCAGGTGGAGCGCCCCCAGCAGGCGAGCATGCCGGCAGCGCCCTTGGCCAGTAGCGCCCAGGCGAACATGGTGAACCCGCCGATGCCGAGTCGGGTGGCCGCCACCGCCAGGGTGGTTGCGTCGGCCGGCGCGAGCGCCTGCGTGGTGCCGGTGGTACCCCACAGCACGGCCGCGATGAGGACCAGCATCGGTCCTCGGAGGGTAGTAGGGGAGTGCTGCCCAGCGGCTGGTGGTGAGTTTCGTTGCGAGGCCCTCGTTTTGCGGTGACCCATGTAGGCAGCCTGCCCGGCCGTCACACTCGCTGTCCGTCAAGAAGTTGTTAATCCAGCTGTAAGGTGTTGCGGGGGTGGCGGCGGGTGTCTTTGAGGATACGCGACCGGCGGCGATTGATCGTCGATACTTTCCGCGATGCTGAAAGTACGATCAGTGGTATCGTGTAGCACCTATCCACCCGCTTTGTATCGGTAGGCAGGGATCCATGCTCGACTTCAGGCGGCTTCGCCTGCTGACTCTCTTCGCGTCGCTGGGGACTGTCACCGCGGTGGCGCGCACCGCTCGGCTGACCCCGTCGGCGGTCTCGCAGCAGCTGGCCCGGCTGGAGCGTGAGGTCGGGATGACACTGTTGCAGCGCTCCGGCAGGCAGTTGGCCCTCACCGAGGCCGGCCGATTGCTGGTGGACCACGCGGAGCGCATCTTCGCCGAGGTCGAGCGGACCGAGACGGCGCTGTCCCAGCTCCGCCATGGCGGCGTCGGTCAGCTGCGTCTGGCTACGCTGCCGAGCATATCCCGAAGGGTCGTTCCGCGGGCGCTAGCCCGTTTCGCGGAGGCGGGCCTGCCGGTGGAGATCGGGCTGCGGGAGGTGGAGGCGCACGAGAGCTTGCCGGCTCTGCAACGCGGTGAGATCGAGCTGGCGCTGGTGGACCAGTACGATCCACTGCCGGCGCTGACCATCCCCGGTATCGACCTGGTCGCGCTGTTCAGCGAACTGATGTACCTTGTCGTGCCGGCCGGATCCTCGCTGGCGCGGCCGCAGCTGGAGCTTGCTGACTGTGCGGACCAACGCTGGATAACCTGTCAGCAAGGTACCTTCTGCCACACCGCGATCATGAGCGTCTGTGCCGCAGCTGGGTTCCATCCCGACATCGCTCACACCAGCAACGACTTCGCCGTGATCCAGGCGATGGTCGAGGCCGGGCTGGGAATCAGCCTGGTCCCGCAGGTCGCGATCGCACTGACCCGCTACGACATTCAATGTGTGGCGCCGGCTGGGCCACCGATTCGCCGCCGGCTCTCGGCGGCGGTCCGATCGGCGTCCCGGCATCGGCCGGCGCTGCGACGGTTGGTGGAGGCATTTACCGCAGTCGCCGCGGAACTTCACCCGCATCCTGAGCCGGCCTTCTCCGGGGTGATCCGCGCCGAGGAACTCAGCCGGCGGGTGGAAGAGGGGCAGCAGGCCACGGCGTTTACGGGCTCTACGAAGTTAGTGGGGGTCGGCACCCTGTGTAGCTGTCGCTAGTGGACCCCGGCGTGAGAGGGCCCGTGGCTCTCGGTGATCATGCCTGTTGTCGAAGCAAGCTGGTCACAACAGAAGAGCCACGGGCATGGTTGACGATACTTCCCGGTTGCTGGGCCTTGATGGCCTGGCTGTCGTGGGGGTCACCGACGGGCCGCAGGGCCTGGTCGTGCAGGTGAACACCGCCGACGAGCGGGCGCGGATGTGTCCGGAATGCGGCACTCGGGCGCGAAGATCGAAGGGGCGGCGGACCACCCGGCCGCGGGACCTGCAGGTTGGTGGCCGGCGTCCGCAGTTGGTGTGGACCAAACGCCGTTGGCTGTGTGAGCAGGCAGAGTGTCGCCGTAAGTCGTTCACTGAATCAGTGCCCGAGGTGCCGCCACGTAAGCGGTTGACCGCCCGGTTGCGGTCCTCGGCGGGGGCGGCGGTGGCCGATCGGGGCCGCACAGTCGTGCAGGCCGGGCGTGATCATGATGTGTCGTGGCCGGTGGCCTCCGCCGCGTTCACCTTCCACGCCCAGCAGGTGCTGCCGGCTCAACCTGACCCGGTTGAGGTGTTGGGTGTTGACGAGGTTCGCCGGGGCCGGCCCCGCTGGGTCTTCGACGAGGCTGCCGGTAGCTGGGTCACGGTGCGTCAGCGGTGGCATGTCGGCTTCTGCGATCTGTCCGGTGGGCAGGGTCTGCTCGGGCAGGTGGAGGGCCGCAACGCTGCGGTGATGGCCGACTGGCTGGCCGCACGTGAGCAGTCCTGGCGCGACCAGGTCAAGTTCGTCGCCATCGACATGTGCACGATCTTTAAGTCCGCGATCGGTCGGATGCTACCCAACGCCACCCTCGTTGTTGATCATTTTCATCTGGTGCAGCTGGCCAACCAGGCCCTGACCGAGGTCCGGCGGCGGGTCACCGTGCAGGTCCGCGGCCGGCGTGGCCGCAAAGGCAACCGGGAATGGGAGCTACGCAACCGGCTGACCCGCTGCGCTGCCCGGATGCCCGGCGAGCACGTCGACGCCCTGGTGGACGAGCTGTCCACCCTGCCTGCGGCGATCGCCGCACCGATCTTGGCGGCCTGGAACGCCAAGGAGGACCTGCTGGACCTTCTGGCCCTGGCCCGCATCAACCCCGACCGCCGACAGGTCGCCCGCCGGCTGCACCGCTTCTACACCCGCTGCGCCGAGGCCGGGGTGGCGGAGCTGGAACGTCTCGCCGCCACAGTGGAAACCTGGTGGCCCCAGATCCTCGCGTTCCTGCACACCGGCATCACCAACGCCGGATCCGAGGGCACCAACCGGGTCATCAAGACCGTCGCCCGCGACGCCTACGGCTTCCGAAACGCCGTCAACCAGCGCCTACGCACCCGCTGCGCCACCACCAGAAAGACCCGAGGACACCTTGACCCCCACTAACTTCGTAGAGCCCGTTTACGCTGGCCGGCGCGGCGACCATGATGCCAACCGGTACGAGCAGCGCCCACGCCGAAGGTAAATCCAGCTGGTCGGCGGAGAGGGTGTCGAGTGTGGCCGGCGTAGGTGGTCCGCTGGCAAGTTGGTGACCGGGCGCCGGTGGCGTGGTGGTCGGCGAAGTGACCGGCGCGTGCGGCGTCAGCCCGTAGCGGCCGCAGCCGACTCGGGTCAGTGGTGTGCCGCATGGGCTGGGTGGGTTGCCGGTCATGCCCTGGAACACCGGCCGCCCTTCGGAGGCGGTTCAGGGGAGGGGATCAACTGCGTGCAGCATGGCGAGCAAGCCGTCAATCACTCCCCATTCATCGGTCGGTATGGGGTCCGGGGAGAAATGCATCATCTTGTTCCGGATATCGGCCACGCCTCGGACCTGTCGAAGAAATTCAGTATGGTCGAGCGGCCAGTTGAGGAGGCCGAATGTCCTTACCTCTTTGAGGAGGTGAGCATAGGATCCAAAGGTCAACGTATCGGCGTTCTTGTGCCGGTTCTGGGTGGCGGCTGCAATGACTTCAGATGGGATTTTGGCCTTAACTCTGCGGTGGAGTCGGCGTTCGCACTCCTCGATCATGGTGAACGGCTTTGCGATCTCGCCGAACCTGTTGGTCAGATCCGCAGAGGTAATTATGCCGGCCACCGTCCTGCCGTCTTTGGAGCGTACGAAGACGAAGCCATGGCTGGATATTTCGTCGATACGAGGCAGTACGAGGTCGTCGTATGCTGCTACGGATGCGGTATGTTGGGCCTGGGCTACAGTTGTAACGCTCTGGTGCGCCATCTGCGCCTGGGCGACCGACTCCCAGCTGATGGCCCCATGGAAGACTCCGTCTTCGTCGGTCACCGCCAGTTGGGAGTAGTTGTGCTTAAGCATGAGCGTTCGCGCCAGCACAATCGAGTCAGTGGGCAGCACTGACTCGACGGCGGTTTCGGACTGGAGGAGGTTTCCGAATCGCAGTGTGAACGGCTTCTCATGAACGAGCCCATCGTCGCCCTGGTCCTCGGCCGACGCGATATCCTGCTCCTCCTCCGCTTCGATCAGCTTTTCTGTGGCGGTCTCGTCGGTCGAGTCGTCGGCCTCCGCCCCGGTCTTCACGACGCGGATGCTGCGGCCTATCCAGCCCTCAGTGAACGGCGGCACAGTGGTGAGTCCGTTCTCGCCCAGGTCTCGCTGAATGACGGCTACTGCCGAACTGGTCCGCCGGCCCGCTCCCCACTCGCCCAGGAGTTCCCTGATCGTCACCTCCAATCCGTCCTCGGTGGCCGCTGCTCGTGCGATGAAGTCATCGGGTGTGGCCCATCCGTCGCTGGATAGCTCATCGGGCGTGGGTCCAGGATCCACGCCGGTATCGGCCAGTACGGCGATCCGCCGAGCCGCGCCGTTGCGCCGCAGCTGGCATATCGTCAGCAAGGAACCGAGGCTGTGCAGCAGGTCCTGTTGGATGGCTGACCGCGGCTGTGCTCGCTGGAGCCACACGACTGGTCGCACATGGCGTCGGTCCGGTGCAGCGTCTCGGCGGTATCGATATCCGGCGGTTATCCGGCCGATCGCGACGTGATCAGGCACCGTCTTGAGCGGGATCGCCACCAGGTCGTCGATATCCATGACGCGCAGGAGGCGCCATAGTTGCCCCGTCCAATTTGCGACGACGGTACGCGATCGGTGTGGGTAGGCAGCTCGTACCGCAGCAAGAAGTTCTCCACGCGTAGTGAACTGACTCAGGTCTCCCATCTCCTGCCAGCCAGCGATGACGAGGGACTGATCAAGCGCCTCGGCCTCGCGTTCGCCGCGACGGCCGGCTCGGACCATCCATGCGGTCTCCATCGGTTACTTAGCACCCACTTAGATCAGCGTGTTGATGGCCGTTATGGTTGCGTAAAGCACCTTATCGGAGCGCTCGACTCTCCATCACAGACCCAAGCATACCGAGCGCCGCTCGCCGCCGGTAGCCGCAATCGCCGGTGCCGTCAGCGAGGTGCGCGTCGGCGCCAGCCGGCGGTGGGTGGCCTGTTGCTTCCCTAGCATGTTGATCAAGGTTCGTCGTCGAGAAGATGGACTGCCGTGACTGCGTGGAGCTCACGCCCTCGTAGGCTCCCCACGACCCGGACACGCCGGCGTGATCGATGGGCGACGACGGCAGTGTCGTAGAAGTGCGACGGCAATGACGCCGTCAGTCGGACCTCGGAGCGCGGTCCAGTGCGGCCTTCTAGGGCTCCGCGAAGCGTTACGGTGCCTGTCGCCTGAACAGTGCGGTCGAGCCGGACAACTCGAGCGACCACCACCGCGTCCGAATCGGCCGCCATGCTGGGGAGGTCAGTTGCTGCGGCTTTGATGATGTCGATCCTTCGCCGGTCAAAGGCAAAGCCGTTGCCTCCTAGCCGTGTTGGCAGAGCCTGTGCCCAGGCGAACTGTAGATCGAACGGCTGGCCGCGGCCGACGAGGCTGATCGCCTCACAAAGGTCGGCCGAGACTCCGTCCGCTGCCCGATCCGTGAACGGCAGCAGCGAGTCTCGGCCCGCAGCTTCGTCCGCGGCGACGCAGGTCGCCGCAACGGCCTGATGTAGCTTCAGCGCCACACGCCGACTTAACGGCAGGGGCGAGGAGTCAGGAGACGTCTGGCGTGGCGGCCTACCGGGTTCTCTCTGCCGGTCCAGAGGGATGTGGACGGAAAGAACGAAACTTCCGGGTGTCGGTGCGACGAGCCGGACCCCGCGGACGAACCGATTCGCCTCTTGCGGGCGAGGCCGGGGTTGCACGACCATCGGCGTATCAATGACGGTCGCGTGGGCAGCGGTGAACATAAGATCACGGACGCCGCGGGTCACATCCACGATGTCTACAAGCGGAATGCTGCCCGAGGGAAGGTCGGGCAACAGCCGGAAGCGTTGCGTGTCGACTGTGGTGGCGGTGAGATCGGCGAGCACCTCGCGGGCGTCGCGTTCTTCGGCCAGCGCAATCGTCCGGACGGTTTCGCGAAGACGTGCACTGTAGTCACGGTATGCCGGGTTGAGCGGCAGCAGCAGTTCTACCTCATCGTCACCTTCGCCGGTGGTCCAGAGTACGGCGTGCGGTGCACGCTGCTGTTCCACCCAGCCGGCGCTTGCCAGGTAGGTCTCTACCTCGGCTGGGGTCAGCGCGTCGAGATCAGCGCTGTTCACGAGTGGCTCCGTGGTAGCGGGGTGGTTGGTAGGCGGTTAGGTATCAGATCTCGAAGCGAGGCAGCGGTGAGGAGGTTGCGGCGTGGTACTTCGACCGTGACCGTTTGGGCGTTGAGCGCTCTAGGGCGGTCGGAGAAGGAAGCCCAGTAACCAGCGTGGTGGAGCCGTAGCGCGTCGTCGGCGACGCTGGTGTATTGCTCGGCCTCGGCCGGGACGACCACCAGGAACAGATATCGGGGGAGGTAGAAGGGTTCTCCCGCCAAATCGTTGTAGTGGTTGGCCCGCATCCGGTAGCGCCAGACGGTGTCGTTGCCCGTCGGGCGACTCCAGGACTTCACCTGCACTTCGATCTTCGGGTATCGTGCCGTCCCCCGCCGGCCGGGGTAACCGATCGTGAAGTCTTCACCTGTGACGTCAAGATCCGCCCGAGAGACAATGAGCCCTGCCGAGGCAGCCAGTGCCCGGACGAACGCTTCACCGTAGTAGCCCTGGTGCGTCCGTCGATCAAGGCCAGTCTGCTGGGTCATACCAAACGCACCTGCGTAGCCTTTCGAACCGGACGGACTGGGCACTACCATCTTAGGGCACGCAGATCGCCCGATCGGTCGGTATCCTTCCTGCCGCTCGAAGGGGCGCACGTTACCAGTGATCGCGTAGCGTGTTCGTCCTGTTCCCCGGCAGAAGCGGGGTGACCGGCGGCTCATCAACCGACGAGGATCTCCTCTGGTCGGCGGTGGGTGACCGCACCAGCGTAGGAGCCGGCGATCGTGCACAGAAGTGCCGCGAGGTCGGCGTCGTAACTCTCAGCTGCCAGCTGTATTACCTGTTCCGCGAGCACCCGACCGCCCACAAGGACCAGCGGGTACTCGTCGTCGACCACCTCGGCCTGCGCCTGTCTGGAGAAGACCCCGGTCGTCACGAAGACGCCGATCCACCCGCGGCGAAGCCGCGCGACGACTCGCGCCACCTGATCCGGGCTGATTGAAGTGCCGGGTGCTACGCACTTGGCTTGCCCGAGGACCACGAGCGGAGTGTTGCTCTCGGGCGATCCGACATCCAGTCGACCGACGAAGTCCATGCCGCCGTCGCGGCCGGATCTGGTGAGCCAGCCTTCGCGGTAGATCGCACCGGTACCTCCCAGCACCCGGGCAGCAACCTTGGCGGCGAGTAGCTCGAAGGTGTGGCTCCGGTCGGAGAAGTACGAGTGGATTTCAGCGAGAGCGCGTTCCGCCTCCGAACCGGGCGGCGGTGATTGATCAGCGGTCGACTTTATCCGCGAGGAGACGACCCGACGGCGGAGCCGGGGGATGCCGGCCTTCCCTTCCGCGGCCCACCGCCGCCAACTGGCTGGGGCGTGCCGTTCGGTCTCGGCGAGCGAGAGCGCCGGATTGCGCCGGTCGGCAATCCAACGCATGTCAAGGCGCTCGCCGGAGTCGGCTAGATCCAGCACCACCAGGTCGAAGGCGAGGTTGGGAAAGCCTCGGCCACTCACCGGATCCCGCTGCACCACGTGCTCGAGCCGCTCGATTATCGCCACACCACAGAACTCGACGTGCCCTTTCACTAGCCTGCGCCCATGTTGGACAACGGTGGCAGAACGGAATAGTAACAACGGGGGTGAGGCAGCTCGCCGTGGTTGCCCGATCGAAGCGTGCAGCTCCCATGCCTCCCGCATCGCGCGATTCCCGGCGGTCGTTCCGGGTAGACCGGCAGTGTCGGGCTTGTGGTCTCCGTAGTAGCGGACGTAGCCGTGGTCGAGGTCGAACTCGTCGTGCCAGGGGTTGCTGGCCTGCCCGGCCTTCCAGGGGCTCGATCGGATCAGGATGACCGGCCGTCGGTGTTCGTCGCCTGGACCGGCGACGAGCGCGGACGGATTGATTCCGCGCTCCAGCATCAGTTTCGGCTGGCTGCCGGAGAGGTGAGAGGAGGTGGCGAAGTGGAAGTTCGGATAGCCGTCGATGGTGGCGTCGACCTGGCTGGCGCCGCGCGCATATCGCAGCACCTCGAGCATCCTCAGCTGATGCTCTGACAAGGAGGGCGCTCCCTTCCGAAGGGTCGGCCGGCCAGGCGTCAGCGCCGGGTGACCACGACCAGTTCGTCGCGGGCGCGGGTGGCCGCCACATATCGCAGGGAGCGGGCTCGCAGCTCGGCATCGGCCCGTTCCGTCGAGTCCAACATCTCCAGCCGGCTCAGCTCGTTGGTGGAGGGTTTGCCGACCACCAGGATGACGGTGGAGAACTCGGTGCCTTTGGCGCGGTGCATGGTCAACACCGGCACCCGCCCGGGCGGTGGCCGGTCCCGGTCGACGGCGCGGGCGTCGACCCCGTGCTCTGTGAGGGCGGTGACGACCCGGTCGCGGTGGAACCGGTCGGGCACCAGGACCGCCACGGTGTCGGGCTCGGCTCCCCGGTCGACCACCGCGCGGACGTGACCCGCCACCGCCTGCAGCTCGTCGGTGAGCGAGTCGACCGCCTGCACCGTCGGCGCCGGCCCGCGGCGGGCAGAACGGTAGCCGGTGGCCTCCGGTTCCTCTTCGAGGTCGACGTACTCGCCGCCTTCGAGCAGGCTCATCCCGTACCGGAGGTTCTGGGCGGTGGTCCGGTAGTTGAGGGTGAGCCGCTGGGAGCGGCCGACGATCGAGATGCCGTACCGGCCGGGCACCACTCGGGTGCCGTAGATGCGCTGGTGGGAGTCCTCGGCGATGAAGAGGTCGTCGGCCCCTTCGGCGACCAGGGCGCGCAGCAGCTGCCAGTGGCTGGGGGAGAGGTCCTGCCCTTCGTCGACCAGGACGTGGTCGGCCGGGCGCTCACCTTGTTGCGCCAGGTGGGCGGCGGCGACGGCGGCGGCTTCGGTGAAGTCGAGGCTGCCGTCGATCCGGCTCTGGGCCCGGTATGCGGCGATCAGCGCCCATACCGCGGCGCGCTTGGCGCGGTCGAGGGCGACGCCTCGACCCGGCCGCCGCGCCCGGAGATAACCGGCCTCGTCGTGGATCTTGTGGGGGAGGACGACGTGGGCGTACTCGTTGGCGAGGAAGGTTTCGTTGGCGAGCTGGGTCGGCAGGGTGGTGCCGGTCGACTCGATCGTTTCGCGCCACCGGGTGTTGGCGGTGCGCGCCAGCGGGGCGGCGCGCTCCACACCGAGTACATCCTGCATGGCCGCGGCGAGGCCCGCGCCGGCGTCGCGCAGGACGGCGGCGGCGAGCGCGTCCACACCGGCCACATAGACGCCGGGTTGGCCGAGCGTCTTGGTCTGGGAGATCCGCGGGTCGAGCTGGGTGAGGCCGTCGCCGATTGCGTCGGCGAGGTTGGTGGTGAAGGTGGTCAGGACGATCCGCCGGTCAGGATGCTGCCGGGCCAACCCTCGGGCGCGATGGATGAGCACCACGGTCTTGCCGGTGCCGGCTCCGCCGGAGAGCCGGAACGGACCGTTGTAGCGACGCTCCACGTAGCGGCGCTGCTCCGGGTGGAGGAAGATCCGCCACGCCCCGAAGTCGCCGCGTTCGATGACCCGGCGCAGCTCCTCCTGGTCCTCGATGAACGCGTACTGCAGGCCGGCTGCCGGCCGCTTGAGCGACTCCAGGACATCGGCGTCGGCGTCCCGGTCCGGTGCCGCCTTCGCCAACTGCATCCGCTCGGCGATCGCCTCCGCGGGGTCACCGGCGGCCAGGTCGACCAGGATGCTGCCCACCCACCCCACGTGCCGTTCCGCCAACGCAAGGACGGCATCTTCGTCGGCGGCCTGCATCGCCTCGTCGGCGATCGCCTCCGGGATACCGAGAGTGGCGACCAGGTCGTCGCGGCGGTGCCCCAGGCTGGGCAGCAGCGTCGCAACGGCCGGCGCGGCGGGCGTCGGGACCGCCGCCGGTGGCGCGGGCGTGGCGATGGCCTCTTCGATCTGCGGCAGGCCGTTGATCGGGTTGACCTTCAGCCGGACCCGTTGGGCGACGGCGATCGCGTCGTCATGGGGCCAGATGCCGTGGATGACGTAGTGGGTCTCGCCGTCGCCGTCGAGCCGGAACATCACCGCCCGCCAGGAGTCGTCGACCCGGCCGGTGCGCACCCGCGGGTCGGCGGATTGCTGGATCGGTTCCACGTGCAGACCGTTGGCCGTGTCATCGGTCCCGAGCTTCTGCAGGAACGCCATCGCCTTGCCGCGGATTGAGCCGTCAAGCTTGCTCGCGAGCTTGCCCATGATGATGGTCGGCATCAGCGTCCTCCGGGGGAGTGGGGGGTGGCGGCGGCGAGTGCGGCGGCGACGAGCTCCGGTGCCGGCTCGACGAGTCGCCACCCGGCGGCGGCGAGGTCTGCCTGATCTGTGGGGGACAAGGGGGAGAAGACGACGGCGATGTGGAGGTCGGGCCACGACAGGTCGAGCGGGATCCCGTCGGGGCCCTCGGCGCCGACCACCGGCGGGGTGATGCCGTCGTAGGCGGCGAGCACGGCGACCAGCCGCCGTTCCTCCCCGGGCGCGGCGGCGTCGTAGACGTCGGCCCAGACGCCGAGCGGCCGGCCGGGCCCGCCGGCGGTGGTGGCCGCGCCCACCAGGCTGGTGGTGGTCAGGGTCGTCGGCCAGTCCCGCAGCGCCAGCGCGTTGGCCAGCCGCAGCCACGCCCGCCAGGCATCGGCGTGCTCCTCGTCGAGCGCCGAGTCCCGGTCGTCGAGGACGGCGGCGACCTCGACCACCCCGCTGGCTGTCATCTCCACTACGGCGGCCAACCCACCGCAGCGGTGCAGATGCACGGTGCGCGGTCCGGCCGGCAGCGGCTCGTCGCAGAGCGCCGCCCGGGCCACGGTCGCCAGCTCCGCGTCCTGCGGGACCTGGACCGGTTGGGCGCCGCGGTTGAGGAACATCGGCATTGCCCGGGCGACGTTGCGGGCGGCCTCCGGCTGCGGCTGCGCCACCCAGTCGACCAGCCATGGGATCGGCCCGCGGCCGAGCAGGCGGTAGACCTCCGGCGGCGCCTGGAGCAGTGGGACGTTCATGATGGTGCCGGCGAGGTCCGGGTTGTACCAGTGCGGCGGCGGGTCGGCGCCCTGCTCGGTGGCGGTGACGTCGTGGGCGGTGACCGCGAGCACGACCAGCCCGGCGTCGCGCAGGTTCGCCCGCTTGGCCGCGTCATCCGCGAGCCGGTTGGCCGCGGCGGTGGCGTGATAGGCGTGGCCGTCGGTGAAGATCGCCACCGAGGGGACGTTCATGTCGGTGGTCTCGAGCAGGAAGTCCGGGCGGGCGTCGCCGACGTTCGCCTGTGGGGTGAGCGTCCACTGCCGGTGGGTGCCGGGCAACGTGAAGCGGACGACGTTGCCGACGGCGCCCGGGGTCTCGGTGACGGCGGCTCCCTCCCGGCGCAGCCGGCTCAGCAGCAGCCGCTGGAAGGCCCGCTCCAGATGCGACTCCGGCTCCTCGTGCGGCGGCACGTCGGTCACCGTCCAGGCCGAATCATCGGCGGTCTCCGCCTCCGGCGCCAACCCCAGCAGCGTACGCAGGTGGCGGTCGGCCGAGGCCCGGGAGATCCGCGGCACCGCACCGGGGGCGACGAACGGCAACAGGCACCGGTGGCAGGCGAGCCGGTCCTCGTGCCGGCAGTCGCAGTCGCGGACCTTTTCCCACGCCGCCACCAGCAGCGCCCGCAGGTGCTCCGGCGACGCGGTCTCGGCCAGGTAGCCGGTGCCGCCGGGGACGGCGTCGTGCAGCAGGATCGCCTCGTGGTTGTCGGTGCCGTCGGAGTGCGTCGGGTCGACAACATGCTCGACCCGGATGTGGTCGGGGTGGCCGCCGAGCTGTTCCCGCAGCCCGAGCAGCAGCGCCGCGGCGAGACTGGGCACGGCGAAGTCGTCGCCGACCGTCACCGCGTAGGGCAGCCGGATCAGCAGCCCCTGGGTGCGCAGCGTGCGGGAGAGCGCGATGGTCCGGGTCTGCTCGGTGGCCGAGCTCCGGTGTGGACACCAGGGTCGGTGCTCGTGCGGCCGGTTGCGGCCGGCGTCGGTGTCCTTCTTGCCGCAGCCGGCGCAGACCCGGAACAGGGTGCCCTGGTGCTCGTCGCCGGCGACGGCGCGGCTGGTGCCGTGGCCGTGCGGCCCCAGGTTGAGCCACCGCAGGTCGACCGAGCGCAGATAGCTGCAGCCGAGCCCGGTGCCCTCGACGAACCACCGGCGGGCGACCTGCGCCGGGTCGATGTCGGCGGCGGTGACCACCTGGAACCCGACGTGGCCGCGTTCGTCCCGCCGGTCGGAGATCGCCACCTCGTCCCGCCGCACCTCGGCCGAGACCCGGGTCAGCTCGACCACGTCGAGCCGCTGGCCGGAGTCGGCGATGCCGCGACTGCCGCAGCGCTCGCAGGCGGAGACGGTGGTCTCCTGGCCGGTCGCCAGCAGGTCCGCGCCGTAGCCGCAGGCCGGGCAGAACGCCCACGGCCGGATCGCGGCGCCGTCGAGCCCCAGGTCGACCGCGTCGATGGTGATCTCCCAGCCGCGGGCGTAGAAGGTGGCGCCGAGGGCGAACTCCCGCAGCGCCTGCGCGGAGCCCCGCTCGAACCGGGCGCTGGCGTACTCGTACGATCCGGTGTCCGGGTCAGTCCAGGACAGTCCGACGTCGAGGGTGACCGAGTCGTCGAGCAGGGTGTAGTTCGGCAGCAGGCCGTACTCCTCCAGCACGCTGATCCAGTAGCTGGTGCGCAGGTGCGCCAGCTGCCCGCCGATCAGCTTGCGGGTGGCCTCGGCCGAGCGCAGCGCCTGCCGGTCGTCGTCGGTGACCGCCGGCGACTGGGCCCGCGCCTCCAGCTCGGGCAGGACGGCGGCGAGCGCCGTGCGCCGTTCCTCAAGCGTCGCCACCGTCTGCCGCCACCGGTCGCTGGCGGCCCGGGCGTGGGCGGCGAAGCCGCTGCTGCCGGGCCCGGTGAGCGGGACCAGCCACTCCCGCAGCCCGTCGGTCACCTCGACCGGCAGCCCGTCGAAGGAGGCCAGGAAACGGGGGAGGTCGGTCCCGGCGTGCTGCTCGGCGTGTCGGATCAGGTCGCCGAGGAAGGTCCCGGGCGCGGTGGAGCCGATCGCCCCCACCGCCGTCCGGGGGTGGCGGCGGGCCGGGTCGCGGGCGAACCGGTCCGCCAGGTAGGCGGTGTACTGCCGGCGCAGGATCTCCTCGGCGGCCAGATACGTCGCCGGCGGCCGGACCTCACCGTCCAGCAGCGACAGCGGATCGCCGAGCTTCGGCAACTGGTCGCCGCGACCGGTGACGAAGGCCAGGTTCAGCGCGTTGCCGGTGAGCCGGCCGGCCCGGCCGACCCGCTGCAGGTAGGAGGCGACGGTGCGGGGCAGCGACGCCAGGAACACCGCCGACAGGTCGCCGATGTCGATCCCCATCTCCAGCGTGGGGGTGGCGACAAGCACATTCGGCGCCTGCGGACTGGCGGCGGCGGCGCGGAACCCATCCTCGTACGCCCGGCGGGTCTCGTCGTCGAGCATGCTGGTGTGCTCGCGGGCCACCACCCGCCGCATGTCGGGGGAGGCGTAGAGCCGGCGGTAGAAGTTGTCGGCCAGCGGCTCGGTCCGCAGCCGGCCCCGGCAGCGTACGTGCAGGCACGGCGCCCCGGTGAGCTGGCCGACGGCCGCGACCGTGCCGGGGGTGGTGGCCCGGCAGGTGTCGCAGACCAGCAGGTGCCGGCCGGCGGTGAGGTCGGCCTCGACGGTCGGCGTCACCACGATGCCGGAGGCGGGCACGGCGTAGATGGTGGCCCCGGAGTCGCTCGTCGTGGTGGTGAGGACCCCGTCGCGGGCGAGCCGGTCGAAGAGCAGCCGCGCCAGCCGGCCGCCGTCCTGCCGGGAGACGTCGAGCACCCGGGAGGTCCAACGGGCGTACCAGGCCTGCGGGGAGGTGACCGGGTCCAAGTCCCCGTCGCGCCGCGGCGAGCCACCCACCGTCGGGTACGCCGGGGCGGGCCGGCCGGTCCGCCCCCGGCCGGCGGACGGAAACGCCGGCATGCCCTCGCTGCGCGGCCGACCGCCGGTGACCCACCAGCGGTTGCCGTCGCAGGCCCGGTACCTGTCGAACCACGGGTGGTCGATCGCGCCCTGCGCCCGCATCCGGTCCAGCACCCCGCGCACCCACCGCACCAGGGTGGCGTCGTCGGGTCCGTCGGCGCCGAGCGTGCCCTGCCAGGAGGCGCCCTCGAGCGCCGCCCGGGCGGCGCCGGCGATCCGCTCGGGCAGGCCGGCCTCCACCTCGACCGCCACCGCGCCGGTCAGCTCCAGGGTGCGGCCGGTGCGGGAGTTCAGCCCGAACTCCAGCGCCGCGTCCAGCGCCAACCGGCGCCGCACCCGGGCCCGCACCCGCGCCGGCACCGAGCGCAGCGTCGCCGCCTGCCAGAACGGCAGGAACGACTGCCGGTCGGCGCACTCCGGGGCGAGCAGCCGGTAGCGGGCGAACGGGTCGTTGCCGGCCTCCCGGATCACCTCGTCCACAAGCGCGTCGAGGGTCAGCGCGCCGTCGGCGACCGCCTCCCGCAGCGCCGCCCGCAGGGTCAGCGTGTGCGACCGGGCCTGCACGAACCCGGCCCGGTGGGCGGCGTCCTGCACCGAGTCGGTGAAGACAAGCGCCTTCTTCTCGGCGGCGTCGAGCGTGGGCGAACCGAACAGGGTGGACAGTGACACCGACAGCAGGGTGGCGACGGCGCTGCCGAGGAACCGGATCGCGTCAGTCTGCCCGCAGGAGGGGCAGGTGTCGTCGTGGCTCAGTTTGTCGGCCTCCGGCCCGACGTTCGTGAGCACCGGCAGCACCCACCCGTCCCGCACCTCCGGGTCGTCCTCGGCGACTTTGGGGAGCAGCTCCCGGTGCCGCACCGAGAACCACATCAGACCCTCGACCTTGTCCTCCTCCGCCAGCACGGCGGCGGCCTCCACCGGCGCGTAGAGCAGCGGGCGGAACCGGCCCTCGCGCCGGGCGTGGTCCGACCGGATCTTGTGGTCGTCAGCCGCCAGGCTGGTGCCGACCCGCGCCAGCCCGACGCCCCAGCCGGAGCGGCCACAGTGGCGGCAGAAGATCGCCGGGAACGACGGCCGCAGCTGCTCGGCGTCGTCGGACGAGGCCGGCGGCCCGTCGTCGCCCCACCGGAACTGGGTGGTCGCGACCGCCGCCCGGTCGATCCGGGTCAGCTCCCGCACCCACAGGTGCGCGTCGACCGCCAGCGCCTCGCGGCCGGTGGCGGCGCGGACGTGGCTCAGCGCCGCCAGCAGGTGCGCCAGCATCGCCTCGGCCTGGGCGCCGCCGCCGGTGTGGGGGAGGAGCCGGCCGGCGAGAGTCTCCACCGCGACCGCCCGCTCCGCCTCCCGGGCCAGCCGCTGCACCAGCGGATGCGCCCGGCACAGCGCCGACAGCAGCGCCGGCTCGGCCCCGGCCAACCGGTCGGTCGGTACGCCGTACAGCGCGGCGAGCAGCGCCTGGGCGAGCTGGCCGCCGGTCGGGTCGTGCCCGAGCGCCTCGACCGCCGCCAGCGCCCCGGCAACATCGACGGCCTCGCCGTTGACCGCGGTGAACCCGGCGTCGGCCACCGTCTTCGGCGCGTCGCCGACCCACTCGGCCAGCCCCAGCCGGGTCTCGGTGACCACCGCGTCGGCGTCGAAGTGCTCGCCGAAGACCGTCCGGGCGAAGTCGCACATCACCGTCGGGTCGCCCTGATCCCCGAGCGTCGCCGAGGTCGCCACCGGCGTCACCAGGCCCAGCGGCCGGGCCCGGGCCGCCTCGTCGATCTGCGGGCTTGGGTGGTCGTCGCGCCAGTGGCTCTTCAGCGCCAGCCCGAGCCGGCGCAGCAGCATCGCCACGTCGGTGCCCTGCGCCCCGTCGTAGGTGTGGAACTCGTCAAGCACCAGATACTGCAGGCTGGTCGCCGACTGCCGCCACAGCTCCTGATCCTCGGCGCGCAGCAGCAGCTGGTCGAGCATCTTGTAGTTGGTGAGCAGGATGTCCGGCGCGGTGTCCCGGATGATCCCCCGGTCAGTGATCAACCCGTCCGGGGTGACTGTGGTGCGGGTCGGCCCGGCCTGCCCGGTGTAGATGGCGGCGGTGACCCCGGCCAGCGCGGGTTGGCTGGTGAGCAGCGTCGTCAACCGGGCCGCCTGGTCGTTGGCGAGCGCGTTCATCGGGTACAGGATCAGCGCCTTCAACCCGGTCTCGCCGGCCCGACGCGATCGCAACACATGGTCGAGGATCGGGTGGAGGAACGCCTCGGTCTTGCCCGACCCGGTGCCGGTGGTGACAAGCGTCGGCAGCGGCCGGCGACGTTGGCCGTCAACCGCCGAGGTGAGCCGGGCGAACGCCGCCGCCTGATGCCCGTACGGCGCCGGGCCTTCGTACCACTCCAGAGCGTCGCGCCAGCCGGTGTCGGCGGGGCGAAACGGCAGCCGCAGCCGCACATACGGCCCCTTGAACATGCCGTTGTCCGGGTCGGCGAGGAACCGGTCCAGCCCGTCCCGGGCGTCCCCGTCGGTCAACCCGAACGTGGTGGTCAGGTAGTCCACCAGGCTGTGCCGGATGCCGGCCGCCTGCAGCGTCGGGAGCAGTTCACTCACTGGAATGCCTTACGTTCGCGACTGCGGGGCTCCGCTTCGCTGCGCTCCTCGCGCTCACGACCGCTCCGCCAGCAGCCGCTCGAAGTGGGCGTACGCCTGCCGCATGTCCGCCTCCCGGTCCAGGGTCCTGAACGGCAACTCGTACGTGTAGGTGTTGCCGGCCTGGTTGGTGGCGGTGCGCTCCTCCTCGCTGATCCGATCCCCCTTCTTCCGCCACACCTTCAACACCTCCTGCGGCACCAACCGGCCGTTGGCGTCGTAGTGGTCACGCTTCCGGTCGTAGCCGTAGAGCACGGGGAACTGCGTGCGGTAGATGGTGCACAGCTCGTCGGCGGTCAGCCCGAGCATCAATGCCACCAACGCGTCGATCTCCACCAGCGCCTGCCGCCGGTCAGCCGTAATCCGCAGCGGCGTATCGGCAGTCCACTCCGGCCCAACGTCGCCGAGCGGCAGCCGCCGCGCATGCGCCAACCCGCCCGTCCACTCGTCCCGTAGGAACTCGTCCGACCAACACTCCCGCCACAGATCCGCGTACGCATCGGTCACGCAGTTGAGCCGCAGCGTACGGCTGAAAAGCTGCTTCTGGAGCGGATGATCACGGACTATCGGAAGACGTTCGAATGAACCCTGGTAGATGCCGCTCTTCGGTGCAGCGCGGATCAACAGGTCGCTTACAAGCGAACCGGTGAAACCCGCAATCTCGACGAGGGTACGAAGCGAGACGTTCGGCGATCCGACGCAAAAGACTCCGTTCACATGGGCTGCGCCTGGAGGGATGAGCGCGGGTATGAGTGTGCGTTCTCCAGTGTTCGCGGCCATGGCGCGCCAGGCGAGGCGGTAGAAGTCGCGGGCAGAGCGACGTTCCTCGTCGTCACCCCAGTGGGTGTAGTCGCGGTCGTAGCGGTGCCGGTCGCCGGTCGGCTTGTAGGCGGTCACCGGCACCGCATTGGCCGCCAGCGTCTCGAAGTCCGTCGCTGACCAGTCCTGGTTGTGCAGCATCGTTTCGTTCGGCGATTTGTAGATAGGGGTTGCGACGAATAGGTGTGGACCTTGCAAGATTACGTCCTGCCACGAGTCAGGTGCCCCCCACTCCGATTCAAAGTAGCCCTTTGTTCGGTCGTTCTTCTCGTGCCATCCAGGTGAGAAGTGGAGGCCGAGTTCACCGATGCGTCTAGCATTCGACAGCTTGTCGAGTACCGCCGCTGTCGCCCGGTTCACCGCATACACCATTCGTGTTCCGCCTACCGGAACGTCTGGCCCTTCGAGGATCGCGTGCCAAGTCTCTAGCGTCGATTGGGTGACGGTGGTAATGCGGCTGCGGTGAGGGCGGAGGTCCCACTTGCCCTCGGGATCCTTGAGACCCGGCTCGGCACCTGAGCCGTCGTGATCGAACGACCGAAGCACCGTCTCCGGGTGGTAGAGCGACGTCGCCATGAGGAAGCGAGGACTTGTCCGGTTGCTGGCGTATATGTGCACCCCGAACGAAATCTGGTCATGCACCTCAAACAAGAAGAGGGCGTTCGTGAATTGCCAATGGCGGCCTAGGCGATGGTAGGTCGCTCTGCGAAGTTTGCCAGCCTTCTCATCAGTGAAGTGGGACTCGGGATGGATGAGTCCGATCGAGCCGCGACCGGAGGCATTCCGCCAGGTCTGCTCCATGAAGCAGCGGTAGAGGTCGGGCTGGAGGCCCTGCAGATGTGGGTATGCCGGCGAGCCGACGAACTCGGCGAGGCCGGCGATGTCGGTGGCGCCGTCTACCACCAGGTTCTGGATGCCAGGCAGGGCGAGTGTCGCCTCCCGCTTCTGCTTCACTTGTGCTTGGGTGGGTTTGACCGCGAGCTGCCACCACGGGTCGCCCTCGGCGAGCAGCGCATCGACGTCCGATCGGGGTCTGACCCAAGGTGGGTTTCCGACTTGGAGGTCGAAGCCGCCGCGGGCGAAGACGGAGGCGAAGTCGAGGTGCCAGTGGAAGAACCCTTGCTGGGCGGCGACTCGTTGGCACACCACAAGCCAGGGATGCTTCTGCAGGACGTTCTGCACCGGGTGGGCGCCGGCGAAGCCGAGTTCCAGTTGCTCGGCCTGGTTCAGCTCCTCCCAGCTCACCCCGGCCGCAAGCGTGTCCTTGGGCAGTTTGGACTTGCGTAGCTCTGGGCTGCGGCCCAGCAGCGCCTGCAACCCGGTGATCCAGTCGGCCAGGGTGGGCGGCTCCACCCGTACCTCGTTGACGGTGGTGGTCTGGTCGGTGAGCGGCCAGAACCAGAGCGCGGTCCAGGCGTCCATCACCAGCCGCAGCCGCTGGTAGGCGCCGTCGGCGTCGGCGAGCGCCCGCTCGATCTCCTCCCGCGACACCGTGCCGCCGACCGGCAGGTCGCCGGCCTTCCAAACCGGGATGGCGCGGCGGATCTGTTCCTCGGCGATCTGCAGCCGGCGGTAGGCGATCTGCCACAGCACCTCGACGCGGTGCGCCAGCTCGACAAGCGCGTCGGTCTGCTGCTTGTTCGGCTTCGATCTGATGCCGCGCCGCCAGTCCTTTAGCCGCTTCGCCGCCTCGGGGACGAGGGCGGCGGCCTCTTTCGCGTCGGCGGCGGCGCCCCAGCCCTCGGCCGGTAGCAGGAAGTGGTGGATGCCGGTGCTGTCGACCCGACCGGCGGTCATGTCCTCGACCAGTGAGGTCAGCGGTACTTCGTCCGGGGTCGCCTTCAGCCAGGATTTGTCGGTGATCTGGCTGCGGCGGTAGACGGCGCGGCGGGCGCCGACAAGTGAGTTGCCGCGGCGCAGGTGCAGGCCGAACCATGGGGCGGCCAGGTCCTTGGCCATGGTGTCGAGCCACAGGGTGATCTCGGCGAACTCGACGGCGGTCGCGTTCAGGTCCACCCCGTACACGTTGTGAAGCGCCAGATACGCCTTGACCTCCTGCAGCCGCTTGGGATACTCGTCCGGGTCGATCTTCTGGTTGAGCTCGACCTGGCGGCGTTTGAGGTACTGGTCGGCGAGCTGGCGCACCGCCTCGATCGCGAACGCGCCGGAGCCCAGCGCCGGCTCGCAGACGGTCAGCTCCAGGATCTCGGCCGCGGTGGTGGTGTGGCCGTCCTGGTCGAGCAGCTCCTCCAGCGCCTGCCCGACGGTGAACCTGGTCAGCACCTCGGGGGTGTAGTAGGAGGCCGACTGCTGCCGCTCCCGCCCGGCCAGTCGGAACACGAACGAGCCCTGCCGGTGCAGCACCGGCTTCTCCTCGCCGGTGGTCGGGTCCGGTGCTTTGACGAAGTCGGCCGACGAGATGCCCCCGGCCCGGTCCACCGGCACCACCCACGAGCCTTTCGAGGCGTCGCCGTTCTTCGCCACCTCGTAGAGGTCGGTCTCGGCGAAGAAGCCGGTGTAGGACATCAGTCCCTCGTAGACCGCGCCGAGCTGGTTGATGCCCAGCTCCGCGTACGAGATGAAGCCTCGGTCCTTGCCGCGGGACTCCTTGCTGAGCAGCAGGTGGGTCAGCACCTGCTGCAGCGCGACGTTGCCCAGGCCCACCGCGTCGATGTGGGCGATCGCCTCCGGGCGGAACAGGTCCGCGCGCAGCGCGTGGAAGGTCAACCCCGAGGTGGCCGACGCCTCCTCCTCGTCGCCGGCCTCGGCGGCGGGGGAGTGGCCACGGTCCACCAGCCGGAAGAGCACGCCCAGCGACTCGTACAGGTGGGTGCCGCCGCGGGTACGCGGGTTTGTCAGCTCCACCTGCACCAGCTCGCGGAGCCGATCGAGGCTGTACCCCTGGTCGTACTCGGTGGCGCCGACCGGCAGCACCCCCAGCTCGGGGGAGGCCTCGGCGTAGAGCAGGAACAGGATCCGGTAGAGGAACCGCAGCGACTGCTTCGCCAGCGGCTGCGCCTCGGCCGCCGGCAGCGGCGGCAGACCCTGCGCCCGGCGCCGGTCCACCACCTCGTTGGCGATGATCTCGATGGAGAGGCGGACGCCGTCGCGCAGGTCCTTGGAGACGCCGACGGTGTGCTTCACCGACGCTTCCAGGACCTCCTGCCACCACACCTTGCCGTCGGCGTCCGGGGCGATCGACTGGGCCGACAGGCAGGTAAGCGCCCGGTCGATCTCGCCGGCGCGTTTGGTGTCGTTGCGCTCGCAGACCAGCTGCACGTCGACCGCCAGGTAGCGGCCCTCGGCCCAGCGTTCCCGTTCGGTAAGCAACGCCCAGCGGCCGGCGAGCACCAGTATGAAGTCGGGGCCGTCCTCGGTGACGAAGAGCGTCGACACCAGCTTGGCGGCCGACTTCACCTCGTCGCCGTCGTCGGTGAGCCGCACCGGCTCGGCGAGGGTCACCCCGTCCTTGGTGAGCAGGTCCTCGACCGCGGTGACCGGCGTGGCGGTGACCACCACAAGCGGCGCCCGGTCGGTGACGCCCGGGGACGAGATCCGCAGCAGCGGGCCGTCCTGCTCGAGGTGCAGGCCGTGGCCGCGGAGCTCCAGGATGTCGAGCAGCCGGTCGTGGACGCCTCCGGCGACCGCGTCGACCGACCGGTTGTCCTGTCGGTCGGGGCTCACCGTCGGGTCGAGCAGCTCGGACAGGCTCGCCAGGTCGGCTTCGAGCGCCTGCCGGGCCTCGGTGAACCGGGACCGGGGAGTGGCCCGGCCCTCCTTGGCCTCGGCGTCCCACGCCTTGCGCCGCTCGACCACTTTGGCGCGGAACGATTCGCTCGTGGCCTCGGTGGTGAAGTAGTGCTCCGAGATCCAGCTCTCGCCGACCAGGATCGCGTCCGACCCGCTCATCGTTCTCCTCTCCTCCTGATCGGAAGGCACCTGGCACGAATCAGACACTTGTCCGTGCGGAGCCGGATCATTGTTGATCACCTACACTTGAAACCATGACCCGGACACTGGCTGACACGGCGGCGGCCGACCAGCTGCCCAGCCTCGTCGCCGAGCTGGCAGAGACGGACGACCAGGTGAAGATCACGCATGGTGGCGTGTTCGCCGCGATGCTGATTTCTCCACAGAAATGGCGCTCAATCGTGGAGACGCTGGACATTCTGGCTGACCCCGGTGCGGTCGCAGACATCCAGGAGGCCGACGCCGAGGCCGACGCCGGCGGCGGCGCGGACATCGACGAGGTCGCGGCCTTGGTGGCACGGCGCCATGACGCCGGGTGACCGAGCGGTCTGGGCGATGGAAGGTCAAGATTCAAGCGGCCGCGCAGCGGGCGCTTGCTGAGGACCTTCCACTCGGCGTAGCTACGGCGGCCCTCGAGTTCATCCAACACGTTCTTCCGGCGAATCCCTACCGTGTCGGTGGCGAACTTTCCGGTCGCTACGCCGGCCAGCACTCGGCTCACCTGGGTGAGTACCGGATCGTCTATCAGGTCTATCCGGAAGATCGGCTCATCCGGGTGAAGTCGATTCGCCGGCGGGCGGACGTCTACGGCGTGGGATAGCTTCGGCCGAGGGCTCGGGGCGGTCGTCATGCCTTGACACCGCCGGACCCGCTCTCCGGGACGACCACCAGCAGCGGCCGGACGAGTTGCCGGTCGGGCGCCATCGCCTCGACCATCGCCCGCTCCTGCGCGACGCTCATCCGGCGCTCTTTGACCTGATCGCGTTGGACCAGCGCGCCGGCCTCATGCTCCCATCGGTCGAGCCGCCGGGACCACTCCTCGACCCGGCGCGCCACATCCTGCTCGGCCGCCTTGAACACGGTCGCCAGATGCCGCTCGGCCGCCCGCACCGCCGGGGCCACAAGTGCTTGCAGGGCGTCGAGGTCGGGGACCGCGCCGGGGTTGTCGCGGCGGGTGCCCCAGCCGAGCGCCTGCAGCGCCTCCCGGGCCGAGCCGTACGGGTTGATCGGCGCGAACGACGGATCGTCCGGCACCGGGAACTCGGCGGTGAGCCAGGCGGCCGACACCACCTGGCCGCGCCGGTTGGTCAGGGTGCCGAGGAGTAACACGGTGGCGGCGTCGACCGTGCCGCGGACGGCGAAGACCTCGTTGCGGCCCAGCGCCGCCAGCGCCCGGTCGGCGGCCCAGTCCAGCACCGGATGCAGCGGGCCGAGATAGTGCGCGTCCGGCCAGGTGGAGTCGCTGTCGTCGCGCAGTGCGGCGGCGAGCCGGTCCTTGCCGCGGGCGGCGGTGGTGGCGAGCACCAGCCGCTCGGTGACCCGGCGGTCGGCGAGGTAGCTCTGCGGCAGCACCTCCAGCCGCTGCACCAGATCCGGCGGTGGGGTCAGCTCCACGGTGCCGAAGGCGGCGTCGCGGCGCCATCCGACTCCCTGCCCGGCCAGCGGCGCGGTCGGGTCGATGAACGCCTGCTGCAGCGCGTCCTCCAGATAGGAGACATCGTCGTCGTAGAGGCCGGAGCCGGGGTCGGTGCCGCCGGCGTCGGCGGCGGCGCCGGCGGTGCGGGTCTCGTCGGTGGCGGTCGGGGTGGGGTCGGCGTCGGATGAGGCGTCGAAGAGCTGGGCGAACAGCGCCGTCAGGTCGTTGCCGGCGGCCACCTCGGCGACCGGCCGGACCACGTCGTCGAGCTCCTCGCTGCCGGCGAGCACCGCCCGGATCGCGTCCTCCTCGCCCTTGACGTCGTAGCGGCCCATCAGCGCCGCCGCGTCACCCAGCGCGGTGTGGGCCTCGTTCTCCTTCTCCACCAGCTTGGCGAGGATCCGCACGTCGCCGGCGAACCGGTCGCCGGCCGGCTCCAGCAGCAGCGCCGTCACCCGCGGCGGGTGCTGCTGGCCGTACCGGTCGATCCGGCCGTTGCGCTGCTCGATCCGGATCAGGCTCCACGGGATGTCGTAGTGGACCAGCTCGTGGCACTGGGCGTGCAGGTTCACCCCCTCGGAGGCGACGTCGCCGGTGACCAGCACCCGCACCGGCGCGTGGGCCTGCTTGAACGCCTCCACGATCCGCTGCTGCTCGTCGTCGGCGAGGCCGCCGTGCATCAGCTCCACGGCCTCGGCCGGCAGGCCCAGATCCTTGGGCAGGCTGCGGTGCAGCCAGCGCAGCGTCTCCAACCGCTCGGCAAAGATCACCACCCGGGCGGCTGAGCCCGGGCCGACGCCGATCTCCCGCAGGTGGGCCAGCAGCCGGGTGTACTTCGCCGACGGGGTGCGCAGGGTCGTGGCGTTCAGCTCGGCGAGCCGCTGGAGCGCGCGCTGCTCGACCGCGGCCTGGTCATCTGTGCCGAGCCGGCCCAGCCGCCCGTCGATCGTCTCCTGCAGCGCCGCCGGGGAGGAGAGGAACGCCTTCGCCAGGGTCCAGGGGAAGAGCGTCGCATTCTGCCCGGAGTACGGGCTGCCGCCGCGGCCCGGCCACAGCCAGGTCTCCGCCAGCTCCTGGGCGACCGCGTCCTCGGCCGGCGTGGCGGGGACCAGCACGTTGTGCGGCTCCTGCCGCTCCGCCCAGTCGGCGCCCACCACCCGCGCCACCTCCGGGCTGTGCCGGTGGCGGCGGACCACCAGCCGCTTCACCTCCGCCGGGTCGAGCTCGCCGTCGGCGGGCGCGGCGGACGGGTCGAGCAGCCGAATCAGCTCGGCGAACGACTCCTTCTGGCCATTGTGCGGGGTGGCGGAGGCGAGGATCAGCGCCTCGGCGTTGCGGGCCAGCAGCCGGGCCAGCCGGTTGTTCAGGGTGGCGGCGTTGGACAGGTTGTGCGACTCGTCGATCACCACCGCGTCCCACCGCTGCTTGCGCAGGCTGGCGACATACCGGTCGGACTTGAGCGTGTCGATCGAGATGATCGCCCGGCGGTAGAAGGTGAACGGGTTGCGGGTGGCCGGCAGCTTCTGCCGCACCCGCTGGATGCCGGCCGAGTCGAGCCGGACGAACGGCAACGCGAACCGGGTCCACAGCTCGTGCTGCATCTGCTCCAGCACGTGCCGCGGCGTCACCACCAGGATCCGCTCGCCCCGGCCGCGGCGCACCAGTTCGGCCAGGATCATGCCGATCTCGAGGGTCTTGCCGAGCCCGACCGCGTCGGCGAGCAGGATCCTCGGCCGCAGGTTGTCCGGGTCCAACGCCCGCCGTACCGCGGACTGCTGGTAGCTCAGGGCGTCGGCCAGGCCGCGGGTGGCCACCGACAGGGCGCGCTCGCCGAGCGGCACGGCGGTCTTGCGGATGGTCGACTCCAGCCACAGCCGGGCGGTGCGGTAACGGGGGCTGTGGTCGGCGACCACCGACGCCTGCGCCGGCTCCAGCGCGGTGACCGCGTCGAGGCTTTCGTAGAACGCGGCCCGGGTGTCCCGCACCAGCTCACCGAGGCCCTGGACGTGCACCAGGGTGCCGTCGGCGGTCTCCTCGGTCGCCCGGACCAGCCACTCCTCGTCGCGGACCACGACCACCGTGCCAGGTGCGAACGTGCCACGGTTGGCGGGCTCGGTTGTCGTCACTGAGGGTGTTCTCCCTTCACCGGGATCAACGGGACGTTCGACGACAAGTCCGGTAGCCGCCTCGTCGAGAGCCTATCGTCGGCTGACCGTGTGTGACGCCGCCGGTTAGGGTGAGCGACATGGGCCAAAGGTCCACCACGCCCCGGTCGCTCGACGCCGCGACCTCGGCCCGGTTCGGTCGGATGCCGCGGGCAGCCACCGGGTCGAGGCGGCGTGGCGGCACGCCCTCACCGGCGGGTCCGCAGGTAGCCGTCGCGGCCGAACAGCACCTGCCGATCCAGAAAGCGGTTGAAGAACCGACAGGAGGGCTCACCCAGGTGCAGACAGGCGCTGCAGGCGCCGCTGCCGTAGCTGCACCCCGGGTCGAGCGGGCAGCGGTGCTCCGCGTCGAAGAAGGCACTTAGGAGATCATCGAGGTTGGACTCGAAGACCGCCTGCATGCCGCCGAGTACGAAGTCTCCCCGGGCGGCGGCGTAGACGAAGAACGCCAGCTGACCTGGGACGAGATACTCGCTCAACGCGTCCCGTTCGATGCCGGAGAAGACCGCCGCCTGCCGGATGAACCGGTGCGCGTAGGTGTGGACCAGCTTTACTACGTCGGTGCCGATCGACTCCACCGAGGGGTCGTCGCGTTTGCTGGGGATCACAGCGGACTGCAAGATCGCCACCCGGGCCGCGACCGGGTCGTCGGCCCCGCGGGTCCACTCCGGCAAGGTGTGGCCCCGGCCGGTAAGCCAGGTCGCCACGCGGGTCGGGTCGAGCCGTACCAGGAAGGCTTCGGTCCTGGCCAGATTGCCGTAGAGGCGGTAGCCGCCCTTGTGGCGGAACGGCACCAGCCGGCACTTCGAGGGGTCGTCATCCCCACGGGTGTAGCCGTAGACGGCGTTGAGCACCGGAAACTGGTCGACCAGGTCGATCCCGTCGACCCCGGCCCGGCTCAGGGCGGCCGGGTAGTCGGTGCGGTAGCGCTGGTCGAGCGCGTCGCCTGGCGTGCCGCCGCGGAGGTCCGTGGTGGGTTGCCGGCTCTCCGCCAGCGCCATGGCGATGTCGACCGCCTCCTGCTCCGCCTCCTCCCGGCGATCTGCCCGCAGCTGGTCGAGTGGATGATCGCCGGGCGTGGCGAGCTGGCCGCCGACCTCGGCCGTGCTCGCCATCTGCTCCGCGATCGCAGGGTCGATCCCGCCGGCGACCAGCTGCGCGGTGAGTTCTTCCTTCGTCTGCTTCGCAGTGACGTCCGCCGGCCGCGGCGCGGTCAGTCCCTCGACCACCCACATCAGGGCCTTGCGGGCGCCACCAGCCAGCTTGAGCGCCTCCCGGTGCTCGGGCTGGGGCGGATTGATCATCACTGTGCTGCGGGGGGTGTAGACCGTCCGAGCCTTGTGCACATTCCACCGCACGGTGCCATCGCCGCAGCGACACCGATGGCCGCGCCCCAGACCCTGCATCGTCTGCCGGTTGCAGACCGGGCAGACGAAGGTGATATCCGCGGCCTTCGCGCTCTTCGGGGTGACGACCTTCACGTCGTCATGGTCAGGGCAGCGCTTCACCCACGGTTCCGCGATCGCGCCGCAGCTGTGGACGCCGACGAAATGCAGCTGCCCCCAGTGGCGCTGCCCGCACACGCAGCGGCGGTCCGCCGACTTCCCGATCCGTTTGCAGGAGCGACACAGCCACACCTGCGGATACCGCTCGACCAGGACCCCACGCTGCTCATCCAACGCGACGACCTCGACCGGTGCACCGCGGGCCAGCTCATCCCCGACGCCGCCGTCGGTGCCGTGCACGACCCATGCGCCGACCTCCTGCAGCAGCCGCCGTCGCACCAGGTCAGTATCGACCTCGACATGGGACGGCGCCGACCACTCCGCGACCCGGTAGATGTTGCCGTTGAGGTCCACCGTCTGATCGGGGAGGAAAGTACGCAGAATCTGGCTGCCGCTGCGGCTGCCGATCTTGGCCATGTCGTTTGCCTGTCAGTCGTGGATGGGGGCGCTGGCTTCGACGTCGCGCAGGCTCCGCATCGGGGGATTGGGGCCGATGTCGCTGATAAATTTGCCCTTGAACGCGGGATCCTCGAGGTCGGCGAACCACTCTCGCAGCCAGGCGGCGATCTGCTCCCGGTGCAGAGCGTCCTCATCATCGTCGAAGTCCAGGACCGAGGCGACCGCCGCGGCCTCCGCGGCCGCGGTCAGGCCGGAGTCGCGGGCGTACTCCCGCAGCTTGGGCGGCGTGCTCAGCCGTTGTTTGCTCGCCGGCTCGCGGAGCATCAAGGTCCGGGCGTTCACCACCCCGGCGGTGGTCAGGTCCAGCACCCGGCGGCTTCGCCGCGTGATCGGAATCGGGTCGACGAACCGGTCGCCCTGTCGCACATAGGGTCCGAACTGGCGGAAGGTCTGGGCATCCCGCTCCCGGCCGATCTTGTGCAGCACGTAGACCAGACCCGGGAAGCTGCGCCCCACCCGGGCGGTGGTCTGGATGAACTCGGCGGTGGTCAGCGGCAGGCCGAGCATCACCATGGTGTTGAGCCGGTTGACATCCACGCCGTGGGAGAGCATCGAGCTGGCCGCCACCACATGCACCCGTTCGGCGAACTCCTCCTCAGGCTTTTCGAGCCGGTCGAGGATCGCCCGTACGTCGTCGAACTCGGTTTGCCCCGTGAGCTGCTCGACGTTGATGCCCTCGACGGTGGCGTTGCTGCCCAGGCTTCGGGCGGCGGCCTCCACGTCGTAGAGGGTGGTGCCGTAGACGACGTTGGTGCCGTAGCGATTGATCAGCTGCTCCGCATGCGCCGGGTCGATGCCGGCCTCGGCGCATACGCCCGCCGGGTCGTCGATCAACTCTCGTACGCACCGCTGCAAGGTGTCAAGGGTGCGGTCGCTGACGTGCTCCAGCGTCACCCCGCGCGGTGCGACCGCGACGAATCGCCGCAGCGGGGCCCTCGTCGGCGCGGTCCAGAACGATTCGCCGGCGTAGGGGCCGGGCTGCGGGAAGACCCGCCCGGTCCGCTGGTAGAGCACATCGACCTGCCGGTCGTAGCCGGTCAGGGTCGCGCTGCTGGCAATGATCTTCGCCGGGGTGCCACCCAGCTCCCGCTGGAGATGGTCGAGCAGGCTCTCATAGTGGGAGTCGACCGCGCCGAGACTGTCGCGTAGCAGGTGCAGCTCGTCCTGGAGTCGCAGCGACGGGGCGAAGCGCCCGGGCTCCATCGGCAGCGGCTTGAGATCCGGGCCGCCCTGGCAGCCCGGCACCAGGCAGCCGTTCGGGGAGGAGGAACGCTCGGCGTAGGTGAAGCCGTGCCAATCCACCCGGCACAGCTTCCGGGGCGGGCCGACCAAGCCGCGCATCGCCTGCTGCAGGCCGATGGAGGCGGCCTTGTCCAAGGTGCCGACCACTACCGTCGGCAGAAACCGGAACACCTCCTGATCGACCACATACATCGGCAGGGCTCGCCCGTACCGCCGGCACGTGCTATTGGAGCAGCGGTGCTCCAGCAACCAGCGCTCCCGGTTGAACCGCATCTGCAGGCCCTCGTCCCGGCAGAACGGGCACCGCAGCAGCACCTGGTACTTGCCCGGCATGCCGGGACCGTCCGGGGTGATCTCGTCATCCTTGTCGGTCTTCGGGACGATCTTGTTGGGAGTGCCGGCCTGCCCCACCAGGAAACCGAGGCTGAACGGAGCGCCGCCGATGTTCTCATCCTCGCGGACTATCTCGGCGGCAGCGAGGGCGTCGGCGAACCGCTGGGTCTGTTGCAGGCTCAGCAGTCGTAACGGGAAGCGGGACCAGGCCGTGACGCCGACGATCTTGCCAGTGAGCCGATCGTGGAAAGCCGCGGTGAGCAACAGGCCCAGGTAGGTCTCGGTCTTGCCGCCGCCGGTGGCGAACCAGACCGTGTCGACGTAGCGGCTCTCCTCCTCGGGCGCAATTAGGAACCGCACCGTGGAGAGCAGGAAGCCGACCTGGAACGGCCGCCATTGCGAATAGTCCCGGCCCTTGGCGCTCAACCCGATCGCTTGGTTCATCAGCTGGAACGCTCGACGCACGGTCGAATCGGTGCGGATCAGGTCGAGGCCGGCGCGCAGCCGGTCCAGCTCGGCGAAGACCTCCTGGGCGCACCGGTCGGCCTCGGCGCGCATGGCATCGTCCCAACTCCCCGCCGCTTGCCGGGCATCCAGCGCGGCCCGGGACCAATGGGCGTCGTCGTAGGCGGCGAGCGCCGCCACCAGTGCGGTCAGCTGGGGCAGCGGGTCGTGCGCCAAAGTGTCGAACGACAGGTCGGGGGGAGTGGTAGTGCCGTGCCAGTAGTGGGGCCGATAGGTCTGCACAGTGACTGTGTCGGTAGTGCGGAAACCTCCGCCGTCCGGGAGGACCTCGACGCCGACGTTGATCCCGTACGCCGGCACCTCCCGGTCGTACCGGAAGCTGTCGGGCAGCGACTCGAGCTGGAAGGACGTAGTTGCCAGCCCGGCGACCTCCAGTTGAGTCTCGTAGAGGTGGGAGTCGGTGACCCCCGGAGCCCGCTCCGGGCTGGTGTTGACCAGCTGAACGACCAGCTCGGTCTCGGCGTGCCAGTCCTCCACCTCGACGCGTACCTCGGCCGATCGGCCCGGCGCGCCTACGGCGGCGAAGGCATCCGCGAGCTGTTTGCCGCCGAACGCGCCGCCGGTGGTGTCGGCGAGCACCGTCACGGTCTCCTCGACTAGGTCGCTGCGCCACCACCAGCGCTTCGAGTCCGTCCCTTCCTTGGGATCCCCGATCCACGCCCGTGCCCGTACCGTTACCGTCATCGACCAGGGCGGGGCCCCGGCCGGCCGGAGCCGGATCGCGATCGCGCACGGATCAAGCCGCTCCGCCCGCTCGTCGGGGGTGCCGTGACGCACCTCTTCCTCCGGAGCCAGCCGGCCGAGCCAGAATGTCCCGGATGGCGCGACCTCCAACCGGTCCAGCCCATCACCCCGGCCGGCAGCCGTCACCCGATGGTCCAGCCAGGTCACGAAGGCGGAGCAGGCCTCCTCGGCTGACTGGGTGGACGTCGTGTTCATCGGGTCCCCTTCCTCACCAAGTCTCTCGGGGCTGGCGAGTCGTCGATCAGGTAGGCCCGCAGCATCGCCGCCTCCTCGCTCACGCGCAAGGTCGTCAACGACTTGCCCTCGATCTGTCGGATGCGCTCGCGGGTCACGCCGTAGTCGGCAGCGATCGCCTCCAATGTCTCCTCATGGTCGGTGCCCAGGCCGAATCTGCGGGCGATGACGTCTACGGCGCGTCCCGGCAGGAGCGTCCAGACGGCGCGGCAGACGTCCGATGCCAGCATCGCGTGGCTGACGATCTCTGCGGGGTCCGCGCGTCCGTCCCGCTCAGCAGGGTTGCCGATCACGTCTGACAGGTGCAGATCGCCGTCGTCTCCGAGTAGCGCGTCGATGCTGACAACCGGGCGTATGAGATCGAGTACGAACTGCACCGTCCCTGGGCTCAGCCCGGTCTTGTCGGCGATCTCGGTGAGTGTCGGATCCCGGTCCAGCCGCACGGTCAGCCTCGAGATGGTGCGCTTCACTTGTTGCACCTTCTCGTGGAAATGGATCGGGATTCGGATGGTCCTCCCTCGGTCACCGATGCCCCGCTCGATCGACTGGCGGATCCACCAGGTGGCATAAGTGGAGAACTTGAACCCCTTCGACCCGTCGAATTTGTCTGCCGCTCGCATCAAACCCAGGTTGCCGTCCTGGATCCGGTCGGCGAACTCGACCCCGCTCGATTGGTACTGAGCCAACCTGGCGACCGACACGACCAACCGAAGGTTCGCGCAGACGAGTTCGTTGTGGGCACGCCTGCCAGCCTGCGCGGTTGCGAGTAGGTGCTGTCGGACACCCGGTGCGAGATCGTCAGCGGTCGCAGTAGCGAGCTCCCGCTGAGCTGCGTCTCCGTGCGAAATCAACGACCAGAGTTCCACCTCCCGCGGGCCGTCGATCAACGGGTAGCGCGCGATGGTTTTCAGGTACTGGCCGATCGAGTCACGCTGCAGCTCATAACCTGGCGTGGCGGCTCGCCTCGGCCCCGGGGCGCCAGTGTCCGGAAGATCAACACCGGCCCTTGCCAACAATCTCAGGACCTCGCTGTGCTGAGCTGGCGAGAGCGCACGCTTGGTCGCCAGCATCGCAACGTCACCGAGGGTAAGCTGCCCGCCGGTGCGGGTCCAGTCGCCGACCAGGTCCTCGACCGCCTGCCCGACGACATCGTCGCTGGTCAGGGGAGTGGCAGGCTCGGCGTCCGGGCCGAACATCCAGCCAAGACCGTCTGACAAGGCCGCAGCGGAGCCCGCGTCGGGGCATGGATCTTCGATCGTTGTCATGTCCGACGTGGGGTGGGAAACGCTAGCTGATGTCGTCACGGCGGGCCCCTTCATCCTAATGGGACCAGCCTAGAGCCAGAGTCCGACAAAGCGCATGAATCGAACACAGGTTCTATGGCTCGGAGGACTGCCTCGCCCTCATCTCTGCGGGGTCGACGAGGACACCCCGGTCGGCCCATTCAAGCAGGTCCCGGTGCTCCCGCCGTATCGACGCCAGCGCCGTTGCCGCAGTAGACATGGCGGGAAGCGAGGTAGAACGGTGTGTCCAATCCGGCCGAACGGGTGAACCTAGTCGACCGTGGCGTACCCATAACCTTGCGACTCTTGACTGTGGTTGATCGACTAGAGTTGGGGGATGACCCCCCGACCTGCCAGGGCAGCCGTTGTCGATCTCTTCTGTGGTGTCGGCGGGCTCTCCTATGGGCTGCAACAGGCGGGGATCGACGTCGTAGCCGGTGTCGACGTCGATTCGGCGTGCGACTACCCCTACCGCACCAACGTTGGTGCACCGTTCCATCAGCGTGACATCCGGGACCTCACTGCTGGCGAGCTAGCCACGATGTGGCCGGCCGACACAGTTCGCGTCCTTGCGGGCTGTGCGCCATGTCAGCCCTTCTCTCCGTATCGCCGAGGCGTGGACACCTCCCACGAGAACGAGTTCTCCCTGGTGGACGAGTTCTACCGGCTGGTGGAAGGAACGTTGCCGGAGGTGGTGACGATGGAGAACGTTCCCCGCATTGGTAGCAAGCCCATCTTCCGCAACTTCGTTGTTGGTCTTCGAGGGCTCGGCTACCACGTAGATCACATGTCGTGTTATTGCCCGGCCTACGGCGTTCCCCAGCACCGTAGAAGGAAGGTTCTGGTTGCATCGTTGCTTGGTGAGATCACCGTCCCCGCAGGGCAGCTCGCCGCCAGCGGTTACCGGACCGTGGGGCAGAAGATCAAGAGCCTGCCGCCGGTTGGTCATGGTGAGACTCACCCTGATGATCCACTCCACAAGAGTAGGAGACTGACCGAACGCAACCTTGAGCGGATACGACAGTCCAAGCCCGGCGGGACCTGGCAGGACTGGGACGAGGAGCTGCGCTCTCCCTGCCATCGCAGAGCTTCGGGGGCGACCTTCCGTAACGTCTACGCTCGCATGCGCTGGGATGAGCCATCACCCACGATCACCACGCTCGCCTTCAACTTCGGTGCTGGCCGGTTCGGCCACCCCGAGCAGGACCGTGCTATAACGCTTCGCGAGGCAGCGATCCTGCAGAGCTTTCCGCCTGACTACGAGTTCGTGCCGGACGGGGCAGCTGTACAATTCGCGCCGCTTGGCCGACTCATCGGCAATGCCGTGCCACCTAAGCTGGCCGAGGCGGTGGGCGAGGCGATCGTCGCGCACGTGGGTGCTGTGGGAAGCGGTAGGGGCAGGTCCAGGAGAAGGCGTGCCCCTTCCGCGCAGTAGCTCCGGATCGAGAACAACCGGGCTGCTTCGCCAATCGGGGTTTCAACCTGTTTGGCCTGCCCGCTCACCTCGTCGACTACATCTGTGGCCACTGGCGCATCGAGGCCCTGCACCACATCCGAGACATCAGCTACGGCGAGGACGCCTCCCAGCTCCACGCCGGCACCGCACCCGGAGCCATGGCGGCACTGCGTAACCTCACCACCGGCATCCTGAAACACCACGGCACGGCCAACATCGCAAGAGCCTCACGCCGCAACGCCCGCGATGCTCACCGGCCTCTCACGATCCTCGGCATCAGCACTCCGTAACCGAAATTCCGACACTTCGCCGGAGCCCTGGTCCGGGCTGGACAGATCAGTGATGCGGTACCACCTCGACTGGCGACCACGATGGGTTCGAACCATTGAGGTCACATAGCCGAAGGAAGCGAGCCGCAGGCGAGCGGTTGTGACATCAAGAGCTATCGCTTGGCTAGCTGCCGACGCCCGATGTCCCTGAGGTCGACCCGAGCCACAGCTCGGCGTGTACCACATATCCCAGCGTGCGTTGGCCCGACTCGACCCAGTCGTGGGCGTCGGCTAGGAATTCTGCCAGCCATCGTTCGTCGTCGGTGAAGTGAATCCGACCACGTCGGAGAGTCAAGCCGCTGCCGGTGTAGGTGATCGTCAACGTCGCGTCGTCGTAAGGACGGACCTCAACGATGATGCCGTCGCCGGTCTCGACTCGGGCGTGCGAGACCCCGAACTCCATTCGCCTTCCGGTGGCGAATTCGATGACAAGGTCGGCGTCCTTGCCGTTGCCGGCATGTGTCACCGATGCCAGCGGTTCGTCGATGAATGGGAGGGTGAACCAGGTCGAGCTGTCCATTGAATCGGCGGCCGTTTCAGGCTTCGTCCATGGTCACATCGACCGTGGGGAGGCGTAGCTCAATTGCTAGGACGCGCCGCTCCAGCGTCGGCAGAGAATCCATGTGTCCGGAGGGGGACTTGAACCCCCACGCCCTTAACGGGCACTAGCACCTCAAGCTAGCGCGTCTGCCATTCCGCCACCCGGACAGGTGGTGCCCATCGTACCGCAGCGGTCACACCGGCATCAGCCGGCGGCCGCCCTGGTGGGCCGCACGGCAGCATACTTTACACGTCCGTTCGGGGCGGCCGCGAGCGCGTTGCCTCCGGGCAACGCGCTCGCGGGGGACTGCGCGGGTCCGGCCGACGTCTACTCCCGGTCCGGCGTGATCGAGCTCGCCGCGAGCTGCGCCAGCAGCGGGAAGAGCAGCACCGAGAGCATGGCGGCGCCGACCAGGCCGGCCGCTTCCGCGCTCTCCAGCCACTCGTACGACACTGCCAGGTCGGTGACGACCACCACCAGCGGCAGCGCCGTCGCCGCGTACAGGCCCAGCGCGGTCACGTCCCTGCTCGGCAGTTGGCTGCGGAAGGCGAGGATCACCGGGACGCCGCGGGCCAGCAGGAAGCCGACCAGGCCGATCGGCACCAGCGCCAGCGCGGTGGGGCTGCCCAGCAGCGCCGCCAGGTCGAAGCGGACGCCGACGGTGACGAAGAAGAGCGGGATCAGCAGTCCGAAGCCGATCCCTTCCAGCTTCGATTCGACCACCTCGGCTTCCTGCCGGGAGATGCTGCTGAGGACCAGGCGCATCACCAGCCCGGCGGCGAACGCGCCGATCACCAGGTCGAGGTGCAGTTCTACCGCGATCCAGACCATCACCAGTACTGCCAGCATGGCGAGCCGGACGGCGAACTGGCCGCTGCCGGTGAGGGTGCCGCTCATCACCCGGGTCATCGCGGCTGGGGGTTGTCTGTCGGCGAGCACCATGGCGGCGACCGCGGCCGCGGCGAAGCCGAGCAGCAGTGTGGTGGCGTGGAGCGGCCGGTCGCCGCTGAGCAGGATCGCGATGGCGATGATCGGGGCGAACTCGCCGATGGTGCCGACCGCCATGATCCGGGCGCCGAGCGGGGTGGGTAGTAGGCCGGCGTCGCGGACCATCGGCAGGATGGTGCCGAAGGCGGTGGTGGCCAACGCTAGGCCGAGCGCCAGGGCGGCCATCGTCCCACCGCCGATGATCATGGCCCCGCCGGCGCCGAGCAGCAGGCCGACCGCGAGCGAGACTCCCCAGGAGCCGGCCGCGCGGCGCAGCGGGCTGCCGCGGATCCGGCCGACGTCCACTTCGTATCCGGCGAGGAAGAAGAGCACCGCGAGGCCGAGGTTGGCGAAGGCGTCGACGATGGTGTCGACGTGGGCCAGGCCGAGCAGTGACGGTCCGATGAGGATGCCGAGGACGATTTCGAGCACCGTCGGTGGTATCCGGATCCATCGTTTCAGCTGGTCGGCGGCGAGCGGGGTGAGCGTCGCCACCGCGAAGATTACGACGATGCTGGTCAAGCTTCCGCTGGTCATGGGCCCACCCCACCCTGAGGATAGGCCGTTTTGTCCGTCTTCGTCGTGAATCGGGGGGTGCCGGAGCGTGATCCAGCCGGTTAGGGTCATCGGCGTGAGCCAGACAGCCGTGAGCCAGCGTGCCGCACCCGAGACCGACCTGGTGGGCTTCGACCCGCCGACCCGCACCTTCCTGCTGACCACCCCCACCACCGCGTACGCGCTGCGGCTGGTCGACGGGCCGGGCGGGGTGCTGCCGCGCCACATCTACTGGGGGCCGCGGCTGGGCCTAGCCGACGCCGCCGCGCTACCCACCTGGCCCGACGCCAAGGATGACGTGCTGGGGGTGGAGCTGCCGACCGAGAGCGGGCAGCAGTTCGGCCCGTCGGGGCTGCAGGTGCGGTTCGACCCGACCACCTCCGCGGTCGAGTGGCGGGCCGGCGAGCACACCATCGAGGCCGGGCACCTGCGGATCACCCTTACCGACCGGCATTATCCGCTGGCGGTGACGCTGCATTACCGGGTCCACCCGGACACCGACGTGATCGAGCGCTGGACCGAGCTGCACCACACCGGCGCCGGCGCAACCCCGATCACCGTCGACCGCGCTGACTCGGCCCACTGGACCCTGCCGGTACGCCCGGATTACCGGCTCAGCCAGGTCGGCGGGGAGTGGAGCGCCGAGTTCCAGCTGCACCGCGACCCGTTGCCGATCGGGGAGACCACGGTCGCCGGCCGGCGCGGCACCACCCGGCATCAGAACAACCCGTGGCTGATGGTCGACGACGGCCACGCCACCGAGACCACCGGTGAGGTGTGGTCGACCGTGCTCGCCTGGAGCGGCACCTTCCGGCTCACCGCCTGGCGGACCCTCGGTGGGCAGGTCAGTATCGGCGGCGGCGCCGGCCACGATGGCGTGAGCATCCGGCTGGAGCCGGGGGAGCGCTGGCACACCCCCACCCTGGCCGGGCTCTACACCCCCGAGGGGTTCGGGGCGACCAGCCGGGCCTGGCACGCGTACGCGCTGGCGCATGTGGTGCCCCACCCGGATGAGCTGCGGCCGGTGCTCTACAACTCGTGGGAGGGCACCTGGTTCGACGTCGACGAGGCTAACCAGCGTGAGCTCGCCACCATCGCCGCCGAGCTCGGCGTGGAGATGTACGTGGTCGACGACGGTTGGTTCGGCCGGCGGCTGAGCGACAACGCCGCGCTGGGGGACTGGTGGCCGAACCCGGACCGGTTCCCGAACGGCCTGACCCCGCTCATCGACCACGTCCACCAGCTGGGGATGCGGTTCGGGCTGTGGGTGGAGCCGGAGATGGTCAACCCGGACAGCGACCTTTACCGGGCACATCCGGACTGGGTGCTGCATCAGCCCCACCGGCACCGCACCGAGCTGCGCCAGCAGCTGGTGTTGAACTTCGCCGACCCGCGGGTGGCGCAGTGGGCGCACGGGTGGCTCGACCGGCTGCTCGCCGATCATGAGATCGATTTTCTGAAGTGGGACATGAACCGGGCCTTCACCGAGGCCGGTTGGCCCGGCGCCGACGACCCGCAGCGGCTGTGGTTCGACCACACCCGGGCGCTCTATGCGCTAATCGACCGGCTCCGGGCCGACCATCCCGGGGTGCGGATCGAGACCTGCGCCAGCGGCGGCGGCCGTTACGACCTCGGCATCCTCGCCCGCACCGATCAGGCGTGGGCCTCCGACAACACCGACCCGGTGGACCGGATCGCGATCCAGCACGGCTGCGGCCAGGTCTACCCGGCGCTGACCATGGGGGCCTGGGCCAGCGAAAGCCCGAACCCGCTGACCCGCCGGGAGGCGCCGTTGCGGTTCCGGTTCCACGTCGCGATGGCCGGCGCGTTGGGGATCAGCGGCGCGCTGCGGGAGTGGTCGGCGGCCGAGCGGGCGGAGGCGGCCGAGCTGGTCGCGCTCTACCGGCAGATCCGGCCGGTGGTGCAGCAGGGCGAGCTCTACCGGTTGACGCCGGCCCGGGTGGAGGGCACCACCGCGGTGCAATACCTGAGCCGCGACGGCGCGGAGGCGGTGGTGCTGGCCTGGCGGCCGATCGCCCGGTTTGCCCAACCCGACCCACCGGTACGCCTGGCGGGGCTGGCCGCGGCGGGGGAGTACGAGCTGGTCGGGACGGGGGAGCGCCGTCGCGGCGCGGTGCTGGCCCACCATGGGCTGCCGCTAGGGCTGCCGGCCGGTGACCACGCGAGCGTGGTGCACCGGCTGCGCCGGGTCGGGTGAGTCGGTCGGGCGAGCCACCGGACCCGGCGCAGCCGCTGCGCGATCGGGGTCGCTACCAGCGCAGGATGGCGCCGACGCCGCCGGCGTCGGCGAGCGGTTCGGCCTCGTCACCGTCCAGCATGGTCACATCGGCGCCCTCCAGGAAGGCCCGCTCGATCATGCGCTCCGCGAGGTGGGGCTCGGGGATCAGGTCGTCGGCGGTGAAACCAGGCGGGATCTCGCCGGCGGGGGCGAGGAAGCCGTCCCGGGTCCGGCCGCCCTCCCAACGGCCGTCCGCGGCGAGCAGCAGGTGCGCCACCCGCGCCTCCTGCAGGGCACCGAGGGTCTCGCCGAGACCGTAGGCGCCGGCGTTGGCCGAGAGCGCGTTGCTGCGGGCCCGTTCGGCCAGCTCCCGGTGGTGCCGCTGGCGGGCCTCGCCGAGCGCGGGCTCCACGGTCGCGGCGAGCTTCGGCGGGGTCAGCGAGTGGGCCCGGAACTCCAGCGGCACCACCTCGGCGGGTAGCTGCGCCGGCAGGCTCTCCTGCACCGCCTGCACCAGGGTGGCGTCGCCGGTGAGTGCGAGGTAGCCCCACTCACGGTTGCTGACGTGCTCGGCGACGTGCGGGCCGAGCGTGCGGAGGAACCGCAGCAGCTTCTCGTCCTCCCGCCGCTCGTAGAGGTCGTGCTGGGGGGCGCTGTGCTGCCCCAGCTGTGGATTGCTGGCGGCCGGCCCCTGCAGGGTGCGGGTCACCTCCGACTCGGGCCGCACCGGGATCGAGCCGACCGGCTCGGCGTACCCGAACCGCAGGTCGACCAGTTTGAGTTCGTCTTCGCTGACCGAGACCGCGCCGGCCGGGCCGGCGGTGCTCCAGACCGTCACCAGCGGCCGGATATATGCCCGGGGCTCCAGGACCACCTGGTCCGGCAACGGCCGCTGCACCGCGAACCGGTGGGTCTCACCGCCGGCGACGGTGGCGAACAGCGCGCCGCCCTGCCCTGAGCTGGTGGGGTCGAGTAGCCCGTCGAGGTCCGGGCCGAGTTCGTCGAGGCGCTGCTCCAGCGCCTTCCAGTGCTCCCGAGGGCCTTGCTCTTTCACTCGGTCCCGCAGCTGGCTCAGCTGCTGGCGCAGCCGCACCTCCCATGGTGGTCGGTTGCTGCCTTCGGCACGCGCCTGCGGGTCCCGGTTCACGTAGATGGAGAGCACTCCGACCTCGTCGGTCAACTCAGCCATGGTTCGCAGTGTCGCCCGGTCCAGGGCCACAGCGGACACCCCCTTATGCCGCTTTGGTCATCATCGACACGACGAGCCTACGTCGGATCCCGCCATCGACCACCTCGCCTTGCCACAATGACCGTCGTGTCCGTCGACCGCGCCGCTGCCGCGCCGGAGCCCGCGTCCGAGCCCGCCCCGGAGCCCGCGTCCGAGCCCGCCCCGGAGCCCTTCGGGGAGCCGGGTCTGCTGGTGGTGGACGCGGCCAACGTGATCGGCTCGGTGCCCGACGGCTGGTGGCGGGACCGGGCCGCAGCGGCGGGCCGGCTCCGGGACGCGTTGCTGCCGGTGGCGGTCGCCGGGTTGCCGGCGGTTCCGCCGCCGCTGGAGGTAGTCCTGGTGGTGGAGGGCGCGGCGCGGGATGTCGCCAGCGTGGCCGGGGTGCGGGTGGTCTCGGCGCCGGGCTCGGGCGACGACGAGATCGTGGCGCTGGTCCGGGCGGCCGACAACCGCCGGCACCGCGCGGTCGTCACCGCCGACCGGGGGCTGCAACAACGGGTACGAGCGCTGGGCGCGACCGTGCTGGGGCCCTCGGCGGTGCCCCGCCGGCCACCGGCCGCCTGAACCTGGGGATTACCCCGCCGGCCACCGGCTACCTGAACCTGCGGAATACTCGGCCCATGGTCAGTAGCGAGGAGTTCGGCCTCGGTGGCGCCGTCGATCTGACCTACGACGACGCGTTCCTGGTGCCGAACCGGTCAGCGGTGAACTCCCGTACCGAGGTGGGTCTGGCCGCCGGCGACGGCTGCGGCACGACCGTGCCGGTGGTGGCGGCGAACATGACCGCGGTCTCCGGCCGGCGGATGGCCGAGACGATCGCCCGGCGCGGTGGGTTGGCGGTGATTCCGCAGGACATCCCGGTGGAGGTGGTCACCGAGGTGATCGGCTGGGTGAAGCAGCGGCACGTGGTCTTCGATACGCCGGTGGCGCTGGGGCCGCAGGACACGGTCTCGGATGCGCTGCTGCTGTTGCCGAAGCGGGCCCACGGCGCGGTGGTGGTGGTCGAGGCGGGGCAGCCGCGCGGGGTGGTCACCGAGGCCGACTGCGCCGAGGTGGACCGGTTCACCCAGCTGCGGCAGGTGATGTCGGCCGACCTGTTGACGCTGCCGGCCGACATCGACCCGGCGGCGGCGTTCGACCGGCTGGTCGCCGGCCATCACCGGGTGGCGCCGGTGGTGGACCAGGCGGGTCAGCTGGTGGGGATCCTGACCCGGACCGGCGCGCTGCGGGCCTCGCTCTACACCCCGGCGGTGGACGCGGCGGGCCGGCTGCGGATCGGCGCCGCGGTCGGGATCTCGGGGGATTCGGTGAGCCGGGCCGAGCAGTTGCTCGCCGCCGGCGTCGATGTGCTGGTGCTCGACACCGCCCACGGCCATCAGGACCGGATGGTGACCGCAGTCGAGGAGGTACGCGGGTTGTCGCCGGGGGTGCCGCTGGTGGCCGGCAACGTGGTGACCCCGGCCGGGGTGGCAGATCTGGTGGCGGCCGGCGCGGACATCGTGAAGGTCGGGGTCGGGCCGGGCGCGATGTGCACCACCCGGATGATGACCGGGGTCGGGCGGCCGCAGCTGTCGGCGGTGCTGGACACCGCCGCGCGCGCCCGGGAGCTGGGCGCGCACGTGTGGGCCGACGGCGGCATCCGCAGCCCCCGTGACGTGGCGCTGGCGCTGGCGGCCGGCGCGTCGCAGGTGATGGTCGGCTCCTGGTTCGCCGGCACCCATGAGTCCCCCGGCGACCTGCAGGTCGATTCGGACGGGCGGCGCTACAAGGTCAGTTTCGGGATGGCTTCGGCGCGGGCGGTGAACGCCCGGACGGTCGAGGATTCCCCGTTCGAGCGGGCCCGGAAGGCTTTGTTCGACGAGGGGATCTCTGCCGCTCGGCGGTATCTTGACCCGCAGCGCCCGGGGGTGGAGGACATCCTCGACCAGATCGTCGCCGGGGTGCGCAGCGCGTGTGCGTACGCCGGGGCGGGGGATCTGGCCGAGTTCCGGCAGCGGGCGGTGCTCGGGGTGCAGACGCCGGCGGGGTACGCCGAGGGTAAGCCCCGCCCGCGCTGAACCGGCCGCGGCGGGTTTGCCGTCCGGCCCCGCCGGGAATCGGACAGCGATGGAACGTGGCAGTAGCAAGCACAGTCCGCAGCTCGACGACGAGCTGGCCAAGGAGGCGCGGGCCTACACCCAGGGTGCCCCCGGCCCGTCCCGGGTCGACGAGTGGCGCGATCCCGAGGTGGCAGACGACGACCAGCCGGAGGCTGACCGGATCCCCGCCGGGCAGCGGCCGAGCGGAGCCCCGGAACCGTTGCGGGGCCAGGATCTGGCCGCCCGCAGCCGGCTGGGTCGTTACATACCGTTGTCGTCGCTGCCGGGGGACCGGCGGGAGTTGTTGCGCGGGGCCGAGGAGATGGGGGTTCCGCCGGACCTGCGGGCGGAGCTGGACCGGTTGCCCGACGGGCAGATGTACCGAACCGTCTACGAGATCTGGGAAGCGCTGGGATACTCCAACGAGGACCCTGGGCGAGGTGGGGAGCAAGGTACGTAGCAACGTCAGGTGGCCGGCGGGGGGTTCAGCTGATGCACATCGTTGTCTGTTCGACGTATCCGCCGCGCCGCTGCGGCCTGGCAACCTTCACCGACGACCTGCGCACCGCACTAGCGGTCAGTGCGCCACAGTGGCGGGTCGAGATCTGCGCGGTCGACCGGGACGGCCACCGGTACGGGCCGGAGGTCATCGAGGTGCTGCAGCAGGACGACCGGGGTGACTACCGCCGGGCCGCCCGCGCGGTCACCGCCACCGGCGCCGACCTGGTGCTGATCCAGCACGAGTACGGCATCTTCGGCGGCCCGGACGGCGGCTATGTGCTCGACTTCGCCAGCGAACTGACCAGGCTCGGGACGCCCTACGCGGTCACCAGCCACACCGTGCTCAGCTCCGCCACCCCGGGCCAGGCCGGCGTGCTCGCCGGCCTGTGCCGCGGGGCGGCGGTGGTCACCGGCTTCAGCGAGACGGCCCGCCGCATCGCCAGCGAGGCCGGCTGGGTGGAAGCAGACCGGTTCGTGGTGGTGCCGCACGGGGTTCCCGAGGCGCTGTCCCGGCCCGCCGAGCCCACTGTGGCCGGACCCGCGCTGGCGGCGGCGCTCGCCGCGGCCGCCGACGACCGGATCCTGTCCACTTTCGGGCTGCTCCGCCCAGGTAAGGGGCTGGAGACCGCGGTCCAGGCGATGCCGGAGATCGTGGCCCAGCACCCCGATGTGCGGTATCTGATCGTCGGCGCCACCCACCCGGAGACGCTGCGCCGCCGCGGCGAGCAGTACCGCGAGCAGCTCACCGAACTCGCCGCGCAGCTGGGGGTCGGGGAGCGGGTGCAGTTCGTCGACGCGTTTCTGAGCGAACCGGAGTTGGCGCTGCTGTTGCAGCGCACCGAGCTCCACCTCACCCCGTACCGGAACCTGGAGCAGACCTGCTCCGGCGCGTTGACCTTCGCCCTCGCCGCCGGCTGCCCGGTGGTCTCCACCCCCTACCGGTACGCCGAGGATCTGGTCACCGGTGCCGGCGGGCCGCCGCTGGGCGTGCTGGTGCCGGCCGAGGACCCGGCCGGCTTCGCCGAGGCGACCTGTCGGCTGCTCGCCGACCCGGACCGGCTCACCGCCACCCGCCGGGCCGCGAAGGCGGTCGGCGCGGAGCTGACCTGGCCCGCGGTCGGGGCGCGGTTCGCCGACGTGTTCGCCGCCGCGGCGGCGCCCCACCGGGTACGGTCCGCGGGATGGATCCGACCGGCCAGCCTCACCGAGCTGGTGGCGGATGCCCGGGTGGCTGGGGCGCCGGCCCGGGGCAGAGAGGAGCGCGCGTGGTCGCCGAGCCCACCGCCGCCCGCCTCGACGGAGCGGGCGAGCTGACCGACCTGTTCACCCGCAGCAGCCACAATCCGCTGCTCACCGCGGCCGACTGGCCGTACCCGGCGAACAGCGTGCTGAATCCGGCCGCCGCCCAGGCCGACGACGAGACCGTGCTGGTATGCCGGGTGGAGGACCGGCGCGGCATCTCCCACCTGAGCGTCGCGCGCAGCAGCGACGGCGAGACCGGGTGGCGGGTGGACCCGCTGCCGCTGATCGGTCCGGCTGTCCACGGCGAACAGTCCCGGTGGGGGGTGGAGGATCCGCGCCTCACCTGGCTCGCCGACCAGGCCTGTTGGGCGCTCACCTACACCGCGTACGGCCCGGCCGGGCCGGCGGTGGCGATCGCCACCACGACCGACTTTCGCGCCGTGACCTCGCTGGGGGTGGTGCTGCCGGCCGAAGACAAGAACGCCTCGCTGCTGCCGGAACGGGTCGGCGGCGACTATCTGATCTTCCATCGGCCGATGTCGGTGGCGCCCGGCCGGGCCGACGTCTGGTGTTCCCGCTCGCCCGACCTGCGCAGCTGGCGCGACCCGCGGCTGGTCCTGTCGACCCGGCCCGGTGCCTGGTGGGACCACCAGCGGGTGGGGATGGGGCCGCCGCCGCTGCGGACGCCGCACGGCTGGCTCGGGCTCTACCACGGGATCAAGGAGTTGGCCGGCGGCAAGGTCTACCGGATGGGGGTGGTGCTGCTCGACCTGCTCGACCCGGCCATCGTGCTCCGCCGCGGCGACGACTGGGTGCTCGGCCCGGCCACCGGCTACGAACGTACCGGCGACGCGCCGAACGTGGTCTTCCCGACCGGCCTGGTCCATGATCCCGGGCGGGACCGGCTGCGGGTCTACTACGGCGCGGCCGACACGTGCGTGGCGATGGCCAGCGCCGGCTACTCCGAGCTGCTCGACTATGTGCTGGCCTGCCCGGAGCCTGACCCCCGCCGGCCGTGGTGAGCGGGCCTACAATGGCCCCACGACCGGCGATGGGTGGGTTCGACGATGATCCGGGTGTTTCTGCTCGACGACCATGAGGTGGTCCGGCGCGGGCTCTGTGAGCTGCTGCAGGCCGACGGCGACATCGAGGTGGTGGGGGAGGCCGGCACCACCGCCGAGGCGGTCCGCCGCATCCCCGCCCTCAAGCCGGACGTGGCGATCCTCGACGCCCGCCTCCCCGACGGCAGCGGCATCGACGTCTGCCGGGAGATCCGCAGCGTCGACCCGTCGATCAAAGGGTTGATCCTCACCTCGTACGAGGACGACGAGGCCCTGTTCGCGGCGATCATGGCCGGTGCCGCCGGTTACGTGTTGAAGCAGATCCGGGGCACCGACCTGCTCGACACCGTCCGGCGGGTGGCGGCCGGCCAGTCCCTGCTCGACCCGGCGGTCACCCAGCGGGTGCTGGAACGCATCCGGCACGGTGAGGCCGCCCCGCCCGAGCTGCAGTCGCTGACCGAGCAGGAGCGGCGGATCCTCGGCCACATCGCCGACGGTCTCACCAACCGGGAGATCGCCGCGAAGATGTATCTGGCCGAGAAGACCGTCAAAAACTACGTCTCCAGCCTGCTCTCCAAGCTCGGACTGGAGCGGCGCACCCAGGCCGCGGTGCTGGCCGCGAAGCTGCTCGGTAAGCACTGACCACCGGGCCACTGGCCGCCGCGTCACCCGCCGGCGGCGTCGTCGGCTCCCTCCTGGTCGGGCAGCTTTCTGACCACCGCCACCGGGCACCCGGCGTGGTGCAACATCGCCTGGCTGACCGAGCCGAGCAGCAGCCCGGTGAACCCTCCCCGGCCGCGCGCCCCCACCACCACCAGCTGCGCAGGCTCCGCCGCCGCCAGCAACACCCGGGCCGGCCGGCCGCGCCGCACCAGTTCCCGTACCGGCACCTGCGGCCACTGGTCGCGGGCCGGCGCCAACGCCTGGTGCAGCGCGGTCACCTGGGCGGCCTCGATGTCATCCGCGTCATAGATCAACGGCAGCTGCTCGGCCTGCTCGGTGGAGACCCGGCCGGTCCAGGCGGCGACCGCCAGCAGCTCGGCGTCCCGGGCCGCCGCCTCAGCGAAGGCGAAACCGACCGCGGCCTGGGAGACCGCAGAGCCGTCCACACCGACCACCACCGGCCCCTGCCGGCGCAGCTGCCCCCTGGCGACCAGCACCGGGGCCGGCGCGTGTGCGGCCACCTGGATCGCCACCGAGCCCAGCAGCAGCCCGCCGAAGCCGCCCAGGCCGCGGTCGCCCACGACCAGCAGCGCCGCCCCCGCCGCCTCCCGCAGCAGCACCGGTGAGACCTCGCCGGTGACTACCTCGCCCTCGATCTGCGGAGTCCCGCCGCCGAGCGTGCCGCTGACGCTGTGGGCGTGGGCCAGCGCCTCGGCCAGGACCCGGTTCGCGTCGGCCCGCAACCCGGCGGCGCCGGCCTCGTCGGCGGGCAGCTCCGGCGACGGGCCCAGATAGACCCCGAGCAGCGGCCATTCGAAGGCGTGGACCACCCGCAGCGGCGAGTGGTGCAGGTGCGCCTCCCGGGCCGCGAGCTCCACCGCGGTGTGGCTGGCCGGTGAACCGTCCACGCCGACCACCACCGGCCGCGGTGTCGCCGGCGCGGTCACTGGTCACCGCCGACGATCTCGACGGTCTGCGCCGCAGCGAGCCGGTCGGTCGGCGCCGGCCCGGGATGGTCCGGGTCCGCCAGGCCCAGCCGCAGCACCAGGTACGGCTGGCCGAGCTCGGCCAGCAGGTGGCGCAGGACCGCGCGGGTCCCTGGTGCCTCCACGATCGCGCTGAACGGCAGCACCGCCACGCCCTGCTCGGTGGCGGTCAGCCAGCCGGCGGCGGCCGCCTGGCCGGCCCGCAGCCAGCTCGCCGGGGTGTCTTCGGCGCCGAACAGCACCGCATAGCTGGCGGCCCGGTCGGTGCCGGCGCCCGGCGCCAACTCCCCGGGGTGGCCGAAGTCGCGCACCGGTACGTGGGTGTGGGGCGGCTCGCTCGGGATCGCGCGGTCGGGGATCCCGGTGCCCGCGGGCTGCTGCCCGCCGGTCCAGTAGGCCAGCTCCGCGAGCAGCTCCGGCTGGGAGGCGGCCTGCCGCTCCGCCCGATCCGCCGCCACCGCCAGCTCGCTGAGCTGCTCGGGCCGGAACACGTGAAGGTTGAGGCCGTACTCCTCGACCGCCGCCCGGATCTGCGCCAGCGCCGTCGGCGGCACCGGCTGGTCGGTCACGGCGCGCCGGTCGGTGTGCCGCCGCTGCGCCGCCTGGAACCTGCGCAGCGCGGCGTTCGGGTCCTCGGTCGCCGTGGTGGGGATCACCCGGGCCAGCAGGTCTGGCTGTGCCGGGTCCGGCAACGGCGTGACCGTCGAACGCCAGCCCTCCGCCGCCAACGCCACCTGTGCGTGGTGCAGCGCGGCGCCGCAGCTGATGGTCAACAGCCGCCCTTCCGGGTCGGCCACCGGCAACTGCCGGCTGCGGTCGGCGTACAGCTCCAGGTGGTCGGGGTGGACCAGCCAGCGCCAGGGCTGAGTGTTGTGCACCGACGGGGCCAGCCCGGCCGCGCGGGCGGCCTCGGCCAGTTGCGGGGCCGTGGGGTTGTCTGTCGTCATCTCTCCAGCATGTCGGAGATTGGGCGGTCGTCGGCACCCGACTCCCCGATCCGACACCGGTCGGCGGCTACGGGTTGCGGTCGCCGGCCGGTGGGAGCCCCAGCTGCTTCCGGATGTCCAGCTGGACAGTGTCCCGGTCGGGACGGGCGTCGACTGTGATCACGAACTCTTTCCGGGAGAAGAGCTCCAGCACCGGGTCGATCTTGCGGTGGTAATCCTGCACCCGGCGTTCCAGCGCCTCCTCGGTGTCGTCGGCGCGGCGGACCAGTTCGCCGCCGCAGACGTCACACCGGTCTTCGGTCTCGGGGCGGTGGGCGATCAGGTTGTAGTCCAGGCCACAGCGGGAACACAACCGCCTCGCCAGCACCCGCCGACGCACCTCGTCGTCGGGTAGCGCCAGGTGGATCACCGCGTCGATGTCGTAGCTCTCCAGGAAGAACTCGGCCTGGGTCCGGTTGCGGGGGAACCCGTCGACGATGAACCCGTAGTTCCAGTCGTGGATGTCGAGCCGCTGCCGCACCACCGAGCCGACCAGCTCGTCGTCGACCAGCTCACCGGCGGAGACGATTCGGCGGACCTGCGCACCGAGCTTGGTGTGGTGCTGGATGTGCCAGCGGAAGATGTCGCCGACGCTGATGTGGACCAGGTCCAGATCCTCGGCGAGCAGCGTGCTCTGAGTGCCCTTGCCGCTGCCCTGGATGCCCATGATCACGTACTTCCGCACCTGGACACTCTGCCACGTGGCGCATCCTCCCCGTCCCGGGGGCGGGGGACGATCCGCTGGCCGGGGCGGATCCGCGGTCACCTGGGTGCCAGCAGCGCCTCCCGGCCGGAGCCGGCCGGCACGCCGGTCCGCGCCGACCTCACCCGGACCGGCGCGGCCTCGTCGATCACATCCGCGGCCGGTCGCCGCCCCGTCACCGGACCCGGGCTGCCGTACCCGAGCCGCAGCAACATCTGCGGCGTGCCGGAGCTGCCCAGCGCCAGCCGCAGCTGCTCCTGGATCCCCGGCACCTCGATCGGCTGCGACACCAGCGCCGCCACCAGCTGCGCGTCGGTGGCGGTGAGCAGCACCCGTTGCAGCGCCTGCCCGGCGACGAGCTGGTCGCCGGCGGTGTCGCCGACGGTGCCGAGCACCGCCACCAGCGGCTGCGAACCCGGGTCCGCCGGCGCCGTGCCGCCAGCCCCACCCGCGTACGGGCGGGCCGGGAAGTAGTCCTGCGGCTGCGCCTCGGGCGGCGCCGGCCGCACCGGCACCCCGTCGGCGGCCTCGCTGCCGGGTGGCCGGCCCCAGGCGGCGAACTCTGCCCGGTAGTCGGGCTGACGCACCAGCAGCTCGTCGGCGGCCTGCGAGAGCTGGGCGACCGCGTTCGCCGGCCCGGTGCCGATCAGCAGCTCCAGCCAGCCGCCCTCATGCTGGGCGGCGGCGGTCAGTCGCGAGCGGGCCTCGGCGGGCACCGAGTCGGGCCAGAAACCCTCCCGGTGACTGCGGCGGCGCCAGATCGCGGCCGCCAGCCGCTGTTCGGCCGGTGACGGCGGGCCGGCGGCGCCGAGCGTGACGACGGCGAGCAGCTCCGGCTCGGCCGGCTCCGGCAGCAACCTGACCGCCGGCCGGACCCCCGCAACGGCGACCGCCAGCCGCAGGTTGAGCAGGGCCGCGCCGCCGGCCAGCCGCACCGCCCAGCCGGTCGGGTCGGTGGCCGGGGAGCGACGTCCCGGGTCGGCCCGCAGCTCGATGTAGTCGTGGCCGAGCCGGAACCGCCACGGTTGGCTGTTGTGCATAGATGGCGCGCGGACGGCGGCTTCGACCGCCCGGACGAGGTCGACCTGGTCAGCCATTACGGCAACCTCCTGGGTGTCGATGTGCTGGGCGGAGCCTGCCGGTCATCGCAGCCTCCGAAGGGTCGGATCCGGTTCCTCGCCGACCGGGCAGAGGCGCAGTGCGGCGTCCACCGCCACCACCTGCCCGGGGCCGGCCAGCACCGGGTTCAGGTCGAGTTCGGCCACCTCCGGCAGCTCCTCGGCGAGCCGGCCGAGGCGGAGCAGGAGCAGCTCCAACTCGTCGGTGGCTACCGGCGGGAGATTGCGGTACCCGGTGAGCAGCGGGGCGCTGCGCAACGACCGCCACATCCGGCCAGCGTCCAGATCGGTCAGCGGCACCAACCGGAAGGTACGGTCGGCGAGCAGGTCGGTGTGGACCCCGCCAAGGCCGACCATGACCAGCGAACCGAAGTGTGGCTCGTGGGAGACCCCGGCGACGAGTTCCACGCTGCCGGACGCCATCGGCTGCACCAGCACCGGCGGGTCGGGCCGGGCCAACGCCGCGGCGACGGCGTGGTAGGCGGTGGTGACGGCCGAACCGTCGGCGAGGTCGAGCCGGACCGCCCCGATGTCGCTCTTGTGCACCAGCTGCGGGTCGGCGGCCTTCAGCGCGACCGGGTAACCGATCTCGGCCGCTGCGGCTACCGCCGCTGCTGCACTATGGACAACCCGGGAGGGCGACAACGGGAGCTGGTAGGCCGCGGCGATGCCGGCGATGCGGGCGTAGGGCTGCCAACCGCCGCCTTCGGCGAGACCCTCGGCGACCAGGGCCCGCGCTGCCTCGGTGTCTACCTCGGGCAGTGGTGGCCGGGTGCCGAGCGGTTCCCGGCGCCACGCCGCATAGGCGACCGCCCGACCCAGCGCCCTCGTCGCCTGCTCGGGCAGCTCGAAGACGGGGGCGCGGCGTTCCCCGAGGGCGACCGGGGCACCACCACCGAGCGCCACGCCAGCCAGCGGCAGCGCCGGCCACCGGTCGGCGACGCTCGCCACCTGCCGCCACAGCGCCGGCGGGTCGTTGGCCCGGGTAGCCGCGAGGAGCACCAGAACGGCGTCTACCGCGCCGGAGCCGGCGACGATCGACAACGACTCGGCCAACCCGGCGGGAGTCGCGTCGGCGCCGAGGTCCAGCGGGTTGGGCAGCCCGGACACCTGCTCGGGCAGGCGCAGACCGGCGGACTCCGCGGCGTCGGCCGCCAACACGTTCGCACCGCCAGCGTTGCCGACGATGCCCAGCCGGTGCCCCTGCGGCAACGGCTGGTCGGTGAGCATGCGGGCGGCGTCGACCAGCTCCCCGAGGTGCTCCACCTGGACCACGCCGGCCTGAGCGAACAGGCTGGTCACCGCCGCCTCCGGGGCGGCGGCCGCGCCGGTGTGCGAGGCCCCGGCGCGGGCGCCGGCGCCGGAGTGGCCGCTGACCACGGCCAGCACCGGCTTGCGGCGTGCCAGGGCCCGCGCCAGCCGGGCGAACTTACGCGGGTTGCCGAATGATTCCAGGTAGAGGGCGACGGCGCGGGTCGCCGGATCGTCGTACCAGTAGGAGATCAGGTCATTGCCGCTGACATCGGCCTTGTTGCCGAGAGAGACGAAGCTGGCGGTGCCGCATCCGGCCCGTCGCAGCTGGTCCAGGACGGCGATGCCGACCGCGCCGGACTGGGAGGCGACCGCCAACCCCCCGGCGGGTGGTGTCGCCGGGGCGAAGCTGGCGTCCAGCCGTACCAGCGGATCGGTGTTGATCACGCCGAGGCAGTTCGGGCCGACCAGCCGGATGTTGTGGGCGCGGGCGGCTCGGACCAGCTCGTCCTGCCGCCGGGTGCCGGCCTCGCCAGCGTCGGCGAAGCCCGCGCTGAGCACCACCGCCGCCCGGGCTCCGGCGGCTGCCGCGTCGGTCACCGCGGTGACCACCTGCGGCGCCGGCACCGCGATCACCGCCAGTTCGATCGGCCCCGGCAGGTGCCGCAGCGAAGGGTACGCGGGCACTCCCGCAACCGCCGTGGCGTGCGGATTGACCGGATAGACCGGGCCGGTGAAGCCATAGCTCACCAGGCCGGTGAGGAGTTCGTGGCCGACCCCACCGGTGCGGCCGGCGCCGACGATCGCCACCGAGTGGGGTGCGAGCAGCGGCCGCAGGGATGCCTGGCCAGCGGCCCGGTCCCGGGCCGCCACGGCGGCCAGCGCGGCCTCGTCCGCGGCGGTGGTCAGCGTCACCTCGACTACGCCGTCGGCCAGGTACGGAGTGGTGGCCGCGGTGAGATCGCCGGCTACCCGCAACATCCGGGCGTTACCGGCGAGCACCTCGCCGAAAAGTTCGGTGATGCCGTGCCGGCGGGCGTACTGGGCAAGATGTTCCAGGAGCAGGGTGCCGATGCCCCGACCCTGGTGCCGGTCGGCGACGAAGACGGCGAACTCCGCCCGGTGGTCCTGCGGGCCGCGCCGCTCATAGGAGGCGACGCCGACGGTCTCACCGGCGAGTTCGGCGGCGAGCGTGGCATGTTCGGCGGTGGGCGGACGGAGCAGCCGAGTGATCTCGGCCGCTAGCAGCGGCCCGGCCGGATTGGTGAAGAACCGTAGCCGCAGACTCGCCCCGGATGCCTGCTCGAAGAGGCCCGCCACCGCCGCCCGGTCGGCCTCGGAGCCGTGGACCGGGCGAATGGTGATGATCGCGCCGTCGGCGGTAAGCGCGTCGACCGCGGCCGGCGGCGGATAGGTGGTGGTCACGTAGTCAGCGTGGCGCGGTTGACACCCCCGGCGACATGGCCATTGGTCACGTGGGTCCGGGACCCCTGGTCAGCCCCGGGATCCGGCCAGCCCCCGAGCCGGGCCGTCCGCCGCGCGGTGTTCGGCTAACCGTAACCGAGTTGATCTACAGGTTTCACCGGTAGCCATAGCCAACGATCGTCACCGTTACGTAGGCTCTCGATGCGGCGGCCATGTCTGTCTGGGGAGGAGCCGATGGCGTCACCGGTGGATGGTTCGGCAGCCGGCGAACCGGCCGAGCGCTGTCGCCCGGTGGCGATGCCCCGGTGATGTTCGATGAGGTCGATTACGCGATTCAGGAGTTTCTTGAGGGGTTCGACGACGGTATTCGTTCGTTGAATGATTGGTGGGCGGAGCACGGGCCGGCGTGGCTCAATTATTTGATGTTTGCGGGGTCGCCGTTGGTGGGGGTGGCGGCGACGACTGGGAATTTCCCGGTGCCGCCGTTCGGGTTGGAGACGTATCGGTTGTTGTTGGGTGTGAATCCGCGGGCGGATGAGTATTCGTTGCAGGCGTTGGCGGAGTTTTGGGCGGAGGAGGCGCGGGTCACCTTGGAGGTGGCGGTGGCGGGGGTGCAGGCGGCGCAGGATATTCAGGTGACGTGGTTGGGTGATGGTGCGCCGCAGGTGTTTTCGCAGCAGGTGCAGGAGGTGGCGCGGGCGGCGGCGGGTTTGGCGCAGACGCAGCAGGCGTTGGCGACGCAGGTGACCGAGTTTACGGTGCAGACGGTGCAGGCGAAGGCGGCGTTTCGGGCGCAGGTTATTTTGATGCTTTTTGAGTTGATGGTGGCGTTGGCGTTGGCGTTTTTTACATTGGGTGCTTCGTTGGTGGCGGCGGCGGCGTCTATGGCGGGGAAGGTGACCGCGATTCGGGCGTTGATGCAGGGGTTTTTGCAGCGGATTATGTCGGCGACGGCGCGGAGTAGTTTGTCGGATGTTTCGCGGGTGGCGGGGCCGTCGGGGGTTCGGGGTGGGTTGTTTGGTCAGGCGGTGCGGGAGGTGGGGGTGTCGGTGGGGCGGTCGGTGGGTGGGGCGGTGGGGCGGGGGGTGCGGGCGGTGGGTCGGGATGTGGGGTCGAATCCGTTGTCGATGGTGCAGGTGGGGGCGCGGCATGCGGCGCCGCGGGTGCAGCGGGAGGTGGTGGATGCGGCGCGGCGGAATGGGGCGGATGCGGCGACGGTGGCGCGGTTGCGGAATGTGGATACGCGGGGGGATGTCGAGGCGTTGGTGCGGTGGGAGTTGTCGGGTCGGTCGGGGGCGGGGCCGGTGACGCGGTTGGGTGCGGAGGATGTGTGGGTGCGGCAGTTGGTGGCGGAGGTGGTGGATCGGGGGGTGACGGTGGGTGGGGAGATCGGGGGTCGGGTGTTGGCGTATGGGGGGCGGTCGGCGTTGCGGTTTGGGGCGTTGGGGTGGGGGTTGCAGGAGGTGATGACGGCGGCGCAGTTGCAGCAGATGGGGGTGGGTGGGTATTCGGTGAATTGGGTGGGGTTGCCGGTGGCGGTGGTGGGTGCGGGGTTGGGTGGGGCGCCGTTGGGGTTTGCGTCGGGGGCGTTGCCGATGGCGGTGATGGGTGGGGTGGGTGGTGGGTTGGGGTTTGTGGGGGCGAATGGGTTGCAGGCGTTGTTGACGGATCAGGAGTTTGCGAGTTTGTTGCGGGCGGGTGGGGCGTCGAATTTTTGGGAGGCGGTGGGGCAGGGGGCGGTGGGTGGGGTGTGGGAGCGGTTTGTGGGGCAGGCGGGGTTGGGGGATGTGCGGGCGACGTTGGGGGATATCGGGTTTTTGTTGTCTGGTTCGGATGTGTCGGGGTTGGCGGATCGGTTCGGGGTAAGCAGTGTGTGGGTTGCGGATTTGTTGAATGGTGACGCGGCTACTCAGGCGGCAGGCGGGCGTGCTGCTGCGGGCGGGTCTGGTGGGGTGGGTGCGGATGGTGGTGGTCCGCGGGTGGGGGATGTGCTGGCGGGTGAGGGTGGGTTCGGCGGGGCGGGTGGCGGGTCGCCGTCGGGTGTGGATGTGTCGGTGGTGGGGCGGGAGGGGTTGGTGGATGGGTTGTTTGCGCATGCGCGGGAGCAGTTGGCGGGGTTGGAGCAGGCGGCCGGTGGGGGGTTGGGGCAGGTGTTGGAGCGGTTGGGGATTGTGCAGGGGGGTGGGGATCTGCGGGAGGTGGTGGGTTGGGATTACGGGCGGGTGTCGGATGCGGTGGATGCGGTGGTGTCGCAGGCGCGGGAGTTTCGGGATGTGGGGCATTGGAAGCCGGTGGGGGATGGGTGGTTGGTGCAGGGGCGGTTTGCGGGGGTGCCGTTGGTGTTGCAGTTGGATGGTCAGGGGGTGGTGGTGGGGGCTGAGGTGGGTTCGTTTGCGGAGTTGACGGTGGGTGGGGTGGCAGGTGAGGGGGCGGGGGTGGCGGGGATCAATTCGGCGGAGCAGGCGGTGGGGCGGGTGTTGGCGGGGTTGCGGGGGCAGGGGGTGGTGGAGCTGGCCGGTGGCGCCGGTGGTGAGGGGGCGGGTCGGGTGTTTGTGCGGGGTGAGGGTGGTGGCCGGGTGGAGACGGTGTTTGGGGTGGATCGGTCGTTGCCGGAGGGTCGGTGGTTTGTGCGGCCGGGGGTGTTCGAGTTCACCGGGGCGGGGTGGGTGCAGACGGCGGCGGCGCAGGTGGTGGTGTCGGGGCAGGTGCGGGCGGGGTTGGCGGAGATGGCGCGGGATGTGTCGGGTCAGCTGCGGCAGGCGATGGCGACGGTGGGGCGGGAGGTCCCGGCCAGCGTCACCGTCGCGGAGCAGGAGACCGGCCCCGCGCAGCCCAACCCTGGGGAGCCCGGTTCCGTGCCCACCGGAGCTGGAAAGCCCGAAGCCGAACCCGCCGAGCAGACCGAGCAGACAGAGTCGCTCGTCCGATTCGACGAGTCGCAGTTGCTGACCGGAGATCACGCTGCGGAGCAACCACAGCTGGCACCCGTCGATCAGGCCAGCGCCGGTTCCGTCGCCGCCGGCGCGTCACCGCCCGCCTCGGGAGGCAGACCAGCAAGGGAGCCCGCGGCGGAGCCGTTCCGGGCGGGCCTGCTCGCCGGGGCGCCGATGGGTAGATTCCCCCATCTCCAAGCCATGACCGAGTTCCTGAACGAACAGTTCGCCGAACATGCGGTTGATCATCGCCCACTCACCGCGCCAGAGCTGGATCGGCGGCTGCAGGCCCGGTGGCGGGAGGTCCTCTCGGCGGAGGGAGCCCGGCTGAGCTTCGGCGATCGGGCGCAACGGCAGTTCCAGATCCGGTACGCGGTAACCGATGTCCAGCCGGTCGCCTCGCCGGTCACCCCGATCCGGCAGATCCAGCACCACATCGGACGTGGTCAGTGGGGGCAGGCGCAGGTCGCTGCCCGGGCGAGCCTGTTCACGCTCGGTCGCCGAGCCCAGGCTGGCCTGCCGCTGCTGTTGCGCGGGGGCTGGCAGCACCAGCTGCGAGGCTGGCTCGGGCAGGAGATGACCTCCCAGGCTTGGGTCGAACCGACCATCGCCGCCGTCGACAACCAGGGCCCGGCCACGCCACACGACGTCGCCCTCGCCGCAACCATCCAAGACCTGAAAACCGGTACGCAGTTCCGTTCCGATCCCGACCAGCCCGAGTCGATGCCGGTGGCGATCGCCGACGCCTTTACCGACCAGCCGCCGGAGAGCGTCCGGGCGGCGGCTCCCGAGCAGCTGGCTGGGGGCACCGAGACGCCACAGTTCATGGTGTTGGAGTGGACCGGCCGCAGCCGCATCGTCGACTGGGTGATGGCACGATTGCCCGACGCTGCGGCGGGCGACCGCAAATGGCAGGTCCAAGCACAGGTCTGGCAGCGGGTCAGCGAGCTGCCGGCGAGCCTCGACGCCGCGGTGAACACCGACGGATACGAATTTCCGGTGATCAGCGACGGGGTCACCGTCGCGGTGGTGCAGATCCACAGTGACCTGCTCCGGGAGCAAGCTCGGATGGTCAGCGCCGCGACCCGCGAGGTGAACCTGGAACAGACGGCGGAGGTGGTCGCGGGCACCGGTGGTGTCACCAGCCAGGGCAGGGCAGCCGAGCACGGGCCGTTCGCCAGCCTGGGGCTTTCCCAGTGGGTGCGGGACCAGCTCCCGACCCGATTGGCCGGCTGGCTGGAGCGTATCCAGGCTGGCCTGGACGGGTCTCTGCTGCGCGGGTCCGGCTCCGTCCATGAACTGCACACCGACGCCACCAGCCACGAGATCATCGTCGAGCGCTGGACCGGAGAGGTGCAGGCTCACGCCTGGGGTGCAGCAGACCGGCCCGGGGTCAGCCATCAGGTCACCCTCTGGCGCGGGGACAGCGCCGAGCCGGTGTCGGCCACCTTTGCGGGCACCATGCTGACCCTGTCCCGTGAGCCCGACGCGTACCGGTTCGGTCTGCCGGTGGACCCGGCAGCCGTGGACGAAGGTGGCCAGCTGCGGCGCAACGTCGTGACCAATCCGACCGGCGAGCGCCTCGCCTATCCACGCCACGCGGTGAGTACGGATTCGGCAGGGCGGCCGGTGGGGCTCGGCGCCGGTCCCGCGCTGGTCCGGAACTTTTCGGCGCACCCCCCAGCGCCGGCCGACCAACCCGACGCTGCGGCGCGGCCGGCGGGCGCGGTCGACCAACTTGGGCAGCTGCGCAGCCACGTCCTCGCAGTGCTGCGGCCGCTAGGCTTTGTGCTGCCGGACGGGGCGGAGCTGGACCGGCGGGAAAGGTCGCAGCTGGCCGCCGCGTTGCGGGGCCGGTGGTGGCGCAACGTCAACCGGGACGCGTTGGCCCGCAACTTGACTGCCTTCAACACGTTGTTGGTGGAACGGCAGTTGACCGCGGCGGCGCTGCAGGCCAACTATGACCAGTTGGCACAGTCCGGGCTGCGGTTCACCGTGGCCCGGTTGCCGGCCGGGCAACCTCTCCACGAGCTCCGGTTCGCGGTGCTGGAGATTCGGCTCGACCAGCTGCTCGACGGCGCTGACCAGGAGTCGCTGTTCCGGGGGTATGTCCACGATCGAACGTTGGCGTCGTTGAACATCGACGACACCGGCGCGGCGACCTACGACGCCGCTCATGTCTCCCGCCAGTGGCTCGCCCACGTACGCGCCGCGTACGAGCGGCCGGCGGCGGGGGCCACCGACGCCGTGTCGCACGGGGCGGTCGCGGGCGTTGGCCGGGGGCCGCTGCGGCGGTGGACGCTGGGTAGCGGCGAGCACACCCGAGCCATCAGCTACCTCGAACACCGGGGCCCGTTGGGCGTGTGGCGGATTCCCCATCAACTTTCGGTACACATCACCGACGAGGGGGGAGCACCGTTGCCCGGCGGCGAGCGGCTCACCTTCCACGGGGCGGCCGATGTCCATGCCCCGGCGTCGTTCAGTTACCGGTCGCCGCCGCGGCCGGCGGTGGCCGGGGCAACCGGTCCGCAGCTGTTGGCGACGGCGGACTCTTTCATCACCATGGTCGATGCCCGTGGGCTCCGGGAGGCGGCGGTGGCTGCGTTGCGGCAGGTCTCCGATGGCCGGCGGCGAGCGAGCGACCTGTCACCCGAGCTACTTGCCACTGTGGATTCGTTGACGACGGTGCCGGCGCTCCGGTCACGGCTGGCGGAGTTGGTCACCGAGGGGGAGCATCACGATCAGCTGTTCCAGAGCAGTCTGGCCAGTCACACCAGGTACGGGTTGTCGTTGCAGGCAACGGCCGGCGCTACCCGGTTGCTCGGCACGCCGGAGGTGACCGTCCTGGGCCAGCTGATGTTCCGGCTGCGGTCGGCGGTCGCCGGGCTCGGCAAGGCGACCGCCCGACTGGTCACCGGCGGCTTCGCCCGGGTCGACCCGGAGGCGCTGGCGGGGTCGCCGGAGGGGGCGGTGGGTACCGCCCGGGGCGAGACCGGCCGGACCCGGTTCGGGACCCTGCGTCGCGGCATCGAGCGGATGCTCTTCAACCATGAGGAGCGCCGTTTCCACTTTGAAACTGACCTCACCTTCACCGTCGAGGCCACCACCGATGGTGGTCGGGTCGCGGACCGCACCAGCACCGGTACGGTGGGGTGGCTGCTCTCCGAGTCTGCTGTGGTCGATGCGTACGCGGCGGGCCGGCTGGCGCAGCTGCCGCGCGATGTGGTCGCCGCCAGCCTGGAGCGTTGGCGGACCGGCGAGTTGCAGCTTGAGCCGCAGGTGGCGGCCCGGGCGGTGCACCGGTTGGCGGAGGCCCAACTCGGGCACGGCGAGCCGGTCGACGCCGCACTGTTGCGGGTGGCGCTGGCGCAGGTCGACCATCAGCCGGAGGCCGCCGACACCGGCAGCGTGCCGGCTGACCTGGCGGCTGCGTTGCTCACCGATCGGCTCGGAGGGCTGCTGGAGCGGCCGGTGCGGCTCCGGCCGGAGAGCAATCTGCTGGTCCCCGAGTACCTCCGCGACGGCGACAGTCTTGGTTTGAGTACGGTGCGTGAGCTGCAGCTGTACCGCTCAGACGGCGCCGCGATGCTGCCGGTCGCGGCCGCCGACGCGGTCACCTCACTGGTCGGCGAGGCGTTTCCGGGGTTGGTCGACCGGCATGGGCGGGAGGCGGTGGCGGCGCGCATCGGCCGGCTTCCTGGCATGCGGCGGGCGTTGGCCGCGCTGACCGGCGGTCCCCGGCTGCGCGGCCCGGTCGAGGTGATGCTTGCGGGAGAGTCGGAGTTCCTCAACACCGCCATCCCCCGGGATCTGCTCGGGGTCACCGGGGAACGGGTGCGGCTGGTGGGCAAGCTGCGCCCGCTCACGTTGGCCGAGCTGCGGTCGCAGGGCTGGGACGAGGGGCAAATCGAAGCCTACCGTTCCGCCTTGGGTGGTGTCCGCGGTGACGGTCCGGAGGTCACCAGTCACCGGTCGGCGCTCGGCATCGAGCAGCAGAGCTACCGGCAGGACGAGCTGCAACTTAGTGAGACCAAGAGCGCGGCGGCACCCGTACGCGTCGGCGGCGCCGCTGACCTGGGGCTGGGGTCGAACTCCGCCGAGGTCGCCACCGGCCGTAGCCGTGGCACCGCGGTCAGCGTCGGCTACGCGGACACCCACGCTGTGCATCAGGGACACTTCTCGGGTGCGTTCGGGGTGACAGTGCCGGTGGCGGTGACCTTTGAGCTGCAGCGTTCCCGGCTCCCGAGGCGGCCGGTGGCGAACGCCGTGACCTGGGTCGCCGACCTGGCGAGCCGGCGCTCCCGCGCCGCGGTGCGGACCAGCCTGGTGGGTCGGCTGGACCTGTGGCTTCCGGACCTGCTGACAACCGACCGGGCCAGCGCCCCGACCGGGGCTGCGGAGCAGGTGAGCTATCGCCGGTTCACCGGGCTGCCGGCGCGGGTCGCCGCCACCGGGCAGACCGCGCCGATGCAGTCGGCGGTGCTCCGGGCGTTGGGCAGACTGCTGGGCGGCGGCGCCGAGCAGCTGCGACCGCTGGTGGCGGCGAGCATGTCCGCCGACGCGCTGCCGAGCCTGCTCTCCGCGCTGGCCAGCCCGGCCGGCGCGCAGCTGTTGCCACTTGACCGGACGCCGCTGCTGTCGGCGGACAATCAGACCGTCTCGGCCCACGCCTGGCTGCGACTGACCGCCCTCGAAACCGGCCCGTTGCTGCCGGAGCAGGCGGCGCTGGGAGTCCTAGCCCGGCACGAGGCGACGTTCGACCACGCCGACGTTCGGGGCCGACCAGCTCCGCTAGCGGTGAAGCTCACCAGCTCCGCCGACGGAGAATCCGGGCTCGACGGGGTTCTCGCCGCCACCAACCAGGTCCTGCCGGCGCTGGAGGATCTGGCGGCGAGCGCCTCGTTGCAGGTAGGCGAGCAATCCAGCCGGGGAGTGGGCACCCGCCACGGGCAGCGCGTCGACACCACCGCCAAGGAACGCGGCCCGGTGCGCGTACTGCGGGTGCGGTACACCACCGATGTCGAGGTGTCGCGGCATCATGAGAGCTACGACGGTGAGCTGCCCCGACCGCCGAAGCGGCTGGCCATTCAGGACACCGAGCCGGGCACGCTGTATCTATGGGTCTACGAGCGGGACCTGCCCGAGTTGTTGTCCCGGCTCTCCGATGACGACCCGCGCCGGCTGGCCACCACCGCCGACCTCGCGGCGCTGGAGCACGGCCGGGTCGACCAGTTGCTCGCCGATCGGGAGCGGGCAGCGCCGGTGCTGCCACTGGCAGAGCTGGTCGCCGAAGCGGCGGCGGTGGCGGACTTGGACCCGAGCCGCCCCGCCGAGGGCGCCGGCCGGGCCGCCCGGCGGCGCCTGCCCGGCCTGCGGCAGGGGGTGGACGACAGACTCCTCCGGCGCCGCTACCGGGTCGACCCGGGCCGGCCGGTCGCCCCGCTGCTCCGGCTGCGCAGCGACCCGTTGCGGGAGTCGCTGCTGCGCCACCACCTGCTCGCTGCCCGGGTGACGGGGACGATGGCCCGGGTCGAGCCGCTACTCGACGCCGCCCGGGACCAGGCGGTCGACACCGACCCGGACACAATGGTGCGGTTGGCGCAGGCTTCGGTGCTGGTCGCGGAGGCCACCATCGGGGCGGAGGCGTTGCTCGCGCTGAATCTGCAGCTGGCGCGGGCGAGGGGAGCCGGCGACCGGGCCGCCGTCGACGCCGCGTACGCGGACTGGCAGGCGGCTGCCGCCGAGACCCAGCCACTCGTGGCCACCGCGAGCGAGGCGATCTGGCTGATCGAGGAGGTGATCGCAGATCGGCCCGACCCGGATCTCCCGCTACTGACCGAGCTGCAGACCCTCGCCGAGCAGGTGGATACCCGGCAGCCGCACGATGAGTTCGACCCGGTGGCGACCGCGCGTGGTCTCGCCTCGGAGTTGGCCGTGGAGGTGTTGCTGTCGGTGACCGGCGCCGATGGCGCGGCGGTGGGGTACCGGATCGACCCGGAGGGCGGGGTCCATCCGGCCGACCCGCTGGCCGGTCCACCACCATCGCCACCGGCTGACCAGCCACCGGCCGAAGAGCCCGCCTCCGTACCGTCGCCACCGGATGCGGCGCAGGCGGCGAATCTGGCGGCCGGCCTCGCCGATTTCTTCGCGCAGCTGAGCCGGCCGGGTCCGCGGTCGGCCGCGGCGGAGGAGGTCGGGCCGGCGGAGATCGTCGAGGCGAGTGAGCTCGGGGGGCGGGTCGACCCGGCCGGGCTAGCGTGGCGGGTCCGTTACCAGGACGGCGTCGAGGCCCAGGTCTGGTTCGAGCCGACTGGCCAGAGCATCGGCACGCTCGCAGCGGTAGGCCCGGGCCGCACCGCGCGGGTCCGGGTGCCGTCGCTGCCGATGGCGCGGGGACCCCGCCGGCTGATGGCCGGGGTGTATGTCCGGGACCTGCTGGGTCAGCTCCCCGAACGCTGGGGCGACACCGGGCGCTGATCGGCCCACAGGCGCAGCGCTACCAGGCTGATCCAGGCCCACCCGACGATGATCTGGGCCCGCTGCACCAGCCCGGAGGCAGCGTGGTCAGCCTCGTAGGCGGTGCCGAAGGCGATCAGCAGGACGATCATCGCGACCCCGGTCACCAGGCTGTACCACATCCACCCCGGTCGTCCAGGCCGCGATCCGAACCACCGGGCCATGACGAAGCACGCGATCGGCAGCAACCCGAACACCCCGGCGCCGGCGAGGTCGTGCAGGGTGTGGTGCCAGGTGGCCGGTTCCGGGATGCTGGTGGTGCCGGGCGGGAAGGTAGGAATCGGGTCCATGACGAACACACCCGAGGCCACCAGGCTGACGCCGACCATTCCGATCAGGACCGGTGCCCACCGGGAACCTGGGCCGGGCCGCATCACCCGCCGCAGGCCGACCGCGAACGCGAGCAATAGCAACCCAGTCACCACGAAGCTGGTGATCTGAAGCCAGCCCAGGCCGCCCAGGCTCAGCGCACTCACCGGATGGTACGTCGGGTCGTACCCGGCTCGGAGCGCCCCGGCGACGAGGAAGACCACCACAAACACCGGAGGCGCTAGCGCTCCACAGAAGAGCAGAGGGCGGACGGACGAGAAACGGTTCATGTGGTCAGGGTGACGCGGTAGGGATCGCTACGCCCCTGCCGATCGGCGAAAAGTTCTGATCTTGGGGCTATGGCGTTCTGGCCAGCTGGACGGTGACGCCCGATAGCTTGAGCAATGCTGATGCAAACTACCCTATGCTGCCTTGATGAGGTAATCTTGCGGGGTGATAGGGAAGGATCTCTACTCGGTTGAAGAGGTTGCCGACCGGCTCGGACTGCATGTACGCACGGTCCGGGGCTACATCCGCACGGGCCGGCTCCGGGCGGTTCGCATCGGCAAGCAGTACCGCGTGCACGCCCGTGATCTCACGGCGTTCACCGGTGACTCGGCGCCCGCGACCAGGGAGATAGCGGTAGAGGTCACCAGCGTCGTGCAGGTCGACGGGGTCGACCGGGCGACCGCCGACCGGTTGGGCACGCTCGCGGTGGCCGCCGCCTACGGCGAACCGGACCTGGGGCGCCCGCTGCGGGTGCAGACGAGCTATGAGGGGGAGCGAGCGCGGATGACGATCGTGCTGATCGGGGGCGCGGCGGACACCGCCGGCCTGGTCCAGCTGCTGGATGCGGTGGTCGATGACGCCGGCGCGGTGGTTGCCGAGGGCGGTGCTGATGCCTGACGAGCTGCAGGAACGCTCCGGGGTGACGGTGCTGATGTGTGACCCAGCCGGGCCGCCGGTGGCGACTACTCAGGACGCGCTGGATCTGATCGGTGCCGCGTTCGCAGGGGCAGAGGTGGTGGTGATGCCCGCCGGCCGGCTCGACGAACGGTTCTTCAGTCTCGGCACCCGGTTCGCCGGCGACATCATGCAGAAGTTCGTCAACTATCGGCTTCGGTTGGTCGTAATGGGGGATATCTCAGCCCAGCTGGCGGCGAGCGACTCGCTCCGGGCGCTCGTCCATGAGTCGAATCAGGGTGCCCACATCTGGTTTGTGCCAGATCTGGACACCCTGGACTCCCGGCTGCGCACCAGCTAACCCTCACCACCAGCGCCGAGCGTGACTGGCGCGACGTGGGTGCGCAGCTCGTCGATGTGACCAGCTCGAAGGTACTGGTTGATGGTGGCCGCTCCGCCGGCGATGGCCACGTTCCGGTCGCCGGCCGCCGCGCGCGCCTGCGCTAGCGCCGACTCGATGCCGTCGGTGACGAAGTTGAAAGTGGTGCCGCCCTGCATAACCAGCGGTTCCCGGGGGTAGTGGGTGAGCACGAAGACCGGGGCGTGGTACGGGGGCTCATCGCCCCACCAGCCGGTCCAGCTGAGATCCCAGTCGCCCCGGATAGGGCCGAACATGTTGCGTCCCATGACGAAGGCACCGGCCGAAACGACATCGTCGATCTCGGCCCGGTTTTCGTCGGGCGTGGCGAACATCGAAATGCAAGCGGTCGGGGTGGGTCGGCGTGGCGGGTGGACGGGCCCGGCGCACGCCGAGCCCGCCGCACCTCCGTTAGTGCCGCACCCTCACTAGTTCTGCAGCGTCAGCACGCCTGGCCGGTAGGGCAGGAGGCCGTAATCGCCGCCAGAACTTGGGGATCGTCCCTGGTAGAGGAATTGTAGGTTGCAGACGTCGATGGTCATGGTCTGATCGGGGTTGGTGCGAATCAGTTCGCCGTGACTGATGTCGTTGGTCCAGGTGGCGCCGCTGTTGACCCGGCCGGCGAAGGGGTTGCTCTCGGTCGCGGCCTGTGGCGTCCAGTTGCCGTCCAGGCTGTTGGCCGTGAACGAGCGGAAGTAGCGGTCTCCCTGGTTACCGATCGCCTCGACGATCATGAGGTACCGGTCCTCGCCCTGGAGCTTGTAGACCTGTACGCCTTCGAACAGGTTGTTCGTGGTATCACTCATGATGATCGTCGATTGGGTACCGAAGCTGCTCGGGAAGTTGCCGATCGGCATGCTGGCCCGGTAGATCCGGCCGTTGTCTCCAGCGAAGAACAGATACATGTGCGTGTCGTCGCCGATGACCGCCTGATCGATCGGCCCCGTACTAGAGTCGCTGATGCTCCCGGAGAAGAGGGTCTGGTGCGCCGACCAGCTGTTCACATCGGCGGGGTTGGTCGATGTTCGGTAGGAGAAGGCGGGTCCACCCCACTGATAGGCCAGCACCCAGATGTTCCCGGGGGCGAAGTAGAAGAGCGACGGTGCGACGGCCGAGAACGGCATCGGGTTCTGGTTGGCCGAGCTCATGTCCGACCAGTCGTTGAAGAGCCCGAAATTCATCGAGCCCCAGCTCGTGCCGTGGTCATGCGTCGTCGCGTAGACCAGGTGGCTGCCGTTGTAGGGGGCGTGGGTGAAGTCCTTGAGCGAGACCCACTCCGGCCTCGGGGTCGCCAGTGGTCCGGTCGATGACCAGTTGTACGACGAAGGGAGCGCGCAGTTCTGGCCCGGTGGTGTGCCACCGCCACCGTCGACCCGGACGAGTTGCCACTGCTGATTGTGGCCGTTCCAGTCGTCGTACTGCACGATGTTGCCGCCGTCCGCGGTCGACCCGCCCTGCACCTCCAGGACCTTGTCACTGTGGCGGTTGATCAGCCGGATGTGACCGCCGTCGGAGTCTGCCAACCGAAACTGCTGGTTGGCTCCGTTGTGGTCAGCCCACTGTACGATCTCGGCACCGTTCGAGCTGGACCAGTTGTAGACATCCAACACCTTGCCGGACAGCCGGGACTGCAGGCGGTAGTAGCCACCGCCGGAGTCGACAAACCGCCACTGCTGCTGGTCGCCGTCGTTTCGGGTCCACTGCGTGATCCGTGCCCCGTCATTGGTGGCCAAGTTGTACACGTCCAACGCCTTGCCACTGTTGCGGTTCAACAACACGTACCAGGCGTCCGTATCGACCGTGGCGGCGGCGGCCGGCTTCGCCGCCACCACCGCACCGGCGCCACCGACCACTATCGCCATCACGCTAGCTATGACGACTCGCAGTAACCACCCCCGCGATCGCGATCGCGGCGCGATCGGTATTGAGCTAGTTAAGGCAGACATGATGCTCCTCCTCTACCAAGTGCCGAACGGTCTACCCGAACCGGGTACACCGTGAGGCAGGTGCCGCGCGTGGGCGCGCGGCGATGTGAGCGCTAACAAGGGCGTCCGCTGCCCGGGCGCACGCCGGAGGTCAAGGCTCGGCGGCGTGGGCTTGCCCGGTGAGCCACGGCCACCGCCGTCCTTTGACCATCGACTGTGAGCGAGAAGCTGCCGTTTCGTCAAGTAGGAGGGCGGGCGGGTCCGGTCGCCCGCCAGCAGGGTGGGTGGCCCGGCCCTCGCCCCCCGGCCACCGCTGCCGCAGCTAGTCCGGCGGTCAGGGCTATTGACACCCGCCAGTGTCAACGCTAACAATATTCACCGAAGTTAGTTTGCAGGGTGAACCAACGAATGACCAGGCGGGCCTGAGGGCGCCGCTGACCGCCGTGACGCCACGAAGGAGATCGAATGTCGAGGAAAAGGTCGGTGCGCGCACTCGCCGGAGCGGCTGGTGCGGTCGCCGTCGCCCTGCCGCTCGCCGCGTGCGGCGGTGGCGGCGGCGGTGGCGGGGATACGGTCTCGGTAGGCTTCGTCGCGGTCGGCCCGGAGGGCGCCTGGCGGGCCGCTAACGAGCAGGATGTGCGGGACACGTTCACCGAGGACGCGGGCTTCGACCTGCGGTACGCTCCGGCGACCAACCTGGACCAGCAGTCTCAGATCTCCGCCTTTACGTCGTTCGTGGACGAGGGCGTCGACATCATCCTGCTCTCCGCGACCGAGGCCACCGGCTGGGAGCCCTCGCTGCAGCGTGCCCAGGAGGCCGAGATCCCGGTGATCCTGGTCGACCGGGGCATCGACCCGGACGATCCGAGCCTCTACGTCACCCGGATCGCGCCGGACAATGTCGAGGTCGCCAGCTCCGTCGCCGAGTGGGCGGTGACGGAGTTCCCCGACGGGGCGAACTACTTCACGCTCGAAGGCCCCGCCGGCGTCGGCGTGGTCAACGAGCGCAACAGCGGTTGGGACTCGGTGATCGGGTCGAGCCCCGAGTTCGTCAAACTCGGCGCCCAGACCGCGAACTGGTCGGCAGAGGAGGCCAAGAGCGTCTTCGAGACCGTGTTGCGCGCCAACGACAACGACATCCAGCTGGTCTTCGCGCAGAACGACGAGATGGGGCTAGGGGCGGCGCTCGCGATCGAGGAGGCGGGCCTCACCCCCGGCGAAGACGTCAAGATCGCCACGATCGACGGGACCAGGGGTGCGCTGGAGGCCCTCGCCGACGGCCGGCTGACCTTCGTCGCAGAGTACAACCCGCTCTTCGGCGACACCCTGCAGGAGGCCGTGGACCAGGCGCTGAACGATGAGCCGGTCGACTCCTACATCATAGTGCCGAGCCTGACCTTCGACTCGCCGGAGTCCGCGGCCGCGGCGCTGCCGGAGCGGCAGTTCTAGCGCAGTGGACGGACCACCGCCGATAGTCGAGATGACCGGAATCTCGATCGCCTTCCCCGGAGTCAAAGCGCTCGACGATGTCAGCTTCCGCCTCTTCCCCGGCGAGGTGCACAGCCTGCTGGGGGAGAACGGGGCGGGGAAGTCGACGCTCATCAAGGCGCTCACCGGGGTCTACTCGATCGACGCCGGCACGATTCTGATCGACGGCGAACAACGCCGGCTGCACGGTACGGCCGAGGCGCAAGCTGCCGGCATCGCCACCGTCTACCAGGAGGTGAACCTCTGCCCCAACCTCACCATCGGCGAGAACGTGATGCTCGGTCACGAGGTGCGCAGGCGGCTCGGGATCGACTGGCGCGCCACCTACCGGGTGGCGACCGAAGCGCTCGCCAAGCTGGGGCTCGAACGGCTCGACCCGCGGCTACCGCTGGCCAGCATCTCGCTGGCGTTGCAGCAGCTGGTCGCGATCAGCCGGGCGATGGTCGTCAACGCCAAGGTGCTCATCCTTGATGAGCCGACCTCGAGCCTCGACGCCGCTGAGGTCACGGCGCTTTTCAAAGTCATCAAGCAGCTGCGTACCGAAGGCGTGGCGATCCTGTTCGTCTCGCACTTCCTCGACCAGGTCTTCGCGCTCAGCGACCGGCTGACCGTGCTACGCAATGGCAGGTTCGAAGGGGAGTACCGCCGGCGGGAACTGGACCGGTCGACGCTCATCTCCAAGATGATCGGCAAAGATCTGGGTGCCCTCCGGGCGCTCGGCTCCAGCCAACCGGGCAGCGAGCGGGACCGCTCGGCGACGCCGCTGCTGCGGGTGGTGGGTCTGGGCCGGGCCGGCTCGCTTGAACCCACCGACGTCGAGGTGCACCCGGGTGAGGTGGTGGGCTTCGCCGGGCTGCTCGGCTCCGGCCGCACCGAGCTGGCCCGGTTGATTTACGGCGCCGACCGGCCCGACCGCGGCCAGGTCATGATCGACGGTGAGCCTGCCCATATCCATACGCCCGTCGACGGGCTCGACCACGGTATCGCCTACGCCACCGAGAACCGCCGCGACGAGGGCATCGTCGACGACCTGACGGTACGGGAGAACCTCATCCTCGCCGTACAGGCGCGGCGGGGTTGGGCCCGACCGCTGTCGCGCCGCGAGCAGGACCAGATCGTACGGCGATTCCTGACCCTGCTGAACGTGCGGCCGGCAGACCCCGAGCAACTGATCAAGAACCTCTCCGGCGGCAATCAACAGAAGGTCCTGCTGGGGAGGTGGCTGGCGGTCCAGCCCCGGCTGTTGATCCTCGACGAACCCACCCGCGGCATCGACGTCGGGGCCAAGGCGGAGATCCAGGAAGAGGTGGCGCAGCTCGCCGAGAGCGGGGTGGCCGTCGTGTTCATCTCGTCCGAGATCGAGGAGGTGGTACGGCTGAGCGAGCGCATCGTCGTCCTCAAAGACCACCACAAGATCGATGAGTTCGGGAACGGAACGGACGTCACGGCGCAACGCATCGTCGAGATCATCGCGGAGCACGAGGGCAACATCGAGCGCGGCCTCGCCGCCGCGGAGGAGGAGTCGTCGTGACGGATCGAGCAGGGCCGTGGGTCGGCGCGCTCGTACGCCGGCAGTATTTCTGGGGGATCGTCGCGATCCTTTTCCTGCTCGGCGTCAACCTCGTCCGGGACCCGAACTACCTCGCCGTCACGGTCAACCCGGCCGGCAACCTGTCCGGCAACATCGTCGACATCCTGCGCGCCGCGGCGCCGATCCTGATGATCGCGGTCGGGATGGTGCTCGTCATCGCCACCAAGGGCATCGACCTCTCGGTCGGCTCGCTGATGGTGGTGGCCGGAGCGGTCTCCATGGAGTTCCTCGCCGCGCTGGGCGACACCACCTCGGTCACCGCCATGCTCGCAGCGGTCGGGCTCGCGCTCGCATTCAGTGGCGCGCTCGGGGCGGTGAACGGGGTTCTGGTCGCGTTCGTCGGTCTGCAACCTTTCATCAGCACCCTGGTGATGATGCTCGCCGGTCGCGGCATCGCCAAGGTGATCACGTCCGGCCAGAACACCACCGCGGCCAACGATCCATACCGGTGGATCGCTAACGGCTACCTGCTGGGCCTACCGGTGGTGTTCCTGATCGCTGCCGCGATCGTGGTGCTGGTGGCGCTGGTCGTACGCCGCAGCGCGTTGGGGTTGATGATCGAGGCGATCGGGATCAACCCGCGGGCCAGCCGGATGGCGGGCCTCAAGCGCCGAGGGTTGCTCGTCGCGGTCTACTCGATGAGCGGCGTGCTCGCCGGCGTCGCCGGCGTGTTCGCGGTGTCCAGCGTCATGACCGTCGACGTTTCGCGCACCGGCTACCAGCTTGAGCTCGACGCCATCCTGGCCGTCGTCATCGGCGGGACGGCGCTGGCCGGCGGGAAGTTCTCGATCGGTGGCGCGGCGGTCGGAGCGCTGCTGATCGCCACCCTCGACAAGACCGTCGTCTTCCTCGGTGTCTCGTCGTCGGCGACCCCGGCGTTCAAGGCCGTGGTGATCATCATCCTGTGTCTGCTGCAGTCGGAGCGGGTGCGGGCACGCATCTTCCGCCGCCGTCGTGCCGCGAACGATCCTCCGCCCAGCCAGGCCGACCACCCGTCCACCGCTAAGGAAGAAGAAGTGGCGGCATGAGCACGACGACCAATAAGAGGCAGCAAGCCCGCGCCGAGTACGTCGAACGGTTCAGCCGGCTGTGGGAGTCGAACCGCCGGGCGCTCCCCACCCTTGCCGCATTGGCGATCTTCTTCAGCATGGTGGGGTACGGCGAACTCGTCTATGGCGGCATCGTCCAGTACAACACGATGTCGAACCTGCTGATCAACAATGCGCACCTGGTGCTGATCGCGGTCGGGATGACGTTCGTCATCCTCATGGGCGGGATCGACCTGTCAGTCGGCGCCGTGATCGCGTTCTCGTCGGTCGCCGGGGTGATCCTCATCAACGCGGGGTGGAACCCGTGGGTGGTGATCGTACTGATGGTCGCGATGGGCGCCGGCTTCGGAGCGATCTCGGGCACGCTGGTCCAGTACTTCAACGTCCAGCCGTTCATCGCCACCCTGGCCACGATGTTCCTCGCCCGCGGGCTCGCCTCGATGCTCAGCACCGTGCCGGAGCGGCTCCCGGTCGACTCGGAGCTACGGCTGCTCCACCACGGTTTCAAGCTGATCGACGGCCCCAGAGTGAACGACCTCGTCGTCACCCCGAACGTCATCCTCGCCGCACTAGTCGTTGTGGCGGCGGTGTTCGTGCTGCACCGGACCAGGTTCGGGCGCACGATCTACGCGATCGGCGGGTCGGAACGGTCGGCGTCGCTGATGGGCCTCCCGGTCGCCCGGACGAAGCTGCTCGCGTACGTGGTCAGTGGTTCGTTGGCGGGTCTAGCGGCGGTGGTCTACACCTCGCGGCTGGGCGCCGCGCAGAACATCACCGGTGTCGGGTGGGAGCTCGATGCGATCGCCGCGACGGTGATCGGTGGCACGCTGCTCACCGGCGGAGCCGGTTTCGTGCTCGGCTCGGTCGTGGGCGCCCTGGTGCTCGGCCTGATGACGGTGCTCATCACCCGCGACGGCGGCATCCCGCCCGAAGCCACCACCATCATCACCGGGGGCATCCTGCTGATCTTCGTGCTGTTGCAGCGGGGCGTCATTGGCCGCAGACGCGAGTGAGCACAGCAGACCGGTCGAGCCGGCCGCGACCGCCGCTGTCCCGGCGCTAGATTGGTAACTCGCAGCTCACTAGTGGACGGGGCACAGTGCGACAGCGACCAGATGAGACGTCATGACAGCCGCTCCAGACCAGGCCCGGCCGGCCGTGATGACCGACGTCGCCCAGCTGGCCGGCGTCTCCCACCAGACCGTCTCGCGGGTGTTGAACGACAACCCGCGGGTGCACCCGGAGACCCGCGAGCGGGTGCTGCGGGCGATCGCTCAACTGGGTTATCGGCGCAACGCTATGGCCCGGGGGCTGGTCAGCCGGCGCTCCCGGGTCTTGGGGGTGGTCAGCTTCGACACGATCCTGTTCGGCCCCGCATCGACGCTGCTCGGCATCGAGCGGGCGGCGCGGGTGGCCGGCTACGGGGTCAGCATCGTCACCCTGGAGCGGGTCGACCGCACCAGTGTGCTCGACGCCACCAACGTGCTGGCCGACCAGGGGGTCGACGGTGTCATCATCATCGCCCCGCAGATGTCCGCCGCCGCCGCGCTGCACAACCTTCCCAACGGGTTGGTCGCGGTGGCGGTGGAGGCCGGTCACGACAGTGCCCTGCCCTCGGTGGCGGTGGACCAGGTCGACGGCGCCCGACTGGCCGTACGCCACCTCCTCGAGCTGGGCCACGAGACGGTGTGGCACATCGCCGGTCCCAGCGACTGGCTGGAGGCGCGGGACCGGATCGAGGGCTGGCGGCAAACGCTGGCGGAGGCGGGGGCCACCGTGCCGCCGGTGATGGTAGGGGACTGGAGTGCCCGGTCCGGCTACGCCGCGGGTCTGGCGTTATCCGCAATCGCCGGGGTGACGGCGGTGTTCGCCGGCAACGACCAGATGGCGTTGGGTCTACTTCGGGCGCTGCACGAGCGGGGCATCCGGGTGCCGGACGACATTAGCGTCGTCGGGTTCGACGACATTCCGGAGGCGGAGTTCCTGCTTCCCCCGTTGACCACGGTGCGGCAGGACTTCGACGAGGTCGGTCGCCGCAGCATGGCGCTGTTGCTGGACCTGCTCGACAGCGACGCCGGGGCCCGGACCGTCGCCACACCGTCGGCAGTGCGCCCCACCCTGGTGTTACGGCAGAGCACGGCGCCTCGCGCCGGTTGAGCACGCGTTCGTTCCCCGTCGAGCAGGTCCGGCAGGGCGAGCAGGTAGGTCAGCCGTGAGTGCTGGCGCCGGGGGCGGCCACTGGCATGCCGAGAGCATGGGCGGCGTCGCGGACCTCCTCGGTCACGAGGATCTCGGTGAATCCTGCGACCAGGTCGGCCATGACGCTCGGGTAGTTGCCGATCTGATCGAGAGTGCGGACCGTCTCTACGAACCCGAGTGTGGAGGTCCCCATCGGCATGGTCGGTTTCGCAGCCAGGAAGTCCCTGAGCTCAGGTGCGTGCGTGCGTCCAGCGATCAAGGTGATGATGGCCGAGGCGTCCAGGTAGATCAACGATCGTCCTCCGCGCGGCTGGCCAGCATCGTCTCCAGCGGATCAGCCTCTGGGGGCACCTCATAGCGCGGAAGCGAGTCGAGCTCGTCGGTGGTGGTCGCCTTGAGTCGAAGCAGCCCTTTTGCGACCAGCGAGGCGTACCGGTCCAGCACGCCAGCGGCGGGCAGGAGCACAGCGATGACGGTGCCATGCCGAGTTACCTGGATGGTCTCCCCGCGCTCGACCCGTGCGAACATCGCGCTCGGATTGTAGGAGAACTCACGCACCGAAACCGCACTCATGATCAGCCTCCTGTGCCTACAACGGTGCCATTGTACCTACGATTCGCTCGTCAGGCGCCCGATGCCACCATCCAAGGCTCGGGCGACCGCAGAATATGGCTGTGAGCCCCTCCTGCCGGCATCGTTAGGGATGCCCAGTTGCCGCGTGGACAGCAGATCAGAGCCAGGTGGTGGTGGCGCGTGCGAGCGCGGCGGCGATGCCCCCGACATCGTCGAGGGCGCCAGCGGCCACGGCCATGACCAGATCGTAGGCAGCGTCGTTGGTGAGCGTCAGTCGCCGACCGTTGAGGCCGTAGAAGGCGATCAATGCGCCCAATGCCAGCCGCTTGTTGCCGTCGATCAACGCATGATTGCGGGCCAGCGAGTGCAGCAACGCTGCCGCCTTCTCATCCAGGTTCGGGTAGGCGTCCTGGCCGAAGGCGCTCGCCCGCGGCCGGGCCAGCGCCGACTCCAGCAGACCGTAGTCGCGGACCTTGACTTCGCTGTCGATGACCCGTTCGGCGATCCGGAGTAGTTCTGGCAGCGTCAGGTGGATCATTCGCCAAGCCGGCGTAGCGCCTCGGCATAGCGAGGAAGTTCCTGGTCGAGAACCCGGTCGAGTAGGTCGGCCCGACTGTGGTTCTCGACGTACTCGCGGATCGCCTGCCGGGCTACCTCCTGCATCGATCGGGACTCTAGCTCAGCCCGCTGACGCAAAGCGTCGGCCTCGTCATCGGCCAGCCGTAGAGTCATCGCCATGGGGCCATGATACCAGCCGTGATACCGCCCGCCCGTGGTTCCAGTGCGCTGCAGGTCGAACCGACGTAGCCGTGGTTCGAGCACATGATCTGTGTGGGGCCGAACTACCCAGAATCCGAACCGCGCGCCGGTGGTCCGGGCGCCTGCGGTCACAGTCGGAGCCGTCCGGAACCGGATGTGATCACCACCCGAGCCCAGGCTGCGATTGGCAGGCTAAACGCTCTGCGATTGGGAGACTAAAAATTCTGCGTTTGGTAGAGTAGCAAAATGGTCACGTATCGGCGTCGGATAATCGACGACACGCTGGATGAGCTTCAGCCTGACCTTCGCGCCCTGTCCATCCACGGGCCGAAAGGTGTCGGAAAGACCGCGACGGCGATGCAGCGGGCCGCATCGGTCATCGATCTCAGCCTTCCCGCCCAGCGCGAGATCGTCACGGCTGACCCCGCTATCCTGACCCGCCTGCCCGGGCCGGTGCTGGTGGACGAGTGGCAGCGACTGTCCGAGGTCTGGGACCACGTGCGGCATGCGGTCGACGCCGGCTCGCCGCCGGGCCACTTCCTCCTCGCCGGAAGCTCAGCACCCCGGGGCGCGGTGGTCCATTCGGGCGCCGGGCGGATCGTGCCGATGCGGATGCGTCCACTGAGCTTGGCGGAGCGCGGCATCGAGACCCCGACCGTTGGCCTGGCTGAGCTGCTGGCCGGCAACCGCGATGTCGGTGGAACAACGAAACTCCGGCTGGCGGACTACGTCGAGGAGATCGTTGCATCGGGGTTTCCCGCCATCCGTGGACTACCAGCCCGCGTGCGACGAGCGGAACTGGACGGTTACCTGGACAACGTCGTGCAGCGGGAGTTCCCTGAGCAGGGCTATCCGGTCCGCCGGCCGGCAGTCCTGCGGGCTTGGCTTGGCGCCTATGCCGCCGCCACGTCGACGACGACGGCCTATTCGAAGATCCTCGACGCAGCTACCGGCGGGCTGGCGAACAAGCCGGCCAAGCAGACCACCCTCGCCTATCGTGACGCACTGTCGTCTCTCTGGCTGCTTGATGCCATACCTCCGTGGATCCCTAGCCACAACCACCTCGACCGACTCGGTCAATCCTCCAAACACCACTTGGCCGACCCCGCGCTAGCTGCGCGACTGCTCGGGCTCGATGCCGCCGCGCTGTTGCGCGCCGAGCAGGGCAGCACAAGCCTGTCAGAGGGCACGATCCTCGGCGCGCTGTTCGAGCACCTCGCGGCGCTCAGCATCCACACCTACGCCGAGGCGGCCGAGGCGTTGGTGGGTCATCTCCGTACCCGGAACAACGACCACGAAGTCGACCTTGTCGTACAGCGCGCGGACGGCAAGGTTCTGGCCATGGAGATCAAGCTGGCCGACCGAGTCGAGGATGCCGATGCTAAGCACCTGCGTTGGCTGCGCGACCGAGTCGGCAATGACCTGATTGACGCCGCCGTCATCTACGCGGGCGAACACGCCTACCGTCGGCAAGACGGCGTCGCCGTCATCCCGCTGGCCCTACTCGGCCCGTAACGGACGCCGTTATCGCCATCGATCAGCGAAACCGCGGGTGATGCCACCCGGCACGGTTCGAGTACGTCGAGAAAGTGGGCGATACTGGGATCGAACCAGTGACCTCTTCGGTGTGAACGAAGCGCTCTCCCGCTGAGCTAATCGCCCGGGCGCCGCATAACTGTACCGGAGGCAGGGCGGTCGGCGCATCCAGGGGGTGCCTGCGGCGGGGTGTCGCGCGATTTCTGGAGCAAACCGGGCAACTTACACGCGTGTGAGTTTTCTGTGCGGCCGGCCGTCACCGTCTTGGCCCTGGTGGCGTTACGGAGGTAGGTCGAGTCCGCACCGCACCCGACGTATGGCGCTCTCCCCGGCCAAGGGCAAAACAGACACCTTACGCGAAAATGGAAAATAAGGAATGTCGGTATGGCGTGTTTTCCCACTACAGGGTGAGATAAGCTCATGGCGGAGCGTGACGGGGTGCGTCGCCTGAATATGGGAAGGGCGGGGTACGCGTGTCCCCGCTGCGGTGCCGGGGGGAGTATGCCGATGAGTGTTATCAAGCCAACGACCGTGGAGGTCGAGACGTCGCTGCGGTTGGTGGCGCCGGATGCCACCGCCTTGCCGGTGCGTGCCAGCCTGCGCTATGACCCAGCCGATCCATACGCGGTGAACGTCCTATTCCATGCCGAGGCCGCCGGTGGCGAGGCGGTCGGCTGGTCGTTCGCGCGGGAACTGCTGGTCACCGGGCTCGACGAGCCGGCGGGGATCGGGGACGTGCGGGTATGGCCGTGGGCGACGCCCCGCGGGGACTTCGTCGCGCTGGCGTTGTCGTCGCCGGACGGCAACGCCCTGTTCGAGGTGCCCCGCAGCGTGCTGGTGCGGTTCCTGCGCCGCACCTATGTGGTGGTGCCGCGCGGCCGGGAGGCCGACCACCTCGACGTAGACACGGCGGTGACCCGGCTGCTCGCCGGTCGCTGACCGGCCCGACCAGACTCACCGGAGGTAGGCCGCTGCGCGGGCTAAAGTGCCTGCGTGACTGCCACCCCTCGGCGTTGGCGCGGCGGCTGCGCCCACCGGGTCTACAGCGTGGTCGTGTTCATCGTGCTCGCCGCGCTGGACAACGTCGCGATCGCGTTGCCGCCGCCGCTGTTGAGCCCGATCAGCCGCGACCTCGGCGTGGCCGAGCCGGTGGTCGCGGCGGCGGTCGCCGTAAACCTGTTGCTGACCGCGGTAGCCGCGGTGGCGTGGGCCTACGTGGGGGATCGCGGCAACCGGAAGCGCCTGCTGCTGGTCGGCACCCTGATGTGGACCGCCGGGATCGGCGCTACCACGGTGGTCGGCAGCTACCCGGCTTTCCTCGCCGCCCAGGCGTTCGCCGGGATCGGCCTCGGGGCGGTCGCTTCGGTCGGTTTCAGCGTGGTCAGCGACCTGATCACCCCCCGGCGGCGGGGCCTGGTGATGGGGCTGTGGGGGTTGTCGCAGGGGGTCGGGACGCTGGCCGGTGTGGCGCTGGCGGGGGTGTTGGGCGCCGCCGACTGGCGGACCCCGTTCCGGGTGCTGACCATTGTCGGGTTGGTGGCTACCTTCGCTTACCTTTTCACCTACGACATTCGTCGGGGGCAGAGCGAGCCGGCGTTGCGGGCGCTCTACGAGTCCGGCGGCGAGTACGACCATCGGATCAGTCGGGCTGACCTCCCCCGGATCGCCGCCCGGCGGACCAACCTGTGGCTGGTGGCGCAGGGGTTGACCGCCCAGCTGGCGTTCGGTTCGCTGGTGTGGTTGCCGCGACTGTTCCAGGCCAAGGTCGAAGACCTGGGGTACGCCGAGTCCACCGCGATCGTGGTCGGCAGCGTGTTCACCGTCATGCTGCTCAGCGGCGGGGTGCTGTCGTTGGTGGGGGCGTTGGTGGGGGACCGGCTGCAACGCCGTACTCCGCGGGGTCGGGCGCTGGTGGCCGCGGTGGGGGTGTTGGCGGCCACGCCGTTGTTTGTGGCGTTGGTGTTCTTCCCGCTTCGGTTGGAGTTGCCCGCGGCGGACCCGACCACCGGCGAGATCGTCGTCGGTCTCATGCGCAGCCTGGTCACCGAGCCGACGATGGCCGCCACCTTCCTGGTCGCGCTGGTCGCGCTCGCGCTGGTCTCCGCCCAGTCGCCGAACTGGTTCGCGCTGGTAGTGGAGGTGAATCCGCCGGAGCACCGCGGCACCGTCTTCAGCGCCGGCAATCTGGTCAACGGGGTGGGCCGGACGCTCGGGACTTATCTGGTGGTGCGCAGCTTCGAGGCGCTGGAGCGGTCGCTGCCGCCGCCGTTGAATTTCGCGGTGGGGCTGGCCGCTTTTCAGCTCTTCTTCATCCCGACCGGGGTGATGTATTGGCGCGCTTCCCGGAGCGCGCCGGCCGACATCGCCGAGGTCGACCGGATGCTGGTCGCCCGGGCGACGCTGCCGGCGGGCGCCGGCGGGCGCTCAGGGGAGCAGGCGGGCGAACAGCCCGTCGTCGAGCGACTCGAATCCGACCCGCCGGTAGAAGCCGATGGCCCGGTGGTTGTCGACCGCCACCCCTAGATAGATGCCGGCAGCGCCGGCCTGGGCGAGGGCCGGCAGCAGCGTGCCGATCAGGGCTCGGCCTCGGCCCTGCCCCTGCGCCGGCGGGAGCAGGTTGATGTGCAGGTGCGCGGGGTAGCGCGCCAGGACCCAGTCAGGGGCGGTTGGCGGATCGTGGATCAACCGCGCCAGCCGCTGATCCGGGGTGTGCCGATCGGCCGGTCCGGTCGGCGCCGGGTAGCGCCGCCGCAGCGGCGGCCACCAGTGCTGTTCACAGGCTGCGGCGAAGCCGGCCGTGTCCGGGACGCCGACCGCGTACCCGGCGGGCGCCCCGGCGCCGTCGTCGAGCACGAACGCCCACTGCGGGGCGAGTGCGAGGTAGGGCCCGACATAGACGTGGCCGAGCAACCGCGGGTCGGCGTACAGCTGGGTAGCGTCGCCGCCGCGGTCGCCGGTGCGGCGGCAGATGTCGTAGAGCGCCTCGTGATCCGACGGTTGGTAGCGGCGGATGTGCACGGCGCCGACCTCCCGGGGCATGTGGTGGACGACACGAAGCATATTCCACCACCGAGGTATTGCCGCTATTGCGGCGAACCGGGCACGCTGGGCGAGCTGGTTTCATCGTGCGGGGGGAGGTACGACCGTGGCTGAGCTGTGGCAGAGCCTGGGCCCACTGCTCGTCGTGGCGTGCGCGGCGACCGTCGGGCTGTTCGCGGTCGAGGTGGGCCACCGGATGCTGCTGCGCGCCGGCCAACGGGTGTGGTTTCTCGCCAGCATGACCCGCCGCGCCTACCGGCCCACTCAGCTGCTGGTTTCGCTGTTGCTGGTGCGCATCGCGGTGGTAGCCACGACGGACACCGGCCTCTGGCGGGATCCGCTGCTCCACGCGTTGCTGATCGCAGTGATCATCGCAGCTGGGTGGCTACTCGGTGTCATGCTGCTGGTGCTGGAGGACGGCGCCCGGTCCCGGTTGCGCACCGACGGGCCGGACAACCGCACCGCCCGGCAGGTGCAGACCCAGGTGATGATCCTGCGCCGGGTGACCGTGGTGCTGGTGACGGTGCTCACCGTCGGGACCGCGCTGACCACGTTCCCCGGTGTGCGTACCTTCGGCGCCACCATGCTCGCCTCCGCCGGCCTCGCCGGGGTGGTCGCCGGGTTCGCCGCCCAGCAGACGCTCGGCAACCTGTTCGCAGGCCTGCAACTGGCGTTCGGGGGTGCGTTGCGCCTCGACGACGTGGTGGTCGTCGAGGGGGAGTGGGGCCACGTCGAAGAGCTGACGCTCTGCTACGCGGTGGTCCGGATCTGGGACCAGCGCCGGTTGGTGCTGCCCACCTCCTACTTCACGACCACGCCGTTCACGATCTGGACCCGGCGGGGTGCGGAGATCCTGGGTACGGTCATGTTCGAACTGGACTGGGCGGTGCCGGTGCGGGAGCTGCGCGCCGAGCTGGAACGGGTGGCCCGGCAGGATCCGCGGTGGGACGGGCGGGTCGCCACCCTCCAGGTGGTCGAGGCGACCGGCGGTCTGGTCACGGTACGAGGGCTGGTGAGCGCGGCGAACGCCGACGCCTCCTGGGACCTGCGCTGCGCGGTGCGGGAACACCTGGTCGAGTGGCTGCAGATCCATCACCCGTACGCGCTGCCCCGGACCCGAACCGAGGTCAGCGGTGGCGGCGGCGACCAGGAACCCGTCGGGTACCTGACCCCGAACGGGAGCAACGGCGCCTGACGCGGTAACCACTGGTACGGGAGGTCTACCATGCCGCGTATGCGTAGACACCTGATCGCCGCGCCGGCACTGGCGACGGCGCTGCTGCTGGCGGCTGCCTGCACCGGCGAAGCCGACGACGAGGGCGAGCTTCCGGAGGGCAGTGAGCTGCTCGCCGATGCCGCCGATGAGATGGCGACGGTAACCACGGTCCGGATGCGGCTGGCCACTGAGGAGCCGTTCGCTGACCTTCCGGTGTACGGCGTGGACGGTGTGATCACCGACGAGGGCGACGCCGAGGGCACCGCCGACCTTGAACAGCTGGGGCAGCAGCTGCAGCTGCAGTTCGTGGTGGTCGACGAGACCTTCCACTACCAGCTCGTCGGCGCCTGGGCGGAGCTTCCGCTCGCCGACGCGCAAGTGATCTACGACCCGTCGGCGGTGCTGGATCCGGAGCGCGGCGTCGCCAACCTGTTGCGGACAGCGACCGACGCCGAGGTGGTGGGCCGCGCCGGCGACGAGTACGAGGTGACCGCGAACTTCCAGGCCAGCGAGTTGTCGGTGCTGTTGCCGGGGCCGGTCGAGGAGGATCTGCCGGGCACGGTCTGGATCGGCGCGGAGCAGCCGCTGCTGCACCGGGCGGAGTTCCCGGTGCCGGTGCCGGACGAGCCTGAGGGGGTGCTCACGGTGGAGCTGTCGGAGTTCAACGAGCCGGTGGAGATCAGTGCCCCTTCGTGAACCAGCTGCGGCGGCCCCGACCGGGGCCGCCGCCGAGCACGGGCGTCGGGCCACCGTGGTCGGGGTGGGCGCCACCGCCGTGCTGGTCGCGGCGCTCGACGCGTACGTAGTGGTCACGCTGCTGGTCGACATCATGGCCGACCTGCAGATCCCGGTGAACCGGCTGGAGCGTGCCACCTGGCTGGTGACCGGCTTCCTGCTCGGCTATGTGGCCGGGATGCCGCTGTTGGGCAGCCTCTCCGACCGCTACGGGCGCCGGCTGGTGATCCACCTGTGCCTGGCCGGATTCGCGGTCGGCTCGGTGGTCACCGCGCTGGGCACCTCGCTGCCGCTGGTGGTGGGAGGCCGGCTGCTGCAGGGGCTCGCCGGCGGGGCGTTGTTGCCGGTCACGTTGGCGCTGGTCGCGGATGTCTGCGGCCCCGCCCGCCGCGCGGTGGCGTTGGGTGCGGTCAACGCCGCGCAGGAGCTTGGTGCGGTGCTGGGGCCGCTCTACGGCGCCGGGCTGGCGGTGCTGGTGAGCTGGCGGGGAGTGTTCTGGCTCAATCTGCCGCTGGTCGCGGTCGCCGCGGTCGTCATCCACCGCACGGTGCCGGGCGGACGCCCGACACCGGCTCACGGCGGGCCGCCAGCGGTGCCGGTGCTGGGCGGCACCCTGCTCGCGCTCGCGCTCGGCCTGGCGGTGGTCGGGCTCTACCAGCACGAACCGGAGCAGGGGGCGTTGCCGCCGTGGGGGCCGGCCGCGTTGGCGGCGGCAGCGGTGGTGACCGCAGCCTTCCTGTGGCATCAGGCCCGTGGCCGGCGGCCACTGCTCGACACCACCGGGGTACACACTGGCCGGTTGGTGGCGATCCTCGTCGCCAGCCTGCTCGCGGGCGCCGCTCTGCTCGGCACCCTGGTCAACATGCAGTTGCTCGCCCAGACCGTGCTGGGTCGGGACTCGGTCGGCGGGGCGCTGCTGCTGGTGCGGTTCCTCGCCGCGCTCCCGGTCGGCGCCGTCCTCGGTGGCTGGCTGGTGCGCCGAGTCGGCGAGCGGGCGGTGGCGGTCGCCGGCATGGCGTTGGCCGCGGCGGGCTATCTGCTGGTGGCGGCCTGGCCGGATGACCTCCTCGCGGCCCGTTACGAGGTCGGGCCGCTGTCGCTGCCCCGGTTGGATGTGGACCTGGCGCTCGCCGGTGCCGGTCTCGGGCTGGTGATCGCGCCGTTGTCGGCCGCGGTGCTGCGGATCGCCCCGGCCACCGCCCATGGTGTGGCCTCGGCCGCGGTGGTGGTCGCCCGGATGGTCGGCATGCTGGTCGGGGTCGCGGCGCTCGCGGCCTGGGGGCATCACCGGTTCCACCAGTTGACGGCAGAGCTGCCGCCGCCGCCGTTGCCGATCGGCGTCACCGAGGCCGAGTATCAACGTGCGCTCGCCGTCTACACCGATGGTTTACAGGCCGCGATGCGCACCGAGTACGCAGAGATCTTCGCGATCATCGCGGCGCTCTGCGCGGTAGCCGCGGTGGTCAGCCTCGCCCTGCCGGGCCGCGAACGGAGTTGATCAGCACGTACCATCGGCGGCATGGACGTCTTCGATGACCGGCCCTGCCAGCTCGCCGAGGGGCCCTTCTACGACCCAGCGACCGGCCGAGTGGGCTGGGTGGACATCCTCGGCTGCCGGGTTCGTTGGCGGGATCTCGCCACCGGTGAGACCGGGGAGGTGACGACCTCGGGTCATGTCGGCGCGGCGGTGCTTCGCCGCGGCGGCGGCATGGTGCTGTGTCTGCCGGCCGGGCCGGTGCTGCTGGACGACGCGGGCCAGCAGCGCCACCTGGGCACCTTCGCCGAGGCGGATCAGGTCGCGGGGGCGCCGCCGGCGGCGGACGCGCCGGCCCGCCGTTCCAACGACGCCAAGGCCGACCCGGCCGGCCGGCTGTGGCTGGGCACGATGGCGTACGACGAGACGCCCGGGGCGGGGGCGCTCTACCGGCTCGATCCGGGCGCGTCGGCCCCGGTGCGCGTGTTGGGGGAGGTCACCATCAGCAACGGTCTGGGCTGGTCGCCAGATCACCGGTTGATGTATTACGTCGACACGCCCACCGGCCGGATCGACGTCTTCGACTTCGACCTCGCCTCGGGGGCGATCACCAACCGGCGCCCGTTCGTGACGGTCGCCGGCGAGGGCAGCCCGGACGGGCTGTGCGTGGACGCCGCCGGCGGGGTCTGGGTGGCGCTGTTCAACGGTGGCGCGGTGCGACGCTACACCCCGGAGGGAGCGCTGGACCGGGTGGTGGAGGTCGGTACCCCGATGGTTACCTCGTGTGCGTTCGCCGGCCCCGACCACCGGCAGCTGATCATTACGACGGCACGGCTGGATCGGGATGATCCCCGCGCTGGTCTGATCTATGTCCATGAGCCCGGTGATGTCACGGGGCTACCGGTCGAACGGTTCGCCGGCTGAGCCGGCCACTCGCAGTGGGGAGTGGGAGTTGATGCGCGGCAGCGGGCCTGCTCGAGATGGGGGCGGGCACAACCCGCTGCGCGCGCGGTGGTCGCGCCGGATCGTGGTGGGCTGATCGGTTTGGTCGATCCGGCGAAACCGGGTGGGACGCTCTCGACGATAGCTGCCTCAATGCGCTGGTCAATGGGCTAGTGACCGGATTAAGCCGGACCTAAGGAAGACTTGCGACCCCGGACAGATCCCGGCCGATCATGACCGGGTGAGCAGACTCGCCGAGCGTGTCGGTCAACCCGCTCATGATCTGCGCGAGAGGCGGGGTTCCCGGGTCAGCCGGCCGATCAGGCCGCGGCGGCTGGGCGCCGACGGCGGCGGAGCCTCCGCGTCGGCGAGCAACATCACCACGCTCGCGCCACCGAGCCGGCCGTTGCCGACGCTCACCGAACCGCCGCCGGTCTGCGCGACCCGGCGCGCGATGTCCAGGCCGAGGCCGGTCGAACCCTGGTCGCTCGCGCCGCGGGTGAGCGCGCGGTCCGGGTCGGCGATGCCGGCGCCGGCGTCATCGACCCGGACCGCCACCCAGCCGTCGTGCCGGGAGACCGCCACCTCCAACGCGGTCCCCTGGGGGGTGTATCGGAACGCGTTGCCGAGCACCGCGTCGAGCGCTGCCGCCAGCTCCGCCCCGGGCACCCGCACCGGGGCCGGGGTCGGCGGGACGACCACCTCGCACGGGCGGTCCTGGTCGCCGGCGACCGCCGACCAGAAGCTCATCCGTTCCGCGACCACCTCGCCAGCGTCGCAGCGGCCCGGGGGCGGTGGCTCGTCCGCGGTCGCCTGGGTCGCCTGCCGGGTGGTCCGGATCAGGACGTCGATCTCGTGCTCCAGCGTGGTGAGCGCTTGGCGGACCCGGGCTAGTGTGCGGTAGCGATCGTCGTCGTCGGCGGCCGGGTACCCGTAGCCGCCGGCCCGGGGCTCGTGCGCGGCCAACGCGTCGGCCTCGGCGGCCTCCAACGCCTCCACGTCCAGCCGCAGTCCGGTCAGCGGAGTGCGGAGCCGGTGGGACAGATCCGCCACCATTTCCCGTTCTGCGGTACGCAGGGCCGCCAGCCGGTCGGCCATCTGGTTGAACGCGTACCCGGCTTCGGCGAGTTCCCGGGGGCCGCTGAGGGTCACCCGGACGTCGAGGGCACCGTCGCCGAGCGCGGTGGCGGCGTCGGCGAGGCTGCGCGCTGGGCGGACCATCCGGTTCGCCAGCCGGTCGCCCACCAACGCCGAACCGAGGACCAGCCCGGCGGCGACCACTACCAGCGCGCCCCAGGCGGCCCACACCCCGCCGCGTAGCGCAGCGCTGGGGACGTGGACCTCCACCACGGCTAGCTGGTCGTCGCCGATCTCTACCGGCTCCAGGTACGCGACCCCGTCGTCGAGTGGGGCGAGCACGGTGTGTTGCTGCTGGGCGGCTCGGGTGAGGTCGGTGGTCGCGGCGTAGCTGGTGCCGAGCGGCTGCTCGGCCAGCCCATGCACCGCGAGCTGGCCGCCGCCGCCGTTTTCGGCGGGGGTGTCGCCCTGCGCCGAGGCGATCACCTGCTCGACCGCGTTCGGGTCGGTCGTGACCGCGAGCACCGACACGACGATCGCGGCCCGCCGCTCGGCCTGGGCGAGCGCGCGCTCCTGGGCCAGCTGCTCCACCAGCAGCCCGAGCGGGATCATGAAGGCGATCGCGACCAGCGCGGCGATCGCGACCGAGTGGATGGCGAGTTGCCGCCTTAGGCGGGCGCCACCAACCGCAGCCCGACCCCCCGCACGGTGTGCAGGTAGCGCGGTTTCGCCGCGGTCTCGCCCAGCTTTCGACGTAGCCAGTAGAGATGGACGTCGATGGTCTGGTCCTCGCCGATCGACGGCTGTCGCCATACCTCCTCCAGCAGTTCTCGGCGGGACACCACCCGGCCGGGACGGGCCGCGAGGTACGCCAGTAGGTCGAACTCCTTGCGGGTCAACTCCAGCGGGGCCCCGTCGAGCTGAGCTTGTCGCTGACCGACATCGATTCGCAGGCCGCCCACCTGGATGGCGGTGGGTTCGCTGCGGCTGGCCACCCCGGAGCGGCGCAGCACCGAGGCCACCCGGGCGTCCAGGTGTGGGCCGCTGAACGGCTTGACCATGTAGTCGTCGGCGCCGGCACGCAGTAGTTTAACGATCTCCGACTCGTCGTCGCGGGCGGTGGCGATGATGATCGGGGTGTCGGTGATGCCGCGCAGCATCCGTAAGGCGTCGGCGCCGTCCAGGTCGGGGAGACCGAGATCGAGCACGATCAGGTCCGGCGCGTCGGCCGCGACCCGTCGCAGCGCGTCCAGCGCGGTGCTCGCCGCGTGGACGGCGTGCCCGCGGTCGGTCAATGAGCGCAGCATCGCGCTGCGCACGACATGATCGTCCTCCACCAGTAGCACCGTCGCCATGGAGGACACCGTACTGGGTGTAGCAAGATGTGGGAATGCGCAGACCGCTTGGTTACGTCTTAGCCTGGCTGCTCGCCACCGTGGTCGCGGTTACCGGCTCGTGGGTGGGGTTGCAGCCGTTGCTGGCCGCGACGAGTCCGGAGCTGCCGCCCCGGCTCTCGGCCTCGCAACTGCGGGAGGCGGTGCCGCCCCCGTCGCCGACCGCGCGGGACGCCACCCCAACTGAGTCGCCGTCGGAATCTCCGACGCCGGCTCCGTCGCCGACTCCGACTCCGACGCCGGACGCCACCGACCCCCCGGAACCGCCGCCGCCGCAGCCGATGTTGCCGGCGACCTCCGAGTGGCGGGAGCTAGATGATGGTCGCACCATGGAACGGACATTCATCGTTCGGGGCGGCGAGGTGACCTTCCACGTAAACCGGCGGGAGGTACGGGTCGTGGAGCACACCGCAAATCCAGGGTACGAGGTCGCGGTCAACCGGTGGTCGCGTAGCTCACTCATCCTTTCGTTCGAATCAGTGGAGCAGACCTCACGAATCTGGGTAATGTGGCGAGACGGACCGTATGCGGAGGTAACTGAGACGGTATGAGTGGCATATCCGAGGAGCAGCTATGGCAGCTCGCGGTAACCACGCTCGCGGACAACTGGTGGCACGACCACACCGTTCCTTCCCGCACCCTCTACCCGTACCAATGGAGTTGGGACACCGGCTTCATCGCGGTCGGGTTGGCGCACGTGGCGCCGGCGCGGGCATGGCACGATCTGCGGACGTTGTTCGAGGCCCAGTGGGCCGATGGGCGGGTGCCCCACATCGTCTTCGACGCCGCGGCGATGACCGATCCGAAACCTGGCCGTGAGCGGTATTTTCCCGGTCCCGCGTTCTGGCGCTCCACCGACGTCCCGGCCGCGCCGCAGCGACCCACCAGCGGGCTGGTGCAGCCGCCGGTCCACGCGCTCGCCGCGTGGGATATCTACCGTCACTCGCCCGATTCGGAGAGTCGCGAGCGCGCCGCCGCCGAGCTCGGCTGGCTCTATCCCCGACTCGTGGCCCAGCAGCGCTATCTCACCACTCACCGCGACATCGGCGGGTCTGGCCTGGCGTGCCTGGTGCACCCGTGGGAGTCCGGTCAGGACAACTCGCCCGCCTGGGATGCGGCGCTGGCCGCGGTGCCGGCCGACCTCACGCTGCTGGAGAAGTATCAGCGCCGGGATCTCGAGGTGTCCCACCGCTCCCACCGGCCCACCGACGCCGACTATGCGCGCTACATCTTGATTGCCCAGCGTTATCGCGACCATGGTTACCTCGACGACGGCCCAGGCGAGCGCTATCCGTTCCTTGTGGAGTGTCCGGGCTTCAACAGCCTGATCATCGCCGCGGAGTTGGCGCTGGCGGAGATCGCCCCGGTGGTGGGGGCGGACCCGCAACCGCATCGGGAGCGGGCCGACCGGCTCACCGACGTGTTGGTGGACCGACTCTTCGACCCGGCAACCGGCATGTTCCACGCCCGAGACGTCTACATCGACCAGCTCAGCCCGGTGCGATATCTGGGTGGGCTGCTGCCGTTGCTGCTGCCGGATCTGCCGACCGCCCAGGTCAAGTCGCTGTTGGTAGAGGCGGCCGCACCGGCCTTCGGGCTGAATGAGCACGTTTCGTTGCCGCTGCCCAGCTACGACCGGACCGCGCCGGATCTGGACCCGGAGCGATACTGGCGCGGACCGATCTGGATCAACATGAACTGGTTGCTCTGGCGAGGTCTGCGGCAGCATGGTCAGCCGACCCTGGCGACGGCGCTACGCGGAGCCATGATCGACGTGGTGCGGCGGTCGGGGTGTTACGAGTATTTCCACACCACCACCGGGGCCGGCATCGGTACGCCGGAGTTCAGCTGGACCGCGGCGCTGACACTGGACCTGCTGGCTCACCCGGAGGGTTGACCGGGCCGCGATGGCCGGCGGCGACCCGGGCCTGCCGCAGCAGCACCGCCGGGACCAGCAACAGCTCCACCCCGAGCACAACGCGAAGCACCGTGGTGGTCTGCTCAACTCGGGGGAGGGTGGCGATAGCATAGCCAGTCGGGCGGGGTCCGCCCGAACCGCCGTGATCTTGAGGAGCAGCCGTGTCCGCATCCCGCAGCAACGCCGTCGAGCTGGCACCCGTCGTGGTTCCGGCCGGGACGACGTGTGCCGACGCGGTGGCCGCAACCGGCGCCCCTACCAAGGGGCCGCGCGCGGTCGTGGTGGTGCGGGACGGCGACGGCCGGCTCCGGGATCTTGCGTGGGTGCCCGAGACCGAGGTCACCGTGGAGCCGGTGCCGCTGGACTCTCCCGACGGCCTGGCGGTGCTGCGGCACTCCTGCGCGCACGTGCTCGCCCAAGCGGTGCAGGACCTCTACCCGCAGGCCAAGCTGGGTATCGGCCCGCCGGTGGAGAACGGCTTCTACTACGATTTCGATGTCCCGCCGCTCCACCCGGAGGATCTGGGCAAGATCGAGCAGCGGATGGTCGAGATCATCAAGTCCGGCCAGCGGTTTCGCCGGCGCCGGTTCGACGGCGTCGAGCAGGCCCGCAGCGAGCTAGCCCACGAGCCGTTCAAGCTCGATCTGCTCGCCGAGCGCGGTGGCGGTTTCGACGACTCGGAGGTGATGGAGCTCGGCGGGGACACCGACGGTGAGCTCACCATCTACGACAACCTCGATCAGAGCAGCGGGGCGATCTGCTGGTCGGATCTGTGCCGTGGGCCGCACCTGCCCACCACCCACTTCATCGACCCGCGGGCGGTCAAGCTGATGCGGACCGCCGCCGCGTATTGGCGGGGCAGCGAGGCCAACCCGCAGCTGCAGCGAGTCTACGGCACCGCCTGGCCGACCCGGGATCAGCTCAAGGGCTACTTGAAGCTGCTGGAGGAGGCGGCCCGGCGCGACCACCGCAAGCTCGGTGCCGAGCTGGACCTGTTCTCGTTCCCGGAAGAGGTCGGCTCGGGGCTGCCGGTCTTCCACCCCAAGGGCGGGGTGATCCGCCGGGAGATGGAGGACTACTCCCGGCGCCGGCATGAAGAGGCGGGGTACGAGTTCGTCAACACCCCGCACATCACCAAGGCCAACCTCTTCGAGACCTCCGGGCACCTGACCTGGTTCGCCGACGGCATGTACCCGCCGATGTCGATGGAGGGGGCCGAGTATTACCTCAAGCCGATGAACTGCCCCTTCCACAACCTGATCTTCCGGTCCCGGGGCCGTTCGTACCGGGAGCTGCCGCTGCGGCTGTTCGAGTTCGGCAGCGTGTACCGGTATGAGAAGTCAGGTGTGGTGCACGGGTTGACCCGGGTGCGGGGGATGACCCAGGATGACGCCCACATCTACTGCACCAAGGAGCAGATGACTGGGGAGCTCACCAGCCTGCTCGAGTTCGTGCTGGGGTTGCTCCGCGACTACGGGCTCGACGACTTCTATCTGGAGCTGTCCACTCGCGACGATTCGAAGGCGAAGTTCGTCGGGGCGCCGGAGGAGTGGGCCGAGGCGACCGAGGCGCTCCGGGTAACCGCGGAGGCTTCCGGCTTGGAGCTGGTGCCCGACCCGGGTGGGGCGGCCTTCTACGGTCCGAAGATCTCCGTGCAGGCACGGGACGCGATCGGCCGGACCTGGCAGATGTCCACCATCCAGGTCGATTTCCAGCTGCCGCAGCGGTTCAATCTGGAGTACCAGGCGGCGGACGGCAGCCGGCAGCGCCCGATCATGATCCACCGGGCGCTCTTCGGGTCGATCGAGCGGTTCTTCGGGGTGCTCACCGAGCACTACGCGGGCGCCTTCCCGGCCTGGCTCGCGCCGGTCCAGGTGGTCGGCATCCCGGTCCGCGACGACCACGCCGACTATCTGGCGGAGTTCGTGACCCGGCTGCGGGCGGAGGGTGTCCGGGCCGAGGTCGACAGCTCCAGCGACCGGATGCAGAAGAAGATCCGCAACGCCCAGCAGCAGAAGATCCCGTTCATGGCGATCGCTGGTGACTCGGATGTCACCGACGGCACGGTCTCGTTCCGGTACCGGGACGGTTCCCAGCGCAACGGGGTCCCGTTCGACGCCGCCGTGACCCATGTGGCGAACGTGATCCGTTCCCGGACCAACCAGGGACCGTCCGCGGAGTAACGGGGCGTCAGCTCCGGAGCTGACGACCGGCTAGGCCGGCCGCCAGATCAGGAGCTGACGATGGTGATCCGGTCCAGGTCGGGAGCGCGCCGACCAGTGTTGCCGAACCAGATGGTGTGCTCCCCCTCCGACAGCTCCACCGTCACCGTGACCGTCGCCACCGCGTCGTCGCCCGCGGCGGGGAAGTCGACAGTGGTCAACCGGCCACCATTGATCGAGAACTGCCCGCGTCGATCGCGGCTCGACAGGTAGTGGAAGGTCAGCTCGTACTCGCCGGGCTCGACGGTGACCGCCCCGAACCGTACATAGTGCAGCCCGAACCCGCCGAGGTCACCGACTGCCTGCCCGCCGGAGGCGGCCTCGGTGGAGTAGACGCGGGCCCGCCCACCCAACTCGGCCGCCTCGGCCTCAAACGAGCGGAGATCCGGCGGTGGGGGCGCAGGGGGCGGCGGTTCGGTCGCCGCCGGTGGGGTGGTCGGGGGCTCGGTCGTGCCCGCACCGGTAGCGCTCGGCGCCGCCGTTGGACTCGGCGACAGCGTGGGTGAGGGAGCACCACCCAGCCGGGCGTGCGGGGCGGCTGTCGGGTCGTCCTGCCGAGCGGGCGGGCTGGGCGGCGCCGGCAGCGCGGTGGGTTCGGGACGGAGCGCGCTGGCGAGCGCTCCAGTCCCGATGAGGACGGTGCCGGTGAGGACGATCACGACCGTGGCACGGCGCAGTCCGAACCGTCGCTCGGTCGACCGACCCGGCTCAGTCAGTGGTTCCTCGGCCGGGTCACCGTCGCCGGCTCCTACCGGCTGGTATTGCGGCTGATCCCAGGGGTCTGGGGCGTCCTCCCACCACTGCCGGGTTGGCGCGGGCGGCGGCGTGGTCGGACCATCGACCCCGGGCCGGTGGCCGGGTAGGAAGGGCTCGCTCCGGACCTGGTCGTCGCCGGTCATGCCCACCTCCCCGTCGCGGACGACCGTGGCAGGCTAGCGTGGCCCGCCCACCGGGGCAAGCGCCGTGTCGCGGTGCACGGCATCCTTCGATATCCTGTCGCGGGGCGGTCACGTGTGGTGGCTGGTGCGGAGGGGGAGTCGACTCGCAATATTGGTGTCCATCGTCTGCGTCAGTGCGAATGGCTGCGCCGCGGCCTCGCGGAGCCAGCGATCGCTGTAAATGCTCGGGACGGCCCGGGTAATGCGTTGTGGATTCGGTGAGCTTGAATTCCGCAGCGCTTTCGAGTCGTGCTGATGCGCTATGCCCCGACACAATTTGTGGCTGTGTCGCTCGGGTCGGTGAGTCGCTGGCCAGTGCTCCCCGGAGCCCTTGCGGTCGAGGCCTGATGGCCGCCTTGCCCCCGCCTGGTGTCTCGTCGTAGTCGGGCGATCGCACGAGGTGGCACGGCTGCGCCGGTGCCCTAATGCCCATAGTGGAGCGTGTCTCGGCGGTATTACCCACTCGGAGTTGGCGCGCCACCGAGGGTAGCAGTCGGCGCAGTTTCCGGGGTCGCCACCTACGTAAGGTGATCGTCGCGCCGCATAACCGCCGGCGGACCGCGCAATCGTTACCTTCCGTGGAATCTCGAACGCGCAGGGCTGTGCAAAAGGTCCATATTCAGAGAGTCTGCTTAATTGGTCGGCAGGCATTTCGCCAGGCCATTCCCGGTGCCTATCGTACCTCTCATACGGACTTTGGGGCGCTACACCGGAGCGAACCTCAAAAAGTAGGGTATGACGGCTATAGCGGGAGGTAAGGGAATGCGTACCAACGACTGGAACTAATCCGCCGCTGGCGCTCCGTCGCCGAGGCCGTAGTCTGGGGGCCGACCACCATCTGGACTTCGCGGGCGGGCGCTTGTTTTGACACGGTCTTCGGGCAAGCCCGACCAGCGGCTGCGGCTGCTGGTCGGGCTTGTTCTGCTATCTGGAGCCCTGGTCGGCGGGGTCGCGGGCTGGGTGGTCGGCACGGAGTTCCCGGCGTCACCGCCGCCCGAATGGCCAGTGCTGGCCTCGATCGCCGGCCTGGTGGCGGTGGGCGGTCTGGTCAACATCGACGTCCGGGTCCGGTCGACTCTGCACGGTGTGGCCTGGACCGACGCGGCGATCCTGATCGGCCTGGCGATCGCCCCGAGCCCATGGACCGTCCTCGCGGCGTTGGCGGGGGTGCTCTCCGCCAAGATCATTCGTCGGCGGCAGCCGATCAAGTCAGCCTTCGGCGTGGCGAAAGACACGATCACCGCCGGCGTCGGCTGGGCGGTGCTGACCGTGCTGGGATTCACCGGCTCGCTCGACATCCTCGGGGTGCTCTCGCTGGCGGTGGCGTTCCTGGCCATGACCCTGGTCGACGAGCTGCTGGTGATCCCGGTGATCGCGTTGTCGTCTCGGACCAGGATCTGGGAACGGTTCCGCGCCGACTGGGACATCCGGCTGCTGACGTTGCTGTGGCGGTTCGGGGTGGCGATCGCGGCCGCGTTCCTGCTGGAGATCGACGAACAGCTGCTGTATGCGCTGCCGCTGGCGGTGATCCTCGGTCACCTCTGGCATGAACGGTGGGTGCGTGCCCGGGAGGAAAGGCTCGCCTGGCAACACCTGGCCGAAGCCACCAAGACGTTCACCGGCGTCGACCTGGATGTGGTGCTTCGACAGGCCGTACTCAAAGGGTCGCGGCTGTTCGCCGCCGACGAGCTGGAGGTAGAGGTCTGGTTGGGAGACCAGCAGCGGCTGGTCCGGGGCGCCGACGAGATCAGTTACGACGGGCCCCCCGCGGCGGCCCCGGCCGCCGGCAGCCGGGTCTACGCGGCCCCCCTGCATGGCTATCGGGGCCGGCGCGACATCGGAGTCTTGCGGCTTCGGTTCCGGAACCGGGTGAAGATGAGCGAGCGGGAAGAGGCGATGGTGGCTAGCTACGCCGCCGCGCTCGACACCGCGGTCCGCAACGCCGCCGCGTACCGGCAACTGGGGGAGGCGACCGAGGCCCACGCCTACGCTGCCGCGCACGATGCGTTGACCGGCCTGGCGAACCGGCGGGAGCTTGAGCGGCAGCTGGCGGAGGCGCTGGTCGACCAGGCGAGCCTGGATAGCCGGATCGCGGTGTTGCTGATCGACCTGCGCCACTTCAAAGAGGTCAACGACACGCTCGGCCACCTGGCCGGCGACCGGGTGCTGGCCAAGGTGGCGGAGCGGCTCACCAGCGGCGCCGGCCCGAACGACCTGGTGAGCCGGTTCGGCGGCGACGAGTTCGCGGTGCTGCTCCGCAGCGCTTGGCGACCGGCCCGGGTAAGTGCCCGAGCGCAGCGGGTGCTGCGGTCGCTGGCCGAGCCGATCGAGGTCGACGGCCTGCCGATCATGGTGGAGGCGAACGGCGGGCTGGCGCTCGCGATCGACCCGCAGGACACCGAACCCGAAGCCGACGCCCCGGCGGCAGACTTCCGCAGCACTGCGCAAGGGTGGCAGGCGGAGCTACTGCGCCGCGCCGATGTGGCGATGTACCAGGCCAAGCGCAACAGCCGGCCGTTGGTCGCCTACACGTTGGCGCAGGACCCGGCCGACCGGGACCGGCTGGCGCTGGCCGGGCAGCTGCCGAGGGCGGTGTCGCAGCGGGAGTTCATCCTGCATTTCCAGCCCATCGCCGAACTCGGCAGCGGGCAGGTGATCGGCGCCGAGGCGCTGGCCCGCTGGCGGCACCCCACCCGTGGTGAGCTGAGCCCGGGCGCCTTCCTGGACCTGCTGGAGCGGTCGACGCAGTTGTCGGCGTTCACCGCAGCGGTGCTCGAAGACGCGTTGGCGGCCGCGGCGATGTGGCGAGCGGCCGGTCACGACCTGCGGGTCTCGGTGAACATCTCGGCGCGGAGTCTGCTCGACGCGAGCCTGCCACGGCAGGTTCTGACCGTGCTGGAGGCTCATCACACCCGGCCGGACCGGCTCTGCCTGGAGCTCACCGAGACGTTGGCGATCAGCCAGCTCGACACCGTCGATCAGGTGCTGACCCAGCTGCACGACATCGGCGTCCAGCTCGCGCTCGACGACTTTGGCACGGGCTTCTCCTCGTTGGCGGTGCTGTCCCGGATTCCGGTGGACCAACTGAAGGTCGACCGAAGCTTCGTCCAGGCATTGGCGGACCTGGGTGACTCCGGCGGCCCGGCCGGGGCGGCGGCGGTCGTCGACCCAGTCGATCCGGGCAGTGACGCGGTAGCCATCTCGCAGGCCAAGGCGGTGGTTCGCTCCACCGTCCAGCTTGGGCGCACCCTCGACCTCGGGGTGGTGGCGGAGGGGATCGAGGCCACTCCGCAACGGCGCCTGCTGTGGGAGCTGGGCTGCCCAGCGGGCCAGGGGCATCTGTTCGGCCCGCCGCAACCGGCCGACGAGCTGTTGGGCCTGCTAACCCGCGGCGAGGGCGGCCGGGCCGGGGCGGTCGCCGCACCGTTGGCGCCGAGCCCCCGGGTGGTGCCGTTGCGGCAGAGCCGCGGCTCGGGCAACCGTTCGGTTGGCTAGTCGGCCGGTAGCATCGCGTTACTGAGCAGGGAGGGGTGCCGTGCGCGACGAGCTTGAGCGGTTGTGGACACCGCATCGAATGGCGTATATCAGCGGAGACGATCGACCGGACCGGGGGTATGACGATCCGGCGGGTTGCCCGTTCTGTGTGGCGCCGCACAGCGCCGCCGACGACAGCCTGGTGATCGCCAGCGGCGAGCGGGTCTTCGCGGTGCTGAACCGGTACCCGTACAACCCCGGGCACCTGATGATCTGCCCGTACCGCCACGTCGCCGACTATCCGGAGCTCGATGAGCCGGAGACCGTCGAGTTGGCCGTCTTCACCCAGCGGGCCATGCGGGTGATTCGCCAGGTCAGCGGCGCGCACGGGTTCAACCTCGGAATGAACCAGGGCGCGGTCGCCGGCGCCGGGATCGCCGCGCACCTACATCAGCACGTGGTCCCGCGGTGGGGTGGGGATACCAACTTCATGCCGGTGATCGGCGCCACCAAGGTCCTGCCGCAGCTGCTGACCGACACCCGGGACCTGCTCGCAAAGGCATGGCCCGCCAATTAGCTGGCCGGCTCCGCCGCGACCTCGTGGAATCGGCGTAGCTCCGCGTTGACCTCCACTCCGAGTAGCACGGCACAGTTGGTGAGGAAGAGCCACAGGAGGAAGACGATCACCGCGCCGAGCGCGCCGTAGGTGACGTCGTAGGCGCCGAAGTTCGCCACATAAAACCCGAACCCGGCCGACGCCGCCGCCCACACCACCAGCGCGACCGCTCCGCCGACGGTGAGCCACCGGAACCGGGGCTGCTGGACGCTGGGCGCCACCCAGAACAGCAACGACAACAGCATGGCCGCGATCGCCAGCAGCACCGGCCACTTGGCGAGGTTCCAGATCCGGACCAGCGTCTCTTCGACCCCCAGCGCCTGCCCGACCGCCGCCGCCACCGGCCCGCTCACCACCAGCCCCGCCACCACCGTGGCGATGAGTAGCAGCGCCACCACCGTCAACAGCAGCTGCAGCGGCACCAGCCGGTACAGCGGCCGGTCCTCCGTGGTCCGGTAGATGATGTTGGAGGCGCGGGTGAATGAACGGAGGTACGCCGAGCTGGTCCACAACGCCCCGAGTACGCCGAAGCTCAGGAGCACCCCGGCGGTGGACCGTTGGCCGACCACCTCGACCAGCCGGGTCTCGATGGTTGTGGCGATCTCCGCCGGAGCCAGCTCCTGGATGATCTCGGTGAGCGTGGCGAGGATGGCCTCATCGGCGATGACCAGCTCGACCAGCGCGACCACCACAATGGCGGCGGGGAAGAGACTCAGCAGGCTCCAGAAGGTGAGCGCAGCGGCAAGGTCGGTGCCGTTGTCCCGGAAGAAGGACTTCGCGGCCCGGACCACCACCCGGCCCCAGTGGGCTGGGCTCAGCTGGGACAGCCGTCGCACCCGCGGGTGGCCGGGCCGGCTCACGGCTGGTCCGGGAACTCGCCCTCCGGCACCCCGCCCTCGGGTGTGCGATGAATCTCCGGCGTGTCCACTTCCGGGATGATACCGGCTTCGTCGGTCGACTCCTCAGACTCCTCCGGTTGGGCCGGCTGGGTCGACTGCTCTGGCTCCTCCCGGGCTAGCCGTCGGTCCAACGGCTCGCCCGAGCGCTCTTCGGCCGGGGTGGTTCCGTACTCGTCAACCGCCTGCGGCGAGTCGGCGGGCATCGCCGGCGGGGAGTCGTTGAATCGAGGCCGGTCGGTTTCTCGAAATGCGGTCGAGGTGTCATCGGCGTGGTCGGGCACGCCCTGATCTTCCGGGGTAGGGCGGTGTGGTGAGTTCATGTCTGTGGGGTACCCGGCGTAGGGCGCCGGCACACACCGGGCGCCGGCCGCCGACAGGATTGAGCTGGGCGCCAGCTGGGTACAGGCTGCTCGTACGCAGGCGTGCACGACGAGCCGCAGATCGTGCGCGAGACAGGCGCGTTCCAGGAGGTCGGTATGACCCACACGGTTAACGGTGGCGGCCCGGGCCGTCCAGTGACCGAACAGTCCACCGGCGAGCTGGTGCAGCACGCCAGCGAGCAGTTCGCCCGGCTGATCCGGGAAGAGCTGGCGCTCGCCCGGGCCGAATTCGCGGAGAAGGGCCGGCGGGCCGGCCGGGGCGCCGGGCTGCTAGGTGGCGGCGGGTTCCTAGCCTTGTATGGCCTGGGCGCGCTGGTACTCGCCGCGATTCTCGGGTTGGCGGTGGTGATGCCGGGCTGGCTCGCCGCGCTGATCATCGGCGTGGCGATTCTGATCATTGCGGGGCTGTTCGCCCTCATCGGCCGCGAGCAGGTCCGCTCGGCGTCGCCGCCGATGCCTTCGGGGAGCGCGGAGAGCCTGCGGGCTGATCTGGATACCGTAACCAAGGCGGTCCGTGAACGCGGTGCGACGGCGGGGACCATCCCCACTGAGCGGGAGCTTCGGCGGCCGACCGACGAGGAGGCGAGGCTATGAACCGGTCCATCAACGAGGCGGACGCGTTGCGTGACGAGATCGCGCACACCCGTGCCGAGCTGGGCGAGACGGTGCAGGCGTTGGCTGCCCGCGCGGATGTGCCCGCCCGGGCCCGGGCGTCCGCCCAGCGCGGTGCCGACCGAATGCGGGTGGCCAGCTCCCGTCCGGGGGTGTGGCTGGTGGTCGGCGCCGGCGCCGCGGCGGTCGCGACGATCGTGGCGATGGCCCGGATCCGCCGCTCCCGCCGGGGTTGGGGCGGGTTCGGCCGGCGGCGGCTGCGGGGATGGCTCTGATGAACCGGGCCAAACTCGCGTACAAACCATTGGGCGCACTGCTCGGGGCGGCGGCAGGGCTGGCCGCCGGGGCGGTGTTCAGCCGGGTCTGGCGGGCGACCACCGGATCCGACCATGTGCCCCGCGCAACCGAGGAGCATCAGCGGTGGGCCGCGGTGCTGCTCGCGGCCGCGCTGCAGGGGGCGGTCTTCGCGGTGGTGAAGGCGGCGGTGGACCGCGGCAGCGCGCAGGGGATGAAACGGATCACCGGCCAGTGGCCGGATTGACCGGTCCTGGCTAGGCCTCGGCGCCACTGGTGGGTCGGACGCCTGCCGGGAAGGACTAGATCTCCTTCCCGGCAGGCCTCCGGCCCACCAGTGGTGTCCCGGCGCGACCCGATGCAGCTCAACCGGCTGCGGCGTGGTCCTTGCGGACCTGGTCGGCCACGTGCGCCGGCATCGCGTCGTAGCGGGCGAACCGCCGAGTGAAGCTGCCGGTGCCGGAGGTCATCGCCCGCAGCTCCACCAGGAACCGCAGCAGCTCCAACGCGGGCACCTCGGCGTGGATCAGCGTTTGGTCGCCGTGCTCCGGGTCTGCCTCGGTGCCCTGTACCCGGCCGCGCCGCCCAGACAGATCGCCCATGATGGTGCCGACGTACGCCTCCGGAATCCGGATGGTCACCTCGTCGATCGGTTCCAGCAACGCCAGCTCACCGGCGGCGGCCGCCTCCTTCAGCGCCAGCGATCCGGCGGTCTGGAAGGCGGCGTCGGAAGAGTCCACGCTGTGCGCCTTCCCGTCGTAGACGACCACTCGGATGTCGACCACCGGGTGGCCGGCGACCAGTCCCCGCGCCAGCTGCGCGCGGACCCCCTTGTCGACCGAGGGGATGTAGTTGCTGGGTACCGCGCCGCCCACCACCTCGGAGGCGAATTCGTAACCGGTCCCGGGTGGCAGCGGTTCCACCCGCAGGTCGCAGATCGCGTACTGGCCGTGGCCACCGGATTGTTTGACGTGCCGGCCGTGGCCGGTGGCGGTGCTGGTGAAGGTCTCCCGCAGGGCCACCCGCACCGGCTCGGTCTCCACCGCGGCGCCGCCGGCGCGCAACCGTTCCAACACCACGTCGGCGTGGGCCTCGCCCAGGCACCAGAGCACCTGCTGCCGGGTCTCCGGGTTGCGTTCCAGCCGGACCGTCGGGTCGCCGCTGACCAACCTGCCGAGGGCCTTGGCGAGCGCCTCCTCGTCGGAACGGGTCTGGGCGACGACCGCCACCGGCAGCAGCGGCTCCGGGATCTCCCACGGGGTGACCAGCAGCGGGTCGTCCTTGGCGGAGATGGTGTCGCCGGTCTCGGCCGAGTGGGATTTGGTGATCGCGCAGAGATCACCGGCGAAGCATTCGGAGATCTCCCGTAGCCCGGTCCCCAGCGGCGCGTAGATATGGGCGACCCGCTCGTCGGCGTCGTGGTCCTCGCGGCCGCGGGCGGCCATGTCGTGGCCGGCGATGTGGACGGTACTCTCCGGGCGAAGGGTGCCGGAGAAGACTCGGACCAGCGACACCCGACCGACGTACGGGTCGATTGTGGTCTTGACCACCTGGGCCGCGAGCGGGCCGGCGGGGTCGGCGGTCAGCGTCTCCCGCGGCGAGCCGTCCAGCGCGGTAACCACCGGCAGCGGATGTTCACCGGGTGTGGGAAAAGCCCGGGCGAGCATCGTCAGTAACGAATCCAGCCCCACCCCGGTGGGTGCGCAGACCGGGATCACCGGGTGGAAGGTGCCCCGCGCCACCGCGGTCTCCAGGTCGTCGATGAGCACCGACTCGGCGAGCGTCTCGCCACCGAGGTAGCGCTCGAGCAGCGTCTCGTCCTCGCTCTCGGCGATGATGCCTTCGATCAACTCATTGCGGGCCTCCGCCATGGCGCGCAGGTGCTCCGGGTCGGGCTCGCGGACCGCCGGCGGCGAGCCCTGCGAATAGTCGAAGAGCCGCTGACTGATCAGCCCCAGCAGCCCCACCACCGACTCGTCGTCGCCGTGCAGCGGCAGGTAGAGCGGCAGCACCTCGTCGCCGAAGGCTTCCCGGCAGATCGCGACGGTCTCGTCGACATCGGCGCGGGCATGGTCCAGCCAGGTGACCGCGACGGCCCGGGGCATCCCCACCGCGGCGCACTCTTCCCACAGCGCCGCGGTGGCCTCGTCCACGCCGTCGGCGGCCGAGACCACGAACAACGCCGCATCGGCGGCGCGCAGACCGGCGCGTACCTCGCCGAGGAAGTCCGCGTAGCCCGGAGTGTCGATGAGGTTGATCTTCGTGCCCTCGTACATGATCGACGCCGCTGCGAGCCCCACCGACCGTTGCTGCCGGACCGCGGCCGGATCGTGGTCGCAGACCGTCGTGCCCTCCGCCACCGAACCAGGCCGGCTGATCGCGCCGGCCGCGGCCAGCAGCGCTTCGATCAACGTGGTCTTGCCAGCGCCGGAGTGGCCCACCAACACCACATTGCGCACCTGATCGGGTCCGCTCGCCACCGGTGCGGGGCCGGTGAACCCCTTCTCCTGCCGCTTCTGCGCCATCGCGCCCACCTCCTCGGCTCTCTCTCTGGGTACAGATAGCCTCCCACCGGTTGCCCGATACGTCACGCTGTGGTGGTGATCCCACCCTGACCGCCCCGCCGCTGGCCATCCGCGCCCGGAGCGGGCGACCCACCGGCCGGGCGCGCGCCCGGCGCCGATCGGCCGTAAGGTGAGAGCGCCATGGCGAAGATCTTCAGTGGCGCCGCTCGGGTCGGCGCCGGCCGCATCGTCGAACCGCTCGCCCGTGGGCTGCTGCGGTTAGGAATCACCCCGGACGCGGTGACCGTGTTCGGCACGCTCGGCGTGCTCGTGGGCGCGATCGGGTTCGCCGCGCGGGGACACCTGGTGGTCGCGGCCCTTTTTGTAGCGGTGTTCGCGTTGGTGGACACGCTGGACGGGGCGATGGCCCGTCTGCGGGGGTACAGCACCCGGTTCGGCGCCTTCCTGGATTCGAGTATGGACCGGGTCGCCGATGCGGCGATCTTTGGTGCGCTGGCCTACTGGTTCGCCAGCCAGCAGGAGCCCGCCACGCTGGTGGCGGTGCTGATCTGCTTCGGTGCCGCCCAGATCACCTCCTACGTGAAGGCCCGCGCCCAGAGCCTCGGCTTCGACTGTGACGTCGGGCTCGCCGAGCGGGCCGAACGGTTGGTCCTGATCGGGGTCGGTGCGCTCGCCACCGGGTTCGGCGTGGGGTGGGCGCTGCCGGCGGCGCTGTGGCTGCTCGCCGCCGCCGCGTTGTTCACGGTCGGGCAGCGGATGGTGCACGTGTACCGGCAGGAGCGACGCGCCGGGCCGGAGCCGGCCGAGGCCGAGGCGGACCCCCGGTGAGCGGTCGGCTGGTCGAGTTCGGCTACGCCGCGGGCTGGCGGCTGGTTCGCGGCATGCCCGGGTCGCTAGCTCGGGCCACCTTCCGTACCGCCGCTGACCTCGCTTATCTGCGCCGGGGGCCGGCGGTGCGCCGGCTCGACGCCAACCTTCGCCGGGTGGTCGGCCCCGAGCTGCCCGACTCCGCACTGGACCGGCTGGTGCGCCAGGGGGTGCGGTCGTACGCGCGATACTGGCTGGAGGCGTTCCGGCTGCCCGGGCAGTCGCCCGAGCAGATCCGGCGCGGCTTCCGGCTGACCAACCAGCAGCTGTTGGCGGACGCGATCGCGGCCGGCAAGGGAGTGGTGGTGGCGTTGCCCCACGCCGGCAACTGGGACGCCGCCGGCGCCTGGGTGGCCGCGCAGGGGTGGTCGCTGACCACGGTCGCGGAGCGGCTGCGGCCCGAAGGGCTCTACGAGCGCTTCGTGGCCTACCGGGAGGGCCTCGGGATGAAGATCATCCCGTTGCGAGGTGGCGAGCGGCCGCCGTTGGAGCTGCTGGAAGACCGGCTGCGGCAGGGCGACGTGGTGCCGCTGCTCGCCGACCGGGACCTGTCGACCCGCGGCATCGACGTCACCTTCTTCGGCGGCCGGACCCGGATGCCGGCCGGCCCAGCGATCCTGGCGTTACGCACCGGCGCGCCGTTGTTTACCGTCACGATGTGGTATGAGCCGGAGGCGGCCTACGGCGAGCTGCAGGGGCCGCTGTCGCCGCCGGCCACAGGCCCGCTCGACCAGCGGGTCCGGCTGCTCACTCAGCAGGTGGCGGACCAACTGGCGGCGGGCATAGCTGCGCATCCGGCAGACTGGCACATGTTACAGCGGGTGTGGCTCGACCGGCCGCAGCAGCAGGTGCGGTCGCCCGACGGCTCACCGGCGCAACGGAGCTGAGAGGCCCGGGGGATGCGGATCGGTCTGGTGTGCCCGTACTCGCTGGCGGTGCCCGGCGGCGTGCAGAGCCACGTGCAGGAGTTGGCCGAGGCGCTGTTGCTGCTGGGGCACGAGGTCAGTGTGCTGGCCCCGGCCGAGGAAGAAGCATCCCTGCCGGCCTACGTGGTTCCGGCCGGGCGGGCGGTGCCGGTGCGGTACAACGGCTCGGTCGCCCGGTTGACCTTCGGACCGATCTCGGCCGCCCGGGTCCGCCGCTGGCTGCACACCGGCCAATTCGACGTGCTGCATGTGCATGAGCCGTTCAGTCCCAGCCTGTCGATGCTGGCGGTGTGGGCGGCCCGGGGCCCGGTCGTCGCCACCTTCCATACCGCGATGACCCGGTCCCGGGCGATGGCGGCGGCGCAGGGTGCGCTTCAGCTGGTGCTGGAACGGATCACCGCCCGGATCGCGGTCAGCGCGCTGGCCCGGCGGGTGCAGGTCGAACATCTCGGCGGCGGGGCGGTGGAGATCCCCAACGGGGTCTCGGTGGCGCGATACCGGTCAGCGGAGCCGCTGCCGGGCTGGCCGGGTCCGTGCGGCGTCGGGCACGGTGGTGCGCTGGGTTTCTTGGGCCGGTTCACCGAGCCCCGCAAGGGCTTCCCGGTGCTGCGGGACGCGTTCGTGGCGATGGCGCCGCGCCGCCCCGGGCTGCGGCTGCTGGTGGCCGGCCCGGGCGACGTCGCGGAGGCGCTGGCGGAGATCCCGCCGGGGCTGCACGACCGGGTGAGTTTTCTGGGGCGAGTGGATGAGCTGGACAAGGCGCGGATGCTTCGCAGCGTCGACGTGTATGTGGCGCCCAACACCGGCGGCGAGTCGTTCGGGATCATCCTGACCGAAGCGATGGCCGCCGGGGCGCCGGTGGTCGCCACCGATCTTGACGCCTTCCGGCGAGTGCTCGACGGCTCGGGGGAGCTCTTCCCCGCCGGTGACGCCGGGGCGCTGGCGCAGGTGCTGGCTAAGCTGCTCGACGACGAGCACCGGCGGGCGCAGCTGACGGCGCAGGCCGAGGAGCAGGTCGCGTACTACGACTGGCCAGTGATCGCGCAGCGGGTGCTGGAGGTCTACGAGAGCGCCATCGAGGCGGCCGGCGGCACCGTGGTGGACGAGGAGTATCCGGCGGCGCCACCGGTGGTGTGACCCGGTCGGGGCGGCATCTACGATTCCCGGCATGGGGTGGTGGGTGTTGGGGGTCGTGGTCGGGCTGCTCGCCGCGGCGTACCTGGGGTGGTTGACCGCTCGGATCAACCGGCTGCACCGGCGGGCGGCGACCGCCACCGCCGCGCTCGACGCCGCGTTGGTGCGTCGGGCCGCCGCCGCGGCGGTGCTCGCCGAGCAGCTCAGCGCCGCCGGTGCCGCCCCGGCCGAGGACCTGTACGCGACCGCGCGGGCGGCGTTGGACGCGGAGCCGGCCGACCGAGAACCGGCCGAGAACGACTTGACGTTGCTGCTGCGTCGGCTGCCGGAGCTGGTGACCGAGCCGATGCCGGGCTGGCCGGCGGTGGCCGGCGCCAGCCGCCGGGTGGCGCTCGCCCGGCAGGTGCACACCGATGTCGTACGCGATGCCCTGGCGGTCCGGCGGCGGGTGCTGGTGCGGATGCTGGGGCTCAGCCGCCGGCACCGGACGCCGGCCTACTTCGATGTCGATGATCCGGGCCTCGCCGACGAAGCGGCCGGGGCCGCAGCCGGGTCGGACCACCCCTCTGCGCGCTAGCGTTGGCGGGCGAGTTGTACGCGTCGGCGGCCAGTGGGCGCCGGTGCGTACCATGGACAGCACAGCCGACGAAGGAGTGCCACCACCGTGTCCGAAGCCACCGACGCTAAGCCAGTCTCCGCCACCCCCGTCCCTGACCACGTCGCCGGGACGTCGCGGGTGAAGCGCGGCATGGCCGAGATGCTCAAGGGCGGGGTGATCATGGATGTGGTCACCGCGGATCAAGCCAAGATCGCCGAAGATTCCGGTGCGGTGGCGGTCATGGCGCTGGAGCGGGTGCCCGCCGACATCCGGGCCCAGGGCGGGGTCGCGCGGATGAGCGACCCGGACCTGATCGAGTCGATCATCGAGGCGGTGTCGATCCCGGTGATGGCCAAGGCCCGGATCGGTCACTTCGTCGAGGCCCAGGTCCTGCAGGCGCTCGGCGTCGACTACATCGACGAGTCCGAGGTGCTGACCCCCGCCGACTTCGCCCACCACATCGACAAGTGGGCGTTCACGGTGCCGTTCGTCTGTGGCGCCACCAACCTGGGTGAGGCGCTCCGCCGGATCACCGAGGGCGCGGCGATGATCCGCTCCAAGGGCGAGGCCGGCACCGGGGACGTCTCCAACGCCACCGGCCACATGCGGCAGATCCGCACCGAGCTCAAAGGGCTGTCGGCGCTGCCCACCGACGAGCTGTTCGCCGCCGCGAAGCAGCTCGCCGCCCCGTACGAGCTGGTCAAGGAGGTCGCCGAGACCGGCAAGCTGCCGGTGGTGCTCTTCACCGCGGGCGGCATCGCCACTCCCGCCGACGCCGCGATGATGATGCAGCTCGGCGCCGAGGGGGTCTTCGTCGGCTCGGGCATCTTCAAGTCCGGGGACCCGGCCAAGCGGGCCGCGGCGATCGTCAAGGCCACCACCTTCTACGACGACCCGGATGTGATCGCCAAGGCCTCCCGCGGCCTGGGTGAGCCGATGGTCGGCATCACCGTGGACGCGATTCCGCAGCCGCACCGGCTCGCCGAGCGCGGCTGGTGACATGACCGACCCGGTCATCGGCGTGCTCGCCCTCCAGGGCGATGTTCGGGAACACCTGCGGATGCTGGGCGAATGCGGCGCGCAGGCCAGATCGGTGCGCCGGCCCGAGGAGCTCGCCGAGGTCGACGGGCTGGTGATCCCCGGCGGGGAGTCCACCACGATGAGCCGGCTCGCCGAAGAGTTCGGCATGCTGGAGCCGGTCCGGGATCAGATCAAACGCGGGCTGCCCGCGTACGGCTCCTGCGCCGGCATGATCATGCTGGCGCAGACGGTCGAGGACGGGCGCCCTGACCAGCAGACCTTCGGCGGCATCGACATGACTGTGCGGCGCAACGCGTTCGGCCGGCAGGTCGATTCGTTCGAGACCGACACCGACATCGACGGCGTCGGCCGGCTCCGGACGGTCTTCATCCGGGCGCCGTGGGTCGAGCGCACCGGCACCGGGGTCGACGTGCTCGGCCGGGCCGCCGGTAAGATTGTCGCCGTACGCCAGGGTAACCTCCTCGCGACCGCTTTCCACCCGGAGTTGACCGGTGACTCCCGGATGCACCGGTTCTTCGTGACGCTGGTCGTGGCCGGGGCCACATCGACGGAGGAATGATGTCAGGCCATTCAAAATGGGCGACCACCAAGCACCGCAAGGCCGCGGTGGACGCCAAGCGGGGCAAGCTGTTCGCTCGCCTGATCAAGAACGTCGAGGTCGCGGCCCGCACCGGCGGGGGTGACCCGGCCGGCAACCCTACCCTCTACGACGCCATCCAGAAGGCGAAGAAGAACTCGGTCCCGAACGAAAACATCGAGCGCGCGCTGAAGCGCGGCTCCGGCCAGGAGGCCGGCGGCGCCGACTGGCAGACCGTGATGTACGAGGGCTATGGCCCCAACGGGGTGGCGATCCTGATCGAGTGCCTCACCGATAACCGCAACCGTGCCGCCACCGAGGTGCGGACGTCGTTGACCCGCAACGGCGGCACGCTCGCCGACGCCGGCAGCGTCTCCTACCTGTTCACCCGCAAGGGCGTGGTGATCGTGCCGAAGGCCGGTGAGCTGACCGAGGACGACCTGCTGATGGCCGTGTTGGACGCCGGCGCCGAGGAGTGCAACGACCTGGGCGACTCGTTTGAGGTGGTCAGCGAGCCGGGCGACCTGGTGCCGGTGCGCAGCGCGCTGCAGGAGGCCGGCATCGACTACGACTCGGCCGAGGCGTCGCTGGTGCCCTCGGTGACGGTGCCGCTGGACGAAGAGGGTGCCCGTAAGGTCTTCAAGCTGATCGAGGCGATCGAGGACTGCGACGACGTGCAGAACGTCTACGCCAACTTCGACGTCTCCGATGAGGTCATGGCCGCGGTCTAGTTCCACCCCGGCACCGGGCGCCGGCGGGCGATACTGGGGCGATGGGCGAGATCAAGGTCGGCACCGCGTCCTGGACCGACCGGACCCTGCTGGCCTCCGGCTGGTATCCCGACGACGCCGACAACGCCGAGGCTCGGCTGGCCTACTATGCCAGCCAGTTTCCCCTGGTGGAGGTGGACGCCACCTACTATTCGCCGCCGGCCGAGCGCACCAGCGAGCTGTGGACCGGCCGGACCCCGGCCGGGTTCACCTTCAACATCAAGGCGTTCAGCCTGCTCACCGGTCACCCGACCCGGCCGTCAGCGCTCTACCAGGAGCTTCGCCCGGAGACCGATAAACGGCATATTTACCCTAAGGACCTCCCCGCGCAGTCGTACGAGGAGGTGTGGAGCCGTTTCCTGAGCGCGCTGGAGCCGCTGGCGGCCGCCGGCAAGCTGGGGGCGATCCTGTTCCAGTTCCCGCCCTGGTTCACCATCCGCCGCGACAACAAGCAGTACCTGCTGGAGGTGCAGGCTCGTTGCCGCCCGCTGCCGGTGGCGGTGGAGCTGCGCCACCAGAGCTGGTTCGCCGGCGACAACCAGCACGAGACGCTGGACTTCCTGCGGGAGCACGAGCTGCCGTACGTCTGCGTCGACATGCCGCAGGGGCACCGCTCCTCGGTGCCGCCGGTGGTCGCCGCCACCTCGGACGAGCTGGCGTTGGTCCGGTTCCACGGCCACAGCGATCAGTGGACCAGCCGGGACATCTACGAGAAGTTCGGCTACCTCTACTCGGAGGCCGAGCTGTCCGGGTGGGTGAGTCCGCTGCGCGACCTCACGGCACAGGCCCGGCAGACCCACGTCCTGATGAACAACTGCTACTCCGACTACGCCCAGCGCAACGCGGCGCAGCTCACGGCGCTGCTGGGTGAGCCCGAGGACGGCTGACCGGACCCGTCGCGGGCACGTTCAGCGGAGCCCGACCGGTCCTTGTCGAACCTCCCGACCCCGCCCGGCCGCCGCATCCGCGGTGCCGTCGCGCCACACCACCTCGCCGCGACTGATCGTGTACCGCGGCCACCCGACGAACTCGCGCTGGTGGTAGATGGAGTAGTCGGCTCGGGTTTCGCCCACCCCGTCGGCCACGCGTCGGGCCCGTGCCGGGTCCAGCAGTACCAGGTCGGCGTCGCTTCCCACCGCGATCGTCCCCTTCTGTGGGTACAGGCCGAACAGCCGCGCCGGGTCGGTCGCGGTCAGCGCGACGAAACGCTCGAGACCGATCCGGCCGGTCGCCACCCCGTTGGTGTAGAGCAACGGCAGCATCGTCTCCAGTTCGGCGACCCCGGGCCGGGCGGTGGTGGCGTCCAGCGCGGGGTCCTGCTTGTCGGCGAGCAGCCAGGGAGCGTGGTCGCTGCCGAGGGTGTGGATCGATCCGTCCGCGATCCCATCCCACAACGCCGCGCGGTCGCTGGCGCTGCGCAGCGGCGGCTGGCCGGCGAACCGGGCCCCGCCCGGCGTGCTGTGCACCTCGTCGGTCAGGTCGAGGTACATCGGTCGGGTCTCGACGTAGACCGGCAGCCCGCGCGCCCGGGCCCGGCGGATCGAGTCGAGCGCCCGCCGGCTCGACACGTGGACCAGGTAGATCGGAGATCCGGTCAGCTCACAGATGGCGATTGCCCGGTCCACGGCGGCGAGCTCGCTGACCTCTGGCCGTGACGCCGGGTACTGGCTGATGTCGGTGCGTCCCTCGGCGGCCAGCTGTTCGCCGCTGAACTGGATCATGGCCTGGTCCTCGCAGTGGACCAGCGTAAGCATGCCGTGCGAGCCGGCCGCGGCGACCAGGCCGACCAGGTCCGGGTAGCCGAGATCGAGCGAGATAGTGAAGATCTTGAAGCTGCGGTGGCCGGCCTGTGCCAGCGCCGACAGGTCTGCCCGGCTGTCGTCCCGGGTAGTGATCACTCCAGGATGCATGATCCAATCGACAACCGCCTGTTGCCGCAGACCGTCGCGCTGCTGCGCCACTGCGGCGGCGAGCGATTCATCAGCGCCCGGGAAGGTCATCACCCCGACGGTGGTGACGCCGCCGGCGGCGGCCGCCCGGGTGCCGGTCTCGAAGGTGTCCACGAATCCCGGCTTTCCCGGCTCCGGGGCGGAAGCGGCGAGATGTACATGCATGTCCACGGCACCAGGCAGCACCAGCAGGCCGGTCGCGTCCAGCTCGGCGTGCCCGCGCATCGGCCCGCCGAGCTGTGCGATCTGCCCCCTGGCGACACCTATGTCCGCTTGGCCGGTGCTACCTGCGGTCACCACGGTGCCGCCCCGGATCACCAGGTCGTACTCAGTCTCTTCGGGCACGCCGACCACCATAGGTACCGGTGATCGGACTCCGCTTGGTGGGCTGAATGGCGACCGATTTGCCCCGGCCGGGTTAAATGTCGCCCTAGTGGATCACCAGTCAACCCACCAACAGGGAAGACCGGAGTGAAACGGCGGCGTCCGGACTGGCCGGGCCAACTCAGGTAGCTGCGGCGACCAGCCGGGGTAGCACCTCACCGATTGGGTCCCGGAGCAGCGCGTCGGCGGCCCCGTCGTACGGGGTCGGGGCGGCGTTGATGATCACCAGCCGGGCGCCAGCGACCAGCGCGTACTCGCACAGCCCGGCCGCCGGATGCACCGAGAGCGAGGTGCCGACGGCGAGGAAGAGGTCGCAGTCTCGAGCGGCGGCGACCGCGGCGTTGAGCACGTCGCGCTCCAGGGTCTCGCCGAACGAGATCGTGGCGGACTTCTGGATCCCGCCGCAATCCGGACATGCCGGGTCGGGCTGGCCGGCTTCGACTAGGGCGAGCACTTCTGGCATAGGGGTGCGTTGCTCGCAAGTTAGACATTTAACCCAGTGCACCGTGCCGTGGATCTCGATCACCCGCTCCGGTGAGCTGCCCGCGGCCTGATGCAGCCCGTCGATGTTCTGGGTGACCAGCGCCCGGAGCCGGCCGCTGTGCTCCAGGCTGGCCAGTGACTCGTGCCCCGGGTTCGGGGAGGCGTGCCACACCGGGTGCGCCAGCCGCGCCTGCCAGGCGCGGCGGCGGACGTCCGGATCGGCGAGGTAGCTGTCGAGGCTGAACAGGGTCTGCGCCGCCGGGTCCTTGGTCCACACCCCCTGCGGGCCGCGGAAGTCGGGAATGCCGGAGTCGGTGGAGACGCCCGCGCCGGTCAACACGGTCACCCGTTCGGCCTGCCGGAGCCAGTCGGCGGTGCTGGCCTCGGCGGTGGATACCAGGCTCATGCCTGCGACGGTAGCCCGTCGTGTTTGACGCCCCCACCCCACCCGCCGATCATGAGCTGGTAAACAGACACGCTCGGTGTGTCTGTTGGGTAGCTCATGATCGGCGGGTGCAAGGGGATGGGTTTCGTGGAGCTGTCAGTGGCGGGGGAGTTGTGGGACGCCGAGCCAGGCTGGCTCAATACGGCCAGCTACGGGCTGCCGCCGCGGCCGGCCTGGGACGCGTTGCAGGCGGCGCTGGCGGACTGGCGGGGTGGGCGTACCTCCTGGGAGGGGTGGGGCGAGGCGACCGAGCGAAGCCGGGAGCGGTTCGCCCGACTGGTCGGGGTACCGGCCGCCGACGTCACGGTCGGCGCCACGGTGTCGCAGCTGCTGGCACCGGTAGCGGCGGCGTTGCCCGAGCGGGCCCGGGTGCTCGCGCCGGAGAACGAGTTCACCTCCAACCTGTTTCCCTGGTTGGTCCAGGGGCAGCGCGGGGTAAGTGTGACCACGGTGCCGGCGGAGCAGCTCGCCAAGCACATCGACGCCGAGATCGACCTGGTCGCGTTCAGCCTGGTGCAGTCGGCGGACGGGAGCGTGGCCGACTACACAGAGATAGTCGCGGCCGCCCGGGCGCATGAAGCGCTGGTGGTGGTCGACGCCACCCAGGCGGTCGGATGGTTGCCGGTCGACGCTGGGCTCGCCGACGTACTGGTGGTGGGGGCGTACAAGTGGCTCATGGCCCCCCGCGGATCGGCCTTCGGCTATCTACGGCCGGAGCTGCGGGAACGGCTGGTGCCCTCGGCCGCGAACTGGTTCGCCGGGCGAGATGTGCACTCGTCCTACTATGGTCCGCCGCTGCGGCTGGCTGACGACGCCCGAGCCTTCGACCTCTCCCCGGCGTGGTTCGCGTGGGTCGGCACCGACCCGGCGCTGGCGGTCGTGGAGCAGTTGGGCGTCGCGGCGATCCACGACCACAATGTGGCGCTGGCGAACCGGTTCCTGGCCGGGCTTGGGCGGCCACCGGGACGCAGCGCGATCGTCACCGTCGACGTGCCCGGCGCGGAGGAGAAGCTGGCCCGGGCGGGGGTACGCGCGGCGGTGCGGGCGGGTCGGGTCCGGGCGTCGTTCCACATCTACAGCGCCGACGCCGACGTCGAACTGGCGCTCACCGCCCTGGCCGGCTGAGGCTGGTCGCGCCGCCGGGGTTAGTTGACGACGATGATGACGATGACCGCGAGCACCGCGATCGCACCGCAGACCAGCCCGGCCATCGCCTGACCCCGGTTGGTCGCCTGCCCCTGGTTGACCCGGTAGATGCCGAGCCCGCCCAGGATCACGGCGGCGATACCGCTGACGAGGCCGATGCCGAAGCAGAGCACCAGCGGCAGCGAGGCGATGCCTAGCACTAGCGCTAGTACGCCGAGTGTGTTGTTGGGCGAGCCTGGGCCCGCCGGAGTCGGCTCTTGCACGTGACCCCCTTCGTGGTGGGCAGCGCGGTCCGGGTTTACCGACTCATACCCTATATCCGGGTTAGTGATGCGGCGTGCCGCGACATTCGTCGGGTCCGTTCGAGTCGGTAGCCGTGAGGCCGACCACATATCAATACGAGACTGTTCCGTTTCGGAAATCGCCGGCGTAGCGTAGCCGCCGTGACGACGGTGACGGGTACCCCGCAGATCGACGAGGAGCCCAACACCGGCCACCCGCAGCGGTGGCTCATCCTGGGCGTGCTCGTCGTCTGTCTGCTGGTAGTGGTGCTAGACCACACGATCCTGAACGTGGCGCTCAAGGTGATCGCCGACCCGGTGCAGGGGCTCGGGGCGACGCAGGTGGAGCTGGAGTGGGCGCTCAACTCGTACACCCTGGTCTTCGCCGGGCTGCTGTTCATGTTCGGCGTGGTCGCCGACCGGTACGGGCGACGACTGTTCCTGGTGATCGGTCTGGTGATCTTCGGGATCGCGTCGGTAGCCTCCGCGTACGCGCAGGATCCCGGCCAGCTGATCGCCGCCCGGGCGCTGATGGGCATCGGCGGCGCGGCGATCATGCCGGCGACGCTGTCGATCATCTCCACCGTCTTCGACCCGCGGGAGCGCGGCCGCGCCATCGGGGTGTGGGCCGGCGCGGTCGGGATCGGGGTGGCGATCGGGCCGGTCACCGGCGGCCTGCTGCTGGAGCACTTCTGGTGGGGTTCGATCTTCCTGGTCAACGCGCCGGTCGTGGTGCTGGGGTTAGTGCTGATCCTGTCGCTGGTGCCCGAGTCGCGTGACCCGAACCCGAGCCGGCTGGACGTGGTCGGGGTGTTGCTGTCGATCGCCGGGCTGGTCGCGCTGGTCTACGGCATCATCGACGGCGGGGAGCACGGCTTCGGCCGGCCGATGGCCTGGCTGACGATCGGTGGCGGCGTGGCGCTGCTGACCATCTTCGTGCTCTGGGAGCGCCGGATCAGCTACCCCTCGCTGGATATTCGGCTGTTCCGCAACCCGCGATTCTCCACCGCCGCCGGAGTGGTCGCGCTGATCTTCTTCGCCGCCTTCGGCGTGCTCTTCTTCGTAATCTTCTTCTTGCAGTTGGTGCGCGACTACAGTCCATTGCAGGCCGGGCTGCTGCTGATGCCGTTCGCGGTGGCGCAGCTGATCTTTGCACCGCTGAGCGCCACCATGGTCAAGCGGTTCGGCGCCAAGGCGGTCTGCGCCGTCGGGCTGTCGTTGACCGCTGGTGCGCTGTTGGGCTGGGTCTTCATCGGGGAACAGACCCCGATCTGGGTGGTCTGTGTGCTCTTCTTCGTCCAAGGGATCGGCATGGCGAACGTGATGCCGCCAGCGACCGAGTCGATCCTGTCGACGCTGCCCCGGGAGCGGGCCGGCGTCGGCTCCGCGGTGACCAACACCGTCCGGCAGGTGGGCGGCGCGCTCGGTGTCGCGGTACTCGGGGCGGTGGTGATGGCGGTCTACCGGCGGCTGATCGAGCCGACCCTGGCGACCGTGCCCGAGGAGGTCCGCGGCGAGGCCGGCGAGTCGATCTCCGGCGCGTACGCGGTGATCGAACGGGAAGGGCTCACCGAACTCGTGGCGCCGGCCAACGAAGCGTTCGTCACCGCCATGCACACGGCGGCGACCGTGTCCGCGGTGGTCGCGGTGATCTCGGTCCTGGTGGTGCTCAGATGGCTACCGGGCCGGGAGCGGCCCGGCTCTGTCCCCGAGCCGCGCCGAGACTCCGCACTGGCGACGGCCGGCAGCGGCAACCGGGATTCCGTAGAGTAGACGCGCCATGACAGCCGGAGTTGACACCGGTGGCCGCGCACCCGGCCGCCCCCGCAGCGCCCACGTCGATGAGGCGATCATCGAGGCGGTGCTCGGGCTGCTCGCCGAGGGCGGCAGCGTCGAGACGCTGTCGATCGAGGCGATCGCGGCCCGGGCGGGGGTGGGCAAGGCGACCATCTACCGGCGCTGGTCCGGCAAAGAGGCGCTGCTGGTCGACGCGATCGCCAGCCTGAAAGGGCCGCCGCCCGAGCCGCTCGGCGAATCGGTCCGGGAGGATCTGATCCGGCTGCTGAGCGTCGGCCCGAAGAAGCCCGACGAACGCACCGCGCAGATCATGTCCTGCCTGGTGCCGGAGGTGCAGCGCAGCCCCGAGCGGTACCGGCTCTACCAGGGCCTGGTGGAGCCGCGCCGAGAGGTGATGCGGCAGGTGCTGCGGCAGGGGATCAGCTCCGGGGAGCTCCGCGCCGACCTCGACGTCGAGGTGGCGGTGGCGGCGTTGACGGCCCCGGTGCTAATCCAGCGGATGCTCCGCTGGCACCCCGGTCTCGACGACGAGTCGCTGCCGGCCCGAGTGGTCGATACGCTACTCGCCGGGCTGGCCCACTGAGCCGGGAGTGTCGCCTGTTGCCGGTGTGACCGGGCCGCGTAGCCTCGTACATACGTGCGTTAGGGGTCGAGGAGGTCAGTGGTGCGGGTGCTGGGTGTGGATCCCGGGCTGACCCGGTGCGGGATCGGTGTGGTGGAGGGGTCCCCGGGGCGCCCCTGCCAGCTGATCTCCTACGAGGCGGTGACCACCGACCCCGCAGCCGAACTGCCGGCGCGGTTGCTCCGGCTGGACGAGCGGCTCGGTGAGCTGCTCGCCACGCACCGGCCGGACGGCGTCGCGGTCGAGCGGGTGTTCAGCCAGCACAACGTGCGGACGGTGATGGGCACCGCGCAGGCCGGCGCGGTCGCGGTGCTGGCCGCGGCGCGGGCCGGCATCCCGGTCGAGCTCTACACCCCGAGCGAGGTGAAGGCGGCGGTGACCGGCTCCGGCCAGGCCGGCAAGGCGCAGGTAACGGCGATGGTCACCCGGTTGCTGCGGCTGACCGAAGCGCCCCGACCGGCCGACGCGGCCGACGCGTTGGCGCTGGCGATCTGTCACGTGTGGCGCGGTGGCACCCGGGCGAAGTTCGCCGCTGCCGCGGCGAAGAGCGGAGGAGCAGCATGATCGCCAGTGTGCGGGGGCGGGTCACCGAGGTGACCGGCGACGGCGCCGTGGTCGAGGTCGGCGGGGTGGGGCTGCGGGTGCACTGCTCGCCGGCCACGGCGGCGGAGCTGACCCCCGGCACCGACGCCGAACTCGCCACCAGCCTGGTGGTTCGGGAAGAGTCACTGACCCTGTACGGGTTCGCCGACCGGGACGCCCGCGAGCTGTTCGAGTTGCTGCAGACCGCCAGCGGGGTGGGGCCGCGGCTGGCGCTGGCGGTGCTGGCGGTCCACCGTCCCGATGTGGTGCGTAAGGCGATCGGCAACGGCGAGGTGGGGGTGCTCACCCAGGTGCCCGGGATCGGTCGCAAGGGCGCCGAACGGCTGGTCCTGGAGCTGCGTGACAAGGTGGGCCCGCAGCCGGTGGACGGGCCGGCGCCGGCCGCCGCCCCGGCGGCGTGGCGCGACCAGGTACGGACCGGCCTGATCGGCCTCGGGTGGAGTTCCGGCCAGGCCGACCAGGCGGTCAAGCAGGTGGCCGAGCAGCTGGGGGCGGAGGTCCCGCCGGTGCCCGAGCTACTTCGCCAGGCCATCCGGCTGCTGGGCAAGATGCCGTGAGTGGGGTTGAGGCACCGTGACCGAGTTCGCCGATCCGGACGAGTCGGTGGCGCTGGTATCACCGCACGCCGAGGCGGGGGAGCAGGACGCCGAGGCGAGCGTCCGACCCCGCCGGCTGGCCGAGTTCGTCGCCCAGCACCGGGTTCGCGAACAGCTGCAGCTGCTGCTCACCTCCGCGTTGCGCCGGGGGGCGCCGCCGGACCACATCTTGTTGTGCGGCTCCCCGGGGCTGGGTAAGACCACCCTTTCCATGATCGTCGCGGCGGAGCTCGGTGGCGGGCTGCGGGTGACCAGCGGCCCGGCGATCGAGCGCTCCGGTGATCTGGCCGCCGTGCTGACCAGCCTCACCGCCGGCGACGTGCTATTCATCGACGAGATTCACCGGATCGCGCGGCCGGCCGAGGAGCTGCTCTACAGCGCGATGGAGGATTTTCGGGTGGACGTGGTGGTCGGCAAAGGGCCGGGCGCCACCGCCGTGCCGCTGGAGGTGGAGCCGTTCACCCTGGTGGGGGCGACGACCCGGGCGGGGCTGCTGACCGGGCCGATGCGCGACCGGTTCGGCTTCGTCGGTCAGCTGGACTTCTACCACCCGGCGGAGCTGCGGGAGCTGCTGCTGCGGTCGGCGAAGATCCTACAAATCTCCGCCGATCAGGAGGGTCTTGAGGAGATCGCCGGCCGCTCCCGCGGGACCCCACGGGTGGCGAACCGGCTGCTGCGGCGGGTCCGCGACTACGCCGAGGTACGCGCCGACGGGGTGGTCACCCGGGAGGTGGCGCGCGCCGCGCTGGACGTCTACGACGTGGACGAGCGCGGCCTGGACCGGCTCGACCGGGCGGTGCTGACCGCGTTGGTGGTTTCGTTCGGGGGAGGGCCGGTAGGGCTCTCGACGTTGGCGGTGGCGGTCGGCGAACAGCCCGACACGGTCGAGGAGGTCTGCGAGCCGTACCTGCTGCGCGCCGGGCTGTTGGCCCGGACCGCCCGAGGTCGGGTGGCGACCGAAGCCGCTTGGCAACACCTGGGGCGGACCCCGCCGAGTGCTATCTTTTGACTCGGGCGTCATCGACTCGGCGCCGTTCCGGCCCAGGACAGCAACGTCGGTGGGGCAGGCATGCGGGCGCTTCCCGCTCTGTTGACCCTCGGGTGTGACCGGTGCCGCATTATGCGCCCTCCGCGGCACCGACTAGACTCGCCGCGACCCCGATTCGGGCAGGGCCGGAGCGGGGTGACAACGCTGCCTGCGCGTGCTGGAGCGGCGCGCGGGCCAACCGGAAGGTCGTGGACGTGTTTCTGGCGCAAGAAGAAGCCGCGGAGGGTGGGCTGCTATTCCCACTGCTGATGATGGCCGGGCTGTTCGCCATCTTCTATTTCCTGCTGATCCGCCCGAACCGGCGCCGCAAGCAGGCGATGGACTCGCTGCAGAACCGGCTCGCCGTGGGTGACGAAGTGATGACGAGCGGCGGTCTGTACGGTACAGTCGCGGAGCTGGATGAGAAGTCCGTCATCTTGGAGACTTCCGAGGGCGTCTACAGCCGTTATGCCCGTGGTGCGGTGGTAGAGGTCGTCTCGTCGGCTGCGGGCGAGGCCGACGCCGAGGACGGCGCCGAAGCCAGCACCGACACCTCTGACGTCTCCGACCCGGCGACTGAGCGCCGCGACAGCAAGGACTGATCACGAGTGGCCCAGACCCCACCATCAGCGGGACGCCCGGGACGGCAACTCATCGTCCTCGGGCTCATCTCGGTTTTTCTGTTCGGGATGATGTTCTTCTCCGGCACCGCCGGCATGAGCTTCACGGAGCGAATCACGCCGCGGCTGGGCATGGACCTGGTGGGGGGTACCCGGGTCACGTTGTTGGCGGTCACCGAGACCGGCCAGGAGCCGTCCGAGGACGCCATGGAGCGGGCTCGCGAGATTATCGAGAGCCGGGTCAACTCGCTCGGAGTCGAAGAGGCCGAGGTGATCGTCGAGGGCGACGACCGGATCGTGGTCTCGGTCGCCGGCGAGCCGGAGAACGCGCTACGGCAGGTGGGTGACCCCGCCGAGCTGCGGTTCCGGAAGGTGATCGATCGGGTGGCGTCGTTCGGCTCGCCGGACGAGATCGACCTGGACCAGCTGGAGGAGCTGCCCGACCCGGACGCGACCCCGGACCCGGACGCCCCGGAGGGGACGCCCGCCCCGGACGTGACCGGGGAACCGGAGGCCACCCAGGAGCCGGAGGCCGACAACGAAGGCGGGGGCCAGGGCGGTCAAGCCGACCCGACCGAGCCGCCGGCGACACCGCCGGGCGAGATCCCGACGGTGGCCGAGCGTCGCCAGGCGGTCGAGGAGAAGATCGACGACGAGGCGATGGCCGCCGCGCTGGCGATCCTGGACCCGGAGGCGCAGGATCAGGACCCGGAGGAGCTGCTGGAGGCGGTCCGGCCGTTCGCCGACCTGACCGGGCCCGAGGTGGCGGTCCTGCCGAGCCTGTTGCAGTTTTATCTGCCGACGATCACTTGCGAGCAGCTGAATGCCCGCCCGGCCGGCTCGATCCAGGACCCTGCCGAGATCGTAACCAGCTGCGACACCGACGGGGTCTTCAAGTATCTCCTCGACGCCTCCACCGTGCTCGGCACCGACGTGGACAACGCCAACGCGAGCCTGCCGGCCGGCAGCAACCGGTGGGAGGTGAGCCTCTCGTTCACCGGCGAGGGCCAACCGAGGTGGACGGACCTGACCCGGGAGGCGGTGCAGAACGACGCGGCGGTGCCGTTCGACCCGTCGGCGGTGGAGAGCTACATCGACGCGGACCCGGAGACCGGGCAGTGGTCGTTCGACACCAGCGAGCAGGCGATCGAGCAGAACAACCGGTATCAGGTCGGCGATGATCCCGATGCCGAGGCGGCTGCGACCGCGCCGATCCAGTGTCAGGAGACCGGTGAGCTGGGCAACTGTCTGGTCGCCACGGTGCTGGACAACCAGAACGTCTCGGCGCCGCAGATTCAGCAGGTCATCACCTCCGACGCCCGGATCACCGGAGATTTCTCCGCAGCGGACGCGCAGCTGCTCGCCAGCCAGCTGCGGTTCGGTGCGCTGCCGCTGACCTTCGAACCACAGGAGGAGCAGACCATCACCGCGACGCTCGGGGTGGAATATCTCCGGGCCGGTCTGCTCGCGGCTGCGATCGGCGCGTCGCTGATGCTGGTCTACGTCTTCTTCTACTACCGGCTACTGGGGGCGGTGATCCTCGGCAGTCTGGTCGCGTCGTCGCTGTTGACCTACGCGGCGCTGGTGGTGCTGGGCCGGGGCATCGGCTACACCCTGACGCTGGCCGGGATCTCCGGATTCATCGTGGCCGTCGGTATCGCCGCCGACTCGTTCGTCATCTACTTCGAACGGCTTAAAGACGAGATCCGGGAGGGTCGAACACCCCGTAGCGCGGTTCCCCGTGCCTGGGTGCGGGCCCGCCGGACGATCATTACCGCCAACACAGTGACGCTGCTGGCGGCGGTGGTGCTCTACCTGCTCTCCGCTGGGCAGGTGAAAGGGTTCGCTTTCGCGCTCGGGTTGGCGACGGTGCTGGACCTTTTGATCGTGTTTACCTTCCGGCACCCGATCATGACCTTGCTCGCGCGGACCCGGGCGTTCATGTCGCCCAAGATGAGCGGGCTGGGCAAGGCGCTGGAGTTGGATCGGGAGCAGGAAGCCCGGATACGGGCCCGGGCGAGAGCGGCGGAGGCCTGAGATGAGCAGCGACGAGAACCCGACCTCCCCGGAGCGGGAGCCGGCGCCAGCACCGGCCCCGCGGCTGGCCAGCACCACGGTGGTCGGCGCTGAGAAGCGGCAGTCCTGGGCGGCCAAGCTCTACCTGGGCCAGGCCGGCATCAAGGTCGACGAGTGGCGGCGGAAGCTGTTCGTGATCGCGGCGGCGCTGGTGTTGGTCTCCATCGCCAGCATGGCGGTCCGAGGGTTCGACTTCGGCATCGAGTTCGCCGGTGGCAACGCGTTCCAGGTCCCGGCGTCGGTCGGCACTCTCGCCGAGGCCGAGGCGGCGGTGGAGAGCGCCGGCGCCACCGTGGTCTCCGGCCAAGAGGTCGGCGGCGGCGACCCGCAGTACATGATCCGGACGCTCGAACTCGACTCCGCCGAGACCGAAACGATCCGCGGTGACGTCGCGGCGCAGTTCGGCATCGCCCCGGCCGAGATCAGCGACGACCGGGTCAGCGCCGCCTGGGGTGGCCAGATCACCCGGCAGGCGTTGATCGCACTCTCGGTCTTCCTCGCCCTGGTGGTCGTCTACCTGATCGTCCGGTTTGAGCCGTTGATCGCGCTGGCCTGCGTGGTCGGTGTGGTGATCGACCTGGTGGTTACCGCCGGGGTCTACTCACTGGTCGGGTTCGAGGTGACACCGGCGACGGTGATCGGCTTCCTGACCATTCTCGGCTTCGGGCTTTATGACACCGTCGTAGCCTTCGACCGAGTCAATGAGAACACCAAGAACATCACCTCAAGTAATACCGAGACCTACGGCGAGGCCGCCAACCTGGCGATCAACCAGGTCGTCATCCGCTCCATCAACACCTCGATCGTGGCGTTGCTGCCGGTGGGCGGGCTGCTCTTCATCGGCGCCGGGCTGCTGGGGGCCGGTACGCTGAAGGACCTCGGTCTGGTGCTCTTCGTCGGGATGCTGGTCTCCTTCTACACCTCGCTGTTCATCTCCGCGCCGCTGCTGGTGGAGCTCAAGACCCGGCAGAAGAAGTACCGCGAGCACACCCGCCGGGTGCTGGCCAAGCGGGAGGCCCTGGCCACTCGCGAGGCGCAGAAGCAGTCCCGGCAGTCCGGTGAGGACCAGTCAGGGCCGAGCCCGTCCGAGGCGATCACGGTGGACCCGTCGCTGGTGGAGCTTGCTGGCGCAGCCCCGAAGGTCGGTGCCCGCCCCACGCACAAGAAGGGTGGCCGCCGTCGTGGCCCCGGGGGCTCCAGTACGAGCGGCGGCGGAGGCAAGCGTGGCTGAGGAATCGGGTGCGGTGACCGACCGGGAGCACGTCGCAAAACTGGTCGCGAGCCGGATCGTCGACGTGCCGGACTTTCCTCAGCCTGGCGTGGTGTTCAAGGACATCAGCCCGCTGCTCGCGGACCCGGCCGGGTTCCGCGCGGTGGTCGACGCCATCGTCACCGAGCAGCGGGCGACCGGCTTCGAGGTGGTCGCCGGCATCGAGGCCCGCGGGTTCGTCCTCGCCGCGGCGGTCGCCTACGCCGCCGAGGTGGGGGTGGTCGCGGTGCGCAAGGCTGGCAAGCTTCCCCGGGCGACGTTCGCCGCCAGCTACTCCCTGGAGTACGGCGAAGCCACCCTTGAGGTGCACCGGGACGCCTTCCTGCCGGGTCAGCGGGTGCTCGTCGTCGACGACGTGCTCGCCACCGGCGGCACCGCCCGCGCCACGCTCGATCTGGTCGAGCAGGCGGGCGGTGCGGTCAGCGGCCTCACCGTCCTGCTGGAGCTGGGTTTCCTGGCCGGCAGGGCAAAGGTCGACGGCTACCCGGTGCATGCCCTGCTGACCGTTTAGACCGCCGGTCGACCGGGACGCTCGGGCCCGAATGTGCTTCGCCGGTGGTTACCGGCGATGCCGGTTCGACGGTGCAGGTAGCATTGGCTGCACCTAGGCAGAGCCGACACTGCGAGGAGCGGCCTGGTGTCCCACGACGTCGCACCGGGTGGCACTACCACCCCGGCACGCTCGACCGAATCCGCCGACCAGCAGGGTGGCGGGGCAGACGCCGCGCGTCCTGCCGCCGCCGACTCCGACTCCGCTGCCGCCGATTCCGCTGCTGCCGCCGATCTGAGCGTCGACCAGTCCGCCCCGGTCTCGCCGCCGCCAGAGCGCCCGGTGGCCCCAGATGAGGTCCCCCCGGTGCTGCCCGGAGCGCCGACCCACCCGTCGTCGTTCGGGTTCGCCACCGCACCCACCGGCCGGCGGGTGCGGGCCCGACTTGCGAGGTTCAACACCCCGTGGCAGAGCGCCCAGCTCAGCGAGGTGCTCGAGCCGCTGGTGGCCGAGCACAAAAAGAGCCACCCCAAGGCCGACGTGCAGCTGTTGCAGCGCGCGTTCGACGTGGCCTCCCGCTGGCACAGCGGGCAGCACCGCAAGTCCGGAGACCCCTACATCACCCACCCGCTGGCGGTGTCGTGGATCCTCGCCGGCATCGGCATGGACACCACCACGTTGGCGGCGGCGCTGCTCCACGACACGATCGAGGACACCGCCTACGGCCTGGATCAGATGCGCCACGACTTCGGCGAAGAGGTGGCGCTGCTGGTCGACGGGGTCACCAAGCTCGACGCGGTGAAGCTGGGCGACGCGGCCAAGGCCGAGACCATCCGCAAAATGGTGGTGGCGATGGCCAAGGACCCCCGGGTGCTGGTGATCAAACTCGCCGACCGGCTCCACAACATGCGCACGTTGACCTTCCTGCCCCGACCCAAGCAGGAGCAGAAGGCCAAAGAGGTGCTCGAGATCCTCGCCCCGCTGGCCCACCGGCTCGGGCTGAACACGCTTAAGTGGGAGCTGGAAGACCTGGCGTTCGGCACCCTGTTTCCGAAGCGGTTCGAGGAGATCAACCGGCTGATCGCCGAACACCAGCCGCAGCGCGACTCGATGCTGCGGCAGGTCACCAAGAAGATCCAGGTCGACCTCAAGGGCGCCAAGATCAAGGCGGAGGTGACCGGTCGGCCGAAGCACCTGTATTCGATCTACCAGAAGATGATCGTGCAGGGCCGGGACTTCAGCGACATCTACGACCTGGTCGGGGTACGGATCCTGGTCGACACCGTGCGGGACTGTTATGCGGCGCTTGGGGTGATCCACGCGAACTGGCAGCCGGTGCCGGGCCGGTTCAAGGATTACATCGCGATGCCGAAGTTCAACATGTACCAATCCCTCCACACCACGGTCATCGGACCCACCGGGCGCCCGGTGGAGATGCAGATCCGAACCGAGGCGATGCACCGCACCGCCGAGTTCGGCATCGCCGCCCACTGGAAATACAAAGAAGTCAAGCGGGTGGTGGTGGGGCCACCGGCGCACATCGACGACATGACCTGGCTGCGGCAACTGCTCGACTGGCAGCGGGAGGCCGCCGACGCCAGCGAGTTCCTGGACGCGCTGCGCTACGACCTGTCCAGCCAGGAGGTCTTCGTCTTCACCCCGAAGGGCGAGGTCATCCCGTTGCCGGCCGGCTCCACCCCGGTCGACTTCGCCTACGCGGTGCACACCGAGGTCGGGCACCGGTGCATCGGGGCGCGGGTCAACCAGAAGCTGGTGCCGCTGGAGTCGAACCTCTCCAACGGTGACGTGATCGAGATCTTCACCTCCAAGTCGGAGACCGCCGGCCCCAGCCGGGACTGGATGGGCTTCGTCAAGAGCCCGCGCGCCAAGACTAAGATCCGGCAGTACTTCAACAAGGAGCGCCGGGAGGAGGCGATCGAGGCCGGCAAGGCGGCGATCGCCAAGAGCATGCGTAAGCAAGGGCTGCCACTGCAGCGGCTGCTCACCTCCGAGGCGCTGTTGACCATCGCCCGCGAGCGCAGCCTGCAGGACGTCACAGCCCTCTACGCCGCAGTGGGGGAGAACCAGCTCTCTGCTCAGGCGGTGGTGCAGCGGCTGGTCGCCGGGTACGGCGGCGAAGAGGGCGCGGTCGAGGACATCGCGGAGACCCACGTCCCGACCCAGCCGCCGCGGAGCCGCGGCGGGCACGACCCCGGGGTCGAGGTCGCGGGAGTCTCCGACGTCTGGATCAAGCTCGCCCGGTGCTGCACCCCGATGCCCGGTGACATCGTCTTCGGCTTCGTCACCCGCACCGGCGGTGTGAGCGTGCACCGGGACGACTGCACCAACTCGGAGGAGTTGAAACTGCAGGCGGACCGGATCGTCGAGGTGAGCTGGAAGCCTACGAGCGCCTCGATGTTCCTCGCGGCGATCCAGGTGGAGGCGCTCGATCGGCACAAGCTGCTCGCCGACGTGACCCAGGCGCTCTCCGACGAGCGGGTAAACATCCTGTCGGCGACCGTGGCCACCACCCGTGACCGGGTCGCGATCAGCCGCTTCACCTTCGAGATGGCCGACCCGAAGCATCTGGGCCACCTGCTCGCCGGGGTGAAGAAGGTCGACGGCGTCTACGACGCCTACCGCGTCACGTCCTAGTCGTTCCAGGACCCGCGCACGACACTCTCCGCCCCCGCAGCCGGCTCGACTTGGTGGGCCGGGGCGCCCGGACGACCCCGCTTGGTGGGTTGAGTGGCGCCCGAACGACCCGGCTTGGTGGGTTGAGTGGCGCCCGACTTGTCGGCATGACGCTATTTGTGACCCTGGTGGATCGCCACTCAACCCACCAAGAGGGGCCAAGGGCGTAGCGATTCCTGGACGCGCTGGCGCTGCGACCCCATTTCCGGCGGGACGGCCAGGACATTTCCGGCTTGGTGGGCTGGGTGGGGATCTTGCGTCATGGAATATCCGACATTTCCCCATGCAAGATCCCCGCCCAGCCCACCAAGCGGGCGCTACGGGGCTAGCGGGGCTCGCTGTCGGTGAGGCAGAGTTCGTTACCCTCGGGGTCGGCCATGACGGTGAAGCCCTGATGGGTGGCGGCAACGGTGCCGCCGAGGGCCACGAGCTGTTCGGTGAGGGCCGCCCGCTCATCGGCGGGGACCATGATGTCCAGGTGCAGCCGGTTCTTGGCCGTCGTCCGGCGCTCAGGAACCTGCTGGAACCAGACGATCGGCCCCTGCTGGGCCGGGTCTATCAGATCCACCGCGCCCTCGGCGGTGGTGTGCTCGCGATAGTTCAGCGCTACCGCCCAGAATCGGCGGAGTCGCCCGGGGTCGTTGGCGTCTATCGCCACCTCGAAACGTCGGCCGGTCATCGGCCCCATTATGCCAAGCGTCGTCGAGATTGGAGATTCGTCGGCCGCCGAACGGAGACTCCGCTCGGCGGCCGGCTGCGGCTACTCGATTCGCAGCGTCTCGATGGTCACCTCGGTGGCGGGGGCCCCGTCGCTGGTGCCGTCCTCGACCCCGTCGGCCGCGACATCCTGGACGATCTCCAGCCCTTCGGTGACGGTGCCGAGCACCGTGTACTCCGGCGGCAGTTCGGTGTCTTCGTAGACGATGAAGAACTGGCTGCCGGTGCTGGCGGGCTCCTGGGTCTTAGCCATCGCCACCGTCCCGGCCGGGTAGGCGGGCTGCTGCTCGACCGGGAGGTTTTCCTCGGCGTACTTGTAGGTGGGGCCGCCCGCGCCGGTGCCGCTGGGGTCGCCGCACTGCAGCACGAAGATGCCCTCGGTGGTCATCCGATGGCAGTTGGTGTCGTCGTAGAACTCCTGGTCGGCGAGGTGCACGAAGCTCGCGTAGGTGCAGGGCGCGCCTTCGGCGTCCACCTCGACCTCGATGGGGCCGTGGTTGGTGGTGATGCTCATCGTGGCGGGTCCGGCCGGTGGATCGCCGACCTCCGGCGTACCGACCTCTTCCAGGTTCGGGTTGACGTTGACGTCTTCCGGCAGCCATTCGCACTCGCCCGGGGCCGGCGGCGCACCGGTCGGCGCCGGCGCGGTGGGGCCCGGATCAGCGGCGGAGGCGGGCGGGTCGTCGTTGCCGAGGGCGGTGACCGCCCAGATCGTGCCGATGAGCACCAGCAGTACCGCGCCGGCGGCGCCCCCGGCGATCTTGAACTGGCGCCGCTTCTTCGCCGTGGCTTGCCGCTCGGCCATCTCCTTGGCGAGCCGCGCCCGCGCGGCGGCCCGCTGCTGGCGCTCCCTGCTGGACGTCACGGGGGTTCCTCCTTGGGCGTTGTTGAGCTTCGTTCGGGGTGCCCGACGGCCGTGGCGGCCGGCGGGTCAGCTGGTCGGCGCGGTCCCGGCGTCGCGGACGGTCAACGACCGCACCGTAACCTCCTCGGCCGGCGTGGTGGTGCCCTCGGCGACGCCCGCCGCGCCGATCTCCTCGACCACGTCCTGGCCGTCGGCCACCGCCCCGATCACCGGAAACAGTGGGGCGTCGGCGTGGAAGTCTTCGAAGAAGATCAGGAACTGACTGCCGTTCTCGCCGGAGACATCGCCGAAGGCGACGGTGCCGGCCGGGTAGAGCGGCTCGGCCTCCGCAGCCTCCGGATCGGCGTCGACCGGGGGCAGCGGCATGTTCTCACCCCAGAAGGCGTAGCTCGGGCCGCCCAGCCCGGTGGCGCTGGGGTCACCGCAACGTAGCGCACCGTCGGTGATCTCGTGGCAGACCGTCTCGTCGTAGAAGCCCTGCTCGGACAGGTGGATCAGGCTGGCGGTGCCGCACGGGTCGTCGGCGGCGTCCACCGCCACCTCCACCTGCCCGCCGGTGTCACCGGCGGCCAGGTCGATGCTGAGTACGTGCTGGCCGGAGGTGGGCGGATTGTCCGGGGGTGTACCCACGTCGACCCGGTTCGGGTCGTCGGCGTCGCGCGGCAACCAGGTGCACAGGTCCGGCTGAGCCGACGGCTCGCTCTCGTCGCGGTCGAAGACGCCGGCCAACCAGGCAGAGCCCACCCCGATCAGCGCCAGTGCCAGGAAGGCGCCGACGCCGGCCTGGATCTGCCGCTTGCGGCGCTGCTGCTGAGCTTGGCGGACCAACTTGCGCTCGTAGCGGTCGCGCTCCAGCTTGCGCTGCCGGCTCTTGCTCGATGCCACGGGTGCTTCCTCCGGTCGACGTCTGGGTGCTGTCTGGGTGACGCGCCACACCGCCCGAGCGAGTCTACGGGCCATCCATGAGACTAGGGTGGACGGCGGGTACGCGCTGGCCGGGGGGCCGGCTCTCAGACTATCGAAGGTGGGGTTTTCGTGCTGGTTGCCGGGTTCCCGGCGGAGGCGTTCGGGACCAACTGTTATGTGGTGGCGCCCGCGGCGGGGGAGCAGTGTGTGGTCGTAGACCCGGGCATCGGGGTGATCGACCGGCTTGAGCAGCTGCTCGCCGAGCACCGCCTGCAGCCCGCGGCGGTGCTGTTGACCCACGGGCACCTCGATCACACCTTTTCGGTGGCGCCGGTCTGCGGCGCCCGGGGGATCACCGCATACGTCCACCCCGGCGATCGCGCGCTGCTCGCGGACCCGGCCAAAGGGCTCTCGGTCGACCTCGCCGAGATGTTCGGGGGCCGCCTGCCGTATACGGAACCGGAGGATGTGGCGGAGCTGCCCGACGGGGGCACGGTGACCGTCGCCGGCATGGAGATCACGGTCGACCACGCGCCGGGGCACACTCCTGGGTCGGTGCTGTTCCGGTTGGCGGGGGCGCCGTCGCAGTGGGAGGCGCAGGGGGTCTGCTTCGCCGGGGATGTGCTCTTCGCCGGTTCGATCGGCCGGACCGACCTGCCCGGCGGGAGCATGCCGCAGATGCTCGCCAGCCTCCGAGACAAGATCCTGCCGTTGCCGGATGAGCTGGCCGTGTTGCCGGGGCACGGCCCGGCCACCACCATCGGCCAGGAGCGCACCGGCAACCCGTACCTCCTGCAGATTCGCGAGCAGCTCGCCGGCGACGCGACGAGCCCGAGCGGCCCCGGCCGGGGCTGGTGAGGTGACGATGACTCGACCGACTCCGCTCTCCGGCTTTCCCGAGTGGCTCCCCGGCCAGCGCATCATCGAAGCGCAGTTGGTGGACCGGCTGCGGGGCACCTTCGAGCTGCACGGCTTCGCGCCACTGACCACCCGCGCGGTGGAGCCGATGGAGCAGCTGCTACGCAAGGGCGAGACCTCCAAAGAGGTGTATGTGCTGCGGCGGTTGCAGGCCGACGCCGAGGACGCCACCGACTCGGGTCTCGGCCTGCACTTCGACCTGACCGTCCCATTCGCCCGCTATGTGGTTGAAAACGCGGGCAAGCTGCAGTTCCCGTTCCGGCGTTACCAGATCCAGCCGGCCTGGCGGGGAGAGCGCCCGCAAGAGGGGCGCTACCGGGAGTTCCTGCAGGCCGACATCGACGTGGTCGACCGGGATGAGCTGCCGCTGCACCACGATGTCGAGGTGGTGCTGGCCGCCGCCGACGCGCTCTCCCGGTTGCCGATCCCGCCGGTGCGGATCCGCACCAACAACCGCAAGATCTGTGAGGGCTTCTACCGCGGGTTGGGGATCGCCGATCCCGCGGCGGCGCTGCGGGCGGTCGACAAGCTTGACAAGATCGGCCGGGAGGCGGTGGCGAAGCTGCTGGTCGAGACCGCCGGCGCCAGCGACGCGCAGGCCGACGCGTGTCTCGCCCTCGGCGAGATCAACAGCGAGGACGTCAGCTTCGTCGATCGGGTGCGGGAGCTCAAGGTCGACGACCCGCTGCTGGACGAAGGGCTGGCCGAGTTGGTCGCGGTGGTGGAAGCCGCCAGTGAGCACACCCCGGGGGTGGTGGTCGCCGACCTGAGTATCGCCCGTGGCCTCGACTACTACACCGGGACGGTCTACGAGATCGCGCTGCCTGGCTTCGGCATGTCGATCGGGGCCGGTGGCCGATACGACAACCTCGCCAGCGCCGGTGCCGACCGCTACCCTGGCGTCGGCATCTCCATCGGCGTGACCCGGTTGCTGGGCGTGCTCTTCGGCCGGGACGCGTTGAGCGTCTCCCGACCCGTCCCGACCTGTGTGCTGGTGGCGTTGCCGGCCGAGTCCTCCCGGCCCGCGGCGGACCGGATCGCCACCGCGCTGCGGCGCCGCGGCATCGCCACCGAGGTCTCGCCGGACGCCGCCAAGTTCGGCAAGCAGATCCGGTACGCGCAGCGCCGCGGGGTGCCCTACGTGTGGTTCCCGGGGGAGGGCGGTGACGAGGTGAAGGACATCCGCTCTGGCGAGCAGGTGGCGGCGGACGCGGCGACCTGGACCCCGCCAGCGGCCGATCTGGCACCGGCGATCACCACGCAGGCGTGACCGGCGGCGGCCCGGATCGGCGGGTGGCCGGCGGCCGGCCGGAGCCGGCGAGCGCATTCACTTCCGGGGCCCGGCTTCGGGAGCGGTACCTCCTGCTGGAACCGCTGGGCGTAGGCGGGATGTCGCAAGTGTGGCACGCCGCCGATGAGTTGCTCGGGCGTTCGGTGGCGATCAAGGTGTTGGCAACCCCGCTGGCGGCCGATCCGGATCTTCGGGCGGCCACCTGGCGGGAGGCGCGGGCCGTCGCCCAACTCTCCCATCCGCACCTGACACAGGTGCACGACTACGGCGAGGCGCCGTTGCCCGGCGGCGGCACCGCCGGCTACCTGGTGATGGAGCTGGTGGCGGGCCAGACGCTCGCCGACCGGCTGACCGGGGGTGCGTTGCCGCCACCCGCCGCGGCGCGGGTGGCCAGCCAGGTCGCGGCGGCGCTTGCCGCCGCACACCGAGGTGGCGTGGTGCATCGGGATGTCAAACCGAGCAACGTGATGCTCACCGAGACCGGGGTCAAAGTGCTCGACTTCGGGATCGCGGCGATGGCCGGCTCGGTCGCCGTTGACGGCGACCAGCTGGTCGGCACCCCCACCTACGCCGCGCCCGAACGGCTGGATCCGGGCGCGCCAGCGTTGCCGGCGAGCGATGTGTACTCGCTGGGTGTGCTGTTCTACGAGACACTCACCGGCAGTCCCCCGGCGAGCTTCCGCTCCTGGCAGGAGCTGGCGCGGTCGGACCGCGTGATCCCGCCGACCGGCCCCGACGTGCCGGAGCGGCTCGCGGTCGCCTGTCGGGACCTGCTGGCGGCCGATCCGGCGATGCGGCCGCCAGCCTCAGAGGTGGCCGTCCGGCTGTCGGAGGCCGGAGCGGGGGCACAGCCGGAGCCGACGGTGGTCCAACCGGCCCAAGTGCCCCGCCAGTTCGCTCCCGGGGCCGCCGTGCCGTCGGCGCCGGCGACGGCCCTCGACGGCACCGCCGTAGCGCCGGCCCGACCCAGCCGGCGGCTGCTCTACGCCGGCGCGGCGGTGGCGGCCGTGTTGCTGGCGTTGGTGGTGGTGCTGCTGGTCGCTGCGTGGCGGCCCGGCGAGCAACCGATAACCTCGGCCGAGCCATCCGCGGCCGTCCCGACTGAGGGCGACGCCGGATCGGTCGCCGACCACGAACCCCCTGCAGCCGAGCCCTCCCCAGCCGAGATCATCGCGGAGTTCGACCGGGCCCTCCTCGCGGCGTTCGAGGACGGCAATGTCACTCGGGACGGCTTCGACGATCTCCGCGACGAGCTGGACGACCTGCGGGACGCGCTGGACGAGGAAGATCCCGAGGACCGTGCCGAGGAATTGCGCGACGAGGCCCGGGATCTGCTGGAGGAGATCGACGACCTGCGCGAGGACGGTGAGGTCGCCCCGACTATCGCCGACCAGCTCGCCAGTCTGCTCGCACCGCTGTTGAACGATGGCTGACCGGGGTCTCGGCGGCCACCGCCCGAGTAGTTGAGACAATGCCGAACAGTTCCGGCACGACGAAGGAGAAGGTCCCATGATCCGTACTCACGCCGCCGGCGACCTGCGCGCTGAGCACGTCGGGGCAGCGGTGACCCTGGCCGGCTGGGTTGCCCGCCGCCGCGACCATGGCGGGGTCGCCTTCATCGACCTGCGCGACGCCTCCGGCGTGGTGCAGGCTGTGTTCCGGGATTCCGCGACCGCGCACGCGCTGCGCAGCGAGTACTGCATCCGCGCGGTCGGGCAGGTGCGCCGCCGTCCCGACGGCAACGAGAACCCGGAGCTGCCCACCGGTGAGGTGGAGGTGGTCGTCGACGAGCTGGAGATCCTCTCCGAGAGCGCGGCCCTGCCGCTGCCGATCGACGACCAGCTCACCGCCGGGGAGGAGGTCCGGCTCCGCTACCGTTACCTGGACCTGCGGCGCGCCGGCCCGGCCCGGGCGCTGCGGGTGCGTTCTCAGGCCAACCAGATCGCCCGACGGGTGCTCGACGCCCACGAATTCGTCGAGGTCGAGACGCCGACCTTGACCCGCTCGACCCCGGAGGGCGCCCGCGACTTCCTGGTGCCGGTCCGCCTCCAGCCCGGCACCTGGTATGCGCTGCCGCAGTCACCGCAGCTGTTCAAGCAGCTGCTGATGGTCGCCGGGATGGAGCGGTATTACCAGATCGCCCGCTGTTACCGTGACGAGGACTTCCGGGCTGACCGGCAGCCCGAGTTCACCCAACTCGACATTGAAATGTCGTTCGTGACCCAGGACGATATCGTCGGGCTCGCCGAGGAGATCGTCGGCAACCTCTGGCGGGAGCTGGCCGACCACGAGATAAGCACCCCGATTCCCCGGCTGACCTGGCACGAGGCGATGGACCGGTTCGGTACCGACCGGCCCGACCTGCGGTACGGGTTGGAGCTGATCGACCTGACCGACTACCTACGGGGTACCGAATTCCGGGTGTTCGCGGGGGCGATCGACGCGGGAGGCTACGTCGGGGCGGTGGTGATGCCCGGCGGGGCCGGCCAGACCCGCAAGGAGCTCGACGCCTGGCAGGACTGGGCGAAGGCGCGCGGGGCCCGCGGCCTGGCGTATGTGGTCCTGGACCCGGAGACGGGGGAGGCGCGGGGTCCGGTGGCGAAGAACCTCTCCGCCGGCCACCTCGCCGGGCTCGCCGATGCGGTGGCGGCCAAGCCGGGGGACGCGGTCTTCTTCGCCGCCGGGGTGAGCCGGCGGGAAGCGCAGGAGCTGCTGGGCGCGGCCCGAATCGAGATCGCGGCACGGGTCGGGGCGGTGGACGAGTCCGCGTGGGCGTTCTGCTGGGTGGTGGACGCGCCGATGTTCGAACCGGCCGAGGGCGGTTGGTCGCCGGTGCACCACCCGTTTACGTCTCCTACCGACGACTGGAAGGAACGGTTCGAACAGGACCCGGAGCGGGCGTTGGCCTACGCGTACGACATCGTCTGCAACGGCAACGAGATCGGCGGTGGTTCGATCCGTATCCACCAGGCGGATGTGCAGCAGCGGGTCTTCGAGCTGTTGGGGATCGACCGGGAGCAGGCGGCAGATAAGTTCGGCTTCCTGCTGGAGGCGTTCCAGTACGGCCCGCCCCCACACGGTGGGATCGCCTTCGGCTGGGACCGGGTCTGCGCATTGCTGTCCGGAGTCGACTCCATTCGGGATGTGATCGCATTCCCGAAGACTCGAGGTGGTCTCGACCCGCTCACCGGCGCTCCGACTCCGATTACGCCGGCTCAGCGGGCAGAGGCCGGAGTGGACGCGAAACCACGCCCCACCCCGGAGGCGTAAAACTCTCGCATGTGGGGTATGCACAGCGGGATATTCCCGCATACCCCCATGGGAGGTCCTGATGTTCGCCATCGTGGCGGCGGTACTTTTCGGACTCGCACTGTTGCTCCAGGTAATCAACGAGTCGTTCGGGCCGCTGGTGACCCCGACGACGCTGGTGATGGCCGGGCTGCTCTTCCTGGCGTTGTCGCTGATTCCCCGGCTGGGTGGGCGCCGCTGGCGTCGGTAACTGGATCGGCTCCGACGATCCGCTGGCTCCGAACCAGGACCGACCACTGTGGCCGCTTACGCTTGTGGCAGCGAGGACGAAGGAGAATCGATGTCACAAGGGGAGGCGACGGTGCAGGCGTCGCTGGACTCGATAATCGACGATGTGGAGAAGAATAAGCGGATCTTTGGCTTCTTCGCCAGCACCGTAGTCGATATCGCGCGAACCACCCAGCGGGTGGATCGCAAAGTGGAAGCCGGCTTCGCAGCCGTCGATCAGCGTTTTGAGCAGGTTGACCAGCGTTTTGAGCAGGTCGATCAGCGGTTAAACCAGGTCGACCAGCGGTTGGACAAGGTCGATCAGCGGCTGGACAAGGTCGACCAGCGGTTGGACAAGGTCGATCAGCGGTTGGACCAGGTCGATCAGCGGCTGGAACGGATGGACAAGCGGTTCGGCGTGGTGGAAGACCAGTTGCGGCGCATCGACGGGCGGATCGAGAAGCTTGTCGGTTACATCGTGCGGGACGAAACCAAGAGCACCACCGACCAGGAGACGTCGGCATCCGCGGCTGCCGGAGCGCGGTGAGCGGAGGCGGCGTGGGGTGTCGGTACCTCACGCCGCCTCACCGGTGATAAACCATTCAGGGTCGATAAGGCTGGCGTACGCAGAGGTCGTCCTGACCCGAAGGCGGGTGGCCGGCTCTAGCTCCGCGGTCGCCAGCCCGCGCACACGGATGGTGACCGGCGGCGCCCAGTACGTGTACCCAACCGTGCTCGCTGGTCGCCGCGCTGTGCCGCCGGACACGGTAGTCGATGCCGCTGGCGACGGCGGTATATCGTCATCCGGGTGGAGCCCGACGCGTTGTTCGCGGCACCTGCTGCGCCGCCACCCCCGGCCGCCGCCTCGACCGGGTTCGGCCCGGCGGCGCCGGACGCCCCGTTGCCGGTCCGGATGCGGCCGGCGCACCTCGACGAGCTGGTCGGCCAGCAGCATCTGCTGGCCCCGGGCTCCCCGTTGCGGCAGCTGGTCAGCGGCGACAGTCCGCAGTCGGTCATCCTGTGGGGGCCACCGGGCAGCGGCAAGACGACGATCGCGCACCTCGTGGCGCAGGCCGCCGACCGGACCTTCGTAGCGATGTCGGCGCTCAACGCCGGGGTCAAGGATGTCCGGGGGGTCATCGACGCGGCACGGACCCGTCGCCGGGCCGGTGGCTCGCCGACCGTCCTCTTCATCGACGAGGTGCACCGCTTCAGCCGCACCCAACAGGACTCCCTGCTCTCAGCGGTCGAGGACCGGACCGTGACACTGCTGGCCGCCACCACCGAGAATCCGTACTTCTCGGTGATCTCGCCGCTGCTGTCCCGGTGCGTCCTGCTGACTCTGCACGCGTTGACCGAGGCGGACGTCACCGGCTTGCTGCGGCGGGCGCTCACCGACGACCGGGGCCTGGCCGGGGCGGTAGAGCTTGCGCCGGAGGCCGAAGCCCATCTGGTACGGCTCGCCGGTGGTGATGTCCGCAAGGCGTTGACCGCGCTCGAGGCGGCGGCCCAGTCGGCCACCGCCGTGGGGCAGCGGCAGGTCGACCTCGCCACCGCTGAGCAGGCGGTGGATGTCGCGGCGGTGCGGTACGACCGGGCGGGGGATGCGCACTATGACGTGGTCAGCGCATTTATCAAGAGCATGCGGGGATCCGATGTCGACGCCGCCCTGCATTGGCTGGCGAGGATGTTGGTGGCCGGTGAGGACGCCCGGTTCATCGCCCGCCGGCTGGTCATCTTCGCCAGCGAAGACGTAGGCATGGCCGACCCGAGCGCATTGTCTGTCGCCACCGCTGCCGCGTACGCGGTGGAGCGGGTCGGGCTGCCGGAGGCGCAGCTCAACCTGGCCCAGGCGACGGTCCACCTCGCCACCGCGCCGAAGTCCAACGCGGTAACGGCGGCGCTGGGGGCCGCGGTCGCCGACGTCCGGGCCGGCAAAGGCGGGCCGGTGCCGCGTCACCTGCGCGACGCCCACTACCAGGGCGCCCAGGGCCTCGGCCACGGAGCCGGCTACCAGTATCCGCACGATCACCCGCATGGGGTGGTGGCGGCACAGTACCCACCTGCCGACCTGGCCGGGGTCGACTACTACCGTCCCACTCAGTACGGGGCCGAGCGCGAGGTGGCGGAGCGGGTGACCCGGCTACGGCGGGTGGTCCGGGGCGGCCCGGCGGACCCGTCCCCGCCCTCGACGTCCGGAGAGGAGCAGGTGTGAGCCGCGACGAAGGCGACGAGGGTGAGGACACCGGTGTCAGCAGGTGGCGTCGCTGGGGTCGGGGCGAACGGCAGCGCGAGCCTCGCGAGCGCGAGGAGGCACCCGCCGAAGACTACGGCTGGTTGGACGACCTTCGGACCGCCAAGCAGGAGCGCACGGATATCGGCCCGGGCGGCGCGGCCCCGGACGAACCAGCGCCGCGGCGTCCCCGAGGCGGTTCGGTTTCACCCGCGCCCGATCAGGTCGCTGGCCCACCTGGCGGACCTGGCCCACCTGGCGCATCCGCGCCAGTCGATCGCGGCGATCCGGCACCGCCCGATGCGCCGGGCTCGCCCGCGCCGAAGCGGGCCACTCCGCCGCCGCCGGAGGGTCAGCAGGGGCCGCCCCGGCGGCGTGCCGGGGCGTCGAGCGGGCCACTTTCTCCGGGAGCGCCCCCTCCTCCGGAGAGCGGTGAACGTCGTCGACGACCAGCCGAGCCGCCGGCGGCACCCCCCGGGGGCGTTGCCCGGCGTGAGCCCGCCGTCGGGGCTGCGCCGCCGCGCGTAGATTCGCCCCCGTCCAACGGCCCGCAGCGTCCGGCCACGCCGCCGCCAGCCGCTGAGGGCTCGCCTCCCCGCCGCCCCGACCCGTCCGCCGACCCGCGACCCGAGCCGCCTGCGCGTCGGGCAGATCCACCGCCGACCCCGCCGCGGCGGTTAGATGCGCCCCCGCGACGGTTGGACGCGCCCCCGCGGCGGTTAGATGCGCCCCCGACACCGTCCCAGCGGGAACCGGCGCCGCCGGCAGGTCCGCCGCCGCGCGAAGCTGCCCAATCCGAGCGGCAGCCCCCGCGGCGGGGCGGAGGGCCAGCCGAGCCCCCGCCGGTAAGCGGCGAAGGGCCCGCCGCCGCGCGGGCCGATGCGCCTGCTCGAAGCGGGCCGGCGGACGGTCGGTCCCGAGATCGAGAGGTGCCGCCTCGGCGGAGCCGGCACGCCGCTCCTGAACCCGCTCCGACCTCACCGTCCGCGCCTGATTCGCCTGCTGGGCGAAGTCCGCGGACCCCGCCGGGGTCGCCACCCGCCGCTGGTCCTTCTGGCGCGGCGTCCGGGCCGGTGCCGCGGCCCCGCGCCGCACCAGGTTCGCCCGCGATGCCGACCTCGCCGCCTGCCCGGTCCGCTGAACCCGCCGGCTCCGGAGTTGGCCGCCGCCGGGCCCCGGAGCCGGAGCCCCCCTCGCCGCCTGGCCGTCGTGATTCGAGGAGCGAGCCCTCGCCGCCCGGCCGTCGAGACCCCGCGGGCCGTGCCGGCGAAGGGCCGGCGCTGCCTCGGCCCGCGGCCCCGCCGGTGCCGCCCGGGGCAGCCGGAGACGACCAGCCCGAGCGGCCCGGTACAGGGGGTCGCTCGGGCCCGGTGGCGAAGGCTGCTCCCCCGGCGGTGGCGAAGGCTGCGCCGCCGGCTCCCCCGGCGGTTGCGAAGGTCGCGCCGCCTGGCCCAGGTGCGGTGGCCAGAGCGGCGCCAGCGACCATGCCGGCGAGGCTGTCGTTGCCGGGGGGCGCGCGGACTCGACCCGACGCGCCAGCGGGCGGCCGCCGCCCGGGCTCCGGGGAGCGGCCCTCGCCGGCCGAACCGCCCGCGGTCGCCCGTACCGCGCCGAGGTCACCGGCTGTTCCGGGTGGCCCAGCAGCGCCCGGCCCACCAGCACCCGGTCCACCAGCGCCGGGTGGCGCACCGCCGCAGGGCAGTTCCCCGCCGCCAGGTGGCGCACCGCCGACGCGCGGTGCGGCCGGGCGCGGTGGTGGTCGCCCGGCTGCTGCCCGCGGGGGCGGGAGTGGCGCGCCGGTGACCGCTCGGTCCGAGCTTCGCCGGCAGCTGCGCGAGCAGCGCCGGGTCCGCCGGCTGGCGCTGGCGGTGACGGTGACGCTCGCGCTGGCCGCGCCGCTGGTCTACTTCGGCATCTTGTTCGCCACCCGGGACCCGGTGCTCAACTCGCTGGACCGGCTGCCGGTGCCGGCCTGGGCTGCGCAGTCACCTGAGGACCGCATCGTCACTGGTAGTCGCTGGTGCATCATCGACTGCCGCTTCCGCGAGCGAACCCTGGAGTCCAGCGGCGAGCCCGCCGAGACCACCGAGGTGTATCAGGCCGCGTTGCGGGAGGCCGGGTGGGCGCCGTGGCAGGTGGAGGGTTGTCCCCAGGTCGAGGTCGACGGCGACTACAGCTGCTGGACCCGGGACGAGTACACTCTCGACCTCTGGGTGCGGCCACCGGAGTGCGCCTACGACCCGTTGAACCTGCGGCCGGACCTGGAGACCGAGGACTCTGAGGGCGAGGACTCTGAAGGCACGGACCCTGAAGACGAGGAGCCGGAGGGCGACCCCGACGGCGACGAGCCGGGCGGGGATTCTGAGGAGCAGGCTGGCGACGAGACGGCGGAGGAGTGCAGCGGCTCGGTGGTGCAGATCAAGATGCAGAACCGGGTCTCCGACGAGCGGGGTCTGCCGGGGGCACCCGGGCAGGGGCCGGGCGGGCCACCGGCCGACTCACCGGTCGGTGCTACTCCGACGCCACCGGCGAGCGCGCCGCCCACCGAGCCGCCGGCTTGACACGCCCACGGAGATCGGAACCAGGGCGGACAGGCGGCGGGCGGTAACCGGTAAGGTCGGCACGCACGAGGGTCATTGCCGGATGACATCATCCGGATGAGGAGGAGCACGTGAACGGCGGGGAGATCGCCGCGTTGATCGCGGCTGGTGCGTTCGCGGTGGTGGCGCTGGTGGCGGCGTGGCTGCTACTGCGGCTGCGGCGTACCGTGGATGCGGCAACGCAGGCCATCCGGGACATGAACGAGCGCACCGCGCCGATCTTCGCCAAGGCGGATCTGACGATCGACAACGTCAATACCGCGCTGGGGCAGGCGCAGACCTCACTGGACGCGGTCAATCTGCAGTTGCAGCGGGTGGACACGATCACCGGTCACGCCGCGCACGTCAGCGCGAACGTCGCCAATCTCGCCAACGTGGTCACCTCGGTGGCGGCAAATCCGCTGATCAAGGCGGCGGCGGTGGGTTACGGGGTGCGCCGCGCCGCGACTCGGCGGGCGCAGGTGGAAGAAGAACGCGAGCTGCGGGCGGTGCTGCGCGAGCGACGCCGGGGCAAGCGCCGGGGCCGTGGCTGAGGCCGGGCGGGGGAGAAGGAGACAAGCATGAAGCGGCTGTTGTGGCTCGGCGTCGGGTTGGCGATCGGTGCGCTGGTGGTGCGGGCGGTCAGCAAGCGGGCGCAGGCGTACACGCCGCGGGGGATGGCCGCGGCGGCGCGGGACTCCGGCGCTAATCTGGTCGACTCGTTACGCGATTTCGTCGATGATGTCCGGGACGGCATGCACGAGCGGGAGCAGGAGCTGCAGACCGCCTTCGCCGAGGGCTTCGTCTTCGAGGACGAGTTGGACGACGCGTACGCCGATGAGCTGACCGACGAGTTCGACGAGGTTCGCGCAGACCCGGCTAAGGCGGGGGCGCCCGACCCAGCGGGGCAGCGTGGGCACCGCACACCACCGGAGGACACCGACCGATGAAGACCGCGGAGATCCGGCGGCGGTTCCTGGCGCACTTCGCCGACAACGACCACACCGTCGTCCCCAGCGCCCCGCTGCCCGCGATCGAGGACCCGAACCTCCTGTTCATCAACGCGGGTATGGTGCAGTTCGTTCCGTACTTCCTCGGGCAGCGGACCCCGCCCTGGCCGCGCGCGACCAGCGTGCAGAAGTGCCTGCGGACGCCGGACATCGATGAGGTCGGCAAGACCACCCGGCACGGCACCTTCTTCCAGATGAACGGCAACTTCTCGTTCGGCGACTACTTCAAAGAGGGCGCCATCCGGCTGGCCTGGGAGCTGGTGACCAAACCCCAGTCCGAGGGCGGGTACGGGCTGGACGAGTCGATGCTCTACGCCTCCGTCTTCCACACCGACGATGAGGCGATCGCACTGTGGAAGAAGGTCGCGGGCCTCTCCGACGACCGGATCGTGCGGCTGGGCATGAAGGAGAACTTCTGGTCGATGGGGATCCCGGGCCCGTGTGGCCCGTGTTCGGAGATCCTCATCGACCGGGGTCCGGAGTTCGGCGCCGACCGGGACTGGGACGCCGGCGACCGGTACCTGGAGCTGTGGAACCTCGTCTTTATGCAGTATGAGCGCGGGCCCGGCACCGGCAAGGAAGACTTCGAGATCCTCGGCGACCTGCCGGCGAAGAACATCGACACCGGCATGGGCCTGGAGCGGGTGGCGTTCGTGCTCCAGGACGTCAACAACATGTACGAGATCGACGAGGTGAAGCCGATCCTGGACCGGGCGGTCGAACTGACCGGCCGCCGGTACGGCGTCGCCGAGCCCGACGATGTCCGGTTGCGCGTGATCGCCGACCACGTCCGCAGCGGGCTGATGCTGATCGGCGACGGGGTGACGCCGAGCAACGAAGGGCGCGGCTACGTGCTGCGGCGGATCCTCCGGCGGGCGGTGCGCGCAGTGCGCCTGCTCGGCTTCGAGGAGCCGGCCTTCCCGCATCTCTTCCCGGTGGCGCGGGACGGCATGGCCGCGTCCTATCCGGAGATCGCCGAAGACTTTGGCCGGATCTCCCAGTACGCCTACGGCGAGGAGGAGGCGTTCCTCGCCACTCTGCGTAGCGGCACCACCATCCTCGACACGGCGATCGCCCAGACCAAGGCGAGCGGCGGTGCCAGCCTCGGCGGCGACAAGGCGTTCCAGCTGCACGACACCTACGGGTTCCCGATCGACCTCACCCTGGAGATCGCGGCCGAGCAGGGCCTCGCCGTGGACGAGGAAGGGTTCCGCCGGCTGATGGCGGAGCAGCGTTCCCGGGCCAAGGCCGACGCGCAGGCCCGCAAGAGCGGCCACATCGACCGGTCGGTGTTCCGTGCGGTGCTGGAGGACGGTGGCAACGTCGAGTTCACCGGCTACCAGGAGCTTGCCCGGGAATCCCGGATCCGGGCGTTGCTGGCGCCGGCCGACGGCACCATGCTGGTGACGGCTGGCGAAGGCGCAATGATCGACCTGGTGCTGGACGCCACCCCGTTCTACGCCGAGGGCGGCGGGCAGCAGCCCGACCTCGGCACGATCACGGTCGGCGGCGGTGAGCTGGAGATCGTCGATGTCCAGTCGCCGGTGCCAGGGGTGATCGTGCACCGGGCCAAGGTGCGGCGGGGCGAGATCCGGGCCGGGGAGATCGGTTTCGCGGAGGTGGACGTCGACCGGCGGCGGGCGGTCTCCCGGGCGCACACCGCCACCCACCTGGTGCACCAGACCATGCGGAACTTCCTCGGCGAGTCCGCCACCCAGGCCGGTTCGCTCAACGCTCCGGGGCGGCTGCGGTTCGACTTCAACACCCCGGGCGCGGTGGCGCCCTCGGTGCTTCGCGACGTCGAGCAGCAGATCAACGAGGTACTGCTGCGGGACCTCGAGGTGCGGTCGTTCATCACCTCCCAGCAGGAAGCGATGCGGATGGGCGCGATCGCACTGTTCGGCGAGAAGTACGGCGACCAGGTCCGGGTGGTGGAGGTCGGTGACTACGCCCGTGAGCTGTGCGGAGGCACCCACGCCGCCCGTTCCAGTCAGCTGGGTCTGGTGAAGATCCTGCACGAGGCGTCGATCGGAGCCGGAGTCCGGCGGGTCGAGGCGTTGGTGGGGATGGACGCCTTCTCGCATCTGGCGCGGGAACACCTGTTGGTGTCGCGGTTGGCGGAGCTGTTCCGGGTGCCTGCCGACCAGGTCGGTGACCGGGTGGAGCAGACGGTGGCGGCGCTGCGGGACGCGGAGAAGGAGCTGGAGCAGCTGCGGGCGCAACTGGTGGTCGGGGGCGCCGCGGCGATCGCCGGTCAGGCGGTGGATGTGCGCGGGGTCGCCTTCGTCGGCGCCGAGGCGCCCGAGGGTGCCTCGAGCGGGGACGTCCGGACGCTCGCGCAGGAGGTGCGCGGCAAGCTCGATCCCGCCCGCCCCGGAGTGGTGGCGGTAACCGCCCGGTCGGGTGGTAAGGCCTCGCTGGTCGTGGCGGTGAACCAGGCCGCCCGCGAGCGCGGCGTCGGCGCCGCCGACCTGGTCAAGCGGGCACTGTCCGGCCGCGGCGGCGGGAGCCCGGAGCTGGCCCAGGGCGGCGGGGTGCCGGCCGCGGAGGCTACGTCGCTGATCAATGCGGTCCAGCAGGGACTGCCCTAGTGAGCTGCCCGACGATCCCGGCGGTCGCGTGTGACTGAGTTCACACCCGGCCGCCGGCTCGGCGTGGACGTCGGTGACGTGCGGATCGGAGTGGCGATCTGCGACCCGTCTGGCCTGGTCGCGACGCCATTGACGACCGTCATGCGGGATCGTGACGCGGCGGAAGATGCTATCCCGGCGGATATGTCCGAGTTGGGGCGGCTGGTGGCTGAGCATGGCACCGTGGAGATTGTGGTTGGCCTACCTGTCACCCTGGCGGGCAGCGAGGGACCTGCCGCCGCCCAGGTCAGGCGGTATGCGCAGCGGCTCGCGCAGCTGCTCGACCCGGTACCGGTAACACTGGCCGACGAGCGGATGTCGACCATGGTGGCAACCCGTAGGCTGTCCGAACGCGGGATCAGGGGGCGGCGCCGGCGCCAGGTCATCGACCAGGCGGCGGCTGCTGAGATCCTGCAGGGCTGGTTGGATGCGCAACGGAGGCGTGCGTCAGGATGAGCGAGCTCGGGCTGAGTTTCGAGGAAGCCCCCAGTAAAGGTCGGCACCGGCATCGCCGGTCAGCCAAGGGGAAGCAGAGTAAGCCGGCAAAACCGGGCAAGCAGGGTAAGCCTCGCAAGAGTCGAGGCGGCAAGTCCCTGATTGCCTTCATGATCGTGGTGCTGGTGCTCGGCGGTCTCGGCGCCGGCGGCTGGTGGGGTATCAACTGGGTCCAGGGCGCGCTCACCGCGCCCGATTACGAAGGTGCCGGCACCGGTTCGGTCACTGTGGAGATCCGGGAGGGGCAGAACCTCTCCGATATCGCCCAGGTGCTCTACGAAGCCGACGTGGTGGCCAGCCCGCAGGCCTTTGTGGACGCGGCGAACGAGAACCCACAGGCGCGGGCGATCCAGCCAGGCTTCTACAGCGTGCCGCAGCAACTCCCGGCGGCGAGCGCCGTCCTGGCGTTACTCGACACCGAGAATCGTGACATCGCCCGGGTCACCATCCCAGAAGGGCTCAGCAGCTTCCGGACCTTCGACCTGCTGGAGGACCAACTCGGCATTCCGGTCGAGGAGTTCGAGGCCGCAGCCGAGGATCCGTTCGCGCTCGGGGTGCCCGAGTTCTGGTATAACCGCACCGACGAGCAGGACGTCGACCCCACCATCGAAGGCTTCCTCTTCCCCGCTACGTACGAGTTTCCGCCCGACCCCACCGCCGAAGTGGTGCTGCAGACCATGGTCACGCAGTTCCTGAACGTGGTGGAGGAGCTCAACTTCGTGGATCGGGTGGAGTCGGACCGCAACATCGCGCCGTACGAGGCCCTGATCGTCGCCTCGTTGGCCCAGGCCGAGGCCGGCGTCCCCGACGATATCGGCCGGGTCGCGCGAGTGGCCTACAACCGGCTGTACATCGAGCAGATGCCGCTGGAGTTCGACGTCACCGTCAACTACTGGTTCGAACTCAACGGCGAACCCACCAAGTCGTCGGCTGAGATGACGGACGCGGAGATGTACGACCCCGACAACCCGTACAACCGTGGTTTGAACGGTCTGGTGCCCACACCGATCAACAACCCGGGCCAGGTGGCTTTGGAAGGGGCGATGGATCCACCGGCCGGCGACTGGCTCTTCTTCGTCGCCGTCGACGGCGAAGGCAACAGTGCGTTCACGAGTACGTACGAGGAGCATTGTGCCGCAGTTCAAGACGCGATCGACGCCGGCATCTTGAACGAGCAGTGCTGATGCCGCGCCGGTAATTCTGGCTTCCTTCACGCTGCGGAGCCCAAGGCGTGAATGCGCTGGTTACACCAGGTGATGCAGTGGTGGATCGTGTTGCGCAGAAGCCTCATGGTTGGGGTGCCCGCGCCCATCGCCACCGCTCACCCACAGACGCGGTAGTTCTTCAGCGGACAGGTGCTGACGGAGTCCGTCGCTGATGATCGCCAGCCGCACCTGTCGGAACGGGTGGGGTGGTCAGTCGCAGCGGCCGGCACAGCTGTGGGACTGCGCTCTTGGCCGCTGCGGTTGGTCCTCGGCTGGCCCACGTGCGGCTGAGGACCAGTGGCCCAGCCCTCTCCTCTCCGTCGCGACCGTTGTCCGACACCAACTCTTGTGCAGGATGGCGTAGGTCGTCAGGTGCAGATCGCTCGTCAACCGCCCCTCATGCTGCGTCTACGAATATTACTTAGAAACGGGTTGATCTATCGATAGAGTGACGGTTAGACTACCAGCAGTGGCTGAGGTTCGGTCACTATGGACTAAGCTGAGGAGTCTTGCCTATGTCCCGTCGTTTTGTTGTGGGTTCGGTCATCCCCATGGTGGTGGCGCTGTTGATGGCTGGTGTGGTCAGCTTGGGTCTGGCTAACCCGGCGTCCGCAGCAGCCCCGGTGGCAGTTGGTGGCAACCCGGCACCAGCAGATCATGGATGGTGCAACAACCATCGAACCTTCCCATGGGGCGGTGCACCGGTGCGTACCGTTCGGCTGCCGAGCATAGGTTCCAACGGAACCACGCACTGCTTGATGCAAGCTGGAGCTCAGGGTAACCACGTCGCGGCCCTTCAACGGACGCTTGTGAATTGTTACGGCCAGAACACCGGCGGGATCGATGGCATCTGGGGAAGCGCTACGACGACCGCTCTGCGAAACGCCCAGCGATCTGCGGGCGTCTCGGTTGACGGGATCTATGGGCCGCAGACGCGGAATGCGTTCAGGTGGGCCGTGTACCTCGATGGAAGTTTCTGGGACTGCGTTCCATATAGCCAGCTCGGGATCTGACCTACGGGGCGCGGCTTGCCCTCGGTCCCGTAGCGTAGGGCGGTAATGTGGGTGCTCTTGAGTGCTTTCTCGGGAGCACCCACAAAGCTTGCGGGGGGTCTGATCATCGTGGTGAGGCGGCGGGCAGCGGTGCTGGGAAAGCCGGTCGGGCACTCGCTTTCGCCGGCGATCCACAATGCTGGGTACGCGGCGGCAGGGCTTACCGACTGGACGTACGCCGCGATCGAGTGCGACGAGCCGGAGCTGGCGGAGTGGGTCGGCGGCCTGGGGGCAGAGTGGGCGGGTCTGTCGCTGACCATGCCGCTCAAGGAGGTGGCGCTCCGGGTCGCCGACGAGGCCAGTGAGCTGGCTGGCGCGCTCGGGGCAGCGAACACGCTGGTTCACCTGCCGGATGGTCGGTGGCGGGCCGACAACACCGATGCTCCCGGGATCGCGACCGCGGTCGGGCGCAGCGGGCCGGTGTCGGCGGTGACCGTACTCGGGGCGGGCGGTACTGCCCGCGCGGCGCTCGGTGCGGCGGCGCAGCTGAACGCAGGGGAAGTGCGTGTGGTCGCCCGCCGGGAGGCGGCCCTCGCCGAGCTGGCGCCGGTCGCCGCCCGCCTCGGGATCAGCCTGCAACCGTTGCCGTGGTCGGAGGCGGCCAGCGCGGTGGCGCAGGCGGATTTGGTGGTCTCGACGCTGCCGGCGGGCGTGGCTGACTCGGTCGCGGACGAAGCTGCCTGGCGGCGCGGCGCGACGCTGCTTGATGTGATCTACCACCCGTGGCCGACTCGATTGGCGGAGGTCGCCGACGCGGCCGGGGTGCGGGTCGTCTCTGGCCTGGAGCTGCTGCTGGCTCAGGCGGTCGGTCAGTTCGAGCAGTTCACCGGGGTGCCGGCGCCGGTGGAGGCGATGCGCGCTGCGCTCACCACCGCCGCGTCAACTGGCTCCTGAGCCGCCTGCCACGAGCCGTCTACGGCGTCGCCACGACCCTCGCCTTGGTTGGCTGGGGAGGGATCTTGTGTACCGATATGTCGGGCATATCTGGGTGCAAGATCCCTCCCTGCCCAACCAATCGGGGGGCTCGTGTCGAGCGCCCTGTGGCGTGAAAATGAGGTGGCGGCCGCCGGGTTGAGGTCGAAGTCGTCTTTGGCGCGGTAAGCCCGTCAACCAATCGGACCGGAGCCGGGGGCTTGAGGCCCTGATCTGTTGTTTCGAACACGTGAGTCAAACTGCTCTATCGATCCGGCTCCCCCGACGGTTGCCTTACCTGGTGAGTTTAGCGGGAAGGGAGGAGCAGCGGAATGGATGTTGTGGTGAGCCGCTGCGCTGGGATTGATGTCGGCAAGGCGCAGTTGGCGGTTACGGTGCGGACGCCCGTGGCCAGCGGCCGGTTCAAGCGGGTGAGGAAGACGTTCGGTACCACCACCGCGCAGCTGATGGCGTTGCACGAGTTCCTCGATGAGCACCAGGTAACCCGGGTGGGTATGGAGTCGGCAGATTTTGGCGCATATCGACATGATCGATGAGCAGGTTCGTCAGCTGGGTGAACGGATCGATGTCGAGTTGGAGCCCTACCAGGCTGAGGTGGCGTTGCTAGACAGCATCCCCGGCGTCGACATCCGCGCTGCACAGGTCATCCTGGCCGAGATCGGCCCCGACATGACCCGTTTCCCCAGCGCTGGGCATCTGGCCTCGTGGGCGGGGCTGTGCCCGGGCAACAACAAGACCGGCGGTAAGGCCCGTTCCGGGCGGACCAGACCGGGAGACAAGTGGCTACGGGCGGCGTTGGGCACCGCTGCCCGTTCGGTGTCGCGTAGCCGCCACGGCTACCTGGCGGCGCAGTGGCGACGTATCGCCGCACGACGTGGCGGCAACCGGGCCACTGTTGCGGTGGCCCACAGCATGATCACCGCGGTTTGGCACATGCTCACCCACAACGTCACCTATCACGATCTTGGTAGTGACCATTTCCTCCAGCTACATAACCCCGACCGGCGCCGCAAACGGCTCGTGGCAGGCCTTGAACTGATGGGCTACCAGGTAGAACTCACCCCACGTACCCAGCCAGGAACCACCTGACCGTACGTCGTGGCCGGGCATTTTCGAGTCAAGAAAGTCCCGGCCGCTGGCACGGGCACCCGCGGGGGAGTGGCTTGCCCAGATGGCGGGCCGGTGACCGGCTTCGGCGCCCGATCGTGACAGACTGTGGACCATGTTGCGCTGGCTGACCGCGGGGGAGTCGCACGGGCCCGCACTCGTCGCCATCCTGGAGGGGGTTCCCGCCGGGGTGTCGCTGACCAGTGCCGAGGTGGTCCGGGAGTTGGCGCGCCGCCGGCTGGGCTATGGCCGGGGCGCCCGGATGTCCTTCGAGCAGGACGAGGTCGAGCTCATCGGCGGAGTCCGGCATGGGGAGACGCTGGGCAGCCCGGTGGCGATCCGGGTCGGCAACAGCGAGTGGCCCAAGTGGCAGACGGTGATGGCGGCCGACCCGGTCGACCCGGCGGAGTTGGCCAGCCAGGCCCGCAACGCCCCGCTGACCCGTCCCCGGCCCGGCCACGCCGACCTCGCCGGCATGCAGAAGTACGGCTACACCGACGCGCGGCCGATCTTGGAGCGGGCCAGTGCCCGGGAGACCGCGGCCCGGGTGGCGGTCGGCACCGTGGCGAAGGCGCTGCTGCGGCAAGGGCTCGGGGCGGCGGTCCTGTCGCACGTGGTGGAGTTGGGGCCGGTGGCGGTCAAGCCTGGGGTGCTGCCGCAGCCCGGCGACGAGCAGCGGATCGACGCCGACCCGCTGCGCTGCCTCGACCCGGAGGCGAGCACCGCCATGGTGGCGGAGGTGGACGCGGCGAAGAAGGCCGCTGACACCCTCGGCGGCGTCGTCGAAGTGGTGGTGCATGGCCTGCCGCCAGGGCTCGGCAGCCACGTGCAGTGGGACCGCAAGGTCGACGCCCGGTTGGCCGCCGCGCTCTGCTCGATTCAGGCGATCAAAGGGGTGGAGATCGGCGACGCCTTCACCCAGGCCCGTTCGCGGGGGTCGGTCGCCCATGACGAGATCATGCCCGGCCCGGACGGAGTCCGCCGGGTCACCGACCGGGCCGGCGGGCTGGAGGGCGGCATCACCACCGGCGAGCCGCTGCGGGTCCGGGCCGCGATGAAACCGATCTCCTCGCTAAACCGTGCCCTGGCCACCATCGATATCGCGACCGGGGAGCCGGCGACCGCGATCAACCAGCGGTCGGATGTGTGCGCGGTGCCCGCCGCGGCGGTGGTGGCGGAGTCGATGGTGGCGCTGGTGTTGGCCGAGGCGGCGCTGGAGAAGTTCGGCGGGGACTCGCTGCCCGAGCTGCGGCGCAATCTCGACGGCTACCTCGAGCACCTGGTGATCCGGTGACCAGGCCGCGCTGCGTGCTTGTCGGGCCGCCGGGTTCGGGTAAGAGCAGCGTCGGGTTGGCGTTGGCGGAGCTGCTGCGGCTGGAGTTCCGGGACACCGACAGCGATATCGAACAGCTCGCCGGCAAGCCGATTCCGGAGATCTTCTTCGACGACGGCGAGGAGCATTTCCGGGCGCTGGAGCGGGAGGCGGTGACCTCCGCGCTGCGCTCCTTCGACGGGGTGCTGGCGCTGGGCGGGGGCGCGGTGCTCGCGGAGTCGACCCGGGCCGCGCTCGCCGGGCACACCGTCGTCTTCTTGTCGGTGGAGTTGGCCGACGCGGTGCAGCGGGTCGGGCTGGGGCAGGGCCGTCCGCTGCTCGCGCTGAACCCGCGCGCCACCCTGCGGCACCAGCTGGACCAGCGGCGACCCCTCTATCAGCAGGTCGCCTCGGCGACGGTGGTCACCGACGGCCGGGATGTGCCGGAGATCGCGCTGGAGATCGCGGCGATCCTACGGTCAGGCTGACCGGTCGATCTCCCGACCGTTCTTCCAGACCGTGGTCAGGTCGAAAATCGCCTCGATGTCGGTGGTCGGATCCCCGGGCACCAGCACCAGGTCGGCCCGGTGGCCGGGGGCGATCCGACCCCGGTCGGACAACCCGAACACCCGGGCCGGGGTCGCGGTGGCCGCGGTCAGCGCCTCGGCCGGGGTGAGCCCGGCGGAGACCAGCAGCCGCAGCTCCCCGAGCATGCTGGCGCCGTGCGCGGTGCCTGGATTCGGCGCGTCCGTGCCGGCGAGGATGGGTACGCCGGCCCGGTGCAGGGCGCCGACGTTGTCGATGGCGGCGGCCAGCCGCTCCGGATCGCACGAGCTGAACTGGCGGGTGAGCGTGGTCAGCTGGTGGACGGTCAGCGCGGGGAGCAGCCGGGGATCGGCGTGCAGCCCGGGTGCCGGGTCGCCGCAGCTGATGCTGGCTATCACCGAGAGCGTCGGCACCACTACCGTCCCGGCCTGCTGCAACACCGCCAGCTGACGCTCGGCGAACCGGTCGGCGTACGGCACGTGGACCAGTGCGTCGGCGGCGGCGTCTGCGGCGGTGACCGCGTCGGCGGTGGCCGAGACGTGGACCATCGCCCGGACGCCGGCCTCGTGGGCGGCGGTGATCAGCCCGTACGCCTGCTCGGGCTCGAGGGCGCGGTAGGAGGCTCCCGGCAGCGCACCACCATCCTCAATGAACACTTTCAGATAGTCCGAGCCCTCGGCGATCCGGCGGGCGACGAACTCTGCCGGATCGGTCTGCGGACCGACGGTCGGGATGGTGCCGGTGTCTGGCCAACCACCCGGCGCGGTGGCTCCGATGCCGGCGCTCCAGACATCCGCCAGGGTGGTGGCGGCGGCGCGGCTTCGGCCCCTGGTGGCGCCGGAGAGCAGGGCGAGGTCGTGGGTGAACATGTCCAGCAGCGTGGTGACGCCGAACCGCGGGGCGTCCAGCCGCGCGGTCTGCTCAAGATGGACATGCGCGTCGATGAGTCCGGGTAGGAGGGTTCCCCCGCCGCCGTCGATCCGGGGCACCCCGGCTGGCGCGGTCACGTCGCGGTCGACAGCCGTGATCAGGCCAGCCTCGACCCGGACCGAGTACGCGTCGAGGCGGCGCTCACCGTCGAAGACGTTGACGTTGCGCAGGAGGAAGTCGGCCTCCGGTCGGCGTTGGCAGCCGACGGCGGTCGCGGTGACCACTGCGGCGCCTGCGGCGAGCACACTGCGCCGGCGAACCGGGGCGTTCGGGTCGAAGCCGGCGTTCGGGCTGGGGACTCGGTGCATGGGCCGCCTCCGGGAGACTGTGCTCCCTTAGCAACGGTGTGGCGGCGTGGGAACGTTGTCACCGGCTGTGTCGGATCGCCGACAGTGCTTGGTGGCTCGTGTGGCATGGCCGAGTTGGGACCGGAGCTTTATCGAACGTTAACCCCCACCGGTAGGAAAGTCGAGATCTGCTCGCTAAGCTGTCGCCGTACCCGAGCGCCGCGAGTGCCTTTCGTGTGCCTGCTAGGGCTCAGCCAGCTAAGGAGAATCCCAGGATATGAAGGTCCGCAAACTGGCCGCGCTCGGCGCGGCTACCGTACTCGCCGCGGCGATGGCCGCCTGCGGCACCGACGATGACGCCGGCGGCAACGGCAACGGCAACGGCAACGGCGAGTGGCCGGACGAGATCGTCCTCGGGCTCGTGCCGTCGCAGGATGTCGACGAGTTGGTGGAGGACGCCGATGTGCTGGCGGACCTGATCAGCGCCGAACTCGACCACCCGGTCCGGGCGGAGATCACCCAGAACTACACCGCGCTGGTCGTGGCGATGCAGACCGGCCAGGCGCACATCGGCATGTTCGGCCCGATCGCGCTGGTGCAGGCGGCCGACCAGGCCGACGCCAATGTCGTCCTGCAGTCGATCCGCCGGGGCACCGAGAGCTACCACACCCAGTGGTTCACCAACAACCCGGAGCGGTTCTGCCAGACCGACGTTGTCGAGGCTGAGAACCCGGAGGGTAACACCGTCAGCTACTGCAACGGCACCGACGCGGCCGAGTTCGGCCCGGTTGGTGACGAGGCGCTCGCGGAGGTCGAGGCCGGCGAGACCATCATGTTCGTGGATGAGGGCTCTGCCTCGGGCTACTACTACCCGGCGACCCAGCTGCAGGCCGCGGCCGGGCTGGACCCGTTCAACGACATCGACGCCCAGTTCGGGGGTAACCACCCGAACGCCGCGCTGGCGGTGCAGCGGGGCGACGCCGAGATCGGCGTGAGCTTCGACGATGTCCGTAACGACCTGGTCGAGGAGGACCCGGCGATCGGTTCCGACCTGGTGGTCTTCGCCTGGTCGGACGAGATCCCGAACGATGGTGTGGCGGTCGCCGGTGACCTGCCGCAGGACCTACAGGACGCGATCACCGACGCCTTCGTCGCCGTGATCGAGACCGACGAAGGGCTGCAGGCGTTCGACGACGTCTACAGCATCGAGGGCCTGGTGCCGGCGGACCTGGACGCGCTGGACGTGGCGCGCCAGGTGGCGGCGAACTTCGGCGACTAGCACGACACGTTCGGGCGGGGCGGCGTCACGGCGCTGCCCCGCCCGAACGGTGTTCCGTACCAAGTGGAGGGAAGCGGTCTGTGATCCAGTTCTCTGGTGTCTCTGTGGTCTACCCCGGAGGGACCCACGCGTTGAGCGATATCGACCTGGAGATCGCTGACGGTCAGTTCGTCGTGGTGGTGGGGCTCTCCGGTGCCGGCAAGTCCACTCTGGTGCGGACGATCAACGGTCTGGTGCCGCTCACCAGCGGCAGCCTTGAGGTGGGCGGGCGGCGCGTGGACGGCGCAAGCCGGCGCCAGCTGCGGGCGTTGCGCGCCGACATCGGCATGATCTTCCAGTCGTTCAACCTGGTCAAGCGCACCAGCGTGCTGAACAACGTACTCATGGGCCGGCTGCACTCGACCCCGACCTGGCGTTCGCTGCTCGGGCTGTATAAGCGGTCTGACAAAGAGTTGGCCTTCCAAGCGCTGGAACGGGTCGAGGTGGTGGAGAAGGCGTACGTGCGGGCGAGCAACCTCTCCGGCGGCCAGCAGCAGCGGGTCTCGATCGCCCGAGCCCTGGCGCAGGAGCCGCAGGTGATGCTCGCCGATGAGCCGGTCGCCTCGCTCGACCCGCCGACCGCCAACGTGGTCATGCGCGACCTGCAGCGGATCAACCGCGAACTCGGCATCACCACCATCGTCAACCTGCACTTCCTGGACCTCGCCAAGCGGTACGGCGACCGGATCATCGGAATGCGGGAGGGCCGGGTGGTCTTCGACGGCACCGGGGAAGAAGCCGACGAGAAGGTCTTCGAGGATATCTACGGCCGGTCGTTGACCGCCGACGACGTGATCGGCGAGGAGCCGGTCGAAGTGGACCTCGACAAGGTGCTGGACGCCGAGTCGTGAGCACCGACCTGACCATGCCGGTGGCGGGCCCGGTCGGCGCGGGGCGGCCGCCCCGGCCCCGACCCCGGTGGTCGTTGTGGATCGGTCTCGGGATCGTCGCGCTCATCACCTGGTGGGCCGGCCGTCAGATCGACTTCACGCTCACCCCGCTCTTTACCGACTTCGACCGCGGCAGCGCGATCGTCTCCCGGTTCTTCGACCCCAACTGGGGGTTCATCTTCCAGGTGTGGCCCCGCTGGCTGGAGACCCTCTACATCGCGGTGATCGCCGCGTTGGTCGGCAACGGCCTGGCGCTGTTCATCTCGCTGCTGGCTAGTCCGGTCACCAGCCCCAACCGGTTCACCTACCAGGCCGCCAAAACTGTGCTCAGCGTGGTCCGTTCGTTGCCGGACGTCGCGTACGCGTTGTTGTTCGTGGCTGCGGTGAGCACCGGCGCGCTCGCGGGCATCCTGGCGTTGATCATGTTTAACATCGGGATCAACGCCAAGCTCACCTCGGAGACGATCGACGCGGTCGACACCGGCCCGGTGGAGGCGGCCGACGCCGCCGGCGCGAACCGGCTGCAGCGGGCGTGGGGCGCGGTGGTGCCGCAGATCCTGCCGAGCTACCTCTCCTACAGCTTGTACGTCTTCGAGCTCAACATCCGGGCCTCGGTGGTGATCGGCATCGTCGGCGGCGGCGGCATCGGCGCGGTGATCATGGTGCAGCTGAGCCGTTTCAACTACGAGAACCTGGGCGCGATCATCGTGGCGCTCTTCGCCGTGGTGTTCCTGCTCGACCGAGTCTCGATCTGGTTCCGTCGGAGGTTGGTGTGACCGGAATGCTGCGATCCGATCGTGACCCGCACGCCGCGGGTCGGCTCCCGTTGCACCGGGGTGACCGGCCGCAGCCGCCGGGCAAGACTCGGCAGACCATCGGCCTGCTGCTGGTCCTGGGCGTGGTGCTGGTCTGTTTCTGGTTGGTCGACGCCCGCTGGGGCCGGCTGATCGAGGCGCCGCCGATCCTGGCCGACTACTTCGAGCTGATGGCCCAGGGGGTGTTCCAGAACCCGGTCGAGGACCCGACCGTGGGCTACTGGCAGCGCGCCTTCGACCTGATGCTCGAGTCGCTCTACATGGCGTGGATCGGCACCATGATCGGGGCGCTGCTGTCGTTCCCGCTGGCCTTCCTGGCGGCCGAGAACGTCGCCCCGAAGCCGGTGGTCTTCGTCACTCGGCAGTTCCTGAACGCGATCCGGGCGATCCCGGAGCTGATCTTCGCGATCGCGATCATGCTGCCGATCTTCGGGCTCGGCCCGCTGGCCGGGGCGCTCGCCCTCGGCGTCGGGTCGGTCGGCACCCTCGGCAAGCTCACCAGCGAGGTGATCGAAGGGACCGACCGCGGCCCGGTGGAGGCGGCCCGGGCCTCCGGCGCCGGGTTCCTGGCCACGCTGCGGTGGAGCATCGTGCCGCAGGCGCTGCCCGAGACGATCGCCTTCTGGCTCTACCGGTTCGAGATCAACATCCGGGCCGGGGCGGTGCTCGGCGTCCTCGGCGCCGGTGGCATCGGCTCGATCCTCTCCGACCTGTTCCGGGTCCGGGCCTGGGACCGGATCGGGATCACCCTGCTAGTGATCATCGTGGTGACGGTGATTATCGACCAGATCTCAGCGCGGGTCCGTAATAGAATCATCCAGGGCCCGGGCGTCTCCGCCCGGTCTACCCAGCTCCAGCCGGTGACCGGTCCGGCCGCGGCCTGATCGGCTCCACCGTCTGACCGTTCCACCGGCTGACCGTGTCCCGCCTGAGCCCAGGAGCGCCCGCTGAGCACCACCATCCCGGTCACCGGGCCACCCCCGTACGACGTAGTGGTCGGCCACGACGTGTTGGCGTCCGTGCCGGCGGCGCTGGCCGGCACGCAGCGGGTGGCGGTGATCTTCGCCCCGCCGCTGGCGGCGCTCGCCGAGCGCGTCGCCGCCCTGCTCACGGCGGCGGGCAGCGAACCGACGCCGGTGCCGGTGCCGGATGCGGAGTCGGGCAAGAACGCAGAAGTTCTCGCGAGGTGCTGGGATGCGCTCGGCGCGGCCGGGTTCACCCGCAGTGACGCAGTCGTCGGTGTCGGCGGCGGGGCCGTCACCGACCTCGCCGGCTTCGTCGCCGCCACCTGGCTGCGTGGGGTGCGCTGGGCGGCGGTCCCGACCAGTCTGCTGGGGATGGTCGACGCCGCGGTCGGCGGCAAGACCGGGATCAACACCGCCGCCGGCAAGAACCTGGTCGGCGCCTTCCACCCGCCGGCGGTGGTCGCCGCCGACCTCGACGTTCTGCGTACGCTGCCGCCCGCCGACCTGGCCGCCGGGCTGGCCGAGGTGGTCAAGTGCGGGTTCATCGCGGACCCGACGATTTTGAAGCTGATCGAGGCCGACCCGGCCGCGGCGCAGCAGCTCGACGGCGAGATCCTGCCGGAGCTGGTGGAGCGGGCGATCCGGGTCAAGGCCAAGGTGGTCTCGACCGACCTGCACGAGGCCGGCCTACGCGAGGTGCTCAACTACGGGCATACCCTCGGGCATGCGGTCGAGCAGATCGAGGGCTACCAGCGGCGTCACGGCGAGGCGGTGGCGATCGGGCTGGTCTACGCGGCGGCGTTGGCTCGCCACGCCGGGCGGCTGGACGACGCGACCGTGGAGCGGCACCGGACGGTGCTGCAACAGCTGCGGCTGCCCACCACCTACCGGGCCGACGCCTGGCCGCAGCTGCGGGCGGCGATGAACATCGACAAGAAGACCCGGGGGGCGACCCTGCGGTTCGTGATCCTCGACGGGCTGGCCCGGCCCGCCACCCTGGAAGGGCCCTCCGAGGAGCTGTTGGCGCAGGCGTACTCCGAGGTGGCGGTGTGATCGCGACCTATGTGCTCAACGGTCCCAACCTCGGCCGGCTCGGCACCCGGCAGCCCGACGTCTACGGGGTGACCTCGTACGCCGACCTGGTGGACCTGTGCGAGCAGACTGGTGAGCAGCTCGGGCTGGCGGTGACGGTCCGGCAGACCGATGCCGAGCACGAGCTGTTGGGCTGGCTGCACCAGGCTGCGGACGAGGCCGCCCCGGTGGTGTTGAACCCGGCCGCCTGGTCGCACTACTCGTACGCGGTGCGGGACGCTTGCGCCATGCTGCGGGCGCCGCTGCTCGAGGTGCACATTTCGAACATCCACGCCCGGGAGTCGTTCCGGCACCACTCGGTGGTCTCGGCGGTCGCCACCGGGGTGATCTGTGGGCTTGGGGTGGACGGCTACCGGCTAGCGCTGCGCTACGTCGCCGACCGGCTCGCGGTCGGCGACGACGGTTAGGAACCGGTCCCAGTCGGGGATGTCCACCGCGCCGTCGATCGGAGTGTTCCACGGCGCCACCATCCGGCACACCAGCGCCTCGGGCCGTTCCTTGACGAAGTTCGGCAGCGCGATGGGTGAGTCGTCCAGGTAGACGTCGCAGGCGACCTCGTGCTTGTCGCCCCGGAAGTGGATCTCGCGGGTGGGGAGCCGGTGCTCGGCGATCCACTCCAGGGTCTCCGGGATCGCCCAGTCGAACTTGGCCGAGATGATCACGATGTCGTGACCGTCGGCGGCCAGGCTGCGCAGCCCTGCCAGCGCGCCCGGGATCGGCTCCAGCTGGCGGAAGATCCGTCGTAGTCGCACCCAGTCCCAGAAGGCCGGCATGTCCGGAAAGTGAGTAAGCCGATGTAGGCCGTCCCATTCGATTGGGGTCGACATCCGTTCGCCGCCGAATTCCGAGTGGTAGCGGTCCAGCCAGCAGTTGTCGAAGTCCGCCACTACCCCGTCAAGATCAATCCCGAGCCGCATGTCGGTAGGGTACGTCCCGTCCGGCGCGGGTCGTCCCATCGGGTGGCGCCGGGCGCCGACCGGGATGTCGTTCGGGTAAACTCCATCGGGTTTGCCAGTGAGCTAATCCGCCAGCTGTAAGCCGAGACGAAAGAAGCTGCGACCTCGATGGCCACCACGAACGACCTCAAGAACGGCATCGTCCTCAACCTCGACGGGGCGCTCTGGTCCGTTGTGGAGTTCCAGCACGTCAAGCCCGGCAAGGGCGGTGCGTTCGTCCGGACCACGCTCAAGAACGTGCTCACCGGCAAAGTGGTCGACAAGACCTTCAACGCCGGCACCAAGGTCGAGACCGCCACCGTCGACAAGCGCACCATGCAATATCTGTACGCCGACGGTGACGACTACATCTTCATGGACCTGGAGACCTTCGACCAGCTCCAGGTTCCGGGCGCCACCGTGGGCGAGTCGAGCCAGTGGCTACTCCCGGAGGCGGAGGTGGTGGTGGCCACCCACGAGAGCGTGCCGCTCTACATCGAGCTGCCGGCGAGCGTGGTGCTGGAGATCACCTACACCGAGCCGGGGGTGCAGGGCGACCGCTCCAGCGGCGGCACCAAGCCGGCGACGGTGGAGACCGGGGCGAACGTCGCCGTGCCCCTCTTCGTCACCACCGGCGAGAAGATCAAGGTCGACACTCGCGACGGCCGTTACCTCGGCCGGGCCTGACCGCGATGGCGGAGGGACCCAAGCTACGCATGCCGGCCCGCCGCAAGGCGCGCAAACGGGCGTTGGACGTGCTCTACCAGGCGGACCTGCGCGGGCTGGACGCGGCTGCGGTGCTCGACGATTATGTGAAGCGACTCGAGGAGCGCCCCGATCACTTGGGGTACGCGATGACGCTGGTCCGCGGCGTGGTGGCCCACCAGGACCGGATCGACGAGTTGATCGGCAGCTACGCCGAGGGCTGGACGCTGGCCCGGATGCCTCCGGTCGACCGCAACCTCGCCCGGATCGCGGTCTTCGAACTGCTCTGGGTGGACGATGTCGACCACCCGGTGGCGATCACCGAGGCGGTGGAGCTGGCCCGGCAGATGTCGACCGATGACTCGCCACGGTTCCTCAACGGCCTGCTGGGCCGGATCTCCGAGTTCGCCACCCCGTAAGGCCCGCGGGGCCTTACCCGTCGATCATGAGCTAGGTGACCGACACGCTCGGCGTGTCGCTCACCTAGCTCATGATCGACCGCGCGGGGTGGGCGGCCGGCGGCGGAGCCGGAGCACGACCGCGTCGACCGGCGGCGCCGGGGTGAACCGGTGGGCCGGGATGACCGGCCCGAGCGAAAATTCGAACCGGCGGTGCCAGCCGGCTACCTCCCGCTGCCGACCCCGGGCAGCGGTCGGCCCCGGGGCCAGCGCCGTCGCGACCAGCCGCCGGCCGGCGCCCAGCTCGACCACCAGGTCCGCGGCGGCGAGCCGGCTGTCGACCAGCCGCCGCAGCAACGGTGTCGTTATCGAGAACGGGATGTTCGCCACCGCCTTGAACGGACGGTGGGGAAGCGGCACCGTCAGGGCGTCGTTGGCGACCACGGTGACCTGCGGCGACGCCGCCATGCGGGCTTCGAGCTTGGCCGCGATCCGGGGATCGCGCTCGACCGCGATGACCCGGGCGCCGGTGGCGGCCAGTGGTCTGGTCACCGCCCCCAGCCCTGCCCCGAGGTCGAGGACCAGGTCGTCGCTGGTGACCCCGGCGGCGCGGACCAGCCGCCGGGCGGCTGGGTCAGTGAGCCGGTGCGCCCCGGAAGGGTTCGGAACCGTGGCACGGCGCGATCGCCGTACCCCGCTCACGGAAGCTCATGACCATTAACACAGTCGTCTCCTCTGCCTCGCCCTGCTCAGGCCGACCGCTGCCGACCATAGAGGGCTCAACCCCGACACCACCAGCGATTTTCCTGTAGCGCGCCGATCATGGGGTTTGGGGCGCAGAATCAGCCCGACTCCGTACCTAGGTCCATGATCAGCCCGGAGGGAGGCCGATCTTGGGGGTGAGGACGAAGAAACCGGCCGACCATGCACCTATAGTCCATGATCGGCCGGGGAAGGGGAGGGCGTCAGGACTCGAAGAGTGCCCGCGGGTCGGAGACCAGCATGTCGTTGTCGGCGAGCCGGTCGATCAGGTCGGCCGGGGCCTCGTCGTAGACGATCGCCAGCGCCTGGAGGTCCGAGGCCCGAATCGACAGGACCCGGCCGTTGTAGTCGCCGCGCTGGTGCTGGATCGCCCGGGCATAGTTCGCCACGTGGGTGAGGTCGTCCTCTTTCCGGTCGTAGAGCTTCTCCAGGTCGAGCACCACCTTGCCGGCGAAGTCGAACTGGATCGGCGTGCCTTCGGGCAGTAGCTCCGAGACCGGCACCCGGTAGAACTCCGCGATCTCCGCCAGTCGGTTGACGGTCACCGCGCGGTCTCCCCGCTCGTACGATCCGACGACCACCGCCTTCCAGCGGCCGCCCGACTTCTCCTCCACCCCCTGCAGGGAGAGGCCCTGCTGCTGGCGGATGGCCCGCAGGCGAGCGCCTAGTTGCTTGGCGAACTCAGAAGGCATGATCGACACTCCTAGTGACTGACCGAGGGGATTTACCCGAGTTTTCGCTACGCAGAGTGACGGTACGCGGGAGCAGTCCGCTTGGTCAAGTGCTACCCGTCACCTGATCTACCCAGCGGGCGGCGGTGTCCGGGCTGCTACGCTCGTACCGCCAACCCGACGTCCTTTAAAGCCCGTCCCGAGAGGCGGGGAAGGGGGTCCGCCGTGGCCACTTCCAAGGCTGCGCAAACCACCTCAAAGACCGCGCAAACTCCATCGGAGGGTGCGCCGACTACACCCAAGACTATTCTCTCCGGGGCCGATCTGCAGCGGGTGATCGACCGGATCGCCCATCAGATTCTCGAAAAGACCGAAGGCGCCCTCGATACGGTGCTGCTCGGTATCCCCACCCGCGGTGCGCCGCTGGCCCGCCGGATCGCCCAGCGCATTCACGCGTTCGAGCAGGTGGAGGTCCCGGTCGGGGTGCTCGACGTCACCCTCTACCGTGACGATCTCCGCTCGCAGGCGCCGCGCGCGCTGGGCCCCACCGAGCTGCCCGCCGACGGCATCGACGGCCGCCGGGTGGTGCTCGTCGACGACGTGCTCTTCCGCGGCCGGACGGTGCGGGCCGCGCTGGACGCGCTGCGCGATGTCGGCCGGCCGGCGCTGGTGCAGCTGGCGGTCCTGGTCGACCGTGGGCACCGGGAGCTGCCGATCCGGGCCGACTACGTGGGGAAGAACCTCCCCACCGCGCTGGCCGAGCAGGTGCGGGTGAGCCTGGCCGAGACCGACGGCGTCGACGCCGTCACGATCCAGCGGGAGGGCTGAGCTGTGCAGCACCTTCTCTCCGCCGACGACCTCTCCGCGGCTACCGCCACCGAGGTCCTGGACACCGCGGGTGAGCTGGCTAACGTCACCGGCCGCGAGGTCAAGAAGCTCCCCACGCTGCGCGGGCGCACGGTGGTCAACCTTTTCTACGAGGACTCGACCCGGACCCGGATCTCGTTCGAGGCGGCGGCGAAGCGACTGTCGGCCGACGTGATTACGTTCTCGGTCAAGGGCTCCAGCGTGGCCAAGGGGGAGAGTCTGAAGGACACCGCGCTGACCCTGCAGGCGATGGGCGCCGACGCGGTGGTGGTGCGGCACGGCGCGTCCGGTGCTCCGCACCGGCTCGCCGGCTGGCTCGACGGTTCGGTGATCAACGCCGGCGACGGCACGCATGAGCACCCGACCCAGGCGTTGCTCGACGCGTACACGATGCGGGCCCGGCTCGGCCGGCTCGCCGGGCTCAAGGTGGCGATCGTGGGTGACGTGCTGCACAGCCGGGTCGCCCGTTCCAACGTTCGGCTGCTGCACACACTGGGCGCCGATGTGACGCTGGTTGCGCCGCCGACGTTGCTCCCAGTGGGGGTGTCCGCCTGGCCGGCGACCACCTCGTACGACCTGGATGCGGTGCTCCCGGATAGCGACGTGGTGATGATGCTGCGGGTGCAGCGGGAGCGGATGGGCGACTCCTACTTTCCGTCGGTCCGGGAGTACGCCCGCCGGTACGGGCTCGACGCCCCCCGGGTGCGCCGGCTGCCGGAGCACGCGATCGTGATGCATCCGGGCCCGATGAACCGCGGGATGGAGATCGCGCCCGAGGTGGCCGATTCGCCCCGCTCCACCATCACCGAACAGGTCGCCAACGGGGTCTCGGTCCGGATGGCGGTGCTCTATCTGCTGCTGGGCGGGAAGGGTTGAGCATGCGACCCGGCGATCCCGCGACGGAAAGGACGACCATGACCTCGTTTCTGATCAAGGGTGTCTCGGTGGTCGGTGGCCCCGCCACCGACCTGCGGCTGCGGGACGGCACGGTGGCCGAGGTCGGCCCGGATCTGCCCACCACCGACGCCGAGGTGATCGACGCCGCCGGCCTGGTGGCGCTGCCCGGCCTGGTCGACATGCACACCCATCTGCGCGAGCCCGGTCGGGAGGATGCCGAGACGGTGGCGACCGGTTCCCGGGCGGCGGCGCTGGGCGGCTACACCGCCGTCTGCGCGATGGCGAACACCGACCCGGTGGCGGACACCGCCGGGGTGGTGGAACAGGTGTGGCGGCTGGGGCGGCGGGCCGGGTTGGTCGACGTGCAGCCGGTCGGGGCGGTCACGGTCGGGCTGCGCGGCGAGCGCCTCTCGGAGCTGGGGGCGATGGCCGAGTCGGCCGCGGCGGTGCGGATCTTCTCCGACGACGGGCACTGTGTGGCGGATCCCCGGCTGATGCGGCGGGCGCTGGAGTACGTCAAGGCCTTCGACGGGGTGATCGCCCAGCACGCCGAGGAGCCCCGGCTGACCGAGGGCGCACAGATGCACGAGGGCGAGGTGTCCGCGCGGCTCGGCCTGACCGGTTGGCCGGCGGTCGCGGAGGAGGCGATCATCGCCCGGGACGCGCTGCTCGCCGAGCATGTGGGTGCCCGGCTGCACATCTGCCACGTCTCCACCGCCGGCAGCGTGGAGCTGATCCGGGCGGCGAAGGCGCGGGGGGTACGGGTGAGCGCCGAGGTCACGCCCCATCATCTGCTGCTCACCGATGACCGGGTCGGCGGCTACGACCCGGTCTTCAAGGTGAACCCGCCGCTGCGCACAGAGCGTGACGTCGCGGCGCTGCGGGAGGCGGTACGCGACGGGGTGATCGACGTGATCGCCACCGACCATGCCCCGCACACGGTGGAGGACAAAGAGTGCGAGTGGGCGTACGCCCGGCCGGGGATGCTCGGGCTGCAGACCGCGCTCTCGGTGGCGTTGTCGGTCTTCGGCCCGGACTGGCGGCTGTTGGCTGACCGGCTCAGCTGCCAGCCGGCCCGGTTGGCCGGGCTGACCGGCCACGGCGTCGATCCGGCGCCCGGTGCGCCGGCGAACCTGACCCTCGTCGACCCGGCCGCCCAGGTCACCGTGGAGCCGGCCGAGTTGGCCAGCCGGAGCCGCAACACCCCGTACGCCGGGCTGCAGCTGCCTGGCCGGGTGGTCGCGACCTTCCTGCGGGGCGAGCCGACGGTGTTGGACGGAAAGGCGGTGAAGTGACGTGGCGACCAAACCCGCGGTGCTGGTGCTGGAGGATGGCCGGACGTTCCACGGAACGGCGTTCGGCGCGGTCGGGGAGACCTTCGGGGAGGCGGTCTTCAGCACCGGCATGACCGGCTACCAGGAGACGCTCACCGACCCGTCGTACCACCGGCAGGTGGTGGTGCAGACCGCGCCGCACATCGGCAACACCGGAGTCAACGACGAGGACGACGAGTCCGATCGGGTGCAGGTCGCCGGCTACGTCGTGCGCGACCCGGCGGCGTACGCGTCGAACTGGCGCGCCACCGGCGGATTGGCGGATCGGCTGGCGGTCGAGGGCGTGGTCGGCATCGCCGGGGTGGACACCCGGGCGCTCACCCGGCATCTGCGGGAACGGGGCGCCATGCGCGCCGCGATATCCAGCGTGGATCTGGATCCGGCGGCGCTGCGGCAGCGGGTGCTGGACAGTCCGTCGATGCTCGGAGCCGACCTCTCCGGGCAGGTGAGTACCCCGGAGCCGTACCGGGTGGCGGCCGAGGGCCAGCACCGCTATACGGTGGCCGCGCTGGATCTGGGCATCAAGCGCAATGTGGCGCGGCGGCTGGCGGCCCGGGGGGTGACCACGCATGTCTTCCCGGCCACCGCCACTCTGGACGAGCTGCTGGCGGTGGGGCCGGACGCGGTCTTCTTCTCGCCGGGGCCCGGCGATCCGGCCACCGCCGACCACGCGGTGGCGCTGGCGCAGCAGGTGATGCGCCGGCGGATGCCGCTGTTCGGGATCTGCTTCGGCAGCCAGGTGTTGGGCCGGGCGTTGGGTTTCGATACCTACAAGCTCGGCTACGGGCATCGGGGGATCAACCAGCCGGTGCTCGACCGGGCCACCGGCAAAGTGGAGGTGACCGCCCACAACCATGGCTTCGCGGTCGCTTGGCCGGGCCGCGAACAGGATGCCAGCGCGGTCGCCTGGCCGGGCCGCGAACAGGATGCCAGCGCGGTCGCGGCGCCGTTGGACGAGGCGGTGGAGACCGAGTTTGGGGCGGTGGCGGTGAGCCACATCTGCCTGAACGACCAGGTCGTGGAGGGGCTGCGGGCTCGGGACGTGCCAGCGTTCACGGTGCAGTACCACCCGGAGGCGGCCGCCGGGCCGCACGATGCGGACTATCTGTTTGATCGCTTCGTTGAGTTGATCGAGGGGACGGGCGGGAATGCCTAAGCGGGGGGATTTGTCGCACGTGCTGGTGATCGGCTCCGGGCCGATCGTGATCGGGCAGGCGTGCGAGTTCGACTACTCCGGCACCCAGGCGTGCCGGGTACTCAGGTCCGAAGGGTTGCGGGTCAGCCTGGTCAACTCCAATCCGGCCACGATCATGACCGACCCAGAGTTCGCCGACGCCACCTACATTGAACCGATCACCCCGGAGTTCGTAACCCGGGTGATCGCCAAGGAGCGGCCGGACGCGCTGCTCGCCACCCTCGGCGGCCAGACCGCGCTGAACACCGCGGTGGCGTTGCACGAGGCCGGGGTGCTGGAGAAGTACGGCGTTGAGCTGATCGGCGCCGACATCGACGCGATCCAGCGGGGGGAGGACCGGCAGAAGTTCAAAGACATCGTGGCGGTCGCCGGTGCCCGGGTCGGGCTCGGCGGCGAGGGCGGTGAGCTGACGCCGCGCTCACGGGTGTGCCGGTCGATGGCGCAGGTGCACGAGACCGTCGCCGAGTTGGGGTTGCCGGTGGTGATCCGGCCTTCGTACACCATGGGTGGGCTGGGCTCCGGCATGGCGCACACCGAGGCGGATCTGGCGCGGATCGCGGGCGCCGGGTTGACCGCCAGCCCGGTGCACGAGGTGCTGATCGAGGAGAGCGTGCTCGGCTGGAAAGAGTACGAGCTGGAGCTGATGCGGGACCATCACGACAACGTGGTGGTGATCTGCTCGATCGAGAACGTCGATCCGATGGGGGTGCACACCGGCGACAGCGTCACCGTGGCGCCGGCGATGACGCTTACCGACCGCGAGTACCAGGCGATGCGTACCCTGGGCATCGCGGTGCTGCGGGAGGTGGGGGTGGACACCGGCGGGTGCAACATCCAGTTCGCCGTGCATCCGCAGACCGGTCGGCTGGTCGTGATCGAGATGAATCCGCGGGTGTCGCGCTCCAGCGCGCTCGCCTCCAAGGCCACCGGGTTCCCGATCGCCAAGATCGCTGCCCGGCTGGCGATCGGCTACACCCTCGACGAGATCCCGAACGACATCACCCGGGAGACGCCGGCGGCGTTCGAGCCGGCGCTGGACTACGTCGTGGTCAAGATTCCCCGGTTCGCGTTCGAGAAGTTCCCCGGCGCCGACCCGGAGCTGACCACCACGATGAAGTCGGTCGGTGAGGCGATGGCGTTGGGCCGGACCTTCACCGAGGCGCTGAACAAAGCAATGCGCTCGATGGAGACACCGGCGGTCGGCTTCTGGACCCAGCCCGATCCGCCCGAGGCCACCAAGGAGTCGAGTCTGGCGGAGTTGCGGACTCCGCACGACGGCCGGCTGTACACCATGGAGCGGGCGCTGCGGCTCGGCGCCACCGTGGCCGAGGTGACCGAGGCCGGCGGCTACGACCCGTGGTTCGTGGCCCAGGTCGCCGTGCTGGTGACGCTGCGGCACGAGATCGAGCAGGCGCGGATCCTCGATGAGGAGTTGCTCTACCGGGCCAAGCGGGCGGGCCTGTCGGACCGGCAGTTGGCGGCGTTGCGGCCGGAGTTGGCCGGCGAGGCCGGGGTGTGGTCGCTGCGGCAGCGGCTGGGGGTGGCGCCGGTCTACAAGACGGTCGACACCTGCGCCGCCGAGTTCGCCGCGCGGACGCCCTATCACTACTCGGCCTATGAGCAGGAGACCGAGGTCGAGCCGTCCGACCAGCCTAAGGTGCTGATCCTCGGGTCCGGGCCGAACCGGATCGGGCAGGGCATCGAGTTCGACTACTCCTGCGTCCACGCGGTGCAGGCGCTGCGCGCCGCCGGCTACGAGACGGTCATGGTCAACTGCAATCCGGAGACCGTCTCCACTGACTACGACACCGCCGACCGGCTCTACTTCGAGCCGCTCACCTTCGAGGATGTCTTTGAGGTGTACCTCGCCGAGCACCACAGCGGGGTGGCCGCCGGTGGTCCCGGTGTGGTGGGGGTGATCGTCCAACTCGGTGGCCAGACGCCGCTGGGGCTGGCGCAGCGGCTCAAGGACGCCGGGGTGCCGATCGTCGGCACCGCGCCGGAGGCGATTCACCGGGCCGAGCATCGGGGTGCGTTCGGCGCGGTCCTGGCCGAGGCGGGGCTGACCGCTCCCGAGCACGGCACCGCCACCTCGTATCAGGAGGCGCGCCGGATCGCTGAGCGGATCGGCTACCCGGTGCTGGTCCGCCCGTCGTACGTGCTGGGCGGCCGGGGTATGGAGATCGTCTACGACGATGCCACGCTGCGGGACTACATCGGCCGGGCGACCGAGATTTCGCCGGAGCATCCGGTGCTGGTGGACCGCTTCCTCGACGACGCGGTCGAGATCGATGTGGACGCGCTATGCGACGGCGACGGTGTGGTCTACCTCGGTGGCGTGATGGAGCACATCGAGGAGGCGGGGATCCACTCCGGCGACTCGGCCTGCGCATTGCCGCCGATCACGCTCACCGGGGCGCACCTGGCGCAGGTCCGCGCCGACACCGAGGCGATCGCCCGGGGGGTCGGGGTCCGGGGCCTGCTCAATGTCCAGTATGCGCTGAAGGATGACGTGCTCTACGTGTTGGAGGCCAACCCCCGCGCATCCCGCACGGTGCCGTTCGTCTCCAAGGCGACCGGGGTGGCGCTGGCGAAGGCGGCGGCCCGGCTGATGCTCGGCGCCACCGTCGCGCAGCTGCGGGCCGAAGGGCTGCTGCCGGCGGCCGGTGACGGCGGCACCAGCCCGCCGGGGGCGCCGGTGGCGGTCAAGGAGGCGGTGCTGCCGTTCAAACGGTTCCGCACCCCGGCTGGTAAGAGCATCGATTCGTTGCTGGGGCCGGAGATGAAGTCCACCGGTGAGGTGATGGGCATCGACACCGCCTTCGGGCAGGCATTCGCCAAGTCCCAGGCGGCGGCGTTCGGATCGTTGCCGGCCGCCGGGCGGGTGCTGGTCACGGTGGGCAACCGCGACAAGCGCGGCATGATCTTCCCGGTGAAGCGGCTCGCCGACCTCGGGTTCGAGATCGTCGCCACCGCCGGCACCGGCGAGGTGCTGCGGCGCTACGGCATCCCGTGCGAGCTGGTCGGCAAGCACTACGAGGGGGACGGCCGGGACGCGGTGTCGATCATCGCCAACGGAGAGGTGGCGTTGGTCATCAACACCCCGCAGGGGTCGGGGGCGAGCGCCCGGCTGGACGGTTACGAGATTCGCAGCGCCGCGGTCGCCGCCGACGTGCCGTGTGCGACCACGGTGCCGGGAGCCGCGGCGGCGGTGATGGGGATCGAGGCGCAGCTGCGCGGTGAGCTGGCGGTCCGGCCGTTGCAGGAGCTGCACGCGGGACTGCACCCGAGTTCGTCGCCGGTGGACTCGTGACCGGCCCAAAGATCGAACTCCACGTCCATCTGGAGGGCACGGTCCGCCCGGCGGCGTTGCTGGCGTTCGCCCGCCGCAACAACCAGCCGCTGCCGGCCGACACGGTCGAGGGTCTGGCCGCGCTCTACCAGTTCCGGGACTTCGCCGACTTCATCCGGGCCTGGCTGACCACGGTGGCCTGCCTCCGGACCGCCGACGATTTCCGGCAGGTGGTGCTGGCCTACGCCGCTGAGGCGGCCGGCCACGGCGCGGTCTACCTGGAAGGCATCTTCTCGCCGGTCCCCGGCGTGGAGCTGGCGGAGACCTTTGCCGGGTACGCCGAGGGCGCGGCCGAGGCGCGGGAGCGGCACGGCGTGATCGTACGACTGACGCCGGACCTGCACCGGCGCCTCGACCCGGCGGAGGCGGTGGAGGTGGCGCAGCTGGCGGTGCGGTACCGGGACCGTGGCGTGGTCGGGCTGGGCCTGGGTGGAGCCGAGACCGACGCGCCCGCCACCGACTACGCGAAGGCGTTCGCGGTGGCCCGGGATGGCGGGCTGGGGCTGGTGCCGCATGCTGGTGAGAACGCCGGCCCGGAGTCACTGCGGGAGATTCTGGCCTTCGCCCCGGATCGGATCCGGCACGGCATCCGGGCGGCCGAAGAGCCGGCGTTGCTGTCGGAGATCGCCGGCCGGGGGTTGGTGCTCGACGTCTGCCCGACCTCGAACCTGCGTACCGGCGCGGTGCCGGAGCTGGCCCGGCACCCGTTGCCGCAGCTGCGGGCCGCCGGGATCAGCTGCAGCATCAACACCGACGATCCGGCGATGTTCGACACCGATCTGCAGCGCGAATACCAGCTCGCCGAGTCGATGGGGGTGACCGCCGTCGAGGCGTACGCGGCGGGGGTGGCCGGGGCGTTGTGCGACCCGGCCACCCGGGCCGAGCTGGTCGCGATCGGGCGGCGTCACTACCCGGCCGCGTGAGTGGCGGGGCGGGTCACAGGCAGGGCTCGGTGTCGAAATCCTGATGTCCGCGCTCCGGCTGGCAGCGCCAGCTCGCCTGACCGGTGTCGAACCGGTAGAGCTCATCGTCGCCGGTGGCCAGCTCGATCTCGTAGCGGATCGCCTCGACCGAGCCGTCGGCGAGGTCGGAGACGGTGACCACGACGGTCGGCGCGTCGCCGCCGCCGGCCTGGTCGATGTCGACCGTCCCGGCCGGTTCGTCGAGGTGGAGCAGCACCTCGACGGTGTCGACCGGGTCGGCCGCCCACTGCGGGGTTTCGGAGTCGATCAGGTCGTTGAACCCCTCGGCGGTGATCTCGCCGGTCTCGAAGTCGACGGTCGCCTGCTCCTCCCAACCATGCTCGGGCGGCCCCGGGTCCGTGGGCGGGGCGACGGTCGGGCTGGGGGCGGGTTCGCCGCCGGCCGGTGGCGGGTCGTCGGGCTCGTCGTCGCCGCCACAGCCGGCGAGCGCGAGGGTGAGGGCGGCTACGGCAGTGATTGTCATCAGGGGTCGTCGCATGGCCCGAGCCTAACGATCTCGCCCGGGGCGGTGGGTGGTACGAAGTGAGGCGATGTTCTTCGAACGGGTAGTGCGGCCCATGCTGTTCCGGATCGGTGACGGTGATCCGGAGGCCGCCCATGACTGGACTCTGCGTCGACTGGCCGGGCTGGGCCGGCGGCCGGCGCTGCTGAGTCTGCTGCGTGCGCGCTACCGGGTGACCGCGCCAGCGACGGTCTTCGGTGTGACCTTCCCCAACCGGGTCGGCCTCGCCGCCGGCCTGGATAAGGACGGTGCGGCGTTGCCGGCCTGGCCCGCGCTGGGCTTCGGGTTTGTCGAGGTGGGCACGGTCACCGGCCGGCCGCAGCCCGGCAACGACCGGCCCCGGCTGTTCCGGTTGCCGGCGAGCGGAGCTCTGCTCAACCGGATGGGCTTCAACAACCGGGGCGCGGCCGCGCTCGCCGACCGGCTGGCGCGACCGGCGGCGCGCCCCGGGGTTCCGCTGGGGATCTCGCTCGGCAAGTCCAAAGTGACCCCGCTCAGCCACGCCGTCGAGGACTACGTCGCGGCGTACCAGCAGCTGCGCGACTACGGCGACTACTTCGCGATAAACGTCTCCTCGCCGAACACCCCGGGCCTACGTACGCTGCAGGATCGGGGGTATGTTGCCGAGCTGCTCGCCGCGCTGGTGGGGGAGAAGCCGGTGTTGGTAAAGATCGCCCCGGACCTCACCGACCAGGCCATCGGTGAGCTGCTGGCGGTCTGCCTGGAGCGGGGAGCCGCCGGGGTGATCGCCACCAACACCACCCTGGAGCGCGGCGGGCTGGACCCGGCCGACCAGGGCCGTGCCGGCGAAGCCGGTGGTCTCTCCGGGGCGCCGTTGGCGGCGCGGGCCCGGGAAGTGGTCGGCTTCGTCCACCGGGAGACCGGTGGCGCGCTGCCGGTGATCGGCGTGGGCGGGGTGACCAGCCCCGACGACGCTGCCCGGCTGCGCGACGCGGGAGCTGATCTGATCCAGCTCTACACCGGTTTCATCTACCACGGCCCGGGGCTGGTGCGCGGCTGCGCCCGCCGGTTGGCGCCATGACCACGCCACCGGCGGCCGGGCAGCCGCCACCGGCGGAGCCGCCGGTCACTCCGGAACAGCTGCTGGCGTGGGATCGCGGCCACGTCTGGCATCCCTACGCGTCGATGCCTGGCGCCTCGACGCCGTACCTGGTCACCGGGGCGGAGGGAGTGCGGCTGCGGTTGGCCGACGGGCGGGAGCTGATCGACGGGATGTCGAGCTGGTGGTCGGCGATCCACGGTTACCGGCACCCGGTGCTGGACGAGGCGGTGCGGTCCCAGCTGTCGTCGATGAGCCACGTGATGTTCGGCGGGCTCACCCATGAACCGGCGGTACGGCTCGCGCGTTCGTTGGTGGAGCTGACTCCGGACGGGTTGGAGCACGTCTTCCTCGCCGACTCCGGATCGGTCAGCGTCGAGGTGGCGGTGAAGATGTGCCTGCAATACCACCGCTCGCGAGGCGACGCGCGCCGGCGCCGGCTGCTGACCTGGCGGGGCGGGTACCACGGCGACACCTTCCACCCGATGTCGGTCTGTGACCCGGAGGGCGGGATGCACGCGCTGTGGCGCGGGGTGCTACCGGAACAGATCTTCGTGCCCACCCCGCCGGCGGGCTTCGACACGCCACCTGACCCGGGATATCTGGCGGTGCTGGCCGAGGCGATCGCCCGCCACGCCGACGAGCTGGCGGCGGTCATCGTCGAACCGGTGGTGCAGGGCGCTGGCGGCATGCGGTTCCACCACCCGGGGTATCTGACCGCACTGCGGGAGCTGACCCGGCAGTACGGCGTGTTGTTGGTCTTCGATGAGATCGCCACTGGGTTCGGCCGTACCGGGGAGCTGTTCGCCGCCGACCACGCCGGGATCACCCCGGATGTGATGTGTGTCGGTAAGGCCCTCACCGGTGGCTACCTGACCTCGGCGGCGGCGCTGTGCACCGGGGAGGTGGCGGCCGGGATCAGCGCCGGCGAGGTGCCGGTGCTGGCGCACGGCCCGACCTTCATGGGCAACCCGCTGGCCTGCGCGGTGGCGAACGCGTCGATCGGGCTGCTCCGGGATGGGCAGTGGCGCGCCGACGTGGCCCGGATCGAGGCCGGCCTGGCCGCGGGCCTGGCGCCGCTGCGGCAGCGGCCGGGGGTGGCCGATGTCCGGGTGCTCGGAGCGATCGGGGTGGTGCAGTTGACCAGCCAGGTAGACCTCGCCGAGGCGACCGCGGTCGCGGTCGACAACGGAGTCTGGCTGCGGCCGTTCCGGGATCTGCTCTACACCATGCCGCCGTACCTCAGCACCGACGACGAGGTGGCCGCGATCTGTGCGGCGATCTCGGCCGCCGCGGAGCGGGTCACGGGGGGTGATGCGGACCCAGAGTGCTAGACTCCTCAGCTCAGGGCGGACACGTCGGGGCAAGCCATGTTGACGGTGCGTTTCGGGCTGAAGCGCAGCGATCACCGGCCCTTGGTGGCCGGTCGGGGACAGTGCGGAGTGAGATGGCTGAGCGTCAGTCGATCGTCGTCAACGGCGATCTGGGCAGCGGAAAGACCACCGTTACGCTGAAGCTCTCGGAGCGACTCGACATCCGACGGATCAGCGTGGGTGACCTGTACCGGGAGATGGCCCGTCGCCGGGGGATGACCACACTGCAGCTCAATCGTCACGCCGAGTTGGACGATGCGGTGGACGCCTATGTGGACAGTCTGCAGGGGGAGATCGCCCAGTCCGGCGAGCAGCTCGTGGTCGACAGCCGGTTGGCGTGGTTCTTCTTCACCGACGCCCTCAAGGTGCACCTGATCACCGATCCGACCGTCGCCGCCGAGCGGGTGCTCGGGCGCCCCTCCAGCGAGGTGGAGTCCTACGCGACGCTGGTCGAGGCGCGGCAACGGCTGCGGGAGCGGAGCGAGAGCGAACGCGCGCGGTTCCTGGTTACCTACGGGGCCGACAAGTGCCGGCTCCGCAACTACAACCTGGTCTGCGACAGCACCCGGGCCACCCCGGACGAGATCGTGGACCAGATCGCGGCGGCCTTCCACGGCACCCTGGCCCCGCAGACCGTGCGCTCGGCGCCGCCGCTGCTGTTGATCGACCCCCGCCGGATCTACCCCACACAGGAGAGCCAGGCGCTGCGTGATGAGGATCCCGAGTTCGTGGCGGCGATCGGCCGGGCGGGTCCGGGGGCGCTGGCGCCGTTGCGGCTGGGCTTCGCCGACAACCAGTTCTTCGCCGTCGACGGGCACCGCCGGTTGAGCGCGGCGCTGCGTAACGACTTCTCGTTCGTCCCGGCCAGCCTGGCCGCGGAGGGCGACGAGCCGGTGGTGGGCGGCCTGTCCGCCAAGGCCTACCTGGAGTCCGAGGTCGGGCCGAGCATCGTCTACGACTGGGCCGAGCTGCACGGGTTGGAGCTCCCGCTGCCGGAGCATCTCCGGCAGGAGAGCCCGGTAGGCGACTAGCCTCACCCCCGTTCCCCTTACGCCTCCCCCCATTCCCCTTAATCCGGGCGCCCGGAGTCTGGCCAGGCTCGGCCCGTAGCGTGGCGAGCGAGTAGGTCACGTCAGCCAGGGAAGGTTAGTCAGTGGAGAGTTTCGGAGCGCGGCTGCGGGCCGCGGTGGCCAGTCGGGGACCGTTGTGCGTCGGTATCGATCCGCATGCCGAGCTGCTGGCGCGGTGGGGGCTCACAGACGACGCAGATGGCCTCGCCGAGTTCAGCCGAACGGTCACCGAGGCCCTGGCCGATCGGGTGGCAATCTTTAAACCTCAGTCTGCTTTCTTCGAGCGGTTCGGGTCGCGTGGCATCGCCGTTTTGGAGACAACTATTCGCCGGCTCCGGCGGGCTGGCGCGTTGGTTCTGCTCGATGCGAAGCGGGCCGATATCGGCTCGACGACCGCCGGCTACGCCGCGGCGTACCTCGATCCGGCGAGCCCGCTGAGCGTCGACGCGATCACCGCCAATCCCTATCTGGGCGTCGGCGCGTTGCGGCCGATGATGGAGCGCGCTCGCGCGCACGGTGGCGGGGTCTTCGTGTTGGCGATGACGAGCAACCCGGAGGCGGCGGCTATTCAACAGGCCACCACCGCCGACGGGCGCTCCGTGGCGCAGCTCGTCGTAGACGAGATTTCCCAGCTCAACGAGGGTGTAGCAGCGGGCAGCTTCGGTGTGGTGGTGGGCGCGACGGTCGGCGAGAGCGCCCCGGATCTCAGCCGGCTGCAGGGCCCGATCCTGGCCCCTGGGATCGGCGCGCAGGGCGCCACCGCCGCAGATCTCCGGGCGGTCTTCGGGGCGCAGTTGCCCGCAGTGTTGCCGTCGACCTCCCGGGAGGTGCTCTCGGCGGGGCCGGACCCCACAGCGCTGCAGGAGGCGGCGGCGCGTAGTCTCGCTGCCTGCCGGCGGGTGCTCAACGGGGGCGATCAGCCCTCCTGACCCCAAAAGGTGTGATCTCCGGCACGCGTCTGGGCCGGGTGATCATGGCGTGCCGATGTTGCTGAATCGGGCGCAGCCAGCTAGTTTCCCCAGCGCTGGACGGATGCACCGGGAGTAGCCGGCTGCATCAGAAGTTACGACCACGCGCCGGCAGGCGCGATGAGTTTCGAGGAGAACTGGTGCCCCTCCCATCACTGAGCCCCGAGCAACGAGCGGCTGCCCTGCAGAAGGCAGCCGAGGTTCGCAAGGCCCGGGCCGACCTGAAGGAACAGCTCAAGAACGGCCAGGTAACCCTCGCTGAGCTGTTGGATCGAGCCGAGAGCGACGACGTGATCGGCAAGCTGAAGGTGGTCACGGTGCTGCAGGCCCTGCCGGGGATCGGCAAGGTCAAGGCGACCCAGACCATGGAGAAGCTCAAGATCGCCGATAGTCGGCGGCTGCGGGGTCTCGGCGAACAGCAGCGGAAGGCGCTGCTGAACGAGTTCGCCGCATAACGGCCGACCTGGCTGGGTAGTAACCAGCGGGTGGAGACACCCGTGACCGGCGCGGCGCGCCCGGCGGCTCGGCTCCTGATCGTCTCCGGCCCCAGCGGGGCCGGTCGGCGGCGGGTGATCGAGCTAGCCCGGGCGCGCTCGCCGGATTTTTGGTCGCCGGTGCCGCTGACGACGCGGCCCCGGCGGCTGGCCGAGGTCGACGGTCGCGAGTACACCTTCGTGGGCCGGAGCGATTTCGATCACCGGCTCGCCGCCGGTGAACTGATCGAGTGGGCGGAGCTCGGTGGGCACCGGTACGGCGTACCGCGGGCCCCGATCGAGGAGGCGCTGCGACAGGGGCGGCCGGTGCTGTTGAGCACCGATCTGGTCGGCGCCGGTCAGATCCGGCGGACGATGCCGGGTGCGGTGTTGGTCTATCTGACCCCGCCGCATCGGAGCGATTCGGTCCCGGCTGAGTTTGACGTCACAATTGTCACCGACACGGTGGTCCGGGCCGCTGACAAACTGGTATCGTTACTCGGCTCACCCGCCTTCTTGTGATCTCGGGTGTCTATCGCACATCATCATCATTTCCTAGTAGCACACCAAGGATTGAGTCGTGGCCGGAACCGTTGCCCAACCTGAGGGCATCACCAACCCGCCGATCGACGAGCTGCTGGAGCGCACCTCCTCCAAGTACTCGCTAGTCATCTTCGCCGCCAAGCGGGCGCGCCAGATCAACGCGTACTACAGCCAGCTCGGTGAGGGCCTGCTGGAGTATGTGGGCCCGCTGGTCGAGACCACCCCGCAGGAGAAGCCGCTCTCGATCGCCATGCGAGAGATCAACTCTGGGCTGCTCGCTGCCGAATCAACCGAGGCTTAGCGTCGCGCCGTGGCCGAGGTGGTGCTCGGGGTTGCGGGCGGGATCGCCGCATACAAGTCCTGCGAGCTGCTGAGGCTGTTCACCGAGGCGGGACACCAGGTGCAGGTGGTGCCCACCGAGGCCGCGTTGCGATTCGTGGGCGCCCCGACCTGGGAGGCCCTGTCGGGTCGGCCGGTGGCCGATGACGTCTGGAGCCGGGCTTACGAGGTTCCGCACGTGCGCATCGGCCGCCGGGCCGAGCTGGTGGTGGTGGCGCCGGCCACCGCCGACCTGCTCGCCAAGGCGGCCACCGGGCTCGCCGACGACCTGTTGACCAACACGCTGCTCACCGCCGCGGCTCCGGTGCTCTACGCACCGGCTATGCACACCGAGATGTGGGAACACCCGGCGACCGTCGCGAACGTGGCGACGCTGCGCTCCCGCGGCGCGGTGGTGGTGGAGCCCGCGGTGGGCCGGTTGACGGGAGCCGACACCGGCAAGGGGCGGCTGCCCGAGCCCGAGACGCTGTTCGCGCTCGCGGAGCGGCTGCTCCACCGGGGCAGCTCCGAGCCGGATCTGGCCGGCCGGCGGGTGGTGGTCACCGCTGGTGGGACCCGGGAGCCGCTCGACCCGGTCCGGTTTCTCGGGAATCGCTCCTCGGGCAAACAGGGTCTGGCGTTCGCGCGAACGGCGGCGGCGCGGGGTGCTCGGGTGCGGTTGATCGCCGCGAACGTCGAGGCACCGGCGCCAGCCGGGGTTGACCTGGTGACGGTGGTCACCACCGCCCAGCTGCGGGAGGCGACGCTCGAAGCGTCGGCCGACGCCGACGCGGTGGTGATGGCGGCCGCGCCGTGCGACTTCACCCCGGCCCAGTACACCGACCAGAAGCTCGCCAAGCAGCATCTCGACGACGGCGTGGCCGGGTTGACGCTGTCGCTGGTGGCGACCCCGGACATCGCCGCGGAGCTGGGCGCGGGTAAGTCCGCCGGCACCGTCCTGGTCACCTTCGCCGCGGAGACGGTCGGTGGCGCGGAGGCGGAGGTCAATGCGCGCGCCAAGTTGGCCCGTAAGGGCGCGGATCTGATCGTGCTCAACCAGGTGGGCGGGGCTGCCGGGCGCCCGGAGGTTTTCGGCTCGGATCGCAACGCTGCCACGGTCTTCGGCCTCGACGGAACCGCTACCGTCCTTTCTGAACAATCAAAGGACGAATTAGCGGATGCGGTGTGGGACCTGGTCAAACCACGCCTTAAGCCAACGTAGTATTGCATAGCGGGCCGGCTCGACCCCGTGCCATGGAAGCCTGCGCGACAACTCGATAGGCTTTCGCGAAAGTTGAGTCCCCGAAGCGAAGGAGCGTGCCCGTGACCCGTCGTCTGTTCACATCTGAGTCGGTAACCGAGGGCCACCCCGACAAGATCGCCGACCAGATCAGCGACGGCGTTCTCGACGCCCTGCTTACCCAGGACCCGCGCAGCCGGGTAGCCGTAGAGACGCTGATCACCACCGGCCAGGTACACGTGGCCGGCGAGGTCACCACTCAGGCGTACGCCGACGTCGCCGAGATTGTCCGAAACACCATCCTCAACATTGGTTACGACTCATCCAAGAAGGGGTTCGATGGCGGCTCCTGTGGGGTGAGCGTGTCGATCGGCTCGCAGTCCCCCGACATCGCCCAGGGCGTGGATCACGCGTTCGAGGAGCGGGTCGAGGGCGCGGGTGACGCGTTCGACGCCCAGGGCGCTGGCGACCAGGGCATGATGTTCGGGTTCGCCTGCAACGAGACGCCAGAGCTGATGCCGCTGCCGATCGCGTTGGCGCACCGGCTCTCCCAGCGGCTGTCCGCGGTCCGCAAGGACGGCACCGTGCCGTACCTGCGCCCCGACGGCAAGACCCAGGTCACCATCGAGTATGAGGGCCAGCGCCCGGTGCGGCTGGACACCGTCGTGGTCTCGTCGCAGCACGCCGCCGACATCTCGTTGGAGGAGCTGCTCACCCCGGACATCAAGGAGCACGTGATCGCTCCGGAGGTCGAAGGGCTGGCGCTGGACACCAGCAACTACCGGTTGCTGGTCAACCCGACCGGCCGGTTCGAGGTCGGCGGCCCGATGGGCGACGCTGGCCTTACCGGGCGGAAGATCATCGTCGACACCTACGGTGGGTACGCCCGCCACGGCGGCGGTGCCTTCTCCGGCAAGGACCCGTCGAAGGTCGACCGATCAGCAACCTATGCGGTGCGGTGGGTCGCCAAGAACGTGGTGGCAGCCGGGCTCGCCGAGCGGTGCGAGGTGCAGGTCGCGTACGCGATCGGCAAGGCGCAGCCGGTGAGCGTGCTGGTCGACACCTTCGGCACCGAGGCGATCGCGGTGGACCGGATCGAGAAGGCGGTCAACCAGGTCTTCGACCTGCGGCCAGCGGCCTTCATCCGGGAGCTGGATCTGCTGCGCCCGATCTACCAGCAGACCGCGGCGTACGGTCACTTCGGCCGGGAGCTGCCCGACTTCACCTGGGAGCGCACCAACAAGGTCGCTGACCTGAAGTCGGCCGCCGGGCTGTGATGATCCCCGCCTCATGATCATGGCGAGGTCGGGGGCGTGGTCGGTGCCGGGTGCTCCGGTGCCGACCGTGCCCCCGACCTCGTTGTGATCAAGGGAGCAGGGACCGCGCGTGGGTAAGCAGACCGCAGCTTCGCCCCGGCGCGGAGCGTCGCCGCGGGAGCCGGCGCCGTCGCTGCCGGTCGCGCAGGTCTGTGTCGATCTGCCGCTGCCGCACCTGGACCGGCCCTTCGACTATCTGGTGCCGGCGGCGGACGCCGACGCGGCCCAGCCGGGGGTCCGGGTGCGGGTCCGTTTCGCGGGGCAGCTGGTGGACGGATGGCTGCTGTCACGAGCCGCGGAGTCGAGCCACACCGGCCGGCTGGCCTTTCTCGACCGGGTGGTCTCCGCCGAGCCGGTGTTGCGGCCCGAGGTGCTCGCCGCCGCCCGGGCGGTCGCCGCCAGGTACGCCGGCAACCTCGCCGATGTGCTGCGGCTGGCCGTGCCGCCCCGCCACGCCCGCACCGAATCCACCCCCAAATCCGCGCCGATCATGGACCTAGGTACCTCCTCGGCCGGTTCTGAGGCCCCAAACCCCATGATCGGCGCTGAGGGCGCTGAGGGCGCCGAGGAGGGTGGGTGGCGGGCCTACTCGGCCGGGCCAGCCCTACTGCGGGCGCTCGCTGAGCAGCGGCCCGCCCGGGCGGTATGGACCGCGCTCCCCGGCGAGGCGTGGCCCGCCCGGGTCGCCGAGGCGATCGCGGCGACCGTCGCCGGTGGCCGCGGCGCGGTGGCGGTGGTCGCCGACGCCCGCGACCTGGCCCGCCTCGATGCCGAGGTCACCGCAGCGCTCGGCCCCGACCAGCATGTGGCGCTCGCCGCCGCGATCGGCCCCGCCGAGCGCTACCGCCGGTTCCTGCGGGCCGCGCGGGGCGAGGTGCCGGTGGTGATCGGCAACCGGGCAGCGGCGCTGGCCCCGATGGCCGACCTCGGCCTGGTCGCGATCTGGGACGACGGTGACGACCTGCACGCCGAGCCCCGGGCGCCCTACCCGCACGCGCGCGAGATGCTGCTCATCCGTGCCCAGCAGGCCGGCGCCGCGGCCCTGCTCGGGGGATTCACCCGCACCGCGGAGGCGCAGCAACTGCTGATGACCGGGTGGGCCAAACCCGTGGCCGCCGAGCGGGTGACGCTGCGTCGGCGGGCGCCGGTGGTCACGCCGATCGGAGACGAGCCGCAGCTGGCCCGGGACCCGGCGGCGGCCGCGGCCCGGTTGCCGAGCGAAGCCTGGCGGGCTGCCCGGGGTGCGCTCGCCGCTGGCGCCCCGGTGCTGGTCCAGGTACCCCGCCGGGGCTACCTGCCGGCGGTGGCCTGTGGCGACTGTCGGGCGCCCGCGCGCTGCCCCCACTGCGGCGGCCCGCTCCAGCTGGCCGGGGCGGGGGCGGCGGCCAGCTGCCGGTGGTGTGCCCGGCCGGTGGCCGACCGGCAGTGTCCCGAGTGCGGGTCCCGCCGGTTGCGGGCAGCAGTCACCGGGGCCCGGCGTACCGCGGAGGAGTTGGGGCGCGCCTTCCCGGGGCACCCGGTGCGCACGTCTGGGCGCGGTGAGGTGCTGGCGTCGGTGCCTGGGGAACCCACCGTGGTGGTCTGCACCCCGGGTGCGGAGCCGGTCGCCGATGGTGGGTACGGGGCCGTGCTGTTACTGGACACGTGGGCGCTGTTGACCCGGGCGGATCTGCGGGCGGGGGAGGAGACGCTGCGGCGGTGGTTGGCGGCGGCCGGGTTGGCCCGCCCGGCCGGCGACGGTGGCCGGGTGGTGGTGGTCGCGGATGGTGGCTTGCCGGCGGTGCAGGCGTTGCTGCGGTTCGACCCCGGCTGGTACGCCGAGCGGGAGCTAGCCGAACGTCGGTCGCTCGGGTTTCCGCCGACGGCGCGGGTCGCGTCGGTGACCGGGCCGGCCGACGCCGTCGTCGACCTGCTCGCTGCTGCGTCCTTGCCGGACGGTACGGAGCTGCTCGGCCCGGTGCCGATTGCGGCGGAACGTCCGGACGAGGGTGAGCCGGCGCAACCGCGGGAACGTATGCTGGTGCGGGCGTCGCGGGCCAACGGTGAGGCGATGGCGGCGGCGCTGCACGCGGCGGCGGGAGTCCGCAGCGCCCGGAAGGCGCTCGACCCGGTCCGAATCCAGGTGGATCCGCTAGAGCTGCTTTGACCGTAGACTGGGGCGCCGGTCCGTGGGGCTCCGGCCTCGCCGGCGGTGCCCGGGCCTGACCTATCGAGCGTGTTGAGGAGATCTGTTGACCGTCCTGCCGATCCGCCTGTTCGGGGACCCGGTGCTGCGCACGCCGGCCGAGCCGGTGGTGGATTTTGACAAAGAGCTGCGTCAGCTCGTCACCGACCTCACCGACACGCTGCGGCAGCAGCAGGGCAGCGGGCTGGCCGCCCCGCAGCTCGGTGTCGGGGTGCGCGCCTTCGTCTTCGATGTGGACGATGTCGAGGGCCACGTGATCAACCCGGTGCTCGACTTTCCGGACGAGGATGAGCAGGACGGGCCCGAGGGGTGCCTGTCCATCCCTGGGGTCTACGTCGACACCCGGCGGCGGATGAACGTGGTCGCCCGCGGCTTCAACCAGCACGGCGACCCGGTGCAGCTGATCGGCTCCGGGTTGATGGCCCGCTGCGTACAGCACGAGACCGATCACCTCGACGGGGTGCTGTTTCTGGACCGGCTGGATGCCGGCCGGCGCAAGCAAGCGATGCGGGAGATCCGGCAAGCCGATTGGTACGACCCGGATGCCCCGCCGACGGTCAAGCTCAGCCCTCACCCGGGCGGGCAGCCGAATCCGCTAGGGCTCGGGGGCTGAAGCGATGCGACTAGTGTTCGCCGGGACTCCGGCGGTGACGCTGCCTGCGCTGGCGGCGATCGAGCAGTCCGGGCACGAGCTGGTGGCGGTGGTGACGAGGCCGGACGCGCCGGCTGGGCGGGGCCGCCGGATGCTGCGTTCACCGGCGGCGGCCTGGGCCGACGAGCGGGGGGTCGAGGTGTTGACGCCGGCCCGTCCGAAGGAGCCGGAGTTCCTCGACCGGCTGCGGGCGCTCGCCCCGGATTGCGTCCCCGTGGTTGCGTACGGGGCGCTGGTGCCGCCGGCGGCGTTGGCGATCCCGGCGTACGGCTGGGTCAACCTGCACTTTTCGCTGCTTCCGGCGTGGCGGGGGGCGGCGCCGGTGCAGCATGCGGTGCTGCGTGGTGATGAACTCACCGGCGCCAGCGTCTTCCAGCTGGAGCCGGGGTTGGACACCGGGCCGGTGTTCGGGACGGTGACCGAGCCGATCGGCGCCACCGACACCGCGGGGGAGCTGCTGGAGCGGCTGGCCGGCAGCGGAGCAGATTTGCTGATCCGGGTGTTGGATGCGATCGCGGACGGGACCGCGCGGGCGGTCCCGCAGCCGGCCGTGGGGGTCAGCCACGCGCCGAAGATCACCCCGGCGGATGCACAGGTCCGCTGGTCGGAGCCGGCGGCAGCGGTGGACCGGCGAATCCGGGCGTGTACGCCGGCGCCGGGCGCCTGGACCGAGTTTCGCGGCGAGCGGCTGAAGCTGGCGCCGGTACGGCCGGTCACCGACCCCGGTGAGTCGTTGGCCCCGGGCGAGCTGCGGGTGGAGCGCGAGCGGGTGCTGGTGGGCACGTTGACCGAACCGGTCGGATTAGGACAGGTGGCGGCCGCCGGCAAGAAGCCGATGGCCGCGAGCGAGTGGGCCCGCGGGGTGCGGCCCGCCGTCGGGGAGGGTTTCCAGTGAGCCGGCACCAGCAGCGGCCGGCCACTTCGACACCGCAGATCCGCCGGAGCGAGGATCCGCCCCGCCGGGTTGCTTACGAGGCGATCGCGGCCGTCCATCGCGACGATGCCTACGCCAATTTGGTGCTGCCGACGATGCTGACCGAGGTGGGGCTGGCCGGCCGGGATGCGGCGTTCGCCACCGAGCTGGTCTACGGCACGCTCCGGCAGCGGGGCACGCTCGACGCCGTGCTCGCCTCGGCGGCCAACCGGGAAGTGGCGCGGATCGATCCGCCGGCGCGGGACGCGCTGCGGCTCGGCGCCTACCAACTGCTGTTTCTGCGGGTGCCGGCGCACGCAGCGGTCTCGTCGACGGTGGGGCTGGTGAAGTCGGTCGCGCCCGGCGCCACCGGGTTCGCCAACGCGGTGCTCCGCCAGGTCGCCACCAAGGGTTTCGAAGAGTGGTTGGTGGAGCTCGCGCCAGCGCAGGCCGATGATCCGGTGGGGCACCTGGCGCTGGTGCACAGCCATCCGGCCTGGGTGGTACGAGCGTTCGCCGACGCGCTCGGTGGCGATCTGACCGAGGTGGCGCAGGCGCTGGCGGAGGACAACGCCCCGGCGCCGGTGCATCTGTGTGCCCGACCTGGCCGCGCTGATGCGGTGGACCTCGCCGACGAGGTTGGTGGCGAGCCTGGGGCGTTCTCGCCGTACGCGGTCTACCTGTCCGGGGGCGCCCCGGGCAACCTGCCGGCGATTGGCCAGCGTCGTGCCCACGTACAGGATGAGGGTTCGCAGCTGGTGACGTTGGCGCTGGCCGATGCGCCGGTGGCGGAGGGCCCGGCGCAGCGGTGGCTCGATCTGTGCGCTGGCCCCGGGGGCAAGGCCGCGCTGCTTGGTGGGCTGGCCGCGGAGCGGGGCGCGACGGTGACCGCGGTGGAGATCGCTGAGCACCGGGCGCGCCTGGTGGAGCAGGCGGTGCGTGGTCTGCCGGTGGCGGTGGTCAACGAGGACGGCCGGGCGGTCGGGCGGGGTGCGGAGCTACCCGCGGGCCAGTTCGATCGGGTGTTGGTGGATGCCCCCTGCACCGGCTTGGGCGCGCTTCGGCGGCGGCCGGAGGTGCGCTGGCGACGTAGCCCGGGTGATCTGCCGGAGTTGGCGCGGCTGCAGCGGGAGCTGTTGGTGGCGGCGATCGAGGCCGCCCGGCCGGGTGGCGTGGTCGGCTACGTGACCTGTTCCCCGCACTTGGTGGAGACTCAGGTGAGTCTCTCCGAGGCGCGTCGGCGCAGCCCGCATCGTACCGAACTGCTCGACGCCCGCGAGTATCTCCCGGCGGGGATGCCCGGTCTCGGCGATGGGCCGACCGTGCAGCTGTGGCCGCACCGGCATGGCACCGACGCGATGTTCGTGGCGCTGCTCCGGCGCGGCTAGGGACCTGTACCGGGGTGGTCCGGGGCCGGCTGGAGGCGCTCCGCGGCCCGCTCGCCGAGTCGGGTCAGGGCTGACCGGATCCGGGACGGCGACTCGGCCGCTAGCTCACCACCGGGGCGGGCGGGCGAGGCGGTGTCGGCGCTGCGCGGGAGCAGCCGCTGGGTCACCTCCAGCAGCCAGGCGGTGGCCGCGGGCGCGGCTCCGGCGACCCGGGTGGCTACCGCGGCGACCGGGGTGAGCGTGATCTCGCGCCGTCCGCGGGCGGCGGCGGCGACGATCCGGCGGGCGGCCCGCTCGGCGTCCATGGCCAGCAGCGGTGCGCTGGCGAGCAGCGCGAACCAGGTGTATTCCTTGATCGCCTGGCCGGTGAACTCGGCGCGCTGGTGCGAGCCGGTCCGCATCAGCCCGGGGACCACGGTGGTGACGCTGATCTGGTCACCGGCGAGTTCGGCGCGCAGCCCTTCGGAGAAGCCCACCATCCCGAATTTGGCGGCGCAGTACGGCAGCAGGTGTGGCGCGGCGACCTTGCCCCCGATCGAGGTGATGTTGACGATGCGTCCGGCCGGCGCCGCCCGAAGCTGCGGCAACGCTGCGAGGGTCAGATTTGCTGGCGCGAGCAGCATGAGCTTCACAGCTTCGCTGAAGTCGCCCGGGGTCATGTCGTGCACCGGACCTACCCGCATCACTCCGGCGTTGTTGACGAGGATGTCCAACCGTCCGAACCGGTCAGTCGCCCGGGCCACGAGCAGTTCGGCCGCTTCCGGGCTGGCTAGGTCGACCGGCACCGCGACGACCTCGGCGCCGTCGGCGGCCAGCGACCGGGCCGCCGTGGCGAGTTCTTCGTCGTTGCGGGCGCAGATCACCAGCCGGCATCCCATCCTCGCCAGCTCTCGGGCGAGCAAGAAGCCGAGTCCGCGCGACCCGCCGGTGACCAGCGCTACCTGGCCGGTGAGGTCGGCCGGCGGCCGTCGGCGCCGGGCGATCGCGACCGCGAGCGCCCCGAGCGCGAGCGCGGCGAGGGTGGTCTTGGTGTGCATCTTGTTGAACTACCCAGTTGGGCGGTCGGCACACCCGGCGGGCCTGGGTGTGCTGCGCCACTTCCCGCGGCACCCTGAATTATCCCGGTCGGGTCCGGTTCACCGGTAGCCTGAGCGGACATGGCAGCGGTGTGAGGCGGCACGGAGAGGGAGCGTGGTTCGGGGGGTCGGCGACCAGGTCGCGAAGCTGGGCCAGCGCACCCAGGTCACCTTGCGGGATCGGGTGCATCGGGTGCGGTTCGGGGTCTGGCTGGCGCTGCAGACCGGGTTGGCTGCTGGCCTCGCTTGGCTGGTCGCACATGACCTGGTTGGGCATCCGGCCCCGTTCTTCGCCCCGGTCGCGGCGGTGGTCACGCTCGCGGTTTCGGTGGGCCAGCGGCTGCGTCGAGCGGTCGAGCTGGTCGTCGGGGTGGCGATCGGGATCGCGGTGGGTGACCTGCTGATCGCCTTTATCGGTACCGGCCCGGTGCAGATCACTGCGGTGGTGATCCTGGCGATTCTGTCGGCGATCCTGCTCGGCGGCGGGTCCGCGTTGGTCACCCACGCGGCGACGTCGGCGGTGCTGGTGGCGACGCTGACCCCGCCCGGCACCGGGCTGAGCTTCCCGCGCTTCGTCGATGCGCTGGTGGGCGGCTTGGTAGGGCTAGGGGTGATGGCGCTGCTGCTGCCGGTGAACCCGCTCCGGGTCGTGGCCCGTGCCACGGCCCCGATGCTGGACCTGATCGCCGAGAACTTGACGGAGACCGGGGCCGCGCTGAGCGGCCGGGACTGGCCGCGGGCCGAGCGTGCGTTGAGCCGGTTGCGGGCCGGGGAGGCGGAGCTGAGCCACTTTCAGGATTCGCTCGCGGCCGGTCGGGAGGCCGCGGCGCTTGCTCCGATCCGGTGGCGAACCCGCGGCGCGCTGGCCCGCTATCTGGACAGTGGCGATCAGATCGGGTACGCGCTGCGCAACGTTCGGGTGTTGGTGCGCCGCGCGATCCGGGTGACGGTGGACGGTGAGCCGGTCCCGGAGTCGTTGCCGGAGGCGGTCATCCTGCTGGGCGAGGCAGTGAGCTGGCTGCGGCGGGAGTTGGCGGAGGGGATCGAACCGGAGACCTGCCGGCAGCGGGCATTGGCGGCGGTGCAGGAGTCGGCGCGCGCCTACGAGGCCGGGGTCGGCTTCTCCGGCAGCGTGATCGTGGCCCAGATCCGGTCGACCGCCATCGACTTGCTGCAGGCGAGCGGGGTGGCGCAGGCGGAGGCGAGCGACCTGGTGCGCCGCGCCGCCCGGTGACCAGTGCCGCCCGGTGACCAGTCCCGGGCGCCGCCCGCCGACTCGCCGGTGCCGGGCGGCCGGTGCTGCTGGCCGAGCCAAGGTCAGCGCCGACCCGGCTCCAGCCGCCGCATCGCTAGCCGGGCCGCCGCACCGAGCAGCGCGATCTGGACCACCAGCAGCAGGATCGATCGCCACCACGAGCCGGTGCTGTGGGTCCAGAGCGGATCGGTGAAGATTGGACGCACCATGCTCAGCAGATCGACGGTGCTGCCCCCGGCGGCGAAACCCCATCGGGTGGGGGAGGTCCAGGAGATTTGGTTGAGGACCGCCTGGCCGTGGAGTTCGAACAGCCCGCCAGAGAGCACCAGCATCGCCATTACCACGACCACCAGTACCGGTGTGGTCTGGGCGACCGACCGGGCGAGCGCGCTGATGCACAGCCCCAACATGGTGCAGCTGGTGGTGACCATGGCGATCGGCGTGATGATCTCGACCATCGGGGAGCCCATTACCAGGGCTTCGGCGGGGGCGCCCCGGCCGAGCAACGACAGGTAGACGAAGATCGTCACCTGGCACACGTTGATCAGACCTAGCACCGCGAACTTGGCTGCCAGGTAGGCGCCGGGGGATAGCCCGACCGCTCGTTCTCGCTGGTAGATGGTGGATTCGTTGACGATCTCCCGGATCGCGGAGGAGATGCCGATGAAGGAGGCTCCGACCACCAGCACCACCAGGATGCGCATCGCCTCTAGCCGATCATCGCCGGTGGCACCCTCGGCGGGGCCGAGACCGGTGTCGCCGGGCACGGTGTGGGAGAGCAACGCCAGCACCATCGGTAGCCCGAGGAGGAACAACGCGTACCCGCGGTCGGCGGTGATCACCGCGAACATTCGTGCGCTGAGGGTGGTGAACTGGCGCAGCGGCGCCACTGGATCCTTGGCGCGGTTGAGCATGGAGGGCCGTGCGTTGCTCAGGGCCTGGGCGATCCGGGTGGCCGCCGGCGCCGGCTTCGACTCGTCGCTGGTGTTATTGGTGCCGCTGGCGCTGACGGCCAGGTGGGTCGGCGGATCGATGCCCGCCGGCGCGGTCTCGGGGGCGGGGGCGGGGCCGGGCTGCTGGCTCCGACCCGGCGAGGGTTGCAGCATGTGGGCGGTGATCGGCTCGGCGATATATCGCCGGTAGAGGTCGGACTCCCGATAGCGACGGGTCCAGTACTCCGGCTCGCGGGTCACCTTGGCGAACACGTCTGCATAGTCGTCGGCCTCGAAGAAGCTGAGCACCTCGGAGGGCGGCCCGAAGTAGCCGGTGGTACCGCCGGGGCACATGACCAGAATCCGGTCGCAGACGGAGAGGTGTAGCACGCTGTGGGTGACGCAGAGGATGGTCCGGCCTCGATCGGCCATGCCCCGCAGCTGCTGCATCACCTCGCGGTCCAGCGCCGGGTCCAGCCCGGAGGTCGGCTCGTCGAGGCACAGCATCGACGGCTCGGTCAGCAGCTCCAGCGCCACCGAGGTACGTTTCCGCTGGCCACCGGAGAGCCGGTCGATGCGTTGCCGCGCCGATCCAGCGATCCCGAGCATGTCCATGACCTCTTCGACCCGGGCTGAGCGTTCTCGGCGGGGGACGTCGTCGGCGAACCGGAGTCGGGCGGCGAAACGCAGCGCCCGACGGACGGTGAGTTGCCGGTGTAGCACGTCGTCCTGCGGCACCATGCCGATCCGGTACCGGAGTTCGGCGTAGTCGGCGTAGAGATCGCGGTTGTCGTACCTGACCCGCCCCGCGCTCGCTTGTTGCAGTCCGGTGAGGGCGCGGATGAGGGTTGACTTGCCGCAGCCGCTGGGCCCGATGATGCCGAGCAGGCTGCCTTGTTCGAGGGCGAAGCTGACGTCGTTGACGATACGGTGCTTGCCGATGGCCACGGTGACCTGCTCGGACGAGAGTGACACCGGCCCGGCGTCCAGATGCTCGTGTAGCCGTTCACCGTCGAAGGCGAGCTGGAAGTGACCGATCGAGACGAGGTCGCCAGGCTCCAACATGACCCGGTCGATCCGGCGTCCGTTGTGGTAGGTCCCGTTGGTGCTGCCCAGATCGGTGAGTTGGTAGCCGGCGGGTAGTTGCCGCACCTCGGCGTGCCGGCGGGAGACCAACAGGTCGCGGAGCACCACGTCGTTCTCGCTGCTGCGCCCGATGCTGGTCACGCCGCTGGCGTCGAAGGCGGCCAGCTCGGGCCGGCCGGCGGCGGGTGACGGCGCCGGTGGTGGCGGTGGAGCGGCCGGCTGGGGCGGTGGAGCGGCTGCCGGTGGGGCGGCCGGTTGTGGTGCCGGCTGCGCTGGCTCTGCTGGGGAGAGGGTTACGGTCGGGGGCGCGTCGGCCGCCGGTTGAACTGGCTGGGTGGTTACGGCCGCCGGCGCCGGGAGCCCGATCCGCAGCAGCGGCCCGTCGTGGGCGCTGCCGATGCGGATCTCGATGCCGTCGGTCAGCCGGATGGTCTCGCTCCGCTCACCCGCGTGGTGGATGCCGTTGCGGCTGCCCAGGTCCCGGATGACCCAGCCGCCGTCGGTGCGGGCGATCTCCGCGTGTTGTCGGGAGACTGAGCGGTCGGAGACCACCAGTTGGCAGGAGGGGTCCCGGCCGATCCGCAGGACCTGATCGGTCTGCAGGAGCGCGCGGGTTGGTTCGCCGTTGAGAGTCAGCTCGAGGACGTGTGCCACGGCTACCATGATGCGGTACGCCGGCATGCCGGGCGATCGGCCGACCGGCGGGGATCGTGCGCACCGGGGCGTAAGCTGGCCCGCTTGGACTGTCCTTAGACTGTCGCGGTGAGCAGCCAGTCGCCGGTCATCGCCCCGAGCATCCTCTCCGCCGATTTCGCGCGCCTCGCCGACGAGATCTCGGCCATCTCCGGGGTCGCCGATTGGGTGCACGTCGACGTCATGGACAACCACTTCGTTCCGAATCTGACCATCGGTCAGCCGGTGGTGGCAGCGCTTCGGAAGGCGACCTCGTTGCCGTTCGACTGCCACCTGATGATCACTGATCCGCAGCGATGGGCGGTGGGGTACGCCGAGGCGGGGGCGGAGATCGTCACCTTCCACGCCGAGGCGTGCGATGATCCGGTGGCGCTCGCCCGGGATCTGCGCGCCGCCGGGGCTAGGCCGGGGCTGGCGATCGATCGGGATACCGCAGTCGAACCGTACCTGGATCTGCTCCCCGAGTTCGACCTGCTGTTGATCATGACGATCAAGGCGGGGTTCGGTGGTCAGGAATTCATCCCAGAGCTGCTGGCGAAGGTCCGCTCAGCCCGCCGGCACATCAACGCCGGCCACCTTGACCTGCGGCTAGAGGTTGATGGCGGGATCAACGCCGACACCATCGAGGCGGCGGCGCAGGCCGGAGCGGACGCCTTTGTGGCGGGCAGCGCGGTCTACGGTGCGGCCGACCCGGCGGCGGCGGTCCGCCGGCTGCGGGAGCTCGCGCAGTACGCGGTGTGACCGTAACGCTTCTAGACTGGCGCGGTGACTGATCAACCGGAGCACCTCGCGGACCAACCCCCGCCCCCCGCGGAAGTAATTCTGGTCGCTGATGACGATCGCGACATCGCCCGGTTTGTGGAGGTCAACTTTCAGCTGGAGGGTTTCCAGGTGCTGGTGGCTCACGACGGCGAGCAGGCGCTCGTGTTGGCTCGGCAACACCGGCCGGACCTGGCGTTGGTGGATGTCCGGATGCCCGGGATCGACGGGTTGGAGCTGACTCGCCGGCTGCGCTCCGACCCGCGTACCTCAGCGTTGCCGATCATCATGCTGACCGCTAAGGGGCTGACCGTCGACAAGGTGGTCGGGTTGACCGCCGGCGCCGACGACTACGTGGTCAAACCCTTCGACAACGCCGAGCTGGTGGCGCGGGTCCGGTCGATGCTGCGCCGGGCGCAGGAGTTCCGCGAGGTCTCACCGCTGACCGGATTGCCGGGTAACACCCGGATCTTGCGGGAGTTGAGCGACCGGGTCCGCAGCGGCACCGACTTCGCCGTTTGTTACATCGACATTGACCGATTCAAAAGCGTCAACGACGCGTACGGATTCGGGCGCGGCGACGAGTTCATCGCAGTGCTGGCCCGCTGCCTACACCAGGCCGTGGCCGAACAGGCCGAGCCGCCGGCCTTCCTCGGTCATGTCGGCGGCGACGACTTCGTGATCGTCTGCCTCCCCGACCAGGTCCGCCCGATCACCTCGCAGGCGGTGGAGGATTTCGAAAAGGCCGCCGACGATATCTACGATCCGGAGGACGCGGACCGGGGCTATCTTGAGATCGTCGACCGGCGCGGCAACATTCAGCGCCCCAACCTCGTCTCGATCTCGGTCGGAGTTGCGCTCTCGACGGCTCGGAAGTTCTCCGACCCCCGGGAGGTGATCACGGTGGCGACCGAGATGAAAAACGTAGCGAAGAAGGAGGCCGGGTCGTTCGTGGCGTACGACCGGCGGCGGAGCCGGTGACGGTCGGCCCGCCGCCGGTCGTGTGATCTTCTCCGCCTGACTCGGCGAATCGGGCGCGGCGTGGGACAATCGCCAAAGAACCCACCACGCGCTGGCGGGACTCGGTGAAATTCCGAACCGGCGGTGACCCCTGAGGGCTAGGTGCTCTCCAGGGCAGCCCGCGACCCGGTGGCAACCAGCCACCGGTGGACCTGGTGTGACTCCAGGGCCGACGGTTGATCAGCGGTTGCGGCGATGCTGCGGCCGATGGTCAGACAGTCCGGATGGGAGCGGCGCGCGGGCACGGGTGGACGTGGCGCGATCGCGCCTGCACGTCCACCCGGGGCACGCCCTCCCCACCCTCCGTCTGCGCGGGTAGCGAGGAAGGGCGGTATGGCGAGTCAGGCTGAGGTCGCCGTGATGGGGCGGGCGGTGGAGCTCGCCGCGCGCGGGCTGGGCACCACCAGCCCGAATCCGGTGGTCGGTTGTGTCATTCTCGACGCCAGCGGCGCAGTCGTCGGGGAGGGTTTCCACGCGTACGCCGGCGGGCCGCACGCGGAGATTGTCGCGTTGGCGCAGGCTGGGGAACGGGCCCGCGGCGGCACTGTGGTGGTGACCCTGGAGCCGTGCAACCATCACGGCCAGACCGGCCCGTGCAGTACGGCACTGGTAAACGCGGGCGTAGCCCGGGTGGTGATCGCGGTCACCGATCCCACAACCAGTGCGGCCGGCGGAGCGGAGCGGCTTCGCCGCGCCGGCGTCGAGGTCGAGGTCGGAGTGCGCGAAGCCGAGGTCGAGGCCGGCAATATCGCCTGGCTCACCGCGGTACGCCGGCGCCGGCCCTTCCTGATCTGGAAGTACGCCGCGACCCTGGACGGTCGGTCCGCGGCCGCCGACGGCACCAGCATGTGGATCACGTCGGAGGCGGCGCGGATGGACGTGCACTCCCACCGCAGCACCGCGGACGCGGTGCTGGTCGGGGTGGGGACCGTGCTCGCCGACAATCCGCAGCTCACCGCTCGTAACCTGCGCGACGGCAGTCTGGCGATCCGGCAGCCGCTGCGGGTGGTGGTCGACTCCGAAGGGCGGACCCCGGCGGATGCCCGGATTCGCGATCAGGCCGCCCCCACCTGGGTGGCGACCGCCGCCGAGCTCGGCTCGGACGAGCGGGGCCAGGTCAACCTGGCTGACCTGCTGAGCCGCCTCTACGAACGGGACGTCCGGGCAGCGTTGCTGGAGGGCGGTCCGCGGCTGGCCGGGGCGTTCCTCGCCGCCGGATTGGTCGACCAGGTCGTCGGCTACCTCGCCCCGCGGCTGTTGGGCGCCGGGTCGGCGGCGCTGATCGACGCCGGGGTACACACCGTGGCGGACGCCATCGAGCTCGAGTTCACCGACATCACCCGGGTCGGTCCTGACCTGCGGTTCACCGCTGTTCCCCGCAACGTGAAGGGTTGACCAGATGTTCACAGGGATCGTCGAAGAGTTGGGCTCGGTCACAGCCCGGGAGCCGGGCGCGTTGGCCGTGCACGGCCCGGTAGTGACCGCCGATCTGAAACCGGGCGACTCGGTCGCGGTCAACGGGGTCTGCCTCACCGCGACCGAGATCGTCGACGGGGTGGGGTTCCGCGCCGATGTGATGACTGAGACGCTCCGGCGCACCGCGCTGGACCGGTTGCGGGTCGGTGAGGAGGTCAACCTGGAGCGGGCGGTCACTCCCCACACCCGGCTCGGCGGGCATCTGGTGCAGGGTCATGTCGATGGGGTCGGCACGGTGCTGGTCGGGCCGCCCCAGCTGCGGGTGGGGCTGCCCCCGGGCCTCGCGCGTTACCTGGTGACGAAGGGGTCGATAACGGTCGACGGGGTGTCGTTGACCGTGGTCGAGGTGACCGACGAGTGGTTCGAGGTCGGTTTGATCCCGACCACGCTGGCGGCTACGACGCTGGGCCGGACCAGCGCGGGTGACCCGGTCAATCTGGAGGTGGATGTGATCGCCAAATATGTCGAGAAGCTCGCCGCCGGGTTCGTCCCGGCGGGCCAGCCGGGGCCGGTCGCTGGGGGGACGCCGTGACCGCCGGGGTGAACGGGGCGATGGTGTCGCCGGCGATCGGCGCGGCGGGTCGGGTCGAGGCAGCGGTGGCGGCGTTGCGGGCCGGGCGGCCGATCATCGTCGTCGACAACGAGGATCGCGAGAACGAGGGCGATCTGATCTTCGCCGCCGAGCACGCCACGCCGGAGCTGGTCGCGTTCATGGTGCGGTACTCCTCCGGCTACCTCTGCGTACCGATGCCGGGGGCGGAGTGCGACCGGCTGGAGCTGCCCCCGATGTACCACACCAACCAGGACCGCCGCGGCACCGCCTACCGGGTGACGGTGGACGCGCGCGAGGGCATCGGCACCGGGATCTCCGCGACCGACCGGGCGCACACCATCCGGTTGCTAGCGGACCCGGCCTCGGCGGCGGTGGACTTCGCCCGGCCCGGGCATGTGGTGCCGCTGCGCGCCGAGGATGGTGGGGTGCTGCGCCGGCCGGGGCACACCGAGGCCACCATCGACCTGTTGCGGATGGCCAACCTGCGCCCGGTGGGTGTGTTGGCCGAGGTGGTGTCGCAACAGTCGGCCGGTGAGATGGCGCGTCGACCGGAGTTGGAGGAGTTCGCGGCCGAACACGGGCTGTGCCTGGTCAGCATCGCCGAACTGGTGGCCTACCGCCGCCGGCACGAGCAGCAGGTGCAGCGGATCGCGCAGACCCGGCTGCCCACCGGTCATGGGGTGTTCCAGGCGATCGGCTACCGGGCGGAGTACGACTCGGCCGAGCACGTCGCGATGGTCTTCGGGGATCTGGGTGACGGCGAGGATGTGCTGGTTCGGGTGCACTCCGAATGCCTGACCGGCGACGTGCTGGGGTCGTTGCGGTGTGACTGCGGCCGGCAGCTGGAGGCAGCGCTGGCCAGGGTCGCCGCCCAGGGCCGGGGAGTGGTGCTCTACCTGCGCGGCCACGAGGGCCGGGGGATCGGCTTGCTGCACAAGTTGCAGGCGTACCAGTTGCAGGACGATGGCCGGGACACCGTGGACGCGAACCTGGACCTGGGGTTGCCGGCCGATGCCCGCGACTACGGCACGGGTGCGCAGATCCTGGCCGACCTGGGGGTGCGGACCATGCGGCTGCTGACGAACAATCCCGCGAAGCGGGCGGCGTTGGAGGGCTACGGGTTGAAGATTGTCGGCCGGGAGACGCTGCCGGTGCGGCCGCACCCCGAGAGCTTGGCGTACCTGCGTACCAAGCGCGACCGGATGGGCCATCTGATCGATGGCCTCGATGGCCTCGATGGGGTCGAGGCGGCTGCGGAGGGGTTGTCGTGAGCCGGACCGAGCTCAGCGAGCGGGCGCCGGTAGCCGCTGACGGGCTGGTGCTCGGGGTGGTGGCCACCCGCTGGCATCAGGACCTCACCGATCAGCTGCTGGCGCGCGCGGTGGCGGCGGGCGAGGCCTGCCGGACCGCGGAGACGGTGACCGTGCGGGTGGACGGCGCGGTGGAGCTGCCGGTGGTGGCCCAGGCACTGGCCCGGCGTTGTGACGCGGTGGTGGCGCTCGGGGTGGTGCTCCGGGGTGAGACCGCCCACTTCGAGTACGTGTGCCGGTCGGTTACCGACGGGCTGACCCGGGTAGCCCTGGACTCGGCGACTCCAGTGGCGCACGGGGTGCTCACCGTCGATGAGATTTCCCAGGCGCGGGCCCGGGCGGGCTTGCCGGACTCGGTCGAGGACAAGGGCTGGGATGCGACCGTCGCGGCGCTCGACGCCGCGCTGGTGATCCGGACGGTCCGCGGCTGATGCGGTGCGTCGCTGACCGGTGCATCCGCCGCGGAGCGACCAACGGCGCCGGTTGGCCGGCCCGTTCGGGTGGTGTGCGGGGCCGCGCCGGTCGCGGCGTCACCGGGTTCTGCCACAATGTGACCTCGTGAAGACCTTCGAGGAGCTGTTCGCCGAGCTGCAGGCCAAGGCGGCGGCGGGCACCCCCGGTTCGGGGACCGTCGCGGCGCTCGACGCCGGCGTGCATGCGATCGGCAAGAAGGTGTTGGAGGAGGCGGCCGAGTCGTGGCTGGCCGCCGAGCATGAAGGGCCGGAGCGCACGGCCGAGGAGATTTCGCAGCTGCTCTACCACACCCAGGTGCTGATGCTCGCCGCTGGGCTGGAGCTCAAGGATGTCTACCGACATCTGTAGCGGCCCCGGTCCGCACCCACATCCTGCCTACCGTGAGTCGTGAAGGAGCACCTCATGTTGCGTATCGCCGTGCCCAACAAGGGCAGACTCGCCGGCGCGGCGGCCCAGATGTTGCGGGAGGCCGGTTACCGGCAGCGCCCGAGCGACAGCGATCTGGTCTGTCGGGACGAGCCCAACCAGGTCGAGTTCTTCTACCTGCGCCCGCACGATATCGCCACCTACGTGGGCTCGGGTGATCTGCAGCTCGGCATCACCGGCCGGGATCTGCTGGTGGACGCCGGTGGTCCCGCGGTCGAACTGCTCGACCTGGGTTTCGGCGGCGCCACCTTCCGATTCGCGGCCCGGCCGGAGACCATCACCGACCCGGCGAAGTTGCCGGGGCACCGAATCGCCACCTCCTACCCGGGCATCGTCCGGGGCTACCTCGCCGAGCATGGGCTGGATGCCGAGGTGATCCGGCTGGACGGGGCGGTGGAGAACGCGATCGGGCTGGGTGTCGCCGAGGTGATCGCCGATGTGGTGCAGACCGGGGCGACGCTGCGGCAGGCCGGGCTGGCGCCGTTCGGGGAGCCGATCCTGGAGTCGGCGGCGATCCTGATCGGTGGCCCGGACCGGCCCGTCGATGGCGGTGTCACCCAGTTGCAGCGCCGGTTGCAGGGGGTGCTCGTCGCCCGGAGCTACGTCATGCTCGCCTATGACGTCCACGCGGAGACGCTCGACGCGGCGTGCCAGCTGACGCCGGGGATCGAATCGCCCACCATCTCGCCGCTGCACCGGGAGGGCTGGGTGGCGGTGCAGTCGATGGTCCGCCGGGCCGAGGTGCACCGGATCATGGATGAGCTCTATGACCTGGGTGCGCGGGCGATCCTGGTGACCGACATCCACGCCTGCCGGCTGTGAATGGCGGCTGTGAGAGACTCGGGGCGTGACCGAGCCTGCCGCCGAGTCTGACCAGCTCGCCCCCGTCGTCTATCGGCCACGCCAGATCCGGGTGGTGGCCTGGATCGCGGCGATCGTCGTGGTGGTCGCAGCGATCGCGCTGAGCGCCGCGCTGGCCGGCCCGATCAACGAAAGTGGCCCGGCTACCTTTACTCTCGTCGATCGGCTGGGACTACTTGGGCTGGGTCTGATCGGCGCGGCGATGTTGCTGACGCTGACCCGCCCGTTGGTCGCCGCCGACGAGGCGGGGATCCGGGTCCGTAATGTGCTCGGCGACCGCCGCCTCTCCTGGGGGGTGGTCCGGGCGGTGCGATATGAGCGCGGCGCTTCCTGGGCGGTGCTTGAGTTGGCGGACGACGATGTGCTCGGGGTGCTGGCGGTGCAGGCGGTCGACAAGGAGCGGGCGGTTGCGGCGGCGCGGGCGCTGCGGGCTCGGCACGCGGCCTATCACCGCCGCGCCAGTTCGTCGAGCCAATGAGCTGGGGTCTCTTCCGTCCGTTGGCGGTGTGAAGTCGGCCCCTGACGGTTGTGCTATTCTTGCTCAGTCGACCGCATCTTCGCGTCCGCCCGTTGGGCGGTTGCGTCGATGTTCGAAGCGGAGCCCCGCTCCCACCTGAGTCGCTCTTGCGGCTGGGTTCCGGTCCACACGATGGCCTCGTGTGAGCGCTGTATGGCGTGTTGACCGGTCGAGCGGGCCCCGGCGAGCGCCGGGGCCTTTTCGCTTCTGGTCACCTTGGTAACTGTCACCATACGAGGAGGCCTCATCAGCGCTGATCCACGCATCAACGACCAGATTCGGGCACGGGAAGTCCGGTTGGTCGGCCCAGAAGGCGAGCAGGTGGGCATTGTTCCACTCGAGCGCGCGCTGCAGCTGGCCCAGGACGTCGATCTGGACCTGGTCGAGGTTGCGCCGATGGCACGCCCACCGGTGTGCAAACTCATGGACTTCGGCAAGTTCAAGTATGAGAGCGCGCTGAAGGCCCGAGAGGCCCGGCGCAACCAGCAGCAGACCGTCATCAAAGAGATGAAGCTCCGCCCGAAGATCGACACCAATGACTACGAGACCAAGAAAGGTCACGTCGTGCGGTTCCTGCGGGCCGGCGACAAGGTCAAGGTGACGATCATGTTCCGGGGTCGGGAGCAGAGCCGTCCGGAGCTGGGGCTCCGACTGCTGCGCCGGCTCTCGGACGAGGTGGAGGAACTAGGTTTCGTGGAGGCCGCCCCGAAGCAGGACGGCCGAAACATGATTATGGTGCTCGCGCCCCATCGTGGGGGTAAGACCGCGGGCAAGGAGTAGGCGAGGGCCACCGCCGGGCCTCGTTCTCGCGAGGCTCGTGGCGACCAGCCTGGCCTGGTCGGCCGCCGCGCTGCGGGGGCGGTGCGCGCGCGGCCAGAAAACACCGTCGCCGGCGAGTAGTCGCCGGCTGCGGTGTGCGGACAGACAAGGAGCGTTCCACAGTGCCGAAGATGAAGAGCCATACCGGCATGGGTAAGCGGGTCCGGGTGACCGGCCGCGGCAAGCTCGTCAAGCAGCAGGCCAACCGGGTGCACAAGCTGGAGGTCAAGTCCTCCCGTCGTAAGCGTCGGCTCGCGGGCACCGACCCGGTTTCCCGGGCGGATGCGAAGCGAGTCAAGAAGCTGCTGGGCCGCTGACGCGCCCGTAATCTGAGGAGGATTCGAGATGGCACGCGTCAAGCGGGCAGTCAACGCACATAAGAAGCGCCGCGCGGTCCTGGAGAGCGCCAGCGGCTACCGCGGCCAACGCTCCCGCCTGTACCGCAAGGCCAAGGAGCAGATGCTGCACTCGATGCAGTACGCCTACCGGGACCGCAAGCAGCGCAAGAGCGACTTTCGGCGGCTCTGGATCACCCGGATCAACGCCGGCGCGCGCGCCAATGGGATCACCTACAACCGGCTGATCCAGGGGCTGAAGCTTGCGGGGGTGGAGGTCGACCGCAAGATCCTCGCGGATCTGGCGGTGCATGACGCGGCCGCGTTCAGCGCGCTCGCCACGACCGCCCGGGAGGCGGTCGCCGCCAACGGTGACAATGGCGCGGCCACGCAGGTCGGTAACGCCTGAGCCCGCCGCTATCGACCGGCCCCGACGCCGGCTCGCCCACTGGGCGGCCGTCCGACGGGGCCGGTTCACCGTTCACCCGCCGAACCCCACGGATCGTCGCGGCGGCGCGGCTGCGCCGCCGGCGGGAACGCGACGCGACCGGCCGTTTCCTGGCGGAGGGGCCACAGGCGGTTCGCGAGGCGCTGAGCAGCGGGGCGGCCCGGGAGGTGTTCGCGACCGCCGAGGTGGGGCGCCGCCATCCAGAGCTGCTGACCCTCGCGGGGCAGCAGCAGGTGCCGGTGTCGGCGGTGACCGACGACGCGGTCGCGGCGCTTGCCGAGACGGTCGCGCCGCAGGGGGTGGTGGCGCTCTGCCGCCGGGTCGACTGGCGGTTGGCGGAGCTCGTGGCGGCGCCGCTCCGGCTGGTGGCGGTGTTGGCCGAGATCCGTGATCCGGGCAACGCGGGCACCGTGCTCCGCACCGCCGACGCCGCCGGCGCCGACGCGGTGGTCTTCGCTGGTGCAGCGGTCGACCCGTACAACGGCAAGTGTGTCCGGGCCTCCGCCGGCAGCCTCTTCCACCTGCCGGTGGCACGCGCGGACTCGGCGGCCGCCGTGGCCGGCCTGCGGGCGGCGGGGCTGCGGATCCTCGCCGCGACCGGCGGCGGCGAGGCCGATCTGGACGAACTGCTCGACGCCGGGGGGCTCACCACGCCCACCGCATGGCTGTTCGGGTCCGAGGCGCACGGCTTGCCGGCCGACCTGCTCGACACCGCCGATGCCCGGGTCCGGGTGCCGATCCACGGTCGGGCCGAGAGCCTGAACCTGGGTGCGGCGGCGGCGGTGTGCCTGTACGCTTCAGCCAGAGCGTTACGTCAGAGGGAGCAACTCGGATGATCCGTCGCATGGCGATGTTTACCCAGCCCGCCGGTGGCGGGCGGCGGGGTTGATCCGCGCGTTCTCTCACCTCCGGCGGGCTGCGGCATAGCCGCGTGACCCGTGTGCGCGCCGCCGACATCGGCCCGGCCGCGGGGTCCTAGACTCACACCCGGTCCCCGGAGGAGATTCATGACGTACCGTAACGATCCTTATGATCCGAAGCAGGTGGCGCTGCTCGACCCGGCCGCCCTCGACCAAGCGGTGACCGCCGCCGAGAAGGCGTTCGCGGCCGCCGCCGACCCCGACGCACTCGCCGCCATCAGACATCAGCATCTCGGCGACCGGGCACCGGTCTCGCTGGCCCGGCGAGAGATCGGCGCGCTGCCCCCGGCGGCGAAGTCCGAGGCCGGCAAGCGGGTCAACGCCGTGCGGGCGGCGATCCAGGCCGCCTACGACAGCCGGCTCGGCCAGCTGCGCATCGAGGAGCAGCGGCGGGTGCTGGCCGAGGAGCGGGTGGATGTCACGCTGCCCACCGACCGGTCACCGCGCGGAGCCCGGCATCCGCTGACCACGCTCACCGAGCGGATCGAGGACCTGTTCGTCGGGATGGGTTACGAGGTTGCCGAGGGGCCGGAGGCCGAGCTGGACTGGTACGCCTTTGACGCGCTCAACATCGGGCCGGACCACCCCACCCGGACCATGATGGACACGTTCTACCTGGCCGCAGCGGGCACCGGCGCCGGCCAGTCCGGGCTGGTGCTGCGACCGCACACCTCCTCGGTGCAGGTCCGCACCATGCTCACCCGGACCCCGCCGATCTATGTGATCTGTCCCGGGCGGACCTACCGCACCGATGAGTTGGATGCCACCCACACCCCGGTCTTTCATCAGGTCGAGGGGCTGGTGATCGACCGGGGCATCACTATGGCCCACCTTAAGGGGACCCTGGACCACTTTGTCCGGGGCATGTTCGGACCCGAGGCCACCACCCGGCTCCGGCCGTCGTACTTCCCGTTCACCGAACCGTCGGCGGAGATGGACCTGTGGTTCCCGCAGCACCGGGATGGCCCCCGGTGGGTCGAGTGGGGAGGCTGCGGCATGGTCAATCCGCGGGTGCTGCGCGCGTGCGGGGTCGACCCTTCGGAGTACTCCGGGTTCGCCTTCGGGATGGGGATCGAGCGCACCCTGATGTTCCGGCACGGGGTCAGCGACATGCGGGACATGATCGAGGGCGACATCCGGTTCGCCCGCGCGTTCGGGATGGAGGTCTAGCCGTGCGGGTGAGCGTCTCCTGGCTTCGGGAGTATGTAGACGCGCCGACCGACCCGGCGGTGTTGGAGCCGGCGCTGGTGCGGGTCGGGCTGGAGGTCGAGGAGATCGACGACCTTCGGGCCAGCGTCAGCGGGCCACTGGTGATCGGCCGGGTCGCCGAGATCGAGGAGCTGACCGGGCTGAAGAAGCCGATCCGCTACTGCCAGGTGGCGGTCGGCGAGTCGGAGCCGCGGGGGATCATCTGCGGTGCCACCAACTTCGCCGTCGGCGACCTGGTGCCGGTGGCGTTGCCCGGGGCGGTGCTGCCCGGCGGCTTCGCGATCACCGCCCGCAAGACGTACGGTCGGGTCTCCGACGGGATGATCTGCTCGGCGAAGGAGCTGGGCATCGGCGAGGACCACGCGGGGATCATGGTCCTGCCCGGTGGGGCGGGGATACCCGGCGCGGACGCCCGGCCGGCCGTCGGGCTCGACGACGTGGTGGTGGAGCTGGACTCCAAGCCGCTGCGCGGGCACTGCTTCTCGGTCCGCGGGGTGGCCCGGGAGCTGTCCCACTCGCTCGGGTTGCCCTACCGCGACCCCGCCGACATCGACCCGGCCCCACCGGGGGCGACCGCCGAGCCGGCCCACCCGGTGACGGTGATGGACCCCACCGGCTGCGACCGTTTCGCGACCCGGCTGGTGCGCGGTATCGACCCGGCGGCGCCGTCGCCCGAGTGGCTGCGGCAGCGGCTGGTCCACGCCGGCGTGCGGCCGATCAGCCTGGCCGTAGACATCACCAACTACCTGATGCTCGAGCTCGGCCAGCCGATGCACGCCTTCGACGCCGACCGGCTGCACGGCCCACTGGTGGTCCGCCGGGCCCGGTCGGGAGAGCGGCTGGTCACCCTTGACGGAGTCGACCGGGCATTGGACCCGACCGACATGATCATCTGCGACGACACCGGACCGATCTCGCTCGCCGCGGTGATGGGCGGGCAGACCAGCGAGATCGTCCCGGAGACGGTGAACGTGCTCTTCGAGGCCGCCCACTGGGAACCGACCATGGTGGGCCGGACCGCCCGCCGGCACAAGCTGCCCAGCGAGGCGGCGAAGCGCTGGGAGCGGGGGGTGGACCCGCAGGTGTCGCTGGTGGCGCTGCAGCGGGCGGTCGAGCTGCTGGTGACCCACGCCGGTGGCGAGGTGGACGATCGGGTCGGCGATATCGACACCGTCGCGGAGCCGGCCGCGATAGTCATCCCGGCCGACCTGCCGTCGCGGATCGCCGGGGTCACCTACCCGCCGGAGCGGGTGGTCGAGCTGCTGGCGGAGATCGGCTGCGCCGTCGAGCAGACCGGTGACCGGCTACAGGTCACGCCCCCGAGTTGGCGGGCGGACCTGACCGACCCGGCTGACCTGGTCGAAGAGGTCGCCCGGCTCGACGGGTACGACCGGATCCCCAGCGTGCTGCCGCAGACGCCGCCGGGTGCCGGGCTGACGCCGGCGCAGCGCCGTCGCCGTACCGTGGGCCGGGCGCTCGCCGAGGCCGGGTACGTCGAGGCGTTGTGCTACCCGTTCGTCGGGGAGGCGGCCTGGGAGGCGTTCGGGCTCGGCGACGACGACCCGCGCCGGGAGACGGTGCGGATCGCCAACCCGATCTCCGGGCAGGAGCCGTCGCTGCGGAGCACGCTGCTGCCGCCGCTGCTGGCCGCGCTTCGCCGTAACCTGGGCCGGGGCGCGCGCGAGGTGGCGCTCTACGAAATCGGTTCGGTGTTCCGGTCGAGTGGGCGGTCCGGCGTGCCGCCTAGGCTTCCGGTCACCCACCGCCCCGAGGATGCGCAGCTCGCCGCCGCGCAACAGCACGTGCCGTCGCAGGAGTGGCACGCCGCGGCGGTGATCGCCGGTGACGCCTCGCCGGCCGGGTGGTGGGGTGCCGGCCGACCGGCGGACTGGGCCGACGCGGTGCAGGCGGCGCGTACGGTGCTCGCCGCGGCCGGCCTGCCGGAAGCGCAGTTCGAGGTACGCGCGGCGGAGTACGCACCGTGGCACCCGGGCCGGTGTGCGGAGTTCCGGGTGGCTGATCAGGTGGTCGGGCATGCCGGCGAGCTGCATCCGGCGGTGTGTGAGGCGATGGAGCTGCCGAAGCGTACCTGTGCCATGGAGCTGGACCTGGACGCCGTGCCCCTGCCCGGGGTCGCACCGGCGCCGCGGTTTGCTAGCTACCCGCCAGCGTTGATCGATGTCGCGTTGGTGGTAGCCAACGAGGTCCCCGCCGCCGATGTCCACCAGGCGTTGCTAGCCGGGGCCGGGGAGTTGCTGGAGTCGGTGCGACTGTTCGACGTCTACACCGGGGAGCAGGTCGGGGCCGGGCGCAAGTCGCTCGCTTACAAACTGGTGTTCCGGTCGGTCGACCGCACGCTCACGGTAGAGGAGGCGGTCGCCGCCCGGGACGCCGCAGTCGCCGTGGCGGCGGAGCGGGTCGGTGCGGAGCTACGCGGCGCCTGACCGTCGGCCGGGCAACCGGCCGGCGGTCAGCTCCGCCGCTGGCTGATCCGGTCAGCGCCGGGCGTAGTCGGCGACCTCGCCGAAGTCGAGCAGGATGCAGGCCTCGTCGCCGATCACCTCGGCGTCGTGGCCGGGCGGGATCGCCACCACCGTACCGGCGGTGACATCCTGCTCGGACCCGTCATCCATATAGACCCGCATCTGGCCGGCGAGGCAGTAGCCAAGGTGCGACACCTGGCAGGAGTCGGTGCCGGCGATCGGCTTGACGTTCTTCGACCACCGCCAACCCGGCTCGAAGTGGCCGGCGGCGACCGGATGGTCAGCGACGTTGACCACGTCGGCCCAGCCGTTGCCCTCGAAAGGGCGGGTCTCGTCGGGTTGGTCGAACCGCTTGATCTCGACCGGTGGCATTACCACCACCCCCTTGTCACTGAAAGTAACCAGACTAATCCGTTACGGTGACATTTGCCATGCAATGCTGCCGGCGGCAGGTGCCGGCGGCTACCGGCTAGAGAAGATCGATCTCGGCGGCTCTGGCGAGTCCGCCGCCCCCTGATCGGTGACCGGCGGCGCGCCGGCGATGAAGCGGTCCAGCTCCTCGCCGTCGAGCACCCGCGCCGGGAACGCCTCGGCCGCCACCCGCCGGGTCAGCTTCGCCACCGGCAGCCGGCCCCGATCGGTCGCGACCAGCACCAGGTTGCCGAACCGCCGGCCCCGCAGCGTGCCCGGCTCCGCGATGACACACACCTGGTCGAAGACGGCGCGGAGCGTCGCGGCCTGGGATCGGGCGAAGCTCAACGGCTTACGATCGGCGAGGTTGGCGGCGTACCAGCCGCCGGGCCGCAGCACCCGCGCCACCTCGGCGACGAACTCGGTGGAGGTGAGCCGGCCGGGCATCCGCGCCCCGCTGTAGACATCGTTGACCACCAGGTCGAACCGGTCGGCCCGGGTCGACTCCACCACCTGGCGCGCGTCCCCGGTCCGCACCCGCAGGTCCGCCCCGCGCGGCGGCGGCAGCACCCGGCGTACCAGCGCGATCAGGGCGGCGTCGCGTTCTACCACCCGCTGCACCGAGCCGGGGCGGGTGGCCGCGATGTACCGGGGGAGGGTCAGCGCCCCGGCGCCGAGGTGGAGGACGTGTAGCGGGTCGCGGGCCGGCGCCAACAGGTCCACCACCGCCCCGAGTTGCCGGACGTACTCGAATTCGAGCCAGGTCGGCTGGGACGTCTCGACGTATGACTGGGGAGTGCCGTCTAGCAGCAGCGTCCACCCGTTCGGCCGGTCCGGGTCCCGGACCAGCTCGGCCTCGCCGAAGTCGACCTGCTCGTTGATCTGCTCCGGACCCCGGCGTCTCCCACCCATGCCCGCCATTATCTGCTGGTGGGCTGGCCCGCGAGTCTCTCGCCCCTCCAACACTCGCGCGGATCGGCGGGCCGTGGTCGTTGCCTTCCCGCACCATGGTGGTATGGCGGTGGAGCTGATCTATGAGACCCATTCGACCACCACCGACAACGAAACGGGGGTCGCCACCGGCTGGCTGCCCGGTGAGCTCTCCGAGGCCGGCCGCCAGCAGGCTCGTGAGCTCGGCGAACGCTGGCTTGCGCAGGACATCGTGGCGGTCTTCAGCTCCGACCTGCGGCGCGCGGTGCAGACTGCGCAGTTGGCCTTCGGCGGCACCGGCATCCCGGTGCATCACGATCCCCGGCTGCGCGAGTGTGACTACGGTTCGCTCAACGGCACCCCGGCCGCGCAACTGGACCGGCCGGCTCGGATCGCGGTGCCCTTCCCCGATGGCGAGAGCTATCGCCAGGTGGTGGCGCGGACCCAGGATTTCCTTACCGACCTGGTCCGCGACTTCGATGGCCGGCGGGTGGTGGTCATCGCGCACTCGGCCAACCGCTGGGCGCTTGAGGTGCTCGTAAACGGTCGCCAGCTCGAAGACGCGATCGCGGAGCGGTTCACCTGGCAGCCCGGTTGGCGGTACCAGGTCGAGCGCGGTGTTGCGCGCTCGGCGGCGCGGGCGGGGGCTCCGGACGCGTTCGCCGAGCTGATCGGTCCGCTGCGCGGGGAGCTGCACGCCCACTGCTACCGGATGCTCGGCTCCCTCGACGACGCTGATGACGCGGTGCAGGACACGCTGGTGCGGGCGTGGCGGGCGCTCGACCGGTTCGTCGACCACGGGTCGCTGCGGCCATGGCTGTACCGGATCGCCACCAATCGTTGTCTATCGATGCTCTCCCGGCGCGCCCGCCGGGAGCTGCCCGCGGATCTCGCCGCCGACGTCCCAATGGCCGAGGTGGTCTGGCTGGCGCCCTACCCGGATGACCGGCTCGGCCCCGAAGGGGACGCGGTGGCACGCGAGAGCATCGAGCTCTCGTTCGTCGCCGCGTTGCAGCTGTTGCCCGGCCGGCAGCGGGCAGTGTTGCTGCTGCGCCACCTGTTGGGCTTCACCGCGCGGGAGGTGGCCGGGCAGCTGGACACCAGCGTCGCCGCGGTCAACAGTGCGCTGCAGCGCGCCCGGAAGGTGCTGGCCGAGCGGCTGCCCGCCGCCAGCCAACGGGCGGTGATGCGGGAGTTGGGCGACGCGCCACTGCGTGATCTTGCGCGGCGGTACGCGACAGCGTGGGAGACCGGCGACGTCGACACGATCGTCGCGATGCTCACCGACGACGCGAAGTACTCGATGCCACCGGAGCGGTCGTGGTTCGCCGGCCGGGCCGCGATCCGGGGGTTCCTGCTCGACGGTCCGTTGGCGTACCGGTGGCGGTTCCGGCCGGCCGCCGTGAACGGTCAACTCGCGTTCGCGACCTACCGCTGGGATGACCAGTTCGGCACCTTCGTGCCCGGGGGGCTGGACGTGCTGACACTGCGGGGCTCCGTGGTCGCGGAGGTGGTGTCGTTCCTCGACGCGGACTTCCCGACCTTCGGCCTGCCCGCCCGGCTCGATGAGTAACGAAGAATCTCGTGCCGCGGCAGCGATGAGTTCTGCCTCGCCGCCGGGTTGTACTGGTGAAGGGAGGCACGCTCATGGTGATGCAGACGATCAAAGGTGATGAGACGCTGATCGGGCAGCTGGTCGAGCGCTGGGTGACCGCGGTCGGAGCCGGGGACTTGGCGGGTGTTGTCGTCGATCACGCCGACGACATTGTGATGTTCGACGTCCCGCCGCCGCAGGACGGCGTTCGCGGGATCGAGGCGTACCGCGCCACCTGGCCGCCGTTCTTCCGGTGGTTGGCCAGCGGTGCGGTCTTCGAGCTGGTGCAGCTGGAGGTGACGGCTGGCACGGAGGTCGCCTTCGCCCACGCGTTGCTGCGGTGCGGCACGCCGGAGCACCTCGCGGCGCATCCTGACCACCGGCTACGGGTCACGCTCGGGTTCCGCAAGGAGGAGGGTCGCTGGTTGGTCGCGCACGAGCACCACTCGTTCCCGCTGGCCGACCTGGCGGACACCGCCGCCGCGGCTGAGCGGGAGATCCGGCTGTTGCACGAGCGGTGGTTCGATGCCACGGCGGCGAAGGATCTTGACGCTCTGATGGCCCCGGTCGCCGAGGAAGTGGTCTCGTACGAGCATGAGGCGCCGCTGGCCTATGCCGGGGTCGACCAGGTGCGGCAGGTCTGCCAGCGCGGGCTTGACGCCGGCCCTGGTTCGGTGACCTGGGAGGTGCCGGAGCTGACCGTCGTCGCCCAGGCAGGTCTCGCGGTGGCGTGGGGGTTGAACCGGCTGCGAGTCGAGGAGCCGGACGGGTCCTGGCGGGAGGCGTGGTCGCGCGGTACCCGGGTGTTCCGCCACACGGATCACGGCTGGTTGCTGGTGCATCAACACCTGTCGTTCCCGGCCGATCCGCAGACCGGCGCCGCCCGCACCGATCTGCGTCCCTGAGGAGACGCCCGCCGATCATGAGCGGGTTGGCAGAACGCCCGGCGAGTCTGTCAACCCGCTCATGATCGGCCGTCAGGGGAGTGGCGTCACTGGACGCAGAACTCGTTACCCTCCGGGTCGGCCATGACGTAGTGGTACTCCGGCCAGGGGCCCCAGCTCGCGTCGTGCTTGTGGACGACCGTGGCCCCCAACTCGACCAGCCGCGCCACCTCGTCGTCCACTTCGTGGCGCTCGGCCGGCCCGGGGCCGGTTCCGACCGTGACGTCGAGGTGGAGCCGGTTCTTGGCCGTCTTCTCCTCGGGGAAACTGGATGAACTAAGAACCACCGGCTGCCGTGGATGGCATGGCAACGACACACCCCCATGTGGCGATCTACACGCGGATCAGCAAGGACCGGTACGGCAACGCCGAGACCTGCCTGGACCAGGAGAACTTGGGCCGTGCCTATGCGGCGAAGGTGTGGCCGGGGTTGCCGGTGAAGGTGTACTCGGATCCGGACCTGTCGGCGTTCCGGGATGATGTGTACCGGCCCGGGTACGAGGCGTTGCGGGAGGCGATTAAGGCCGGGCAGGTGGTGCATCTGTGGGCGGTGGAGCAGACGCGGTTGGAGCGGCGGGAGGTGCCGTGGTTCGAGCTTGCCGCGCTGCTGGATGTGGCGGGGGTCGAGCTGTTGCACACCCATCGGGACGGGATCGTGCGGGTGCAGGACGAGGTTGCCGGGATCAAGGCCGTCCTCAGCGCTGCTGAGGTGCGGAAGATGAAGAAGCGGCAGGCGGACAAGTTCGACGCGCAGGCCGCCCGGGGTGTCCCGCCGGGTTCCCGCCCGACCGGTTACGCGCATGGGCGTACCGGGTCGGGTGAGCGGACGTATGTGATCGTGCCGGAGCAGGCCGAGGCGATCCGGGAGGCCGCGGAGCTGGTGCTGGCCGGGTGGGCGTTGGAGAACATCGCCGGTCGGCTCCGCGAGCGGGGTCTTCAGGGCGCGCACATGGTGAAGGTCCGCGACGCCAACGGCCAGGTGGTCACCGATGAGGCGGGTAATCCGCTGCGGCGTGCGGCGAAGGTCAACGGGTCGACGGTGAAGAACATGCTGACCAACCCGACCATCGCCGGGCTGCGGGTCCACCGCGGCGAGGTCGTGGGTCGGGGGAACTGGGAGCCGATCGTGGACGAGGCGACCTGGCGGCAGGTGTGCGCGAAGCTGCGCGGCAACCGGAAGGTCACCACCGCCACCGGCGCAACGTATGTGGTCGGCGACAAGCACCAGGGAAACCAGACCGGCCGCCGCTACCTGCTCACCGGCGGGATCGCGGTGTGCGGGGTGTGTGGGGCGGCGCTGGTCGGCTCGGAGAAGCAGTTCCGCAACAAGACCCGTGGCGTGTACACCCGGCCGTACCTGTTCTGCCACCCCCGCAACGGCGGCAAGGGCTGCGTCGGCATCCTGGGCACGGAGACCGAGGAATACGTGGTCGCGGAGCTGCTGGAGGAGATCAAACGCCGCCGCGACCACGAGCTGATCGACGACGGCGCGGCCGGTGCCCAGCGGGACCGGCTCACCACCGAGCTTGCCGGCATCGATGAGCAGCGCAAGGAGCTGGCGCGGATGTGGGCGACGCGCCAGTTGACTGGCACGGAGTGGGGTGAGGCCCGCGCCGCCTTCGACGCCGAGCAACATCGGATCGAGGTAGAGCTGGCCGGGTTGCCGGTGCCGGCAGAGACCCGCGACCCTGCGGCGATCCTCGCCGACTGGCCAGTCATGACGCTGGACGAGCGGCGACAGGTGATCCGCGACTACATCGAAGCGGTGACCGTGCACCGGGCCAAGCCCGGCACGAAGGGCTTCGACCGGGGCCGGGTCGCCATCGAGTGGCGGTAGCAACGGCGTTCAGAAGCGTGGCGACCGCTGACGCCGTCGCACAGCGTCGACGGTGAGCAGGCCGTTAGCTCGTTTGCTCGCCGGGCGTTGGTGAGGCTGCCGTGGCGGCGTCATGCTGAGGGCGGCCGGCATGCAGGGCAGAACAGGCCGGCGGCCACAGGCAGTAGTGATCGTTCAACCACGTTCCGCCCACAGTGCAGTGCTCCACCTGGCCCGACGTTCGCAGCACGCTGCGGGAGGCGGCCAGCTTGTTGAACCTGCGGGTAATGTCGATACTGCGGTGGATGACTGGCTCGCCGTTTGCGAGCCTTCTTGTATCGTCGGCCAGGTCAATCCAGCAGAGGTCCATCGCAAGATCGCAGGGGTCCAATGATGGAAACTGATGTCTGCGGACCTCGACACGTTCAAACAGATAGCCGCCCGAGCGGACCGGGAGCCAGGCCCATGCCTCAGTCCACCCGTCACACCGCTCGAAGGTGAAACTCTTTAGATTCCAGTCGGCTAGGAGCCCGTCGAGCACTGCGAGGGTTATGTCTCGTCGGGCGTCGCCGGTGATGTCGTTGGGGAAGGTCAGTCGGCCGCCTCTCAACTTGGCGTTGAGGTGCCGGTAGTCGATTACCTCGGGGATGCAGTCCGGTTGGTCTGGGTGGACTCCGCAACCGGCGTCGCATTCGTGAACCCAATAGGAGCGTCCCAGCCGCCGCGCGGACGCATAAGCGTCGATCAGGTATTCGATGATTGTTCGTCCATCACGGATCTTGTCGAGAGATCGAGACGTGATCCGTAGCAGGTCCAACTGCACGGAAGCGCATACTTTGTCCTTGATCCGATCCCGGCGGACCGCGTCGCTGCTGCGGTGGGTTTGGCCGTCCAGTTCGACCGCGAAGATCGGTAACAGGTCCTTGGTGACAACGAAGTCGAGGTGTTGCCGGGTGGCCGTCGCCCACTGAGCCATTCCGCGCAAGGTCGCGCTGACTGTGCGTAGCCGATGCCCGCGGCGGTGCGACACGCCGACTCCGTTGTGGTGCAACGAAAGACGCAGGACTCCGATACATGAAGATGGTCCTACCAGAGATCAACTTCATAGGAGCCCTGCGCCCGACCATGAGTGTCACATACGCCGCCACGCTGCCCGTACGCCAGGAGACCACGCTGTACCTGTCCAGCCTGCTGCACGCCGAGCGTCTCCGACGCGGTACCCGCCGGGGCAGCCGGCGCTGGGCTGCTACCGGCAGGCCGTGCTGATCCTGCGTTGGTTCTGCGACGGCACACGCATGAGCCAACGCCGAACTCCGCTGCGTCACCCTCGAGATCCTGGTCTCCTGCCTGTTCCGTGCGCACGTGGACATCGACTTCCTCGCCCTGCAGCAGGCGTTGGACTCCACTATCCAGGAAGCTGAGCCGCGCTACTGGTTCGTTGACGAGGCAGGGCCGGCGCGGATGGAGCCGGATCGGGCCTGGGGAATCCTTGACGCTGCGGCTGCCGCCATTATCGATGCGAGAGGACTACGCGGAATCGTGGGTCCTACTGCAGGATACGACGTTCTCCATCGCACGGCGAACCGACTGTATGCCGAGCTCCCACCGGAGGAAGCATTCATCAGGTTGAAGCAGGCAATATGGACGCTCCTCGTGGCAGGCCACGAGACCACCGCGCTGAGCGTCTTCTGGACCCTGTGCCTGCTGCAGAGGGACCCACTGTTGCAGCGACGTCTGCGACTGGTCGGCGGCAGCACCTACCCCGGCCCGGTAGCTGAGGCGACCGGTCCAGCGATCACCGTAAGACACCTGCTGGACGAGAGCCTGCGGCTCCGGCCGCCGGTCTACGGCATTGGGCGAGTCTCGACCCGGGAAGTCGCGCTCGGCGGCGTCCTTTTTCCTCCCGGCGTGGAGTTCCTGGTCTGCCCGTGGGTGGTGCACCGGAACTCACTGTACTTCCCCCATGGTGACGAGTTTCGCCCCGACCGATGGTCGGAGATCGACCGTGAGGACCTGCCGGAGTTCAGCTTCCTCCCCTTCGGTGGTGGGCCCCGGGGCTGCATCGGGGAGCGGCTGGCGCGACTGGAGGCGGAGACGATTCTGCAAGTGCTGTTGGCAGCGGCCACGCTCGAGGTCGCAGGGCCCGAGCCGGCGCCGCGGGCGCAGCTGACCGTCCGTCCGGAGCGTCCGGTCTCCGCGACGCTGCGACCGCGGTCGGAAGAACGCCACTGTGTCAGGGATGGACGCCCGACCCATGCTTGAGGTCGAGCGGCTCAGCAAGAACTACGGCGAGATCGCAGCAAACATCGACCTTACCTTCACGGTCAAGCCGGGTGAGGTAGTCGCGTTGCTCGGTAGTAACGGCGCGGGCAAGACCACGCTCGTGCATCAGGTGGTAGGACTCACCAGGCCCACCTCGGGATCGATCAGACTGGACGGATCGGATCTGATCGCCTCACCCCGGCGAGCACGGTGGTTGTGTTCGCTGCAGCCGCAGAGTCAGGTGCCGTTGACCGGCCTCACGCCTCGACGCTCGGTGGAAATCGTCGGCGAATTGCGGGGACTCTCCACCGCCGCCGCCCGAGAACGCGCTGAGCGCATTGGGAAGGCCCTCGCGCTAGAGGGATACTACGACCGTCGGGTTCAGGCGGTGCACCTCACCCACGACGCACTGTCTTCGGGAATGCGGCGGCTGGTGGCCTTCTGTATGGCGGCGGTGGCCCCCTGTCGGGCACTGGTCCTGGACGAACCGACAAACGACGTTGATCCGCTGCGCCGCACCCTGTTGTGGCAGATTGTCCGTGACATCGCGGCCGAAGGAACGTGCGTCCTCCTCGTGACGCACAACGTGCTCGAAGCGGCACGCATCGTCGACAAGGTGATCCTGATGGATGCCGGGCGAATCATTGCGCAGGGCAAGCCGGATGAGCTCAGCGCGCGCTACTGTCCGGAGCTTGTTCTGGAAGTAGTGGTCACCGATCCGACCATGGTGATCGACCGACCTACATTCGTGGAGTCGGAGTTCGCCCACGGCCACGGCCGCTTCCTGGGAATCCGTGAGGAGGTCCTGCCTGAGGCGCTGGCCTGGGCACGGGGGGAGCAGGACGCGCGCCGGATCACGAGATTCTCGGTGCGGCCATCGACGCTGAACGACGCCTACGGGCACATTGTGGATGCGTTGAGGGACCGTGAGAACTAACCTGCGCCTCGGCTGGCGCCACCTCCGTCAACTGCGACTCATCATGGAATGGCAGGTCTCGCGTCTTCGGTCCGTTGCGGCACTGATCGTGGCTATCCAGAGCATGTTGGCCGTCGGATTGGTTGTGGGGTTCGGATTCCTCGTGGGTGACGACGCCGACTCCGGCCGGTTTCTCGCCACCGGCGCCCCGACGATATCCCTGGCCGTGGTCGGCTTCGTACTTCTCCCACAGCATCTGGTCCGGGCCAGCCTCGAAGGAAGCCTGTTGTTTGCAAGGACCTTCCCGGTCGGCCGGTTCACGTTCCTGATGGCCGACACGATCGTGTGGGTATTGGCGGCCATCCCAGGACTGGTGTCCGCGATCCTCGTGGGCGCGGTGGTGTACGGTTTCTCCGCTCCCTCGCCCTGGGCGGTCCCAGCGCTGCTGTTGGCGGCGTTGACCTTCAACGCGATCGGCTACGCGATGGCGGCACTGGCCAAACCGATGGCGGCGGCGATCTACGCACAGGTGCTTATGCTCGGCACGGTCATGTTTTCACCTGTGCTCTTCCCGCTCGAACGGGTCCCGTCGTGGTTCGCGGGCATGCACAAGGCACTGCCGGTCGAGCCGATCGCCAACCTCGTCCGAGGAACCCTGGCGCCGGAGTTCTTCGCAGTGTCGGCCTCAGATGTCGTACGGGCTGCGTTATGGTGCGGAGCCGGATTGCTTCTGTCGACGATTGGGATCGGTCGCCGGAATTAATCCGCGGCGGCCCCGGCGGAGCGCGGTCGGATTGGCCGGATCATGCAGCCACCCAATGAGTCCGGACATCGGTACTGAGGTGATCTCAGCAAGAATCGTCGGGCAGCTCATCCTGGCTCACACCTGATCCAGTTCGGACCCCCCACACGCAGGCGTGGAGCCCTTCAGGTAGGAAGTTCTCACACAAGATCACCTACCGCGAAGGACCCCACGTGATCACCTATCCTGCCATGCTCGACGTACCCCGCCAACTGGTCCACTACCTGTCCCGCCTGCTGGCCACCGAACGACTCACCCGCGGCACCCGCCGAGGCACCCGAGCGCTGACCTGCTTCAAACAGGCCCTGCTGGTACTGGTCTGGTACCGCAAACGCGAAGACCTCACCCTGCTGGCCGCCGGATTCGGCGTCTCCCGCGCCACCGCCTACCGCTACCGCGACGAGGCCACCACCGTCCTTGCCGCAGGCGCCCCAGACCTGCACCAGGCGCTACGCCGGGTCGCCGACCAAGGCTGGTCCCACATCATCCTCGACGGCAAAATCTTCCGCCGCCAGCCCCAGCAAAATCGGCGACATCGTCAAAGCAGTGCTCGTCCTCACCCACTTTGAACACCGCCACCTGCCAGAATCTTGTTGAGATCACCTCACTGACACCTCCGGTGGCGGGATGCTAGTATGCTCTCGCATGACGCAATGCATCCCTTACATCTGTCCAGGTTGAGGTTGGTGGACGATCCTCGAGACATGTGGCGCGGCCGGCAGGGGAGCGAGGACGCGCGCCAGCCAGGAAGCCTCTACGGCAATGTCATCGCCGCGTTGACTGCGGCGGCTGCGAGCGCAGCTACCGAGCGTGCCCGCGGTTACTACCGCGACCTGCTCGAACGGACGGTACGGGCCGGGACGCTGGACCATCCGGCGAGGTATACCCCCGCTCGGCAACGGGTGGGCGCTCGGTCGTATCTGCGGCGTCAGGTATCCGTGGACACCTACGCCTGCAGCCAAGGGGTTGCCGAGCCGCTGCGTTGGCGCGGACGGCGCCTTCTCAAGGGCGTATGGGACCTCGCGATCTACGGCCAACTTCTGCAGGAGTTGCGGCCACGGACAATTGTCGAACTCGGAGCTGGCCCCGGCGCGAGTGCGCTCTGGTTCGCCGATCAGGCTATCGGACTGGGAATCGACTGCCATGTCGTCTCCCTGGACCGTTCGCCGCCACCGGCGGTCAGAGGGCGACCCAGCGTGACATACCAGTACTGTGATCTTGAGGGTGACCTGGCCATGCTCGTGGCTGCGCTACGCCGACGCCCGGCCGCCACGCCGCTGCTGGTGGTGGAGGATGCCCATGTCGCCATCCCGGCTGTGCTTAGCTGCGTAGACGCCGAACTCGACCGGGGCGACTATCTGGTGATTGAGGACAGCGAGGGCAAGCAGGCTGAACTTGTCGCCTTTCTGGAGAAGGCCCAGCGGGATTACTACGTTGACAACATGCTGTGCGATCGGTTCGGCGTTAACGCCGCATCGGCGATGAACTCAATTTTCATGGTCGGCCCTCCGGAGAGGTGAGGCTGTGCGTCGCCTGCTGCTGGCGAACCTGATCTCCGGCTCCGCCACATTGGCGGTGTTCACGGCGCTGGCCGCGTACGTGCAGCAGACCGTCGGAGCCACAGCCACCACCGCGCTCTTCCTGGTGCAGACGGTCGCGGTGATCGCGCTGGCGCGCTGGATCCTCCGGCTCCTTCCCAGCGAACGTGCTGGTCTGCTGTGGGGACTGGGTCAGGTGGTGCAGCTGCTGCTATGCGTCCTGCTGTTGCCGGTGCGGGAGGACCTCGCCCTGATCGTGGTCTACGCGGGTGTCGTGGCAGGGCTGGGCGGAGTCAGCGCGCCTTTGATGCTCTACCTCGTCGGCAGGCTCGCGGAGGAACCGTTACGCCAGGGTGCTCTAACTGGTCTTGCCAGCGGGCGGACCGCCAGTCTGGCGATCGGCCCTGGAATCGCGGCCGTGCTCATCCCTGTCGGGGGAGTCGCTACGGTCATCTTGGTGGCTGCGCTGCTCTACGCGGCCTGTGCAGCCCTGGTGGCTCATACCCGGCATGCGCGGCTGACCTCCGCCGGCGGCGACACTCAGGCACCGGCACGAGGCTTTCTGTCGACATTCGCCAGGCCTGACGGCGTTGGCCGCGGGCTGGTGCCGATGGTGATTCTCTGGGCGGTGCTCGCCTTGGCCGGCGGCGCCGTCAACGCGGTGGAGTTCCCGGTCATGGACGTACTACACGGGTTCTCGGCTTCGATGATCGGGGTGACGCTCGCGGCGTACGGCGTGGGGGGACTGGTCGTGTTCGTCCTCAACACCCTGAACGTGGACATCCTACACCCGCTGGTGCCGTTCGTGGTCCTACCGTTCGCGCTTCTAGGCTGGGCTTTCTTAGGTCCGGCGGGCGCCCTCATCGGTTTTTTCCTGACCGGAGCGACCTACTCGTTGGTCAGCGGATGGATCCGCTATGTCATCGATCGGGAGGCAACTCGCAGCGGCGTGGTCATTGTTGATCTCTGGGCCTGGCTGCAACAGATCGCGGCGGGCATCAGCGTGGTCGTCTATCTTCTGTTTCTGGCTGCCTTCGCCCTGGCGGTCTCGCTAACGCTGCTGGTCTTCCTTATGGTCGGCCTGTTCGGCGTGCTGGGGTGGTTCGGTGTCGTCGCCTGGCGCTCGGAGCGGCGGGCAGGTCGGGGCAGTGTTCAGGAGCCCTCGGCCTGTACGGACCGTTCCTAGCTGCCCACCGGGGCGTATGGGCGCGGTTGCGCGAGCCGGGCCTGCTCATCGCGGATCTTCCTGTGGAGTCTCCGGCGATGTCTCATTGACCATCGGCTCGTGTCCGGTAAAGGATTGTGGAACGGCAGCCAGTACGTCATCCGTAGCAGGAGCCGATCCGTTTCCGTGGATTCTCTCGGCGCTGCGCCGCGATGTCACTGACTGGCCGGTGTGATGATGACGGCCGACCTCAGGTGAATCGGTGAAAGGACGCTGTGCGACGGGCGGCAGTTCAGTGTGCCTCAACCCGTGGAACTCGCTGTCGGCAGTCACGGCCCCGGGCCACGGAACGTGGCCCAGATAGGAGGTTGAAAATGACCGACTCGACGAAGGCGCCAGACCCCCTGTTCGAGGAGTTCGACATGGAGGTCTATGGACGTACCTCGCCGAACAACATGCCGTTCTTCGCGTCGTTCGTGGAACTTACGGACGACGAGCAGGCAGAGGTCGATGAGGCGCTGGCACTCTCCGAGTAGACGGCGTTCGTGAGTCACACGTATGCCGCGGAGGTACAGTCGCTGGCCACGGCCGGCTGACACCTGAAGATGCCGCGGGGACTGTAGTCGCCGTCGGACGGTCCCCGCGGCGTACCAGTAAGGACTGTGTCGTGTATAGTTCGACGCCGCTGCTGTTCGATACCGTCTCCACACTGATCGCCGGGGACCGTGTCTTTTCTGGGAACCAACCCGATGACTGTGTCCTCGGTGGGCTCCTGACTAATGTCGACTCTGCCTGCATGCTCGGCCTCGGGTACGGCGCTGGGCTGCGGGCCGTACGCGCCAGCGCTCCAGCCGCTGATTTGTTCGCGGTGGATCGTGATCCAGCCACCGTCGGACTCTGCCGTGCGCTCTATCAAGTCTACTTCCCCTCGATTCGCTTCCGCATGCAGGTGGCGGACGCAGCGCAGCTGATGCGAGACAGCGTGGAGTGCTTCGACTTGATCTGCGTCGATCTCTACGATGGCGCCTCGCATCCCGCGCTGGTTTTCGACGCCGGTTTCTGGGAGGACGTCCGGTCGCGCGTCGCCGACACCGGCGTGGTCCTGGTGAACTGCTGGGGGCTTCCGGAGCACCTACGACCGTTCGCGGGTGCCTCGCCCCAGCGGGCTCTCGGCGAGGTTCTGCGTACGGTCTGGGAGGAGGTCCGGTACCTACCGGCGCGGCGAAACACGACATTCGTGCTGACCAGTACGAACGTCAGCCTCTGTATCGACGAGGTGACCGCGTGGCCCGGTCTGTCGGCCGCCGACCGAGCCGTGCTCGCCACTGCGGCGTGCCGGCTGCGGCACGCCCGCACAGTTCCACAAGGCGACGCCGGTGGCATTGCGCCAGCGAGGACCCAGGCGGCGATCGACGCCGAGATGGCTCGCCGGTGGCCCGCGATGCTGGAGGTGGTGGGTGATGCCGCTGCGGCGGCGGGATTGCCACCGGCAGTGGCCTCCGGACGGCAAGTGGTTCTCGACCCCGAGATCGCCGTCCCGGTGCTGCGAACGCTGCTCGACCGTGAGGCTGCGGAGGCTGCGTTCATTCCCACCGTCGCCGCTTCGCTCACGTTCGAATCGGACTTCCGCGCTGGCTGGTTCGGGGAGTGGATCGCTGACACACACCTTGATCTTGCCGAGCATTCGCCAAGGTGGTTCTACTCCACTGGCCTGCCTCAGGCGATGTCCATGCTGGCGAACCCGTACGCCCCTGATTGGCCTTGGCGGGACCGGCTCATCGAGGCCGCTATGCGGCTCAGCCGGGCGGAGTCTGTCTCGGGGACTTCATTGGAGACGACTCGTCAGACGTCGGCGATGGTCGTCGGCGGCCCGCCCGCCCGGACCGACGCACCCGAGAGCGTGCCTGCGGCACCGTACCGGAGGAAGGAGCTGAAGGATGCAGAAGACAATTGAAGTAGTCGACGACTTCTACGTCGACGTGGACCGGGTACGAGAGCTAGCGATCTCCATGGGCGACTGGGCGAATCCGAAGCAGGAGGCGGGCATCACCTACGACTTTGAGACATACAATTCGTTCTTCAACGATCAGCTAGTCCGGGTCATGCGCGACCTGGTGGGTGCGGAAATCCATGTTGACCCCAAGCGGATGGCGTTCGGCGTGTTCGGGGTCTTCGGCGCCGACTCGCATGTCGATTTCACCACCCACTATGATGAGACGGACTGGTCCGCCATCGTCTACCTTGTGCCCGATGACCGCTGCGAAGGTGGGCTTTCGTTCTATCGGCACAAACCCTCTGGTCTGTTCGGACCGCCAACTGAGGAGCAGGCCCGGCAGATCGGGTACGACAGCCGTGACGCGTGGCTGCGCGAGCACTACTATCCGGACAAGATGCATCCGGAGCGATGGGAGGAGACCACCCACGTCGCCATGCGGTACAACCGGCTGATCCTGCTCCGGGGCTCGGTCCTTTTCCACCGTGCCAGCAAGGGTTTCGGGACGACGCCGGACAGCGGTCGCCTGACCCAGCGATTCTTCTTCAACGACGCCAACCGGAGGGACTAGATGCGCAAGCGATTGGTTGTGGTCGACGGTTTCTACGCGGACCCTGACGCAGTCCGGCAGCTCGCACTGAACTCGGCATTCAATAGCGCTGACCGGTACAACTATCCAGGCTGGCAGAGTAACAAGGCGCTTCGCACGGACGCGCTCCAGGCCCGCATCGAGGGGATTCTCGGCCGTGGGATCGATGTCGACCCGGACAGGCTCACGTGGGGCGGCTTCCGTCTCATTACCGATGAGACTGGCGAAAGAACCAAGGTGCATGCGGACTCCGCCGTCGACTGGGCTGGCATGGTCTATCTCACGCCCGACGCGCCATCCTCGGCCGGCACCGGGTTCTTCCGACACCGGGAGACCGGGCGTGAGCGTCCACCGACCGACCGTGAAGCCCGCCGGCTCGGCTTCGCCGACGCCGACGAGTTCGAGGAACGTGTGGTTCGCCGTGACATGGCTGATCTGTCGAAGTGGGAGATCGTAAGCTGGGTCGGGCCGACTTACAACCGACTGGTGTTGTTCCGGGGGTGCGAGTTCTACCATGCCCCGCTGGGTGGACTCGGTGATCGGCCAGCAAACGCCCGGCTCACCCACAACTTCTTCTTCAACGAGCGCATCGAGGTGGGGACGGTCGGCCGAGTGCTCGGCAAGGAGGTCGTGTCCGGAGGTGTCAGATGAGGCAAGCGGTGACAGAGGTGCCGCACTCTCTGCGCGGCGAGGTCCACATCATCGACGACTTCTACGAGAAGCCTGACGCCGTACGCCGACTGGCCCTCGACGCCGAGTTCGTCGGCTTCGACGGACGGGCGAACTTTCCGGGAGGGGAGAGCGTCAAGGCGTACTGGTCACCTCAACACCGCGACCGCTTCGCCGAGCTGGTCGGGAAGGCCATCGACATCGACCCATCGCAGTGGGTGTTCGGCAAGTTCCGACTCGCGCTCGCCAACGAAACGGGGCGTACGAAAGTACATGTCGACTTCGTCGACTGGACCGCGGTGATATATCTCAGCCTCGACACCGACTGTTCCGGCGGGCTCGGTATCTATCGACACCGTGAGACCGGGTTGGAGCGGGTACCGCGCGGTAGCGACCTCGCCGCTTACCGCTGTTCGTCGCTGGAGGAGTTCGACAGCAGGTATATCATGCGTGACAGCCTGCACGACGACCGCTGGGAACTGCTCCATCAGGTCGACATCCGGTACAACCGGTGCGTTCTCTTCCGCGGCTCCCGGTTGTTCCACGGCATCACCCGGACGTTCGGCGGCGGGTCGGCCGACGGGCGGCTGACCCAGAACTTCTTCTTCATGGACGCCGTCGAGGGGAGCTCCGCATGAGGTCGCTGCTGGACATGGCACGAGCGGCGGTCGACCTGCCGGGGTCGCCGGAGTCATACCGATTGGTGACCCTGGACGCGTTGGGGCACACCGCCAGCGGGCTGGAACTCGTCAGCGGAACGGAGGTCGCGGTGGCCGACCTGCGTTCGGTACTGGGACGCTCCGCCACGGAGCTGTCGCGCCATCGGCTGTCGCTGCAGCGGCTCGGGGTGGTGGCAATCGAGGGTGAGGCGGCGCGGACGGTGGCCCTGCTTGACGGTTGGCGCCTCATCCGGTCGCACGGCCGTCAGGCCGATCTGGCCTCTGCCGACCTGCGCGGCGCGGATCTCACCGGCGCGGATCTCATCGGAAGCGATCTTTCCTATGCCGACCTTCAGGGGGCGTGGCTGGACAGCGCAAATCTCCGGGGTGCCCGTCTGCGGTGCACGGACCTGCAGGGCGCCAGCTTGCGCTGTGCCAGCATGTTCGGCGCCGACTTGACCGAGGCCGACCTGCGCCGCTGCGACCTGCGCCATAGCGATCTCAGAGAGGCAACGTGTGCCGGGGTGGCGCTGCGTGGCGCGGACACCTGGGCGGCTTACGTCTGGGAAGTCGACTTCTCCTCCGCGTTTCTGGAGGGATGCGAGATCGGGCGTGCCGACTACCGGGGTGCCGACTCGAAGCCGGCCGGCGCGCGGTCATAATGCCGTTCCCCGACCTGACGACTTCTCCTGGAATGGAGGTATGAATGATACGAGCCGTCCAGCACGCCACGCCTCCGGAGGCGGTGGCTGACTCCGGAGCGGGCAGCGAGTTGCGAGTAGTCCTGGTCTGCATGCCGTGGGCATTGCTGGACATGCCGTCGCTCGCCGTCAGCACCCTGGTACCAGTCGCGACCGAGACCGCCAAGACGGCGCAGGTGGATGTCGTCTACGCCAATCTGCGGTGGTGCGACTACCTCACCGAGAGGACCGGTGGGCGTATCGGGGCGGCGCAGTACCAGCAGGTCGTAGAAGGGTATTACCACGCGCTGGGCGAGTGGATCTTCTCCCCTGCGCTCTACGGCGCGGATGACCCCATGGATACGCCGTTCTACCTCACCGCCCGTGCCAACGGCGCCGACCTCGACGACGCCTGTGAGATGTACCGCCTTGCGCCGGGGTTCGTGATGGCTCTGGCAACGGAGCTGGTGGACGCCGGGTACGACGTGGTGGGCCTGACCTCCACATTCGATCAGAATATGCCATCCCTGGCACTGGCACGGGCCGTGAAAGAGCGTAGTCCAAGGGTGATTACCGTGATGGGTGGGGCTAACTGCGATGACGAGCAGGGAGCAGCGCTGCACCGCAGTTTTCCCGCCGTCGACTTTGTCGTACGAGGTG